>JBMFRC010000001.1:0-421442 GCA_049968235.1 Candidatus Hydrogenedens sp.
ATTTTTGAACATTCGCACCTTGAATGTATAGTAACGCAAGTGTTTCTACATACGATAAATTGGGGCTTGTTATGTAGTATATTTATTCCTGCCCGGGGATGAGATATATGCCAGAAGATGAACCCATGCATTCCTGCCTGCTTGTAATAAATACATTTTCCCAGGGGCTATCATAAATTTTACCATTCCCCTCAACAGGTAAATACGAATATCATATTTCCCATTTCAGAGCAAATGATTATTTGCCTATACAAAGAGAGACATTACCATACAGGCGGGGTTTGGTGCGTTTTAGGAACTGCTTGTCTGGCAGGACTTTCTATCTATTTTTCAGCAGTGGCAGGCAAGGGAGGAATTTCGGACATATCGGATTGTTTTGATATGATGGCTGGGGAAGAATGATGTTTTTATCTTCTTGATTTAAATTTGTCTTATAATAAAGGTAATGATATTAAGGTGGATTATAATAGGATTATAATAGGATTATAATAGATGAGTATTCAGTTTGAAAAAGTAAAGGTTTCTCAATTGCCTCAGAATAGTGAATTGTTATTTATTGAGACTCAGAAATTTGTGCAGTTATGGATATGGGCTCTTTTAATCATAGTTTTTGGGATACAATTTGTATGGATAGGCATTGCTTTTTATTACCAATTATTCCTCAACCAACCGTTGGGAAATAAACCCATGTCCAATTCAGGTCTTATCTTTACTACTCTCTGGGTTTGTTTTGTGATGTTTTGTATTATTGCTTTATTTCTTTTAACTCGAATTGAAACGCGGGTATATCGAGATGGGATTTACTTTATTTATTTTCCTTTCCATAGAAAATATCGTAAAGTATCGTGGGAGAAATTGGATGAAATATTGGGGCGAAAATATAAACCGCTTATAGAATTTGGAGGTTGGGGAATTCGCTGGAGTTATAAAAAGTGGGCATATACAGTTAGCGGAAATGAATGTATTGAACTTAGAAAAGGTGATTATAGAATACTTATTGGTACAAAGAAACTTAATGAATTTTTATCTGCATTGGATAAAGCACAAAATTTATATGTAGTTGAAAGGTATATAAACTCATAATTATTTTTCGGGTAAAGAGCATGTATCTTCGTTTCGTTAGTTTATTGGGATTAGTATTATTCTTTTTCATTGCTTTTTTATTGAGTGAGAATCGAAAAAATATAAAATGGAATGTTGTTTTCTGGGGGATTGGACTTCAGTTTTTCTTTGCTTTGTTTTTACTTCGTGCGGATTGGATTGTATGGATACCGAATATGATTATCCATACAATAAACAGTTTGCTGGGGCATTCTTTGCTTCCCCTTATTTCGCCGAAGATAGGTATTCATTTCTTTGAATGGATAAAAAAGGGATTTGATTTAATTTCCGAATCGAGCACTGCGGGAGCAAAATTTTTATTTGGTAATTTGACAGATTTTTTTATTTTAGACCATGCTCTGGTGCAAAACTCAGAGGGACAACTAACACCTATGGAGCCATTCGTGGTAAGTGCAGTAGTAGCATTTAAGGTGCTTCCCATCATAATTTTTGTGTCTGCCTGTTCAGCCATTTTGCAACACTTAAAAATTATTCAAAAAGTAGTTAAAGGATTGGCATGGATTATGCAAAAATCTATGAAAACATCAGGGGCGGAGACTTTTACGACAGGCTTGCTTGTCTTTCTGGGGATCGAATCTATGAGTGCAGTTCGAGGTTATATTGAAGATATGACGCGTTCTGAATTGTTTACAATTATGACTGCGTTTTTGGCAACTATTGCAGTGAGTGTTATGGTGGCATATGCAAATTTCGGTGCAGAGCCGGGTCATTTAATCACAGCATCTTTGATGAGTGCTCCTTCCGCTATTGCTTTTGCTAAAATACTCGTTCCTGAAACGGGGATACCCCGAACAACGGATATAAAGTCTGTGGATATACCGATTGGAACTCAAAATATTTTCGATGCAGTTTCGCAAGGAGCCAGTTTGGGATTAACGATGGCTTTAAATGTTGGTGCATTATTACTTGTATTTGTAGGGCTTATTCACCTTTTTGATACCCTTACAATCACGGTTACAGGAAAAACATTGAGCAGTCTTTTAAGTTATATATTTCTTCCATTTGCATATTTAATGGGGGTGCAACCTAAGGATGTATATGTATTCTCTGAATTATTAGCCATCAAATCGATTTTCAATGAATTTTTGGCATACCAAAAATTCCAGACATTAATTGCAGAACATCAAATAGATAGTCGGTCCCTTACGATTGCAACCTATGCACTTTGCGGTTTTGCAAATCCGGGAAGTATTGGGATTATGATTGGGGGTATATCTTCTCTGGCTCCAAGCAGGCGAGCAGAAATTGCTATGATGAGTGTTCAAGCCTTCATCGCAGGCACTTTTGCTTGTTTTTCAACTGCATGTATTGCGGGGATTCTTGTGGTAAATTAAAAGGAAGCGTATCTTATTTTTTTTACTTTAAGGAAAGGATTTTGGAATGGTTGCGATGAGAAAATTACCCAGAGTATTGACCATTGCTGGAAGTGATTCCGGAGGAGGAGCAGGAATTCAAGCGGATATAAAAACGATGTGCGCTTTAAATTGCTATGGAATGAGTGCAATCACTGCTATTACCGCACAGAATACTCTGGGAGTTTATGCGGTTCATCCTATCCCCCCTGATATTGTCAAAAAACAAATTGAGGTTGTATTATCCGATATAGGTGTGGATGCTATTAAAACAGGTATGCTCTGGGGGACAGAAATAATTACCGTGGTGCACGAAGTATTGGAAATTTATCCCCAACCTTATCTTGTTATCGACCCGGTTCTTGTTGCTAAAAGTGGAGACCTTTTACTCCACCAAGAAGCCATCTCTTCCCTATTGGAATTACTTATTCCCCATGCATGGTTAATCACCCCCAATTTGCCTGAATTAAAAGAACTTACCGGTATTGAGCCTGAAGATAAAGATGCTATCACTCAAGCAGGGTATATTCTTCTTGAAAAAGGTGTTAAGTATGTTCTGGTAAAGGGAGGACATGGACAGGGAGAAAAGATAAAAGACTACCTTTTTTCATATAAAAATGAGGAAATGTGCTTTGTATCTCCACGGGTTTATTCTCCCCATACTCATGGAACAGGTTGCACGCTCTCTTCTGCTATTGCTTGCTATCTTGCTCGTGGATTGGAAACCGAAATAGCCGTAGAAAAAGCCATTCAATTTGTCCATAAGTCCATCGAAACAGCCCCCAATCTAGGGAAAGGGCATGGACCCTTAAATCACTTATGGATGAATCCAGAAATAAATTGTAAATAAAAATATACTTTTTCAAAGTTTTTATTCTCCATAAGCCGGTAGATTATGTTTAACAAAGTTAAATAATTTTAGTAGGACCCTGTGGATATAGAATTATTAAAAGAAATAGGGGATATAAATGAAAATAATATGGAAATAATCGAGTTTGTTAAAAGATGCATTTATCTTTATGAAGAAACCATAAAAGCAATGGGACTATATTTATCAGATGATAGTTGGTGTGCTATCGATAATGATTAATTGGAAAAGGTATTCAAATAATGAATTTGTAGTTTGATGGAATATCTTTTATAATTATATTAGTGAAAATATATTCAGTATTAAATAAAAGATAGGGCAGAAACTATGTCTAAAAATGAACTTACACATCGGCAGAAAGAGGTCCTGGAATGTATTCGTGATTTTCAGGAACAATTACATTACTCTCCATCTATTTTAGAGATATGTGAACGACTACGAATTCGTTCTACAAATGGAGTTGTGGGACATATTCGTGCATTAATTCGCAAAGGATATGTAGAACGGTCATCTAAAGCACGTAGTTTAAAATTAACATCGCGAGCACAATGGATGTTTCAGTCGTTGGATAATCAAATGGTCCCTTTATTAGGGAGCATTTCTGCGGGCTCTCCTTTTTATGTAGAAGAGAATATTGAACAAATGATACCATTTAATCCAAATCGTAGAACAGATGGGGTGTTCGCTTTGAGGGTAACCGGTGAGAGTATGATAGAAGCGGGTATTTTCGATGGGGACATTATTTTTGTGGATTCCCAAAAACGTGCTCATTCGGGAGATATCGTTGTAGCACTAATTAATGATGAAGTTACTGTTAAACATTTTTATCCCAAAGAAAAGTTTGTTGAATTGAAACCTGCCAATCGTAAAATGAAACCTATTCGGGTTCCGTTAAATCAGGTTACTATCCAAGGTGTGGTTATTGGTCTTCAACGGAATTATGAATAATCTCATTTTGATAATTTAGATATGTTTTGATTAACCTGAATTACATGTATAAACTCTAATAGGTAGAGATTGGGTTAGCATCTAAGGAACTGCAGGGAAGTCCACTTTTTCTAACAAATAAAATATTTATTATCGTTTCATTCCCTTAAAATAATGAAACTTAAAAGAAGAGTTTTCTGTCCTAATAGAAGATTTCTCTGAATTTTCAAACAATGAATTAAAGGGAAGAAAATGGCACAAATTTTTTCCAAAGGTAATATTAAACCTTTTACAATTGTCGGAATATTTATTCTTTTACTCTGGGGTTTTTATTCTATTTATGATTGTTGGTCTCCTCCTGTGGTTCCTGTCGATGCCCCATCGGATAAGTTTTCAGCAGAGCGTGCTATAAAAGTTCTGGAATATCCGACGACGATGATACATCCCTTTGGTTCTCAGGAAAATGCAAAAGTTCGTGAATATCTTGTTCAGAAACTTCGGTTATTAGGTGTGGAACCGGAGGTATATACGGGATATGTGAAACGTCCATCAAAACACGGATATAATAGTATGGAACGGGTAGATAGCATTATGGTTGTTTTGCCGGGTTATGCCCCTACCCGCTCTATCCTACTCATGGGACATTATGACTCTACACCTTATGGGGTAGGTTGTGCTGATGATGGTTCTGCTGTTGCAACAATGTATGAAACCCTACGTGCCTTGCTACACAGTGCACCATTAAAAAACGATGTGATTTTCCTTTTTACCGATGGAGAGGAGGCTGGACTTTTAGGACCGCGTGCTTTTTTAAAACATCCTCTTTTTGAAACAGTGGGTCTATGTTTAAATTTCGAAGCACGGGGACATTATGGTCCATCTATGATGTTTCAGATGAGTAATAACAATTCCTGGCTTATAAAAGAATTTGCCAAAGTAGTTCCTTACCCGCGCGCCAGTTCGATGATGTTTGAAGTTGCGGGGAAAATGCCGACAAGTACTGATTATTATGTACTCAAACCTAAAGGAGTACCGGGATTCGATTTTGCTTTTGTCGGAGGTATCCGTTATTATCACACCCCTAACGATAACATTGCACACATTTCTCTTCGTTCTTTACAGCATCATGGGGAATATGCTTTACCTTTGGTAAAACATTTTGGCAATCTTGATTTATCTCATTTAACTATTGGCTATCCTTTTGAAGAACCTATTAATAACAGTACCTATTTTCCGTTACCCGGTAACCGATTGATAACCTACTCAGAAAAATGGGTATTACCCCTATTATTTTTAGCGATCTTCCTTTATATTGTTATGCTCTTTTCAATTCGTTTGTTCTGGGGAATCCACATTCGAGATGTTATTATAAATTTTGTACGAAATGTAGTTCACACGTTGTTAATATTTACTGTGCTTGGTGGTTTGGTAGGATTAACTTTTCTTATATATAAGCATTACATAGTTTATTATGAACTTACTTACTTCGTTATGGGTCTATTAACTACATCGGGGTTATTTCTTATCTTTCTACCAATCATTTTTGCTCGGTTTGACCCCCATGTATTTTTTGCATCCGCATTGTTACCGTGGCTCGGTTTGGCTATATATTCCACTATAGAGGCACCTACGGCAAGTTATATCCCTGTGTGGATATTGCTTATAGGAAGTACTTGTGGGATTATCTCTTGTATCCCCTACATTCCTCAGAAATGGCAACGAAGTTTTATCTGGCTCTCTTTCTGGACATTAATACCTACACTTGTAACTATATATTTTGTTACTCCTTTTCTGATTCTGGGGGTCCAAACTCTTACTCCTATATTCATTCCCATATTGATGATATTTCTTATTCTTATTTTCTATCTACCTGTGGGAATTGTACAAAACTTTGTTCAGAATAAGAAAACCTGCTATCGTTGGGGAATGATTTTATTCGTTGCGGGACTTCTTATCTATGCATATCCCATGTTATTTTTCAAATTTACAAAAGAAACGCCTAAAGTGAATCATTTATGTTATGGATTGGATTGGGACACAGGTAAGGCATGGTGGATGACAAGAGACTCTGAATTAGATGAATGGACAGAACAGTTTTTCAAGAAGGATGTACAATTAAAAAAACCGGAACCGTTTACAGGGGATAATATTATAGTCCGCTTTGCTGAGGCACCTGTTGCAAGTTATCCACAACCTCTTTTATCAATATCGGAAGATAAAACAGAGGGGGACATCCGACACATCAAGATTTCTGTAGTTTCATTGAGAAAATCCGCTGAGATGCATCTTACATTAATGGGAAAAATGGAAGTCTTGTCAGCAAAAGTAAACGGAAACGACTTTGAGAATTCAGAGGGGAAAATTATTCAGGATTGGCATTTCAATTATCGCGGTTTTCCCGGAGAAAATGGACTTACTGTAGAATGGAGGTTAAAACCTCAACAACCCTTGTCTCTTCAGGTTATTGAAAAAAGTTATGTAATACCCCCTATCGCAGGAATAGAGATACCCCCACGACCCGATTATATGATTGCCGAACCCAATACTGTTGAGTGGTGGAAACCCTTCCGAAGTAATGCCATTTATACTCGAAAAACCTTTAATTTAAACTAACATAACTTGGCAATTACAACATAAGCCACAAATAAAAAGGAAGGGGGAGGTATTATGAAAAGGACACCGATTACCTATGTGAAAAAATATATTAAATTATAAATTATTATTTTCAATACTCATTAACTCAATAGAACATTTTCTTAATTTTTCGCACAGGATGTTAACTAAATTTATGTAATGGGAAAGCAAACGGGATTGGATTTGAAGATAAAAAGAGAAGTAGCACAGGGATTTTGCCTATGATATAGGTTTTGGTCCTGTGCTACTTTGTTTTATAACTTAACTTATTAATTTCCTGCTCCTACGACTGCGGGAGGATGGAAGAAAAGTAAGAAAGCAATTGCACAAGCAACTGTTAATACACATGGTATCAGGAAAATCGGTCGCCATTTGAAATTTCCATCATCATCTTTGAAGAAATCCAAAATAATTCCTGTAAACTGTGTGCCTATGAAATTACCCAAACCTAATGTTGCAACTGCAATAAGAGCCTGAGCAGAGGCACGAATATCCGGTGGGGCTACCTTATCCACGAACATTTGACCTGCAAAGAAGAAGAAGGTATATCCAATTCCATGAAATGATAGAGAAGCAATAACCAGCCATACAGGCTTCATCATCGCAAAAATGACATAACGCAGGGGCCAGGCAATTACCCCAATAACCAGAACCCACTGAATCCCTAATTTTGCCATTGCCAGTGGTAGTAATACCGCCATGCCGAGAATTTCTGCAATCTGGGCTATTGTCATAATGGCAGGCACATTGGAACTACGAACACCGATGTCCTGTAAGAATGGTGCAGTAGGAACATAATAGAATTGTAATTCTGTGGTAACGATGAAGGAGATAATTAAGAAAACAAGGAAATAAGGTTCCTTCATCAATTGAAAGGCTTCCAAGAACGCTAAAGGATTTCCCGGTTTGTCCGGCGGTGGGGTATGAGGTAAGGTAAAGCAATATAAACCTAAAATAACAGACATAATTCCTGCAATCAACAGGCAGTCAGAATATTTTTTATTATTCTCCGGATTTCCTACATTTCGCATGACAGTCAATAGCCAGCCCGCAGCAATCCAGCCAATAGTTCCCCAAACACGAATTCGGGGAGCCACTGCATCCGGATTGGTAATGTTACTGAACATGAGGGAATTTACCAGTGCTAAAGTAGGTGCATAAAGTAATGAATAGATAAACATTAAAATAAACAAGGGAATAAACTTCCGTTGATAGGCGGCATATAACAGGCAGATACCGCCGATAAGATGAACTCCACCCAGGAAATACTCTGTGGCAAGGTAGCGGTCTGCAATCTGCCCACCTAAAAATGGGGAGATAATACATGCAAGCCACAGAGTTGCATATATCCAGCCCGTTTGTTTGCCAGACAGTTTCAAGTCATTAATCAGGTAGGATGCTAACACGGGTGCCCATGCTCCCCAAACGGCAAATTCAAGAAACATCATGGCACTCAATCGCACATATAACAAAGTATCAATTCCCACGGTTCCATCTCCTTAATTTAATAGGTTGGATTTATTATTTTATAATTTACTTGAACTTTTACATGTATAATATACACATTTTATTTGGATTATTTAAAATGATTTACATAAGAATAGAATTTTTCAGAGAAAGAAAAAAGATATGTTACATCCTTTATTATCCAATTTAATGAAAAAATATTCAATTCCTCGTTTGGTTGCCTGTTCATCTTCAGGATTTTCAGAGAAAGATAAACAATTAGCGGAAAAACAAAATGTAATGGCTTATGAATTAAGGTTGGACTTGTTCTATGAGAAATACATGGGAAAAATGGAAATTACAGTAAATAAAAATATATCTGTCCTTAAAGACAAGAATCTTATTTTCACAGTTCGTTCTGCAAAAGAAGGTGGGAAATTTAGCGGGAAAATGAAAGAGAAAGAGAATTTATATCTAAAGTATTTACCTTATACCTTTGCTGTGGATATAGAAATTCGTGAATTATTAAATATGAAAAGTCTTATTCAAGAAGCAAAATCGCTGAACAAAATTATTATTGCATCCTATCATAACTTTTCAACGGTTCCATCATTGAAATTTTTAGAAGATTTGGTGCAGAAAGGCAAAAAATTGGGTGCAGATGTTGTAAAGATAGCCGTTTACACAGACGACCCTCTTCAAATAGTTCCTCTGATGGAACTTCAAAGACGAGAGCAATCTGTTACTTTATCATTAATGACGATGGGTAATACCGCATTACTTTCAAGAACGCTATTTGCAGTATGTGGCTCAATATGGACATACGCATCTCTTGGGAAACCTACTGCTCCCAATCAGCCAACATGTGAACAAATTCTCGAATGTGTCAGGACATATTTTAATTCTTAATTTATACACATAGTCTCATTTGCCAGAATTAAATCCATTTTGATATTTTATGTATGCTTAAAAGATACATAATAACCAATAAACATAAATTGATTGAGGGCAAAATAATATGCAAAAAGCAGTGATTATCCAATCAAATGGGACAGGAAAAAATGACCTTGAATATCTACTTCGTCAGGGCTGGAAAGTGGTTTCTATTACACCGAATAATGGTCCCAGTTATAACGATTTTTTGATTATTGTTCAGAAAGATAACGATACAAATTCTTCAGAGACATAGTTTAAAATATGTAAACCGTATATATACAACGGGTTAATGAATAGAGTACGGGTGATTTTTTAAAACACGAAAAATAATGCTTATTCTGATGAATATATCCTGATAAATGCCCCAAATAAAATATATGTTCTTTGGGCGAGGTCTTTTTTGCTATAATTTTTTAATATTTATAATGAGAAGAAGTTTGAATATGAACCGTAGGGATTTTTTAAAATCGAATGGATTAATGGTTTTATCATTAGCGACATGGGGAATTATGAGAAAGTGCTATGCAAATACGGAAATTCGAATAGCACCCTTTAAGGCTGATGCAACCCCTCCATTAGGAACGCCATGGTATCCAAGTTATAAACCCTTAGACAAAATTGAGCATCCCTTACTCGCAAAGGGCATTATTATTGAAGACCATCAAAACCGATATGTTCTTTGTGCAATTGATTGGTGCGAGATAATTAATGATTCTTATTACAGACTTCGAGAAATGATTGCAAATGCAGTAAAAACAGACCCAAATGCTGTATTTGTGCAGACGGTTCATCAACACACCGCACCGATGAGTAATAATAACATATATGAAATTCTTGCAAAGATAGAAAATCCACCTCCTTTCCCCGCGAAAGAAGCCTTTGAACCATCATTTGAAAATATCGTTCAAGCAGTGGAGAAAGCAATATCTTTATTAGAACCATGCGATACGATGGAGATTGGCTCAGCCAAAGTGGAAAAGGTTGCGTCCAGTCGGCGGATACTTCAGCCGGATGGTACCTGTCTTACCCGTTTTAGTTCCTGTAAAGACCCAAAGTTAATTGAAGCACCCGAAGGACTAATTGACCCGTATCTACGGACTTTGAGTTTTAAATCAACTAAGGGGAAACCCATCGCGAGATTGCACTTTTATGCTACACATCCGCAGAGTTTTTATGGGGATACACGAGCCAGTTATGATTTTCCGGGTATGGCACGGGAGAAAATGGAATCAGATGAAGGTGTTCCGCATATTTATTTTACAGGCTGTGCCGGAGATATCGCCGCGGGGAAATATAACGATGGGACACCTCAAGCACGGGAGCAATTATATCAACGAATGCTTTCCGCAATGCAAAGTTCTGTCCAGTCATTACAAAAAGACCCTGTACCTAAAATTACATTAAAAACAATACCCTTAATATTTGGGCATAGAACTGAGGGAGAATATTCGAAGGAGAATCTGGAAAAGAATTTGAATGATACGACAAAAGAGCCGAATTATCGAATTGGTTCTGCCATGGAAATTGCATGGCAAAGCCGTGCTGATACAATACCTATTCCCATTAGTGCTTTACATATCGGGAATGTGTCTATACTGCATCTGCCGGGGGAACCTATGATTGAATTTCAACTCTTTGCTCAGAAATGCACACCCAACCGCACTGTACTTGTAGGGGCGTATGGAGATTGTGGACCTTCATATATATGCACGGAAGAATCTTTCAAACAGGGAGGATATGAACCTTCTGCATCAGGTTCTCCACCATCTACCGAATGGAAACTTAAAGAAACTATTCAACAGGTACTTTCTTAGGAACATTTGCGGGGAAAAACATATAGATGAAATTTTAGACATTTTATAAACACACAAAGAACATTTAGAGGAATTATGTCATGAAGCGTCGCAGGTTTCTACAAGTACAAACTGCAGGGATGTTATCTTTTCTCTCCGGGACATTGATGAAAAAAGCATCCGCAAATGTTTCTTTACATATTGCCCCGTTCAAATGTGATGCTACTCTACCATTGGGGACACCGTGGTATCCCAGTTATAAGCCTCTGGATACAATTGAACATCCTTTGCTTGCAAAAGGAATAATTATTGAATCGGAAAAACAAAGATATGTATTGTGTGCAATTGATTGGTGTGAAATTACAAATCGTTCATATTATCGTTTATGCGAATTAATTGCAAATACGGTCAAAACAGAACCGCATGCTGTTTTTATTCACACGGTTCATCAACATACTGCTCCGATGTGTGATGAATCTGCCTTTGATATTATTAGTACAATTCCAAATCCACCACCTTGCCCTAAAAATGAAGTTTTCGAGGACATTTTTAAAAGAATTCTTCAATCTGTTGAAAACGCCTTGTCACAATTAACTCCATGTAATTCGTTGGAAATGGGTAAAGCAAAAATAGAAAAAGTCGCATCCAATCGCCGTGTTATCATGCCCGATGGTAAAATAGCCACTCGTTCCAGTTCATGTAAAGACCCAAAACTCATTGAAGCGGAAGAAGGATTAATAGACCCCTTTTTACGGACTTTAAGTTTTACATCAAAGGGGGGCAAACCTATTGCTCGATTACATTATTACGCTACACATCCACAGAGTTTTTATTGGGACCCACGAGCCAGTTATGATTTTCCGGGCATGGCTCGTGAAGAAATGGAACAGACAGAAGGAATCCCTCATATTTACTTTACAGGCTGTGGTGGTGATGTTGCCTGTGGTAAATATAACGATGGTTCTACGGAAGCACGCCACCATTTATACCAGCGAATGTTAGAAGGTATGCAGAAATCGATACAGTCATTACAAAAGGATATTATTACAGAACCAAATCTCCAAGTTACTTCTGTTTTCCTAAAACCTTCTGATGAAAAACATCATAGTAGAGAATATTTGGAACAATTAATGAATGATGGAGCGCAAAAACCCCATGTTCGGATAGATTCTGCAATGGAGTTAGCATGGAAAAATCGTTCATCACAACCGATACCTATTGCCTGTCTGCATTTTGGTAATGTGTCAATTTTAAGTTTACCCGGTGAACCCATGGTGGATTTTCAATTATACGCCCAACAATGTGCTGAAAAACATCATGTTCTTGTGGCAGGTTATGGAGATTGTGGACCGTCCTATATTTGCACAGAGAAATCGTTCAAAGAAGGGGGTTATGAACCCTATGCTTCACATGTCATTCCCCTATCCGAAAAAACACTAAAATCTGCAATAGAAAGAGTAATTTCTTAAAAAGTATTCGATCAATTTGTATTCAAATTTTTTCTTTTTATATTTCTGTATAATCTGTATAATTACAAACAAATTTTGAATGAAATAAGTAAGTATATGAATAACCCATTGGTGCGTGTTCTGGTATTAAATTGGAATGGAATGGAACATCTGGAAGAATGTTTTTCGTCCCTGATAAAGGGGTGTCAACGCGAGGATGTAGAATTTGTCCTTTTAGATAATGCCAGTACGGATGAATCCGTATCTTTTGTGCAGGAACAGTTCGGTAATGACCCGCGTGTAGTTACGGAATGTCTGGATAAAAACTATGGCTGGGCAGGAGGAAATAATCGGGGAATTATAAAATCTATTGAGAAGAGGGCAAAATATATTTTTCTACTGAATAATGACACAAAAGTAGAGCAGAATTGTATAGAAAATCTAATTGAAATGTCTGAGGCGAACCCGCATATTGGTGGGCTGGCTCCCAAAATGCTTCTTTATAGCCAGCCCTGGCTTTTAAACTCGATAGGATTGGAATGTTCTATCATAGGCTCTGCATGGGACCGTGGCTTGGGTCGCGTAAATAATGAACGATGGGATAATATAGAAGAAGTCATCGGTATTTGTGGTGGTGCAATGTGGTTAAGGTCAGATGTGTTAATACAAACGGGATATTTACCTGAGGAATTCTCGATTTACCTTGATGACCTGGATTTGTGTCTACGTATCTGGGATGCGGGCTATCGAATATTGACCTGCCCAAACGCTATTGTCCGGCATAAGTTCAGTGCTACATGGGAAAGTTCACCCGACAAGGGAAAACATAAGTATTTTTTGAATACTCGAAATCGCTTTTACCTTATGGAACGAAATTTTCCTATTAGTAAAATTTTTAGTATATTGTTATGGACAAAATGGGGAGAAATAAAATCTATAGGAAATGCTATTCGAAAAACAGAATTCTGGCGAATACAAAAACATATTCAGTCATGGATTGAAGCAGTTCGATATATCCCTGAAGCAAGGAGATATAGAAAGGCAAAAACAATCAAAACTCAGGAATATAGCAATTTGCCTCCTTATTGGCATTTGATACAGAAAAAAATCTTGTTTTGTCCAGAGATTGAACTTCCTGTAAAAGGCTGGTATAAACCCGTTTCTATCTCTGGGGAAAAATTTTTTCCCATGAGCAAGTATGCAGAACTAAAACATAGAGGAGGGGCTTTTTCTTTTATATGTGGGAATATTACTCCAGAAAAAACTGAGATTCAAATTGATATAAAGTATAATGGGGAACTCGTAGGCAATATTAGAACAACAGAATTAAAAAAATATTCTTTTGAGTTGCCTGCAGGGATAATAATATTTGAAGCAAAACATATATTGGAAATGGAACAAACGGGGGAGCCTTATGATATAGGAGGTTGGTTCCAGTTTGAAAATTTACTTCCTTTATAGATTTTTATAATATTACAAGATATATGAAAATGAATAAGGATATAAGGTAATGCTGAAAGAAAATAAAAAATCACAGACTTTGAAAAATCTCTTCTGGCGGAATTTTTTCCTTTTTTTTATTCTTATCATCGTAATCGGTGTTTCATGGTGGTTTGGTTCAATCGCGGGGAAATATTCGCTCCATGATTTGATAACGAAACCATTACCACCAGTTCCACCCAAAGAAGCAATGAAAGAAAAAGAGCAAAATAAAGAGGAGACTCCTCCTTTTTTTATATATGTGGGCGGAGAGCCTTGTAGCGAAGTCGCTCAAAAAGAGTTTATGCATGCAAAGGAAGCAGGAATTGTTAATTATATTATCGATGTTCCATTTCCATGGAGGGGTTCGGATGATTTACCGGAATTGTTTCGTATTCTTCAATGTATTAATGATGTTGACCCTCATGGGAAGTATTGGATTTATCTGGACCTGAATCCTCCTAATTTCTGGTTTTCAGGTAAGAAATCCGCCAATATGATAGTTAATGGAGAGATTCAACCTTATGCTTGTTTTAATGCTCCATCGTGGAAAAAAGCAATTGAAGAATCTTTTGTTTTGTTAATAAGTAGTCTTCGCTCTTCCAAAATTGGTGGACAGGTAGGTGGATATATTTTAGGATTTCTAAAGAATCGCTGGTGGATTTCGCCGGGATTGGACGAGTCGGAGTTTTCTCTAACAAATTTTAATAAGTGGATACAAAATCATTATCCCTCAGCAGAAGAGCGTATTCAATTATTCGGAGCGGATACACTTGAACCTTCACTTATTCTTGATGGATTGCACAAAGAAACCGGGACATCCTCCAACTACTTAAATCCTGTGGAACATCGTATTTTAATAAACTACCGTCGTTTTTTCAATGAGAGTCTGGCAAATAGTATTGGTTTCTGTGCCATGACATTAAGGCAGTTACTTCAGGATACAAAAGCAAAGATTTATATTCCGTATGGGCTGAATATGGAGACAGCAGATACAGCAACAGGGCAATTTTCATTAGATTCAATAGTAGAAAGTGATGTAGATGGCTTTATTCTTCCCATATCTTACATAAATCGGGGATTGGGTGAATCGGGAGGACCCTCAGGGACAATAGAAACTTTATCTCTTCATGGGAAAGATGTCTTACTTTTTGATGATACCCGAACCGGTATTTCCTTTGATGCTTCAACTCGACAAATAGTACGGGTAAAAGGAGTGCGGGCAGAAAATATTTTTGCGGTTCAAAAACGAAATATGGGGTTGGCTCTTGTTCATAATGCTGGTTTGATATGGACAGACCCGGAAGGGAAGGGGTGGCTTTTGGATGTAGAACAATGGGATTTGTTTGAAAAAATGATACAAATTTCAACTCGAATTCTAACTCAGGAGGGTAAATTGCAAAAACTGCGACTTCAACCCCGAAAGATACATGGAGTCCCTAATGAAAATGCAATAACGGAAGACCATATACTACCCCGTTTGCAGGTAGGAAAGTTCAACACCGAGGAAGTGCAAACAGAATATCCTCCTGTAGTTCCGTCAGAAAATATTCTCTGGGAACCTCTGGCTATGATTATTGATGAGCGGGCAATGCACCTGCTTAGCCCAAAAGGGATTGAATTCTACTCGTCAAGTATCGCTAATGTTCGTGACCAACTTTTGAAAGTGGGTTTGCCCATAGAATTTTATCTCATGCAAGATTTACTTGATGAACGTATTCCAAAAAAACTGATTTATTTTATTTTCAATCTTTATCCACCAACGGAAAAAGAAATTCAAACTTTACATCGTATTTTTGAAACAGATAAATCCATAGTAATATGGTATTACCTGCCTACATGGGGAATAGATACCGATAATGCAGAACTTGTTCGCCAGTTAACACAAATTGACGCAAAACTATTTGACACAGATATATCTGCAGGTTCTGTTTTAGAACTGGAAGGGAGATGGATAAATAAAGGAGACGCTTTTGGTGAACCTATATCTGTTTCGCCATTATTTTATATCGAAGATGAAAATGCAGATGTAATTGCTCGATACCAATCAAACGGTAAACCCAGTATTGCAGTTAAAACCATAAATGATAAGTGGGTATCTGTTTTTTATGCAGAACCTACCGTAAATCACCTTGCTATGCGTGAAATTCTTTCTATTTTAGAGGTGCCTACTGCTATTGCAGAAGGAAGTGTTGCGACACAGGATACACTTCTGGTTGGAACAAATATGCTGGTTCTACATACCAAAGGAATTGGAGACCGTATCTTACAATTCAACCAATTTTTGAACATTGAAAATTTATTTCAACCTGAACAAAAATGGTTTGAACGGGAAACACTTCTTCTATCTTTGGGTAGTGGAGAAACCGTATTTTTATTTTTCCAACCCCAATAAAAACGAAACCAGAACGAATGAAAATGGTCTTTTTTATTTAGTATAATAGATAAACATATTTTTTTTGAACCTAAAATAATAAGGAGATTTTACAATGACACATTTATCAAGAAGAAGTTTCTTGAAAAGCACCGCGGTATTAGTTGCAGGAACTATGGCTGCAGGAAAAGTTTTCGGAGCCAATGACCGTATTGGAATTTGTACTATCGGATTTAATGGACAAGGTGGAAATCATATTAAAGACATTTTAGAAAAATCAAATGAAGCAGAAATAGTAGCTTTATGTGATGTTGATAAACGAGTACTGGAACGGATGGTTAAGATGGTGGGCTCTAAACAGGGCAAAACTCCGAAGGCTTATGAAGATTTTCGGGAAGCGGTCCAAGACCCGAATGTACACGCTATCACCATTGCAACACCCAATCATACACATACATTGATTACAGTTACAGGATGCAAAGCGGGTAAAGATGTATATGTAGAAAAACCGTTATCGCACAATATCTGGGAAGGCACACAATTGGTAGAAGCATCTAAAAAATATAATCGCATTGTTCAACATGGGACACAAAGCCGTTCCGATAACACATTAATTCGCGACATTGGATTAATCCATAAAGGTTTTATTGGTAAAATCATGCATTCCCGTGGATATGTGTATAAGAATGGAAATCGTTTTGCGATAGGTCATGGTGAGCCAGGAACACCACCGGACTATCTAAATTGGACATTATGGCAGGGGACATCTCCTGACCATCCCTTTATGAAAAACAAAGACCGAAAAGATAAGCCCGGTTTATATGTGCATTATGATTGGCACTGGTTCTGGGAATATGGAAATGGTGAAATTGGAAATCAGGGTGTGCATGAAATGGATATAGCCTGCTGGGGACATAATCGAGGATTGCCCGTTAAAGTATATAGCACAGGTGGAAGATACGGCTGGGACGATGATGGACAAACACCTAATACTCAGGCAACATCATTTACTTATGAAGACGGTTCTATGATTACATTTGAAGTCCGTAATTTAGGTTCATTCCAGGAAGCCGATGGCGGTGATTGTGGAAATAGTTTCTTCGGGACAGACGGGTACTATGTTCGTAGAAAAGGTTTCTTTGATTATAAGAATAAGCCCATTCCTGTGAATGACCCGTTACCCGAAGATTTAGATAAATGGGACCGTTTCTTCCGTGCTATTCGTTCTCGTAAGGAAGAAGATTTGCCAGTCACTCCGTATGATGCTCATATTTCATGTGTGCATTGTCATCTGGGTAATGTTGCATATCGTGTGGGACGTTCTTTAGAATTTGACCCGAAAACGCTGACATTTAAAGATGAAGAAGCTAACAAACTGGTTAAACGCGAACATTATAGAGAAGGTTTTGAACCTGTTGCATAATCATTAAATTCCTTTTGGGGATATGGTAAAAAAAATAATCATATCCCCCAAAAATGACTTGACATTAGGTTTTAAATGTGGTAATATATTAATAGTTAAATACGCAGGTATAATTGAATAACAACAAATATCTCTAACAACAAGGAGACAAACAGTGAAAAAATTAGTAGCATTAACACTCGTAGTTCTGTTAGCCCTCTGCAGTATGGTTGCATTTGCCGACGGAACGTCCTCCACACAGCAGACACAGGTGAGGCAGGTAAGAGGTCTTGCTGGTGGTGCTGGTGGCACTGGTGGTATTGCAGGACTTAGTGGTGGTGGTTCTGCTGCAGGTGGAGCAGATATTACCGTTGCTCGTTATTAATCATCGTATTACAGAATACTAAAATAATAAATTTAATCTGATAAGGGGATAGGGGGGTTTTTTATTTATCAAATAATTATCGGGGTGTAGCTCAGTCCGGTTTAGAGCGCTTGGTTCGGGACCAAGAGGCCGGTGGTTCAAATCCACTCACCCCGACCATAGGTATTTAGAAAAGATAAAACATTTAAGAAAGGTTATTATATCTCCTTATATATTGTAAAAGAAAAGAATGTTTAATAGATTTAATTTTGTAATTAATTTCCTTCTCTTTTTATCTCATTTTATCTTATAAATAAAATTGTATCTGTTTCACTTTATTTTTTCTTTCTATAATTCATGAATAAAAGATAATCAGGTATTTGTAGAGAAGTAATATACAAAATATAAAAACATAATATTTATATTTTAATCAGAACTATTTTTTACCTTATCCAGGATTTTTACAATCAAGTCAAATAGAGAGCCTAACATTTTAATCCCATTATTCCACACTTCTATTTGTTGTTGTTTTTCAAGTGTTGAATCTGCCTGCTGAGGGGCAATTTTTAAATGGGTTGTTGTTTGAATATGTTTCATATCTTACTCCTTTTTGGTTCTATATAAATTAAAAATCTATCTGGAATCGTGTTTGTAAAATTCCTAAATTACCATTATAAAGGTCATGCTCAATATTTGCCAGAGTATAATTCAAAAATACCCTCGTATTGGGATTTAAATACCAGTTTAGCCCCAATGTCCAATCCTGTTCTTTTCCACCACGAATCATTCCACTATCCAAATCTATCCAAGAATAGCGTAACCCCAATTCCCATGCTCCCCATGAACCTGTTTTTGGTGAAAAATTATTTTTAGGTTTAATTCTGCTTAGAGTTCCCATTTTATTGTTATATGTTCGATTTTCTCCCGTAAAAAAATAACTTGTGTAAATGTATCCTCCTTGAAATTCTCTTGTACCTCCGAAGTTTGTATCTACACAGGATAGTGCCTGTTCTGCTTGAATGGAGAAAGGTCCATATATCCATAATAATTCTGAGCCTATCAAATCAACATCATCTGCCACTGCGTCTGCAATTCGGAAGCCTGCATATCGGTCTGTATCTAAATATGAAAAAGCAAGGGCACATTCAGGATTTGCTTTATAGCGGAATGGAGCACCATCAGGATTACGGTGGCTATAGGCTAAACCCAGATGTAGAAGTTTTCTCCCTTTATCTTCATACCATGGAATACCGACTATACGACCGGTAACTGCATATCCCTGGTCATCATCACTATCATTATCCGAAGGGAAATCATCTGTCTCTTTGAATATGCCTGCCTGCCATATAAGTCTATTTTGCAAGTGGGAATTAAATAGCATTATTCCGACATTCCGCTTTGGATTAAAAACATCATTAAAACCTCGTTCCATAAAGGTATTATAATTTGAGCTTGTCAATCGTTCCATTCCAAAAGGCTCACGGAAATGCCCTACTTGAATATTACCTATATATGGAATATCCGAAAGACCTATATATGTGTTTGTAAACTTGGCTCGACCTTCCATGTCTTTATCCCCGGCAAAATCAAATTCCATTCGATACAAAACGGAATCGTATATCTTTCCCGAAATATCTATTTTTGCTCTTCGGAATTGTGTGCCATCATCTTCTTCTCCAAAAACAGAAACTAAATCCCCATCATTATCAAAAAAAACCCAATCCAATTGAACTCTCCCTCCTACCTGTAATTCAAAGGAACCATCCTGACTCTTGAAGGATAATCGGTCCTTCCACTGCGGGACTAATTCGGTAGAGGATTTATCTTCTTTTTTAACTTCAGGTTTACTCACAGAGACATTTTCTTTTGTAGACACATTTTCAGAGGTAGTTGCAGTGGATGTTGTTTGTTCTTTCCCTTTTAATAATACTTCTAATTCTTGAACCTTTTTTTCAAGAGACTCTATTCTTTGTATTAATTCTGTCTCTCTCTGTGTCCAATTTTCCTTTCCATCATCGGAGAAAACAAAATTTGCAGAGAAAGATAAAATTATAGGTATCATTACAATTGACAGCGTTTTGTTAAATCCCATGTAAATTCTTCTTTCTATATTTAGTTAATCACAAATTGTGCCAAAAGAGAAACCTTATTCAATAAGGAATAACTTAAGTTATTATTCTAATGTAATTTATATAGTAAAATAAATATTTTCAATAGACATATTCTCTATTCCCGAAATAATTAGTAATTATATTTGGTGAAAAAAGGATGTAAAATTATTAAATAACACAATATTTATTTTATCTTTTTTATTATGTGAAAATACTGAAAACTTTTAGTTTCAAATTATATTTTTTGCATTTCATTTCTTTTCTTTGGGGTTAAAAATTAACACGATGAATCTAAAAAAAATAATAAATGTTTAATGCCTTATTGCGAAATGCAATTCTTTTATAGAGGGGAAGATGAAGTCGGGTTTTCTTTCTATCTGGTTTAACTGTTCATGTGTTGTTTCACCGGACAAAACAAGAATAGATGTTACTCCTGCACGATATGCCATTTCCATATCTGTATATAAACGGTCACCAACCATGGCAGTATATTGGGGCTCCATATTTAAAATTTTCAAAGCCATTTCTATCATCTCAGGGTTGGGTTTACCAATATAACGGGGTTCTCTCCCTGTGCTTGCATAAAGTAATCTTGCAATGGAACCGCAATCAGGAATAGGGCCGTTTTCTGTTGGACAAACAAGGTCTGGATTTGTTGCAATATAAGGTAAACCCTGTAAAAGGTAATATGTCGCCTTCCTCAATTTTTCATAGGTCAATGTAATATCAAAAGAAATCAGGACTGCATCTGGATTATCTTGAACCAGATTAAACCCGGCGAGAGTAAGTTCATTTTCGAATGAAGGGGGGGCTACTGTAAAAAGATTTTTGTAAGAGGTATTCCTTTTTAAGAATTCAATAGTAGCCATTCCTGAGGTCAAAATATGTTCTGTTGAAACTTGTATTCCCAGTAATTCTAATTTTTTTTGATACTGTTCAGCATCCTTTGTGGGATTATTTGTAAAGAATAGAAACTTTCTATTGGATGATTTTAAATAGTCAATAAACTCTTTGGCTCCGGGAATTATTCGACTACCAAGATATATGGTTCCATCCATGTCCAAAAGAAAACATCGGATTTCTTCTACTTTTTTCATTCTTATATCTCCAATCCCTTTCTAAATTCATTGCGGAATTTTAAATATCTTCAAAAATTAACTGTGGAAATTTCCACACTTTTTAGACAAATCATATGTAAATTATATTGAACAAATCTTTGTAAGTGACTTGCTATCAGAATATTAAAACAAAATAATTCTGCAATGGCATAATAATTGCTAAAAATCATTGTAATTTGGAGTTACAAAATGTATCGACAAAAGATGATATTAAAAAAGAGTAAGAAAAAACAACAAGGCATGACACTAATAGAACTAATGTTTGCTGCAGGGGTATTAGCGTTTGTGCTAAGTATGATATTTACATCTGTTATAACTGTGGGTATGAATCGTGAAATACATACACAACGATTGCAGGCAGAAAGTGTAGTTAATGAGATATTAGACCAAATTAGTCGTTCAGATAGTTCTCAGATATTGAATTTTCTTCCTGATATACCTAATTTACCGGGGACAAATGCGGTATTACGCGTGGAAGCGATAACAGGTGATGGAACACCCATTACATTACCCAGTCCTAATGCGAATATCCATTTACCCAATCCTCTAGAAGTGCGTGTAACATTGACGTGGCAAACAACAGACCGTGGATATACAATAACCAAGAGAGGGTCCACTTATGTATCCAATTAAACGCAATATACTTGGTATGACATTAATTGAATTAACCATGACAGTAGGTTTGATGGCAATTGTTATGGGAGCGTTATTTACACTTTCGTTGAGCCTGACCGATACAGTTCAAAATTATAACGCAACTATGACAGCGACAGACGAGGCACGTCGAGCATTACAAATTTTAATCCCTCGTTTATCTCATGCATCCCGGCAGACTGTAAATTGGAATGAATTACCGGGAACTGTCCTTCGATTTCGTATGCCAACGGATTTGGATGGGAATGGTACATGTGTAGATGTAAGTGGAAACCTTGAATTAGGAAATGTTGTAACTGTACAACGGGATACACAGGACGCCAATAATGATGGGATGACAGATAATCAATTGGTCATGATTCAGGGAAATAATGTTACTGTTCTGGCAAATCACTTATTTAATCCTCCTGAAGTGGGAAACCCGGATGGCACTTTTAATGATACCAATGGAAATGGGAGGTTAGACCGTGGCTTCTTTATTACTATAGATAATAACACTATTCAGGTTCATATTGATACGGTAGGTCAATCTCGTCGTGGACATCAGTTTGTAATAAATGTAGAAGAGCGTGTGGTTCCAAGAAATCCATAAGAGAGGTGTTTTATTATGATGATCAGACAGAATATATATTTCACTCGTCCTTGCGGAAAAGAAGAGGGTATGGCTATGATTATTGCTCTGATTTTTGTAACGGTAGCCATTGCATTGCTCAGCATCCTCTCTGTACAAGTAATTAACCAAAATCTGCAACAAAATAGATATTCCGATTTTCGGGATGCATTCTGGGGAGTTGTTTCTGCTGTTCAGGAAAGTAAAAGTTCGATAGAAATAGGGGGGAATGGTTTGGTCGGTGTTGAAAACTGGACTCCTTCGTATAATGCAAATAATGAACCTATTCTTCCTTCCTTTGATAGTCCTTCGGTTACACCTCGCACATTACCCTCTGACCCAACGGTTCAATATTTTGCAATAGCAGTCCCCTGGGAGAATGATAATTTTGATAATAATGGAGATGGTCTCGTTGATGATATATCCGAAGTGGATATGGTTACTATATATGCATTGGCGAAAAAAAATGGGACAATACGCCGATTAGAGGTAATAACGGATAGCACTGATGTAAATGTATGGAGAAATGCTATATTTGCGGGTGACGGACAAACCGGAAATGTAGTAAATGGAAATGTCAGTATTCATGGTTCAGTTCATGTGTTAGGGAACAATCTTTTACCTGGAAATCCCGCCATAACCGCATTGGACCTGAGTGGAACTGCTTTGATACATAACAATTATCAGGGAGTTCCCGGTATTTTGCGACAACGGGTTCCTCCTTTGCCTACGACAGTGTTTGATGGAGAAACTGTAGATACTTTAAATGCTAAACTTCGTGTAAAACGCGGGATGGTCGGTTTATCCGGTAATTCTGAAATTGGAGAGCCTAATGTTCCAGGTAATAGTTGGAAAGAAACGATGGATGGGACTTTTGTTAATGATGGATGGACTGGAAATCAGACTGTACCGGATGGAGGACGGGGAATTCCTAAAAATGTATTTAGTGATAATGGCTGGAATGAACTTTATGATTTGGGGAATCGTGTTAGTTTTCCGAGACTTACAGATGATTGGCGAGAACCTGATGGTTCAAAAGTAATGAACCCGAATACGGGTAATTGGTATAGTATGGAAGACTATTTTTCACAGGTGCTACTGGCTGACGCTGTTATTCCAAATGATGGTGTATTTAATGGAAATTTAGTATTAAATGCAAAAGGAAACAAAATCTTCTGGGATGCGACAACCGGAACTTACCTGAATGGGTCATTACCTGCATCACTACCCCCGAATGACCATGATTATATCTGGTTTGACCCAGCAACCAATGTTTTAAGAATTAATGGACAAATCCGTATAAATGGCAATCTTACATTTACCGGCGGTGGAAATGACCGTACTATTAACTATAGTGGTAGAGCTGCATTACTTGTTTATGGAGATATTACTATAGATTCAGATCTTGTTACATGTAATAACGGGGTTCCCAATAATTTTCAGAATAGTTTTCCGGTTAATAACATTATAGGACTTATGAGTTCTAAAAACATGTACATTGGAAACACTGCACAGTGCGACATTATGGGTGCTTTTTATGCTCAAAATATGATAAAAATTTCAAAGCAAACGGATGTAATGGGAACCATTGTTTCAAGTTATTTTGACATGGGTTCACAGGTCCCGAATATTTATCAAGTCCCGGCTCTGGCAGATAATCTTCCTTATGGAATGATTGCTAATTATCCAATCACTACTTTACAGCAAGTTGGTTGGCGTGAATTGGGACTGTAATTTAGAAAGGAACTGTAGAATGAGTAAATATACAAAAAACATATCTTTTTTATCGTATTTATTATTCTTTGCTGCTGTTGTATTAGTTGCTTTAGGAATTGTTGGTGTTATTTGGGGTAAGACAGGTAGTGTGGAGGCAGAAGTTCAGGAAAGTGCAATAAAAACCTTAAATACCACACCGACATTAACAGCGGATATAGAAGAGCAATCTGTCAAAGAACCCCCAAAAGACTTAAATAATCCTGACCAATTAATTGAATATTATCACTCTCAATTAGAACAAAATCCTCAGGACCCGAATACACCAGCATATTTGTGTGCAATGGGGAATCTTTATAAAATGAAGAAAATGGATTGTGCCAGTGCTATTCCTTATTATGAAAAAGTTATTATTGATTATCCCGATTGGGAAGGGATTAAATCTATTTATCCTGAGTTAGCATCCTGTTATGAAGAAGTAAATGACTATAAGGGGAAAATCTGGATACACGAAGAAATGATGAAAAGGTTTCCGGAGGATTCGCAAGAATATCTTTTCGCAAAGAAAGCACTCGGTTTATAAAATTCCTACCTAATATAAAAATCCTTGATCTTATATGTCTCCTTCCAGTGTGAGTTTTGAATCCGATTATATTTTTTGCAGGGTAAATGGATTCAAAAGAAGTAAACAAAGAGAAGATTAACAATACGACGGAACAAAAGTAAACATATTATTATAATTGCAATTACAAAAAGAACCCATATTTCTTTTTTTGATAATCCCGGTTTCATAAAGAAAAAATCCATGAATACGGAATCAAGATTTTATTACTGCGTGTTTACATTTACTCCGTATTTCTTCGGGGCATTGGTCAATATATTTACAACAATGTTCTGATGTATCTCCGGCAATTTCACAGGCTTTTTCGCTTCGTGCCCCCAAGCGAGAACGTGCTAATAAATGGATAGAAACCCAGAGAAACCCTAATATTAAAGCAAATGTAATTGCTAATAACATAGTAAAGAATATAGTTTTCATTTTTAATCATACCTTTGTATAGGAAAACAAAGAACTACATCATTTTATTTCATAACGTGAAAAACTTATAACGGATTTTACTTGCTTACATTAAGAACCAAATTTACGGTGCCATTCACTGCATTACTTATAATCGGTATGATAGGATTAAAGACATCGATTTGCGTTTTGTTAACTGTAATAGTAACTACATCTTCTGTTCCACCTCCGGCATAAGGAGCAACAGAACCGGCTAATTTCGAGAAGGTATAACCTGATGCTGGTAACGACGCACGGTCGAAAGACCACGAAAGAGTAGATTGCCCTGTATTTCGTATAATAAATGATTGCCCTTCTACTGTATTAGGGGAATTGAAGTTTAGCACAGTCGGAATAACTGTAATTTCAGGGGGTAATATTGTGCAATAGACATAAACGAATCGTTCTATAGGATTATTGAATATGGAATCGAAAGAGAAATGTAGTATGCCTTGGTATGTTCCAGGAAGTAATTCTCCGCGTTCAATGGGTATATGTAATTCGTAAGGAATTCCATTCTCGTAGATAATACGGTCTTCCTCATCAGGTTTTACAATATTTCCGAAAAATTCGCCTGTTAAGGCTTCTACATCCCAATATAAGCCAACGGATGTTGGACGATGACTACCACCATCGTTGTAGATGTTCACTACTAAATCGTATGTATCATCTGGAAGCGTTATAACATAATTAGCATCCATAGTAGGTTGCGTTTCTAATCGAGGATATGGATTGGATGGAGCCAGATTGGGTTGTTCTTTCACATCAAATAAATTCGGGTGTGTAAAATATTTTGATTCAGCATTTGCCGTTATTTGCGGGAAAACCACATCAAATTGTAATTGGAAGGGCTGGGTTACATTTTCAAAGTGTAAGACACACAGAGAACCAAATGCTCCATAATCCAGTGGTTGATTATTCGGGGAAGTAAACTGGAGTATACTGCCCAGCTGATTAAAATTCCAATCAGGAATTAAACCGCCTTCTGCAAATGTAGGTTGACGCACAGACATAGTCATGGAGGGGTTTCCACCTACAGAACCCACAGAGAATTGGAGGGAGTTGATGTTGCGTTGAATATAATCTGCATAAACAACAATATCAACGGTCTGTGAGTTAGTGTCAATACCATCGGTTCGTAATTTGATTTGTCCCAAACGCACATCATTGGCATATTTTAGTAAGTCAATTTGTGTATGTCCAAAAGCAGTAGATATAGCTCCCTGGTCGAGTAGACATGGAGATCCATCATCCGACGGAGAATTGAAGGCTAAGTCTATTTTCACAGTAGCACCTGACATCTGGTTCAGGGCAACAAACTCAAAAAGCAGTTGGCTTTGAATATCTTTAGCAATTGAGCGGTCACATGGGTCATTGGAATCTGTTTCAAGCCAATCTGCTAATGTAGAAAATAATGGCTTTGAAATGGGCTTTCCTACATTATCTACAGATTCGGTGATTTTATTCCGTGTAGAATACAAATGGCCTCCTGTTTCCTCTATCAATTGGACTAATATATTTTTATTTACATTTTCACCCCAGCAGAGGAAGAAAGGTCTTACACGTGAACCTTTTAGAAAATCTACCACAGGTGATATTTGTCCCGGTGGAGTGGTTAACTTTCCATCGGTTATTACTAACATAATACGGTCATCGGATACATCAAAAGGAATATGGTCCCCATCAGCATCCAGCATTTCTAAAGCACCGCTGGTTATTGCAGGCAGTAATGCAGTGGCACCATGGTCAATAATGTCCATACTTAACAATCTATTTTTTACAATATCTTTATTAAAGGTAAAGATAGGTTCACCATCATTATTTACTAACATACGAACTGAACTGCCAAACCATTCACGTTCATTGAATATCCCGATTCCTATTTGATAATTATCGGGAATATCATCAATAAATGCGGGCAATGTTCGGATATATAACTCTCGAATAGGGTCATTGGCTCCTGCGATTTCCTGTTCTTCTAAAGAACTGGCGGATTGGAACATACTTCCCGAAGCATCCAACAAGATAAGGATAGTGCCTTTGTGTTGAACCAATCGTTCTGATTTTACCATTGGAATGAGGAATCGACTGGATTCCTGAATATCTAAAGGCAGGTCATCTTCTGTAATTATGAATTTGTCTGCAAGTGTAGGAAGAAACGCCTCGGGCAGAGATATGGCGCGTTGCTGAACATCACGAAGTGTCATAACATATCTCATTAGCGAGGGTATGCGTAGATTTGGTGGAGCGGTTTCAACTGTGAGTGTAGGAGCAGAAGCAGTTATGGTAATAAAAATGGGTGTAACTGTTTCATCGATTACTTTTACACCATTTACAGTCTTTCTACCTATTATTTTTATCTGTCCTGAGGAATTTGCTCCATCCAGACCTTCACGGTCAATAGAAACGGATATTTCCTTCCACTCTTTAATGGGTCCCTCTATACCATAGCTGAGACCTGATTCTGGAAATACCGATATCCATTCTTTATTGGGTATCAATAGGAAATCCAGTGCAGTCCCCGGATCACCCAAATTTGCGACATCAAAGGTTTTTAATATTTCACCGGGACCGAAATTCAGGGCACCGGGTTGTGCTCCAATAATTACTTTTTTAGGCACTTGGATTTCAATGATAATTTTTACGACAGGATTTTCAGGGTCGCTTGTTTGTATAAATAATTCATAGACATCACCTAAATAAGTTAAAGTATCTCTACTTACAGCCACTTTTATTTTCTGTTCTTTTCCTTTTCCCAAAGCACCTTGAGTAGGATTAATGCTGGTTATCCAACCGGGGATATCTGTGGTTACAATTTTCCATTCTAAAGTACCCTTACCGGTATTTTGTATAACGAACTCTTGTTCGTTTTCTTCAATTGCGAAGTTAAGAACGGGTATTCCATTATTATCTGTTCCCTCACCCACTATAGTAACTTCAGGTATTTGTGGAACAGACATACTGGTCTGGACAGTAACGGGGGTTAGATTTGTTGATGATTGTACAACAGTTCCTTTTACATTGAATGAATATTGATAGGAGGGTCCTTCGGATTCATTTGCCAATGCCCTGTTAACTTTTACTTTCAAGGTAGCGGTTTGAGAACCACTTACCTGACCGGAGGCAATTCCTTGATTGTTTACGGGTATAATACTTAACCATGATGGGAATTGTGTTGTGTCAATTTCCCATGCAATCGTTTCTTCTCCATCGTTCCAGAGAGCCAGTGTCTCTTCCGCACGAGTTTCACCAAAATTAATCTGTGTGGGAAGGACAACCAATTTCGGGGCTCGAGATGCTTCCATTTGCACATTAATAACAGAAGAACCCCAACTGGAATTTATTGTAATATTCCCCTGGTATTCGCCAGGTTGCAATATTGTTGGATTTGCTTCAACAGTAATGGTTTGAGTTCCGCCCGCATCAATATTCCCAGTGGTAGGAGTAATTTTCAGCCAATTTGAGGTATCCGGAATATCTGATGTCCACCGCCATGCAACAGGGGCAGAATTGTTGATTGTAAAGGTCTGCGTTTGTATCTCACGAATCTTTCCAAAATTAATTAAAGCAGGATTTACCGTTAATGCCCGTGTTCGCATCCGAACGTTTACAGTAATAGCATAATTGGTGGTGGTATCCCGTATTTGAAGGGTACCTGAATAATCATTTGCAGGGAGGTTTGCAGGGTTTACGATAACTGGGACATCTATAGATTGGGCAGGAGGAATATTAAATTGTGGATTTTGAACAGATAGCCATAATTGCGCATCCTGGGATACTCCTATTTGTATAGATACCTGTTGTGTCCCCAAATTGGAAACTTTTATTATCTGTTGTGCTTGCTGTTCGATTAAACCAAACTGCATCTCATTTGGCGTTACTTGTAATGCGGAAACTTCCATTGATATGGGAAGGGAAATTTCTTGAGAACCCGCAGTTATTCTTACTGTAGTTTGATAAATACCAACGGCTAAACCACTTCGATTTACGCGAAAATTCAAAGTTACATTTTGACCGGCAGGGACTTCTCCACTTACAGGTGTTACAGACAGCCATCCTGCGTCTGATGGAATTGTTACTCTCCAATTCGTTTTAATTGTACTTTGGTTTACTATGTTTGCTTCTAACTCTGTAGCAACCGTTCCGAAATTCAGAGAAAGAGGGCTAACGGATATATTGACAGTTCCTGGTTTGGTAATACTTACAGTTATCTTCTTCGTATCTCCGACACTTTTAATTATCACCTCTCCTAAACTGGTTCCATCAGAAATACTCGAGCGGTCTGCTATTAAATCTAATTGTTGGACTTTTCCTCCGGATAAGGTACCTTTTATTTTGCTGGCTGTGGTTACACCTCCATCATTAGATAATTTCAACCAGATGTCTGATGCCTCTGCTTCCCATGACCAGTTCCCACTCTGGCTAAATACAATGCGAACAGTTTCTCGCACAGAGGTTTCACCAAAGGTTACCGTTTCTGGTTCTACATAAAAATGAACCCATGGACAACCTGTTAGTGTTAAAACAATTAAAATGGGAGCAATAATTTTTATTATTACCATCTGTTGCCTCATGCGAAGGCTCCTGTCTTCTAATTCTTAATGTTATTGTTTATTTATTAATTTGCCACTGTAATGTCTATCTTTTCGGAAGCAAATATATCTGTATTAATAATTACATTTCCTGAAGTCATAGTTCCGGGTATAAGACCTGTTCGGTCTATAAATAAAGTAACTGTTTCCGTTTCTCCCGGAGACAATTCGGAATCGGGAGTATTGGAATTACCGGATAATCCGTATTTAATATCTGTAACCCATGAGGGATACGATGTTATTTGCCAATTGAATGTATCCAATCGGTTATTATGAACGATAAATGTAATGGAATTGTTCCCTACGGGAATGTCCAATCGTGTTGGAACTATAAATTTTCCGGGAATGTTCTTATCGTTTGGAGCAGGGTCCTGGAAATCAGTAATACCATCTTTATCGTTATCCCAGGCACCTGTACTTTCTGGGTCAAAGGTTAATCCTGCAAGTCCTGCGATTGTTGTAGATGGTCCAGCGACTTTTGCCGATATAGTAATGGGGAGGAAGCCATCAATATAAGTAGGGCCACCGGGATAAAGGAAATACTTGGTGCGTGAAGATTGCCCTATACTTCCGATGTATACCAGAGATTCGTTATCAACACGCATGGCAAGATTTAAGACAGGGTCTGTATCTCCAAAAGATTGCACATACGCATCCAAACCTGTGATTGTAATTTTAAATAGATTCCCGAAGGCACCATATTTGAATGCTTTATCTTCAGAATTTAATAGAAGGTATACACCATCACCTTCATTAATAAATCGCCAACCATCGTTGGTAGTGATAAGCCCATCTCCGGCTAATTCAACCTTCATATTTATATTGGCAAGGAGTAAGTTCCATTGTTCCGCTGTTACATTGTTCGGTTTTTGTAAGAAATAGCGTGTTCTGAGGAAATAGACATCTCTTGGAATGTAATCTGCACGGACAAATACTTCTGCCTGCCAGGTTCTTTGAGTTGAATTGTTGGGGTCATTCCCGTAGAACAAACCCGAAGTAACTAAAGATAATTGACCTGCACGGACATCGCCAATATAAGCAAATGCATCTTCTTCAAAAATACCTGTCAGGGAAGGTAAATTATTGCCGGGCTGATATTCAAATCGGATGGTATACTTAAAATCTTGTTGTTTAGGTGTGATATAGGTTAAAACAAGTTGATTTTTTAATTCCTCCCAGACACGACCTGCTGAGTCTTCTAATGCTAATGTTATATTTTCCCATGCTCCTGCGGTGGTTACGCCTTGTAATTTTATAATTCCATTTCCATCATTAGAAGTAATTGAAATTTGTTGATTTAGAACCACACCTGTAGTTGCAAGAGCAGGATTAGTTCTTATTGTAACTTTTGTAGAGCCACTGGCAGATATCGTGCCCTGAACAGGTTCTATATTGGTTATCCATGCCGGCAAATTACGGGTATCTGCCTGCCAGCCTAAATTGTCTTTCCCTTCATTATAAATAAAGAAGGTCAAATCATTGGGTTGATTATTCATATCGGGACGAAGTACACAGGATTTTTGCCCACCTAACAGTTGAAGCAAACCATTTACATCATTGGCAATATATAAATGTCCACCAGTCTCTTTAGCAAGGGGTATTAAATCTGCAGTATTCACAGAACCCCCAGAAGCAAATCCCAGAGGATACAAACGAATTAGATTATCGTGTGCTTTTTCTTTGATTTCACTTGCATCAATAGTAGATGCATTATCCCATCCGTCTGAAATAAATATAATGGATTTTACATCTGCATCATCAAAAGGTAGTGGGTTCTTCAAATCTTCGGCAATTAGCCTATCCACAGCCTCTGAAAGTGCATCATAAATATCCGAAGCACCCATTAAGTTGGGGGGAACATAGAAAGTTTCTAATGATTCTTTTAGTAATTCCTTATCCGTTGTAAAAGAACGGATTAATCGCCTTGTTTGCTGGCGGTCATTATGGAACATCAACGCAATTTGATAGGAAGCGGGTAGGTCGTAAATAAAATCAACAACTGCCTTTTTCACTTTTTCTATTGCTTCTCCGGGCAACATGGGATTATCTTTATTATCCACACCTGCATAATACATACTGCCCGTATAATCTAATAGAATAATCATATTCCCTTTGATATTTTCCGGTCCAGTAAGGAAATAATTTGTTTCCCTTAAATCTAAGGGAACGCTGTCTTCGGATATGGTAAGACTAATTTTGGAACGGTCTACAGGTGTAATTGTTGGGATGGCTCGTGAAGATGAATCACGTAATAAGAATACATATCGCATTACATAAGGCGGTCTACTACGATTCAAGGCTCCTTCGATTCGCAAGGGTTGTTTTTCGACACGCACTTTTATGGTTTTGGATTCAACACCATTTAATGGAGTTGCTTCATTAGGGAATATAATAGGATTACGGTCCATTGCTTCTATTGTTATTGTGCGATATTCTATATCTTCTTGAAGATTATCCCGATTAATGGTAACTAAAATTTGCACACCGTCAATTAATAGATTTAATTCGCTGGGATGATAGAAATCTTCAGGATTACCATCTTCACCATTGGCTCCTCCGACAACAGGTCGAACATCGGCAATTACAGGATTGGCTTTTCCTTCATCTTCATGCGTAATACGGAAATACAATTTTGAATCTCGTGGTCCAACATTAGCAATCCAAAATTCCTTTTGAACATCTTCCTGTCCAAAATCCAATACATCCAAAGGGATTATTTCCGGACGTGCAGTTGTTTCCTGAGGTGGCTCCGAAATGGCTATTTCGGGGAGGCTTATCTGTTCAATTTTAATTGGGATAATTAACAAACAACTTCGTGTATCTATAATAATGGAATATTGTCCTGCTCCCAAAGTAATCTCTTTGGGCTTGGTAACAGTTACAGAAATCTCGACTTTGTCATTTGGATTTACTATTCCTGCAGAAGGAGTAGCGGAAATACTATTGATAGCGATACCTGTAGGTCCGACTACCTGAAGATTCCATTGGGCTTGTGTGCTACTGCTGTTTGTTAATGTCAGTTTGGACACGGGTAAATTCGTTGTGGTACTGTCGGATGTCAATGATTCTTTTGTTACAGACAGAACCAATTGGGCAGGTTCTGCAGTAAAACTAGTTTCAGGACATATCTTTGCAAAACGAAATTCAACCAATTGAATACCTAAGGAGGATTCAAAAAACAAACCAAAATCTGTCGACACAGTTTCATCCCAACGGACTGTAACAGGGGTACTCCCTCCTGCGGGTAAAGTCCCTAAATTAGGAGATACAGAAATATCTGCGGGAATATTGGTTCGCACGGAAGAATTATTTAAATCAGGGACATATTTAACTGACCAGTTAAAACTCTCAGTACCTACATTTTGAACGGTTACAGTAGTTTCAGTTACATCTGGACGGATAGTAAATACCTGAGGGGTTACAGATAAAGCACTGCTAACTTCCATCGAAACAGTTACAACCTGAGTTTTTCCCGAGACACGAAACTGAAGCCCTACATCTTTATATTCACCGGAAGATAAACCGTTTCTTGAGACTTTTGCATGAATTAACTGAGATGTAGATGTTTGCCCGGATGTTGGTTCCGCAGTTAACCACGGGATATCTTGTTCTACCCATTGTTTTTGACTTGCATTCCAGACGACTTCAGTTAAAGACCATTTTATACCCAAACTACTTAATGACCTTATATACAAGGATTTTTCGATTGCTTTATCTCCAAAGGACAAAGCCTGTGGAGACACTTCAAATCCTGTTGTAAATGGACAACCACTTGCAAGAACAAGGATGAATATTAGCAATCCGAGATGAAGTAAAAAAGTAATAGATGGATATTTCCGTTTATTCATAGGGGCTCCTTCCAAATTATTGCCCTTCTATATTCAATTTGATACATATATAAAACAAATGATTTTATTGTTTTGTTTTTTCAGCAAAGACCACATTAACCCCTGCATTTACAAGCGTTTGATAAACTGGTTCAAAATCCTTATAAAAACTACCATCATCTTTTACTGTCCATTCAGGACTTAATGTTACGGTATCACCGGGACCCAAACCGCCGGCATTCACATTGGCTATTAATGGTGTCCAATCTCGAATATCATTGTCCGGACCGGATATATCCAGATATTCCAGATATTGCATTCCTGCAATAGGTGTTATGTCTGTAATATAATTATTCCCTAAATCCAACCAGACCAAATTTTTTAAATCGCGTAAAGGGGAGATGCTTATAATATTATTATCTCTTAAGTCTAATTTAACCAGAGAGGTGCAATACTCAAGCCCTCGTAAATCTGTAATACCCATACCCCGGGCTGTTAATTCCGTTATAGAATCCAATTCACCCGTACAGAGAATAAAGAAGGGTTTACCGATTGCACTACGAATGGCAGTTTCCAATGCCCTATCCGGGAACATAATTGATGAGCCCTGTAAGAAACAACACCCCGAAATTGAACTTATCAGGACACAAATACCTATTAAGTTGAATATTATTTTCATTCTCATAGTTTAAACCTCTCACATATAAAGGGTTTTTGTAATGTAAAAATGTTTATATTTACATTTAAGTGTTACTACCTGTGTTTGTGGTATTAATATGGCATTTATCTTCGATAAACAGGAAAAATGGGCTTTCTCCACCCATGAATGTTAAAAGTTTATTAATTAAGAAAGCAATAAAACATAAATCATCTGACCAACTCGCATACACTGGATGCTTGCTTGAAATCATTCGCACATGTTTCACCGTAGTTTCTCCTTTATTAAATTGTTTCATTATATTAAAATCTTAATATTTAATATACAATCATACATTACAGTTTATCACAAATCACACCATTTGTCAATAATTTCTTGGAAAATTTTACAAAACACAAACTTTTTATAATTCTACATCACTTCATCCCAATAATGTCAAGAATTTTTTGAAAAAAAATAATTATTTTCTAATAATATTACACGGGGATTTCAAAAATTACCACAATATTTATTTCGAACACTTTTAATCAAAAAATTAAAGAAATAAAAATTGTTATTTTATTTTGATATTGAAATAGATATGATGTTCAAAGAAGGAATCTTTTGTTATTTTTCTTTTCTTTTTATCATTGAGGTTTTTCTACAGCGGTTCATCCGATTTTGCCAATCACCTGTCCAACCTTCCTCGATGGCTTGCTGACATAAAGAGATACATTCTTCATATTGTCCCTGTCGTTCTCGGATATCCGACAAGGTATCATATCCCAAATGTGCCGGTAGAGGTATGCCGGGCATTGTTTGTTGGATATGTTCTTTTACTTCTTTTGACAAATCTATTTGTTTTTTTGAGGTAATTATTAGCAGTGCTGTCTTCGTATCGTTATCTTTTATATCTTCTTCAATATATCTGGATATTAATTCTTCCAAAGCATAAAAACAGTCCAGGACATCTTCTACTTCCATTTCTTCGAGGTCTTTTTCCATCTTTTTTAACAATGAGTCTGATTGTTCTAAATCAGGACGATATGCCAGTTTACTTTTGTTAACAACGATATCTTCATTTTTCTCTACAGGCTCAATAATTGTTACCATAAAAAGACGCTGGCAGTTAGGGCATAAAACTTTTTGCCCTATGATTGATGTCGGTAATAAAACCTCTTTAGAACAATAGGGACAGGTAACGATAAATTTCATTTCTCATAGCCCTGATTTATCTTTGTTATATATTTTTCAATGGCATGATGTATTTCTGTCTCTAAAACATCACGGACAGAAACCTCTATATCTTTTATATCATATTTTAATTGGTCAATGTATACTATAATTAATTTATTATTGACTTTTATTCCCAGATCTTTCATTGCATAATAATAAATCTCTAATTGTTTCCAGTATCGTTGAGCATGATTATCAGCATGGGTTCCTGTCTTATAATCAATAATAGTTCCATCGGCAAGTATTGCATCTACAGTTCCTTGAACAAAATAACCTCCTGTTTTCCAGATAAAAGGGGTTTCCCGCCAGATAGGCGGATTTGCTTTTAAGATAGGATATATAGGATTGTTTATTATTTTACTAAAACACACATCTTTTTCGTTTTTGATTATATCTTCTAAAATATCCGGGCTAATTATATTCAGAATATATTTTGATAATTGCTCTATGTTTTCTTCGTAAAAATCCCATAGTTGCAATAACTGATGGTAAAATATACCGCGTTCGGCATGCTCCATACCTAACGATTGTTCATATATTTCATCATTATCTTCATCATAAATATCATCAAAAAGGAAATTCAGTATTTGTGTTACTGAAATAGGTTCTGTTTTAAAATGTTGGGGTGTAATCGATATAGGTGGAACTAAATTATATTGCAAAGACTTTATTTCTCTTTTTAAATCTTTTTTCTTAGGCGAATAATTACTTTCTTCCCTTTCTATAATATAATACAAACCTGTATCCTTTTTTTTATTAAGGGGAAAGCAACTTGCCAGTAATGATAGGCGGGAATTTATTTTTTGTTTTTTATAAAATTCTTCGAGATATTTTTTATTTGAAGATAGGATTAAGTAATCGCGGGCACGAGTTAAAGCCACATAAAATAAACGGATATATTCCTGATACTCATCATAGGTATTTTGTAACTTTATAATAGTCTCCACAATATTATTTTTTTCATCTTCTTTTTTCTTTGTTTTAATAATTACGCCCATTTCTTTATGATAATGAACGGCGGTTGATTTTCTGTGTTGCCTTTCTTCGTAGAGCAAAGGCAAAACAACGATGGGATATTCCAGACCTTTTGCCTGATGTATTGTGGTTAGAATAACAGCATCTCCTGCTTCTGTTGCAAGGTCTGCCTCTCCTTCCATTATTTTATCGCGGGAGCGTTCTACAAACCTATGGAACTGGTATAAACTTACGGGATTGCTTTCTTGATAAGCACGGGCTAATGCTAAAAATTTTTGGAGGTTAGCAATTCGCTGTTCTCCAAACCAATGCCCTAACAAAATGGATTCGTAACCTGTTTGAAGAACAATTTCTTGAATAAGTTCGTGGATGGGAAGATGCGTTTTTTTCCGGAAATATTGATATAAGTAACGAACTCTTACATAAGCACTGTCTTGTGTCAGAGCATCCGGAATATTATTCGTATTTAATAACATATTTCGAAGAGGTAAGTTCATCTGCCAGCGAGTAATCTGTTCATCGGAAAGTCCGCAGAAAGGTCCCCGTAAGAAAGAAAGCAGGGCTATATCATGATATGGATTTATTAATACCTGAAGGAAATTTAATATGTCTTTTATTTCTGTAATTTCAAAAAATCCCCGACTGCTAACGACAAAACAGGGTATGCCTCTGTCTTTTAACGCCTTTTCATATTTATAAATGTAATTTTTCGTGCAAAATAATAAAGCGAAATCACCATAACATACAGGGCGTAATTTATGCGTCTTTTCATCTACAATCATTAAAGGGTTTTCGTTATGAACTAAGGATTGAATACGCTCTGCAATAATTTTAGCCTCAATATCAACATCATCTTCTTTTAATGTTCTTTTATCATCTTCCGAATGGACAGAAAGTAAAAATTCCACACGAGGTTTAGCATAAGAACTTCGATGTGCTTGCATGGGGATATATGTTTTTTCAACCGCAGACAGGGAATTTGTTTTCTGGAAAAAGGTATTGACAAAATCTAATACTTCCGGAGCAGACCTAAAATTGTAGTTCAGTGAAAATAGATTATTATCGACAACTGATTGTCGCTGTTCTTGAAAAACTTTTACTTCTGCATTTCGAAATGCATAAATGGATTGCTTTGCATCACCTACGAAGAAAAAGGAGAGATTGGGATTTGCCGATAACAACAATTGAATTAATTGCACCTGTGTATGGTCTGTATCCTGAAATTCGTCAATGAAAATATACTTTATTCCCTCAGCAATTTCTTTACATACTTGTGTATGTCTATTCAATAAATCATAGGTTAAATGTATCAAATCATCAAAGTCCACCACACCTTGCTGGCGTTTATATTGAACCCATTGACGATAGAACTGGTCAAATAAACGAAGTATTCTATATGTAAAAGTCAACGCTTTTTGTGTGGTTTCATCTTCCGCTTTTAAGTCAACAATCTCTATTCCTATTGTTTTTTTTATATCCTCACGAATTTTCTTTAATTGTTCCTGCAATTCACCACATATATTTCTATTCTTTATTATCAATCTTGTTTTATTTCCCAATATTGCTTCTTTAATTTGAATAATATGTTCCCGTTGTTTCGCAGTTTGCAATTTTCTCAATTCTGAGATATAAAAACTACTGAGAGTCTTCATGTTTTTTTCGTCTTCCGGAATTTCTTTATACAATTCCTCTAATTGTGTTATCCATCCATTTACCGTTGTTGATTTCACAAAATTTAACAAATATTGCTCATATTTTTCATTTATTCGTTCAATATTTCTATTGATAGATTCTTCAATAGAACATTGATTTACTTCATCCAGCCATGGAAGGATATGTAGGGAATTTTGAAAAAGTATTTCTATAATTTTTTGAAAATTTTGTGGTGAAAGTTCTATAACTAGTTCCGGAACTTCCGTATAATTTTCTACCCACAAATTCATCTGACTTTGAATAAACCTATCGAGGAATAGTGGGCTTTGAAGTTCGTCCAGAATACGAAATTCCGGGTCGAAATCTAATTTCAGGGCATATTGCCGAAGTATACCGGCGCAGAAAGCGTGTATGGTGCATATTCGTGCAGATTCTAATTGTTGTTCGCACCACCTCCATTGGTCTAACTCTTCCGGTGTTGCATTACGGACATATTCATGGAAAGCATCACGCAGGCGTTGTCTCATTTCTGCAGAAGATTTTTCAGTAAATGTAATTGCTACAATTTCATTTAAATTGGCTTTTCTCTCTTCTAACAATCGTAATATTCTGGCTATTAAAACACGGGTTTTTCCGGAACCAGCAGAAGCATCAACACCTATTTTTAGTGCATCAGAATAGATAGCCTTTTTTTGTTCCGCTGTTAATTCTGTAAAGTAACTATGCTGTTTTAGCTTCGCCACTTTCCTCATCTTCCGATATTCCACTTTGTTCTACTTTCATGTATCGGCATGCAGTCTTGCAGAAGCAATAATCACATGATTGCTTTTTGTAAGGGGCAGGGGTAAATTTTCCTTGATGTATATTCCCAATAGTATCTAATATAATTTTTACTGCTATATTCTCTATTTCATTTCGCAAATTTTTATCCACTCCCCAGGGTGTACCTGTTTTTTTCTGTTCTGTTATTGATAGAAAATAGGACTCCTCAACGGATAGACCTTCTTTTTGAAATAAATGTCTTTCGACAGCAAGTTCGTAAATAATCAGTTGAAAAGAGCAAAATCTTTCCTGCACATTATTAAATTTTATGCCCATATCCGTTTTTGTAGGGGTATTCCCCCATTTGTAGTCGATGACTCGTAATAATGGGTTACTTACATGTTTATCAATACGGTCAATCCGACCGGAAAACAAAACAGATTTCTTTTGTGTCTCCATACAATAAGGTTTATGTTGACTTCTTTCATCTTCCGATGGATACATGGTTCTGCCAAAAGCAAGTTCAAAATATGCAGGTTTCCAATCATTATCAATCAAAGAGGCAGATGAGTTGAGAAATTCGGCAAGCACATGGGTAAGCCATTCTATTGTTAAATCAATCCATTTTTTCGGTAAAACAAACGACTTTCGGTCTTTAGAAACAATCTCTTGTATTATCTGTTGTAGTTTTTCCTTTATTACCTGGCTTTTATCCCTTAACAGTTCTTCGTAATGGTCTTTTAATAATCGAAAAAGAGTATCATGTGCCCAGGAACCAATCATCAAAGGAGAAGGGTAGATAAGTTCTTCCTCCCAATCCTGTAAGGCTAATACCCTATGTGTCCAGAAACGGAAAGGGCACTCTATATACTCTTCAATCTGGTCAACACTGTAAACATGGTCATGCCCAAACTTATTTGTAAGCCATTGTCGTATATCCTCTGCATGTAAATTCCCCGTATATATATTTTCATTCTCCTCTTCTCGTTTTTGTAATGAATACCAGCAGTTATAAATATCTGCATAGTGGTGTTTTAATACTTGTTCATCTTCCTGAATGTAGAAAAGCAGATTCCGTAATTCAGATGGGGAACAGGGAATAAACGGTTTTTTTTCTATTTCCTCCTGTTTTTGTGGGCTATTATGCACAATGTATTGACATACCTCCTGACACTCGCGTAATAACAAACTGGAAGAACATTCCCTATGTGTTTCGGAATATAAAGCGTGGGAAAGGAAGACCCCTTTTCGGGTAGTTTCAAAGATTTGTTGGAAGAACAACCATTCCCTCTGTATTTGTTTTGTAATATCATCGATGGGTAGCCCTGATTGTCGCAGTTTCGTAATATCTTTATCGGAATATAAAACATTCTGTGTGGGTGTTAAAGGAATCGTTCCTTCTTCAACTCCACCTACAAAAAGATAATCATATTCCATATTTCGTATCATAGGCAGGTCTAAACACATCACACCACAATTATGTCCCATATCAAAAAAAGATGCATCCGACGATAAAGAGCGAATAAGCCTTTGAAATTCTTCCAGTGAAAGTTCCTGATTTTTAAGATAATCAGGAAGTTTTTTTATGACTGAAAGGAATTGTAAATAACCTTTTTTCTCTTTTTGCAATTTCCTTTTATTGTCCTCATTTAATAAACAATCCTTCAACGCATTTTCCAATGAATGGAAAAGGTCAAGAAGAATAAAAATGTAGTTTGATATTTTGTCCTGCCTTTTAAATTTATTCCGCCAGAAAAGCCATCGCTTTAGTTCATCATAGAATTGTTGAATATCTACCTTAGAAATATTTTTGTTCTCTATCTCACTAGAATATTCAATGAAATGTTCTTTCTCCTCTATTTTTTTATTAACATAGTCAAGAGACATACTCATCGAAAGCCCTACTTGCGACAATAGCAAAAAGAATTTTTCACGAATGGATGGAGATATATTCCAGAGCGGGTCATGCAATAGTAAAGTTATCGCAGAGAGAGAATTTTCGTTAAGTTGTGCAAACCATCGTTCTAAAAATTGACCGACCCATGTTTCTCTTAAACCCTGTGACGATAGTATCCGATAAGGAATACCATAATCCATAAATGTCTTCTCGATAAGTGGGCGGACTTTACCTAACTGGCGGTAAACAACGGCTATTTTGTGTAGTGGGACATGTTCCTGAACTAATAATTGTTTTATTTTACGTCCGATATTTTTTATCTCCTCTTCCCTATTAATAAATCGTTCTACCTTAATTATTGAATCAGTAGAAGGGGTAAATGTTTTAGGCTCATCGCGACCAAAAAGAGTATCCGCAATAAATTCAATAGAGGTTTGAGGTATGGGTGTTTCAAAATAAATTGTCTTTGCATCTAATATAGATTGAACCCTTTTTAAGGCATCTTTCGCCAGACGATAAATATCCTGTCTGCCGGGTATCGGGTCGAGATTAATGCCGATAATGATGTGTTTGAAGTGGGGAGATAACGCATGGATAAGTCGCAGTTCCGATTGGGTAAAATCGTCAAAGCCATCAAATATTAAATATTCCTTTCCCGCAATATAATCCGGTTTCCCTTTATGGCATTCCAGTTCTGCCTGCCAAAATAATCCTGGAACATCATACCCATTACTTTGCATTAGTTTTTCCTGATAGGTTGTATATACCCACGATACCACTTCATCCCAGGGTTCTACGGATAATTTTTTTATTTGTTCTTGAAATGCCTCTGGCGTAATTCCTGCCTGTTTTAAGTTCCGTATGATACGATGGAAAGAATCGGATAAGTTGTCAGGGGCAAGCAATCCCTGATACTGCTCGAACTTTTTTCGTCCCTCTTCCGATAAAATAATAGACCTTATTAATAGTGTCTGTTCCCATTCTTCAAGCAAATGGATGGGAATATACTGGGCTTTGAGTAAATTATAGGCAAATTGAGTAAAGTCGGTAACAATATTTTTTTCTATGGTAGGTTTTGCAATATCATTTAAAAGTTCTATACGCCTTTTCTGAGCATATTGTCGCGTAGGGACAATGAGTAAAGCAGATATATAATTTTCTCGTAGAATTTTCTGAGTTTGATTCTTACGGTCAGAGCGTTGACTTCCACATAATATTAAGTTTCGTGTCATAATACCCCGTCTCTAATTAATTGGAGTTATAGAATCCCTTTAAAGTATTCAATCGTATATTTCAACCCTTCCTTAAGCGGAATTTTTGGTTCCCAGTTCAGTTTTTCTTTCGCAAGAGAAATATCTGGTTTTCTTCGACAGGGGTCGTTTTCGGGTAGGGGTTTAAAAATAATTTCCGAAGACGAACCTGTCATCTCACAAACTAATTTTGCCAATTCCAGAATAGTAAATTCTCCGGGATTCCCTAAATTTACAGGACCGGTAAACCCTTCACAATCCATCATCCGAAGGATACCTTCAATTACATCGCTAATGTAACAAAAAGAGCGTGTTTGAGAACCATCTCCGAAGACAGTTATGGGTTCGTTTCGCAATGCCTGCACAATAAAATTACTGACCACCCTTCCATCATTAATCAACATGCGAGGACCGTATGTATTAAAGATTCGTATTACACGAATGTCCACTCCATTTTGACGATGATAATCAAAAAACAAAGCCTCCGCCACACGTTTGCCCTCATCATAACAACTACGTTTGCCAATAGGGTTCACATTGCCCCAATAGGTCTCAGGCTGAGGATGCACAGTAGGGTCTCCGTAAACTTCTGATGTACTGGCTTGTAAAACGCGCGCCTTCACCCGTTTTGCCATACCCAATACATTTAACGCTCCCATAACATTGGTTTTAATCGTTTTTACTGCATTGAATTGATAATGAACTGGTGAAGCCGGACACGCTAAATTAAATATTCGGTCTACTTCAAGAAGGATGGGTTCGGTTATATCATGGCGAATAATTTCAAATTGTGGATGCCCTATTATGTGCTGAATATTTTGTTTCCTACCTGTAAAAAAATTATCCAGGCAAATAACTTCCTCCCCGCGTCGCAATAAAGCCTCACACAAATGTGAACCGATAAAACCTGCCCCACCTGTAACTAAATTTACTCGTCTCATATCTTGCTCCAAACAAGTCTGTTCTTTACTATTATATGATTTTTTCCCCGATTATCCCAATTCCGAATGTATGAATGCTTCCCAATTTATTTTCACCACACCTTTTTTTACCGTTATTGGTTTGTTATGAAAACAAATTCCTGCACCATGCACCTCCCCGGGAAACAAAACCATAAATTGACCCGGCACATTTTGAATTACATTTATCTTGGATACATCTACATTATAAAACCTAACATCTTTTTTAATATCATACTCGGTTTTCACTTGAGCCATAGATTCAGGAAGCCATCCTATACCTTCTTCCCCTGAAAGTGAGAATTGGACATCAATAAATTTCTTATGTGATTCAAAAATCGCTTCCGAAATTTCTTTTGTGGTATAGGACATAACCCGGGCTTTTATATCTTCTTTATAGATAAACTCCATATCTGTATCCGGGCTATTTTCTTTTAGTCCCTGAATATAATTCAATACGAAATTTCCTATCTTCCCACGGAAATACCGTTCCCAATTTTCAAATCGGTCAACTATCATGATTTTAACACCTCCTCGCAACAAGCAGTGCGTATTTTCTTTGCAAAGGACACACCCGGAATATCATAAATTTTTACAGTCCCCCCTGCAAATTTTATTAAAGCAGAACCACCTGCAATATCCCATAGCATAATTTCATCTTGAATAAAAGCGTCAATCCGACCACAGGCTACATAAGCCAGAGATAATGCAGATGTACCTAAAAAACGAACCCTTTTATACTTCTTTAATTCATGGATATATTGCTGAAATTCATTTTCCGTATATGGACGAAACACCGGAAGTCCTGTGGCAACAATTCCATGCTTCGCCTGATTTATAGGGGAAACCTTGATGGGACTATCATTTAGGAATGCACCATTTTCCTTTGTTCCCGAAAATAATTCTTGTTTCAGAAAATCATAAACGATACCCAGTAAAAATTCATCATCTTTCATAAGAGCAATTGAGATAGCACACAACGGTATTTTCCTGCTGAAATTCAATGTTCCATCCAATGGGTCAATTATCCAGAAAGGCTCATTCATAACATATTCACGAACCCAACCTCGTTCTTCAGATAAAATAGCAAATGGTGTCGATTCCAGCACATCTATAATTGCAGATTCAGATTCGCGGTCTGCCAGTAACTTTATGTCTCGGTCGTCTTCATAAATAACTTCGCAGGGCTCTCGAAAAAGGTCTGATAAAATAATACCTGCTCGATGTACTGCGGTAATACCTAATTCTAAATATTCCTGAACATTCATTATAAACACCACCTTAATGGTATAAATTTTTACCCCGTTTCTGTGCTATAAAAGTACTGATAATATGTGTAATGATACAGAATACATCTTCAACGGGTCCGTATTCATCTTTCGTACTTGCAACAAGAAGTCCATAATCACATAACGAAATCATTCTACCTCCGTCACAACCTGCTATACCTATCGTTTTAATTTCATGCTCCTTTGCCCATTCCACTACCTTTATAACATTGGGACTATTCCCACTAACAGACATTGCTATTAATAAATCACCTTCCTTAGCAAAAGCACGCAATTGCCCAATAAATATGTTTTCATAACCTTCATCATTTCCTAATGCAGTAATTACCGCCTGGTTATCTGATAAATTTATAGCACGAATAGGCGGACAATTTGTAACATAATTTCCTACGACCAAATCATTAACCCAATGAGAGAGGACTGAAGAACTACCACCGTTACCCGCAAGAAATAGGGTCTTCCCTTCACTGATTTTATTCCACATTACATCGGCTATTTTTGTTAACACATCTTTATTTAAATGCGTAAGAATTTGGCACAAACGTTCACAATACCCATTATAGTAATCAGTAAAACTGGGAGATGATTGAAACAAATTTTTCATGAAATACATATAAAATACTCCGTAGATTATTGTTAAAAAGATATTTAATTTTAACATGTTAAATCTAAAATACCTACGAATATTGTTATCACATTCCTTAATGCATAAACAAAAATAAATACAGGAAACAGTATAAGATATGCTAAATACAGGAGCAAATTATCTTTGCCCCGAATATAGCACAAGCATTTATTCCTTCTTTTGCAATTATAAGTGGTGCGATTATTTTAATTTATCAGAGTAATACAATTATCCTGCTTTTGATAAATTCAATTTATTAATTAGCACCGGCATTTCTCTCTTTGCTTTTTACCACGAATGGTGCGAGATGTAAATAAGCATAAAGTATTTATTATAGCAAATGATTATTCGCCATTACATAGAGATGCACTTGCCATGCAGGCGGGTTTTTGGAATGTGTTGGTAAAAATCGTTTCTGTCTGGCAGGACTTTCAGCAAGACAATGAGATAATTTTCACCACGGAGGACACGGAGGGACACATAGATATTTTTTTCTTATCACAGAAAGCACGGAGAACACAGAGAAGGGAACAGAGAATAGGTATGAGTATGGATATATTTATTCTATGATTTATATTCTCCTTTCCTTTTTTCTCTGTGTTTCTCTGTATTCTCTGGGGTGGAGTATTTTTTTTCTCACCACAGAGAGCACTATCTTTTCTTGTTAATGACTGCATATAATTTGAAGTGGATATATGAGGAATTAAGGGGGCAAAAGGAGAAGTATGCATAGGTAACCAAAAGATAAAAATACTCACAGAAAATAACAAATAAAATGGGTAAAAGTAGGGATACAGACTTTTGTATTTTAATTTTTCATCGGGATTTTATCTCATAAAAACATGTATAATTTATACTCTTACCTCTTACCTCTTACCTCTTACCTCTTACAAAAATTGTTCAGAGGTCTCGTGTATTTTTTTATACTATAATAAGGTTGGGGTTTGAGATGGGTGTATAGTAGTTTAGTCCGTTTCTGTTGATAATTTTGATTTTATTTGCATCAGCATGGCAAAGGGGTATGATATGTATAATAAGTTGTCGGTTTTGGTCATTGGGTTGTTCGTTGGAGAGGTAATCACGAATGGTTTCCTGTAGTTTTTCGATAAGGAGTTCTTTTTCATATTCATCGAGGTCGCCCATGAAAACGGAGAATTGTATGTGCGAAGTTCCTACTTCTTCGAGGAGGTAGGTTATTTTGTTTCGTAGTTTATCGTTTCCTATGTCGAATAATAGTAGTGTTTGCATAGGTTGATTTGTGTTATAGGTTGTATTTATTTTGTTGATTTAGGGTTTGTGTTAGTTTTATGGCTGCGAGCAGGATGTGTTTTTGGTAGTTGGTATTGGGGTCTTTGGGGGTAGGTTCATAGAGGCGTTCTATGTAAAGGGAGGAGAGTTTTTTTGTGTTTCTTTTTCGAGTAATCCGTTTTTCTGGAGTTGTACATTTATTCCTTGTCGTATGTAAGCGAGTAAGGGTGTATCGATGAGGGGTTGACGGAAAGGTTCGATAAAGAAGACGAGGGACTGTTTGTTGTTCTGTAGGGTGTGCAGAAACCCTGCATATGGGTCGAGTCCGGCGAGGGTTAAGGCACGGAAGCATTCGGAGTAGAGGATGCCGTAACCGTAGTTGAGTGCAGAATTGACGGGGTCTTTCGAATGTCGGTGTGTTCTGTGGGTAAAGTTATAATTGGCTGGGATAAGTTGTTTGAAATATGACCAGTAGATGGATGAGGCGTGTGCTTCGGTGGACATGATTTGTTGTTTTGCGTGGGATATATTTTCAGTGTTGATGGATTTTAATTTTTCGATGAGTGGGTAAATAGTATTGTGAAGTGTATCTTCGATTTGGGCTAAGTATGTTTTGTATCGACACAGGAATTAGAATTGGTTTTCGATTTTTGTTTGTATGTATTTTTTTGGCAATTTGTATGCCTAAGCCGTTCTGGATGGCTGTGTATTGGTTCCATCGGTTCTGGATATGGGGGTGATTGTATATAGGCTGGATAAAAGTGATGGAGTTCCCGTAGGGCTTACATACGGTTAAGGCGATGTCTTGCTGGCTTGCGAGTGAAAGTGCTTCAGCGGAGATGGAAAATCCTTGGGTGAAGATGATGATGTGTGAGAGTTTGCTGGATGGGATTGTTTTAAGGGTTTTGTTTTCGCCGATAATTTTGAACATGTTTTTGTGTCTACCGACACGGATATTCTTTTCAATAAGGATGAGATGCATGTTAAAGTCCTCCTCTTCATTATTTTTATTACATCTAACCTTAAAAAGTTGTATTATTTGCTATGTATTTAGTCCCAATCAATTTCGAGTTTGAACCAACCCATAGGAAGGGATGCCTTTGTTATTTTTTTTGTGATGTAGTTAATTTATGAGACTTTGGATAAGGTATTTGGTCAGAACATCTGTCTCTCTTTGCTTTTCCCCATTTTTTGTCATTTGTATCTCCTTGTGAAAATAGTAATGTTATAGTTTTTGATAAAGAACCTGTGCCATAACCTAATTGTAAAAATATTTTTTTGCCTCTTTCTATCCTAATATCTTCAGGGATGTCATATTCATTTTTATTTACAGAATTAAAGAATTCCAGTTGTTTATCAATTAAAATTTCTGAGTATTTGCGTAAACAATCTTGAAAACTCTGTGTATCGTTAAGAACATTTTTAAGATATTTTATCTATTCTCCGTTATTATATTTATATTCATCCAACATAAATTTTAATGCTTGTTGGTCTAAATAGAAATCTATAATTATTTCTTTACCTTTAGGAATCAGGCATTCAGCAAATATATCAAATGGTTTAGTTGAAAATTTGTCTCCATTTTTACTTTTTACTTTTATTTGACATATTCCAAAATTGTCGATAGGAATCTCTTTAGAGTCTCTGATTACTAAAAATTTAAATAAATCATATTTTGCATCATAATTCGAATTATCTACTTCTAATGTAGTATATTTTTCTATATTTTTATTAAGGAGAATATTATTAATATTATTTGACTCTTTAATTAAACAATTAGTGACTGCATTTCTTATACATCCCTTTATACTTGAACCTGGAATAAAAAATTTCCCAAATGGGTATTTTATAAAGGAAAGGATTGGAGGAAGAGAAGTAGATTCTTGACATATAGATTTTGACTGAGAATTTTGGGATTGTTTTTTCTCAACTTGTTTCTGTATTTTTCTTAGTTCTGGAGGAAGTGCTGTATGTTTAGGCGATATGGACCTTGATTGTTTATTTGTTTTTTCTCCTCTTGTTCCAAAATCAGCATATATAGGAAGAGAATAGCGAATATATTCAGGGTCGGGACGAAAGGAGGGTTCTTCAATAATCTTTAAATCAGTTTCATAATCTTCGCAATTATCCTGAAAATATTTCATGACATCTTTTAGACAGAATAATAGCTGTTTCTCGTCAATGTCAATGTAATATTCAAAATTCTGATATTCTTCGCCATCTGATATATGGATGGGAGTGATAGGTGTTAGTTTGAATTTGCCATGTTTCTTTTTATCGTTCATTGTTTTTCTCCTTTTAAGGATGTTTGAAATAGATATTGAATGCGAGACCGGAACGCCAGATAGGATGAGGTGATGAGTCGTAACTGATGGCGATTACATCCCCCTTAGGCATTTCTTTGATAACAGGGAATTTACTTCCTTCTATACACATACGAACAGATTGTTTGGGTTCATCATACCCGGCAATGCCATGTATCCACCCACCTCGCATAGTGCATTCATAAGATGCGATATTGGTGAGAATACCATTTTCAAATTCTTCCAAAGTAGGATGATAAAGACTGAGTATTGCGGGACTGAGTATTGCGGTAGCTTTTGGTGGACTTTCCTGCCCACTTATTTTGAGCGTATCATTTTCTTCAATAATATATTTTGATTCGAAAGGTTCAATTTTTTTATAGTAAAATGTCCGAAACCTAAACTGCGTTCACCACCAATACCCAGTTTACCCAAAGCGGATAGAAAATTGACAAATGATTCTTTTTTCTCTTCTTCTAATTTAACAAAAAACCACAATCCGACATCTTCTTCGCTATTTATCTCATAAAAATTTTGAGGGTAGGCTGTAGTTTGATTAGTAACCCGGTCAATGACGGTGGAAATTTTATAATTTTCTTTAACGGTTTTTTTGGAGGGGAAACCTTCTTTATTATTTATCAGGTCATTCATTTCTTCATTCAGGAGAAAAGTTGTTCCTGGATTCTCTTCATCACCGTCTAAATAGGGATAATCTTCTTTTTTTTGGGAAAAGTTCTTTTAATATTTGCTGGGTTTCTTCTGCTTTTTGGAATATTGATGAAGTGGTTAGAAGAATGACATTATCAAAATCACCAATGTTAACAGAAGAAATAATCGGCCCCTATTGTGTTCCACCGGTGGGTGCTTCATCTACTCTCCCGTAAGGGTCATTTGTTCCTACAAAACTTAACAGTAGAGAAGATTTCCTCCCCATACTATTCGGTCCTTTTTTATATTTAACTTTTAACTAATTTTGAATATACAATATAAAGAGTGTTTAAATCAAATTAAAGCAAGTAGGTTATTTTTATTTTTCGGGGAAAGAGGAGGGGTGGGAACCGATGGCGATAATACTGCAAGCGTAGATGGGATTTAAGTTGAGTTGGATTGCCTTTTGCATAAGTTCTTCGTCTTCCGCACCGGGGTTGATGTAAAGTTCCTCATGCTTCTTTTTAGCGATTGAGGGTAAAAGTGTTTTGCCGATTTGGGGAGGGACATAGACACTGATACGGTCGATAGGCTCGGGGACCTCCTCAATAGATTTATAGCAGGGAATTCCTTCAATTTCTGTAAGGTTTGGATTGACGGGATAAACTGTCCATCCTCTGGCAATATATGCACGAATAGCTTTGTTGCTATATTTGTTTTTGTCTGCAGATGCACCGATGATTGCAACCGTTTTAGACATTGTATTATTTCTCTTTTTTGGGTTTTGAGCGTTGGAGAACTTCGTCGATGAGTCCGTAATTTTTCGCTTCTTCTGCACTGAGGAATAGGTCGCGGTCGGTATCTTTACGGATAACTTCGATGGGTTGACCGGTATGTCTGGCGAGAATCTGGTCAATGGTTTCGCCGATACGAACAATTTCCTGAGCTTGAATAGCAATATCTGTTGCCTGTCCACGGACACCTCCCATGAGTTGATGTAGTAAGAAGCGTGAATAAGGGAGGGCGTAACGTTTGCCTGGAGTTCCTGCGGACATAAGCACAGCAGCCATACTTGCTGCCTGTCCAAGACAGATAGTCGTAATTTCAGGGCGTATAAATTGCATCGTGTCGTAAATAGCAAGACCTGCCGTTACACTTCCTCCCGGACTATTGATGTAAAGGTTGATATCTTTATCCGGATCTTCTGCCTCTAAATATAATAGTTGAGCAATGATATAGTTTGCGACATAATCGTCAATGGGCATACCCAGAAAGATAATTCGGTCCTCAAGCAGGCGTGAATAAATATCGTAAGCCCTCTCACCCCGACTCGTTTGCTGGTATATTGTTACCGCCTGTGGATTAATGGGGCTTTCGGAATAAGGATGAATTCCGTGTTTAAGTAATTTTTCTATTGCTTCATGCATGGTTTTAAGTTCTCTTAATTAGATTCTTTTTCCCATTCTTCGCGGGAAACAGTTTTTGTTTCAATTTTTGCATTATCCAGAATAAGTTTCACTACTTTCTTCCGAAGGATAGTATCGGTTACATCATCTCTTCCCTGTTCTTGGATATAATTTCGAATGGTTTCTATATCAATACCTGTTCTTCCCTGTATGCTTTGTGCTTCATTTTCATAGTCACTATCCGTAATTTTTATTCCTTCTGCTTCGGCTATTTCACTTGCCACAGTATACCATTTAATTGTTTTCTCTGCTTTTTCTTTTGCATCTTTTTCCAGTTCTTCTCGCTGTTTTTCAATTTCTGACATAGGCATTCGCATCTGTATCATTCGCTGGATTTGTTCCTCTACCTGATTTCTCGCTACTTCTTCAATGAGAGATTTGGGAATTTCAAAAGTACTACTTGCAATAACCTGTTCAATAGCGGATGTTTCTAATTGATAATCCGTTTCCTCTGATATAGCATTTTCTATTTCTTTCTTGATTTGTTGTTTTAAGTCTTCAAGATTTTCGGCTCCTGCTTGTTTTGCAAACTCGTCATTTAATTCCGGCAATTCTTTCCTTTTAATGTCTTTTACTTTAATTTCAAAAGTAGCCTTTTTTCCTGCCAGACTTTTATTTGTATAGTCTTCTGGAAATTCTACCTCACAAGTTTTTGTATCACCGACTTTGGCACCGATAAGAGCCTCTTCAAATTTACCGAAAAATCTCTTTGAGCCAATAATATAAGGGTAATTGTTAGCACTTCCACCTGGGAAACTTTCCCCATCTATAGTTCCATTAAAATCAATAATCGCCTGGTCACCATTAGATATTTCTGCATCAGGAACGGACTGGTAAATTGAGAAACGGTTTCTCAAAAGTTCCAGTCGTTCTTTAATCATACTTTCATCTGGTTCTAGAACTTTGCGTTCTAATTCAAGTCCACGATATTTACCCAGTTCACATCTTGGTGCCACTTCAAAAGTAACCTGAAAAGATATATCACTATCTTCCGGTAATTTGTCAAGTTGTTCTAATCCTTCAAATTGTGGTGTCGAAAAAGCCCTTAATTTATTGTCTTCCATTAATTTTTTTACAGATTCGGTTATAACCTTATCAAAGGCTTCTTTTCGTGCTATTTTTCCGAACTTATTTTCGACCAGCCACATGGGGGCTTTCCCTTTACGGAAACCGGGCAATTCTGCATGTTCCTTTACTTCTTCCAGATTTTTATTTATCTGTGATTTAGTATTTACTGCAGGAATAGTAATTTTTACGGAATATAAACAGTCCCCTTTGTAATCAATTTCATATTCGGGGTCTTTTTCAAATTTAAATTCTTCCTCCTCTGTATCATGGGCATGGTGATGGTGTTTATGCTCATGTGTTTTCTCTGTTGGAGATTGTTCCGAAGAATTTTCTGTTACGATTTGAGATTCTTCTGTCGGTTCCAATTCAGAGGTTTTTGTGTTTTCTTCGTTGTTGTTTTTTTGTTCTGTCATAACTATTAACCTATATTTAAGTTGTTTTATTGTTCATTAAGTATCTATTTAAAATCTTACAATGTGGGCGAGGCGGGAGTTGAACCCGCACACCTTGCGGTACTGGATCCTAAGTCCAGCGCGTCTGCCAATTCCGCCACTCGCCCCTCATGCTAATAAACATTGGGGTTTAAAAGATTACCATAAATCCATATTTTTTTACAACTTTTGAAATAAATAGGAATTTTCAGGAAATGTTATATGTCCGGGGTAGATTTGGCACAGGGATATGTTGATTTTGTTCAAAAATTTCTAGGATTTTGTTAGATAATTCGTCAATAGTTAATCCGAACATTTTTAATTGTTCTTCGCGGGAAGCATGTTCACAAAATAAATCCGGTATGCCAAACCGATATATTTTTTTGTCTTCTATTAACGAATTGTCATTGAAAAATTCAAGGATAGCACTTCCGAATCCCCCTACCAGTGTGTTTTCCTCAACGGTAAAAATAAGCGGTGTAGAGATGTTCTTTAATATTTGTGTATCAAGGGGTTTAATCCATCGCATATCAATAACACCGATTGATAAACCTATCTTTTGCAATCTTTCTGATACCTTCAGACAGGTATGGGCTTTGGTTCCGATTGTAACAAAATAGCCATCGTTTCCGGTTAAAAGGACATCTGCCCCCATGTAATTTCGTTGAGAGGCTGAATGGGTAAGGATGGATTGTGCTTTGGGGTAGCGAATTGCAACAGGTCCTTCTTGAAGGACCGCTATTTCTAAAAGTTTTTCCAAATCAAAGCCATCGCGAGGTGCACAAATCTTTAATTGTGGTATAAGTCGTAAAAAGGAAAGGTCAAAAGTCCCCATGTGAGTAGGACCATCTTCACCGACAAGTCCCGCCCGGTCTATCGCGAAAATAACGGGTAGGTTTTGCAGACAAATATCATGAATAATCTGGTCATAAGCCCGTTGTAAGAAAGTTGAATAGATAGCGACAATAGGGCGAAATCCTTCACAGGCAAGTCCACCTGCAAGAGTTACTGCATGCTGTTCACAAATTCCCACATCAAAAAATCGATGAGGAAATCTGTCTGCAAAAGTGGTCAAACCGGTACCTTCGGGCATTGCAGCTGTTATGGCAACAATTCGATTATCTTTTTCTGCCAGTTTACATATAGCGTCGCTAAAATGTTCGGTAAAACTTTTTCCTATTTCTTCGACAGATTGAGTTACCAGGATTCCATCGCCTTCTTCATCGGATTTTTGGATTTTCTTAGGTTTAATTCCATGATACTTTTGAGGGTCTTCTTCTGCTTCTTTGAATCCTTTCCCTTTTTCAGTTCGGCAGTGGAATAAAACAGGACCTGTGAAGTGCTTTAAATTCTGGAAACATTCAATTAATAGAGGCAAATCATGCCCATCAGCAGGACCTATATAATTAAATCCCAATTCTTGAAAAAGAGAACCCTTTGTGATAAAACCTTTTACTGATTTTTCCAAATCCTGAATGGTTCGCGTCACACGTTCCCCTACAATTCGTTTCACAAAACTTCCAACATCTTCTTTTGCCCTTTTATAAGGGTAAGCCATAATGAGTCGGTTAAAATATCGTGCTAAAGCCCCTGTATTGGGGGCAATAGACATTTCATTATCATTTAATATTACAAGCAAATTTGTTCCGAGATGACCCGCATGACTTAATGCTTCTATTGCCATACCCCCTGTCATGGCACCATCTCCTATAACAGCAATAACATGCTTATCTCCCTTTTCTATATCGCGGGCAATAGCCATCCCTAAGGCGGAAGAAATAGATGTTGAACTATGCCCCGTACCAAAAAAATCGAACGGACTTTCCTCACGACGAGGATAGCCACTTATTCCACCTTTTCTTCGTAGCGTATAAAAATTATGATTCCTTCCTGTAAGTATCTTATGTGCATAAGACTGATGCCCCACATCCCAGATAAGGATATCCTTGCCAATATCAAAAACATAATGCAAAGCAATGGTCAGTTCTACTACTCCAAGTGGAGATGCCAGATGTCCTCCATTAATCAAGACTGTAGAAACAATCTTTTCGCGAATTTCTCTCGCTAATTGTTCTAACCGGTCTATAGATAGGTTTTTAATATCCTTAGATGAATTTATATTTTCAAGAATAGCCATATTGTAAATTTCCAGTAAAAAACTGCTTCATTTCTGGTAATATAATAACACATATATCTCTTAAATGTCCTGCTATAAGAAATTTATAAGGTTGTGTTATAATAAAACACTGTTTACATCCATTTTAATTCATTATTTAACCGATGAGAAAAAGTAGTATGAAGTCTATAAAATATTGCCCCATTTTTATTTTGTTGTTTAGTTTAATATCGATTTCTGTATTCAATATTTTTGCTGATGAGATAGCGGAATTCGGGAGGAAAATTTTCCAACAATATTCCTCTTCGGTTATTACGGTAAGAGCGAATTTATTAATAACTACATCGGATGGAGAAGAGGAATCAGTTGGTCAATGCACAGCGGTTTTAGTAAAGCCTTCTGGTATGGCAATCCTGGCTCTTTCTGCACTTGACCCTTCGATATTAATAGACCAGGAATTACGAAACACAATTAATATTCGTATCGCTTCAATAAAGATGATACTGAAAGATGAAAAAGAGATTCCTGCTGAAGTGTTATTACAGGATAAAGAACGCGATGTTATGGTTATTCAAGCAAAAGAGTCTATTCCGGAGGATTTAGTAAAGATATCCTTAGAAAAAGAGGACATTGCAGTTCCACAATTATTAGATCCCTTGTTATTAATTATGCAACATGGGAAAGTGGCTCGTCGCTCTCATAGTGCAACTCTATTGAGAGTAGAGAGTATTATCGATAAACCTTTTCTTTTTTATACATTGAGCCAGAGCCGTTCTTTTGATATTTTGAGTTCTCCTTTGTTTTCAATGGATGGGAAATTTGTAGGTATGGGCACTTTACGTGTAGTGCAGGAATGGAAAGATGAAGTTGAAAATAATTCATTGATTATCATTTTGCCTGCGGGACAAATTGCCCCGCTTGTAAAAGAAGCGATAGATTTAAAACAGGGAAATGCAATTAATAAACCTGAACCTGCCGAAACAAAACTCTCTAATTAACTTATTCTTTTGTCGAAATATTTTTATTCTGTTCAAATTCATTAATAACACTATTCTTTGATAATGCTACTCCACTTTTGAATGCAGAACGGCTAATACAATGTGCAGCGACAGGTGCTGTAATAAGTGTGAATATAATGGGCAACATGGCACGCACTGTAACTTCTGTGTTCCAGAAATAGAGTGATAATGCAATTAGTGCCCCGGAAACACCTAAAGTCCCACTTTTTGTCCCTGCATGCATCCGGGTATATACATCCGGAAAACGCAGTATTCCAAAACCTGCCAATAACATAAAAAATCCGCCTATGAATAAAAATAGAGAGACCAATATTTCTTTTATCATGGTTTCCCTCCAAGTCCTAAATAATATGCAAAGGTAACTGTACCTAAAAAGGAAAGAATAGTAATTGTGATTGCGTCAATTAAGTATGTGGGGGTTGATATAGCAATAGAATAAACAGCGATTATTCCGACAATTTGCGTTGTTATTAAGTCCAGCGCTACTACACGGTCTGCCAGAGTAGGACCGATAGCAAGTCGTATCAAGGCAAATATTATACCTAAAACAACCATTATTGTAAATATAACTATACTCGAAAAAATCATGTCTTAATTAAAAATCGTGTTTAATGGTTTTTCTATCTGCTTTTCTATATCCTTTTTCAATTTTTCAGGATTGTTGGCAAATAAAGCATGAATATACAGTATCTTATTGTCCTCGGAAATATCCACGCTAAGTGTTCCAGGTGTTAATGATATAAAATTTGCAAATAAAGTTATTTCTAATGGATTGATAGAATGAAGTGGATAAGCAATAATTCCGGGTGCAGATTTTGGATGTATACGAAGTACTTCAATGGCTACTTCAATATTTGATAAAAATAATAATCCGATAAAACGGAATGTGAACAAAAAAATACGAATTACTTTTAGAAAATAACCCGTTTCTTTACCATATATGATAAATAAAATAAAATAGCCAATAACAAAACCCAATAATATACTTGAAAAAGAAAGAGTTCCTGAAATAAAAGCCCAGATTAAACTTAAAAGAATATTTGCTAAAAACAAATTTGCATTCATTCTAATACTCCATAACTTTTTCTATATAAGTCAACGGTTGAAGTAAACTCTGAGCGGATTTTTCAGATATAACAATAAAAGTTTCTCCGAATACTCCTAAAAAAACTGTCAGCAAAGCAAGTATTATTACAGCACTGTAAGCAAAAAATAAATTTTTATCTGTTACGATGGATACTTCTTTTTGGTGATTGGGTAGTCCCCAGAAAGTATATATCCATATTTTTGTCATTGAGAATAATGTAAGGAAACTCACCACTATAGATATGAAAACAGTAATATAAGTCCGTGCGTTAATTCCCGCTATTACTAAAGCCAATTTGCCAACAAATCCTGACAGAGGAGGCAAACCTGCCAGAGATAATGCAGAACAGAGAAAACAGGCGGAGAGTATGGGTAGTTCCTTATACAAATTTCCCTGTGATTTAAGATAATAACTACCCGTTTTTTCGTTAATAATACCACTTATAAAAAATAAATTCGATTTGGCAATAATATTGTGGACAATAAAGTAGATGGCACCGGCGATTCCCGCAGTAGTCCATAAAGCAAGCCCCATTAGCATATAGCCAATTTGGGATATGATATGAAAGGAAAGAATACGTCGAATCTCATTCTGAGATACGGCTCCAAGAACTCCTATTAACATAGTAAGACTGGCAATTATTAAAAGGGTGTTCTGCATATCTGTATCTATTTCTCGATAAAACAAAGTAAAAGTGCGAATAATGGAATACATACCTACTTTTGTGAGTAGACCTGAAAACAATGCAGAAATCCCTGGCGGGGGTGTATGATAAGATGCAGGAAGCCAGAAATATAAAGGAAATAAACCGGCTTTTATTCCGAAAGCAACAAGTAATAACGAACTAACTATAAGTTTTGGATATTGTTGTTCCATCATGGAAAGTTTTATCGAAAGGTCTGCTAGGTTCATGGTTCCTACCATACCATATAAAATTCCGGTAGAGGCAAGAAATACCGCCGACGACATAAGATTGAGGATGACATATTTTATGGAACCTTCTAATTGCCTTTGTTCTCCTCCAAATGCCATTAACACAAAGGAGGACATAAGCATAACTTCAAACCAGACATATAAATTAAATAAATCGCCAGTAGTAAAGGCACCGGATACTCCCATCATAAGGAAAAAGATTAAGGAAAGATAGCCTAATCGGAATTGCTCTCGGGGTATCATTGACAGGGTATATAAGAGGGAACAAAATACAAGTAAGGATGTAATTACAAGCATGATGGAACTGAAAAGGTCGATAACAATCGTTATTCCAAAGGGAGCCTGCCAGTTTCCGACTTGCAAAGAATAATAATTTCCATGATAAGTAGTCCAGAGAAATATCAAGGCGATGAGGAAATAAGCCGTGTTCCCAAACCATACAAAAAACCACTGCAAACGGGGCATTTTGTTACTAACAAGGCAAATACTTGCAGTAAGTAATGGTATAATTATGGGGAAAATAACCAGTGTTTTCATTGTAAATCAGTCTTTATTAAATCATCCGTATCATCTGTGTTTAATGTTTTATGTGTTCGGTGAATTAGGACTAATAGAAAGGCTGTAACACCGAAACTAATTACAATTGCAGTTAATACAAATGCCTGGGGAAGAGGGTCGGTCATCTGTGATGGAATAGAGGTTGTTCCACTAAATATAGGTGGGATATTTCTTGTAAGGCCACCTGCAGTAAATATTAATAAATTAGCACCATGACTAATTAGACACATACCTAATACTAATTTGAACATATTTCTTTGTAACATGAGATACAATCCCGCGGAGTATAAACTACCAACCAAAATAGCAAATAGCCATTCCATAATATAACCTTAAACCTCTTTGATAAGTTCTAAAATAATTAATAAAGTAGTACCTAAAACTACGCAAAATACACCTGTATCAAACAACATGGGTGTTCCTAAGGATAAAGATTTGAAAGATATCCATACCCCCGTCATAAAAGGTTGTCCAAATAATATAGAGATAAACCCACTTCCACATGCTAACAACAAACCTACTGCTATGATATATACAGGGGATATTCTTATCCAGTTCTGTGCTCTTTCTACACCGTATGCAAAGGCAAGTAATATAAATGACGCAGAAGCCACTAATCCCCCTGAGAACCCCCCACCTGGCTGGTTATGACCTGTTAATAGTAGATAAATCGCAAATAGGAATAATAAGGGAGCAATATATTTGCTGGCGGTTTTTAATATTAAACTATCCATGTTTCCTTAACCTCTGATAACGGAGTAATGCATAAGTGCCAATGCCTGCTATAGCCAGGACAGTTATCTCACCCAGGGTATCAAAACCCCGAAAATCCACAAGAATAACATTTACAATATTGCCTCCATGGGCTTCATGAAGGCTTTTTGCTGTAAAATATGATGAAATAGAAGGATGTGTTTGAATACTCGAAGCAGAAAGAGTTAGAAAACCCATAACGATGCCAAAGAGTGTGCAGATAAAGCCATTTTGATATTTTGTAAGATTTCTACGGTGTAAGTGTTGTTCGGGCAAATGATAGAAAACAAAAACAAATAGAGATACAGTAAGCGTTTCGATTATGAATTGGGTCATGGCTAAATCGGGGGCACTATAAATCAGGAATATAACCGCCATCCCATAGCCAATTATTCCGAGACAAATTACTGCCGTTAGTTTCTTTTGAGCAAAAATAACTCCAAAAATTCCTGCGATAATAATCAGTATTAAAACAAAATCGTATATCGTAGTTTTGTGTTCAGGATGAAAGATATGTTTTAAAATATTACTTTGAATGACATTCCATTCTGCAATCATGGCAACCAAAGAAGCAATAAGGACTGCAAATGCGAATGTCTGAAGGTAGGAACGGAGTTTACCATTTTGAAAGAACCGAGTAATGCGGTCTGATTGCAATAATAATTGATTAATTATTTGTTGGTATACTTTTGTAGCAAATGCAGTTATTCCATGTCCTCTTGTTTTATTTTTCTGCCACAATGTTATATCAAGTCCGAGGGCAATACCACCCAACCATGCCATAATACTGGGTAGAAGCATTAGATATGAATTATTTTTATTAACACTTTGAGAATGTGCATGTGTCGCTACATTTGATAGAAAATTTTCTGAGAGTTTGTGAAAAATATCCATTAAATATGGTGACAGAGGAATAGTTATACTGGCAATAGATAATAATAAAGGAATACTTGCAAGCAAATAGGATAAAGTTTTGGGATGGAATTCCTCTTCCCTTTCTTCTTCATCTTTTTTGAATAAGGGTATTAATAAGAATCGTATTGCAAAACCTGTTATTAGACTATTCCCAATAATTATCCATAATAAAACTATCGTTGAATATAAGGTACGTAATTGGAAAATGGAATGGATAAGTATTTCCTTTGTATAAAAACTAAAGGTGTAAGGTAACCCTGCAAGCGAACATAGGAAAGGCAAAGCAATAATCAAAAATAAAGGTTGGTTTCGCCATAGTCCTTTTATTTTTGAAAGGTATTTGTTATGAGTTGTAAATTCAATAGTCCCTGCAAACAAGAATAAACCTGCTTTGTATATAGCGTGAGCGAAAAGTATAAGCATGGCACTATAAATAGTTTCAGGGGTACCTATACCTATCAGACAGGTAAGTAATCCTAAAGTACTTACGGTAGTATATGCTAATGCTTTTTTGATGGAGTCTTCCTTCAAACTACAGAATGCCCCCCAAAAAAATGTAAAACCTCCGGAAATAACTAATACAATATTCCAGAGAGGGATATTGGAAAAGAGAGGAGATAATCGAAATGCTAAAAAAACACCTGCTTTGACCATAGTAGCTGAATGCAAATAAGCACTTGCAGGTGCTGGAGCAGTCATCGCGTCAGGTAACCAGAAATGAAATGGATACTGGGCAGATTTTGTCATTATCCCTAAAATTATTAAAAAAATAGATATATTTAAAAAGATAGGGTTGGAAGAAAAATTCAATTTACCATGAAGTTCCGGAAGATTTGCTGTTCCTGAGATTATAAACAATATAATAAATCCAGCAAGCAGACAAAGTCCTCCCCCACCTGTAACAAGCAATGCTTCCCATGCACTTTTTCTTGCCTCTTCCTGTTCATGATAATGTCCTATCAGGAAGAAAGAAGCTAAACTGGTTAACTCCCAGAAAAGGAAAAGGAGGAATAAATTTGCAGAAAAAACAATACCTAACATGGAACCCATAAAAACAAAGAACCAGAAAAACCAACTGTTCAATGATGTGTCTTTATGTAAATAAATTACTGCAAAAAAATGGATTAATATACCTATGATTAAAATAAAAATTCCAAAAAGGAGTTGGAAATAAGAACTTTCCAGGAATAATTGCACCCCTAACGAGGGTAACCAATCCAGTCGAAAGGATAAAACTTCCTCTTTATTTAACCAGGTAATTGCAATATAAAGTGCTATTAAAGGTGGGATGATAAGGATTTTGTTCCATAAAGTTTTTTTAAATGGAAAAGGTAGAAAAAGAAGTAAGGTAGGACTGAAGGCTAATAAAATAATAGCAAGTATCATTTTTTATTATATTTTCATTCTAAAATTGTATTATACTCTTGTTATAATGTTGTAGTTTGTAATATTATTTTACGAAGTTTGTATAATAAATGATAGACGAAGAATTATTCAATTATTTTTTGAACACTATAAGGAGGTTTTACATGAAACATACGAAATTAATGACACAAAAAGTTTCTACTCTTGAAACAGCATCAGCCTCTACAATTATTTCCATTATTGCTACTGTCCTTACTGCCATTGCAGGTTTATTGTCAGCACTTGGTCCAATTATTGCAAAGAGCTAATTTAAAAAGTTGGACAAATTAGACAAGTCGGAAATATCGGACTTGTCGGACAAGTCGTTCATATCTGAGGGAGGTATTATACCAATTCAAATAATCCACTAATTCCCATTCCGCCACCAATACACATAGTGGCGATGCCTTTTTTTGACTTTCTCCGTTGCATTTCATAGATTAGGGTTGTTGTAATTCGCGCACCGGAGCAACCAATAGGATGTCCTAAAGCAATAGCACCTCCATTAACATTTACAATATCCGATTGAATTCCTAACTGTTGTATGCAAGGTATGGATTGAGCGGAAAAGGCTTCGTTAATTTCCCAGAGGTCAATATCATTTATTGTCAATTTATTTTTATCCAATAATTTTCGTGTAGCGAATATAGGTCCTAACCCCATACAAGCAGGCTCACAACCCATTGATTGAATATCAATAATGTGTACAGGATTAAAAGCAGGTTTTATTTTAGATATGATATTTTCAGATACAAGAATAAGGGCAGATGCTCCATCGTTAATACCTGATGCATTTCCTGCAGTAACAGTCCCATTAGGCTTAAAAGCCGGTTTCAGTTTACTTAACTTTTCTAATGTTGTATCTGGACGAGGATGTTCATCTTTATCCAGGATAATCGTTCCTTTTTTTGTTTCTATAGTAATAGGAACTATTTCTTGCTGGAATAAGCCTTTTTCAAAGGCATGAGCATATTTCATCTGACTTTCATAAGCGAATTGGTCCTGTGCTTCTCTGGACACTCCAAACTTTTCGGCTACATTTTCGGCGGTTATTCCCATATGGTATTGATTGAAGACATCCCAAAGTCCATCATAAATCATGCTATCAATCGCAGGGGTATCTCCCATTCGTGAACCGCGTCGTAAAGTTTTTAATAGATATGGTGCCTGAGACATATTCTCCATACCGCCTGCGATAATAATATCTGCCCGTCCGGTGCGAATTGTTTGCCATGCTAATTCAATGGCTTTCATCCCAGAGCCACAAACCATATTTACTGTATATGCAGGTGTAGATTGAGGTATTCCGCTATGTATGGAAACCTGACGGGCTGGATTCTGCCCTAATCCTGCGGTTAATACCTCACCAAAAATAATTTCATCAACCTGTTCAGGAGTAATTTCGGGATGTCGTTGCAATAATTCTTTCACGACATGAGTTCCCAGTTGTACTGCGGATAGTTCTGCAAAGATACCGTTTAAACTTCCAATAGGCGTTCTCAAAGCATCAATGATGAATACATTTTCCATTTGCTATTCCTTTCAATAAATTTCAAATTATTATATTATGGAAATAATGTTAAATTATATCTGTTTTGACTTGACAAATGGAATATTTATTTTTTAATATAAGAATATACTTAATGGTAAGTATAAACTAAAAATTTAACTTTATAAAAATGAAAGGGTTTATCATGTCAGAAGAATTGAAAGCAAAATTTGAACAGGCTTCTAAAGATGTAACTCAATTGTCAGAAGCACCCGATGCTCAAACCAAACTAAGATTGTATGCTCTTTATAAACAGGCTTCAGAAGGGGACTGCAAAGGTTCTCGTCCCGGTATGATGGATTTTATTGGCAGGGCGAAATATGATGCATGGAAAGCGTTAGAAGGAACATCACAAGAACAAGCCATGCAAATGTATATTGACCTCGTTGAAGAATTAAAAGCAAAGGATAAAAAATAGTTTTGTAGTCCGTTTTATTTGTAGTAAAAAGGAAACCGCTTCTAAACAATTAGAAGCGGTTTCTTTATTTATGGCTCTAAATGAATAATCTTATTTTTTGCGAGAGGTTTTCTTCCCCTTGCTTTTTTTACTGGACTTTGCTGATTTTGCTGTTTTGTTACGAGGGCTTTCGATTTCTGCCTGTGCTGAGGCAAACCGTGCAATAGGAACACGGTAAGGACTGCAACTTACATAATTTAAGCCGACACGATGACAGAATTTAACAGAAGAAGGTTCACCACCATGCTCACCGCATATACCACATTTCAGATCGGGTCGTGTGGCTCTTCCTTTTTCTACAGCCATTTGAATAAGTTGTCCAATTCCTTCCTGGTCTAAAATTTCAAATGGGTCTGCAGGAAGGATTTTATTTTCTAAGTAAACAGGCAAGAAACTACCGATATCATCACGGGAGAAGCCAAAGCCCATTTGCGTGAGGTCGTTGGTTCCGAAACTGAAGAATTCCGCAGTTTCTGCAATTTTATTTGCAGTTAAAGCGGCGCGTGGAACTTCAATCATGGTGCCGACCATATAATTAATTTTTACGCCCATTTCTTTCATGACATCGCTGGCTATTTTATGAATGATAGCAACCTGATTATCTAATTCTTGTTTTGTGCCGACAAGCGGAACCATAATTTCAGGAAGGACCTTTATCTTCTGCTTAATCAATGTTCCTGCGGCTTCCAGGATAGCACGGGCTTGCATTTCGGTGATTTCGGGATAGGTAATACCTAAACGGCAACCCCGATGTCCTAACATGGGATTCATTTCATGCAATTTCTCTACACGTGTTTTTATTTCTTCAATAGTTACATTGCAAACCTTCGCCAGATTTTGAAGTTCTTCGGGGTCTTCTAAAAGGCTACCTACGAATTCATGTAATGGTGGGTCAAGTAAACGAACGGTTACCGGTCTACCATTCATGGCTTTGAAAATACCAATGAAATCTTCTTTCTGGAAAGGTAAAAGTTTCATAACAGCAGAACGACGTTCTTCTTGATTCTTAGCCAGAATCATTTCACGCATGTGTATGATTCGTTCCGGCTGGAAGAACATGTGTTCCGTGCGAGCCAGACCGATACCTTCTGCCCCAAATTCTACTGCTTTCTCTGCATCGTCCGGGCGTTCTGCATTTGTACGAACTTTCAATACACGAATTTCATCTGCCCATTTCATAATAGAAGCAAACCATTTATTCTTTTCGGGTTGAGCAGGGATAACCTTGAGTGCGCCCTTGTAAACTTTTCCGATGCTCCCGTTCATGGAAATCCAGTCTCCTTCTTTCAAGACTTCACCCGCGACATGGATTTCTTTCTTTTCAAGGTCGATATGTAAACTACCACAACCTACGATACAGCATTTACCCCAGCCGCGAGCTACCAATGCGGCGTGAGATGTCATACCGCCTCTTGCGGTTAGAATGGCTTCTGCTGCGTGCATACCATGGACATCTTCGGGAGAGGTTTCTTCGCGGACAAGAATAACTTTTTCACCTTTCTTTGCCCATGCTTCTGCGTCATCTGCAGTTAACACGATTTTCCCTACTGCACCACCGGGTCCTGCAGGTAATCCTTTCGCAATGATTTTCGCTTTTTGTTCTTCTGATGGGTCTAACATTGGATGCAAGAATTCATCAAGTTGAGCAGGTTTTACACGCATAATGGCTGTTTTTTTATCAATCAATTTTTCATTTGCCATATCTACAGCAATTCGGACAGCTGCCATACCGGTACGTTTTCCGGTGCGAGTTTGTAACATAAAGAGTTTGCCTTCTTCGATGGTAAATTCAATATCCTGCATATCTGTAAAATGTTTTTCTAATTTATTGCGAATACCGACTAACTCTTTATAAGTTTTGGGCATTAATTTTTCTAATGAAGGGAGATGTTGGTTTTCTTGACTTTTTGTGGCTTCGTTTAATGGATAAGGTGTGCGAATACCCGCAACGACATCTTCGCCCTGTGCGTTGATAAGCCATTCACCATAGAACTTGTTCTCGCCTGTGGCGGGGTTTCGTGTGAAGGCAACACCTGTTGCAGAGGTCTCACCTAAATTACCAAAGACCATAGATTGTACATTTACCGCTGTTCCCCAATCATCGGGAATTTTCTCGATACGACGGTAAGCAATAGCCCGTTTTCCGTTCCATGATTGGAATACTGCTTTAATGGCTCCCCATAATTGTTCATTGGGGTCATCAGGAAATTCTTTCTTTAATGTATTTACAATAATCTGTTTGAATTTTTCACTTAATACTTTTAGGTCGTCAGCGGTAAGTTCAGTGTCCAGTTTTACACCTTTTTGCTTTTTCAATTCATCCATTGCAGATTCCATTTGTTTTCGGACTGCCATCTCTTCTTTTTCAGGTTCGATACCCGCTGCCTTTTCCATAACGACATCCGCATACATCATAATAAGACGGCGATAAGAATCATATACGAAACGTTCATTCTTTGTTTTCTCAATGAGTCCGGGAATTGTTTTAGAGCAAAGACCAACATTGAGTACGGTCTCCATCATTCCGGGCATGGAAATACGGGCTCCAGAGCGAACAGATACTAACAGAGGATTTTTGGGGTCACCGAATTTTTTGCCCATTGTTTTTTCTACTTTTTGTAATGCCTTTTTAACTTCTTCAACGAGGGAAGATGGAAGTTTCCCTTTGTTGGCGTAATATTCTGTGCACATTTCTGTTGAAATTGTAAACCCTGCGGGGACGGGAATACCTAAATTTGCCATTTCAGCAAGGTTGGCTCCTTTTCCTCCGAGAATCTCTTTCATATCGGCTCGGCCTTCTGCCTTACCTCCACCAAAGAAATAAACGAATTTTTTACTCATAAAAATTTTCTCCTTTATTATAGGTTTAATTGTTTATATGTTTTTTTACCATAAAATCTGTATCTAAAAAATAAAAAAACCCTTCTTTATAGGGAATTGTAGAGAAATGCTACTCGTATTATTTATGTAATCAAAACAAGGATATGATATTATAATACTTTCAGAGTGATATTATCAAAAATTATTTGCTTGTAGAATTTTTTGAAATTATTTTATTTTTATAGAAGTATGAAGGTAATAGTAAAGAATGTCCGTAAATAATAACAATACAGAGAATATGGGGCGTACCTTTTCTGAAAGTAAGGAAGCCTGGTATAAAAGTCCTGCATTACGATTTGTTCTGTTTTTTATAATCGTTGTTGTTAGTTTTTTAACGGCGTATCGTTATTTAATTCGGACTACATGGAACGACTTCTATCTTTTCACTTTAGCGAGGAATACATGCTGGGTTTTGAATAAGATAGGAGATAATGCGACATTAGAAGGTCTTCCACAGAATACACCTCCAGAGGAATGCAGGGCATGGTTATCAGCCTGGGCAAGAGGTGCGAATCAACCGGCACCTGAGGATTATATTAATGTTAGCAAGGGACCTTTAACTGCATGGGAACAGTGGTCATATCGTGCTCAGAAGACGAGGAAACAAGGTGGACAAACCAAGTTAGGTCCACGAGTTGTATTTGTTTTAAAGGAAGGTTTGTTACCTAAGATAACCAATCTGGAAGAAAAAATAAGAGAACTAAATCGTAACACAAGTTTATCGGAACCCGAAAAAGCAAGTATATTGGCAAAATATAATACAGAGTTACAAGCATTAAGAGTGCAGTATGCAGAAGCCCAGAAAAATCCTAAAGAGAATCGGCAGATAAGTGGATATATTTTTCCATTCATTATTATTTCGGAATGTGGTGCTATAGAAATTATGGCTATATTTTTTGCCGCGGTAATTGCATATCCGACGCTTTTTCGTAAGAAGTTATTGGGGATAGTGGTTGGAATACCATTAATGTATTTTGTTAATATTTTTCGTTTGACTTTTCTGGCAATTGTAGGGGCATTAAATTCGGGAGGGAAATGGTTTGAATTTTTACATTACTATGTCTGGCAGGCAGTATATATTGTTTTCGTGGTAGCAGTATGGCTTGCATGGATTGAATTCGTTGTATATGCAGAAACCAGGGAAGGAATGTCTTTGCGAGACCGTATATTTCAGATATTCCAGAGGAAAACTTTGCTTCCTCTATTTCAGACTTTGCTTTTCTGCATAAAATTTATTCTTGTAGTGGTTCCGCTGGTATGTATCTGGTGGGCTTTAATTCCTGTGTATGGGTGGATACTTGTGCAGGTATCCGGCTCTATTTTGAGATTTATAATGGGTGTGCCTATTATGGCAGGTGGAATCCGACCTTCAGGTTTCTTAAATACTGCTTCTACCATTTATTTTGTTATACAGGGGTATGAATTTGAGAAGACATCGCCCATTGCTTTGTTAATCACAAATCTACCTCCTTTTATTTCCCTGATGTTGATTACACGGATACCATGGTTAAGTCGTTTGAAGAAAATGTTATGGGGTGCTGGTATAATCATATTGGGGCATATCCTGTTTATCGTCATAGTACTTCGTTATCAGGAGGTATTAAAGGCATACAGCGAATTACCTATGGCAGTAATTCAGTTTTACCTTACGATGCCATTTATGTTATGGATAGCCATGGTATTCCGTGAGCGATTTCTAAATCGTTCTGCTAACGGTCTCTTTTCCAATAAGAAACAGGGATAAAATCCCTTACATTCGCCTGCTCCAATTAAAGAAATTTGTCTTTTTTGCCGACATAAATAATGTAACTTTATGTTGGAAAAGGAACCCGACGAAAGAAGGAGACTGACAATGAATACAACATCAATCGCACCGGTCAGCATCGTCGGGGCCGGACTAAGCCAGTTTCGACTGCAGTCTCAATCTGCGGATGGAGTAGGATTGAAGGAGCAACCTATGCCTTCTACAGACTTGGGGACAGCGACTCTGGAACTTATACTTCGGACTCTGTCGCTTAATGAGTCGGAGGGGCACGACCTCGATGTGCTGGCTTAGCACTCAATCTGTCCTTTTCCGAGGGAGGCAGAACAAGGATGTGGATGCCTCCCTTTTTTATTTATAAGATGGATTTATTCTCATTACTTTACAATCTAAATATTCATTCACAACTGCACCCGTCCCAAAAATTTCAGCATCTATCTGCGGGACTTTATTCACCCTTTTGGGATGACTAAATAGGGTATTTTTTACTCACAATAATTTGTACCCTTTGTAGTTCAAAACTATTTTCGAAATTTTGCACATATTTAAAGTATAATTTAGTGCATATATTATCAATTTTCCCGTAATTTAAAAAGGATTTTTTATGGCTATTGAACCGCATGGTGGAAAGTTAGTGAATCGTTTTGTCCCCGCTGATGAGAAGATAAAAAAGATAGAAGAGGCTAAAAAATTAAAGCAAATAATATTAGATGAATATTTATCTTTTGATTTAGATTGTATTGCTAAAGGGATATTTAGCCCTCTGGAAGGTTTCATGGGAGAAGAAGAAACCTTGTCAAGTCTGGAGACCATGCATATTCGTAAAACAATTCCATGGACGATTCCCATTCTTTTGGATGTCTCATTGGATAAAGCGGAGGGAATTGAGATAGGCGAAGTTGTAGGTTTATATAGTTCTGACAATGGATTGGTAGGGACCATAACCATTCAGGAGAAATTTCGATTAGATAAAAAATACCTTGCAGAAAAAGTATATGGTACTACTGATGAACAGCATCCCGGTGTAAAAAGGACGTATAGTCGAGGGGATGTTTTTATATCAGGTCCTGTAGAGGTTTTTGACAGGAAGATTATTGAATTTGAAGAATACAATTTACCTCCCCAGCAAACGCGCACTATTTTTGAAGAACGGGGATGGAAACGAATAGTCGCTTTCCAAACAAGAAATCCGATACATAGGGCTCATGAATATCTTACAAAATGTGCTTTAGAGATATGTGATGGGCTTCTAATACATCCTTTAATGGGGACTACCAAAAGTGATGATATACCGGGGAGTGTTCGTATGGAATGTTATAAAGCACTGATTGAAAATTATTATCCTGATGACCATATCCTGTTGAGTATTATGCCTGTAAATATGAGATATGCAGGTCCTAAAGAAGCGATTATGCATGCTATTGTTCGTAAGAATTATGGTTGCACACATTTTATTGTGGGAAGAGACCATGCGGGTGTAGGAAATTACTACGGCACTTATGATGCACAAAAGATTTTTGATAATTTTAATCCTGAAGAATTAAAAATCACCCCTCTATTTTTTGACCATACCTTCTATTGTCAGGCATGCGGGAATATGGCATCTATAAAGACCTGTCCTCATGATAGTACGAAACATGTAATATTAAGTGGGACAAAGGTTCGGGAAATGCTGAAGAGAGGAGAAATTTTACCGGAGGAATTTACAAGGAAAGAGGTTGCCTCTGTTTTAATAAAATGGGCACAAAATGGATAAATGCATCAGGATAAAATAAAAGAGGGACTTCATGAAAGTAGGGATTAATTTATTTGCTTCTGAGGAATTTGAGTCGGATGACCTCTTTTGTCGGTTTTTATATAAATGTCTTTCGCATGCGACCCAATTGCAGGAGACAACAGAGTTCTTCGTCTTTTTTAATAAAGAGATGGGATATGAACAATGGGCAGGATGTCCTGTTATAACAGAAACCCGTAAACAGGAAGGTTTCTTTTCTTCTTTTTCAATTCGGGGTTCTGTGTTAGACCCAATTTTACGGAAGTTTAAAATTGAGGTTGTAATTACACCTTTAGAAACAGCTCATCTTATCACATGTGTTCCCTGTATTCCATTGATAATTCATACAGAAAATTGGTATCGGGGTATTTTGAAAGAGGACTTTTTTCGCAAGCGTGATGTAAAAAGGATATTCCATGAAAGCCCTTTATGGCTAACGGCCTCTGAATATACGCGTCGTAGTTGTCTGGATGTATGGAAAATTCCATTAAATAAAATTGTGGCTTTACCTGCAGGTGTAGAGCCTGCACTTTCTCAAGTAGCCCCTCCATTAATAACCCCTCCGTATCTGGTTTCTGTTATAGATGATGCGACCATCCATTATTTACCGGAAACATTAGAAGTGTTGCAATATTTCTGTAAAGAAACGCCTCATACGATAGTTCTTCTCGGAAGAAAACATATAAAAGAACCTGTAAACTGGGGAGATAATATTTTTCGAATAGAAGAGTGTCCGGACCGTACATTATCGGGTTTATACCAGCATACGACTGCATTTATATATCCAGCCATTCATGATGGTAGTGCTTTACGACCCATAGAAGCCATGCAAGCGGGAACATGCGTTGTAACACCTTCAACCGCTGTAATGGAAGAACGATGCGGGGAATTGCCGTTTTATTACTCTGCGGAAAATCCTTCCTCCTTGAATGCTGTTCTTCATCGTATTATAAATCTCCCTTCTGAGGAGCGAAAAGAGCGGATTCGATTGGGAAGACTGAGAGTAGTGGAATATACATGGGAACAAACAACATGGAAACTCATTACTGCTTTGAAGCGTATTTAATATTTTTTTGCATGAAATTTACTAATGGTTTATGATAAAAAATATAGATTGGATATGTTAGTTGTCTGACAAGTCGGATAGCTCGGATGAGTCAGACCTGTAGGATAAAGTGGATTTAATTAAGAGTTAAAATATAAAAGGATTGGATTATGAGTTATGTAATTGGTATTGATGTAGGAACCAGTGGAACAAAAATCGTTGCTATAAACGAAGAAGGGAAAGTAGTTGCATCTGTTATGAAAACTTATGATTTGCATAGTCCTAAACCGGGTTGGGCAGAACAAAATCCACATGATTGGAAGAAAGCGGTATTTGATGGACTATCCGAAATTTGTCACCAGATTAACGGACAGGATGTCCGTGCTATTGGCTTAACAGGACAGATGCATGGTTCTGTTTTTTTAGATGAAAAAGGGGATGTTTTATATCCTGCGATTTTATGGTGTGACCAGCGAACAGCCAAACAATGTGAAAAGATTAATGAAATCGTCGGGGAAAAGAAACTTCTGGAAATGGTATCCAATCCTGCTTTAACAGGATTTACCGCTCCGAAAATTCTGTGGTTAAGAGACGAGGTTCCGGAGGTATATAAGAAAGTAAAGCATGTTCTGTTACCGAAAGATTATATCCGTTATGAACTTACTGGAGAATTTGCTTCAGATGTAGCGGATGCTTCGGGAACATTACTTTTTAATGTCAATAAACGGTGCTGGCATGAGGAACTTTTAAGCAAATTGGATATACCTGTTGCATGGTTACCTAAAGTTTATGAAGGTACAGAGGTTACAGGTAAAATAAAATCTTCTGTTGCAGAGCAACTGCGTTTATCTCCGGATGCGGTTGTTGTTGCAGGTGGAGGCGACCAGTCTGCAGGAGGTGTAGGTTGTGGAGTTGTCCGTTCGGGGATTGTTTCTGCTTCTCTGGGAACAAGTGGTGTCGTTTTTGCATTTGCGGAACATGTTCATACGGACCCGGAAGGGCGTGTTCATACTTTCTGCCATTCTGTTCCGGGAGCATGGCATGTAATGGGCGTCATGTTAAGTGCAGGGGGTTCTCTTCAATGGTTTCGAAATAAACTATGTAAGGAGGAGATTGAAAAATCAAAAGAAACAGGTATTGATACTTATGAATATATTACAGGACCGGCGGGAAAAGTTCCTATTGGCTCGAATGGCTTGATTTTCCTTCCCTATTTAACCGGGGAACGTACTCCCCATAAAGACCCCTATGCAAGAGGTGCTTTTATAGGCTTGTCTTTGATGCATGGGAAAACAGAAATGGCAAGGGCTGTAATGGAAGGGGTTGCTTTTGGTATGCGAGATAGTGTTGAGATTATGAGGGGAATGGGAATACCCATTAATGAGGTTCGTATATCAGGTGGAGGAGCACGGAGTAGTTTGTGGAGACAAATAATGGCTGATATATGTAAAGTTCCTATGATAGTTATAAATGTGGATGAAGGGCCTGCCTTTGGAGCAGGTTTGTTAGCAAGTATTTCGGCGGGGATATTTACATCTCTTTCGGAAGCATGTGAAAGTATCATCAAGGAGTTGCACCGAGTAGAGCCTAATCCACAAAGCAGTGAGGAATATGAATTCTGGTACCAGGAATATAGGTCGGCATATTTATCCATTGCACCTGCTTTTAGAAGAATTGGGAAAAAGTTAGAAGGATAAAGAATTTTTTTATATATGAGGCCTCTGAATAAAACATATACGATAAATAGTATATGAAAGTTTATATACAGGAAGGATAAGGGAAAAAATGAAACGAAAGATGTATATATTTCACAAAAGGAATAGGTTAATTACACAGTAAAGAAAAAGTTAAATGGAGAAAGGTAAATGTGCGGTACAATGAAAGAGGTAAAGCAGATGAGGTTTTTAGATTATGCAGTATCAAAACAGAAACCGACATGATGAGAGAAATAATTGAAAGTGATGCCAGAGATAACCCTGTGGGAGAAATTGAAATGTAGATGAGTAGAGGGGAGTGTATAAATAAAACTGGGGATAGCGAAGGAGGTTTGTCCTTACTATTTTATGCATTGTTAACCAGTGAGTGATGATTTCTTTTTGTTCTCTGTGGTTGATTATGTTTTTTACATTACGGAGAACACGGAGAGGCTCAGAAAGAGGAGTATATCATTTCTTGTTAATGATTGCATATAATTTGAAGCGGATGTATGGGGAATTAAGGGAGCAAAAGGAGAGTTATGCATAGATAATAAAAAAATAAAAGAACTGACAGAAAATAATAACCGAAATGGGTAAAGGTAGAAATACAGACTCTTGTATTTTAATTTCGTATGGGAATTTTATCTCATAAATAATTTATAATTTATACCCTAACCTTTTGCACGAATTGTTCAGAGGTCTCAAATATTGTTCAGGTACTTGCATACTGGCGCAATTCTTGTAAAATTGTGGAAAGGCGTTCTGATGTTTTTTCGATATAAGGGAGAAATCTTTTTCCTTTTCCTTCACGAACCCCCATACGATATTCCGTAAATTCACCTGCTAATTTTAAGACCTCTTCTTTATATTTATCCACAATAGTATTTTTTCCCTCACTTAATAAACGACACAAGACACCATCACAGGCACATAAAATAGCCCCAACCTCAAAAAGTTTCCCCCGTACTTTATATATATCTTCTATTGTATAAAGGGTATTCGTTACTTGATTTTTTATTTCTACCATTTTTTGTAAGGTATTCATGGATTGTTTTTCTTTTAATTCTCTTATCCTATCTATTATTTTTTCTACCGATGGTAAATAGGGTTTAAGTAGTTCAACATTAATTGAAATTTGTTGCTCAATATAATCAAAAATTCGATACATAATTATCTCTCCCCAACGCTGGCATTCTTCGGGAGTAGCAATAAGAATAATTTGTCCCTGTCCGGGAAACATTTCGCGATGGAAAGAGGGAGGTAGTTCTTCCCACTGGTAAGAACGGACAAATTGAGTAGCGTCGTATGCACGATATTGTTCCGGTAAAGCGGAACGGAAATTAATATTAACCCCTGTTACTTCTGATGTGTCTTGATTTACAAGATAAAACAACCAGAAATTTTCTCCTTTCATCCATGTATGAATTAAAATATCAACATTATCGGGACATCTTGAACGAGGATGTTTCCGTGATTGGATATCCGGTGAAAAATCAGGAGGATTTGTAGGTTTTGCTGTCATCACTAACGAGGCAAGAGAGTAGAAGCATCCTAACCTCCCTCCTAATTCCTGCCAGACATCACTGAAAGTCAGGAAAGGTCCTGTTAAAGAACGCTGACATTCACCTCCTGACCATAGCGGTATATTATGGTATGTATAACTTAGCCATCCGCGGACACCGCTGGATATTGCCAAATTGACCATAAGTCGTATTTCTGGCGCAGAATTCCAAATAGGGGCGCCGGAACCAAAAACAAATGCGGGACCAATTGCCCATAAATGTTGCCCATTAACAAATTTTATATGGGTTTTAAGGACATGTCCTAATTCCCATGGAGTTTTTGATTTCCAATGACTTATCCCGGAAATTGAAGAAAAGGGAGCGTATACGGGGAAGGCATTGGCTTCTCGTGTAAGGTAAATGACAGGATGTTTTTCATCTATCTGTTCAATTTTCTTTTTGATTTGTATATAAGCATCTACTTCCGAATCGGAGGGATTTTCTTTGATTACCCATCCGAACAAATTATCTTCGGTAGAATATCTTTTAATAGAATGCTCTTTTTCTTTGATAAATGATGCTGTCTTTGTAGGTTCCAGGAGTACGGTTTCTTCTTCTAAAGAAATGATTAATTTAATATTGTGTTTTTTAGAGGTTTCAAAGAGTACTTCCTGGTCTCCTGGCAGGAATTCATAAAATCTTTCTACAAAGGCAACATTATGATAATGTAGAGACATATCTTCAAATAATAAATCCAGATAAGAAGATAGGTCTATTTTCATAAGATGGGACATATTTCGGGCTGTATTAGCATTGATATAGGTTCCTATCGGAAAGAAATTATCCAGGACAGGATAATGAATCGGTTTTTCATTGGCGGATGGTAAAATATCTTTTTTGTTGAGCAGGTTTCTTTCTCTTTCCGTAGGTTCTCGAAAGCGTATACTGCGAATATACATTGTCTCTTTTGTTCTTGTAAATGAATATAAGCGGAGAGCAAAGTTTTCCATCTTTCTCGGGAAACTATTGAAACACCATGCCCTTGCTACTGTAATCCATTTAAAATCCATATCGAGGAATTCAAAAAATTGACCTGTTGTATAGTGCCATGTCCATGCGGGAAGACATTTACCATATTGCATACGATAGGATATTTCAACAATGGGGTGTTTGTTCTGTGCTATAGGGAAATGGGGAACAGAACTTGTTCGAGTGCTTAATGGAACCCAGTAACTGGGTCTTTCCATGTCTTTTAAAAAATTTAATCTGCGTAATCCAGTAAAATCACCCGTCCATCGTAGAACTTTTTCTCCATCTATTTCATCTATCATCTTTCGGGCAGGGATATCTTTCCACTCCTGTTCTCCCGGGTCATCTTCCTGGGACCATTTCATCAAATCTTCTGCATAAAATGTAATATTTGAACATCTCTCCCGTTCTTCTAAAGTTGGCGGTTCTTTGATTTTGTTTAGAAGTCCTTTGTAAATATAATATTCGTTTTCCATATTTATTTTGCTTCTTTTTGTGCTTCTATAGTTCTTTTTTTCTGTGAGCGTCGCATAAAGAATTCATCTGCACAAACACCTGCCAGGATAGCACCACCAATAACGACATATTCCAGTTCACTGCGAATACCCAAAATATTGACAAGATTGCGTAGAACCATAATAAGGGCGATACCTAAAATAACCCCAATCACATTTCCTGTGCCACCTCGAAGACTGCACCCACCTAAGACGGCACCTGCAACCGCATATAATTCATAGAAACTGCCGAAATCGGAGGGCTGGACTGAATTTACCTTAAAAGCAAATAGAAGTCCCCCAATACCTGCTATTATGCTACAAATGACATACGCTAATAATTTTAAACGGTTGGTCTGAATACCACTAAAGCGAGCCGATTCTTCATTGGCACCTAAGGCAAAAAGATGTCTGCCCATAGGGGAAAGGTGTAAGAAAAGACCTACAATAATAGTAAAAAGTATCATAATTACAAGAGGAGCGGCGATTAGATCCATAAGTAAGGCGACAGTAGAGGATGGAGCACCTCCGGAAGGTTGGAGAGAAGGAAACCAGTCTAAAAGTGTTCCTTTTCCTAACCATTTCCAGTTAGGTAGTGCATTTCCAAATCCCTGAGTTGTATCGCCGGCAAAGAAACGGGCAAAACTTCGATATGCGAACAAACCACAAAGTGTTACAACGAAAGGTTGAATATTGAAGTAAGAAATGAGTGTTCCATGCCATAAACCAATAAGGGCAGAAATGCATAAGGCAAAGGGGAAAATCAGAAATGGAGACCAGCCCTGTCCTTTATCTATAAGGATACAGGAAATAACGGATACTAAACATACGACGCTCCCGATGGACAGGTCTATCCCTCCGGTAATAATAACTATGGATTGAGCCAGTGCTAAGATTCCAAATAATCCTATCCATGGGAGTAAATTTTTAAAATTTGTCAGAGATAAAAAATTACTGGAAAAAGAAATACCTAAATCTTTTCCATGACGATACCATTGTAGCCATTCCCAAAAATATGCCAACATACATAAAACTATAATAAGACCAATTAAGCCTAATGCTTTCCTCATTCTTAGTTACCCTATATTGAAATTATGATTTACCTAAAATTTGTTTTAGTTCAGACCAGAACGAATCTACATTTTCTTTTGTTACGGATAAGGTTGGAATGAACATTTGTTTACTTTCCGGTATACTGGATGTATTTCCTTCTGCCAGTTCTTTCAAAATACGAACGGACTGGTATCCGAACTCAAAAGGTCTCTGCACAACGGTGCCATAAATATGTCCATCTTTTACACCCTGAAGTGTTTCATCTTCTTCATCAAAGCAAACTATTTTAACCTGTCCTAATTTACCTGAATCACGGACACCATTAAGGATGGCAGGACCATTATAACTCCATAAACCGACAAAACATGCGACATCGGGATAACGCACTAAAGCATCCTGAACATTGGCTATCGCTTTGGCACGGTCGGTTTCATCCGTGCGTATATCTATAATTTGATGATCTGTAGATGTAATCTGTTTTTTCAAACCTTCCAATCGGTCTCGTGCATTTTGAGCATCTAAAGTACCTACACAAATAATAATTTTTGAACGCGGTGGGGTACATGCCTGTACGAGTTTTCCTGCTTCAACTCCCGCATCGAAATTGTTTGTTCCGATATAACATTTTCTTAAACTATTGGGGGCATCACTGTCTTGGGTTATAAGGTTTGTTTTCTTTGCTGCTTCATTTAACATCTCTGTTTGATTTTCGGGGTCTTTGGGGCTAATCGCAATACCCGCAACACCTAAGGTAATCAGGTCTTGTAATATTTGTTGCTGTTGTTCTGCGGTACCTGCGGAAGGAATTCTGAAAATCACATCTACACCGAAATCCTGAGCAGCTTTTTTGGTTCCCGCTTCTGCTATCTTCCAGAAATCTGATGCATTATTAGTAATAAAAGCAACCTTAATCTTTCGGGCAGACAAGGATGCGGTTTGTTCTTTTTGTGATGTGGTGGAAGGAGAAGTTGAAGGTCCTTGTGACTTATTTCCGCAACCTATAACAAAGGTAATTACAAAAGCAAGGGATAGCACACAAATTAAATTTTGTAGAGAACGGCACATATTTTTTCCTCCATCAATATTTTTTATGTTTCAAACTTATAGTTTATCGTATTTATAGCCTTAATATTCAACCCTTATTATGTGATGAAATCTTTTTTTAATGCATGGGATACAATTTCTTTGGCTCGGGATAGAGATTTCCAGTAGAAAATAGCCTTTAATATTTGTTTTTCATTTTCATATAAATCGCCATTGGATTGTAATAGGTCTATACGCTTCTGAAAAGCATGATACAGGACAATAGAAGCGGCCACGGATATATTGAAACTCTGGGTAAACCCATACATGGGGATAATAATACTTTCATCTGCCTGATGTATGATTTCTTTAGAAACTCCTTCATGCTCATTTCCAAAGACAATAGCGGTTGGAACTAAAAAATCCACTTCACCAATCGTTTTTGGAGAGTTTAATGAAGTAACACAAATTTTGTATCCTTTTTCCTTCAAATAAAAGATACAATCTAATGGTTTTTTCCAACGAAAAATATCGAGCCATTTTTCGGCTCCCTGAGCAACCCGATTTGCTTCTCGGTATTTAGCACTGGTTTCAATAATATGCACCGCTTGAAAGCCAAATGATTCCGAAGTTCTCAGCACTGCATTCATATTCCCTATGTCATATAATCCGTCTAAAACGGGCAGAATGGTATAGGTTCTGTTTTGTAATACTTCATCAATTTTATTTATTCGTTTTGGTGTTAAACAAGGTTCTAAAGATTGAATAATCTGTCCGGATAGACAGGATATTCCTCCTAAATTCAACGGCTCTCTATATGGGAAATAGGGATGAAACATAGTTCTTCTATTTGTTATTGAGGTTTGATAAAATGTGTGTCTTTGTTATACGATTTCCATAACTGTTATTATATCTAATAAATGCGAGATTTTACCTTTTTATAAAGATAAGGCTATGGGTGTCATTATTGCTTTTGCCAATCAAAAAGGTGGTGTAGGAAAAACGACAAGTGCTGTAAATATATCCGCTTGTCTTGGAAATGAAGGTTATAAGACGCTTCTTATTGACCTTGACCCTCAAGGCAATGCAACACAGGGACTTGGCTTTAGTAAACACACATTAGAACACACCACTTATTCTGCACTGCTTTTGGATTTACCTATACAGGATGCTATAAAAAATACAACGTATAGGAATGTTTCTCTAATTCCTTCTAATAGTGCTTTGGCAGGGGCAGAAGTGGAATTAATTGAGATGGAAAACAGGGAATATAGATTAAAAACGAGCATAGCACCGATAGTTTCAGATTTTGATTACATTATTATCGATTGTCCACCTGCTTTAGGGTTGTTAACAATTAATGGTCTGGTATCTGCTCAAAAAGCAATTGTTCCTCTGCAATGTGAATATTATGCATTGGAAGGATTGGGAGAATTATTGCAGACGGTAAAACGAATTCGAGAGAATTTTAATCCTAATTTAGAAATTTTGGGAATATTACTGACGATGTTTCAACATACAAATCTTTCTCGACAGGTTGTTAGTGAAGTACAACAATATCTGGGAAATAAGGTTTTTCAGACGATAGTTCCGCGAAATGTAACTCTAAGTGAGGCACCCAGTTTCGGAAAACCTGTAATTTATTATGATGGGAAGTCTATTGGTGCTCAGGCATATATTGCATTAACAAAGGAGATAATATCCCGTGAATGCCAATAAAAAGAAAGCATTAGGAAAAGGTTTAGATGCAATATTAGGTCCGATACGAACAGAGAAACCAGAGGAAGTAACCTCTGTTTCACAACAAGGGAAAGTATCCAGTGAGCAAATACTTTTATTAAATCCTGCTGAGGTTATCCCCAGTAAAGTTCAAACGCGTAAAACTTTCCGTGAAGCCTCTATTCAGAAGTTAGCCGATTCCATAAAACAACATGGGTTGCAGGAACCTGTAGTTGTTCGTAAGACGGGGGATAAGTATGAATTGGTCTGTGGAGAGCGAAGATTACGGGCGTGCATTTTAGCCGGATTGAAGGAAATTCCGGCAATATGTCGCAATATATCTGATGATGAATCAATTTTATTGGGTTTGATTGAAAATATACAGCGGGAAGATTTAAATCCTATCGAAGAAGCGGAAGCATATCAATCCATTTTGAACCGATTTAACTGGTCTCAGGAACAGTTGTCTGAAACCGTAGGAAAAGACCGTTCTACGATTGCCAATGCCTTGAGACTGCTTTCTCTCCCTCTATCTGTTCAAAATATGGTCATTGAGGGGATATTAACGATGGGACATGCACGAGCGTTATTAGGTCTATCGGACATGGAACTTATAGTTCAAATTGCACAACAGGTTGTAGAACGCGGTCTTTCGGTCCGGCAGACAGAGCAATGGGTAGCACGGTTAAAAGATAATACAAAGAAGAAACCTATCACATACCAAAAGACAAAGAATATCCAAATTGTCGAAATCGAACAGGAACTATGCAGGCGGTTAGGGACTAAAGTTAATATTAAACATGGGAATTCCGGAAAAGGGAAAATCGAGGTATCTTATTTTAATAATGAAGAATTTTCGAGGATATTAAAAGTGTTAGGAATTAATTTAGAATAACAACGCGTAAAAAGGATTGTTTATGATAGATATTAAACTTATTCGTTCTGACCCGGACAAAGTCAGAGAAGCCTTAGACAAACGAGGTAAAGAAATCCGACTGGAAGAATTATTAGAAATAGACCGTATTCGGAGAGAAAAGTTATATCAATGTGAGCAATTACGGGCAGAACAAAATCGAACAGGTGAACTGATTGCTCAAAAAAAGCGACAAAAAGAAAATGTAGATGAATTGTTAAGTTCAATGGTTCAGATTAAACAGAATATTGCACAATTGGAAGAAGAATTAAAATTGTATGATGAACAACTTGAACAGATATTACTAACACTTCCTAACTTACCTCATGAGAGTATTCCCGTTGGAAAAGACTCTTCGGAAAATCGTATTGAACGAAAATGGGGAGAACCTAAATGTTTTGATTTTGAACCGTGGGACCATGTCCAATTAGGAGAATACCTGAAAATATTTGATTTTGACCGTGCTGTAAAAATTGCGAAGACAAGATTTGCTCTTTCGACAGGCGCCGGTGCCTTGCTGGAAAGAGCGTTAATTAATTTCATGTTAGATATACATACTTCTCAGCATGGCTATAAGGAAGTTTTACCACCGTTTCTCGTTAATTCTGCAACAATGCAGGGAACAGGGCAATTGCCTAAATTTGCAGAGGATTTATTCCGTATAGAAAATTTTGATTTATGGCTGATTCCGACTGCGGAGGTTCCTGTGACCAATATCCATCGTGATGAAATCATTCCAGATGAGATGCTTCCCATAAAATATGTTGCTTATACTCCGTGCTTTCGTAGTGAAGCAGGTTCGTATGGCAAAGATACACGGGGTATGATACGACAGCACCAGTTTAATAAAGTAGAACTCGTGAAATTTACACGACCGGAAGAGTCGTGGGATGAGTTGGAAAAATTAACAAATGATGCAGAACATATTTTGCAGTTATTAGGTCTCCCCTATCAAGTAGTAACTTTGTGCACCGGCGATTTGGGTTTCTCTGCCTCAAAAACTTATGACTTGGAAGTATGGTTACCGGGACAAGATTGTTATCGTGAAATTAGTTCTTGCTCCAATTTCACAGATTTTCAGGCAAGAAGAGCCAATATTCGTTTTAAGAGAGAGAAAAAGCCAGAATTTGTGCATACACTCAATGGTTCGGGTCTTGCTGTGGGACGAACTGTTGTTGCTATTCTGGAAAATTATCAACAATCAGACCATTCTGTTATCATTCCTGAAGTTTTAAGACCTTATATGCATGGTTTAGAAAGGATTGAACCTTAACTATGAGTGAACTTATTAAAAAATCTGCAGAGTTAATTGCGAATTCCAAGAATGTGGTCGCAGTAACAGGTGCGGGAATTTCTGTTGAAAGTGGGATTCCTGATTTCCGAAGTGAAGGGGGGCTCTGGTCGCGTTTCCCACCTGAAGAATATGCTACATATGAGGCATTTCTGGATAATCCGGACAAGGTTTGGGAATTGTTTTATGAAATTGGGGATACGATTGCAAAAGCAAAACCCAATCCTGCCCATATTGCCCTTGCGAGGTTGGAGGAATTGGGCCATCTGGTAGCAGTAATCACACAAAATATTGATAATTTGCACTATTCCGCGGGAAGTAAAACAGTAGTTGAATATCATGGAAATGCCCAGATACTTTCTTGCACAGCCTGCTGGCGAAAAAGACCTATGAGTCTATCTCATCGGAATCATGGGGCACCGCGTTGTGAATGTGGTGGATATATGAAGCCTGATGTTGTGTTATTTGGGGAACCCATTCCTTCTCAGGCACTATTTATGGGAGAAACATTAGCAAAAAGTTGTGAAGTTATGCTGGTTGTCGGGACATCGGCTCAAGTCTATCCCGCTGCATCTCTCCCTTATACTGCAAAACAATGGGGTGCGTTTATTATCGAATTTAATGTGAATAGAACACCATTTACAGAGTCTGTAACGGACATATTTATCGAAGGACCCGTTGGACAAACATTACCGGAAATATTGAAGTGTGTGGAAGAAATAGATAAACAAAAACAAGTAGACAAAAATGATTAATTGTGCTATAATCTATAAATAAATTTAACTCCAATAGAAGGAGTAGATTGGTATGGCGATTTATGAATATCATGCCATACGGGCAGAAGGTGATTTTGAAAAATCGTTTATTGGCGGAGTTGTAATTGCTAAAAACCGTCAGGAAGCAAAGGTAAAGTTGCGTCAAAAGGGATTGAAAGCCACAATGCTTCGTAGAGCACGGGGAATTATGGCAGTATTAAAATGGTTTGACGCAGACATTCGGTAATATTTACAAATACTGCTCTTTTTTATTTTCATTTATATAAGTATAGGGAAGCGTATTCTACTTCTATTGAAAAGACAAAGCAGGGAGTAATAATACATTTGTTTATTCAGATTAATATTTTCTTTGTATTTTATTAATTGGGGTAAGTATCGGGGACGACAACAACGCGAGTACTGAAGACATAATCTATGTCTTTAAGTTCTGGCACATAAGGTTCCGGACCCGGGAAACGAATTTGAATAAAGAATGCTGTCCAGCCCTGTTGTGGCACTTCAACAGTGCCGACATACGGGATAACTTCATTTTCTCCAAACTCACAAACACATGGGGGTTCGCCTTCTTCCTCTCCTTCTGCGGTAATATAGGATTTGGCAGTATCTATAATGTTGGTTTCTAGTATTTGAATTGTAGTTTCCTGTTGTTTTGCGAGTATGGAATTATCCTTACCTATGGACAAATTAATCGGAGTATCAATTAGAGATGTAAGTGAAATGGAATTAGAGTAATTATCTTTCGATGGGAATGAAATTGTTTGATTCGGTGGAGTATATCGGTATATCCAATTTTTATCTTCCAATATAGTGGAGCTTGCAATACTTATAGTTTTTATTTTTGTACCGTCGAGATCTATTGCATAGAACGCATCTTTATTGGCATATAACACATCAAAATCGGAAGTATTTAATTCGATACCTGTTATTGGAATGGATGTGTTTAACCAATCCAGAGTGAACTGAATTTTACGGATATTGTTTATTAATGGTTCCGATGTATTGTTAACAATAGCAATGGCATCTCCTGTTTCTTTTATAACTATATTCATCGTAAACAAGCCTATGGGATCTATGGTTATAAATGCCTTTTGATTATTCGGTTTCCATAGAGTTAGTAGTAATGTGGGGTTGTCCTGGGTGTTATTGATTGAAACAATGGATGTTTGATATATCCTATTGTCAATAGGCTGAGACTTCCACCATGCAATATGAGCCTTTAATAATTGCTCATACGGGATAGCCGAACCATCTGCAATACCCTGCGTAATTTCATTCCACATTGGAGGCATATCTTTTTTCAACTGTATAGCCAATTCTTCTTCTCCGGATTGATGAACAGAAAAGTTTTCACTGTGAATAAATTGATTTATCTCATCTTTCAAAAGAGAACCATATTGGTATCCCATTTGATAGGGGGTACCTTCTAAACAAAGCACCTTCTGGTTATCACTATTCCGGATGTTTCCGAGAATAGACTTTGCGGTATCCATGATGTCTGAATTTGCATAATAGGATTTTTCATTGGTTGTAGATGTATCAATAATTTTTTCTGGATCAAAGCCGGGGTCACCTCCGCATTCTTCGCAGAATGGTTTTAACTTACTGCTTGACCATTCAAGACCTATTGTACTCAAACGGAAATCTCTTCCATTTTTATTTGTTGCCTGCCATAACAAAACCTCTTTAGGTTTGGTAATTGCATCCAGGCGAATGCGGAAGGCTCTTTTATTAATATTTATTTCTGCAGTATCCTGCTCTACCCACCAGACAAATTTGGGTCTTTCCCGATTATTAATTACGGAAAGGTAAAAGGCTAATAAGGCTCTATACGAATTTTCATCGAGGTCAAGAGCATTAGAAGATGTCAGCCCATGGTCTGTATTGGGAGCATAATATAAGTATGCATTATCGGGATATACCACACCATTAGTAAGCGTAATGTTAGGTTTTAACATATTAAAATAGAATTTTGCAGAATCGGGAAGGAAAAATTGGTCACCCGTTGAATTTAATATAAATTTAGGCATAGTTAAGGAGTCAACATAGTTAATAGGGTCAACGATTTTCCATAATGAATTGCCTTCTGGTGTTCCGAGACGGTCAAAGATTCCAAAAGAGACATAATCAATCAAGGCAGGGGAAAACTTTTCACCGTATGAATAATAATGATGCTCAATTTGATACGGCATATTTAAGACATCTATTACAATAGGCATTGCAGAATAAACGCGTGGGTCAACCGCAGAAGTTAACCATGTAGTCCAACCGCGTTTGGACGCACCTGTTACTACGAATTTATTGATTTCATATCGGCGTCCGGGCTTTTCTTCCTTTACAAATTTCTGGACTGTATCCATAGCACGCACGGCGGAACGAACCATAGGTAAAAGTACAGGCCAGGTAATATCTGCTTCTCTTGCTTTATACCCATCCATATACTTATCGTAACTATATGCAATAATACCATCTTCAACCCTCTTTTTGGTGTCATCAATAAACTGTAAGGGTTGATTGGGTACTGCTTTCAAGATAACCGCTATTGTTCCGGTAGCAGAGACAAAAGGTAGAACTAATTCTGCCTGGTCTGTAATATCGGGTTCACTGCCTGTAGAACCACCTGTAATTAGTAATATAGCTTTGTCATGTAATACGATGGAGGGTTCTATAATGGTAAGATAATGTTTCCAGGGTTGAGCATTATATAATTCTTGAGACCCTCTCCACATTCCGGAAGTCATTTCAAGCATGTATGAAGAGATACCGAAAGCAGGAAAAGAAGCAGTTCGTAATAATTCGTAATCATAATACGGGTCACAAATTTGAACGAATTTTTTCAGTATTTGATTTTCAGGGACCGAACTGGGGGCTTTTGTTTGTATTGCGACATTGATAGGACTTACTGTATTTAAACTAACATTACTTACTAATAGATAGACATAATCGAAACATTCGTCCTCAGTAGGAATGAATCTTTGTATGTTTATTGTATCAAGGACACCATCTCCATTCGTATCCACTCCATCCTGGTCTAAAGTAAAGACCTTTTTTCTTAATGGATGATAGACTGCAAATTTTAAGCTATAGCCATTATCATCTGCACTCCATTCAGTTGGATTAAAGACTACTTGTGCGGTATCAGCAAGGGGATTTATATTCACTTTTACTGCACGGGATGAAAAGGGCAACACGGAAGATAGTTCGGGAATGGTTGACGGGTTAATGGTTACTTTATCTGTGGGGGCAGGGCTTTCTCGAGCAGGAACACCGACGAAGACAAAACGTTCTTCATTAAATACAAAGGGTTTGTCTTTACTATCTGAATCTCGCAAAACTGTTTCTTCAAATTTTTCTGCAGATTTACCACGCACATAATACCAGTATAAATCGGATAATCTCTCTTTTTCATCTGTTGCCGCATGAATAACAGCATCTAAAGTGGCATAAGTAAGTGTAGTTGCTAATTCATAATTTACTATCTGCTGAGGTTTGATATTTTCCTTGAACACTTTCTCTAATTCTTGAAGAAAACCACCATACGGGTCTCCGGAAGCACCAATTAAAGCGATAATGGGGACATCTGTAAGTTTTCGTTCAAGATATACCCAGAATTCATGTCCCGCTTTATAATAATTTTTAGTTTTCATTGAAACAGGCTGGAAAAGAGCCTGTGATAAATCAAGATATTCATTTTTCTCAAAAGAACGAGCCCAGGTCCGGGCAGTATCTGCTTTTGTTGATTTTGCTTCGATTTCTTCAACAACACGGTCTGCTCGTTGACCTAAATAAATAGCAATAGATTCGCGAATCCCCTTAAAATAAGAGACCATTTGTGGTTTTCCATATATATCAATATTCGACGGGTCAGGAATTGTAAGGTTAGGAAATTGGTAGTTGTCAAAACAAGAATAGAAAAGATATTGGGCAAAAATATTATAAGGGGTCAATTTCTGTTTTATATCCATGTTGGTTGTTTCGTTCAAAGCAGTTAAAGCATTATGGATAGATACCATTAAAAGTTGCTTCGGGTCTATAACAATATTTCCAAATTTGCGGTTTGCAATTGCAAGTTGATCAAAATTCTCATATTCTGAGGTATAGCGAGAGTTCATATTAAAGAATATAACACCGTAGGCTCCCTCATGGTCTACTAAAATGGGATTCCGCATTCCCGATGCAATATATTCGATATAAACTCCTGCTATTTTACTGGCGAGTTTTTTCAGGCTGTCAGATATTACCGACTCCGAAAAGTTTTCATTATAGAAGGAGTTGGGATTGTCCATATTTCCTTTTTCTAATGCAACCAGTTGTTTTATAACAGGCATTGAACCAAAAATACGCCATTTTAGATTCCACGGATAGATCAACTTCGCATCTTCGGGAACTGTTACAGGCACATCGATAATAGAAGCAGTCGGGAAAAATCCTACGACATAGGTCGCCTGATAAGGTAAACCTGTAATTTTTGCAAAGGCATAATTCTCTCGTTTCTCCCCTAAAAGAGGGACTATTGAGCCGTCATCTAAAAGAGCCAGAATCAGGTATCTATTTGCGGGACGGTCTTGTTTGCTTTCTTCACCGGGGAACAAAGGTATTTCTAATGTAGTGGAAACTATTTTATTATCCTTACTTTTTGCAAAAAGATTTTCTGTCTTCGCATTATGGGCAATACGATAGAAGGAGGACACCAATTCCATTGGTTCTGTAAAAGTAAATTGTCGGGTTTCTTTTGTCTCATAGATACTAAATGTAGTTTTCCCGAGGAGAGCACCTTGAGGAACTATAATATTTACTCCATAACCAGAAGCAACACCATTATATATGGGGCTTTGTGGGTCAATTACAGAGAAGGTTGTACCCGGATTTACCCGGATGTAATTCACTTCTTTCCGTTCCGTAAGACCTCTACCTGTAGATATGATTAACTTTACGGTATATAGACTGGGATTATTACCGTCTTTTGGATTGTGATAATAAGTTTTTTTCGGATTGGGTAAATTACTGGTCTCTCCATCTCCGAAATCCCAATACCATGATACAATGGGTGAGTCTTCTGATATGGAAAGGTCGCTAAATTGGACTATTAAAGGTTCATTACCTTCTTTAGGTGATGCAGAGAATTGTGCAATTGGTTCTTTGTTTGCAGGAGGTTTTTTACAGCTTACCCCTCCTATAACAAGTGCCAAAAGTAAAAATACTACCACGGGATATAAGACATTTTTTCTTTCCATAAACTTAAATCCTATCTTCTTTAATTGCACAAAACACAGTTATTGAATTGCGAATATGAAAAGTTCTATTAAAACTATTTTTTCTGTTTTTTGTCAAGTTTTTTTAACAATCATTTTATTTTTATAACATATTAAAATAGTATAATTTTTTTATGTCTTTTGTCAACATTTTTCCTATGAAAAATGCCCTGTTTCATTTTATTTTTTTTGTTTCTTGATATTTCGGAAATAAACTATCTAATGTAAAATTATAATTTAAAATTGTTATAATTCTATATTCATCGTTTCTTTTCTCATATTATACTATAATCAGTCTTTGATAATTCTTTTTTCACTAAGGATAGGTAGTTATGGTATTTAAAACTTTATTTGAAGAACTTCAATGGCGGGGAATGATACACCAGATAACGCACCCGGAACTTGCAGAAAAACTACATCAAGAAAAGTTTACTCTATATTGTGGTTTTGACCCTACATCAGACAGTTTACATATCGGTAGTTTATTACCTATTATGGGTTTAGTTCATTTTCAACGATGGGGACATAAGCCTATTGTTCTCATAGGAGGAGGGACCGGGCTAATAGGTGACCCCAGCGGAAAAAAGGATGAACGACAATTACAAAGTAAAGAAGATATAGAGAGAAATGCACAGGGTATAAAAAAACAACTTTCCCAATTTATCTCTTTTGTGGGAAATAATCCCGCTATTATGGTTAATAATGCGGACTGGCTTTGTGAATTACATTTGTTGGATTTTTTGAGGGATATTGGCAAACATTTTAGTGTAAATGTAATGTTAACAAAAGATGCTATACGGCAACGATTGGAAGACCGCGAACATGGCATTTCTTACACGGAGTTTACATACTGTCTTTTACAATCTTATGACTACCTGTATTTGTGTAAAAATTTTGATTGTTGCCTCCAGATAGGTGGCTCTGACCAATGGGGTAATATTGTTTCGGGTATGGAATTAACGCGTCGATTGTTAAGTAAAGAAACTTATGGGCTAACTCTTCCTCTGGTTACAAAAGCGGATGGTACAAAATTCGGGAAAACGGAATCCGGCAATATCTGGCTTGATGCGAATAAAACAACTCCCTATCGCTTTTATCAATTCTGGATTAATCAGGCAGATGCAGATACTCCGAAATACCTGCGATATTTCACCTTGCTATCTGCGGAAGAAATAGAAGTATTGGAAGAACAAATTCAAACGGAACCTCACAAAAGGGCAGGACAAAAAGCATTAGCGAGGGAAATCACAAGAATGGTGCATGGTGAAACTGCACTCCAGAGTGCTATTCGTGCAAGTGAAGCCATGTTTGGAGGAGATTTGCATCAACTGGAACTTTCTGTGCTGGAAGATGTTTTTAGTGATGTTCCTCATGCAAAGGCTCCGATAAATTACATTACAGAAAATCACTTTTTATTAGATTTACTGATAAATACAGGTATATTGGAGAGTAAAGGGGAAGGAAGACGACTTATAAAAAATGGAGGTTTATATATAAATAATGAACGAGTAACAGAAGATACATTACGATTAAATGAAAATTATCTTCTCGGTGGTTCATTATTGGTTATCCGCCTTGGGAAAAAAGATTATAGATTAATTCAATTTTTGAAATAGACAAATCATATGTCAGCAAATCAAACAGAGGCTTTTGTTGTCCATTTATATGATTATAGTGAAACAAGCCGAATCATCCAGTTTTTAACAGCACACAGGGGGAAAATGTCATGTATCGCCAAAGGGGTACATCGAAAAAATAATCCATGGAGTTTTTGCCTGGACCGATTAAATCGAGTTGAAATTTTTTACACATGGAAATCTACACGCGAGGTGCAAACTTTAACCGAAGTTAATTTAATCGATAGTTATCCTGAATTAAAGAAAGATATAAAAAAGCAGGTGCTTGCAAGTCTTGTATTGGAAACTGCTTTTTCTATGACGGAAACAGAACAGAGAATCCATAGGACATATACACAGGTCTGTAAAGCATTTGAACAAATTAGCAGTCTAAATACAAATAGTGAACATGCTGTCTTTCTTGCTTGCTGGCATTTATGGCAGATATTAGTTCACAATGGGATAGAACCTCAATTGCGTATCTGTGTTCGCTGTGGGAAACCATTAAAAGAAGTGCGACATTTCTCATTGCAGGGAGGTGTTGTATGTAACAATTGCAAATCAGATAGAACATTAAATGATGAAGAAATTCGTGGGTTGCAATTATTACAATATCTCGAAGACCCTTTGAATATCCCTTATGAGAATAAATCTTTTCTGTCTCTTTTTGATAAGAAAATTTTACCTTTTATATGCTCTTTCATAACATTTCATCTTGGACATCCGTTAAAGTCGTATAATGTGTTCAAAGAACTATATCCTATAAATTTACAAGGAGTTAATCATGAAACACAAAACTAACATTCTATTCTTTCTTTTATCTTTTTTGATTTTATTGCTGAATACTTCCTGTTACTCCATCATATTTGGTAGTAGAGACTTTAATATGAAGAGAGGTGTTTTATATCGTGGAAAAGATGAAACTTATATCCTCCAGTGTTTTTATGCGCCCGAGACCGCCAGACAGGGTGCTGAATTAAAAACAATGTTGCCTCTATTAGCCAGTATAGGAGAGGTTGGTGGAAATGGTATTGCTATGGACCTACTTCGAGATGCGAATTCCGTCTCGGTTGATATGAAGGACATAGAAACAATTAAAACTTATGCAGACCGTGCTAAAGACCAGTATATGACTGTTGTTTTGAGAATTGCACCTAATTCACAGCCTAATAAAAACAATCCTTTATTAAATATCCTCAGACAGAATTTCAAAGGGTTATTAACTATTATTTATTGGACTGATGGACCTTATGCCAATGAATGGACAAAAGCAATGAAGAAGATTAATAGATATTGGGTCTTTGTTTCTAAAGAGAATGCAGATTTAATCCTTACAGAAGATGTATCACGAACAAAATTACCTAAAGAAAAAGTTATATTTACTGTTGCTCCCGGAGAACAAATTGGCAAAGTTCATTTCTTATTACCCTATACCAGGGAGAATCTTAATCATATAGAAGAAACTTATGCTAAATACACACCCTGCACAAAATTGGATACAAATTCTGCACTATCCTTATTAAGTGAACAGGAACGACAGGAAGGATTTATCCCATTATTTGACGGGAAAACAATAAATGGATGGTGGTATTTAGGGGATAATCATAATTGTTTTGCAGTTAATCCAAATGGATTTATTGAATGGAAAAGTAAGGGGGGCAAAGCATTAATGTCTTGTGAACGATATGATAATTTCATCTTACGGTTGGAATGGATGATAGAGAAAGGAGGCAATACGGGGGTATGGGTTAGGGCTCCGCGTGGAAGTAGAGCATCTAAAATTGGATTTGAAGTACAAATATTGGGTGATAGTGATACAACCGCATTAACCGATGATACAACCGGCGCTATTTATAAGGTGGTCCCACCGAAAGTAAAAGCCATGAAACCGGAGGGGCAGTGGAATGACATCGAAATTATTTGTAATGGACCTTATGTGAAAGTAACTTTGAACGGGCAGGTAGTTCAGGACATTAATTTTGATGATGTTGAAGAATTAAAATATCGTTTACGAAAGGGATTTATTGGGTTGACCGACCACGGAAATTATTGTGGATTCCGGAACATTAGAATTAAACCTCTATGATAGGTAAGTTGTAGTGAAAAGTTTTTTTCTTTTTTCAAATCAGATATTTTACCGTTTCATCTTACTTATTTTTGTTTTTACTCATATCGCTTGTGCGGTAGAACCGATAATTACCAGTGAAACACAACTGGAGCATGGTGTTGAAGTAGTGTCCGTTAAAGGGGATTGGAACTACCAGATTATTACTGCTCGTGTTCCGTATATAGGGATTGAAGGTGATAATAAAACGGGTCTGGCAAGACTTGTCATTCCAGTTCGCAAATTAAAGGAAAAGAACAAATTACCCGCATTTTGTCATGTTCATTACGAGAAAGATATAGCAGGGGCAAAAAAATGGGCACAAAATGGCTGGATTGTTTCAACCGCAGTTTACACCCCTGCAGAGGGAGAATCCCCCATAGACTCCGCTCTGGGTAATGGCTATAATTTAGCACGGGCTATTATTCAATGGATAAAACGGCTACCCATCGTTGACAAATGCCATATTTTAATTGATGGGGGTAGTCAGGGTGGATATATGGCTCTGGCAATGAGTGCAGACCTATTCCCTGTCATTGCCACACATGCAGATGTTCCTGTCGTAAATTGGGCATATAATTTTGCTTATTTTGAAGCGAATAGAGAAATTGCAGGATTTGGGAAACCTGCGGACCAATCTCCGATACCTGTTCTTGCAAGTGTGATTGGTCTAGCAGATATGTGTTATAAATACTTCCCTAAAGATTTAAACAATGAATGCTGGTATAATCTAAGCCCTATTTCTTATTTAAATTTAATAACAAATCCGGTAATGATAACCTGTGCTACCGGAGATATGCTCGTCCCTATAGAGCAGATGACTCAAAAATATGTAAGGGAATATGATAGCCAGCAGTTTCCGGAAGGATTTACAAGGGATTTTAAAAATCTCCCCTTTTGTCCATTAGCTAAAAAGGTGTTTGAGGAACTTATTCCCGAAGATAATTATGAAATATTTTTGCTTCAACCCCAAAAGAATAGTTTTGAAATTACTCGCGAGATGTTAACGAATAACAAATTAAAACCGAAAGTTCGTCCTGAAGCCACAGACAAGCCATGGAGTAGAACCCGTCAATGGTCTCTTGTATATCTCGATGAAGGGGGACCTTCTCCTGTAGCAGGACATACCAAACTTGAATGGGCTTTAACACCCGATAGTTTTACAGAATATTACAAATCTGCATCTTTACCTGTATCTGTATTAACTGTCGATAAACTGGAACATTTACTACGAAGATATAATGGAGAAATGGATAGACAAATTTTATTGAATAATGGCAACTCTGCACAGAGACTCAATTATTCCCATCTGGAACAATTCGATGTTTTAATTTCACTTTCGGAATATGCTCAAATCAGTGAAGAACATAAGAAATATTTACAGGAAACTTACGAAAAATCAACTATTAAGCCGTTTGGGTCTTCCATCAACGAATATCTTTTGAAAAAAGCCGTTTTGTAATTTGTTCTAATAAAAGATTTTTCGATATTATTTTTATCCGTAGAATTTATCAAGTTTAAATACCAAGAAACCGGTGGAGGAGTAAATGATGCAAACTTTGTTGATTATTGAATCAAATGGACGAGGGAAAAGTGAATTAGACCGTTTATTAGAAGAAGGTTGGACGGTAATATCTATTACGCCCAATCATGGGAAAAGTTATAATGACTTTTTGATTATTTTAGAGAAAGAAGAAACTTCTGAATCAGATAAGAAAGCGGAATAAATTTTAATCGTCATCTCTTATACGATTTGTTTTACAAAGAATATCATCCCGACTACAATGCACCAGATGAGTGTAAAGCCTATCATTCCCTGTAAGGAAGGATAGGGGATTTCTATACTTTTGAAGGGCAAAAGTTTTTTGTGTTCGCCGGGTTCAATTCCTTCGGGAAGTGTAAAAGGAGCAACATGTTTTTCCCCTTTTTTAACGGGGGTATATAAACAGGTATATATTCGATTTAAGTTTTCCTCAGGAACAGGCTTTGTTAATAAACTTACCAGAATCCCCAGTGAGAAACCTGTAGTTAGATAGAAGGTCATCTGCCATGAAAGTCTTAATTTCTCCTGCCATAACATAAATTCAGGTAAGTTCTGGACAGCCCATCCTTGAAATGCAGGTAGAGAAGTGATAACAAACACAGCAAAACTTCCGAGTGTTGAAGCCCAGGCAGATTGCGGTGTTGTTCGCCTCCAAAATAAACCTAACCAGAAAATAGGTCCCATCATTGCTTGCAGGGAAAAGAATATTTCTAATCCGCGGGGGACATTGGGAACCTGAAAAGCAAAAATAATTCCCACTACCACAATTACAACAGAGGCAATTCTCCCTACTGTAATATAATGTTGTTCAGATTTATCTTTAACCCAATAACGACGATATAGGTTTTGTGTAAATAAAGCGGATGACGAGACCATAAATGCATCACAGGAGGACATTACAGAAGCCACCAGGGCAGAGATAAATAATCCCAATAAACCGGGTGCGATACCCGGTAAAAAGTCACGGGCAATCATGCCAAAGACCTGGTCTGTTTGTTTTCCGGTAAGATTGGGATATAATGCAACAGCACAGAGTCCTGTAAATGCCCATGCTATTGTACAAAAACGCTTTAATAGATTCCCTCCTGTTAGCCCAACTCTTCCATCCATCTCTGTTCTTCCTGCAGAACAATTTCCTAAAATGTGCGGTTGTGTAACAACGCCTACCAGTGCATTAAAACAGAGAACGATAACATAAAAGAGGTTGATTTCTCCCGGGGCAACTAATTGTAGCATTTCCGGATTGCCAATTTTGTCCCGCAACCCTTCAATGCCACCTACTGCTTGAAAAACAAGCGGTAATAACATGAATGAAAAGATAACTGTTAATATTCCTTGAATAAAATCTGTAATAATCGCTGCACCCAATCCTCCTGCTACTCCATATAGAATAAAAATTCCGCTCACAAAAAGAATGGAAATATACCTGGGAATAGCCCCACCTGTTAACGCTTCAATTGTGGCACTGGCACCTAACTGGATAACTCCTATGTTGACTGTTAATTGTATTACTCCAACAACAGCATAAAGAGCCCCGACACCGGGACTAAAGCGTGCTTCAAAATAATCTCCCATTGTAAGAATACGCATCCGTCGCAATATAGGAGGTATTAGCCAGTAGAACGGGGTGCAAAATAGCCATAGCCATTGATACCAGATACCGGAAATACCATTGGTATAAACTTTTGAGGATACACCCACAGCATCATTACCGCTGGTTCCTGCACCAAAAGAGAAAAATACCATAGTAACTTTACCAAACCGATTTCCTCCCATAAAAAAATCATGCATATTGCGAATATTTCGTGCAAACCAAACACCTACAAAAGAAATTATAAAAAAATATAGAAAGATGGTTGCCCAATCAAAAATAGTCAATCCTAACATCCATCCATTCCTATGTGGTCTGTGAATTAGTTGAGGGGAAAACAAATAATAATGTCATTTCACCCGGGTTCAATTTTAGATTATTAGGAGGGTTCACAGGTTTCACTTCCGCAGTAATAGGGTCTAACCATATAAAATCTCCTTTCTCTCTTATGCTAACTTTGACCTGCACTTCTTCTTTACCTTCATTAAAAAAGAGATACCCATGAATCCCTTGCAAGACCGCATGATGATACCTGATATTTACTGTCGCAGGATATAATAAAACATCGGGTTGAATTTTATCTCGTATAAAATCCAATAGTCCTTGTGCATTGTTTGCATGATACTTTATCCCTGGTAATGATTTTTGGTAAGTTATAACTCTTTCTGCTTGAATCATAGGTTCTAATTTATGTGTTAGTTCGATGGGAAGGCAGTTAAAATCATCAATGATAAGTATTGGATATTTCATAGCAGAAACTTTGATACCATCGGATAAAACGGTAGCGATATTAAGGAGTGTTTCTATATCAAGATAAAAGAAGTCTATCTGGTTTTCAAACAAAACTCTACATGCTACCCATGGGAGGTATTCCACATCAGATAAAACAGCAACATCAGCGACGGGAGTTCCCTCTCCAATGAACCAGCATAGTCGTCTGCATTTGTCAGCATAGTTTTTGTAATTATCCCACCATACATTATGAGGACCTACATCCGGAGGGCGTTCATCTTTGCGGGGACCTTCAATAGAGTAGTAGAAAGCGTGTGGGATTAATAAATCTACTCCACGAACCAATAACCATGCCGTTAACCATTCCATTTCATTATATGTAAAATTCCAGCCGTATGCCCCAAAACATTCGTTCATATTTCGTTTACGATTGTAATGTAATTTTGCTGAAGCACTACATTTCGGACCTGTGGATTCGGGACCTTCTATACTATTTTTTTGGAAAGGTTCTACATATCGCCAGACGATATCCTGTCCCGGTATGTGGAAGTATTTAAGTGTATAAATATCCATGGGACCTTTGGGATGTCCTGTCAAAGCAACGCCATGCTCTTCACACCACTTACTGTAAGGCATATAGAATGCATATTCCAATCGTTTTTGAACCACTTTGTTAAAAACTTTTTGCACTTTTTGGGCTTCACTTGATTCCCCTCCCCACAGCAAAGGGATACATGGTTTGAAATCATAACCTACACTTTTTGAGATAAAATCAAGCATACCCCATGTCCATGGGATAGCATCTTTTATGGGTTTTCTACCTAAAGGATTCGGTTCATCGGTAAAAATACCGATAATCGTATTTCCAAAATAATCTTTGAATTCTGCATAGTATTTTTCGTGGACAAGTTCAAAGAACCGTTTTACGGCATCGGGATTTAAAATATCTCCCGCTGGAGGGGCTCCCGCTTCGCCGTCATCTGTACCAAAATGGACGCCCCGAATGGTCCCCATAGAACGAGTATGTACATATTCATATTTGTCTGTAAGCAATATTAATTCTTCATCATCTTTCACAGGAATGGCGCCTTTTTCCCGGCGAATTAATGCGCGGGCAGAAAAACGAGGATTACTTTCAACTACTTTACCTGCACACGAACCCGAAGGATACATGCCTTCATCGTAAAGAATTATTTTTATGTCCTTTTCATGTGCAAATTCAATAATAATTTTTAAGAAATAAAGCCAACGCTCTGACATAAAACCAATGCTTTTAGGAAGTCCCATACGGGGATGTGGAATAAGTCCATATACACCATGCTTTATAAAATCATTTAAATATTCTTGAATTTTTTCCTCTTTTAATTCGTCATTTAAAAACCAGAAAGGCATTAATGAATACTTATGAGGAGGTTCTTTAATCAATTGGAGTAGTGTTTCTTTTTCCATGATGAATGAAACTCGATTTTTAATTGTTATATTCACAATAAAATTTCACATTTGTATATCATTATAATGTAAAATAATATATGGAGGAGTAAAATGAAAAAATGGCATTTGACACAGAAATATCGGAAGAAACAGTAGGTCAGGCAAGGTTATTTTCTGCAGATGTATCCCCTGACCTATGTGATGAGTTATTGCGACAGTACGGGATGACTCTTTATGAAATCATTTGGTTCGAAAAAAATATAAACGATACTCAGATATTTAAATTATTGAGGCAAATATTAGACCGTGGTTGTGAGCAAATCAATTCACCATCTATTTTAACTCCTAAAGTATCTCTCTTCTTTACTGCCCACCAGATTCTTAGTGAGACAATAAAAGATATAACAAATAAAATTGAGACGAAAGACGATAATACTATTTTTTCAAATCCGTTAGTTCATGCCATTCGACAACTTCCGTTTGAGAAAAGATTTGTTTATTTATTAAGAACGAAAGAGAATTTTACATACAGGGATTTAGAAACGGTATCCATTCGACATCGTGATGAAATAGGTTTATTTCTTACGGAAACAAGGGAATTTTTAAGAATCCAATTATGTAAAGAGTCGTTATTACCCTTTTCTAATAGTTCTGACTTATGTTCGGAAACTTATAAATATCTATCTCCGTATTTAGATAACGAACTCAATGCTCTGAATATTATGGAAATAGAGAAACACCTTTATAAGTGTGAAAAATGTCTTCAAATTCTTGCAAACCATCAATATATTCATAAACAGGTTAATAATTTACATCTGATATCTGATAGAGAACTGTTATCTCACTTTTGGGCAGAAACGAATATAAACAAAAAACAAAAAGAATCGGCCTCCCCCGAAAATAATCAGAGAAAAACACCTCATAAAAAACATTCTCGCCTTTTCTCCTGGATACGAAACTTGTTTGGGTAGAAAAGGTAATGATTCTGTCTTTCAATTTATAAACGAAAGGGGTTATTCTTTTTGTCTTTTTTCGTTATTCTTTTGAGGAATAGCAGGCAAGTAATTGTAAACCCATTCTAAAAATTCGGGGGTATCTTTTATAATTTCAAGATCGGGGTCATTTTTGGCATCATATCGAAAATCTGGGTTTTTGTCGAGTGCTTTTTTCAAATATTCTAATGCAGATTTTTTATCTCCCTGTAAGGCTTTAACACATGCAAGGTTATAATAGGGTTTCCCATGTTCAGGATAAATAGAAATGGCTTTTTTATAGTTCTCTTCGGCTTTTGTATATTCCCCTATTTCCACTAAAAAGTTTGCATAATTGTTGTAAGCATTCAAATCTTCGGGGTCTAATTTTAATGCCACCTCAAAATTTTCTTCAGCTAACTGACGGTATTGGTTATCCTTTGTATTTATATATTGGTGGCGATAGACCGTGGCTAAGAAAGAGTGATAACGGGCTTTTTGAGGATTACATTCTACTGCCCTTCTTAAATATTCTATTGATTTTTCAATAGAGATGATATTGTATTTAAAACCAATATATCCCAGATAACAATAGGCTTCACACCAATTGGGATTTTTAGAAATAATTTCATAAAGTTGGTCAAAGGATTTAGCAAATTCCTGTTCGCGAATAAGTTGAACGGAAGAAATAAATAACGCTTCTAAAGAGGTATCCTGTTTTTTATCGATAGCAACACAGGCTTCCCGAACAATTTTTTTGGTTTGTTCATAGTATACAAGAGGGTCGTCATCCAGAGCCAATAGAGCCTTTTTTAATAAAGTGGAATAATCTTCCTGTTTCAACATATACACTGGTCGATAGATATGAAAAATATTCTGGAATTGCCTTGTTATTATTGAGAAAGGATTAAAATGTAATATAAGTGAAAGAGATAAAAAACACAATATGAAAATAACTATGATATTTCTTACCCCTTTACTCATATTTTTTCTCCTTTTTTATGAATCCATTTTTTTACTACTACATTGGAAGGATATACTATCATAATAATAAGTAAGATTCAAATAATGGGATTAATATTTTTCGGCATATCCCAATTTTTTAAGAATTTCAATTACAAAAAAGAGAGGTCCAATTAATAGTTGTATAAGATTATCTGTAAAAGCAGGCTTTCTTTTCTCAAAAACAGTATGTCCGATGAATTGGAGTATCCATCCTCCGATAAAGAGCGTCAAAAAAAGAAGTATATTAATTTTCCAGGATAAAAGACTAACCCAAAATGCAAGTATTAGCAGAGGAGTAATAACAATTGCCATAACAATCGCAATAGTTTTGTCGAGTAATAAATAGTAGATAAAAACCGCTATTGCAAAGACTAAAGAAGCATTAATCCACCATGGTAAAGAAGGATAACGAAACCATGAAAAGAAAAGAAGTATGGAAAATATAATTACGGGAATTCCGAAATAATGGGTTAATCTGTTATATGGATTTTTATGATAACTGGCATATATATTCACTTGTTCTTTTAAGGTTTTCACCGTAAATCCCTTCTTTTATTATTAGAACAAGTAACTTCGTAATTTTTATTTCATTTTTTAAGGCAGGTTAAGGATAGCATTTGCTTTTTTCTCAAGATTGTGACAAACAATTTCCGGGGTATTCATTAGCGTTAACACTTCCAATTCTGCACTTTCTACCATATCACGCACCTGTTGCCAGCCCGATAGATTGGGTTCAGGTCTCGCAAATTTAAGGCAGTCAAAGGGAACTCGGGCATAAGGTTTTTCCTGCCAGAATTTTTGTAGTGTGGGGTTCTCTGCGGAAGAGTAACGAATAGGAACATATCCTGTTTCAATAGCCCAGTTAACTGTATTTTCTTTTGATGTCATGAAACGAACAAACAACCAGGCTCTTTTTTGTTGCTCTGGAGTCGTTTTGAATATTGTGATGTTAGGACCAAATAGAACTGTAACAGGGGAAAGACCTGTAGTATGGGGTAAGGGGGCTATTCCCCAATGAAAAGCCTTTTCTTTTTCCAGTAATTCTAATGCAATACGGAGAGAACTGGAACGAATCATATAAGCAATTTCACCACGGGCAAATGCAATTTGGTCATCAAATGTACCGGGGGTAATTACATAAGCAAGGTCTTCTTTTATCAGTTGCTGTAAGAAAGAAAAAACACGAATAGTTTCTGAAGAATTAAATAAAGTTTGATGTCCATTCATAATTTCTCCGCCAAAACTATAAATCATAGCACTAACTGTGGAACAATCTACAGAAATTGCATATCCTTTCTTTCCTGTTTTATTTTTTATTATTTGCAGGTGTTTATAAAACTCGTCCCATGTTTCAGGTGCATGTGGAATTTCTGATTCGTTTAAGACATTCTGGTTATAATACAGAACAAGCACACTTTTGGCTAAGGGGAACGAATATAATTTGTTATCAAAATCTGAATACCGATTAGCGGAAATAACCGCTGGGAAAAAATCTTCCAATTCATCTTTTGACAAACCTATTTCAGGGTCGTTTAAATACTCATCAATAGGGACTACTGCACCTGTAGGGATATATTCACTGGTCATACTTTCGTATGAAACTGCAAGGGCGGGTAATTTGCGTGCCTGAATGCTTGCGGATACCTTACGGAATATTTCTGCATAACCACCTGCTTTCTCTACTTTAATAGGTAGACCGGGGTACCGTTCATTGAATTCATTGGCTTTGGTTTTGATAAATACGGCACTTTCCGCTGTTTGTCTGTCCCAGAACACAATTTGTGATGAATTTAATGGCATAAACTCTGCTATAGATGGGGAAAAGCAACCATTTCCAGAGATTAATATCAATATTAAAAGTATGTAATAAATTAAAACTCTTTTCTTTTTTTTAGGGGAATACATTATCATCCTTTTAACCCAACACGTATGGATTCCTGGAAGAAGTATTTCTGTGCAACTAAATAAATAATAATTGTTGGTAATGCCACAATAGTAGATGCTGTCATCAGGAGGTTCACACGAATTCCTGCATCACCCGAGAACACCGTTAAACCCACCTGCACAACTCGCTTTGCCTCGTCTGCGGTAATTATTAAAGGCCAGAGTAATGAGTTGTAACTGTTCAGAAATGTAAATAAAGCCACTGTAATCAGTGCTGGTTTAACAAAAGGAACGGATAAATATAATAGGAATGAAAAATGTCCACATCCGTCAATTTGTGCAGATTCATAATAATCTTCTGGAAGAATCATAAATGCTTGTCGAAGTAAAAGAATTGAAAAGGCATTAGCACACCATGGGGCAATCAGTCCCGGGTAAGTATTATACCAACCTAATTTGCTGATTAGAATAAAATTAGGGATTAATACAGATTCAAATGGTACCATCATTGTGGCCATGATAATTGCAAAAAGTATTGATTTTCCCGGGAATTTTAATCGTGCGAAAACATATCCTGCCAATATTGAATTTACACAAACGGTAATCGTAACAATACCTGCAACAAGAAAAGAATTAAAAAAATATTTCCCGAAAGGAGCAAATTGAAAAACGCGAATCCAATTTTCCCATTGCCACTGTGATGGAAAAATCCATAACGAAGGAGTTGTTGCTTCTTCTAATGTTTTAAACGAAGCAGTAAACATCCACAAAAAGGGGAAACTCACGATTAGCCCCAGTAAGAGTAGAATAATATATATAATCCATTTATAGAAATAGCGCTGCAATAGGGGATTAAAAAACAAATGATGTGATTTTGTATTTTGTGTATTATTGATAGAAGACATATCGCCGGGTCCACTGCCATTGAATAAAAGTTAAGGTCATAATCATAATACTTAAAAAGATAGCAACCGCCGAGCCATATCCCCAATAACCGTATTCATAGAATTGTGAATAGATATGGAGCATTAGATTCTCCGTTGTACCCATTGTTCTTCCGCCTGCGGGACTTAGGGCATAAAAACTACTGAAAGACTGTAAAGAACGAATTAATTGCACGGTGATGAGGAAAAGCCATGTAGGGGTTAATAAAGGTAATTCGATATGAAAAAGAATATGTAGAGGACGGGCTCCGTCTATTTGGGCAGACTCATAATATTCTTTGGGTATTGTACTCATACCTGCGAGGAAAACAACTACCGCAAAACCAAAGGTGTGCCAGGCATCAAATAAGGAGATGCAAACTAATGCGAGACTGGGTCCGTATTGTGGGGCAATTATCCCTCCTGTAAGTATATGTAGTATTCCACGTGGTTCTAAAAGCCACCTTTGCATGGGAAATCCTAAATAATCCAGGATAAAATTAAAAAGCCCTGCTTGAGGGTTATAAAATATCCGCCAAACCATAGCAACGGCGACTGTTGATGTTACATAAGGGACAAAGAACAGGATTCTTAAAAATCCTCTTCCGCGTGTGATTTTTGTAAGTAAATAGGCAATAATAAAGCCCGATATTAAAGTAGCGGGAACCGTCATCATGGCATAGTAAATAGTTACTTTTAAACTTTGCCAGAATAATGGATTCTGAAAGGCAATCTGATAATTCTTTAGACCTACAAATTCTCCTATATTTCTTTTTCCACCCCATAGACTTAACTGGAAAGCATAAAACAATGGGAAAATAAAGAAAGGAATAAGAATTACAAAGGAAGGTGTAAGCATAATAATAGCGGGAATTAAATGAGATGGTCCTTTATTTTTTTTATTAGAAAATAGCACTTATTCGTTCCTTTATTCTCAATTATTATGCTATTTTCATATAAAATGCCTTGAAAATAAAAATTGCAATAACGTTATTTTATTTTGAGATACACCTGGCTAAAAAATTAATGGTTTTTAATACAGCCCCTTGATTCTGCAAAATAATCTTTCGTGCTCGTGTCCCATAGTTTATCGATTCGTAAGGAGAAGCAAATAATCTTTCCAATATCGAGGAAAGTTCGTTATAATCACTTAATTGAATAGCTCCATTATCTTTTAATAACCTATCCGCAGGCTCCTGAAAATTTCTCATGTAGGGACCGAAAATAGGCACAACACCCAATCCTGCAGGTTCAAGCGGATTATGTCCATCAACGCCAGGGAACCAAGTTCCACCGATTATTGCCACAGTAGCAATAGAATAAAATTGAATTAACTCACCTAAAGTATCCACAATAATTATTCGTTCTCCCTGATTCTTCTTACCCTTTAAGTTTTCACTTCGCAAGAGGACATCCTTAGAATCAAAGTGATTTAGAATAATATCTTTTTTATCAGGATGTCGTGGAGCAAGGATAAACCATAGGTCTGAATATTTTTCTTTGAGTTCATCCCAGATTTTTTTTGCGACTTTTTCATCTCCATCTCGAAGACTACCAAAAACAATTATTTTCCCATCAGATGGAATATCCAGGGAAGTTCGGAGCCGATTTCTTTTCCGGAAATCTACTTCTGTTGTAACCGCATCATATTTAATATTTCCGACAATATATACTTTTTCTGCATCGGCACCTAATTCGATAAATCGTTTTGCATATTCTTCAGTCTGGACTAAAATGAGAGAAAAACATTGCAAGAGTTTTTGATAAATTTTCCTCCAGCGTCGATATGTATGAAGGAATTTGTCGCTGATTCGTCCATTGATGATTGCTATCGGGATATTGAATTTTTTCGTCTTTAGTATTAAGTTAGGCCAGAGTTCTGTCTCAACTAAAACCAGGATATGGGGAGATACCTGTTTTAAAAATAATTCTACCGATTTCGGATGGTCAAAAGGGCACCACGTAATATAAACAGGCATGTCTTTATATTTTTTTTCTGCCTGTTGGTAACCACTAATAGTATTTACTGTCAACAGAAGTGGGATTTCCCGAAATTGTCGTATCCATTGTTCAATGATAGGAGATACCTGGTTTACTTCTCCAAGACTACAAGCATGTATCCATAAAGGGTTTTTAATATTTGGAATAGGCGGTGTAAATCTGTTTTTGAGAAGAGAATTTTTTTTACTGAATTGAAGATAAATTTTTGCTAAAGGGGTTAGAACTCGCCATAGGAAATTATATAAAAATAACCACATATGAAATTGAATAATATCCTTTTAACCCCTTTTCATAATTTATAAATTCAATTTCAATAATTTAGCAAAAATAGGGTAAAACTATTTAATTAAGAAGATTCTTTTCCAACATTGAAGAATCTGGCACCTGTAGTATCAATAATATCAGGAGTCACGAAGATTAACAAGCTGGATTGTTGAACCTCTTTTGATTTTCCACGGAAGAAAAATCCGATTAAAGGAATATCCGCAAGATATGGCATTTTTTGATTGTTATGGATGGTTTTATCTTGAACTAGACCGCCCAATACCAGAGTATCACCATCATGGACAATAACATTGGTCCATGCTGCCTGCCATGAAGTAGTTGGAAGAATAATTTCTGTTTTTGTTTCTGTTGTCCCAACAACATTTTTCTGTTCAAATTTCTTTTCTCCAATTCGTGCGCGTACTTCAGGGTTTAACCATAGACGCACCTGGTCATTATCACGAATTTGTGGAGTTACAGAAAGAGCAATACCGAAGTTGAATGGACTGAATTGGGGTTGTGTAATTACGGATTGTGTTTGAGAACCTCCAAAACCTCCTTCGGTTACATATACTTCATTATATACTTGCGTGAGATAATATTCTGTCTGGAAATCAGCCACTACTGCTGGTTTTCGGTTCATCGTTGTAACACGTGGAGCGCTTAACAATTCGGACTCTCTCAAACTATTTAGGTAATCAAATGCTACACTTAACTGGTCACCATCAGCATTATCAATTATTTTGGTTATTAAACTTAAAGTTGATGCGGCCGCAGCAGGAGCAGGTGGGTTAACTAACCCTGAAATGGTTCCTTGCGTTACTGAATTACGAACTACATTACTACCATCGGGTCGAACATAGAAAGGAACTTCTTCATCAACACCATCACCATTTATATCGTAACTGTAAGTTTGTTGAGATAGATAATCATTCTGACGAACTCTATTATTTAAATCACTTAGATTTCCCGTCCAGTTGAAACCTATTTTCTTCAAATCCTCAATACGCACCGTTAAAAATTTTGCTTCAATACTTACCTGTTTGGGGGTAACATCAATCTGTCCTAAAATCTGTTCAAATTTGTCCAGGTTTGTAGGAGTATTTGTTACGATTAACATATTTGTGGCTTCATTATAAGCAATTTTAGACAACACCTCACCTGTATAGGGTTCTTTCACAGGAGGGATGGCATCGGCAAGAATCTGTAATCCGGATAATTCCGTTTCTTCAAAACCAGCACCAGCACCTAACTGTGCTGTTCCCTGGGCACCACCATAACCTGTGGCTGTGGTTCCCGTTGCTAATGTTCCTCTACCCCCCAAACCACCTATGCCGGCACCTGTACCAACTTGAGTAATACCGATAGGACCTAATTCACCAACTATTTGGTCACTAATGGTAGAAAACATATCCGAAATATTGCTTAATGTTGTAACATCTCTTCCATAACCGCCGCCATATCCACCCATTCCACCACCATACATTCCGCCACCATATCCGCCATATCCACCCATTCCACCACCATACATTCCGCCACCATATCCGCCATATCCGCCCATTCCACCACGATATCCGCCCATTCCACCACCATACATCCCTCCGCCATATCCACCGCCATACATTCCACCGCCATATCCACCACCATACATTCCACCGCCATATCCACCACCATATCCGCCACCGCCATACATCCCACCGCCATATCCACCGCCATACATTCCACCGCCATATCCGCCACCATATCCGCCACCGCCATACATCCCACCGCCATATCCGCCCATTCTACCTCCATAACTTACGCCATATCCGCCACCATAACCTCCACCTACCCCGCCAACACCACCGAATGGATTTCTTAATACTAATTTAAATAGACGGTCAGAACCGACATTTCTCATTTCATAAAATCGTGTTTCTAATGCTTCGAAAGTTTCCTGACGGATAATTTCAGGTTTACTAATCCATACAAATCCTGGTTGAACAGAGAAATCCAAACCTAAGGGACGGAGTAAAGCTTTTAATGCTTCTCTCAAAGTAACATCTTTAAGACTGATATAAGGAACAATACCATTGGATTTTGTTCCATAATATACATCTGGAGATACTGCATAACCTTGTTGTCCGGGAGCACCCAGAGGAGCACCCAAGCCACCACCTTGAAGGCCACCCGGCGGGGCTCCGCCAGGACCTCCTCTTAAACCAATACCTCCAGGAGCGACACCGGGCCCTGCCATGGGGGGACGTACTCCTCCGGGAGCACCGAAGGGCTGTCCTGGAGCACCGGGCATACCCATCGCACCGGGTTGGGCTGGCTGGCCTGGTGTTTGTTGAGGTTGCTGTTTAGAAGGAGGTTCTACGGCACGATTATCAATAACTATGTTTACACCGTAACTATCAGAAATAAATGTTGTAATTTCACTGATATGAATATCTTCGAACTCGATACTAACGATGGAATCTAAGGACTTCTCTATTTCACTTACTTTGGTTACGGGAGCGGTTTCTTCTTCTATTTCAGGTACTGTAAATTTATAAGGTTTTATTCCTCGTGCATCGGCACCTTCAGGAATTTGTTTCGATTTTTCTATAAATTCCCTCACTCGGGCACGGTCTTCTGAAACTTTTCTCTCTGATTCTTTTACAGATTCCTGGTGAAGTTTTATTGTTGCTTGATGCAATCCTTCACGAGCTGTATCATTTTTAGGGTCAATCAGTAAAATATTGTTATAAATCTCTACTGCAATATCAAATTTTTGTGCTTCCATATACCGCTGGGCATCGGAAAGTAATTTTTGAACTCTTTCTTTCTTTAATTCTTCTGCATTTTTTTCGGGCATCTCACCGGGTTGCGCTGGTTGAAAGGTTTCAAAAGCGGGGAGTGGAGTCATTTCTTTCTTTTCGCCAATAGATAATTGTAGTTGAGCATTACATTTTTGTTGATAAACCTGTGCCTCTTTATGATTTGGGTCCAATGCGAGAGCACGATTAAATTCTGTAAGGGCTTCACGATAAAGTTCTTTCTTGTATAGTCCGACACCTCTACGGAAATATGTTTCTGCGTTTTCTTCTGTTGCTGTATTTTCCGTAGAAGCATCGGAAAGAACTGCTTCCTGAACAGTCACCGGTGAGACAGGTGGAGATTTCTCTGCTTCCGTTTGTGCGCGAGCACCATGTGTTGTCATAAGGAATATGACAGTTATCATTGATACGAACATCATAAACCCAAAATAGAATTTTTTCGTGGTACGCATTCGTAATTTTTCCTCCCGTGGTCTTTTAACCGTTTGGAAGTTGTTATTATATCTATAATTATCTACTAAATGACATTCCTTTTTCATTTTTTTCCTACCTTATTTTTGCATTTCTAATGTGAATCTTCTTCCATATTGTTCCGAATATATAACAACTGTTTTATCTTCAGGATTAACCTGTTCAAGAATAAACTGTTCAAATTCTTCACCTTCATCATACCATTTTGTTGTAGACCGGGTACGAAGTTGTGCTCGCCTCCGTTCTCCCACCTGGCGAATATTAAGTAAAGTAATTCCAAGGTCTTTGGCTGTAATTTCTTTTGAACCCGTAGAACCTGTAGATTCACCGGCAAAATACCAGAAGGGATTTTCTCTCCATAGAGAGGCATAAGTCCCGGGTATTGATGAGAGAGGAGGTGAAGGTGGCACAGGTGGTTTAAGTTCATCGGGGACCTCCTTCCGAGGAGGAGAATAAACTTCTTCTTTTTCCGGTGGAGGTGGATATGCAATTACATATACCCGGTATCCTAAAATTCCTACCAGAATAAGTAAAACAAATCTTTCTTTGTTCCACCAGAACCATATTCCTATTTTTTGTATTTTGTCTATCATAGTATATATTTAATTTGTATATAAAATATATCGTTTAAACCATTTCCATGCTTTTGCAAAAAAACCTGCTTGTTCAGCAGAAGTATCTTTATTTACGGATTGTCGTCTTTGTCCACCTGCTCCCATTTGTGTCTGATATTGAAGTTGAATATCAATACTCACCTCCTGAGGAGGTTTGTAATTTGCTTGTGAAATAACCATTTCTATCTGGAGCAAAGGCTCTACATTATAAGCGATATAGGGATACTGAATTCTAAGGGCATTGATATGAAAATAACGGTCCGCTAATCGTAATTTCTGCTCTACAAAATTTACGAAATCTTTCATTGTCATATTACAGCGGACTCCAAACACAAAAAACGATAATAATTTCTCAAAATCGGGATGCTGTGAAATAGGAGGCCAGAAAACAATATCATCTATACTTACCATTTTGGAATCCAAAAGGTATTCACACATCTTGATACCAAAGGCGAGTTTTGCCAACTGTCTATTTACTAATTCTTCCGTAACATCTGTTCTTGATATTTCATCAAGACTAAGTACTCCTAAAGATTTTCGTATATCCTGAGGGAACAGGTCATACCGACCCATCTTTTCTCCTACTTTTTCATACAGTTGTTTTACCATTTTTTGTGCTTGTTCTTCATACCAGAATTTTAATATAACACCTTCTTTAGGGGGAACTTCATGGTCTGTCCAGTTACTCAGATTAAAGAAGGAAGACCTTTTCTTTAAGGCATCTTCCCAGGGTATTACTTGGGCTCGCCATTCACGAATTAATACTTCGGGGTCTGTTCGTGAAAAGGTCTGTTCTAAGTCTTTCAGTGCATTTTCATATGCTTTTTTTAAATCTTCATCTTTCTTATAGGCTGTGAGTTGTTTCTGTAAGAAGAAATAGTAAACACCTGTAAAAAGGAGGAATGAAAGGAGTAGAACGGTAATATAGATAAGGGTGCCTCTTGAAATAGTTATATTCATGACCCTGCTCCTCCTCCGGTGGGTGCTAAATCTTTTGCAGACACCCGTTCAAACTGCACTGTGATTATAAAGGTAAACAAATTTTGGCCGGTTGCTGAAAATGCTGCTGTCTGTCCTGTCTGCTGGGATAATGCCCCCAATCGTTGTTGACCCCCAAAACTTCCTGTTCCTGGAGCAGAACTACCTTGAAACGCAGACTGTGCATTATATAAAGAACTCCAGGGAGTTACCTGTACGCTGGCTTCAGAAAAGTAAACTTCTTTAATTCTTAAAACACCTTCCGAAAGATTTAACGAGGCTTTCTTCAAATTATCCACAAAACTTTTAATGATAGTATCCGAAGTCGCTAACCCTGTTATACGAAATCCATTTGAACGAGGTAGAGGTGGTGCCTGTTGTGTTCCCGGTGATTGCTGTGTTGTTGGGGGGGGAGGAACGTTATCTCTTCTAAAAAGCCCTCCACCACCTGTTCCGCCCATTCCTACCATAGGTCCATGTGAACCTATTCCGGGGAAGCCTGAAATATTAACTGGAGTTTGTTGTTGCGTTGGTATACCCATAGCCGGGATATTCCTGCCTGCTGGCATAGGTTGCCCTGCTTGCGGTTGCTGGATAAAAACCGTTTCGATGGAACTAAACCATATTCCGTCTTTATCGGTTCGGGGAGGTCTTGCGGATAGAACCAGAGACATTTCATCCAACCAATATCTTCTATTATAAACCGCTTTATCCAGTGCCTTTACTTTGTTTTCTAAGATTTTAATTTCTGCCTGTGCCTTACTCAATTCCTGTTTTAGAGGAGACACAATCGTTGGATTCTGGGCTACTTCGGGGTCGTACATTCGCACATATCGGCGGAGTTCTTCTATTCTAGCCTTGACAAACTTATTCTGTGATGCATGTACAGGAATCACAGATGCCATTATCAAGGCAAGGGTAATCATGGACAATGCCCAGTAAATGGCTTGTTCTTTTCTCCTTCGTATTTCTATGATACGCGGGGGAATAAGATTAATTTCTAATGCGGTTGTTTCCCAATTACGGAGTGCTAATCCCAAAACGACGCAACTTCTTTCAGGATGTTGAGCAATGGATTGTGCATCAGGACCGATTGTAATACCACTGAGAGGCTGGGCAATTCGCACATCTATCCCTAAGGCACGCTGGAGGAATGGCACAATATTCCGAAGAGCACATCCTCCTCCACATAAATAAACTCGTGTTACCTGTCCTCCACCGGGAAGTGAACGGAAATAGGAAAAAGAACGTTGAATTTCGTTTACAAGACGGTTCAATACGCGTCCAATGGCTTCTCCTCCTTTACCGTCAATTTGAGGATTCCCTGTAGGTGCGAAGCCTTTTTCACATTTAATTTTCTCCGCTTCCTCAAAAGGAATATTGAAAGTATCTGCAATAGCCTGAGTAATATCATTTCCACCGATATTTAATGTTCTTGTATTACGGAAAATGCCGTCGCGTTCTACAACAATATTTGTGGTGGAAGCACCAAGGTCAATTACTGCGACGCATTCACTATGTGCATGAAGTTCCCCGTTATATTTGAGCCAACTATACGAAGCGAAAGGAATAACATCCACAATGTCAGGACTTAATTTTAACCCTTCCACAATAGATAAGTATTTATCAACCACATCTGTTTTGATGGCAACCATCAGAACTTCATAACCCCCTCCTTCTGGATGGTCTAATATCTGATAATCAATGGCTATCTGTTTCAAATCAAATGGAATTTGTTGTTGAATTTCATATCTAACAATCTGGTCTACTTTCCTCTCCGCTACGGGAGGAAGCGAACGAACACGAACAAATACGGATTGACCCGGAACGGCTAACATTAATTTTCTGGTTTTTACTTTTGCCTGTTTTAATAGTTCTGCAACTGCTTTCTTTCGTAAATCTTTTCGTTCCTCTTCATCCATCCGAAAATCATTCGTTACAGGTTTCTCAAAATATTTTATCAACTGCAGTCCACTTTTTGTTTTCTTAAATTCGCAAAGACGAACCGCAGAAGTTCCTATCTCAATGATTACTCTCTTTTTTCCTTTTCTTGTCGTATATACTGACATATCTTGTTTTTATCTATTCCTTGTATGTAATCATATTATTTTACTATATCTTTCAATTTCAAGTAAATTCTTTTCAACATTTCATTTTTTACACTTCTAATATCCTATGTTAATAATTGTATTACAAATAATCTTTAAAGTCAAGAAAATTATTGACAAAAATAATTTATTTTTTTACCTATCCAATTTTTCTTGACATATTATTTTAATACATTTTTAATGTATATTACATCAAATATATTGCTGGATGGAAATTACTTCTTCTGTGCAGATAAATTTTGGGATAAGTCTTTTACACATCGGAAGCCATAATCTGAACGATTTGAATCCATTCTGTCAAAATGACGACGGGCACATCTTGCGTCAAATTTTTCTGTCATAAAGGAACCTCCCCTTAACACACGATAAATTTGCCCATACTCTTTTCGGATATACTGATTTCCTTCATATCGCTGATACCAGTCTGAAACCCATTCATATGCATTCCCTGCCATATCAAAACAGCCATAAGGTGAAACGCCTCCAATATAACTACCAATAGGGACAGGCATGTCAAGATTTTTTTCTTTTGTGTTACATAAATCTAATGAGAATTCGTTTCCCCATGGGTATTCTCTACCATCTTCACCACGAGCGGCTTTCTCCCATTCAATTTCGGTGGGTAATCTTTTCCCCACTCTTGTCGCATATGACACAGCCTGGTCCCATGAAACACCCGTTACAGGGTAGCGCTCTTGTCCTTTGGGGAAAGTATACTCTGGAAAAACTTTTTTAAATTCTTCATTTGTTACTTCGTATTTATCAATATAAAATGCAGGAACAAAAACTTTTTTTCTTGGTGCTTCATCGGGAGAACGTTCATTTTCACCAAAAATAAATTCACCTGCTGGGACCAATACCATTCCTGGGGGGGTTTCTCCTTCTTTTAATACAAGTGTAATAGTTTGCTCTTTGTTTGGTTGAATAACAACTTTTGAATGTTCTTCAATAAAACCATCTGCAGAAATTGTGATTAAATATTCACCCGGCGCAAGTTGCAATTGTAAGGGTGTCTTTTGTGATTGAGGGACATTATTAATCCGAACAGTTCCACCTGTGGGACGAGATAGAATATTTATCGTTCCTTCCATAGGTTTCAAGATATATTTTATTGGGTAGTGAAAATCTTCACGGACTTCTAAATCACCCTCAACAGGATAGTAATCTGCCAGTTGCAATTTATATGTTTTATGTCCAATTTCTACAGGATATCGGAAAATGGGGGTATTTCCTATCTTCACCCCATCCAGATAAACTTCGGCTCCTGAGGGTTCGGTTTCAAAATTAATATATCCCTGTAACGGCTTTAATTGTAATAGATATTGAGAATGTTCTCCGGGACGAAGAAGCAATGTTTCCACTGTTCGTTGATAATGTTCCTTTTTTAATATTACTTCGAGAGAACCGGGAGGGAGATCTGTCAATGTCAGAGGAGTAACTCCTTTTTCCTCTCCAAATACAATAACCGTTGCTCCCTGTTCTGGTGCAGTGTCTATTGTAACACTGCTTAATTGTTGTCTTTTCTTTTCAGAGGAACACGATAAAACAAGAGATACAACGACAATCCAACCTATACCCCATACTACAGCCTGCTTCATATTACTGTTAACCATTCATTATGAGCCTATAATTTATGAATACAATAATAATAATAATAATAATATACTAATAAATTGTGTATCTTATTTTCATTCTCGCTGGAACATTTTTATTCTTTGCTCTTCTTTGGGTTGAGAAGGTGCAGTAATAGATCTTTCACTACTTCCTGCAGGAGGATATATTGTTACTGTAACTTTTGCAGGAGTAGTATCCGCTACTAACGCTCCTGTTGTCGTATCCTGAACAAAGGCACGAACTACAAAATCATATTTCACTTCTCGTTTTCTAAATCCACCTTCAGGAGAGCCTTCATCTCCCAATCGGTCATTAAATACACCTGAACCACACTGAGTCGGTGGTAAATTTAAAAATTCAGGAGTTGATGTATACCAATTTAAGTTGAATCGAGTACTTGCCTCATTGGGAGATAAGAAATCGGATGGGATACAAATCTCTGCAGTAGTATCTCCATATAACATCGATGCTGTTCCGCCTGCTACTAAATTAGAATCCTCAAATATTTGTATATCAAACCCTATTCTTCCAGAAACAAATCCTTCTGAAGGCAGGATACAAGACATATTTAATTTTACTTCAATACGATAATCACAGGCATTTTCTAATGCAGGCAAAGGAACTCTTCGTGAGGAGCCAAATTCTCTTTCTCCAAAGTTATAATTTATAAATCTCCATGTAGTTGGGTCAGCGGTAGAACGGTTCCACCAGGAGTTTATATCTAATTTAGTATCAATATCGAATTCACAGGGGTTACGCCAGATACAGAATGGGACATTGTTCCCCGTTATTGTGCCTAATGAGTTAAATCTATTTCCGAACAAAATATTTGGGATTGGTTGGACATTTCCAGCTTCATCTGCACCAATAATTGTTGCCATTAAGAGGGCGCCACAATACCGTTTATCACTCAGAATATCATTAAGTGTTGTGATTGAGCCATCAGCGAACACTATTGGGGTATTCTTATCCATACTTTCACGATTAATAATCCAACCCCATCGACCTACAAATCTATCTACAGCCTCCCAGATAGAAGTTTCATAATTGAATGGGTCTATCGCAGACCATATACGAATACCAAAAATAGGAAGGCAGGGGTCAGAATTTACAGGTTTATCCGATACACTTCTTGTCAACTTCCATTGTATATGTGGGTCCTTGTCCCACGCACCTATCCGTGGAGCGGAGATAATTTCTATGACAGGGTCTCTCATCCACCATAATTCGAGAGCATCCTGTTGAGCAGGATTTTCTACCACTAAATTGCCCGACAAATCTTTAACTAAAAACTTCATACGAATATGCCAATCCAAACCGAAACCAAGATTGAACCATCTCCATTTAACTAACGCAGACTGCCATGGTTGTGTATATTCTGTTTGAGATGGGTCTGTTGTAGCAAAATATTCAACACCTGGATTCGATGTGTATGAAAGAACCCGACCTATATCGTTTAATGGAGCAATAAACGCACATCCCAGTCCTCTAAAAGGTTCAAGTCCTGTATATACAGGTCCATTTGTGAGTAAATCTATTATTGGCGTAACAGTAGTTGTAGATACATTGGACCTATTTGTAATAAATCCAGCAACTTCGACAATCCTCGGCGAGCCATTATATTCTGGATATGGGTCAGAGTAACCTGCTTGCAATATATATTCAAGAGGTGATTGAGGTAGATTATTGAAAAACATTTGTGCTGTCGGTGAAGTTTGATTACTTATTGTCCCATAAGAATATGCCAGAGGATTAAGAACTGCAGGACCCCAATTGGGTGGATAACTAAATTGAGATGGTGGAGAGATAACATCATTATTTTGTATAACGAATCCTACTGCAGTAGCATCATACAAATCATTTCTTAAACGCGGTGGGACCGTATCAATTACGAATTCTGTATCTTCTAAATAAAAGTTTATTCTATATTCTTGATTGGTTCCAATACCCATCAAAGTTTGATTTACTCGTAAATAAATTCTCGCTCTACCATTTGTTGTGGATAGCACTCCATCTGTATCTGTTACAAATAATGAATCCATTGTGAACACACTTCTTCCTCTTTGACGAGTAGTATCTATCGGGACAACCACTTGTTTTAATTCTGTTGGAAGTTTATTTAATTGTGATAACGGATTAGGATTATTTTTAACCAGAGGGACATATTCTTCGGGTACGAGGTATAAGGTAGCATCATCAAGAGTTTCTCCCTGAATTCCTACTTCTACGGTAAATTCATTTCCGATACCTATATCTCTTTCCCTACCAGTAGCGCTACGAGGAACTGTAGGACTTACATTACAATAACTCCACAAAAGTTCTGCACCTCCAATAATTACTTCATCGGCACTTACTTGAATGTTACGGATATCCCGAACTTCATTTTCAAAGTCCGTATAAGGGGAGGGACTGGCACAACTTGTGAGACTTAAATAGGGTATAAATATATTTGGGACATAATTCAGAACTGCTTCGAGAGAGACCCGTGACGGGATAGGAGTTATCAATTTTCCTATCCATGGGCTATCATAGAAATGAACGGAAAGAGGGTCTATCGTTATAGGCGTTCCTACTTCTGTAACGCCCGTAATGATTGGAGGATACACAAGATTCCACCCACTTATTAGACTGGCTCCTGGCTCACATACCAATCCACCACCGGTGTTGTTCCAGACTAAGGTTGCCATAACATAGGTGCTTCCCGTTCCTTTGCTTTCAACACCTATACCTCCATTAGAATAAATTGTGCTTTGTACTATTGCAGTGGTTCCATTATTCAATACACCATCGTTCAAACTCCCATAGATAACCGTTTGTAAAATGGAAGCCTTTCCATCTGGCATAACCACAACGCCATCATCAAGTTTAGGACCTATAAAAGAACGACTCACTTTACTCATTCCTTGTATATTTAGGATACCAGCACTACCCTGGGTAAGGGAAAGGTTCTCAATGCATAAATTACCATTGAGGTGAACTTCTATCAATGGGAATTTATCTCTTGCAATTGCAATATCATCGACCATAAATATAGATTGGTCAAGAAACCTACAATTTTCGTAAACGAAATACAGAGTATGGGGATTCGGTAATACTAATAACAATGGGATTTCCTGCAGAGACCAATCTCCTTCTTCAATACTTCCGGCATCCTTAACCCATACAGGTGTTCCCGTTGTGTCATCCCAGTAAACTTTTAACTTCGTTTGCTCGGGCGAAGTTCCTTTTTCAACACGGACATAAAATTGGAGTTTTGTTGCACTGGGAGGAATGTTTATCCCTGTTTGCCATAGCATACGTTTATCGAGTTTTGGACTCTTTAATTGAGCATACCACACACCGGTGTGAGCATCAATAAAACCTGTTGGACCGCCCTGAATTATCTGGCTTTTATCGGGAGTAGCATCCCATGGTGTTGCTAATCCGGATTCAAATCCGGGGTCTAACAGTATGTTATCCAAACACACTATTGGAATAGCAGGCATAAGTATTTCATAACCTAAACATACATCATCAATAAGAAAACGCACAGGAGTTTTATCACACTCTGTCATTGCCACTCGAATTGTAAGACTATGCGGTTGCATATCCAAGTAGGGTAATAATTCATTATCTACCATTACCAATGTATAGTTATTCCAGTAGAAAGTATCATTGGCTCTTATTTTCTTTATGACATGGTCATCCACTAAAATTTCTAATTCTGTGTTTGATGTACTGGTTGCATCAAGGATTTTTAACCAAAAACTCAATACAGGTAATGGATTAACAGCACCAAATCGTAAGGCTCGTGTTCCTGTTATAGGGGGTTCTGGCAGAATGCAATCAACAGGATATGCTTTGTCATAACAATGAATAGGTCCCATAAGTAAAGCGGTAGCATTTTTGTTCCATGCGGAATCGGGATTCGTTTCAAATGAAGGATTCTGCACTGCATTATCAGGACATACCCCAAATGGGTCTATCAGGACTCCTAATTCACCATAAGGGCTTACGCAGAAATCATCAAATAGAATAGATGAGCCTGGATTTAATGAAAAGATTCTTGCTTTTATATGAATTGAAAAACTACTAATACTCTCTTCCAGTAACGGAGGAACTAACCATCTCTCTATTTTTGTCCAGACTCCATCTACTGGCATCCCTGAAACCCGAGAGTCATAAACAATTTTCGTTACTATGTTCTCATCATCATCTAACCATACCTTAAAGAAATCTTGACTTCCGTCTACATTTACAGGTTTAACTTGAAAGGAAATCTTTGCTGGAGGAACTCCTCCCAATTCTGCACAGAAAGGAGCCTTATTTCCGCCTGTGGGTTTAATTATAGTTGCGATAGTTCTTTCGGGTATAGGAGGGTTGGTAACTAATACCCAGGACTCATCATTTCCTGCTTCAAAATTTCCATTGGGAACACTAATGCCATTCTCAGGCAACCTTAAATTCATTAAAGGACCCACAAGAAAACGGACATCATCTATATCAAAAGTGGTCGTATTAAAATCAACACTATCGGGTGTAAGAGCACAGGGAGAAACGGTGCTTTCAATATGAAAAGTATGTTTCGCATTATCATTTGTTAAAGGTGATGGTATTTTAACTAAAATACGGGTGTATTCTCCGGCGTTTGGAATTAAATCGGGTCTATATTCAGGGATAGGTATCCAGTTACCAGGGCTAATCTCCGCAAATATCTCTGAAGCCATTAACATACTATCAAAATAAAACCTTAATATATCTGTTGTTTTTCCACTGAATATTTTTATTTTTATGAACATCTCTACCCAGACTTCCCTCGGGGATATAGGAGAAGGACCTAAAATAAGGCATCTATCAGGAGGGAGACCCAACGGGTCATTTCCAATAGACCAATTCCCTTCGCCTGACCAGCCGATACATCCAACATCATCAAAGCTACCACAGACAATTGGAATTTCGGCAGTACTCATTCCCATATCTAAAAATATACGGAAATCATCCAGATAAACAGTATTTTCACCTATACCCAATTTTGAAATCCGAAGCACAACGATAGGTACATCTAATGGATTATACTGTTGAATTAATGAAGTAACATCGATATTCCATGTTATCCAATTCATTGGATTGGGTATTGCGGACAAAGGAATGGTATAAGTAGTAGATTCGTTCAACATTTCAATATATATTTCGACTTTATCTCCGGAATCCACAGGGTCCGCACTACGCATAATTTCAAATTTCAGTTGTGCGGAAACAAGGTTCGGAAGGTCAATAGGCAATTGAGCAGAAAGAGAAAGGGTATTCTCCATATAGGAGATACCTGTTGGTTCTGTGCCTTTAGGGAAATCTATAGGTTGTGTCTGAAGTATATCTATAGCAGAGAGAACCTTAGGAAAAGTAATATCTTGCCAGACTTCCGGATAACCTGCTATGAGATAGGGGTCTCCTGATAAAGGGTCTTCTGTGAACTGGAAATTTTGATATATCTGGTCAGGTTCAAAGGGTTCATTTATTCCCTTAAACGAGGCTAAATGTGTGGGACTTAAAGCAAGAGTATTTTCCTCAATAATAGAGTAGGCCGGGTCATCCGGGTCTGGTGGGTCTACAAGTATATTCCAATCTGTCGAAGGAGATAGTTCAAAATTACTATTTTTTATAACTCCTTTGAATATATTATTTCCCATGATAATGACATCCGTAGGTAAGATAGCAGAAGAAGGAGTTGTAGGGTTAGGAACACCTTTAAGCGTAATATCGCGATTGATGATAATCGGTTGTTTAATTTCATAAATGGTAGGAGTAGTAGTATCTGCCTCAATATGAAAAGTAGTTTCTAATGGGTTATTTAAAATAATATCAATGATATTATCTCCGGGATGTATAATAGTCTCTGCTTTTATACTTGAATGTAATGTTATGAATAGCAGTAGGAAAAATAAAGGGATATTTTTTGATAACTTCTCATTTACAGAATCCGTTTTATAACCCCTTTTTCGTCTTATTTGTTTTTTCATTTTTTAATCCTCCTCATATCGGGCTGTGGGCACGCTCCTTTCATATATAACACTTGCTCTTGCTTCTGATTGAACAACAAATTCGTCATTTGTCCGATAGCTATAACAACCGTCATTATTTCCATCTACACCGTAACCTAACTGTACCAGTGCTGTTATTTTGAAGACATCGGACCGTAGACTAACATGGTCTGCAACAGATTCATATCTCGGGAGAACATCTGCTATCCTGCCGTTATAGTTTGTATTTACACTTAAAGGTAATAGATATTTAGAATTGATTGTATTTGCAAGTTCTATGGGTGACAAATAATAGCGACCATCCGCATATTCCGGACGGTTTGTCATTAATAGATAAGATAATTGGAAAGCAGATAAAATTGTGTCACTTACATTGTCAGCATAAACGGCATTGGTTGGTGGAATTGGGTTAACTCCATAAACAGGATTATTCAGGTCTTGATTTTTAGGGAGGATATTTGACCTATAATAGAAGCCTGGTAGACACATGGAAGATGCGAATATTCTCTTCTGACTTCCATCTGTATAGATATAGGGTCCGATGGTATTTACATTAATTTTGTGAAGGGAAGATTTCGCAGGGACTAAAGTAATATGTGTAAGAAAACACGGAGTATCACCTATGTTTCTTACTCGCAATGCTACAAATTTTTGTGTAACTCGAACCATCTGGGGCTGCCAGCTGGCTGCGGCTTGCTGCCCATATAATATTATACCATCTTCATTCGGAGAAAAGTCAACAACATCTTCGTAATACCCCCCAACTTCTGTCCGATACCAGTCATCTGGATGTGTCAAACCTGTCTCAATTGTAGAACCTCTGGGCTTTAATCCTCTTGCTTTTGCAGGGTCTGTAATTATTTCAAGAGCCAATCGTACCCTTGTTGTGTCATATTCTTTATTAATCCATAATTTGCCAAATTCTTGAGAGAATAATTCGTAAGGTGGATTACCCGAAGCATGTAGTTGTTCATCATATTGTTGTAGTCGTCTTAATTGTTTTTCATTTACTACATTAATATAGACATAATAATCTCCATTTTCTAATCCATCATTAACATCCCATACGAACAGTGCCTCAGGACGATTTTGTTCGGGATAAACGCTTCTATAACTACTTACATAGGCAAAAATGCGTTTAGGAATTTCCCATCGCTGAGCAATATCATTAATGTCTATTTGAGGTCTACCAAAGGCACTGTTGTTATTAAATAACCAACTGCCATTAGGTTGTGCATTGAATAAAGTGTTATATGGTGTAGGAAATGTTCCATTCCATAATGAGCCATCAACAAATCGGGGATAATTATATATTTCGCCTGGAAGCATAAATAGAAATAATGGGACCCATGCCTCAGGATAGGTATTGCTGGCTAACTCACAGCGTAGTATATCTGTAAGGTTCGAACCGGAAGGGAAAACATCTGTTTCCGCAGGATTAGGTCTTATCGGAATAAAATCTGCGGTTCCGACAGTAAGGATTTTTTCTGCTATTGTTATCATTGAAGAAGCACCCTTCAGAACTCTGCTTAATTCGTCCTTACCTTGAAGTTGACAGGCAAGGACATTTGCACTTGTCCATACCTGACGCCAGAATGTTTCACCTCCAACAACGGGATACAACGTTAAGTTCTGACGGTTTAAATCAAACAAGTATCTGTAATCTGGATTTGGGAATACCTGCCTTAATCGGTATAAGGAGTATAAGTATTCTCTCTGGATTGGTATTCCAACCTGGCTTAATGTCCCTGTATAGATTGTTCCTACATCTCGCCTCTGTTCTATATTCCAGTAAGGATACAATAGAGTGATGCTCCTGCCATTAATTACAGGAGAATCAGGTAAGGAGACGATTGGGAATGAAAAATCTTTTCCTGATAGAGCAATTTCTGTATACGATTTGCCTAAGGGTGTCCCTCGATATGTATTGACAACAAAATCAATGTCCCTCTTATCACGATAGGGATTATTATTCGTATACTGGAACAACGGGAAATTATTGGGTGCCACATTATCCAACATAACCAGTACGAGTTGTTCCAGATAGTGAGGTGATTCTTCCCAATCATCATAGAATCCATCTGTTGCCTCCCAACGGTTCGATAATCCAAAACGGTCTCCACTTAATTCTGGACTCTTGCGATTCAGGGAACGATAGAAATCCCATAACATACAATCGGGTATCCACCAGGAAGAAAAATCGGCATTTAATTGCATACTACTATTGGGTGCAGGAAGTATGTCATCGATACAGCGGTTTATAACATCATATTCATTATAAGAAACTCCATCTACCTGATTACCCTTAGTATCATATAAAGCCACGACGACACAATCGCCGGGATTCCATCGTCTTTCTACAAAATATTTCCATTGGGGAGGGTCGTTGTCTGTTCCGAAGTAAGGCTCTATAAGATTGGGATTGCCAATATAATTGAACCCTGTTGTTATATTAATAGGTTGAACCTGGTCGTAAGGGTCAGTTATAAAGTCAACATCTACATTTCCTCCTATAACAGACATGTCTTTCAAATGGAAAATCGGCATCATACCTTGCTCATAAGACCCATATCCATAAACCCTACCGTTAGTATAGGTGGTACCAGGTTCTACTCTACCTTCGTCAACTCCTTCGTTAAAGAAAACATTTAAAGGATTATTAAAATCTGTCGGTCTATCGTCAATAACACCGTTTTGATTATTATCCACACCATCTTTTTCCAATGTCCCTAATATATAACTTCCCATACCTGTTAAATAACCACCATCTCCATCATTGTCGTATCCATCATGCTCTGGATAATCCGGTAACATGCCTCCTTGCAGGACCAATTTAGCAAGGTCATTTAGCGTGGTTATTTCTTCTGTTTTTCTGCGTTCTGTATTTTCTCCATCAATAAGCGGAAACTCAACAGCATATAATGGGACAATCCTATCCCATGCTTTTCTGGGTCCAACTATATTAAAATTGTTATCATTAGGAGTACTTCGTATTTCATTATCCGCAGGATTGTCTCCCGGTGTTCCATCTCCATTATAATCTGTAAAATCCTCTTCAAGACCATTATTTATATATTCCCTGTGGAATACATTATTTGTTTCGTTCAGGGCCATAAACGGCGTCGTTATACCTACAAGGGGTTCTAACTCTGGAGGTACAGGAGCGGTAGGAATCACATCACAAAGTCCTATACCATTCCTTTTTATCAGAGATGCAGGGGTTAAATTGGGGTCCCGATAATGGTCAAATTTATCTCCAATAAGATCTGAAGAAGAATCAAATGTCAGTAATAATCTCCCTTTGGGAGCAATAATATATCTATTATTTACATCATTTTCATCACCTATTTTAGCTGTTACTTTAAAGGGGTCTGTGCGAACCCCTGAGTTATCTCGGGGAATACCAATCTCAATAGTATAGCCCGTTAAATCGATAGGATTATTTGAAATATTAGTAATTTCGATATACTCATGGTCGGGTTCCTGGCTGAAATCGAGAAAGTTTAATGCAATAGGTTCGTTATTAGGATTCTGTTCTAACCAAAAAGCAATACATACTGCATAATCGTTGGCTTGTCCATCAGCAGGGGTATATGGAGGAACTGTAATTGTAAAGGTCTTTCCACTAAGAGGTTGATTTTCAGGTAGAATTCCATCCATCCAATAATAGTTAGGTGGAATTAATGTTCCTGATTCTAATTGTCCGGGTAAAAATACCATGCCTGTAGTCTCTCCACGAGCATTAACACCTATCCAGGTATCCTGAACTCGCTGGAATACTGCATCATTAGTAACAATGGTGGGGTCTGCAAAAACATCGTCGAGAATAGAAGGTTCTATTAAAGTATCATCTGTGGTATCCGCAGGATTATTTACATTGATAGGACAATATTTAATTGCGTATTTTATTCGTTTATTACTTCCACGTTGTAATGTTGGCTCTCCTGAAAGGTTTTGGGTATTCAACATAAGATAATATCGACCTGCAGGTAAAGAATTTGTAGCACGGATTCGATACTCTACCACATTCGGAACACTAATTGTTTGTGGAGGAACTGTTGTCCTATCAATATATTGGAAAACAGGTAAGTTTGTTTCATAATAATTCCCTTTTCCCAATACATTATTATTGGCTAAATTCCATGGATTTGCTGGAATAATGTCATGATTATTATCATCAGGGAAACGGTTACTCAGAGGTTCAAAATCAGTAAGGAATAAAGGGATTCCAGGTGGATAATTGGACCTATATGAATTATAAATGCTTTGATAAACAGGCACCTCCGCTTCTACTCTACGAACAGGTCTTACCATCAACTCGGTAATACGAATAGAGTCAACTCCAGCAACAGTATAGCTAATAGAACGAAGGTCTTTCATAGGTGTTCCATCTTCACTGTTGGTCCCATTTTGTACTCGTTCTGACCACCAATAATCATTAATTACCCAATCAATATTAAATTCTCCCAAAGTATTCTTAGCATATTGTTCTATTTCACGAAGTGAGAAATTCGATGGATGATAGCCTTTTTCATACGGGGACAATGAATTTATATTTTGGCTGGGAAGATAGACTCGTTTTTCTATTGAAGTCATCGGGTCGGGGACTTTTTCCGTAGTTAATCTTGTCTGTGCGACATCGGTATCACGTATATCTATCAGATTTACAGCTAACTGCATTGTTTTTAATACTGCATCCACAGGGAATACATAATTCGTTGTTGAATTGATTGCGGATATAGGTTCATTTGTGCCGTCATCATAGTAAAAGAGGAAACCTACTTCATTTTTATCAGCACCAAACCATGTGTTCCATTCATGTTCATAACTCCGCAATCCTTGTGCGAAGTAATAAGCATCTTCTCCCATCGGCATTCTCCACGACATTGTATTGATACTGGGTACAGGTTTTTCTGATAAAAATATCGTTGATGCTAATTGCTGTGGAGTTGTGTAATTTACATTCACCGGATTAATTCCTCTTAAAGAGGTGCCAAACTTCCGAATTTGAGTATTTTTTGATAAACCCATTGTGGTTATTACAGGCTTTACCTTTTCAAATGCCTTTGTTCCTGGTGTCCCATAATCCGATAACTCACTAATCTGGTCGAGCGTGCTAATAATTCTGTCCCCTAATTCTCCGCTTTCATCTACATTGTTATTGGTATTATTATCAACACGGTCTCTCTCTGCTAATTTGTTAACATAAGGCAATGTGTACTGAAATTCACCGGGTTCATCTATACCTTCCAAAATTCCCAGCAGGTCATTCACGCCATTATCAATAATTCCGTCTCCATCATCATCCAGTCCATTGGTAAATAGAAGAAACGCATTGGCATTGTCATCCACTGCCCCATAACCCGGAAAAGCCACATCGTAATATAGGGCATTGGAATTCGTATTAAGAATATAGTCTGATTGCGAACTATCTATCTGCCCTCCGGGAGCACCGGTTAATAAATTCCATAGTTTCCGCGCACGAATAACACCCATATCCGGTAAGTATCGAGTGTCCAGACCATAACCTATCAACCACGGAGATGAAATGCCCGGAATAAAATACGAATGAAACAATCTACTGGCAAGTAATGGATTCGGAGCAGAAAAATTAAAATCTATTGGATAATGCCCACCTGCAATATTTAGATTTACCTTTTTACTCTCATCCTCAATGTAAACAGCCATTCTTCCAACAAGGTCACAAACAGGTTCTCCAGTGTGTGTTATATGGATATAAGGAATTAGTCTTGTATAGTTTATAGTTCGAGTAATTCCTGCTATACCATCTCTATAAATCCCACGACCGGGAAAAACCTGCACACCGGGAAGAAATGGATTTCCCCCGGAATCTTTAAATTTATTAATTTCTATGTAACTTGCTTCTCGAACAGCAGAAAATTTGGATTTATCTGCAGGGTTCCAATTACCGGGCATTGCAAACTTGGCAAAGCTATAATCATAATTTTGGGTGTCCTCTTGATTCTTTTTGGTACGGTCATACATGGGGACACCCTGGTAAGGACCGCTGGGAACGAACCCTCTCAGCACAAACGGAGGTCCTGGTAACTGAATCGGTTCTGTATCTACTGATTCTTTAATTGTAAAGAAATCTATTATATTATTGGGACCTATATATGCGTAAGATTCAAAATTATTTACTAACAAATCATAATCGTTGTCCAGACAATCTACATCATCCGCAGTTAAGGTATACCGCATTGAACCTGAAGGAGTATATCGAACCACATCTATAGAGGAAGGCATAATCACTTCCAGATACACTAAGTTTCCATTTTCATCGGGCACCATATCATTACGGTCTATTATCCCATCAGCATTCCAATCAACTTTCATCCGTAAACCCGGCAAAGGTGCTGTAAAAAAAACCTTTTGTTCGGCACTATCATCTACAATTCCATCACAGTTATTATCTAATCCATCATCACCTCCCCAATATACAAAAGCACCTACTTCAAACATTTCTTCGGGGTCCACTGTTTCATCGGGGGATTTATCTGTTGGGTCTTCTTGTGGTAATGCTTCATTCTGGAGGAAGAAAGGTCCCATTTCTTCATTAATCCCATTATCCGGTGTTTCGTCAATCAAACCATTTAAATTATTGTCCAAACCATCATTATGGCTCTGATGAATCTCTCCTGCAGAATCATAGACAACACCACTAAACAATTTATCTCCTGCCATTGGCATCCACACTGCATCTTTATAACCGTCACCATCTAAATCTACATCTGCCCATGCATTTACCCATTCGGGAGTATACAAACTACTTGTAGCATAAGAATTTCCATTTCTGTCAAAACCTGTAAAAACAGGAGTACCATCCGGATTACGGACTGTTCCAAACATTGAGGGGAGAAGAAATGGTGCAGAACTTTTGGGAATGTCTCCTTCGCGAGTAATATCATCAAAAGTTTCTGCATTTACATTAAAACGGTAATACAGAAAATTAGAGCCATCTTTTTGTGGAACCGAAACCCAACTGGATGAATTGGGTCCGGGAACAACTAATTCTGCATTTAAATCATAAAGAATAGGAGCATTGAAATCTTCAAGGCGTGGATAAAATAACCATTCTCGACTACGCGGTCCATTATATAACATTTCTGAGTAACCATCGGCAAAACGGACATACAAGAAACGATTTTCCGGGGGTAAACTTAACATAAACCCTTGCAAATTGGGGAAATTAATCCATAACCGTGCAATGTCAACATGCGGAATACTTCCCTTCCACTGCATTGAAGAACGGAGTGCAAAATATCCCCTACCTGCACCGGAATTTCTAAGTGCCCAGGGTTTGCCCGCAACCCAGGCACCGCTAAAAAAAGAACGCCATACATGGTCAGTCGAAGAAGCATAAGGGTGCTGATTTATATCGTTGTTCAATACAGAAATACCGATATTTAGTGCTCCTCTTAAAAGTTGGTCCGCCTGTGCTTGACGGAGCGATAATTCCGCTGTGTATAATTCACCCCTTGTTACAAAATAAAAAGTAAAACCGATGGCAAGAAGAATGGCAATAATTCCAATAGCAAGGACTAATGCCGCGCCCGTTTCAGGTTTTCGCATAAGAAAAACTCTCCTTAAAAATTTAATCTCTCTTTGTTCTAAACTTTCTATTCAGAACAAAGTTTATTAAATTTTACGATAGATTGAGTTGTTTAATAAAATTTCTTTACATTCCTGCGGGCATTCTCCTTGGTTGAGGAGTTCGTAGTCCGCACGGAATATCAATAGATTGACTAAACCAGCGCCTGAAATCAGAAACACCGGGCTGCGGCTTTTCGGTACAAACCCAGGCACTGACAGTGATTCTAACTGGTAAACGCTCAAAGAAAACAGTTGCAAAGGGTGATGTCTGACTGGGGTCTGTCCCTTTCATCTCGGTCCAGACCCTGTCTAAAAAGGCTGTTAAACATTCTGCTTGAGGAACCGTTAAAGATTCTGGTGGCAAAGAGAGGTAATGGGAGAAAAGAGGGATACTTCGTATATCATTAAAATACATTACGGTCTGGTTTTCTTCTGATTGATACGAAAAAATATTTCCGGGGAAAAGCATATCTGTTGAAGTTATTAAGCCATTGATTTCATCAATCCAGTAGGCATGAGCCCCAAAGCCATCTGCTAACACATAATCCAGCGGGTTCTGTCCATTTGTTTCCCAGAAATTGTATAAGACTTCTGTGTTCGGGTATGGATTACCTGTCCCTCCGGTTAGTAGTTGATACAAATACATCTGGTCTCGCCGTGCAATAGATAGGTCATAACTCCAGATATAAGGAGACAAATTTAATATACCTCCCTGACCTGTAATTGCGAGAACATTGGTTGGATTTCTTAATAGATTAAACCACTCGTTACAGAATTGTCGTGAATTATAAACTTGCATTAATAAAAGTCGTAATTCCGCTTTTCGGATGGTTATTAAATCATTTACAAAATTTGTATCAATCGTTTGATAATTAGGATTATTTATGTAATTTCTTAAATCTTTAACAACATTCACAGAAGGGGTCTGAGTTTCTACCGGACTGACCATACTCACACCGCTTTGTGTACCCGTTCCTTCAATTATAAAAGCATGTAATAGAGCATCAATAGTCGAATAACCTGTATAGGAAAACGGATTTTCAACCGTAGACAAATCAGGGTCGGGCATTGATTGGATTGCTGTTCCTGAAGAATCTATAAAACCTTTCTTTAATTCTATATCGATAATGTTTGCTTTTGTAGTTTCTTCGATACGGAATAAAGCCATTGGTTGAACACGAACGCGATATGCCTGTTCTTCTGATGACAATTGACCAATTACATTTGCCTCAGATTGCACTTCTGGAAATGGGTCTCCTGTGGTGAGCAGACTATCCAGATTGTTTACGATTGTAGTTACATCACAACCCGCGGGCAAACCCGCCTGAATTTTGGGAAGAATATCATCAAAGAAATAAACGGCACTTTCATTGGGAATTTTATTGGCTTCTCGCTTCATTCCCTTTTCTTTGGAAATCCTATCCGGCAAATTATCCTTTGGTCCTATTGGTAACCATGTTTCAAATACCGGGATGGATGGACTTGGAGCAAAGAAGTATGTTACTCTTCCTACCTGTCCATTATCCAGCATAGTTACAAAAGTTAAAGCGGTAGGAGTCCCATAAAATTGGACTTTTTCTCCGCGATTAGCAAGTGTACAAGCCCGTTCCAGATCGCGAGATAATATTTCCATAGCAGACCGTGCATTCCCATAACTCTCTTTTACCATGTATCCCTGATGGGTAGATTCGATAGCCGAAACAAACATTGTAACCAGCCCTGTCAAAATAATGGATAATATAGCCATCGCCACCACAAGTTCGATAAGTGTCATACCTGTTCTATATTTCGTATCACTTGTATATAACAACTCTACTTGTTTTTTATTGTTGTTCTGTAACATAGGTAACGAACCTTTCTTCTCTCCCATCATTGAGCCTTACCTTAAAGGTTACCCGATACAACCCTTTACCCATAGGAACGCGTGATGCAGAAGCCCCATAATGTTGATATAGTTCATAAGCACTGGCGGTTGTTTCTATTTGCTGAAAGGCATTATCTTTTAACCATGAATTTAGACCTGTGGATAAAGCCCCGCCTACACGAACACGACTCATTTCTGTTCGTGCTAAATTGGATATATTAGCATTTGCAGATGCATCAATTAATAATTTTTGTGCTGAGGGAAACAATGTGAATATTGCCACCAATCCACCTGCAATAATAGCAAGGGCAATAACAATCTCTAAAATAGAGAAGCCTAATTCTTTATTTCTATAATTATTTGTATGTATTATATTTTTTTTCATATTTCTATCTTTATCCTGCCTGTTACCCGAAACAGATTCAACAAACTCATTTTATGCGTTACCCACAAACTATCCCCAGGGATTTGTCCTTGAATGTTTTCAGGGAGAATCATAGGTTCTGAGTTAGTCGTATCTACTAATGCAAGAATATATCGTTCTTTTATCATCGTATTAGAAGTGGGAAGAAGTTTTCCATCCGGTCCAAAAATATGGGCATACCATGAAAATTTAGCACCGGAGTTTAAATATGTTATAGGGGCTTGTGCCGTTTGTTCTAAGTCTAAAAATGGAACTTTCACTATGGATAATCCGAGCAAACTCATGGAATTTCCCTCGTCAATAGAACGCAAAATAGGAACTGTCACTGTAAGAGAATTGGGGACAATAACATTTTCTCGAAACTCTACATTACAAAGAATTACACCCTCTTCAAATCGTTTATTCATACCGTATTCTGATTTAGCCTCAATAGGGACATAAATACTATCCCAATCACTGGGAAATCCCAATCTATCACGAATATCATCAAAACCTTCATTATTCTTCTTACTAATTTCATACATTACCGCCGCAGAGACCAATGCATGTATATGTCTCTCCCCTGGAATAACTCCTTGATTTGTTTCTACATTCGTTGTAGGAACGGGCACGAATACATCTCCATATACAACGGCGGTATTCACACGATAGGTCGTAGCATAGATTTTTGCCACCTGCATAATTTGAGCCAGTTCTCTTGCTGTGCGTTTTACCGGGTCTGTTGCGTCTTTATAAAAGCGGAAAATAGAAGGAATGGAAATGAGAGTTAACATTCCCACAATTCCCATTACAACCAGTAGTTCCGTTAATGTGTAACCTTGTTTTCTTTTTCTGGCAAACATTTTATAACAAGTCTTTCATATTTAGAAGGGCAATGTATGTTCTACCTTCCCATACATTGCCCTTATATTAGTCAAATATTCATTAACTATAGAAACGCATCCAACTCTGACCGGGGTCCCAATTATTAATATCATCTCCACCCCCTTTATATTCTTCTTCTTGGTCTGCGTAGTTTGCAGAACCTTGATAATTTCCACCGGGGAGTGGATTTGCCAAATTAGGATCGTAAACAGCCTGACCTGAAATCATATTAGCACCATTAGACCAGATAAAAGCCAATTTCCCTTTATCTGCGGGGAAACCTACTTCTATTGGTAAATTGGTTTCCGGGTCTGTTGTTGAAAATGTTAAAGTATCACTTCTTCTCCCACCTGACACACCTGGTAAAGTTTTTTCTTTTTCTCCTAACATATAAATACGGAAGGGAATGGGTCCATTTCTTGGAGTCCAGGGACCCGGATAAATATTATACAAATTTCCCCATGGGTCAAAAGCAATATCTTCAAGATAACCAACACCAAGTCTCATTACAACATCCTTATCTAAAATATCTGCATATATGATATTTAAATCATTGTCCGTTCTGCCATCCAGTACCCTACGACCTTCTCTTAATAATGCGTACAGGGTATTTGTATATAATTTAATAACGGATTGAAATTGCTGGGAGGTCATAATATAAGGTGTATTATCTGCAAAATTAAAAATACTTCTGCGAATATAATCTGCATCAAACAGATAATTTAAGTTCTGCACATTGGCATCGGTAACCATTTTTGTTAGTGCAAGTTCAATACTTTTAATGTCCCCTAAAGCCCGTGTAGCTCTCCCTCGAGCAATATACCGGGCAACATTGGGAACTATGATAGCAGCAAGAATTGAGATAATTGCCATCACGACCAATAGTTCTACGAGTGTAAATCCTTTGTTTCTTTTCATACTGTCTTCCTCCACTCAGGTTTGTAGACGAACTTGTTTTTAATCTCGTCCTTTCTGTTATGAGTTCTTGTAAATAATTTAACTGTTACTATATTTATACCACAAATACAGCTTTTGTTGCCGTATTTTTGTCTTATTTTTATTGTGTACCATTGATGGTATCTCCGAGTGTAAATATCGGTAAGTATAAGGATACTACAATAAAACCGATAATACCACCTAAAACGATAATAATTGCGGGTTCCATTAATGACAACATAGCCTCGACAGCCGCTTCTACCTCTGCATCGTAGATGTCTGCTACCTTATGGAGCATAGCATCAAGGCTACCCGTTTCTTCACCTACATCAATCATATTAACGACCATTGCTGGAAATACTTTGGTCTGGTCCAGCGGTGCAGCAATTGTATCTCCTTCTTTTACACTATCATGGACTTTATCAACGGCGTCCTGAATAATTTCGTTTCCGATGGTTTCCTTTGTAATTTTTAATGCCTGTAAAATAGGTACACCGGAAGTAATTAGCGTTCCTAATGTTCGGGCAAATCGTGCCACAGCTACTTTAGTAACCAAATCCCCAATTAAAGGCAATTTTAGAACAACCCGGTCCCGAAATCGTCGAACTGCATGAAATTTAAAAAGAATTTTTATAAAAATAATCGTCCACGATACAATGGCAATAAGCATCCACCAGTTATATATCATAAAGTCCCCGGCTTTCATAAGAAATTGTGTTGGCCAGGGTAATTGTCCTCCGAATTCTTTGAAAATGTCTGCAAAAACAGGGACGACTTTTATTAACAGAAACATCACAATGGCCGAAGCGATAATAAGAACGGCAATAGGATAAATCATGGCGGATTTTACACGTCGTTTTAATGCTTCTCTTCGTTCCATAAATTGTGCTATTCGTTGAAGCACAATTTCTAACATACCACCAACTTCACCCGCTTTAACCATATTTACAAAAAGGCGGTCAAATTGCTTGGGATGTTTTGCCAATGCTTCGGAAAATGTGCTACCTGACTGAATATCCGTTGATATTTCTCGTAAAATATCCTTTAATTTACTGGGTTTCATTTGCGCAATCAGCACATTCAGGCTTCGTAGTAACGGCAAACCTGCATCAATCAGGGTAGATAATTGGCGTGTCATAACCACAAGTTGTTTGGTCTTTACGCCACCGAAATAGAGTTCGCTTAATCCTTTCTTCTCACCTCTTGCCCTTCGCTCATCACTCCGACGGGCTTCACGGACGTGTGTGGGAAACAGTCCTAAACTTCTTACATCATTAATCGCAAGGGCAACACTATCCGCTTGGATAATACCAAAGATTTCTTTTCCTTCACGATTAATTGCTCGATAAGCATATTTAGGCATGGTTCCAATTCCTTTTTTTAATCTTCATAATAGTCTGTATGGGCTATCACTTCTTTTGCAGAAGTAACACCCTGAACACATTTTATTATACCTTCCTCGCGTAATGTTCGCATACCTAATTTCTTTCTCGCATATCTACGAATATCATACGCCATTGCACGGTCTAAAATCATTTCACAAACAGTTTCATCTACCTGTAAAATTTCAAATAAACCTGTTCTGCCCATATAACCAATATAATCACATGCGGGGCATCCTTTGGGTCGGAACAATTGAAGTTTCGGGTCATCCTGCCAATTTTTCGGTAAGCCTAATTCTTGCATCTCTTCTTTTGATGGACGATACCGTTCTCTGCAATGCCTGCAAAGACAACGCACCAACCGTTGTGCCAATACCGCCTCTAAGGAAGCGGTTATCAGGTAGGGTTCAACATCCATATCCAGTAGACGGGTAATTGTTTCAGGAGCACTATTGGTATGCAAGGTACTTAACACAAGGTGCCCTGTTAATGATGCCTCTACTGCAATTTGTGCCGTTTCAAGGTCACGGATTTCACCGACCATTACAATATCCGGGTCCTGACGCAAGATAGAACGCAAACCTGCTGCGAAGGTTAGTCCTACTTCTTCATTTACCTGACATTGCATTACCCTATCTATTTGCAATTCTACGGGGTCTTCCATCGTAATAATTTTTACTTCTTCGCTATTTAATTTTGCAATACACCCATATAAGGTAGTTGTCTTTCCTGAACCCGTAGGACCTGTAACTAACAAGATACCATTAGGACGGGCTAAAACATCATCCAACTTTGCTTTTACATTTTCACTTAACCCTAAACGGTCTAAATCGATACGGACCGCAGTTCGGTCCAAAATACGCATTACCACTCCTTCACCATACAATGTAGGAAGTGTCGCAACACGGATATCTATAATACTATCCCCAACTTTCAATTCAATACGCGAGTCTTGTGGTAATCGTCGTTCACCAATATCCATATTACACATAATTTTTACACGGGATACTAATGCAATTGCTAAAGTCTTGGGAGGATTGACAATTTCATGCAGAACGCCATCTACACGGATACGAATACGAAAACGGTCTTCATATACTTCAAAATGAATGTCGGACGCCCTTTTCTTTACCGCTTCTAAAAATACCAGATTAACGATTTTAATAACTTCGGGCAATTGTGCCAATTCCACCAAATTTTCAGTATCTTTGACAATTTCCTGTGTTCCCAATTCTTCAAGAGATAAATCTGAAGAACCTACTTTATCCTGCAATTCGGAAATCATCTCATGGATAGAATCGGTTTCGAAGGAATAATTATTTTTCCATGCGATGGCAATATCCTGCGGATTGCTAATAGCCCCCCGAACAGGCTGACCGGTAATATGTCGTAAATCATCTAAAATTTGTAAATTTAAGGGGTCTGCCATTGCCACTACAAGGACACCATCTACCTCTTTGATAGGAATAACATTGTAAAAGCGAGCCACATCAGACGAAATTTTTCGTATAATATTTTCGGGGATTTTCAGTCGGGTAACATCAATCTTTTCCATCCCCAGTTGTGTTCCCAGCGCCTCGACAATTGCTTGCTCATCGCAATAGCCCATAGATACCAGCACACGACCTAAGAAATCGCCTGTTAATCGCTGTCGCTGGAGTGCTTCGTCCAATTGAAGTGGAATAATTATTCCCTGTTCTACCAGAATATCACCTAATCGACGCTGGTTAATTTGTGTGGTCTTTGTTTGACTGTGTTTCGCTAATGCACTTGACATATTACAAACTTTCTTTTATGTCTTCTTAAACTATGCAACTTCTCCTTCTTTCTTGGGAGCAGGTCCACCTTCAATACCCAAAGCACGCGCAGCCGCTTCAAATTCATCCGGCATCTGTGCTTTGGCAAGGCAGTCTTCATATTTGCAAATACCCTTACGATACAGGGCAAGTAGATGTTCATCCAGCAAATTCATACCATACTTATGTCCCGTCTGAATAGCGGATGTAATACGATAGGTTTTATTTTCACGAATTAAGTTTTGAATAGCAGGGGTACAATACATAATTTCATACGCAGCCACACGACCAAAACCACTTTTCCGGGGGACAAGAGTCTGGGAAATCACTGCTTTTAAGTTACCTGCTAACTGGGTCCGAATTTGTTCCTGCTGGTTTGATGGGAAAGCGTCCACGACACGGTCTACCGTTCTCACCGCACCTGTGGTGTGAAGGGTTGCGAATACAAGGTGCCCCGTTTCGGCTGCGGTAATTGCCGCTTCGATAGTTTCGAGGTCACGCATTTCCCCGACGAGAATTACATCCGGGTCCATACGCAATGCTCTTCTCAAAGCCTCTGCGAAAGTCGGTACATCTACACCTACTTCACGCTGGGTAATAATTCCTTTTTTATGGGTGTGATAGTATTCTATTGGGTCTTCAATAGTAATAATATGAGAATCTAAATTAGTATTAATCCAATCAAGCATGGTAGCCAATGTTGTTGTTTTTCCGGAACCCGTGGGTCCTGTAATCAGAACCAATCCACGCGGTTGTCGGAGTAAGTTTTCTATATGTCGGGGCAAACCTAATTCTTCAAAAGTTAGTATTTTGCGAGGGATTAGTCGCAATACGATACCTACATACCCCTTTTGTTTAAAAATAGCCACACGGAAACGTGCAATATCCTCAAATGCGAAACCGAAGTCAGAACCACCTACTTCTTGCAATTCTTGTTGATTATCTACAGAAGCAATACTTTTCATTAATCGTTCGGTATCTTCGGGCGTTAATGGGTCTTCACCAAAGAAAACCAATCGACCGTGAACTCTTCCCACAGGAGGATTATCCACCGCAAGATGTAAGTCAGAGCCTTCACGGTCTATCAACATCCGCAATAAACTTACCATTTCATAAGCCATATATGTATCTCCTTATATTCAATTATACTGCAACAGCAGGTTTGCGAAGAGGTTCATCAATTCGTGTCCGTTTATTAACTTCTTCGACTGTAGTAATACCCATAGTCGCTTTACGCCATGCATCTTCACGCATGGTGGACATTCCCGATAAGCGGGCTTCTCTTCGAATTGCCGTCGCGGACTCTCCTCGCATGACCATTTCACGAATACGGTCTGTCGTTTGTAACAATTCATAAACGCCCAATCGTCCTTGATAACCCGTCTGATTACAATTGTCACAGCCCGCACCATGATATAACTCAATTGTAGAGAGGTCTACAGGAAAACCCAATCGGCGAATTTCAAATTCCGGAGGAACGCAGGGTTCTTTACAAACAGTGCAAATTGTTCTCACCAATCGTTGAGCAAGTATTGCGCGAATACCGGATGCCACAAGGAACGGTTTCACGCCGATATCCACCAATCGGGTAAATGCGGTAGCGGTATCATTGGTGTGTAATGTTGAGAAAACCAGATGCCCTGTTAATGCGGCTTTAATAGCAATTTCAGCAGTCTCTAAGTCACGGATTTCACCGACCATTACAATATCGGGGTCCTGGCGGAATATAGCACGCAAAGCCCGGGCAAAATCCCAGCCAATTTCATGGTTGATTTGCACCTGATTAATCCCTGTAATTTGATACTCCACAGGGTCTTCTAAAGTAATAATTTTTACATCGGGCTGATTTAGATTATGGAGAGAAGCATAAAGGGTGGTGGTCTTCCCTGAACCTGTAGGTCCCGTAACCAGAACAACACCTGTAGCATGCTGAATTATTCGCTCCCAATTGTTTTGGACCTCTGGACTAAAGCCTAACTGCCCCAAACCTAACATAAGCCCGCTTTTGTCAAGAATACGCATAACGACACTTTCACCGAACACAGCTGGCAGAGAACTCACACGAAGGTCTATCACTTTATTCCCTAATGTCATTTTGATTCGTCCATCCTGTGGAACCCGCCTTTCGGAAATATCCATCCCTGCCATAATTTTAAGTCGGGATATAATAGCTGCCTGTGCCCGTTTGGGGGGTAACGGCATTAAATGCATTACACCGTCTATACGATACCTTACTTTTACATCGGTTTTTCCAGGTTCGATATGTATATCACTTGCTCGTAAACGAAATGCTTCTAATATCATCTGATGAACATACTTTACCACAGGATTATCTGCATCCCCTTCTTCCATACCTTCTGTTGTTATGGATGTAGAAGGAAGATTCGCATCATCCATACTAACACTGCTTAAAGAAATATCGCTGGCACTAAAACTTGATGAAGAAGCCAAGGAACTATCAAACGAACTTACATTGGACATCGAAGATAAGGAACTTACACTGCTGGCACTACTCGCAGAACTTAACAAGCTCTCTACTGTGGCTTCATGAACTCCATAATATTTCCCTAAAGCCATCGTTATTTCCTCAGGAGAAGCAAGAACTGGCTCTATGGGACGGTCAAGAAGTCGGGAAATATTATCCAGATTATTGACATTGGTCGGGTCCGATGTCGCAATAATAACTTTATCCCCTCGCACTTCCACAGGCACTACTTTATAAAGTGTCGCTATGCTTCCATCCATAATATTACGAACACGCTCCGGCACATCCCTCTCACTTAATTTTATTATAGGAATACCTAATTGTTCCGATAATGTCTCGATAATATGACTTTTGCTGATATACCCTAAACGAACAAGGATTTCTCCTATTTTTCGATGCGACATCGTTGTTTGCTGGCGATGTATTGCTTCTCGAAGTTGCTCTTCGGATATTATTTTCTTCTCAACAAGTATCTGACCGAATAACTTATAAGTACTCATATTCTATATCCATGTTTTCTCTATATACTTTAACATAATTTTAAACAAAAATCAATGTTAAAAATGCGGATTTAGTTATAATTACATAAAAAATATATTTTGATGTCAATAATTTATTACAAATCTTTGTGACCCCTATTTATTTTTATATCTTCTATTATATATTATAAAAGTCAGGCGAACCTTTTTTACAATACGAAAATATGGTTTTTCTTATTTTAATGTTACAAGGGTTAATTCGCAATCAATGCCTTTCCCGCTTTGATTGGGTTTTAATTTATCCATTTTATACACAGCTAATAAATAGGAATCGTCATAAATACGCTTTAAGAATTCGGAAAACCGTTTTAAGGACACCCCTTCTAGTTTAATTTGCACCATCGGTTGGCGGGAACTACTTGCTCGTGCACGATAATTATCAAGTTTGGCTCTATCGGTTAATTGAGTTTCTTTGAGTAATTGGTTCACATAGGAAAAGAAGTCAAAATTTGGAGGTCTCTTTTCTATTATACGAAGTAACATTTCCTGAGTTTTTAAACTTTCTTCTTGTTCTTTCTTTAGTTTCTCTACCATTTGCAATTGATTATATGATTGAGTTAGTTCATTTCTGGATTGCAAAAATTTTCGATAAGGTCCTCTATGGAGATATATTGCCATGCTTATAACAGCGATAAAACTCACAATCATTGTAATTAAATAAATTCGATCAAGAAGAGTTTGGTTCATTTTCTCTACCTCATTTGTTATTTTTTCTCTGCACTGGTTTGAGGTGAAGCATTATTTTTTTGTGGGAGCGAAGACTTTTGTACTTTTTGTATTCGTATTGCAAAACTGGTTTGATTTCCTTGAGCACTTAATTCTGGCTCATCCACAATATTAAAATAACTTACCTTCTTTAATTCAGAAATCGCCTGATTTATAAAAGCGGAATCGCCGGTTGTTCCCTGTATTCGAATCCACCAACTTTGCACATCAGGCGAACTTAATTTAATTTCTGTAATATTCACTTTATCCGAGGGCAGTTTTTCGGCAATGGTATTTAGTATATCCAGAAGAGGGGGGTCAAAGAAGGGAGATAAATCTATATTCTCATCCAGCCCTTTCTCCTGATTAACTCGATCTATTTCCTGGGTTAATTCATTTGCCTTTGCTTTATATAGATTACTATAAACAAGATTATTTAGTGTTAATTGTTGAAGGAAAAAGGCACCGCATACAAGCCCGGTCAGGATAAGACAATTGGTAAATATCAAATGACGGGATAAAGAGGATAAATAGGAATATAAGGATTGGTTTTCTTTTAGCAAATTAAATGAAAAGTAGGGGTCTAATGTTATTCCTGCTATACCCATGAGAGGATACCAGCGGGAAAGTGATTCCTCGGATTCTGCTTTCATAGTATTTGGGAAAAGTAAAGATTGAGATAAAGAAACAGGCTCCACTTCCATCTTTACCAATCGTGAAAAAACACCTATCTCTTCATCGGATAAAGATAATCCACTAATTTCTAATTTTTCTATTCCTTCTTTACTTTTCCATCGGGCAAGAAATGCTCTTAGGCTATTTTGTACTTCCCGGGCAAAAATTTCAGGATTCTCATAATAATTCTGAACACCTAATACCAGATGCCGTATAAAAACGAGTTTTCCTTCGTAAAGAACAGCAAGCGTAGAGAAATCTTTATGAACCACCAAAGCAGATTTTAATTTTTTTGTTTCTTTGCTTGCCTTTTCCCAGAGATATACTAAACCGAGTGAATTAATAACTGCAGTTTCGGGTTCTACAGAAAATTCCCGTAGGTATTGGATATAGTTTTGTATATGCTGTTTGCGGACACCCATCGTCAATACTTCTGTCTCTTTTTTTGTTTCATTCACCACAGTAAAATCAAGCATTAACTCTTCAATGGGGAAAGGAATATGGGGTTCTAATTCAAAGCGAAGAGCAGACACTACTTTCTTCATTCCCCGAAATGGAACTGTTAATGACCGCACGATACTTACAGAACACGGAACGGAAAGGGCAAAACATGTTGGTTTATGTTTTAATTGTTTAAAGGCTTCCTCTAATGCATTCAATACAGGTTCATCTTTATTGGGCGTTTCTTCTGCTGAAATTACAGGCACTTCAATATCTTGAAGTAATTCAAGATTTTTACCTTTTTTTCGAACGGTTGCTAATCGAACCACATTTTCGCAAATCTCAATTGTTGTTACCAAATTTCCCATGTGTCTTTCTTTCGTTTTTATGGCTTTTATGGCTATATATTTTTTATTTTTCCCTATTATTTTATAACTTTCCAATCCAAAATACGGAATGGCTCTGGAGGTAGCCCTCCTTGATTTTGGACTGTTGTGGAATTATTGTTTGTTCGTTGCATATTTCGAGTTAAATTTTGTTGATTTGTTTTGTTGGTAGCAGGGTTTATGTTGGGGTTCAGTCCTGAGTTACTGACATCACCTAACTCCATAGGATTACGGAAGACATACGTTTCAATTCGCACCATTCTTTTTTGATAAAGCCCATCACCATATATTCGAAAAGCATTGCTCTGGAGAGTAAAAATTTGTCCTGACATAACATAGCGTTGAGTGCGATTATCCGGTCTTTCGGCAGGTGTAATAACTGGTTTCCCTGCTTGTTGGGGAGTATTTCTTCTCTGTGTTGTCGGTGGTTTGGGTAAAATACCATAGGCATCTAGTTGGCTTAAATCTGTAAACGGTTGTGTATGTGCATCATCAAAAATTCGCTGTCCTAAACCTAAATCTGCGGGATTTCCTGTATAACCACTGACAATTGCTGCTATTACTTCAGGTTGGGCAGAATTAATGTTTACCCTACCCAGCCAATCTCCATGAACAGTAAAATATTCCGATAGAGGTAACTGATTCTTCTCCGGGTCACCAAAATATATTTCCGGTGTAATTCCTTTAATCAACAGCAATTCCTCGATTGAATCCATAGGACCATTCTTACATGAGTATGGATTTTCCAATCCCATATAATAATCGTTCTCTGCTCCTTGAGGTCTTTCAGAATCGCCCTCATTGTAATCTAACCAGTCGAGAATAGAATCAACAATAATATCCGGACTGGCACCTTTTCCTGTATCACGTAAGGCAAAAAATTCTTTTAAAGCATTAACTAGAGGTGTCCGTTCTTGAGGTTCTCCTCCAGATTGTGGAACCAGTAAAGCATTCAAATTTATTTTCCCATATTCATCTGATATTGAAGCATGCATAAGAGCATTATTTAATGGCTCTGTTCCTGCACTCATATTAAAAGAAAGAAGGTCAAAATCGCTATCTATGGGTGGAGCACCACTCATCATGGTATTTAAATTATCCTCTGCAAGATATGCAATTGCTTTAGCCACTGCAGATTTCGCAGCCAGATACGCTTCCAGGTCTCCCTGTTGACTATATGCTAAAGAAGCCTCAACTTCTGCCTCATATAAAAATTCAACTACAATAATGGACAGTAAAGCGATAAATACTAATGCAAGAATAATGGCTACTCCTGTCCTTTTGCAAAGTTGAATTTTCGATTTTAATTTCATGGTAATTTTTACCTTCTATTTCTGAACTTATCGCGTGCAGTAGTATTCGGAGTTGCACCTTTGGTTTTATTGCTATCCATCTTAAACAGGGAACCGACATCCCGGAAATGATTGGGGTCATCCATAGGTTGGACTGTTCCTACTGTTGTAGGTAGAACAATCACAAGGTCTATATCTCCTTCCCCATTTGCAGAGGCGTTGTTGACATCTCCATATTCATCAAATAGGTTCGCAATAATATGTACCGCCCATGGCATCTGTTGAACTGATAGCGAATCCCATTCTTCTACCCAATCCTGTTTAATGGGGTCATAATAATAGATGTCTAACGAAGCAAGCGGAACTTTTATTACATTTACAGGCAGAGAATTAATATCGCTCGAAAAGCCACCGGATTCTTCATCCAGAATAAGTGGTGATTCTGTAATAGTCAAAAATTGGGGAGCGTTATTTGAAATACCATATATATCTGTGGCAAAGCCCGACAGACCTTCAGGTGGAGATGTATCCTCAAAAGAATAGGTAACTACCCTACGAATACCCGGTAAGGCAGTGGGTCCTGGCATCGGTAATGAAGTGCAAAAACGGATGGAATCCGCAGGTCCATACTGTCCTGATTCGTTTTTTCCTATAAATTGATAACCCGAAGAGGAATAGGAAGAGTCGATATACAGGGCATTAAAAGAATTGAAAAAATGATTTACTAAGAATCGTTGTATCCTCATTTTTTCCGCCGATAACCGTGCTAAATCAGTCCCTTTTGATATAGAATCCAACCCTAAATAAACAATGATTACGATAATAGACATTATGGTAAAAGCAATGAGCAACTCCAGAAGTGTGAAACCATTGGCTTTTTTAGGGTAAGGATATTTATTTTCTTTTTTAATCCACATAAATTAATTTCCCAACAGGGAATTCCTTCTTGCAGAGAAGCCACTGGCAGGGGCTTTCATAGGGTTTGTAGTTCCTCCTCGATTGGTTTTATTGGTATCACCGGTTAAATCATTTGTTTGATTTTCCATAGTCAGGTCATAACACAAAAAGGTCAAGTTTTTGCTTTCATTCTCCGGAGTGTATAAGGTTACATTTACAGAATATAAGAGAATAGATGGGTCAGAACCTATTGCAGTGGCAGAATAACTCCATGAGTAGCCTTCATAACTTGTTCCGAAATCGCCATTTCCTTCCAGTGTCCCCGTCAGCACTCCTATTTCTGCACGGGAGCAAGCCGCATAAACCAATTGATTTTCATCTGTCTGATTTATAGTAATCTGGTGAAGTTTCATTGCATTAAAGTAGACATTAAACAGAATAAAAGCGGAACCTCCTAAGATGGCTAATGCCGTCAAAATCTCCATCAGCGTGAAACCAACTTTTGTTTTTTTATCTTTTATAGCGAATAAAAATATTTTCATTGGGCTCCTTCCAGCACATAAGCACCTGCGGAAACAGGGTCCCATACAACGGTATAATAATCATTATTTGCGTTTCTTACATAAAAACCAATTGATTCTGTTAACCCGAGAGGTGTTACAGGTATTTCTACAAGACCTCTGGAAAACTTATTTCCACCGATAAAAACGCTTTCAATCGTTATATTTTCGGACAAACGAACCGGAGATAGACCCGGTTCATTGACTTCTTCTATTACTGGCTCTATATTAAATATATCCACATTATTCTTTTTATCAAAAAGAGGTCCTATCTCATCCATTAGGCTATCTTCATGTTTCACATTTTTTGCTTGTTCTATTAATTTCCTTTTTGCCAATTTTTCAAATCGGTCATTAATCTGTCGGTTCATGGCTTCTGTATCAAAACCTCCTGGAGCAGGAGTGTTTCTCGTGTTTTTTGTAGTGCCTGTTCCCGTAGCAGAATTCATAAAAAGTTCTGCCATTTGTTCCGGGGACATGCCCTGCTCTTTCATACTTTCAAACAGCCCTAATTGGTCTTGTTCTCCCTCATTTGCCTCAGGATAAGTAACTTTTAAACAATAATATTTCTGTTGGTCTAAATCAATTTCTACATAGAATTCATCTCCCAATAAAGCGGATGTTGACATTACTGCTCTACCGAAATATGCTAATCGCCTGGCTTCGCTTTCCAACTCCGAAGATAATGCAAGGGGAAGCAAATAAGGAACAGTAATAGTTGCCATTAAGGCAATAATAAAAATAACAATCCCCAATTCAAGCAATGTAAAGCCATCTTTTCCCCGTAAAGCAACCATAATTTTAATATTTATACCTCATGCAAAAAATAATATCCTGCGGAATTAATCTTCGCTGGAAATGTCCGCATTGACTCCACTCCCCCCGGGACTTCCATCTCCACCATAGGACATAATCTTATAAGAAGAGTTTCCTTCTTTTTGATAGACATATGCGTTACCCCACGGATCTAACGGAACTTTGGGTGGGTCAAGAAATGGAGCAATTTCTTCTAAAGTGTTCGGCAAACGTTTGTTTTTTATCCGATACATCTGGATGGCAGTCTTCATATTACTGATTTCTGCTTTTGCTTTTGCCTGGTCCGCATCATCCAACGCACCAAATACATAAATACCGACGGTCGTGGCAAGAATTGCAATAATGGCTATAACTACCATTAGTTCTACCAGTGTAAAGCCCAATAAATTCTTTATTTTTTTCTTCGTTTTTTCTTGTGTCATGTTTCATCCTCCAACATGTGTACTCATTTTTAGTATAGGCAATAAAATCGCCAGAACCAGAAATCCGACGAAAATACCCATTACTACTATTATAACGGGTTCTATCAGTCCAACGATAGCATCAACGGTCAAACGAACATCTTCATCATAGGTATCTGCTATCTGAATTAACATATTTTCCAGTTCACCACTTCGTTGCCCTAATTCAACCATATGAATCATCATAGATGGAAATATTCCGGAATCTTTCATAGGCTGAGCCAGGTCTCTACCTCTACGGACACCTGCTTTTATATCATCCAGATGCATTTGAATGAACCGATTATCCATAATACTATAAACAACATCCAGAGCAGGAAGCATGGTTAAACCGCTTTGAAGCATTGTCCCCAATGTCCGTGAGAATCTTGCACAAAGTAATTTTTGAAGTAAAGTACCATAGAGCGGAATTTTAAATTTCCATCGGTCCCATTTTTTTTTGCCTTCTTCGCGACTAACCCATATCCGCCATATTATTATCAGAAAAAATAAAAAGCCTATGAAGAATATGCCGTATTTCCCTAAAAAGGAGCTTACCCCTATAAGCACATCGGTAATGAAAGGTAGTTCTGATTGTTGTTTCTTAAAAATAGTCGTGATTCGAGGGACAATAACAGTCATCATAAAAGTAATAACCGTAATAGCAAAAACGGTCATAAAAGCAGGGTAGGCAATGGATGATAGTATCTGTGCTTTTATCTTTGCCTGTCGGTCTAAAACATCTGCCAGACGATTTAATACCTGCTCTAATGTTCCACTGGCTTCTCCAGCACGAACCATATTTACATAAAGAGAACTAAAAATACGGGGATGCTCTGCCAGTGCGTCTGCGAGATTTTTCCCGGCATTTACTTTATCACGGACATCCAGTATTGCGGTTTTTAATCGTTGACGGGATGTTTGATTTATTAATGCATTCAGGGCTTCTACCAGAGGCATACCGGCACGGAGTAGCACTGCAAACTGTCGTGTCATTAAGGCTACGTCTCTTGTTGAAACACCGCCACCAAACAGGAAAAACTGCGATTTTCCTTTCCCTCCTTCTTTTAAACTAACACCATCTGTAACTTCTTTTAGTTCGGTGGGATAAAGGTCTAACTCCCGTAATTTCATTCGTGCTAATGCAGGTGAATCCGCGTCAATTACGCCACGCGTTGTTTTTCCACTATCTTTTATTAGTGCTTTATATTGATAAACAGGCATATTTTCTCAAAATATTATAAAGGGGTGTTTTTTTTCTTGCTTTCTTTTTAATAGGTTTCTTCAAATACATCGTCTCTGGTTACCCGAAGGACTTCTTCCAATGTTGTTAATCCTTTCAACATTTTTTCTGCTCCGTCTTCACGGAGGGTACGCATTCCTTCTTTATGTGCTTCTCGTTTAATTACATTTGAGTCCGCTCCTTCAAGAACTAATTCTTGTATCCTCGGACTCATCATTAATAGTTCAAATATTCCCGTTCTGCCATAATAACCCCGTTCCATACACTTTTGACATCCTTTACCTCGCCATAAAGTTTCTGCTCGTGGGTCGGGCTTTTTTATACCTAATTCTTCTAATGGATTTCGGTCAGGTTTATATGGTTCCTTACATTGGGTACAAATTTTACGCACCAATCGCTGGGCTTGAATTGCAATACAGGAAGAGGTAACAAGAAAAGGTTCAATTCCCATATTCGTAAGTCGGGTGATAGCACCTGCACTATCATTTGTATGTAATGTTGCAAAAACGAGATGTCCTGTTAAAGATGCTTGAACTGCCATTTCGGCTGTTTCTAAATCACGAATTTCACCTACAAGAATAATATCCGGGTCCTGTCTCAAAATACTTCTTAAACCTGCTGCAAAGGTCAATCCTATTTTGGGACGAACCTGTATCTGTCCAATCCCCGCAATTAAATATTCTATAGGGTCTTCTAAGGTAATAATATTTTTGTCGGGAGAATTAACCCTCTGCAAGGAAGCATATAAAGTTGTAGATTTTCCAGAACCAGTAGGTCCTGTAACTAAAATAATTCCGTGGGAGACTGTAATAATGCGGTCAAACATCTTGTGGTCGCGTTCATCCATTCCCAAATCTTCCAGGCTGAACAGGAAATTCCCTTTTTCAAGGATACGTAAAACCACGCGTTCACCAAAAGCGGTTGGGAGTATGGACACACGAATATCAATTTCTTTGCCACTTAACTTAATTTTTATACGTCCATCCTGTGGTAAACGATGCTCTGCAATATTGAGATTGGACATGATTTTAATACGCGAAATCACCGCTGCCTGCTGAGATTTGGGTATTGTAAATTTCTCATACAGAACGCCGTCAATACGATAGCGGACACGGACTTCGCGTTCAAATGGCTCAATATGAATATCCGACGCCCTTTCTTTAACCGCTCCTGTAATAAGTAAGTTGATAAGTTTAATAATCGGTGCTTCATTAGCAAGGTCCAGCAGGTCCTTTTCGGTCTCTGTTCCATCTAAGGTATGGATGGTTGTCGCACCGTCTTCTTCTGCCATTGCTATTGTATCTATCATCTCAGCGGTATTTTGCGTTTGACTGTCAAAATAAGAATCTACAATTTTTTGTATATCTGATTTACGGCATAAAACGGGCTGAACTGAACCACCGAGAAGTACCCGTAGGTCATCCAGAGGCAGGAGATTTATAGGGTCATTTAAGGCAACCAGATAACCGTTCCCGTTTTGTTTAAACGGAACCATAAAATATTCGCGAATAAAATTTATTGGAACTTTCGTAATCAGGTTCATATCCACCTGTTGTGAAAGATTTAATTCCATTGGGATTCCAAACTGTTCGCTTAATGCTTCCAGAACATGTTCTTCTTCTACAAAACCGAGGTCCAGCAAAATCTCTCCTAACCGGCGCGGTTTAATCTTCTGGAGTTCTAAAGCCTCCGTTATTTGCTCCGGATGAACATATCCTTTTTGGAGTAAAATTTCTCCAAACTGCATTTCAGCGAGTAACTTATCCATTATTTTCTATAAATTGTCCCACGGTTAAATTCTTCTTGTTCTACCTGTCCGGTTAACGCTTCTGTCCTATCTAAAGTAGGACGATAATTTTTTCGCATATCTGCCTTTGCCTTAACTTTTTTGAAAAACCCGCCCTTGAATAACTCTTGTATATTTACATCTTGATATTCTGTAACCTTATACTGTGTAACCCGCTCCATATCACTGGATTCTTTTACAATATGTGGTGTAACCAGAACTACCATATTACGTTTTTCTCGCGATACGGATTTATTACGAAATAGGAAACCTAATAAAGGAATATCTCCCATAATTGGAACTTGTGTCCTATTCCGGTCTGCGGTATCTCTTATTAAACCGGCTAAAACTGCTGTTGAACCATCTTTTACAAGCACTTGATTTTTAAATAGAGATTTATTTGTTGTCGGACCTAAAATATTTACATCCCCTACAGATTGAGTACCTCCAGCCACTGCAGATACTTCTATCTCAATTTTCATCAAAACATTATCGCCCTCACTGATTTGAGGGGTTACCGTGAGTTTGATACCTACCTCATGTCGTTCTACACGAGTATAACCGCCCCATGTGCTTCCTATAACCTCTCCCGTCGTTGTGCGTTGAGGACTTGCTGTGCTTGTAATGAATGGGACTTCCTGACCTACGACTATGGATGCCTCTTCATTATCTACCGTAACCAAACTGGGTTGAGAAAGCACTTCTAAATCGGAAACAGTCTCTATTGCTTGTAACAGGAGTGGGACAAAAGGAACCCGTAACCGCTGGGTCTTGCTGATTGGAATAACAATGTCGTCATATATCCCTGTTGTGAGACCTCCTCCGGAACCTAAACTTAACGCTCCTAACATACGATTCAGTCGGCTCGGGCTGGTAATTTTATTCGCCGCATCTGCTGCAGGTTTTAAGGAATCTACAATTTTTTGTATATTTTGTGTTCCTGTAACAGCAAATCCGGAATTTCCACTAATACTTGCGGAATCTACTTTGACCCCATAATCATTGTTCAATCGCACGTCCATGACTACTGCATCAACAAGCACCTGTCTTTGGGGTACATCCAGACGGGCAATAAATGCTTCTAACACTTTATAATCCTGTGGGGAAGCAACAACAAGCAGTGAATTGGTCTGGTCATATCTTGTAATTTGAACTCGCTGTTCAAACGGTTGCACATCTCCCGGAGCAGAAGACATGGTTGAAGGGGCTATTGTTCCACCAGCACCTGGCACCGCACCCCCTGGAGTTGTTCCGGCACCTGTAGGTCGTCTTGTTGAACCAGAACCACCAATGAGTGGTTGTAATGCCTGCTCTACTTTCTCTGCATCGGCATTTAGTAGTTCATAAATATGCAAATTATTGGCTTCATAAGGAGTAGGACAGTCTAACCGTTTTATCAGGTCACGAACTTTTTCCATCATACCTTCAGTTGCAACAACGATTAACGCATTCAATCTCGTATCGGGAACCATACGAAGGACTTCCTGTCGCGAACCAATAATTTGCATGGACGGCGCACCTGGTACAGAACGTGTCGGAGGTCTTACCACAGGTTGTGGGGTCATAGGAGTTCCCGGAACTCTACCACCCGCAGTTGTGGTTTTCGTTTCGGATAAAACTTGTTCAATCTGTTGGGCTAAGGCTTCTGCACGGGTATATTCGAGCATAAATATTTCCATTTCCGTTTCATTTCCGGAAACATCTATTTCTTGTAGAAATGAAAATATGCGTTTTAGCCCATCTGCAGTGTCTGTAATAATCAATGTATTTGTAGGTGCGTAGGCAGAAATACGACATGATTTGGAACCCAATACCTGTAAAGCGGTAGATACTTCGGAGGCATCTGCATACTTTAAGGTAATAATATGAGTAGCAAATTTGTCATACCCTTCTGGAAGTTTTTCGGTTCCTCTGATTAAGGGTGTTTTTTCAGAGGCAACAGCGTCGGGAGTTGCAATTATCTTGATTAATTTTCCATCTAGCGTCTCAACCATAGAGAAGCCTCGAGATGCCAGTATAGATTCAAGAACCTGATATGCCATTTCAGGGGGAATTTTATCATGAGTTATAACAGTAACAGTTGTCGCTCCAATGTTCGGGTCAACATCAAAGTTTCTGCCCGTTAAACGAGCAATTGCTGCTATAACATCATATAAAGGGGCATCGTGAAAATCGAAGGAAATCGGTTCGGAAGGAGTTTCACCTGTTTTGGGTCCTGTTTCTGCGGCAATACCGATAGGGGTCTTTCCCGATGTATCACCTCCCGGAGGAGTTTTCCTTGGTCCAGGAGGGAGGGGGGGGTGATTTCCTCTTCTCATTGTGGGGAAAGAAGGTATAGGTGGTCTTGAGGAACCTGGAGGGGAGACAGGTTCCGGCATTGTAATAGGAGGGCGAACTGCTTCTGGTGCGGTTTGAGGAGGCATTTCTGGAGGATTTTCTGGAACCGAAGGTGCATCCACAATCTGCGGTATTTCGATATTTGTCGGAGGAGCATCCTGCGGAACCTGCTCTACATCCTGACCATAGCCAGAATATACAAACATATTAACAAACAGTAATAAAAAAATAATTATTCTTTTCCCAGAGAAAAAGAAACAGCGATTCTTATAGTTTGATATAAACTCAATTGGATTTCGCAAGTTTCAACTCCTAATATATAAATATTTGTTGTTCATATCTATAACTAATCTTGTATTCTATAGATTATTTCCATCGGGTTTCCATTTCTAAGGATGGATACTTTAACAGAGGGAAGTGTAACATCACTGTATTTTTTTATCAAGTCTATTACCTTTTCATCACTATCAATAATATCGTCGTTTACTGCGGTAAGGACATCTCCTTCCTTAAACCCTAATTTTACTGCAATCGGAATTTCACTAATATTTTTTGCAGTAATGCCGAGTACTTTGCCTTCCGCATCTTTATACAATTCCGGCTTAACACGCGTAACCAAATCTGCATAACTTGCAAAAAAGTCCTGTACGATTTCATCTCGATTTAAATCTACTTGCTTTTTCTCAGGCTCATTCGTTTTTGCAGGTTTCGAATCAGTTTTACTGGGTGGTTTTTCCTCTTTTGCTTTTAATAATTCTAAAGATTTATCTTCTAATTTCAATCGTTCTCTTTTAGGGGGATGGGTTTTTTTATTTAACAATATCACTTCTTTAGGATATACCTCTTCTAAAACTACCTGCTCAACGACTTCCTGTCCAATAGCAAAAGCAGCGGTAATTCTTTTGTCGGAATTTTCAATGAAAGCGGATGCAAATCGGTCTTTAGGAGACAGGGCAATGGTCCCTATTAATTTTAAGTTTAATTGAGTATCTTCAAGAGTATCCTGAGGAGACAGTTGTTCTGTTTTTTCTTCTTTTTTAGGAACTGTATCCTCTGTCCATCTACCTGCATTTCCAAATAAACCTGATTGTGTTATTTTGTTGAAAAGACTTTTAGCATCAATATTTATTAACTCATTCTGCACAGTTCCTTCTTCCTCACCGGCTATACCTGTTTTTTTGGCTATTTTCTGGGCAGGATTGTAGGTATAAATAATAAAAAAGAAAACTCCAAGTGCAATAAGTATTGAAAAAATCAGTATGATATGAATAAGAAAAAATAGTCTTTTAATTTCTAACGAATGAACCATACTGCCCTTTCATAGGAAAAATAACTCCTTGCAGTAAATCATGAATTGAACGGAATTTAGCCATTATTAGTTGACTAAATTCTCATGATAAGTTTAAACGAAATATCCTCCCTTTCGCAAAGTCTATTTACTATTGTAAGAAGTTTTTATAGTAATGGCTAACAGGTTAATAAATTGAGAATCTTATTGTTTCTTTCTCACAAGGCTTTTGAGATATAACAAATAGTCTTCAAGCGATATATTCGTATTGGTTTCATCCATTTTCTGAACAGAAGACATGGATTGAATTGCCTTTTTATCTGTATTATAGAAAATGCTGTCATACTCACTATAGGGTTTTACAAATTGTTTGCCCGTTTGAGGATTTTCTGTAACTACAGTTACACTTCTTGTTCCTGCATATAAAGTCCATTTACTGCTTTTAGGCAAATAACGCAAATAAATAATGGCTTTGTCTCCGACTTTAAATTCGGGCATCTCCGAGCAAACCATAGCATAGCCATTCACTCTACCCCCGGGGATGGTAAAGATTACAGAACTATTCTCGTTAACAGGTCCTTTTATTGTTTCTATCACTTTAACTTCAACATCTGTGTATATTCTCATATTTTCTGTCATATAACTGTTTAGCGAAAGGACTTCTGCATTGACTACTGCATCGGATTGGTTCGTAAGTTCGTCTGTATTAAGAAAGGCGATTCTCGCAGAAGCATTAGAAAGAAATCCAAAAATAGACACTGCAATAATAATGAAAAGTATTGTGGTTTTTGCTTTTGTTTTAACAGATTGCATTTTCTTTATCTTCCTCCATATAACAAGCAGAATCATAATTGCTATGAGGGAACTCCAGATATTATTTTTAACTAACCATGCAAGACTATATACGGTGCCGGCAAATATATATCGCATCATTTCTGATCTTAATATTACCTTAGAAATCATCGGAGCCATTGTATAATATATATCAACAAAGGCAATTCCCATACCTGAATTCATCAAATAATTATCTCTAAAAATTCTCAAATCGTTAGACAAAGAAATCGAACCTAATGTGCCAGTAGTCGTTGTCGTTGTAGTAGTTCCTGTTGGGACTTCAATAATATTCATAGGACAGACATCATTGGGGTCTCCAAACATAGGTTTTCGATTTGTCCTCATTTGAGGGAGTGTTTTACCTGTAGTACTACTTACAACCACATTTTTTGTAAAACTCCATACCAATCCGGTACCTGCATCTTTACTGCTTACATCCAGTACATTTTCAACTTCGTGAAACACCTCTGACATAAAGTTCGTTTGATAATCTGTATCAGCACGAGTTGTTACAGAATAACTATTGGGTCCCTGAATACTATCTACATCAGAGGGGGGTATTCCTTCTGGAGCCTGACGGTCTAATCCCGTTCCGTTCAAAGCATTTAAGGTTAATGTGTAGGAAGGGGTAAACAATTCGCCATCTTTACCGGGAACTTCCATGGTTTTCCATAAACCGATGAGATTAAATTTACCTTGAAGTTGCTTATTAATGAGTGGCTCGTATAAACCTACCATTGTACTGAATAAAGGCACACGCGAGGTATTGGGATTATTATCTACATCTGCCCAGGCGACAACATGTCCACCGGGGAGTGGAATAGAAGGAATTCCAGACCCTCTTCGTGTTCTGCTTCTTGCTTCATGTTTTATATCAAAGAAATTTTCCTGAGCACCCCTTGGATAAAGCCATGAAATACCTGAAATATCATCCGGAGCAAGGTCTTTCCCGCCATCTTCTCGTTGACCATTCGGTAGTTCTACTTCAAAATAAATAGGGAACATAGTCGGTGTTGCTCCGATATACTGATGCAGACCATCGGGCATTGTCCTCCACACGACAGGATTTTCTATAAGGTAAGAAGGTAATTCATCCCCTTCATTTAAATAAATAGCTCTTAAATTGTTCAAGGGGGTATGGTCTAATCCTAAAAAATGCCCCAATTCATGAACAAGTGTTCCTTTTAAATCTGCTAATGGTTCATCACCGGATTCTGAATTATATCGGTGTGCCGTTGCAGATATAACAATATCACGGTCAACAACTGTCCCCGCAGAAATAGGGTATATCTGCCCGTTATGTTCGTATACTGTATCGGTAACTGTAAAAAGTGTGAGTGTTACTCCCAATATTCCTCCACCCACATCCACTGTTTCCGGGTCCGGTTCAACATTCTCACCGGTATCATCTGCTTCGGTAACATACATGGATATCGTGGGCAGGGAATCGGGCACTGTCAGGGAAATAGGGTCTTCGTAATAACCTATAATCCGAAAGCAGGCGTAGGAAGTTGTAACTTCCTCCCAGACCTTTAATGCTTCTTTAACTTTTTCTATTTCATCATCGGTAAAGCCTCTTTTCCCTCTTTCTATATAAATACCGATACCTTCTCCTGTGGTTATTTTACCATCGTTGTTCGTATCAAATTCGTAGAAGGGCCATCGTGCCAATCGTAATACATTAAATGCATCAAATCCACCGGAGGGGAAAAATGCATAACTATTCCATTGGCAAATAGAAATAATTAATAATGTTAATGAATATACAAATAATAGTTGTTTTTTCACGGTCCGAACTCCTTTCTTTCGTCCGGAATTATCAATCTTTGTTTTTTCATTTATAATTTCATCTCCTTATGTTGTCTGTTTTTTCTTTGCAGACAGGAGAAACAGCAAAACTGCAATTACCAGACCTATATCAAAGGCATAAGCACTGAAACTTGATTGTTGAGTATCTTGTCTTTCAGCACAACCAAACATATAAAAACGTTTTTTAGGTGTCTGGGCATCATTTGCATATTCGAAACCTCCTACGAGCGTTTTTTCTGTCCCCTGGTCTATATTTTTCACAGTAACATCCAGAGATCCTACTGTTGGAATACCGCCCAATGGGAAAGTTATCAGGATGGATGTCCCGTCTGCTGATACAGATTGGACAGGCATTAATGTATTTCCGAAATATACCTGTATATTTTCAATCGTTGAGAAATTGGATCCTTGTATGGTTACCGGAAATTCTTTTGATGTACCTTTGTTCGGATTTATGGAATTGATAATAGGTATCCGTCCCACAGGCTTCGATGTAAGTGTAAATAAATCGGTCCGTGAGGCTTCATCTCCGTTAGAAGTGTTCCGTACCAATAAAACTATAGGCTCCATAGGAACAACTCCGGGCATTGTACTAACGGCTATAGTTATGCTGGTATCCGTTGCCTGAATAACACGAACTTGATAACCGGATAAACGCACTACAGGGTTGTTTCCAAAATTCCTTCCATATATAACCAATGTAATTTCCTGCCCTTCAAGGGTCTGTATGGGTAATTCAGAGATAGATGTGGATTCTATTACCAGTGAAGATGGGGCTATGATTCTATTTATAGAATTAATTACACCGGTTCTCCGTTTCTTGGTGCAATGGGAACGAACCCAGTTTACACCCGAATTATCGGCTTTTGCTCCTGCTTTTTTCCCATCCATATAATATCGAACAGGAGGCTCTTTGAAATAGGTAATGAATCCCAGTCCTCTAACGCCCCATGGAAATTCTCTAAATTTACGGAAATCATTTCTTTGCTCACCTGACAGACGAGCCCAGGTATCGGGGTCAGGTTCTGTTGGTGTATTAGGTCCCCAGTTAACCACTCCAATTCTGAAATTCACACCGGTTCTCATTTTATCTGAGGCACGTAATATAACAAAGAAATCGGGACCATAAAAAGGATTCTTGTTATTTGAACCAAACGATGTAGGTATCCATTGACGATTACGAGATTGTTGCACACGAGGAATAGGCACATCATCTGTACCCGGACTGGAAAACACAAATTTAACCTGGGTGGCTTCACCTGTTTGACCGATATAATAAGGTGTTGCATCTAAGGGTATTGGAATATCTATGTCTGCATCAAAGATGCCATTCCTGTTTCTTGGGTCAGCGTCATTATCTCGATATAAAGCAATACCACTAATCTGTGGGTCAATATGAAGAGGTAACAAATCATTCAATGGATTAAAGTTCGCATTTGTACCTTCATCATAAAATTCCAATGTAACTTCTTCTAAGAAACTGGGATTGCGTTCAATCCGCCAGGAACCATTGCGTGGAGTCCCGCTCAGTAAATACACCTGATTCGTTGTATTCCCCACAATTTCATAAGATTCAAAAGCAGAATCTATCAAGAAATCTCCAATAAGTGAGTTCGGTTCAAAAGTCACACCGGATACTGTAAATGTTTTTTCAGAACCTACACCATTTGTTCCTTGATAAAGACTATCTTCGGGTCTGTTCGTTGAAATATCAAATCCCATTACACAAAAGGAGGGACCTCCGGGAACAATTGCTTGTTGTTGACTTGTAAAGTCATATATTTGCACGGGTATATTTGTCTCAAGCATATCGTTCCCGTAGAAGTCCTGGACAGGGTCTTCTTCCGGACTTGATTTAATATATGCAGTGGAACTAGTATTAACCTGTGGGAAGAATTGAATACCTGCTTTTTTCTCCGAATCGCTTCTTCCGGGTAGTGTTGCTGGTATTACCGCTCTGAAGGATTGGAATCGTTTCCCTTTATCATTCAGTCGAACAGTAATGAAGAGGTCATCTCCGGGATTATTTCCGGTTTCATTCGTTATTTGTTTCTCTAAGGATTGATTTGTGGTATTTGTCTCTTCGCTCGATTTCTCTTTTATATTCTTTTCAAATATGACATCGCTGAAATCTATATTTCCACATTCTATTGGAACAGTACCAAAAAGGAAATTCATAAAATCATCCGTAGGTAATCGCCACTTTTCTTTTGGATACATGGTAAGAACCCATGCATAATCTCGCTGGTCGATTAGACCATTACCATCCATATCATCCGGAGAACCATCTCCATCAATATCAATAGGTTCAGGCCAAGAACTCCATTGTAAATTATTCAATGGGACAGGCTTATCTCCTATATTTGGCATTGGCAAATCCCAGTAGGTTGCCAATAGTTTGGGTTCAAAGAAAATTCCATTCTGGTCGGTATCTTCCCAAAGCAAGACACCCGAGTCGTAACTCTTACCATCCGGGTCCAGTGGCATAAGTAAATCCGGAGAGAAATCAGGTCCCCAGAACGCAACAACAATTTTTGCTACAGATGGGGCTTCCTGCCCTTCATTGTTTACGACATAATCACCCGAACCTACCAAATTAATACCTAACATAGCGGTATGTTCCGAGTTAATATCTGTTTTTTGTGTAAGTAATCTTGCTCGATTAAACTCCGAAGCCCACTGACTTGCCCGCGGATATTCATTAGGACCTATATTGCGAGACCATGTAGTATAATCCGGTAAGGCAGGTTGGTCTAAGGGATTTACATACGCAGAGGAACGCGTGTCCGGACCCAAAATATTCACATGGTCAAACGGAACTGTCTCATAAGCATATTGCCCTCTACTATGAGTATAGTCAAAACTAACGGTAAATGTGTTATTATCTGTAATAGAATAAGTAAATCCACCAAATTCACGCCATCTTGTTACACCTACCGAATGTAAATTCAAGAATTGTGTCCTTATCTTTCCTTCGGGGTCCATCCACTTATCAAAATCTTTTGGATAATCGTATAATCCGACGGAATAGCCAAGACAATTTCCTAAATTAATAGAACCGGAACCATAGAATATATCTGATTCAAATTTATAAGGGGAATCGGATGTATAAGTTAACACTAAGTCATGGACATCCAACCCTACTTTCATAGGTTTTGTAGATTTTTCATTTACTGTTCGTTGATTCCACCACGGTTCTTGTTGTCCCCATCTCAAATCTGATTGCCAGGGAGGACCTCCCCCATCCAAAAGTCCGCCTAATGGAGGAATCTGGGAATCTACATAAATACCTCCTGTAGGTTTACCATTATTATCAACCCGTCTTGGCTCTATAAAGACGCGGAAATCTGCACCCATCATAACACCATTACCATCAGGTACGGTCTGAGAAACATCCTTAAATCCACTGTCTGTTCTTATTACAACGAAGTAATCACTCGCATATTCACTTCCTGTAGCCACACCAACATAATTATCCGGTATCGGCTCAACAAAACCGGAGACATCGTTATCACTGGGAGTAACATATCTCCTTCGTCCATAGAAGAAACGAAGATTTATCTTCCACCATGGGTCTCCTCCTCCCGGTGGGAATGGTATGTATTCCCAATTGAGTAGTTGACCTGTAGGCAAAATAAAACCTTCAGACAGATTAATTCCGATTACCGTCTCGGGTAATAATGGATAGTCACCGTTTAACTGGACTCCTTGTCCATCAGGAAGTGGTGTCGGTGGGTCAAATTTACCGTTATTATTTGTATCATGCCACACCCAAACACCATTAAAAACAATATCCTGGAATAACACCTTGTCACTATTTATCAAAAGTCCATTTATTTGAGTAGAAACTTTATCCAAAGATTCACGAGGGTCAAAACCTCCATTGCCGGGAGGACCGTATGGGTCTGCTCCAATATCTGTAAAAATAACATTTACCTCTCGAAGTTGTGACCATATCCTCTTCTCTGCGGTATAACGCGGTCCTACTAACGTGTCATATCCATCTGCATGCACAGATTTTGTAGAATGGACATTTATTCCTATCACAGGTTTCCATGTATCCATAGCAACCAGGCGACGGAACGACAATAGTTCTCCGGCATACATATATAACAGTTGGTTAAACTTTGACCACTTGGGGCGTGTATGTTCTGCAAGAGGTGTATATAACCGCGTCGGATAATTCCATGCATCAAAACCACTATACTCCCATTGCTCAGGATTGATAATACCGTTCAAATCCCAAACAGTAAAACTGGCAGAATAGCCTGTGTCGGATATCATTTTTTCTGGTTTTTTCGCATCATAGAAGTTTGGGTCATACTCATCTATTGCATCTCCATCTGTATTTCTTGGAAAGATACCATTAAGTTTTATCATCTCCGCACGAAGAACATCACAAGCCATAGTAATCTGGCTTCGCCATGTGGCAGATGTTCGAACGGCGACAATATAGGAATTTCCATCAAATCCTTCATCTTGATTGGGAGCCGTTACAACAGGATAATCCGGTTTATCTGGTGTTCCACTCCCAATAAAGTTCAGCCTATAAGTAATACCCTCCGGAGAATATGGATTTTGCGTCAGAATTTGTGCTAATGGCGTTCCATCCGAATTCCACTTAAATAACAATTCATCATAATAGGGGTCTAATTGATTATTATATTCTTCTTTCTTTGAATAGTTTTCCCTGAATAAGGCAAATTCTAATAAATCAGAAATATTGGGACCTCCCTGATTCCCATAATTTAACTCACCTTGACTTCTTTTATCCGCTCGAATTCGATATACTAACGATTTCAAAACTCGTGGAGCCGGATTTTCCGGGTCATAGCCCATTGTAAAATTAAATAATGGAACCCAGTCTGTCAAGGGCAAAAGTGCTTCTTTATCTTTGATTATAGATTGGACAGAGAATTTGGCACTTGGCTCCTCTTGATTTTCACCTTCTGTTGTTCCTTCTGTTTGCCCTTCTCCTTCTGTCGTTGATGGACAACCAATACATGGACCTACAGTTATATAATTAGGTATCAGATAACATAGTTTCATGGTCTCATTAGTATTTACATTTTTAAATGTTACTTCAAGAGTGACAGAATAGAATCCTTCTTTAGTGTATCTATGTATCGGGTTCTGTTGTGTGGATTCTATAGCAGGGACATTATCTCCAAAACTCCAGGACCATGCAGTAACTTTCCAGATATCTGTTCCGACGGACATATCCCTAAACTGCACATCCAGGCCCGGTTCTTTTTCACCCATAGCATCCGGCGTTATGTATCCTGAATTGGGTTGGGCAGTGAAGCTAACATAGGGAGCACTTAATATTTCTATATAATCTCTTTTAATTTTAGATGCACTTAATCCATTCTTATCTTTTATAACGACGCTGACGGTATATGTTCCTGCCTGGGAATATGTATGTGTTGGATTTCTATCTGTGGATTGTGTACCATCTCCGAAATCCCACTGAACGGAAGCCAGCGTTATTCCACTACCCGGAACTAATGTAAATTTAATTTGTCCTCCGGGTATCTGTCTCTGTCTATCCGCCGTAAAATCAACGGTTGGTACCTGCAAAGCCACTATTGTCTTGGTACGACCGGAAGCAACCGGATTTGTGCGAATCCAGTTTAATCCCAATCTGTCCGATTGAGCCTGGCTCATGTCCACTTCCGCTCGTGCTGTCCATTTGCGGAGTCTATCATTATATGCCCAATAACGATAAATAAGTGGGTCCTTAAAGAAACTAATAAACCCTAATGCACGATTTCCCCATGGGAATTCGGAATATAGGTAGAACAATCCATCGTTAATATCACCGGCACCCGGATATATACGAACAAAATTATCCGGGTCGGGTTCCGTAGGGGTATCTCCACCAAACGAGACTATTGCTGCCTGGAATGCATCTCCTGCACTTATTGCAGATGATGTTCGGATTACCACAAAGAAGTCGGGACCGTATCCATTTTCACTGGGACAATCTCCAAAGCATACCGGAATAGGTTGCCGGAGCCGAGGCTGAGAAATATACGGTGTTCCTCCTTGTGTTGGGTCTCGTCCAACACTATTATCGGTACCGGGTGAAGAGAACACAAAGCGAACCTGATAACGTGGGTCTCCCGGACGGGAATACCACACTGGTGAATTATCCAATCGTAATGGCAAATCAATATAATCAACAGTTCCATCATTATTAATAATCGGTGGGTCAAATACTCCATTTGTATTTCTCGGGTCCCAATCATTGTCCCGCCAGATTGAAACACCACTTTCTTTCCCATTTGCAGGGTCTTCTTCATTTAACGGTAATAAATCGTTATATGGGTCAAATCCACGAACTGTTGTTTGCGTATTCGCATTATAAAATTCAACAATTACCTGCTCTAAGAAGGTAGGGTCTTTAACCACATACCAGGGACTACCATTCTTCGGAGTTCCTGCTCTTAGCCGTAAAGTCCTTCCCTGAGCACCTGTAATTTCAAAGGCTTCCACCCGTTTATTTACTTCCTGGTCCGCCTGACCATAAGCGATCAGCCACATACCCACTATATTCTGTGTCCATGCACCATTAGAATAGAAATCTTTAAGGCTCGTTTCAGGAATAATAATATCTCGAGCATCAGGACTGAATGCCTTATCTCCAGCAGATGCACCGGTACCATTTCCGTAAGCAATTAAATTTTCAACACGGTTCATTGATGCGTCAATACCTAAAATAGCAATAGGCTGTCCACCGGGAATTATAACCGGTGTTGTAATACCACTGGTTGAAGGAGGAAGTAATGCATCCGTCATATCTACAATTCGTGACGGTACACTCACCTGCAACATATCATGTCCATAGAAATCCTGCAAACCACCTTCTTCCGGATTTGTCTTAACAACAGCTCCTCGCGATGTTAAACCACCCTGAGAAAACACAACCCCTGCGAATTGTGCTGTTGTAGGAGTTCTATCCGGTAACCGTGCAGGAACTAAACAACGAAACTCCTCAAAAGCACTTACTGTATCGGATGTTCGGATTACCACAAATAAATCATCTCCCCTATGTCCTCCTGCTGTAAGTGCCTTTGCATCCTTTTCCATCGGGACAACATTTGCAACACCTTCATCATCATATTCTGGAGATACTATATCCAAAAGCAAAGATTTCTTTGCCGAAGATGTTATCTTTTCTGTATCTTTAACATCTTTTATTATTTCCGGAGATAACGGAAGTGATAAATTGCTATTTGCTTCTAAACTCTTTGCAGTTATAGGTGGATTGGCTCCTCCGGAGCGTATATCGGATTGAGGCACTGTCCATGGCTGTGCAGGTGTTAATTTTAATACCCATGCAAGGTCTTTTAATCCATCCCATGCTTTCTTCTGGGCAGAAGTAAGTTGCGGTCTTTCCAGGTCAGATAAATCAACATTTCCATCTGTTACAATACCGTCACCACTCAAATCATCTGGAATATTATCTCCATCTAAATCTACAGGTTCCGGTTTAATACCCCATTCTAAGGAGCCCGGAACCAGAGGGACGATTCTATCCGTAAAGACAGGAACAGATACAGTATCTAAAAACACAGGACCTGTAAACACCCCATCCGCATTTGTATCCTCATAAAGCAAGACACCTGAAGATGGGAGTGTTCCACCTGTGCTATCCAATGGAGTTAAGTCAGATGGGTCAAATTCCGGTCCCCAGAACGCAACATATATGCTATTTAAAGCTACGGGACCTGAACGATTTACTACGGGGTCATCTGCACCGGATAAGTTAAATCCTAACACTGCTACGGGTTGCGATTTATATTCTACCTTCTGTCTCAAAATTCGAGCGGAACGGGACTCACCATTGGGTCCTGAACTTACTGTGTTATTGCCCCATCCTGCTGGCCAATCTGCCATTTGCGGATAACGATTGCGAACCATTGTGTTTTGTGTAACTAACCAGGGACCCCGTTCTACCGCATTGGCTCGTCCTCCTCTAACACCATAAGGATACTGAGAGACCGATAATTTGTTCCCATTCATCATATAAGGAGATATATAGGCTGAATGTCCATTCTCAAGTTCTAATATATTCCCACTGTTACTCTTTATATAGTATCTACCTCCATTATTATCTATAAACCACCAGCCCGATAAATCTACTCCTGCGAAATTACCATCTAATAATTCTGCATAATAGACATCATCCTTGTATCCTGCCCAGACACCTTGCCATGTTTCTATAACATTAGGGTCTTCGCTTGGGTCGAAATGATAGTATTCAAGGTTATCCCCAAGTGTCCCTTCATCTGCATATACAATACAACGCGAACCAAAGTTTACAAGACCTAATCTCATGGGCCATGTATAATAATCCGGTAAAGTTGGTTGAATAAATGGTTTAGGATATGCTGTACTTCGTGGAGTTAAAGAACGAGGTAATAATGGGTCATCAAAGGTAGGTTCAAAAGGTACGGTTTCAAAAGCATACTGAAACGATGTTAACTCATCTAAATTAGGAACAGGCTGACCTGTCCAGAAAATCGCCTCTGAATAGTCCGGTAAGATACCCGGATTATATAAATATCCTAGCGCAGAACTGGAATTTAATAAAGGATTCGTATTGGGGTCAAGAATCAGGTCAGAAGGAGGTGCTAATCCCAATAAAAACCGTTGATTGAAGATACCGAAAACATCAAAACCTAAACCTAATTGTATTGGTGGGTCTGACCACAAACTTAAATTGGTTACTCCATTCAACCCTCTCCAATCATAAAAGGCAATATTAACAATATCAACCGCGTGATTCGATATATGGATAGGTTGTGTCGGATGAATATAAGTTTCCCTACCGAAGGTATTATCAGTACTATATGTTAATACAAGGTCATGTACTTCAAAACCTACTCTTTGTGGCTTTACATTATCCTGAGTGTGAGAGCGTTCCGTCCACCAGGGACTATTTATTCTACGACTTATCTCAGATGTAGAACCTGAAGGATATACTTCATCAATCCATTCCGTATCTTGAACATATTTTTTCTTCCAATCAAGATACATGTTAGAAAACCATATTCCTCCATCCCAGTGTCCACCATCCCTCGGATTCCACCGTCTCGGCTCTATAAATGCACGGAAATCACCACCAAATAGTCCTCCCGGGCCAGAGGTTCTTCCGGACAAATCTTTTCTCCCACTATTAGTTCTTAATACTATAAAATAATCCGGTTTCTCAATAGCAGTAGTAGAATAACCGAAATAATCTATTTTAGATTCAAAATATCCTGTAGGTGTCTCATTGGGACGACATCTCCTCCTACCCCCTGCAAATCTCAATCGCACCTTCCACCATGGGTCTCCTCCTCCCGGTGGAAATGGTTCATACTCCCATGAAATTACTGTATCAACCATTCCTCCCTGGTCTTTAGAAGCAGGAATCATAGGATAATCAAGAAATGAAATCCCATAACTATTTCCAGAACTATCTAAAGGAACTGGTGGGTTAAATATCCCATTTCCTTCTTCTGTATCATAAGTATCATGATACAACCATGCCCCATTAAAAGAATAATCATTTTGAACAGCAACAGAACAATCACCAGCATATGAAGTTGTTATGGGATCTAAGGCATAATTAGGATTAAACCCGCCATTACCCGGAGGTCCAAATGGGTCACCCCCAATATCTGTCAGGATAAGGTTTACTTCCCAAATCTGTGCATTTGGACTTCCATGAGCATTAATTCCTATTACAGGAATCCATGAATCTACTGGCAAGACCTGTCGCAGGTCCATTATTTCTCCAGTAACTGCTTCAATAAAGGTATTAGAAATATCCCATCTCGGTCTTGTGTGCTCTGCTACAGGGGTATACATAAAAAAGGGCCATCCCGAAAGATTGCAATTCTCTCCAGGACTATAATCCCCTGTTAAATCATATACATTAAAATGTGATTCATAGAACTTTCCTTCATCCAAAAAATCTCCTTCATAAAAATTAGGACTATATGAATCTACAGGTTGCCCATTATTCTGCGTAAGGAAGGAACCAACTCCATAATTCCAGAATGGGAAAGGAACATTGCTTACTATTGATGAAAGAGTGGGACCTGTATAAGGTTGCATGCGGGCAGCGTTAACACGAACCCCGATTCTATTAAAATTTTTCCATCTGTATGTCAAGCGAACCGCAACTATATAACCTGCCCCCGGGTCAGCACTTGCTGTTACCCATTGTTTTAAGATTCCCTCACTGGTATCTACCCCATCATTGGTATTTGTAGCGACATCTAAATTTTTTACTTTTACAAACGGAAACAATTCTGTGGGAGGGGTATTTCTTGCTCTTACAGCGTTAAAAGGGTCCGTAGGGTCATAGTGTGGGCTTTGAGGATTCATTGTAAAATTAAGATTATAATTTAAATCCCTTGAGAAATTACCTTGAGCATTTGGCATTTCGTAAGGGAAACCATACCTATCCCATGTTAACATCGGTTTTCCAGGTTCGATACGGAAAGCATTGGGACTTCCTTGCAGATACACTAATCTACCATCATAATTGAAATCCAATACTTCATCTGGTTTGCCTTCAGGACCCGAGTCACAAAACAATCCGAATTCCAAAATATCCTCAGGCTCTATTGAAGGGGGCACTGTTTGAGGGTCATCATTCCTCAATGCTGCATACAAATGGTAACTCAATTGGACTAAAGTTCTTGGGGCAGGTTGGTCTGGGTTATATTTCATATTAAAATAAAAAAGAGGGACCCAATCGTTAAGAGGGACGAGACCCTGACCATCTTCTATTAAATCTTTTACTTCCATTGAAGCAGAATTGACTTGCGTGTCCTGGCGAACAATTACATAGTCCTCTTTATAAGTAGGTTGTTCATTAAGAGGGGGGCAATATCTGTATTCCCCAGGATTATCCGGGTTTTCAAGTCGAATCCGCATCCCTATTGTATATCTTCCTCCTGTCTGGAAATATTGGGAATTTTGTCCTCCAATGACAAAGACTTGTTGGTCGGGTGCAACACGAGGGTCATACTGCTGTTCTACCTGGAATTCCCATGCAAAGCCTGTAGTTCCAGGTATTCCACCTGTGTTACGACTGATATACCATGTGATATTTGTTATGTTTGGCATATCATTTGCATCAAATCCAGATAGTTCATATATCAGTCTAAATCCTACAGATAGAGGCGCTGCACCATCCGTCGGGTTTGCTATGAATCTTGCTGATAATTGGTCACATGTCGGATAAACAAGATTTGCAATTTGTCCTGGAACCAAAGAAGGTAGAATACCTAACAGAGCATCTGTCGGAGCAGAAGATGCAACTTGTATCCTCTTTTCCTGTTTCGGAATATCCGTATTCGTCATCTTATCATTAGAAGTATGTGGAAAAATAGATGGTTTTTCTGAATAAGTATTTTTACTCTCTTCCCCTGAAAAATAAAAATTTACACCTAAAAGAAATGCACAACCTATTATCACGATAAATTGAAACGCCAAATAAAATTTATTCATTCGTTTCACGGCAACTTGCTCCTTATATTTTATTCATATCCTTTTGCAATTCTTTAAATTTTATATGTATATCTTTAACTCTTTGCAGATGGAATATCTATCCTCCTACAAATATGTTGTATTAAAAGTATTTTACTACATACATAATATATATCTGAAACTTTTATCCTTTCTTAAAACCATTTTTTCGATAATAGTTTAACATTTATTAATAACCAATATACAATTTTTTATTACATAAATTATAATATAATCTTATAATTATGTCAACAATTTATTTCATTTTCAAATTATTTTTGTCTTTTTATTCTACTTTTTTTAATAAATTAATTTTACAGCATATTTAACACACATTTGTCAAGAGAAATCTTTACTGAAAACTTTAATAAAAGGAACAAAATCGGATGTCAGATAAGAAAATCCTTTTAATTTTATCGGGAATTATCCACATCACTCACAGACTTTAACATATCACGAACAAGGTCTACCAATTCTTGCCTCACCTGATAAACACCCTGTTTTCCCTCTTTCTTTGCCCAGCGATAACGCGAGTCCATATCGTTTATTGCACCTATATTTAATGTACCTGCCAGGATACTGGGAGTTTGTTTTTTCTCTGCAAGTTTAATAGAAATGGTAAGTGTAATCTCTCCTATTTTTGTTTCATCCTCTTTTTGATTGCTCACATAACCTGCTGTTAAAGTTGACATATAACGAAGTAACCGAAGTAAATCGCCCTGATTTGTTAATACTTTATTTTCAGGTTTTTTTATGGTCCATTGCCCATCAATCTGTGAAAACATAAATGATTGAGAATCTATGATAATTCCAATTTCTTGAACTTCTGCCGGAGAAAATCGATATAAAAGTAAGCTGCGGAAACTCTCCGGGCGAACCCAGATTTGAGAAATAATTTCTTTTGAAATAATTCCAACTTCTCCGGTGTCGTTATTAATGTAAGAGTGCAATTCATCATCAGGAACAGGGACATATCGGATTTCAAAGGTTTTTCCATCTTCCATAGTAAACCGTAATATATCTTTTGATTTATTTAATCCTCGTTCTTCCCATGTTCCTCCGGGAAAACTTTGCACCTCTATGTTCTTTAATTTACCCAGATAATCATTTATAGTTAATACATCAATATCTTCTAACGGGGGGTCAGACATCACCCATCCTTTTTCTTTTGTTTTTTCAAGTATAAATACAGTTTGTTCACCTTCCATTCTTTCTATTTTATTTACATTTGTTAGTTCATTTGTAAAAATTTTACGATTTCTAAAACTTTCGGGAGAACGAGGTAATAATTGCAAGAATTGAGGGTCTAATAAAAAGACAGAGTTCTGTCCTGATAATTTTGCGAAGACACCCGTACATTCCGATAATTTCAATCGTTTTCGTTTTTCTTTATCTTTCTCCTGAGTACTTTGTCCTGCGGTTTGCACTCCTCCTAAAAATAATGTTTGAGGTTTTTTGTATTTTGCATCCAGATAGGTTAATCGGCATCGAGGAGGGTCTAACCCATAATCAGACAAACTTTCAGGATTATCTATAAAGTCTCTTGCAACACCGTATTGTATCTCTGATGCAAGAGCATTTACGGCTTCCTGGTCTGCAAGTCCTTGACTCGGTGCTATAATTTTCCATGGAGATTTTTCATTTTCCCGTTCCATTATAACCGCAGTGGATTCTTCACCAATTTTGGGCGTGTAATTTGCGTCCTGGATGTTATCATCTTCGGTCCATATCCGCGTATATTCGATACGAATCAAAGGAGTTTCTCGCTCTGTAACTAAAAATCGGAATCGCAAATCTTCTAATGAACGATTTAATTCAAAAAATTGTTTGTCATCCACTAAAAATACCGACTGTCCATCCATTGTTGTATAACGGTAAGTACTGGTAGGGTCAAGAAGTCCAAAATTTAGTTCTATCGGTTCTTTCATTCCATCAATTACCGCTTTAACAGTCAAACTCGGTTTGTCCAGACCGTATGCAGTTTTATCATCCATTTTTGCAACCAGTGTTCTCTGATTTTTTAGTTCGGCAAGATTTTTTGCAACCCGTTCCCACATCAATTGAAATGCTGGAATATCCGTAGAGGGTTTTATAAAACACCATTTCCCCTCCGTATTTTTTTTAGCGATACATGCGAATTTTCCTGCCTGCTGTATATAAAGTTCGCGGACTGTCTGTGGCTCAAATGAAAAAACCTTCTTTACCTCTTCCCGAATCGTTTGTTGCTCTTCCTTTTGCCAATCTAAGAACCAATAGAAAGAAAGGAGACATACCAGAATTATTATCAGAACTATGGTATTACGCCATTTCACTTTAATTTCCTCCTTACAAAATAGACAAAAATTCCTGCGAACAAAACAATTTGAGGTGTCATCATCACAGCACACCAGAGCAACCATTGTTTTTGAGTGTTTGTAAGGACTATCGGTTTGTCTTCCTTTGTTGTCGGACGGATAGCAATAAGTTCATCGTGTTCCGTAAGCCATGCTAAACTATTTAATAGAAAATTAATATGTCCTCCGATACTAATCCGCTCATTGGTAATAAAATCTGCATCTCCCACGACAACAAAACGGCTTCGTTTTTTCGTTCCATCTGCCTGGTCTTTCGTTCGTACTCCTGCTACCGCCACATAAAGTGGTCCTTCTTTCTCACCGGCCTCATACTTCACAGTTCCACCTTCTGCTAACCGAGAGAGGTCTGTTTCTGCCCAATAATCGGGTGGTGTCCTGAGTAAAGGGAAAACCTGCAAATTCTCCGGCATTTTTTCAATAGGGTTAACAGTTCGCACTGCTCGCCATAGTAAAGGCTGGTCCATTCGTTGTGTAATGGGATGGTCAATACGCATGGAACCCCGAAAATCCATAAAGTCTTTTTCTACATTTTCAAAAGGCTGTGGGTCCGAACGGAATTCTATTTCCCATGGATTTTTTCGCTGAATTGTAAAAGCAATATCCGAGCCGACATTGATACCCAATTGTTCCTTCAACCATGGACGCAAATTTTCTGCCCCACTTTTGCCCAAACGAACACTTATCCATGGTTCAAATAAGATAAAAAGACGGCCCCCTGCATTTAGGAAATTTAAAATGGCATTCAATTCTTCACGGTTCAAATCTCCTTTGGGATTATGAATAATAACTGCTTCATAACTTTTGGGAACTTCGGGCAATTCAATACTTATCTGGAAAGGCTCAATTTTATATGTCTCGCCTTCTATAATCTTTTTCGCTGTAGAAAGCCCGCCCGGACTGGTATCATCAATCGGTGTCTCATCATGTCCTGTTAAATATCCAATTTTTGTTTCGGTCTCTTTTAATACATTAATTAAAGATTGAGTGAAATCTCGTTCCTCCATGCGCGGATTAGCACCACTCAACATAATAACCCTCTGGCGAGTGCCACATTTTAATACAATAGTTCCCTGAGTTGATGCGTGGGTTATTTCCAGTGCTTCCAGACGGGCACGGTCTATTTGCGGGTCCAAAATTTCTATATTTAAAAAGGGTGTATGTTTTTTACACTGCTCTAAAAAACGAAGGGTTTTATCTCGGGCAATTACCACAGATTCTTCGTCAATATTGATAAAGAAACACAATACTTTTACTTCTTTGTTGATTGACTGCAAAACTTTAATGGTTTGTGGGGATAATGTTCGACGACCTTCTTCTGTCAGGTCAACGGAAATATCCCATCGCAAGACGAAAGCATATAGAACTATGCAAATCCCTAAAAAAGTAAGTGTCGAAAGGACTGCATTTAAACCCGAAACAGCACGACCTGACCAACCTGATTCCATCACAATATTCCAGAAAACTGTCCCTAACCAGATAATACCTGAAACAACAAAAACTCCTCCCAATAATAAAACCCACAGATTAAAAGCATCCTGCTTCCAAACAACATAATTTAAAACAATCAGTAAACTGATGGCAGAAATAATACCGCTATAAGTCTTTAAATACCTTTTCATCGGCTAATAATACTCCTACTTTCGCCAGTTTCTCGACTCTAAGGAACGGAATGTCAAAAATATAAAGAAGGCTGTGCAAAGAAAGTAATAGGCTATGTCCTTCGGTTCGACTATTCCCAATGCCATATTCTTCGCATGATTATCTAATGGTAGTTCTAATAATAAAGAACGAAATAGAACATATAACTTTTCAACAATATTTTTTAACATTAACGGGAAAGAATTGGGCAATGGGGCAGATGCAGGTAATTTCTCTGCAACATTTCCAATAATAAACATCATTAAATAAATTCCAAAACTTACTAAACCTGCCGTTATTGGATAGGTTATCAAGGAGGAAATAAATAAGCCGACACTTAAGACAGCCATTCCCATTAAAAAGACAGAACATAGTCCAAATAATAAAACACTCCATTCAACATCAGTAAACGGGAGCAGTAAACAAACATTTAAGCTAATAAGAACTGTTGCCAGTAATAACACCGCTAATGCGGAGCTGAATTTCCCAAAAATAATGTCCCTATCTCGTAACGGATAAGTCAACATTAGTTCCATTGTTCCTCGATGATATTCCTCAGAAAGTAACCGCATGGTAATTATCGGCGATAAAAACATAATCATAATTCCACAAAATACAAAATACGGACTTAAAAAAGTCTCCTCAAAATCAGGCACAGAGGAATAGCCAAACTGAAACGGTGACTGAGAAATTTGCACATATGTCAAAAATGACATCACGAAGGCTGTACCTGTCAATAACGCAATTAAACCTAAAATCACATACCCCGAAGGTGTTACAAAAAAACTCATGAATTCTCTTTTCCCGATGTTCCACACAGATTTCATCGTTCTATCCTATCTCTTCTTTTGATATAGCCTTCAAAAATGCTTGTTCAATTTCTGCGGATGGCTGAAGAGGGTCAATTGGAATTCCTGCCACAATCTCGCCTCTATTTAAAATTAAAGCACGGGAACACAACAATGATACTTCAGAAAGAATATGCGTACTTAATAGAACCGTATGTTTCTCACCTAAATTTTTTATCAACTCTCGAATCTCAACTACCTGTTGTGGGTCTAAACCAACCGTTGGCTCATCTAAAATAATTACAGGCGGAGAACCCAGTAATGCCTGTGCCAAACCTAATCGTTGCCGATACCCTTTTGATAGAACACCCACCACACGGTTAAAAACCTGTTCTAAACCACAAGTGTGAACTACTTCATCCACCGCTGACCTCCACTCTCCCCCTGAAATTCCTTTTACCTTTGCTACAAATTTCAGAAAAGATTTAACCGTCATTTCATCATACAAGGGGACTCGTTCCGGCAAATAACCAATTAACCGCTTTGCCTCCAGAGGATATTCATGAATTTCATACTGTCCAATTTTCGCTATTCCATAACTTGCAGGCATAAAACCTGTAAGAATACGCATCATCGTGCTTTTCCCTGCACCATTCGGTCCTAACAATCCCACACGCTCCCCTTCTTGAATGGAAAAAGAGACATCCTTCAACGCACAAAATAAACCATAATATTTCGTTAACTTCTGCACATCAATCATAATTAAAATCTCTGATTAATTTTATTTTATCTCTCATTTTTACTTACCTGTTTTACATCTGTTCTTTCATAAATTTCTTTAACAATATAATAATAGAGTATCGATTTGACAAAAACATATCTCAAACTGGTAATTTGTTGACATTATTATATAGATTTTCATATATCAATCGGCATTTTTTTCTTACAGACAGGAACAGTTTTCCGATAAAAACGCCTCGCTTTTCAAATTATATGACCATACTCTATTGATTTTCAGTGTCTTAAATCAAATTTTTAGCTCAAAAAAAATATGGCACAAAATATGCTAACAATTGTATAGTAAATAAAGAAAGGATGTAGTATGATAGTTCAATGTTGCGTATGCAGAAAAATCAGACACGATGCAGAATGGATAATACCTACCCGGTATCAACTAATGAATCAACAAATCAGCCATACTTATTGCCCTGCCTGTGCTCATAAAACTATTACCGAATACCGCAAAACCCATGCAACCCTTCTCCCCAACCTCACTCCTAAAACAACTCACCAATCCGCATAAAATCCCTCAAACCAGCACAAGTAGTTTGAAAGCAAAAGTATAGATAAGTTGCTTATTTGAAATAAATTCCTTAATTTTCTGATTATCCCGTTCCGATAAGATATACTCTGATAAACTGCAAAAGTGCTTAAAAAAGATTTTATCCTTTTAATACAAGTTCACAATTACCAGAATAAAACTTTTTTCCTTTGCCCTTCCTGTAAATAATCTTTCATATACTATTTATTGTATTTGTTACATTCAGAGGACTCAAACATTTTGCCAGTTATTTTAATAATTAGGGTTTCTGTATAATTATCATAAATAATTTAAACAAATTAATTTTTCTTTACAAGGAAACAGATATGGAACAACGGATTGGTTTTTGTTTTTTTGTATTTTTTATTTTTTTTGTTGGTTTGTTTGTATGGAGTAGTGCAGAGGTATCGGAACTGGATTATGCAACTTCGCTGATTCGGTTTCCCGGACCGTGGCAATTTCAATTGCCTAAGGCAGGCATTATATTAGTGCGGGATGACGAACTGGATGCGTTATGCAATCCTGACGCTGAGATTAATATAAGCGTTACTCGTGAGCCAAACATTACTACATTGCGAAAAATTTGTGAGAATGCTCAGGCAAGAGGTGTACGCACTTTAACCATTGCATTTGACCATTTTTTTGCTCAGTACCGTCCCGGACAAAACAAACCCCGTGAATGGACACCGGATAAATCGGAGTATATTGAACGAATAGCGAAGATAAGCCAATTCGCTCAGTCGTATGGGTTAGGTCTGGATTTAAGTTTTCTCACGCCTCTGGAATTAGGCACTGAATATCGTAAAGAAACGGGGGAATGTGGGGTATGGATGCATTTTGGGAAAGGGTTGCGGGACCCTGAAACGGGGAAATACAGTGTAGAATTGTGGAGACAGGAACGGTGGGCAAATAATAAAGGTCCTATTGATGTTGAGTTTGCCGGAGTTCGAGTATTTGCGTTCAATGAAAATTCTTATGGGAGGCAATATAAGGTTGTTGCTCCCAACCAAATGGTAGAAATCAGCGAAACTGCACAAATTGAGGAATATCCATCGTTAAAGACAAACCATGGTGATTTCACTGCTACACGAATTCGAATTTATGGTAGTGGTGCAGTGGACAAGACGAAAGGGAACCGAATACTGGTCGTTGTTCATTATAAAACACCGGAAATGGATTATTTTAGCGACCATGCCTTAACCTACTTACAATCTTTGTGTGATAAATATATTAGTGCTGGTGTCAAAATTAATGCTCTCTATTCCGATGAGATGCATATACAGCAGGATTGGGCTTATTTTAATCATCATGATTTAGGTTCTTTTGCATTGCGTTATGTTAGTCCGGGGTTTCAAAAAGCCTTTGCTCAAAAATATGGTGAACAATATGCTGACCTTGCCCCTTATATGATTTATTTTGTGCAGGGACAGGATGTATTTTCCAATGACCTTTTCGCTCATGAACCTATACAGCATATAATGTTACCGGGGACTGAGGGTATAATGAAAACGGTTTTGTTCCGGGCTCAATACTATCACTTCTTACAGAATGGTGTCGTTGACCTGTTTACTCAAGCCAAAAAATATCTTGAACAAAAAGTAGGATACAAGTTAGAAGCACGGGCTCATGCAACATGGGCAGAAAGTCCCACCTGTGATTTATGGCGGACAGAACGATGTCTGTATCGATTAAATTATGTTTATGAATATACATCTAATTTTATGTGGTCTAACACGGTTCATCAAGCGAGTTCCGCCTGTTATGATTATTTCAAGTGGGGTGATTTTTTAACAGGCAATGGGAATGATACCGCAGAAGGAGGTTTTCTCGACCGTAATTATTATGGTCTAGCTTTAGGGGCTTCTACCGGTGTAATTAATGATGTCCCGAACTCTTACTCTGCTCATTGGGGTATGCCTCATGAAATTGCAGACCGACGGCAGGCAGTTTGCGATGTATATGGGAATGCCCCCTGGTTACCTTTTGCACTGGTAGAAGATTATGAACATCGCGATACCGATGTTTTATTCTTATATCCCATTGACCTTGTCGCTTTTGATGAACGCTTCGGTAGTTTAACCATTCAATACGGCTATGGGAATTATATCACTGCGGAAAAACTTCTCGAATTAGGCTCTTTTGATAATGGTATTTGTCGTATTAAAAACCGTTCTTATAAAACATTAGTAGCATTATTTGAACCTACTCCGCCAGAAGGGCTTGTAGAAAAATTATCCTCTTTTGTAGAACATGGTGGGAACTTAATCTGGATAGGACCACCTCCTTACTTTGACTTTGCTGGAAATCCCATCCTTGATAAGTGGCAAAACTTGATGGGACTTAACTATCATCCTTCGCGGTTTTGCGGTTATTCTGCGGTTGGAATGGATATAGAATTTACAGGACCTCTTGCCCAATTATCACCTATGACTATATTAACCGATTTTCCCATAGATTCTATCTATCCTGTACAACCTCTTGAAAATACAACAACAATTGCAACATGCAAAGGAAATATTGTTGGAACATATAAAGAGATACAAAAAGGCAAAGCAGTATTTTTAGGCTTCCGTCCACGGGACAATCAAAGTGCCAGTCTGGGAAAAGAAACTCGCTGGTTATTTGATATTTTATCTGCAATGAACGCATATCCACCTTCCGGTGTTTTTAACGGATATAATGATAATCCAGACTATTTATCGCGAAATAATCCTTATATGTTTTCCCGTTTCCCCAATGGAACTATCGCCGTGGCACCTCATTATAAGGATATTGAAGAGGGATGGGAAGGAGGTTTTGCTCGAAATCGTGGAAAAGATGAACAAATAGTCAAGGAACTAAACTTAAAACCTAATGTGATAGAATTGCAAGACTTTAAAGTTTGGGGGCATACCGTTACCTATCAAGGGAATAGAGCCATGGCATTCCGAATTGTGGATGGAAATCTACTTGCTTTTACAGGAGCCGGCTCAAAAGAGATATATATTGATGGACAAACTTTTACTTTTGCGGACAATCCTGTGCACCACATTGCATGGGCTCCCGTTCCTCAAAACCGTTATGTTGAAAACGGAGCCGTTGCTATAGTTTTCGCAAATGGGAACGGTAATATTTATATTCCATTCAAAGCACCTCAAAGTAAACCTTTTGAGATTATCGCAGAAGGGGCAACACCGGGAAGTACCGGTGAGAAAATACCTTTTGAATATTTAGAAACAGAAGGAATACTTACAATAGCCCTAACTCCTAATTCGCTCAACAGACTTCTGTATATAGTTCCATTGTCCCAATAATATGCTTATACAAAAGTTAAAAGATTCTATTCCTAAAATATTTTTAGACCCCGACTGGCTCCTTGCATGGAAAAATATACTGCTACCTACCTATTGTATTCATTGCGATAGTCGTTTAATAACAGAAGAAAATCCTTTTTATTGTCCAACATGCTGGGCAAGTCTGCCCCGTATTGAAAGACCCTTCTGTTCTATTTGTGGAATTCCCCATCCCATTGCAATAGGTTTCGGAACACGCTCCAATTTTCCTTGCGAAAGTTGTAGATTTCATCCGAATCCCTATATAGACAGGATACAAAGCCCTCTCCAGTATAAAGGGATTGCCCGTGATGCATTAATCACATTTAAGTTCAAAAAAGAACAACTTATGGCAGACCCGCTGGGAGCATTGCTTCGCGAATGGGTCGAAACAGAAATGGCAGAGGAACATTTTGATTTAATCATTCCCGTACCTTTACACCCATTTCGGCTCCATCGTAGAGGCTTTAACCAATCGCTCCTGCTTGCAGAACAAATTGTTAACTTATTCGATGGTGCTATTTTATCCGAAGCACTCATCCGTGTTCGTCCTACATTAACTCAGACCTTACTTACCGTTGAGGAACGGAAGAAAAATATTCGTAATGCTTTTCAGGTGCGTAACCCTAATGAGGTAAAAGGGAAAAAGATATTGCTTGTTGACGATATTGTAACAACATCTGCTACAGTTACGGAATGTGCTCGTGTGTTAAAAAAGAACGGTGCCGTATCTATTTATGTTTTATCTGTGGCAAGGGCTTCACATTTACCTGATATAGATGATGTACTGGAACCTGTAATGTAAATCTATTCCCTGCGAACCTATAATGCACTACTACTATCCAATCCATTAAAATTAAATAAAATATAATTTAGATACTAAAATGGAAATACATCAAAAGGACATATCAAAAATTCTTATTATTCGTTTAAGTGCCATCGGAGATGTAATTCGAGTTATCCCTGTAATGGAAGCCATTCGAATTGCCTATCCCGATGCACAAATCGATTGGGTTGTTGAAAAAAAAGCCAGTGATGTAATTAACGGGCATCCTGCTTTAAATAACTGTATCGTTTTTGAACGCAGTGATAATATCTTCTCGTCATTAAAAAAATTTTTAACATTATGCAAAGAAATAAAAGAGAACCATTATGACCTCACTATTGATTTTCATGGTATCCTGAAGAGTGGAATTATTTCTTTTTTTTCCAGGGCGCCCTATCGGTTCTCTTTTGCACCTCCTCGGGCTCAGGAATTCAGTCATTTATTTGCCAACTATCAGGTAGCATTGCCTCCGGATAAAATCCTAACACGGGTAGAAGAAAATTTTATGCTTGCGCATGTTGTAGGAGTTGAAAAAATAGACGATTGGATAGGTATGTTTATTCCAATTGAAATTGAGGAAGAAATTCAGAACCTCATGCAGAAGATTTGTGAAACAAACAAAAAACTAATTGTAATTCATCCCCCTGTGGAACGACCTGAAAAGCAGTGGCCCCTTGGACATTTTGCACGACTTGCAGACCTGCTTATTGCAGACGGTAGGTTTGAAGTCTTATTTACATGGGGTCCCGGGCAACTTAATACCATCAAACAAATAACAAAACAGATGCAATACCCCGTTCTTGTATCCCCGCAATTACCCACATTAAAACATTTAGCAAGTATAATTAATTATTCATCTGTTTTTATCTCCGGAGACACGGGACCCATGCATTTAGCGTGGTTATTACAACAGCCTGCAATTTGCCTTTTTGGAGGAACAAATCCTCAACAACACGCACCTCAGGGTCCACACTTTCGCGTACTTTATAAAGGACCGATCCCATTCCCACCCAAAATGTCAATATCTCAGGCACAGGAATACTTAAAAGAAATCACACCCGACGAAGTCTTTAAAAGTGTATTAGAATTAATAAGATAAAGTGTCTTTTTACTCTAAGAAAAAAATGTTTTAACATAATTTATATTTAGAATTACTGTTTGTTATTTAAAAAATAACGAGAAAAACAAAAAGGAGCCTCCTATGAAAATCGCTATTACTTCAGATATTCATTTGGGAGATAATAATTCGAAACTCAACATGAATTCATCGGGGAATGACATATTTTACAAATTCATGGAATTACTTTATGAGCACCCTCACCGGGGTCCAATTGATTATTTAATACTCAATGGAGATATTTTGGATTTTTCTATAAATTCTTTTGAGAACTCATGCAACACTGCCAAAAAATTCTTCCGGGAAATTAAAAATACCCAAAAAGAAGGGCGAGATATTGTAAAGGAAATTATATACATTCCCGGTAATCATGATAAACATATATGGGATGCCGTTGAATGGGAAGTAAGTGTCATCAGGAGATTAAAAAAACATAAAGATGTCAAACCATTTAAAAGGACACAACCGGGTATTATAGATTTATCAACAAATTCAGGGGACAAAAGATTAATATTACCCGGAGTAAGATACGTTGAAAGAAAAAGTAGATACGGAGACCTTTTTTTAGAAGGACTTTTCCAAGATGTAAATAACAAATTGCCCATAAATATAGTATATCCAAATCTCTATATCAAGGTAAATAACAGCATATATATAGTTACTCATGGTCATATGTTTGACACGCCCTGGGTTTTATTATCTGAACTTTTAGAGGGTTGGGAAAATATTAAATGCACTGAGATTCAACATTTTGAGGAGTACAATTATCCTCTTACATCTATGATTTGCACAGGTGTTGGGCAAGGAGGAGATGTTTTTGAATTACTTTACAGAATACTAATTGATATAAGAGAAAATAAAAAAACAACAAGGCTTGAACATACACTTGCTTATATGTTATCCCGATTATCAAAAAATTTAGGGGAAAATAAGTTCTTAGCCTTACTTAAATCCCAAAAAGTAGATACTTTTATCACTAAGATAATAATTGGATATTTTCTTAGAGGAAAGGGTATAGAAAATCCAAGAAACAATAAACAATATTTTGATATACAAAAGAATTCAAATAAGAAAGAACGGTTGAAAAAATTTTACGAGGCAAGTTTTAATCAATTAAAACATATATCCGAGAATAATGAACAAGATAATTTTAAAAAAATCAGTATTATCTTCGGACATACGCATATTGCTAATAAAGCTATTAAAAAAGATACCCTTTCATTGGATGGCATTAATTTAGATATATACAACACAGGGGGGGTGGTTAAAAGATACGGAAACAGGTGCAGAGATTTTCTTTTTTAATGACAACGGCGAATTAACAAGTGAAAATATTAATGAGTATATGATTAAATAAAATGTTCATAACCTTTAATGGTAGGTTCAGCCCCATCGATACGGACACCTTTCCATTCATCCGTTACATAACCAATTGCAGTTAGCGAACATAAAAATTTTCGATTAAATTTAGAACATGTTTGTTCCCAACTTTCCTTCGGAATAGTAACAAGTAATTGATATTCCTCTCCCCCACCAAGAGTAAAATTATCCATTTCAAGATTGTATGTTCTGCAAAATTCCGTCAGTTCTTTTGAAACAGGTATATCCGATTTGCAGATATTTATTCCTACATGTGACATTTCTGCAATATGTTCTGCATCTGAAATCAATCCGTCACTTATATCAATCATAGCGTTTACTTTGCCCTTTGCACACAACCATTTTCCTTCCTGCACACGCGGTATGGGGTACCAATGGGAACGCCACAAAGCAGGAACGGGTAATTTTCGTAACAACGCTAATAATCCCGCCGACGAATTGCCCAATGTACCTGTAACAGCAAGAATATCTCCCGGTTTAGCACCGGAACGGGTAACAAATTTTTTTCGTTCAACCTCACCCACAACAGTTACATCAATAACAATACTATTGTTAGAGGAAGTAGTCGTATCTCCGCCAATAATTGCACCATTTACAAATTTCGTTGCTTCTAACATCCCTCTATATATACTTTCTACCCTTTGCACAGAAATACTTTCTGGAAGAGCCAGAGAAACCACTGCCCATCGAGGTTGTCCTCCCATTCCAGCAATATCGCTCCATGCAGATGCCATCGCTTTCCAGCCTATTGCAAATGGAGGAAAACCTTCTGTTAAAAAATGTATATTTTCCACAGACATATCGGATGAAATTAGAAGGGAAGAAGAACCTATTTTCACCACAGCACAATCATCACCAATTGCTACCACAACATTTTTTCCGCCCGTTCTGGGAATGAGAGATTCTACTCTCTTTATGAATGATAATTCGCCTATATCTTTTAATCTAATCATAAGGTTGTGGATCCAACTCCCTCCACACCTGATGTAAAAAATCAAACAAATCGCCTGCTGTCATGCTCCGTGGATGTAATGCCTGTTCAGCAAGGTCTCCTGCTCTTCCGTGGAGCCACACACCTAATTGGCTGGCATGATACGGAGACATACCCTGGGCTACAAGTCCCGCAATAAGCCCTGCAAGAACATCGCCTGTGCCACCTTTGGATAAACCATGCCCTCCCGTCGTATTTATAGCATACGCTCCATCAGGATTTGCAATCACCGTATGGTATCCTTTCAAAACAACAACCACACCCATTTGCCTTGCAAAATCAATAGCACATTGTTCCCTATCCTGCTGTATTTCCTTTATGGATTTTTTAATCAATCGCGACATCTCCCCGGGGTGTGGAGTAAGAACAGGTGTTCCTTCACACATCCGCAAAATACCGGGATTATCACTTATGGCATTCAATCCGTCTGCATCAATTATAAGAGGGGCTTTTATTTGGGGTAATACCTTTTTAACAAAATTTATAGTAGATGGATGCTGACTTAATCCGGGTCCTAATAATACAGCATTTTTATCTTTTGAAAATTCAATTATTCTATCTGCTCCCTCTTCGGCAAATGTTCCTTCCTTCGTTGATGGTAATGGGTAAAAAATAATTTCCATTAAACTACTTGCGATAACATCTATAACAGTAGCGGGAACAGCCAATGTAACTAATCCTACCCCGGAATGCATTCCCGCATAGGCAGAAAGTTTCCCTGCACCGGTATAATACCGTGAACCTGCAATAACAAGAAGATGCCCAAACCTGCCCTTATGGTCATGATTTGACCGTACTGGCAAAATCTTCTTTAAATCATCTATATTTATTAAATTATTCATAACTATATTTCCTGTCTTTATACCCAATTATAAAACATATATTATTACCCAGATAAACTCCAACAATAATCGTTATACTATTACAAATATTTTTTTATCCTGCTCAATTTTATGATTATTCCTTATTCATTGTCCATTATTTTCCTATGCGAATTTTTTGAGGTTATCTGCTTCCCTTGCCGTTAATAAATTGTACTTTTATTTATGAGAATAATCGAAGGGGAAATGAGTTTTACTGCATGTATCCGGTGGCTTTTAACTGTTCAATTAGTTCCTGAGGTAAGGTTGTCTGTTCAGGTACTTTTTTATCAGTCTGTTCTTCTTTGTTTCTTTTCACCATATCCATTAACTGCAATAAATCCTGTTTTATAATTAAATAATCATTATTGGTGGACAGGTTATTTTTTTCTTTGGGGTCTTTTGATAAAACATACAGTTCTTCGGGTTTTAAGCCACGAGGATTGTCCGGATTGGCAAGGATAAGTTTTTGGTCTTTTCTTCGTATTGATTGCATAATTTGCCCTTCAGTCTCATTTTCCGCCCATGAAATAACTTCTTCGTGCTTTATGATTTTCCCATCCTTTGATAGTAAAGGTTTACCTGTAAATGTTTTGGGTTGCGTTATCCCGGCTATTTCTGTCAAAGTTGCGGATAAATCAATATGACGCACCAATCCCTCTACTTTTTGATTGGTATTAATCTCTTCAGCATAGACATCCGGAACTTTTATTATTAATGGGACATGTAGCATTTCTTGATATAGGGTAAAACCGTGCCACCAACCTTGATGGTCTTCAAATTCTTCTCCATGGTCAGCGGTAAAAATGACATAAGAATTACTTAAAAGACCACGCTTCTCAAGTTCATTTAAAAACTTCCCAAAATATTTATCGAGATATTCAATTTCTGCAATATAGGCATCTCGCATAAGGGGAGTTAAATGACTTTTAGGAGTATTTCCTAATAAAGCACGAGGATAAAAAGTTTTTTTCTCCGGATGAAAATATGGGTCATGGGTATCCATATAATGAAGAACTAAATAGAAAGGATGCTCTTTAAACGAACGATTATCTATCCATTGCAAGGCTTCCGATGTTACAATCTCTGCGGGTTGATAATACTCTCGCACATCTGGTGGTTTGTTTAATATTTTTAAAATAATTGATGAAATTTTTCCATAAACACGTCGCAGTATTTCGTAAATTGTTAACCTGGCACTGGAATCCCCGGCAAAAAATACCCGCTTCGGTTGTAATTCTGTATATTCAATAAAACCTTTATTAAAACCAAACAAGGAATGCACATTGGGATTATTTGCAAACCCTTTGGTAAGGTAACCATTTTGGGACAGGACATCTGCCACAGTAGGCAAATTTGAATTAATAATGGCATTTTTGGTCGTTGCATAATGTTGTGATGGGATGACACCTGTATAAATCGAAGCAAAGGCTGGTTTTGTCCATGAAGAGTGAGAATTGCAATCTTTAAATAAAATAGATTTTTCTATAAATTTATCTAATTCAGGGGTCTTTGTCTCTATATCCGGGTTATATGCGGGTAAATAATCAGCCCGGAGTGCATCCGCAATAATGAGGATTATATTGGGTGAATTGGGATGAGCATCTGCAAGTGAAACCCGATTTTCTTTTTTCCCTCCTGATGGAACAATAGATATATAGCATGCACCCAGAAAAAAAGGTAAGAAAAGACATAGAATAATTACGACATAAAAAAACTTTTTTGACCTGCGAGATAGGTAAAATAAAACGATATAAAATACTGCTGAAAAAATAAGCATAATCCCTAAGTAATAACAACTTAATGGTAGGAATACCTGATATGAAACAGGTTTCTGGAGTAAAATATCCCGCCAATATCGCCATAGAACCAGAACAAATCCGGTGGATAACAATGTTGCAGATACAGAAACTACATAGATAAAAAGTGAAGAGGGAAATTTTTTTATCAAGAGAGGGAACCATCCTCCTATAAAAATCCCTATACCTAACCCGATACCTGCGCAGGTTATACCATACATTAAAGGTCCCCACCACAGCATTTGATATTCATGAAGGTTTGTAAATTTGTATATTATCCATAAAGATTCTACAAACCCACAGAACGCTCCTGCAGAAAAACCACCGATTATCCCATATAAAAGATTCCTAAAAATCTGATTCCGCATTGCAAGTAATTCCTGAGGGTTGAATTGTTGTGGCAAGCCCGTTGTAAAAGTAGCCTGCGATTGGATATTAGACATCTGTTTCTGTATTTCTTCTTTTTGGGGTCGCTTCCGCAAGACAAGGAAAGGAAGACCTATCAGAAAAGGAATCACATCTCCAATCCACCAGCCTAAATGAGCAAAAGCAACTACCTTCAATGTGTTTTCTTTTCCCCCTAATAATGTGGCAAATACAATTTCACGAATCCCTTCTCCACCGACCGAAGGTCCCAAAACAGTTCCATAAATCATCAACGGACTTGCAAATAACACATCCCACAAACTTGTATTTTCAGAACGCAATGCCATCATTGTCCCGAAATACATAAGACAAGCACTTAGATGAACAAATAAACCACATAATATCGCCAGTAATAAATATTTGCGGTGTCCAGCATAAGCAGTAGCGGAACTCCCTAATCGATTTAAGATATTCTTAATTTTTTTAGGTATTGGAACCGCATATAAAATAATCTGAATAATATAAGGCTGGAGTAACAGAGATAAGAAAAAAAGCACAGCAAACCCCAAAATCATCAGAATAATTATAAGAAATAGCGTGTTAAACCGCAGTAAACGAAATCCGAGTGGAAAGGTCAAAAACACAAGTGTTGTCAGTGATATAAATCCAATAATTTTTTCAATAAATATAACCGTAGCACAACGGATAACATCGCCTGTATATCTTACAGAATCATACAAGCGATAACCATCTAGACCAATTGTACTGGGAAGGAAAATGCCAATGGTTCTGCCAATAAACCAACTTTGAGTCATATAAGTGAACGGCATGTATAAATTCTGACCGTTTAACAGGATTTTCCATCGGACAACTCCACTCATAATCCCAGCCAGGCGTATAAGTAATGCAAATAAAACCCATGGAAGAGCATGGGATAAATTTAATGAACGGATTTCATTGATTAGGGCACCAGGTTTTACCCCTCCGAATGTATCCTCAGATAAGCCAAAAGTTTCTGGCCAGAAAAGTAACACAAAAAGACCTATCGTAACACTTGCCTTTAAGAGGATAGATATCATTCGCTTCATGAAGCATGAATTTCCTTGTATCAATATTAAACAAAATATAAATAATATGTTAAAGGATACTAAATCATAAACATTTTACTCAATTTTATGAAATTTACAATTACTTTATAATAACGACTGAAATTCGGATAGGTTGCGAAGTTTCAATATCTTTGAATACAATCTAACATACTTTTCCTTAAACTATATTGAACAAATTCAAACAAAAATTTAAGAGTTTTCAGTGTCTTCTCATTTACAAACATCTCAAATAAAGTGGAAAATATCTTGCTCCCTTCTGAAAAAGGTTCTGGAAACAATTCGTTCTCGTCGCATTCCGGAAGGGAAAATTGGATATGTTTATGTTCCTGTTGATACTCCTTATAATCTTCTGGAAGAATTGTCCTCAATTCAAGGGGTGGGTAGATATTATTGGGCATCAAAAGATGAACCTTGGGAAATGGCTGGCTGGGGTGAAGCAGATGTCATCGTTGCGGATGAAGAAATCTACGATTTTTCATACACTTCAGTTATTCAGAAAATTGCAAATCGTTTATCATACAACTATCCGACAGTCCGATATTATGGAGGATTTAAGTTTCTACCTTTAGATAATCGTGGAAACCGTTGGAAATCATTTCGTGCATATCGTTTTGTGGTCCCACGAATTGAGTTATTGCGAACAAACACAGAAATGTATCTCATAATCAATATTATGGGAGGAGATATTGAGTATGAGTTAGAACAAATCAACTCTATTCTGGGTGCTCTCGATTTATGGATTCGGGGAGATACTCCTGAACAAACTGAACAGGAACCTATTTCTTTTCATCACCGCTTGGATTGCCCCTCAAAAACAGAATGGATAGAACTTATACGACGCACACTATCCCAAATTGAGGCAGGTGTGTTTGATAAAGTAGTTTTAGCAAGAGAAACCACATTTGAAGCCAATCGTAGAATTGACCCTGTTCTTCTCTTAAAAGCAATGGTTGAAAATTACAGCCAGTGCTATCGTTTTTGTTTTAATCCTATACCGGAAAGAGGTTTTATTGGACTATCCCCTGAACGACTCTATAAAAGATTAAGCACTTATATTGAAACAGAAGCATTAGCAGGAACTATTGCACGTGGTAAGGAAATAAATGAAGACGAATATCTAAAATCTTTGTTAATGAATAGCCTCAAGGAACGCAAAGAACATGAGATTGTCGTGAATATGCTGAGGACAAATATGGAGCGATTGTGTTCCACTTATGAATATGATGAGCATCCTAAAATAGTCTCTTTGCCCATAGTGCATCATCTCTATACCCATTTTAAGGGGATATTGCAACCTTTAGTAGGAGATGAAGAAATTTTAGAACAACTACATCCAACACCGGCTATAGGTGGTTACCCACGAGGTTCGGCATTAGAGTGGATTAAGCAGGAAGAGCCTTTAGACCGTGGCATTTATTCCGGACCGGTCGGTTGGATTTCATATAGTTCTGCAGAATTTTGTGTGGGAATTCGTTCTGCACTATTGCAAGGAGATAAAATATCTTTATATTCCGGAGCAGGAATTGTTAAGGGTTCTCAACCTGAAGCGGAATGGAATGAATTGGAATATAAAATTATGGGTTATCTAAATGTACTAACAAAAAGGAATCCTTACGAGAAGTGTATTGGAGAAAAACAATGACTTCTATCATCCCATCACCCAATATGAATCATCTATGGGCAAGATTATTAGTTGAGGAACTTTATCGAAATGGAGTAAATGGTTTTTGCATTTCCCCCGGGTCTCGTTCTACCCCTCTGGCTCTGGCGGTATCACGACAAAAAGAGACTGTTCATCACATTCATGTGGACGAGCGTGGTATGGGCTTTTATGCATTAAACTGGGCAAAAACACTGGGGAAACCTATTGCTTTAATCTGCACTTCCGGTACCGCTGTTGCAAATTATTTTCCATCTGTAGTTGAGGCATCTCTATCACGGGTACCCCTGATTATTCTTACCGCAGACCGTCCACCGGAACTTTTACAATGTGGAGCCAATCAGGCTATTGAACAGTCCGATATTTTTGGGAATTATGTCCGCTGGTCATTCACTCTGCCCTGTCCGGATTCCGCCATTACTCCTACCGTTGTATTAACTACCGCAGGACATGCAGTATATCAATCCTGTCGACCTCCTGCGGGACCTGTTCATATCAATTGTATGTTTCGCGAACCCTTAGAACCTATCGAAATAGATGGGGATATTCCTGAAAATTACACACAACCTTTTGATAACTGGTTAGCGAATAAAAAACCTTTTACTCGCTGGAATTTGCCCGAACCCAGACTTACAACAGAACAGGAAATCTTTGTTCTGGACAAAATAGAAACTGTTCGGGAAGGGCTTCTTATAATAGGAGAATTACGCAAAGAACAGGAAATCAAGTCCGCCTATAATCTGGCTCAATCACTGCACTGGCCTGTATTCCCGGATGTTACTTCGGGTTTGCGGTTGGGCAACAAAACAAATTTTTCTGTCCCTTATTATGACCAGATGCTCCTTCTTCCCGAATTTTCAGAAAAATTCAATCCTAAATTCATATTACATATAGGTGGAACTATTACTTCAAAACGGCTCCTTGAATTTTTAGAAAAGAAACGACCTGAATATATGCTTGTAACTGACCACCCATTACGCACAGACCCTATCCATCGTGTTACCTATCGCTTTGAAACGGATTTGAGTTCTTTCTGCTCATGGTTAGCACCTGCTATGCGACGACGAGATGTTTATCCATGGGGGTCGGAAATTGTTGAATGGTCTCAAAGGATAGAACAGGTTATAGACACATGGACAGAGAAACAGGGGAACCTGAATGAAATTACTGTTGCTCGATACATATCTCAATGGAAACCTGTCGAATCAGATTTATTTTTGGGTAATAGTATGCCTATTCGTGATGCGGATATGTACGGTTCTATCAACGGGACAGGAGGATTGGTTTTTGCAAATCGTGGAGCCAGTGGAATTGATGGTACCATTGCAAGTTCTGCAGGCTTTTCTTTTGCCCGCAAACGAATTGTTACTGCCGTTATTGGAGACCTGTCTGCTCTTCATGACCTTAATTCCATACCTTTGTTATCCTGCGACGGCGTAAAAGTAATACTAATTATCATTAACAATGATGGAGGTGGAATATTTTCGTTCCTTCCTATTTCTGCATATCCCGAAACATTCGAAAGATACTTTGGTGTTCCTCACGGTTACCATTTCGGGAATGTTGCCAAGATGTTTGGGATTGACTATTCCATCGTTCAAACACTTAATGAATTGAAAAAAACCTATCAAAACGCCCTAAAAAAAGATGTATCAAAAATTATTGAAGTTTCGACTAATCGTCCTGAGAATCTAAAACTTCACAAAGAATTACAATATCAAATAAAAAAAGAACTCATAAAACTCATTCAAAAAAATAACTAAATATATAAACAATACTATTTCCCTTTGTAGACATACTGAATAATAGATGCTATCTTCATATTTATTTGTCCCGTCCATTCCATCTGCATCATCTATTATATTTACCTTATTATTTAGCCTTATCTACACCATTTTACCTATATTCATTTTGTAACTTTAAAACAAATCATTTAAAATCTATAAAACTACAATCAATCAAATACAAACTTGCGAAAGGAAACTAAAATGATAACAAGCGACGATTTATCTCGTAGACGATTCTTATATGCCAGTGGTTCTTTTGTTTTAGGTTCAACCTTACTCCAAAAAAACCTTCTAGCACAATCGGGAAACAACACTTATCCCCGCCTAAAAAAAGCCGTTCAGTGGAATAATCTTCCCAAAAATTTATCCGAATCTGACCGTTGTAAATTAGCTAAAGATTGTGGCTTTGATGGTATCGAGATACCTCCCTTTACTGACAATAATGAAGCAAACAAAGTTCTAGAATCTGCACAAAAAAATCAATTAGAAATTCATTCCATTATTTACGGTGGCTGGGATAAGCCTTTATCACACCCCAATCCTTCCGTAGTAGAGGAAGGAAAACAACGCATTAGCAACGCATTGGAATTGGCGAAACATGTTAGTGCCAGCACCGTGCTATTAGTCCCTGCGGTTGTTAATGAACAGGTTCGCTACCAGGAGGCGTGGGAACGTTCCCAACAGCATATTCGCGAATTGATTCCTGTAGCAGAAAAAAATCAAGTTATTATCGCGGTGGAAAATGTTTGGAACAAATTCCTTTTAAGTCCTTTAGAATTCCGTCAATATATTGATGAAATAAACAGTCCTTTTGTTCGTGCTTACTTCGACATGGCAAATGTAGTGATATTCGGCTACCCCCAGGATTGGATACGAACCTTAGGCAATCGCATTGTAAAACTACACATAAAAGACTTTAAACGCAATGGTTATCAATGGTGTAATTTGCCTTACGAAGGGGATATAGATTTTGCAGAGGTTCGATTAGCCTTGAATGAAGTAGGTTATACCGGTTGGGTTACAGAAGAATTTCCTGCTGGAGATGAGAATTACTTAAAAGAACTTTCTCGACGGATAGATTTGTTCATCCAGGGAGCGAAAAAACCGTAACTTACTATCAGTTTTTATGTGTAAATTATAGAAACATCCACCTATATTATTTCCATACCAGAAATTACCCTGGCTAGTAACAATTTTTTTGAGATAAATCTTTTTTAACCTCTTAACGCTCCCGTTACAGAAAACTTTTTTCTGCAAAAACAGAGACACTCTCATCACTTGTTGCATTACAGAAATGGGCATTTTATCCTCGATTATTTTTAGTCATTCACAGGAATAATTTATAGAAACAACAACTCACTCCTAAGACTGGAATGAAGCCCCTCCGGTTTTAATGACAAACAACTTAAAGGCTAAATATGCAGACTTGCTATTCCGTCAGTATGGTTATATATATAATTTGGATAATATTGGGAAGGAATTTTAATATTCTGTATTCTTAAATGATTTTAATATTCTTTTTACTGTAAAATAATACCCTTGTAGTTCCATTAAAAAAAAACAAAAAACAGAGAAGGATATGTTTTATGCAAACTGCAATGGTTTTTGCTCCACATGCGGATGATGCGTCTGCATTTTGTGGAGGAACACTGGCAAAATGGAGTGCAAATGGCTGGAATATTATATTAATACGGGTAACAGATGATGCGCGGGACTCTGTAGGATTAACGATGGAGGAAACGAAACGATGTAATCGGGCTGAATTGGAAAAGTCATGTAGCATTTTAGGAATTAAGGAGATTGTAGATCTGGATTTTCCAACTGATACTCTGGCTGATATACCTTTGACAAAGTTACGTGAACGATTTGTATATTTAATTCGTAAGTATAAACCGTATGCCATTTTCTCATTTGACCCCTATGCTCATTTTGAACCAAATATGGACCATGTTCGTGTAGCAAGGGCTGTGGAAGAAGCCCTCTGGGTATCCTGTTTCGAGCTTCATCATCCGGAACATTTTCAGGAAGGGCTGGAACCTTTTTCGGTGTGTGAACGGTGGTATTTTGCTCGATATTTAGAAAAGATTACCTGTGCAGAAGACATAACAGAATTTTTCCCTCAAAGGGTTCAGGCTCTTTCTGCACATAAAACAATGTTGCGGAATATATTAAATCAGTTTCGTCTTCAATTGAAGACATGGGGGTATCGTGTACCTATCATTGAAGAGGCTTATACAGGTGATTATAGTGCTCTTCTGGAACAGGTGGTTTATATGCAATGTTCACAAATTGCAGAAGAATGTGGTATGCCGGAAGGGACATTGGCGGAAGGTTTTCGTGTAGACCGTTTTGGCGATATGGAAGCATTTTTTCAGCAGTTTGCAGAACCCCTCAAAGATATTCCTCAGGGACCCAAAAGGGCTTTTTTAGATAAATATTGGCCTGATAATTAATTCTCAATACATTCTGGGAAATAAAACGAAAATATTTTATAAGGGCTTCGTCGTCAGAAAATTGATTCTAATCGTTTTGATAGTGGCTTTTGTTTGTATTTTTTAGTATGTATAACGGTGTTTGATAGAATGTATAACAACAAGAAATGTTCGGCAAAGGTTTATTGCAAATGTCAAAACTACATATAATAAATTTGTTATTCCTCTTGGGTATATTGTTTCCTTCTTTTGTTCTTAATTCCCAGCAAACATCACCCGTTGTTCATGATGCTAATTCCAATCCTTTAGGAATACATTTATCCCGTAAGGTACCAAGGGAATATAATCCGGGAAATCCATTAGAAATTGTTGTTAACATATATTGTGATGCTCCAGACCCAAATTATCCTGTTACTGCAATAGGTTTATATGAAATGTTACCTGCGGACTGGACTTTTATAGGTATGCGTGGGATAACAACAGAACCCCCTCCAATAGCACCCGCACAAGGCACAGCAGGCACTTTACAATTTGCATGGATTACACCTCCAGCATTTCCCTGCACTTTCGCTTACACGGTTCAGGTCCCGGAAGGGGCTGTTGGTGTTAAAACATTCTCCGGACAGGTTGAATATCGAACGAATGGACCCCGGCTGGTATCACCACCGGAAATAACTGAAATTAATGGAATAGACCGTGTTCCACCTGAAATCTCGCTTCTGGGTGATAATCCATATACAGTATACCAGGGTACCGAATATCGTGAACCCGGTTACAAAGCCACGGACAATGCAGATGGAGACATCACTTCCCGTGTTCAGGTAAGCGGAAATGTGGATACAACTCAACCCGGAGAATATACCCTCACATATACTGTGCGGGACAATGCGGGCAATAATTCATCAGCGAATAGAATTGTTCGTGTATTAGAACGGGAAACACAAACACCGACTTCCGGGGGAACTGTAACAACACCTGTCAGCGGAGGCTCTGTTATCGCACCTACACCGGTCCCAACAACACGCATCAATCGACCTACTCAGACAACGACAAATCAACAACAGGCTCCACCTACAGCAACCGTTCCCACATCAACAAGTAAAACACAAACACAAAAACCCGAAGAGGTTACTTTCCCAAGACCTGATTTACTGGCAGGTAACTTTGTAAAACCCAATTATCAGGGAAGTAATACATCAAAAACGACCCTGCCTGGGGGAAATCTCACAAAACCAAACCTCCCCAAAGAACTCCGTAAGCCTCAAGGAATAGCCAGTGGACAACCACTAAAACCGTTTGAAATACCTAAAGAAATTAGAGGGGGGGCCAGACCTCCTTCAACTTTTGAAAAAAATAAAATCCCTACAACTGTTGGAGCAAAAACAGCGGAGAAAAAGCCATCGGAAATTACAGGGAATACGATTCCTATTGCGACAAAACCTCCTACAGACCATATCGAGCAAACACCGAAACAAGATTTTGTAATAACTACCGGAACTGAAACATCTGCATCATTAGCAAGTAAAGAAAATACAAGCCCTCTCGAAATGGCACCAATAAAAATGAATAGTGGTGGCACAGGAAGTTTACCATCATTTTTAGGTGGATTTACAGATTGGTGGACAAACAAAACACAAACAGAACGACGGAATTTGATTGGAATGTTGGTTTTGCTGGGACTGTTAACTTTGCTCTGCTTTATAACGGGGAGAACTGCTTATCAGGGAATAACTCCGCAACCTCGTAAAAAGAAGGAAGAAATAGTAAAAACAGAAACCGGTGTGGAAAATTAGTAGATACGAAAGCAATGACTAAAAACGTTGGAATTTTTCATCCAAGAAAGAAAACATATTCGGTCCGTGTTCGGAATTGTTTTATAGGTGGGGAAGCACCCATTGTTGTTCAAGCAATGACAAATACAAACACGGAAGATGCAGAGGCAACAGCCAGACAGGTAGCAGACTTATTCCAGGCAGGTGCAGAAATTGTTCGAATTACTGTTAACACACCCTTGTCGGCAAAGAGTGTTCCGGAGATAAGAAAACGACTGGAAGATATGGGGTTAGATGTTCCGTTAGTAGGAGATTTTCATTATAACGGACATACTTTATTATCTAAATATCCCGAATGTGCTCAGGTTCTCGATAAGTTTCGTATCAATCCGGGAAATGTAGGTCTCAAAGAAAAAAAAACAACTCATTTCCTTCAAATATGCAAAATTGCAAGGGACTTAAATAAACCCATTCGGATAGGGGTTAACATTGGTTCTCTCGATGCTGACCTTGTTATCAAGCAAATGGAAATCAATGCAAAATCTACTCATCCTAAAACCAGCAGTGAGATATATGATGAATGTATGGTCCTATCTGCCCTGCAATCTGTGGATATGGCACAAAAAGCAGGTTTGAAACCTGAACAAATTGTAATATCCTGCAAAAGTAGTTCACCGATACAATTAATCCGTGTATATCGAAAATTATCTGAACGGACACAACAACCACTTCATTTAGGACTAACAGAAGCAGGTTCAGGTATGCGTGGAATTGTCTGGTCATCAACCGCAATGGGAATACTTTTATCGGAAGGGATAGGTGATACAATTCGTGTGAGTTTAACACCTTCATCAGTAAATGACCGTAGAGAAGAGGTTTATTCCGCACAGGAAATTTTGCAATCGTTAGGTATTCGTCAATTTGCACCTCAGGTTATATCCTGTCCCGGATGTGGTCGTACTTCCAATCATACCTTTCAGAAAATAGCGGAACAGGTTCAAAAATATATACGGGAACATTTACACTACTGGCGTAAAAAGTATAATGGGGTTGAACAAATGAATATTGCTGTTATGGGATGCATCGTCAACGGACCCGGTGAATCGCGTTTCGCCAATATAGGGATTAGTTTGCCAGGGAACGGTGAACATCCCCAATGCCCTGTTTACATTGATGGTGAAAAAAGAACTATATTGAGTGGGGATGCAGATGAATTAGCAAGCCAATTCATCAAGTTAATCGAAGAATACATTCATACACATTACTTATAGGATTCTGTAACCATTAGGAAATAAGAGTATTTCTTAGGCACAAATTTGTTCCTTCATCTTTATAAATTTATCTTTATATAAATAATCAAAAGAAATATCTACATCTACCAGTCCATTTTTGATAAGGTGAGCATTTAAAATGTTTTTTTTAGATACAAACACACAAGAAGAATCCCTTCAAAATTATATTTTCTCGTATCATATTTCAGAAATACTTTTTGATTTTTGAGTTTTTGAGTTAAGAACTTTATTGCATCTTGTTCCTTTTCCCTGTTTGTTTTAACTCCTAATAATCTCACTTTTAAGCCATTATTTAGAATTAATTCTTCCGGACTGATAACCTCTTTAACGCTGATGTACTCTTCTCTTGTATATTCATTGTCTATGTCAATTTTAGAGCTGAATTTAAGTAATTTAGGATTGATTTTTTTTCAAAATGAACAGGGTCTTTAAATATATATGGTAATTTTTCAATTTCATTATCCTAATTTCCATCTAATACATTTCGATAAAAGATTTCAAAATCGGCTTCTGAAAATAACAAGTTTTTCTCAATGCCGAGTTTGTCTTTGATAATAGGGAAAATTTCCTTATTTATTTCATATCTAACTGAATTGCAGAATAAGTGTTTTGCAGATAAAATAGTTGTTCCACTCCCTAAAAAAGGGTCTAATACAGTGTCCCCGATAAAACTGAACATTTTTATTAATCGTTTTGGTAATTCTTCGGGAAACATTGCCAAATGTTCCGTCTGTTTTTCCCCGTTAAAATTCCAGTGTCCAGAAAAGTATTTGTTCCATTCTTCTTTACTTAATTTTATTTCTTTAGGCACAGACGGAGGATTGCCCGGTTTTTTGAACACCAGTATAAATTCATAGTCTATTTTGATAATCCCATTCCTTGGATAGGGATAACTTCCCATCACAGAAGTACTGCCAGTAGTATTCATCGTTGTGGGTTTCTGCCATATAATTGCCCCCATATAATCAAAACCAATAGTTTCGCAAAATTTTATAATTTCAGTTCGTATTGGGATAATCTTATACCTGCCATAATATATTGGTCATCCACATTTATACACAATCGACAGCCATCTTGTAATACTCTATAACATTCATTCCATACCAGATTAAGATAATTGATGTATTTTTCGTAAGAGTCATTAAAACCAATCTGTTGTTCTACTCCATAATCTTTCAATTGCCAATAGGGAGGAGAAGTTATGATAAGATGAATGCTTTTATCCTGGATTTCATTCATCTTCGTAAATCACCGATAATGATTTTTGAAATGTTTTCATAGGAATTATTTTTTGTTCAACGGAATTGTTGTATCAGATATATTATAAGACACCTGTAAAACAAATGACATTTATCTTGTTGGACTATTAACAATCTCTTTCCATGCGGAGGTTGGTTGTTCTTTGAATTGAGTTTCGTTTATAGGGTAGATAAAAAGGGCAGGGATGTGTTTTTCTTCGGCGAAGCGAAATGCTTTTTCTTTTCCCATGACCATGAAAGCAGTGGCGTAGGCATCTGCATAGGCACAAGTGGGATGAATAACACTAACAGAAGCGATAGTATTCGGTACAGGATAACCTGTATGCGGGTCTATTTCATGGGAATATTTCTTCCCTTCCCAGAAGTAAAAATTTCGATAGTTTCCGGAGGTTGCCATTGCCAGGTCTTTGAGTTTTATTGCAAGAAAGGTAGAATGCTCCATAGAAACCGGCCTCTCAATTCCGATGTTCCACAAATTCCCGGGGATTTTCTCTCCTTTCACACGCACTTCCCCACCAACTTCTATCATATAACTATTGAAAGAGTTTTGGTCTAATAGTTCTGCTACCTTATCGACTGCATATCCTTTGGCAACTGCAGAAAAATCACACTGTATTTCGGGGTTATGTTTTTTTATTCCTTCGGGGAGAATTTCTATTTTTTGATAATCTACTTTCATTTTAGCATCTTCAATCTGTTCTCTTGTTGGGGGTTGGTCAACAAGTTTCGGTCCAAATCCCCAAATTTGAACAAGAGGAAAAACGGTAATGTCAAGTGCTCCACCTGTCTGCCGGGCTATTTCAAGAGAAATTTCAAACACCTCTCGTGTCTCTGGAGAAACAGGGAAAGGTAGATCGTCTTTATACTGATTAAAACGACTTAACTCCGAATCGGAGTTATAGGTGGACATTAAATTATCTATTTTTGAGAGGCAGTTATGGATTTTTTCACCAATACCTTCCGGGAGAATTTCCCCCCGGGGTAAAACAATTTTAACCTGATAAGTTGTCCCCATAGTATTGCCTGAAAAAGAAAAAATACTATACGGAGGGACTTTTGTTGAACAGGAAATAAGAAGGCAGAGTATAAATAAAACTTCTCCCCATCGCAGGATGGGAAGAAGTTTTTTATTATTCTTACGAATATATCTGTGATTATCCAAAGTTATCGTAAGCAATCATATCATCCTCCACACCTAAACTGTGAAGCATGTTCAGACATGCGGACAACATAAGAGGAGGTCCGCAAATATAGTATTCAATATCTTCCGGTGCGGGATGGTTCTTCAAGTATTCATCATGTAAAACTTGATGAATAAAGCCTGTTAGTCCTGTCCAGTTATCTTCGGGCAATGGTTCGGAAAGGGCAATATGCCAGCGGAAATTTTCATTCTCTCTTTGTATCATATTAAAATCATCTTCATAGAAGATTTCTCGCTTGCTTCTTGCACCATACCAGAAGGTTACCTTACGCTTTGTTTTCAGCCGTTTGAACTGGTCAAAGATATGAGAACGCATAGGAGCCATACCGGCACCACCACCAATAAAACACATTTCTCGATTGGTTTCTTTCGCAAAGAATTCACCGAAGGGACCGGAGATAGTAACCTCATCACCGGGTTTTAAACTGAAAATATAGGAAGACATAATTCCGGGCGGTATTCCTTTTGCATTCGGTGGGGGTAATGCAATACGAACATTGAGCATAATAATCCCTTTTTCATCGGGATAATTTGCCATTGAATAGGCACGCGTTACATGTTCATCATTAACTGCAGTAATGTCCCATAATTTAAATTTATCCCACACATCACGGAATTGAGGTTCAATATCAAAATCTTTGTAGGAAATTTTATAAGGTGGGCATTGAATCTGAATGTAGCCACCAGCACGGAACGGAACTTCTTCTCCTTCCGGCAATTGTAGTACCAATTCTTTGATAAAGGTTGCTACACTGCGGTTGGATTTTACTTTACATTTCCACTGGCGAACTTCAAAAATTTCCGGAGGCAATTCAATCTTCATGTCTTGCTTGACTTTTACCTGACAGGCAAGACGGTAACCTTTCTTGGCTAAACCGCGATTAATATGCGTTTGCTCCGTAGGAAGCAGTGCCCCTCCACCTTCTTTAACAACTACTTTGCAAACACCACAACTTCCTTTCCCTCCACAGGCAGAAGGAATAAATATTTTCTGGTTTGCAAGGGTGTTTAAAAGAGTCCCTCCGACAGGAGCACTTAATGCTTTGTTGGGGTCATCATTAACGATAATTTTTACGCTACCTGAGGCTACTAATTTTGCTTTTGCAATCATCAGTAAGATAGCCAGCGTTAACACAATTAATGAGAACATTAACATTCCAAGCAATACCGTTTGCATGCTTGTAATTCCTTAATCCTTAAGTTTATTCAAATTAAATATTACCTTGTTCATCTGTTTATAGTTGAATCCCTGAGAATGCTAAGAAACCCAGAGCCATCAAACCGGTTAAAATAAAAGCCAGCCCCAGACCTCTTAATCCCGGAGGAACATTACTATATCTTAATTTTTCTCGTATTGAAGCCATACCAATAATGGCTAATGCCCATCCGATACCGGAGCCAATGGCAAAAACTAATGCATCGCCGAAGGCATAATCCCGCTGTTCCATAAAGAGAGCTGCACCCAATATGGCACAATTAACTGCAATTAATGGGAGGAATATCCCCAGAGCCGAATATAAAGTAGGAACGAAACGGTCTAAAAACATCTCTACCAGTTGCACCAATGCGGCGATAGCACCGATATATGCAAGGAAACTTAAAAAGCCAAGGTCTACATTGGCAAGACTGGGATGTATCCATGCCATAGCCCCTTCACGAAGTAAGTAATTAAAGATAAGATTGCTGGCAACAACAGCAAGTACAAGAACAAATATGACTGCTGTTCCCAGTCCGATGGCTGTCTCGACCTTTCGTGATACTGCCATAAAAGAACACATACCTAAAAAGAAAGCCAGTGCCATATTCTCGATAAAAGCACTTTTTATAAATAAACCTGCATAATGCTCAAACATGGTAGAATTACTCCTTCTCTTGCTGTTCAGGTTTCCATGTCCGAAGTAACCAGATAAGCATTGCTATCATAAATAAGGCTCCCGGAGCCATAAGTAAGATACCATTCGGATAATACCAACCCCCTTCATTGACCGTTTTTAACACCGTATACCCCAAAATCTTTCCCGACCCGAACAGTTCCCGGAAAATACCCAACACAATTAATATCATGCTATAGCCCAAACCATTTCCTATACCATCTAAAAAACTTACCCAGGGAGGATTTTGCATGGCATACGCCTCTGCACGTCCCATAACAATACAGTTTGTGATGATAAGCCCCACAAATACAGATAATTGCTTGCTAATTGTAGGCACAAATGCTTTTAATATTTGGTCCGCAATAATGACCAATGACGCTATAATTGTTAATTGGATAATAATACGGACATTTGTAGGAACTAAGTTTCGTATCAAACTAATAGATAAGTTGGAGAATGCAGTTACTACTGTAAGAGAGATTGCCATTACTATGGCTTTGTCCAATTTTGTCGTAACAGCCAGAGCAGAACAAATACCTAATATTTGTAATGCAATAGGATTATTGTTAAACAATGGGTCAATTAATGCAGAGCGTTCTTTTTTCCCTAAGATAGCACTCATATCTATAAACTCCCTTGTTGTTTCTTATTCTTGATATATTTTCCATATCCACTATCACTTAACCAGAAACGGATTAAGTTCGTAACACCTCGACTGGTCATGGTAGCACCGGATAAACCATCTACATGATACGGGTCAGAATCCGGAGAACCTGCCTGTCCTTTGATAACAGAAAGTTTGACTTCTCCTCCGGAATCATAGACCTTCCGGCCTACCCACAATTGACACCATTTGGGATTTTCAATTTCACCACCTAACCCCGGTGTTTCTCCATGTTCATAGAAAATAATTCCGCGAACTGTATTTAAATCCTTATCTATCGCTAAATACCCATATAGCATAGACCATAAGCCCCGCCCTTGAATAGGTAATATAACTTCATCTATTTGCCCCTGCCGTTTTACCATATACACAAAGCCATACTTTGGCATATCAATCAAACCAGCAGAATTCGGTGGTGCTTTTTTACTCAGATTTGGGTCTTTCAATGCCCGTTTCGGGTCGAACGTATCCGGAGAAATATCTGTGGCATAGTCGCCTGTGTCAAAATTTACAAGTCTTACATCAATATTCTCTTTGAATTTACTCTGTATCCCTTCACGAGATAAACTTTCCGAAGGACTAACCAGACCGGAAACAAGTAATATTTTATGTTGCCGGTCTAAAATCTGGTTGATTTGTTGTCGTTCTTTTAATCCGACTGCCGCACTTGCTACAAGAATAGAACATATCCCACAAAGGACAGTCGTAAAAATAATTGTATAAAGACTTCCTTCACGCTGCATGGTGCGTCAATCTCCTTTTAATGTTCGATTGCATTACAAAGTAATCTGTTAATGGAGCAAAAATGTTGGCAAATAAGATAACCAACATGGTTACTTCCGGATATGCAGGGTTTACTGTTCTTAATAAAACTACAAAGGAACCTATAAATAAACCATAAATCCAGCGACCGGTATCTGTAAATGGTGAGGAAACAGGGTCAGTAGCCATAAATACACCCCCAAAGGCTAATCCACCAATAACCCAATGCCAAAGCGGTCCTGCCTGGAAAGCAGGGTTTGTTGGAGAATGGTAAAAACTTAACAAAAGAGCCATAATTCCCGAACCTATAAACACTCCCGCAATTGTTCGCCATGAACCAACGCCGGTATAAATTAAAATTAGAGCACCAATCAGGCATGCAATCACAGATGTTTCACCCATAGACCCCGGTTCCAATCCTATAACCGATTCCAGCCAACTGGTAACCCCATCATGTAGATTGATGGAGAAAACACCTGCACTCTGTAGTGATTCAACTCCTTTGTCTTTTATCACGGCGAGACAAGTTGCTCCACTATATCCGTCAACTGCAACCCATACTTTATCACCACTAATCTGTGCTGGATAGGCAAAATACAAAAAGGCACGAGCAGTAAGGGCTGGGTTTAATATGTTCATTCCTACACCACCAAAGATTTCTTTTCCTATCACCACACCGAAAATAATACCGATGGCTACCTGCCAAAGGGGTATCTGCGGGGGAAGGATTAGGGGGAATAAAAGACTGGTAACCAGAAATCCTTCGCTGATTTCGTGTTTCCGCACAATTGCAAAAATAACCTCACAAATACCACCACAGGCTAAGGTAACGATATATATCGGGAAGAAATATAAGGCACCGTAGAGAATACAGGAAATTACATTACTTGCATTAAAACTCAATCCCAGAGCACGAAATACGCCAGCACGCCAGCCTGGTACTTGTTCCGGGGATAATCCCATACTTTCAATACCTAAAAACGCCTGCAAACCTGTATTGTATAAAGCCATGATTACACACGGGGTTAAAGCAACTACGACGGTTATCATAAGTCGTTTCAAATCAATGGCATCTCGCACATGAGGAGCACCTTTTGTTACGGTTCCCGGCGTATAAAGAAAGGTGTCATTCGCTTCCCACAGAGGATAAAGCCACGCCAACTTTCCTCCGGGTTCAAACATTTTTCCCTGATGGTCTAAAATATTCCGAAGCCATTTCATATATTTATCCTTCCTTCTCAATCAACTCTAAATTTCTTCTCAACATGGGACCAAAATCATTTTTACCGGGACATACAAAACTGCAAAGAGCAAGGTCTTCTTCTTCGAGTTCAAGACATCCCAATTGTTCCGCCCGTTCTACATCGTCCATTGCAAGAGAACGAAGTAAAAAGGTAGGAATAATATCCAGAGGCATTACTTTTTCATACAAACCTATAGGGATAATTGCCCGATGTCCTCCGTGCATTGCAGTTGTAAAATCAAACTTCTTATTTTTTCCACCGAACCATGATGAAGCAAAAAGGTTTAACACCGAAAATTTATTCTTACCCGGTGCTAACCATCCTAAAAATTCTCGTTCTCTACCTTCCGCAAGTACAGAAATCTGTTGATGATAGCGACCTAAATAACCGAAAATATCACCTTGCGCAATATTTCCCGACCATACAGAACCGGAAATAACCCGTTGTTCACCCGCATTGAGTTCATTTGCAACCAACTCATCTATACTGGCACCTAAACGGGTCTTTATATATCTCGGTTTCTTAACCCCGGGACCTGCAAGAGTAATGACACGCTGTAAATCTAAAAGTCCCGTTTTAAATAAATAACCTATTACTGCTACATCCTGTAATGCTATATACCATACTGTTTTGTTACGGTCCACCGGGTCAAGGAAATGTATATGTGTTCCGGGCAAACCACTGGGATGTGGTCCCTCAAATTCCTCCACCTGCACTTTTCCATCACTTTTCACTCCAAAATTCGAACCCGGTGATTGACAGAAAAATACCTTTCCCTGCGTCAAACGCTTTATTACTTCTAAACCTAAAGATATATCTTCTTTTCGGTCTTTTATACACAATTGTAAATCTGGTGCTAATGGATTACTATCCATGGCTGTGATAAAAATAGAATGTGGGATACTATCAACTACAGGATTTTTTCCAAATGGGCGTGTCCGAAATGATAACCACATTCCGGATTCAATAAGTAAACCACGAATTTCATCATCTGACAAATTAGCAATTGGTTTCCCTTTGTAATTTTCAAATGAAATTTGCTCTTCAGCAGATGGTCTTCCAGAAATATCGCTTTCTTCAATTTCAATGACAACACTCTGTAATGCTCTTCGTTCACCGCGATGAATTGCTATAACCTCTCCTTTTGCGAAACTGGTATGAACGACACCTGGTAATTTTTTGTTTTCAAATAAAATTTGTCCGCGTTTTACTTTTTCGCCCACAGTAACCTTAAAAGAGGGACGCATACCAATGTAGTCATTCGCAAGTATGGCAACCCTTTTAACAGTTTTGTTTGTATCAATGACGGGTTCCGGTGAGCCTGTAATAGGTAGGTCTAACCCTTTTTTAATTGTGTATTTGCTCATAAAAACAAAACCTGCCTGCTCGAAATAAGTTTGAGTTTATTGTATTGTAATTACATAGAGAGAAAAAATTAAACATAAATATAAAAAACTTCTATAATAATAGTCAAACTCAAAATTAGAATAAAACTGATGTAAGTATATACTTACTGTTCGTTAAATTGCAAATTGCAAACCTTATCTCTTTTATTATTAAAAATTTTTTGTGTCTCATTGCTTTTTTGTGGAGAAAATTTATTTTTTTTCTATGTTGCTATGAAGCCACCATCCACAATTAATTCCGCACCTGTCATCCAGCTGGATTCATCGGATGCAAGAAATAGTGCGGTATATGCAATATCTTCAGGTTTGCCAAGCCGTTTTAATGGCAAACTATCACCAATGGCTTTTTTCTTCTCAGGTGTCAAATAAGGTTCTTGTAAAGGCGTATCAACCATCCCCGGATGAATAATATTACAACGAATATTGTCGGGACCAAATTGTACCGCTAATGATTTTGCTAATGAAATTAACGCACCTTTGGCACAGGTATAGGAATCCTGAGCCAATGTAAATCCGACCAATGCAGAGATTGAACCTACAAGGATGATGGACCCACCACCTGCTTTCTGCAAATATGGAATGCCATGTTTTGTCAGGAAAAAAGCACCTTTTAGATTTATCGCCTGCACAATATCCCAGTTTTCTTCGGTAGTTTCGATAACAGATTTATCACGGTCTTTCCATAATACGCCCGCATTGGCATACAAAATATCCAATTTCCCGAATTGCTTTACAGCCTCTTCCACTCCTGCTTTTACATCTGCTTCCTTGCTTACATCACCAATAAAGACTGCACACTTACCACCTTCGGATTTTATGATGTTTTCTGTTTCACGAGCTGCTTTTTCGTTCATATCAAATATCAATACACTGGTACCTTCGCGTGCAAAAAGTACTGAACCCGCACGACCCATACCCAGACCAGCACCCGTAATAATAGCGACTTTATCTTTTAATCTCATAAAAATACTCCTTTTCCTTTTGGGTTATGTGTAACGAAATTGAATGGGAATACATATCATATATGAATTGAATAGGTAATTTAAATTTTTATCTTTTTTCAGGAACATTCAATTTAATCATATCAACATAAAAGGCATCTCCTTCCGTTCTGACATGATAAAATTCTGGGGAAAAATCCTCAAAATTCCAATTTAGTGAAGGAAGTATAAAAACGGGCGTTTCTTCTATAATATACTTTTCCTTTTTGTGCAGGTGTCCACAGAACATAGCATTGGGTTTATATCTTTTAAATATCTCGCTCAATGCTTTCTGGTCATTAGAAGAAAGATACATATTTTCCGCTTTCCCTTCAATATTAGGGGGAATATGTGCAAATACAAAAATAAAAGGAACTTGTTTCCTATCTACATTTAGTTCGTGTTCTAACCAATCTTGTTGTTCCTTTCCTTTAATTCCTTCGGATTCAAAATGACCAATATGGTCACCCGTATCGGATGCATCACAAAGGGCAATACATTTCACTTGCTTATAACTAAAAGAATAGAAATCCTTATCCGTAAAATCCTCTGGAAACATTTTGGCTAGTATTTTCCTATCTTCTCTTTTTTCATGATTTCCAAAAATAACATGAAAGGGTATTGTAGGTTTTAGTTCATTAAATACTTTTTCAAACTCTTTCGCATGAATATCCCCCGTAACGACTACAAAATCTGGTTTCGGTCTTAATTCATCTAATTGTTTCACAAAGGTAGTGAAATGTTTCGTTCCGTCCTTCTCCGCCATGTGTAAATCCGATACTACAACAAATGAAACTTCTTCCGCTCTTGCAAATGTTACGATAATGAAAAATATTGTGAGAGTTAATAGTAAATTTACTTTTAAATGTTTCATGATTAGTACTCCATTTATATCCGTTTGAAATAGAATGAGATTTATTATACCCGTGTAAGAAGAAAGAATAAAAAGGGGTATATGAGTCGTATCTATTTTGGGTGTCCAAAAAGGATTTCCGCATCCTTTCGGGCTTTTTGAATAAGGTTCAGGTCACGGGTAAAATTGATGAATTTTAAGTCGCTTTCACCGGACTGGCGAAGTCCTCCAATCTCTCCATGCCCCCGTATGATTAAATCTTTTTCCGCAATTTCAAAACCGTCGTTTGTTGCACAAAGTATTTTCAACCGCTCCATACTAGTTTCATTGTTTGAAGCAGGTAGCAGGAAACAATAGGAAGGATGAGGACCACGTCCTACCCTTCCTCGCAATTGATGTAGTTGAGCGAGTCCAAAACACTCTGCATTTTCGACCACAAGATTTGTTGCCCTTTGCACATCTATTCCTACTTCAATAACTGTGGTCGAAAATAAAACATCAATTTCCCCTTGAGCAAAACGGTTTATTACATCAGCTTTTTCGCTAAACGAGAGGCGACCATGTATTAAGTCTGTTCGTAAGGAGGAGAAGGGACCATAACGAAGTTTTTCGTAAACCGCCAGTAAGGGTTTCAAATTTTCTTTATGTGTGGATTCTTCGATACTTGGGCAAACCCAATAGGTAGCAAAATCCTTCTGTGCCTGCTGGATAATAAATTGGATTAAACCTTCCCGTTTCTTTTCCATGATAATATAAGTTTTAACAGGCGAACGTCCCGGAGGCATCTCATCAATAACACTTATATCCATACCACCATATATGGTCATCGCAAGAGAACGCGGTATTGGCGTTGCTGTCAGATAAAGAAGATCCGGGGCGGTTCCTTTCATTCGTAATTTTCGCCTTTGCATAACACCGAAACGATGTTGTTCATCAATAACAACAAGTCCTAAATTATGAAACAGTGTTGCTTCCTGTATGAGTGCCTGTGTGCCTACAACAATATGTATCTCTCCCTGTGCAATTTGTTTTCGTATCTCTTTTGCATTTTTAATGGAATGGGTTAATAATTCAATCCGAATAGGCAGGGGAGATAAGAGTTTTTTAAGATTTAAATAATGTTGTTCTGCTAATATCTCCGTAGGAGCCATTAATGCTGACTGGTAACAACTATCCACGCAGGCACAAACAGCATGGAGAGCAACCAATGTTTTACCGCAACCAACATCTCCCTGAATTAAACGAAGCATCTGTTTGGGAGCGGATAAATCATGGAGGATTTCATCAACAACCCGTTGCTGTGCAGAAGTCAGGTTGAAAGGCAATTGACGACGGAAGGTCGTTAGATTTTCACCGTTTGTCCTATGAATACAAACAGATTTATTTTTAACATTTTCCTCCTTCCAAATCCACCATTCTTTCTGGATTTTTAATACCTCATTATAAGCGAGCCGTTTACGTGCTTCTTCTACCTCTTCTAATGTTTCAGGGAAATGTAACTTTTGAAAGACTTCATACATGGGTATTAGCCCACGAACTTTTAGAAACTCCTCTGATAAATCATCTTCAATGTGGACACTTAATATTGTTTCATATACCCACCGGCGAAATGAGCGAAGGGAAATACCTTCACAGAGAGTATATATCGGGACAATACGCGCAGTATGTATATTTGTTTCTTCATCTATATATTCCTCATATTCAGGATTGTTCATTACAAAACGAGCATTCATCCTTTCTACAGAGCCATAAAGGAAAAATCTCCTACCCGGTTGGAATAAGTGTCGCGTAAGGTAGGGGCGTCCCCAAAATATTCCTTCTATGGTTCCTGTGTTGTCCTTGAAGATTACCCGTGCCTGAGATAGCCCCTTTCGCAGGTAAACCTGTCTTGTATGTTCTACTACTACAGACAGTGTATATTTCTTACCTTCTTCTAATGTCTGTATGCTTCTCAAACATCTACGGTCTTCATATCTACGAGGTGGATAAAGAAGTAAATCCTGAACTGTTTTTATACCTATGGAATTTAATTTTTTTTCGCGTCCGGGACCCACCTCCGGTAGAGATGAAACAGGAACATCCCAAAATTGTGGATAAGTAGTTTTCTGTTTCTTCTTAGCAATCATATAGATATTCCTGAATATATAATGGGATAAGTAATGTGCGTTTTCAGAAAGTATCATATCATGTTGTAAAGGAGGCAGACAGGTTAGATAAATTGGACATTAAAGAGTACTTCTTTAATTATCCATTTGTATTTCAACAGATAATCTGCCTCGGTAGATTGTTTCCGCCCATACCTTAACTATTTCAGGTACAATACGGCCTTCTGACTGTATCCGGGGAGTTTTGTACTTCGGAAGAATCTCAAAAGAAAAGGTTCCATAAGCAGGACCGGGTTTCTTCCATTCTGCAACTACCAAAAACCACTCATCTTTAATGGCATTCACCTTCACACTCCATCTATTATCATCTGCTTTGAGTTCTGGCAGTCCACCTCGTTGCATGTGCAATAAAAAGTTTACTTTGTTCAAAGTACTTTCTTTTGTTGAAGGAATTATTTGTATCTTTTTTGTACTTTCAATAATATTTTCTTCCTTTTCTGGTTGTGATGCATCATATATTTTTACTACGACTTTATTTCTCGGTTTATACAGGAACAACTTTCCGGGTTCAATTTTTATTTTATTTTTTCCTTCCATGGCATATACCCAGACCTTACCTCCTTCATCCTGATGAAATTCGGGGACAACTGCAATGGCAAATTTAGGGGAGATGATTCGAACAGAAGGTGAGATAAGTGTTCCGAATACAAATTGAGTATCATTTGTAAAATTTCTTCCCTGAATAAAAACGACATTACCCCCTTCTGCAAATGCTTCGGAAGGTTCAATTCGTGTGATAATCTGCTTCCCCAGAACAGGAACAGGAGAAACATCTGCACCATCCCAAATACCATCTCCATCACTATCATTACATGTTGGGTCAGTTTCATTTTCATCCCATATTCCATTGCGATTTCGGTCTTCATTTCCGTCTGGAATACCGTCTCCATCACTATCTTGTACATAAAGATTTGTTTCTCCTTCATCTACTATCCCGTTTCGGTTGCGGTCTTCTACAATATCAAATAAGCCATCTCCATCCGTATCTTCGATGCCCATTTCTGAATAGGTCAATCCCTGAAATAAATTTATTGCAAAAGATTTATTATCATTATTAGGTAGATTTATAGAACTCAATGGTGTTCGTGCTGATAGAATTACAATTTTCCCATACCCGTAATTCCTTGAAAGACAAGCGACCTGTTTCGCCGTTGATACGGAATCTTTGTTTGGCGGTGGAAAAGCATAATTTGCTGAGGAAATAGACTTCAATGTTCCACCTCCGATAATAGAAAATTCTTTCCCTTCAAAGTCCGGAATATTGGCTATTTCGACAGGCAATTTCCCATCAAACCTTTGTTTCGGATTATAGGATACACCCAGAGGCGTAAGCCAATAATTAAATAAATCAGAGTCGCCCTCAGGATAATAGTCCCCCAAGATAAGAAGTCTTCCTCCCTGAAAAACATAATCCAGTAAATCTTTAATATTAATCATTCCACTTGCAATTGCTTTCGCTTCAATAATTACAATCCCATAATTTGTAAGCACATCTTTCTCTATAGGCTCGGAAATTTCTTCACACGAAAAAAAGTAAGGGGCACCGGACAATATTTCTACCAGAAGTTTTATTTCACGCGGGTCTTTATGGCTACGAAATGATTCTGGAATGGATTGAGCCCATACAAACAAAATTCTACGAAGATTTATACTGTTTCTAACTACATGAACCCGTACATAATGGTTTGAAGAAACAGAAAAATTATTATTTACAAGTTCCTGATTTACAATGGGCTTAATATTAAGCCATACAGAAGGAATATATTTGGACCAGGAATAAGGTATCAGCCCCAAATAGAGGTAGGTATTGTCAAAATAATTATTTCGATACCATAATAGCCAATCCACGGGATTGTTAATATATGTAATTTCCCAATCAATAATTGCGGGGTGTTGTTTGCCTAACAAAATTCCACGGACATCCTTTCCGGCACGCTCACTTTGAAAGTATAATTCATCGATAACAATTCCATTTTCAGTTTCATCAGTAGGAAGAGAAGGATTCTTCGGGGCAAGTGGAAAAAGATATTTAATGAAGCCTGTGTTTGTAAGTAGCCATTCTTTCTTGCTTTTATCATTGACATTTATTTGTATCAGTCTCCCCCCCATTCCCACATTAAGCGTTGTATCAGATAACCAGTTTAAATAAGTAATTGGCTCTTCAAATTTGTCCACCCATGATATATCAAAAGGTTCTCCTACAATCTCCAGGCGGTTATTATATGCTACCGCAACAATTTTTTGTGATGGGTTAACAGATATTTGCCATGAATCCTCAATACCACTAAAAGAATATTCTAATTTTTTTTCCCATCCTCCGATAGGTTCCCACTTTGCAAAGGTTAAATAACCAAATCCCTCTGAAAAAGATGTTGTCTTTATCCAAAAACCATCTATCGCAGGGTATATATTTTTCTCCTGAATGTTTCCTTCTCCATATAGGGTCAGTGGCTCATTAAGTTTAACCCCATTTTTTGTATCAAACATAGATATTTCACTCTTATTTCCCCGTGAACTTCCATTATCCCAACAACTCGTCATTACTATAAAAAAGGAATCCTGTATCGGGAATATTTCCTGAACCGAACATTCTTCTAAAAATACATCTGACAAAAAGGGACGACTCATTTTTAAGTATCCATCAACGATATAAAATTGAGGAGTTCCCCAAAAGTTGGATTTTTCTATTACCCACATCCCCTTTTCATTAAAAGGACTAACTATATCCGGGGCAAAAGGTATCGGAATCTCACTTTTTGGTGTTTGTATAAAACGATTATCATCCAGAACAAAGAGCAATACTCTCCCTAATGATATATTCCCGCTCTCATTTTTCTGAAATATTGCATACTGTCTTAAACTGTTTATCGGCTCTGTATAAGGATATACTTGCATTACTTCCCAATTCGGTCCTGTAACAAAAAATCGAACATCCTTAATTCTACCTGAACTATCAATAAGGGTATAGTAAATACCGTCTTCCTGCAAAGAATCTTCCTTTTCCGAAAAGGAATAAGTAAATAATTCTACAAGTTCGTTCTCGTGATTGTTTAATGGGAATACATCTATAATTTTTTTACCGGGAAGAATTTGTAGGAAGGAATTCCACTCTTTTTGAGTTCCATCAAAATAAAATGCTTCCCCACATACACGCACTGTCTCGTTATTACTTGTTTGGGTCGTTGTAAGCAAAAAAATATTTTCTGCCCAAACAATTATTGGTAAAAAGAAAACAATTTTTATTAAAATTATCCTAGAAAGTCTATTAATATACATATTTATCTTTTCTTATTATTTCAATAAATATAAACGCTTTATATATACAGAATAAAACCAATTTTATGGAACATATACCCGCATATCCCAACTGGGAACATTTGAAAGAATTACTGGAAGAATGTTCTACCTCAGACAATATTTCTATATCAGAATCGAAAACTGAGAAAAAAATTACTTTTTCAGAGAATAATTTTTCTGCCCCCAATTGTAAAGAAGAAACAGAACCCAGTAATGATATAACAGAAATTATAAATAAAATAAAGAAACTGGAGGAAACCGTTAAAGAACAGAATCAGATTATACGGGTAAAAAATGCATATATTAATGTATTAGAACAAAAGTTAAAAAAATTAAAAGAAAAACAGATTTCGGTGGAAGATACCACAAGTATTTCTATTACGGACAACCTTCCTCCCGATATTGACTTAGATGATGAAATTGAAGTAAAAAATCCTATTGAGAAAATTGCAGATTTGCATCATTATTTACAAGAGATACACAAACAGATCCGTCTCTTAAAAAAGCGCACGGAGAATCAATAGGTTTATAAAATAGATTTAATTCTCCGTAAGAGATAACGAGAAAACTGTTAAAATGTTCCATAATTTATTTTCTATAATATTTTGTGATTGAATAAAACAAATTAGTTGTCTTTTTATCCTCGAAAAACTCGTCTGATTATATTTTATGATTCCACAGGTCATTATTATTTACCAGCAAAAAGAGTGGCACTTTGAAAAGCCATTAGAAGTGATAGTTGCTTCTCGTATAGAGGAGATAGTGCCTTCCTTACGAAATGTTCAACAGAGGGTTGAACAGGGTAAATATGCTGTAGGATGGGTTACATACGAATCAGGACCCGCTTTTGATAGTGCTTTTCCACAACAAAAACTATCTATTCCGGACTTGCCATTTGTTTGGTTTGGGATATTCGATGAACCGACTCAGCATCTACTTTCTCCTTGTCGTAATAAAGTGGAGAAACCTCCTATAGAATGGCAACCTCAGGTATCTAAGGAAGAATATAAAAAAGTTATTGAGGATATTCATAAAAACATTTCTTACGGGAATGTGTATCAGGTAAATTACACATTTTCTTTCCATAGTAATTGGAATAATAATCTTATCTCCCTTTTTTACCATTTATGTTTCGCACAGGGAGAAGGATATTTTGTCTACATACAAACAGATAATTATACGATTCTTTCCATATCTCCCGAATTATTTTTTCATTATAAAAACGGGAAAATAACGCTAAAACCGATGAAAGGCACCCGTCCTCGTGGTAGATGGAATATAGAAAATAAGAACAATTTCTATGAACTACAAAACGACCCCAAAGACCGTGCAGAAAATCTCATGATTGTGGATTTACTAAGGAATGATGTAGGAAAGATAGCCAATTTGGGGAGTGTTGAGGTGCCGGAATTATTTACTTGCGAACCTTATCGTACTGTCTGGCAGATGACTTCTACTATAAAGGCAAAAACAGATAAAAGTTGGGTAGATGTGATTCAAGCACTTTTCCCTTCAGGTTCGGTTACAGGTGCTCCAAAAATATATGCGATGAAACTCATCCAGCAATATGAACCATTTCCTCGTGGAATATATTGTGGAACTGTTGGATGGATAACACCCCAAAATGAAGCGGTCTTTAATGTCGCTATACGGACTTTATTGTATCATCATAAGTCACAAACTGCTCGTTATTATGTTGGGAGTGGTATTGTGTGGGACTCCGACCCAGACAAGGAATGGGAAGAATGTATTACTAAAGGGGCTATACTTAATAAGTTTCCGTCATATTTTGAACTCATTGAAACCATGCGGGTCGAGAATGGAGAAATATTCCTGTTAGATTATCATCTCCGTAGACTCCAGGAAAGTGCCGACCGTTTTCTATTTCCTGTTTCTATCCCTCAACTAAAAGAAAAACTGCTTAATTATGTAAATACAGTAACTGACACTTTGTATCGAATGAAATTATCCATTTCGCCTGATGGCAAATTTTTTATTGAACACAATTCTTCCATAGGTCCTGTAAAATTACGAGTAGGTCTGGCAAAAAATCCAATAAATTCGCAAAATTTGTTCCTATACCACAAAACCAGTTATCGCACAATATATGAGCAGGCACGGCAGGAACGACTGGACTGTGATGATGTCCTGTTATGGAATGAAAAAAGATATGTTACAGAGAGTACAATTGCCAATATTATTGTGCAATTCGGTGACAGGATGTTCACACCGCCGATACATTGTGGATTATTGCCCGGAACCTTCCGTCAATATTTACTGGACACTCATCAAATAGAGGAACGGGAAATATCTATAGAGGAACTGTATAAAGCGGATGCGATGTATCTGGTTAACTCAGTTCGTAAATGGATAGAAATTGTATTAGTAGAGACAAAATTATGATAAAATAAGTATTTATATTTAATCCTGTTATAATTGTAAAAAAATTGTAGTTATGAGAAACAAGAAGTTTAAATTCATTTGCTATATTTGATAAAGTATTAGCAAGTAGGAAAAACTGAATATAAAGGGAATGACTTATGGCGCTGAGCAAGAAACAGCAGAAAATTGTTGATGTGTTAAATAAAAGAGTGGAGTTATGCCGGGAATTTTTAAATGACTGGCTTTTATTTAATCAATTAATTAATGCATATCCGAGTCCGGGGGCAAATAAAGCTCAGTTGGAAAACCAATTTTTAAAGATAAAAAGTAAGATAGCCCGCACTCATAAAGTATTAAAAGAGATGCTGATGGAAGACTATCAAATCGATGCCAATCTGATGAATATCGTTTCTGCATCTACCAGTCTGGAAGCGATTTATAGCCAGTCGGAAGTTTCCGTAAAAAAGATGCAACAGGAGTGGCATCGTGCATTTATAAGTATTAATGAAACTTTAGGTCTGCTGGAAGATAAAAAAGCCCGTGCAGAAGCCGGTGAAAAGGTAAATGTAATGATGATGGGCGAAGGTGGACTTATCGGCGGTGGCGGTGGTGGTCTTTCGGATAATCAGAAGACATTTCTAATTATTGCTGCGGTAATTGCAGGACTTGTTGCGGTTTATTTTATTGACCCATTTGGAATTGCTACTCTCTGGTTAAATTCGCTGAAGAGTCTTGCGGGTGTTCCTATTCAATAAGTTTTAATATCAAACCTAAAAAATTCCGCCCTTCTTTTATGAAATTTTGTTTTTTTTGTCCAAAATGTATATGCTCTTCCCGTTTTGATAGAATAGATTTAAGTTTGTGTTATGAAATAACCAATAAAAAATTTCGATAAATTTTTATCATCCATTGTGATGCGAAAGGATGGTCTGCCCGTGTGGGAAGATGAAAAGAAAATGACATTTACGGAACATCTGGCGGAATTGAGAATACGGATCATCCGTTCAGGGGTAGCAGTAATTATTGCTATGGTCGTGTGTTATATCTTCTCTAACACTATTTTAGAGGGATTACAAAAGCCACTGACTTTACTAAAAGATTTAGGAATAGTTATTTTTGCTGATAACGAAACAAAAAACCATACGGAAAATCCCACAGGAAAGGTAGAAAATAATACAGAGAACAAAGGCAGTTCTGATGAAATAAAGATGGTTGTATTAAACCCCTTTGAAATTGTGATATTAAAAATTAAAGTTGCAGGTTATGGAGGGTTAATACTGGCTTTACCCTATATAATATGGCAGGCATGTGCTTTTGTTTTTCCGGGACTAAAACCAAATGAGAGAAAACTGGTAAAAATTATACTATTTGGTTGCAGTTCTCTGGGTATTATTGGCGTTGTTGTTGCGTATTTTGGTGTAATACCTCTCGTTATTCCTTATCTGTTGCAATGGATACCTCCAGGTTGGGATATCCAGTTACGGGCAAATGAAACCCTCTCTATAATCGTTTTACTGCTCTTTGGCTTTGCCCTTGCTTTTCAATTCCCTATGGTAATATTAGCATTAGTATATCTCGATTTGTTAAATCCAGACACTTTACGGAAACTACGTAAATATGTTATTGTTGGTTTAAGTATAGTATCTGCTATATTAACTCCGCCTGACCCCATCTCTATGATAATAATGTTGGTACCCCTTGTGGTTCTATATGAAATCAGTATCTGGGCATCATATTTAATCCGTAAAACACCACAAACCACATAACAAAAGGAGCATTCCTGATGGTAGGCATTGGTTTTACAGAAATGATAATCATTGCAGGGATTGCTCTGGTTGTTCTTGGACCGGAAAAATTTCCAGAGTTCGCAAAGATTGCTATTCGTGCTATCCGTGATATACGGGGTTACTTTGAAGAAATAAAGACAGAGATTGCCAAAGAGGTAAAACCTTTAGAGAAAGAATTGAATGAGTTAACCAAAAAGAGTAATGAACTATATCGTGAAATACTTACAGAAACCGACCCATCTTATACCTCTAAAGGATATACACCGTCAACGAATTATATGGAACATTCTTATCATACGGATATAGAAAAGAAGGAAGAAAAACAGGACAACATTACTTCGGAAGGGGTATCTGAAGATACAATAGGTGCAGAAAGTGACACTACTAATAATCATGAAATAGAAGAGCCTTATGACCCGGATATCCCACAGGCTGATTTACAAGAAAAAAGACGGATAACTCCTCATAATGATGAAGAATTTCATGAGACACATGAAAAAGACGATATTAATAACGGGAGTGATATTCAATTCCCCGAACGATTAGACGGCTAAAACATTACTACTGGACTCAATAATGGGGGTATTTTCGAATTTTTATTTTTCCTTAATCTCTTTTCCGACTTCGGCTTTGACGAATAGCATTTGCCTTATAGAACATGGCTGGCTCAATTATCGGGTCATGCAACCCTTCCGTTTCAATTCCACCAAAACAAACCCGCCCACGATAAGTGCGATTGGAAAGGATAATGGATATTGCCTGTCGAGACCATTTCTTCCCTTGACGGGTAAAAATCCCTTTAGAGTGCAGATAATCTACAACCCTGCCCGTGCTACGCGTCCGTATATATTCTCGGAAAATCATGCGAACAATTTCTGCTTCATAATCATCAACAACTAAAGGTTTTTCTCCTTCTTCACCACGGCGATAACCATACGGAGCCGGACCGGTTCCATATCTTCCCTGTTGAACGGAAGCAATTTGTCCACGACGCACCCGCTCTCCATGAGTTAAAAGATTTTTTACTGATGATTCCGGTTCTTTTATGGAAACTATCTCCGTAATGCTTCCTTTATGTTTCATTTCCTCTTTGCGCAACTTACTCATATTTCCGTCCTATTCCTACTTATTTTTATTATGTATGCCAACTATTTATTATCCTTTATGCCCAAATTTATAATTTCGATTTGTAATCTTATGTATATAGTTTATAACATTTTTACATAAATGTCAAGAAAAAATCCAGTTTAATTCCTAATTTTATTAGAAAAAATTTCACTTGTTTGGTTTCAAAAATGATTGCAAAATATTTCAATCTTATAAGTCAGGTAATACATAGTGCTGTTATACTACTTTGCTCTTATATTGTTGCAGTGTACATTGAACCTATCATTTATATAATAGGTTATCTGCCTATCGAAACAGGAAAAATATTCTGGGTGTATTTTTCAATAATATCTGTCTTTTGCCTTATCCAGATATTATTTCGTGGACTATTACAACTGCTATTTTCTGCACCAATGATAACAACATCCTTTGTGGATATCCTATCTTTTTCCCCCTGCCTCATTCTGATTGGAGATATGAGCGGATACTTCTCTGAAATTCCGTATATACCCGAACGGATTGCTCCTCTTTTTTATTTGTGTATTTTTACTGCATTGCATCTCTTTTTGAAGTTAATAACTTTATTTACATCCATATATGGTAAAGCCGATTCCCGCTGGTATTCATTGGGTTGGTTTCTTATTGTCTTTTTACTTACATATACATCATTGGTAGGATTTATACAATGGAAGTATAGTCTTATACAACATCGTTTTTTCCAGGTTAAAACATCGGTTGTGATTTCAGATAACACTGGCAAGATAACAACTACAGAAGTTCCCGAAGGAAGTTTTTTAATACAACCAACTTCAGTTTCAAGCAAAGATAATTGTCAATGGTTTATCCGTGCGGGAAATAAATTTTTATCCACAGCGAATATTTACCTGTATATTATATTTCTCGACAATCGATTGTCCCCGTGTATTCTCCCCTTACAGGTTTTGCGGGATACATGGATAGAAATATGTATAGATGATTGCCTCCCTGAATACAGGTCAAATTTCATTATTTCCTGGTCAAGTTATCGATTGCCTGTTTTTATTGTTCGGCATGGATTAACACCTCAATTTTCATTGAAATCATTAGAAGAGGCTCGTAATTTTTTATTTTCCTCACAGAAAACCGAAAAAGCGATATATAAATCTATTTACATCGATGGACCTTATTGCCCAAGAGAAGTAACTGGTGAAGTTACAATTAAATAAGGTAAGAATTTATTCTAAAAAATTCATTATAATTAAAGCACAGCACACATATAATTATAGAATTAGGTAATAGATATGAATTTAGTTTCTCTTTATAAACAAGGTAAACCTGTAGTTTCGTTTGAATTTTTTCCGCCAAAGACATGGCAGGGTATTGCAGAACTGTATGAGCATTTTCGCGAATTGATGAAATGTAATCCTGGCTATATTACCTGCACTTATGGGGCAGGTGGTAATACAACCCTCAATGAAGCTCAAAAGCGAACATTGGAAGTGCTTCGCTGGGTAAGAGGGGATTATCCGGATATTCCTGTGGTTTCTCATTTAACCTGTGTAAATGCAACACAAATGGACTTACGAAACTATTTGTGTAAGGTAAAAGAGTTGTCAGTTTCAGGGGTTGTGGCTTTGCGAGGAGATGCGCCCGGTAATATACATAGGTTTATTCCTACTCCGAATGGTTTTCGATATGCAGTAGAATTGGTTCGATTGATTAAATCTGAATTTCCAGAGTTTAATATCCTTGTTGGAGGATACCCGGAAAAACATCCGGAGGCTCCCAGTCTGGAAGAGGATATACGACACTTAAAAGAGAAAGTGGATGCGGGTGGTGAAATTATTCTTACACAACTATTTTACAACAATGAAGATTTTTACCATTTTCGTGATTTATGTGAAAAAGCGAAGATTTATGTTCCGATTGTCCCCGGCATATTACCTGTGACCAATTTGGCTCAGGTAAAAAGGATTACATCTTTGTGTGGTGCGAAATTAACACCTGTCTTGTTGGAACGATTGGAGAAACATGAAAAAGATGAAGAAGGACAATTTTCGGTGGGGGTATATTATGCCACTCGACAGGTAGAAGATTTAATTCAACAGGGAGTACCGGGTATCCATTTTTATGTGTTAAATAAATCCCGGGCAGCAGTTCATATTTGTCGTGCCCTTACATTATAATGATTGTCGGACCCGTCGGCTCGACGAACTCGTCAGACATAAAATAGGAAAAAAATTATGGCATTTTTAGAGGTTGTAAAAAATTCTAAAAAAACATTATGTGCTCCTTTCGTTAGTTTCCCCGGTACTGTGTTCACGAATTCCACAGTAAAGGAAAATCTCAACAATGGTAAATTACAGGCAACAAGCATCATCGCCCTTCAAAAAACTTGTAATTTTGATGTTATCTTTCCCATGATGGATTTGACTGTGGAAGCAGAAGCAATGGGTGCCTGTATCAATTGGGAAATTGACGAACTCCCTGCTGTAACAGGGAAAACTGTCCTTGATACAAATGATGTAAAAAATCTACCAATCCCCGAAGTTGGAGAAGGAAATAGATTGGGCGTTTTTGTAGAGACATGTAAGGAATTAAGAAAAGAATTTTCGGACAAATGGGTATGGGGATATGTTCTTGGTCCCTTTTCTATTGCAGGTCGATTGATGGGAATGACAGAAATTTCCATTGCTATAAAACTGGAACCTGAACTTGTACATCAAATACTGGAAAAAGTAAACACATTAATAGAAAAATATGCATCTGCACTACTTGCAATGGGAATCGATGGACTGGTAATACTGGAACCTGCATCGGGAATGCTGGACGAATATGACGCAAATGAATTTTCCAATAACTATATTAAGAGAACAGTAAACCTAATTAAAGACAAAGGGAAGATTCCCATTTTGCATAATTGTGGAAAAGTTCTTCATCTTGTTGAAAGTCTATGTGCCACAGGCATACAAGCGTTACATGTAGGTTCGGTAACAGAACCGTATGATATTTATCCACGCATTCCCGATGATATTGTGTTAATGGGAAATCTAAACCCGACAGAAATATTCTTGCAAGGAACGCCTGAGAAACTTAAAGATGCAACAATAACTTTGCTTAAACAGATGGCAGGATATAACCGATTTGTAATCTCCTCGGGATGTGATATTCCACCGGGGACACCTATAGAAAATTTAAAAGTATTTAAAGAAGTAGTAGATTCAATAAAGCATTCTATGAACAATGATTCCCAAAAGGGAATATCTCTATGACACGCATCGGTGGGATAACAGTCGGTTTCCTATTCATTTTTATCCTCTTTCCTATTCTCTTATCCGCTCAAGTAGATGAAGCGGAAATGAAAGAGTGGATTGATGCTTCATCTTATAGAGACCTGGCTATTGTCATCCCCGAAAATGCTTCTCCCCTGCTTCTACACTCTGCAGAAATTTTCAAAAAATATTGGGAATCTTGCACACACCGTCCTATTGCAATCTCAACACTAAATCAAGGGGCTATTAATATCTGGTTAGGTGCGGAACTCTGCACTAAAGAATGGATTGACCCGGAAGAACTGGATAACCTCGGTGATGAAGGGTTTATTATACGGACCTATACACCCACACGGAAATATGCCCAAAAAGGTGTCGCAAAACAATTGCTCATTTGCGGGAAAACAGATATAGGAACTCTTCACGGAGTTTATACCTTTTTTGAACGTTATCTGAATGTTGCATGGTTATCCTCATCTTACACGCATAAACCACCTTTAGGTTATCGGCTTAAAGAGATAGATTATAAATTTTCACCACATTTTGAATATCGCGTTTTTCTTTCTGACCTTCCGGAATTTAAGATGGAAGGCGATAGGAAAGAAGGACTCCATTTATCTCTTTTTACCCGAGAAGAAGATTTCATCCCTATACCTATTAACAAATATTTTAATACAGAAGAATACGCTCAAAATACAACAGAATTAAAAGCGAAGTCTCTTCTCCATAATCCGATATGTTTCTCTTCAGAAAAGATAAAACAGACCTTTATAAGTTTTATAAAAAAACAAATGGAATTAAATCCCCAGCGGAAATTTTGGACGATTGAGGTTGGCGGCACAGAAATAAACTCCTGTCTATGCACAAACTGTCAGGAACAAATTAAATCTACAGAAACACCAGTAACTCCCTTATTAACAATGTTGAACGATGCAATTGAGATATTGGAAAAGATTTATCCGGAAAAAGAATTACAATTTTGCCTCTCCTTGAAAAATACTATGCGAAAAGCCCCACAGAATATACAGATCAATAAAAAACTGTTTATTGCCCTTTCGACAGATACCTGTGATATCGCCCGTACAATAGATGACCCTGTATCTCAACCCAATATATGCTTCCTTAATGATTTAAAAGGTTGGCGTAATCTTACACCTAATTTACTTATACGATATTATGTAGGAGCCAATTATTATTGTGGTTTATTTCATCAACCGGAGTTATTTAATTTCCAAAAAGACATTCAGACCTTTGACAGGTATCAGGTTCGTGGGATTATAATTTGTACCCCTTCTCAGAAAATATTCCCATTTACTGAATTTGGTGAACTTAAATCATATATTTTAGCCCGCCTGATATGGGACCCCGACTTGATTATAGAAGAAGAGATAAATCGGTTTTTGAATTTATATTATGGTCCCGCAGGTGCTAAGTATGCAGAATTTTTCAATTATCAAAAAGACTTAATTAAGAAAAACAATATCCGGTGTAATATTTACCAAAAAATCCCGTGGTGGAATGAAGAATATGCTTCCAATGCAGTAAAAATCATACAGCAAACGATAAACATGTCATATTTTGCTAAGGATATATACAATCATGTCTTACAAACTTCTATACCGCTCCATTATTCAGCCTTCATTTGTCCACCGAACATTGAGATTCAAAATGATAAATTTTTAGAAACACGTCCCGCTACAATTTCTGAAGAAGAGTTCTGGAAAAGTTTAGATAAAATAGAAACATTTTCAGCAAATGGTTCTTTCATACCGTATCGTGAAATTATCTCTAATATAAATTCTTTCAATCCGTTTCCTGAACGTTCCTCCTTATTCAAGAAATATGCCATGGAAAATAAACACTATACGTTATGGATTTTACCGGAATATCAAGGAGCCATTATCCGCATGCAGGATAAAACATCAGGAATCGAATACCTACCGGCTTTTCAGAAAGGAATAAATCCTTATTTTGTCTGGAATGAATATCAAGATATATCAGATACAGGTTATGGTCTTCCCTTTTCAGGGGATTACATTACAAAAGAGGTAGAGAGTAATAAAATTACTGTTGAAAGGGAAATTAGAAAAGGAGTCTTATTACAACGAAAAGTGACTATAGAAGATACCGGGGAAGTTATTTTGTACTATACTTGTGAAAATCGAAACTCTCAGGAAGAAAAAATTTCGTTTTATATTGTTCCACGATTTAGTTTAAGCAGTGATAATAAGGCGATAGAAATATGGACTAACCAAAATCCAAGATGGGGAAAAATACAACAGATACTCATCTCATACCAGCCCTTTACCTATTCATTACAAGATATTCATCAAGAAAACGCATCAGGGGTAGGAATTCATTTTTGCGAGAAAGGAGTGTTCCTTCAACTAGAAGTGCAACAATTGTCCCCTGAAAACATTGACTTCTTGCTTGATTATTCTTACTACGATGGTTACATCGCTCCTATAATAAAGATTTACCTACCCATAAAGTATCAACAAACCTATTCTTTTTCTCTTCATTGTAAAACTCAGAATACCAACACTTTTAAGTAAAAAATAATTTTTACTTTTCTTTTCTGGTACCTCCGAATACAGCATATTTGTAGTATTTCCAAATAACATCTATATCTGTAAAACCTACTTCTTCGAGCCATTTAAGATGAGACATTAATTTTTCAGGATTGCCTCCTTTATGGTGTCTGCCCAACCATTTTTTATTTATTTCCTCATCAGAAATTGTTCGAGCCATAAAATCCTTCCAGTTTAACATATACAGTCCTTCAAGATATTCGTTAGACCCTATTACGACATCTGCATTGTAAAAAACACCTCCATCAGTCAAATTCTTAAATACTTTCTGATAAAATTGCTTTTTGTCTCTTCCTAAATGATGTAAAGATAAAGAGGAAAGGACAACATCGTATTTTTTGTCAAACTCAAATTGTGAAAAATCACATAGAATATATGAAATATCCCTATAATCTGCCATCTTTGTCTTTGCCATGTTAATCATATTCTCTGCAAAATCGAGGCAAGTTATCTTTGCATTGGGAAATTTTTCTTTTACTTTTTTTGCTATGGTCCCTGTTCCACAACCAACATCAATCACATGGACAGGCATATTCTTTTCATGCGGAATGGTTGACAGTAATGCTTCAATCATTTCCTCGTAATAGGGGATTAAATTTAAGACAATCTGGTCAAATTCTTTTGCTTCTTCTTCGAAATGTTCTTTCATTGTATCCATAAAGAATTTCCTTTACAGGTTTCTATTATTAAATGATTCTTACCCTATGGGAAACTTGTTTCCTCCTATTAGTTTTTATACGGGTCATGAATGATGGGTATTTTACCATTTGACCATATAAATTATAAACTTTTATTTGGTATTTGATTTGAAAGTAGTTATAATAGTATATGTTTTTGAAATGTAAATTTTATTGTATCTATCAATAACATTAACCACTAAATGAAGGGAGTGTTTTATGGCTAAAAAGACTGTAAATGTAGCAATGGTCGGTGGTGCGTTCATGGGTAAAACACATAGCAACGCATGGCGTAAAGTAGCGATGTTTTTTGACCCACCTGTAAATCCTGTGATGAAAGTGATGTGCGACAAGGACCCCAATGCATTGAAGAATGCGGAACGGTATGGCTGGCAGGAGACCTCGGACAATTGGGAAGAGGTGGTGAATCGCCCGGATATTGATGTTATTGATATTTGTACACCGAATTTCCTCCATCCTCCGATTGCTATTGCAGCGGCTAAGGCAGGTAAAGCAATTGTTTGCGAAAAGCCATTAGCCAATACATTAGCAGAAGCAAAGCAAATGTGGGATGCAGTGAAAAAAGCCGGTGTTCGCAATATGTGTGGTTTTTCCTATCGTTTCGCTCCAGCAGTGCAAACAATTAAACAACTGGTCTCAAAAGGACAATTGGGTGATATTTTCCATTTTCGTGCTGCATATCAACAGGACTGGATTGTTGACCCTGATTTTCCAATGGTATGGCGTTTGAAGAAAAAACATACCGGTTCGGGTGCGTTAGGAGACATTGGTGCACACATTACTGATTTGTGTCATTTTCTTGTAGGACAGGTATGTGAAGTTGCAGGAACGATGGAAACCTTTATAAAGAAACGCGTTGTGCCAGAAAGTGATGTGGGAGCATGGGGAGCTAAAGGTGGTAAAGGGAAAAAGGTCTATGACACTGTTGATGTTGATGATGCAGCAGTATATGTAGCAAGAATCCAGGGGAAAAACACATTGGCAACTTTTGAAGCAACGCGTTTTGCTCCGGGCAGAAGAAATTACAATAGCATTGAAATTTATGGAAGTAAAGGTTCCGTATTATGGAATCAGGAAGAAATGAACGAATTTCATTATTTCAATCGTAGTGACCCACCCACCTTACAGGGCTTTCGTAAAGTTCAAGCCTGTGATATGGGTCATCCTTATGTGCATGCATGGTGGCCACCGGGTCATATTATTGGTTATGAACATCTTTTCGTTCATGAAATTTATGAATTTCTGTGTAGTTTAGCCAGTAAGAAGATAAATTATCCCACATTTGAAGATGCGGTAAAATGTCAGGCAGTGTTGGATGCCGTGGAACGTGCTTCTGCTTCGAAAAAATGGGAAAAGGTCATAATTTAAGGTTTGGAAATAAAAACTTTAATAAAAGGAGAATGAAATATGAAATTAGGTCTATTGACAGTGATGTTTGGTGGAACACCTTTAAAAGATGTTCTTGAAATTATTCGTCCATTAAAACTTCAATGTGTAGAATTAGGAACCGGGAATTACCCCGGTGGGGCTCATGCTCCTTTGAAAGAATTGTTATCTTCAAAACCCAGGCGAGATGAATTAAAAGCGATGTTAAAAGGAGAAGGTCTGGAAATTAGTGCTTTGAGTTGTCATGGGAATTGTTTACACCCTGACGCGGATTTTGCAAAGAAAAATCGCGAAGTCCAAACAGATACCATTCGTCTGGCTCACGAATTAGGTGTTAAGGTCGTTATCGATTTTTCAGGCTGTCCCGGTTCTGACCCTTCTGCAAAGAAACCTAACTGGGTTACCTGTGCCTGGCCTCCCGATTATCTGGATATATTGAAATGGCAATGGGAAGAAGTGGCTATCCCATATTGGTCAAAACAGGCGAAATTTGCCCGTGACCACGGAGTAAATCTTGCTTTTGAAATGCACCCCGGCTTTCTTGTGTACAACACAGAAACATTGTTAAAACTTCGCAAAACCTGTGGGAATAACATCGGCGCTAATTTAGACCCCAGCCATTTATTCTGGCAGGGTATGGACCCCTGTGCCGTTGTCCGTGTATTAGGTAAAGCCATATTCCATGTGCATGCCAAAGATTCCAAAGTTGATGCAACGAACACAATGGTAAATGGTGTGCTGGATACGAAACATTATGGAGATGAGATTCATCGTTCATGGATATTCCGCACTTGCGGTTATGGGCATAGTTTAGAATGGTGGAAGGATTTCTTCTCCAATCTACGCATGGTGGGTTATGATGGTGCTATTAGTATTGAACATGAAGATAGTTTAATGTCCAATCGTGAAGGTTTGACCAAAGCAGTTGAATTTTTGAAACAAGCCATTATTGCGGAAAAACCAACCGCAATGACCTGGGCATAAAACTTTTTTGGAATAGGGAGAGTCTAATGTAGGCTCTCCCTTAACACTTTTTAAACTCTTTTTAAGGAGGATTCTCCATGGCTATCCAGGTAGGTATTGTAGGACTGGGAATGATGGGTAAAGTGCATTTTGATACCTATAACAAATTAAAGGGTGTCAAAGTGGTGGCAGTGTGTGATGCCGATGAAAAGAAACGAAAAGGGAATATAGGTCCGTTTGGTACTCTTGACCTGAGTAAGGTAAAAGTCTATTCCCGAGTAGAAGAAATTCTCAATGACCCTCAGGTGGATGTATTAGATATTACATTACCCACACCTGCTCATGCTCCGATTACAATACAGGCATTTCAAGCAGGGAAACATGTCATATGTGAGAAGCCCATGGCTCGAACCTCCGCCGAAGCACTGGAGATGATAAAATCGGCAAAGAAATACAAAAAACATTTATATATCGCACATTGCATTCGATTCTGGCCCTCTTATATCATTGCAAAAGAAATGGTTGAAAGCGGGAAATATGGCAAAGTACGTACCGCAAAGTTCAGTCGCATTAGTCCACTTCCCGGTTGGAGTTGGCAAAATTGGCTTCAATCCGCACAACATTCCGGCAGATGTGCTCTTGACCTTCATATTCACGATGCGGACTTTGTCCGCTATTTATTTGGGAAACCCCGGACCGTTCAAAGTTTAGGAGTAAGTCTCGCACTAGGAGGTATTGACCATATTATTACCAGTTATAATTATCCAGACCGCCATTGGGTCGTTGCAGAAGGAGCATGGGAATATAGCACTACCTATCCTTTCTCAATGACTTTTACTATTGCGATGGAACAGGGAACTTTAGAGATGTCTCGCGATTTATCGCTGACTTATTACCCCAATCGAGGCAAACCCAAGCAGATTAAAGTTCTCAAAGGAGATGGCTACGAAGGGGAATTAAGACATTTTCTTGAATGTTTACAAAAAGACCGTGATTCGGATATTATTCCCTCAGAAGAAGCGTATAAAACACTACTTCTAATTGAAGCAGAGATTGAATCGGTTAAAACACAAAAACCCGTGTCCGTTCGTGGATAAAATTTAAGGGCTGGACTCGTCAGTCTTATCGAACCTGTCCAGCCTAAAAGTTTAACAAAGTTTACCTTGATGGACCCTTATTCACTGGAAATTCCATTTACACCAAAAGAGTTCGGACCCGAAGAAATAGAGGGACTTATTGAACAAATCGTTTATGAACATGCATCCAGTGGTTTTTTTGTTGCCCGTTTACGACGCAAGGACACAAATCATTTAATCACTATCGTCGGTAAATCTCTTCCTATATCTCAGGGAACAACAGTTCGCATTTCAGGGCATTGGATTAACCACCCTCGTTTTGGTCCACAATTTCAAACCCAAAACATGGAATTAATACAACCTTCATCTGTGGAAACCATTACCCAATTTCTTGCTTCCGGTGCTATACCCGGTGTGGGATGTGGATATGCTGAACGGATAATAAAAACATTCGGAGCGGATACCCTCCATGTGTTAAATCATGAGCCGGAACGACTTGCCCTTGTTCGAGGCTTAGGGAAAAAGAGGGCACAAAAAATTCACGAAGTATGGAAAGAAAAGCAAGAATTCATGGAAATGCTGATTACTTTACAGCAATATAATATCCCTATAGGGCTGGCAACAAAACTATATAAGCATTATGGAAATCAAACTTTAACTTATCTAAGAGAAGACCCTTATCAGATAGCATCAGAAATTCAGGGTATCGGATTTAAAACAGCAGACCGTATCGCAAAAGAATTAGGAATTAATCCAGAACATCCCAGCCGTATAGAAGCAGGGATTCGCTACACTCTTCATGATGCGGAAAATGATGGACACATTTTCTTACCCTATGATGAACTCATTCAATTAACTGCAGAACTATTATCTCTGGACGAATCTCAGATTACCCCCATATTAAAGGAAATGATCGATGCTAATAAATTATGCATGGAAAATAACAACGTTTATCTCCCTTTCCCATATTTCATCGAAAATGAGTGTGCCAAACATTTGAAGCGGTTATATTACTCACCTGGTAGTTTGCCCCCTAACTTGCCAGTAAAACAGTTCTTTTCTACTCCGCATAAAGAACTACCCGAACTAAGTATGGAGCAAAAGGAAGCCATACAAAAAATTTTTTCCTCTAAAATCACAATCATCACAGGCGGTCCGGGTACCGGAAAAACAACCTTAATAAAAACGCTTGTATATTTTCTGAGAGATTATCCTGTGCGTGTCGTTTTATCCGCACCAACAGGGCGTGCCGGTAGACAAATGGAAGCAGTTACAGGACATCCTGCGAGTACTATACACCGATTACTCGAATTTAATCCTCAAACGGCAAAACCCGGTCGGGACGAAATGAATCCAATTCCATGCGATTTGTTGATTTTAGATGAATGTTCTATGATTGACCAGACCTTACTTTGGTATCTTCTTTGTGCGGTCCCATCTACTTCACATATCGTTTTCATTGGTGATGTGGACCAACTTCCTTCCGTAGGACCGGGCAATGTCCTATTCGACCTGATAGCCAGTCAGGTATTTCCTGTTATCCGACTAAAAACCATATACCGTCAATCCGCTCAAAGCGGTATTATTGTCAATGCACACCGAATTAATCAGGGTTTCTTTCCTGAATTCAATCAGAAAGATTTCTTCTTTATCCGTCGTGGAGATAGTCAATCCGCATTACAAACTCTTTTACACATTGTTCAGGAACGCATCCCACAACGATTCGGATATAATCCGGTGAAAGATATCCAAGTCCTTGCTCCTCTGCGTCGTGGAGATGGAGGTGTTCACCATTTAAACTATCGTTTACAGGAAGCACTTAATCCCAAAGGAAAACCGATACCGAATACCTCATTCCGTATTGGGGATAAAGTTATGCAGATAAAAAATAACTATGAGAAAGATGTTTTTAATGGAGATGTAGGTATTATCACAGCGGTAGATAATGAACAGGGCTATATTACCATTACTTTTGAACCTGACCGTCCTGTTCTATATACCTACGAACAATTAGACCAGATTAGCCTTGCTTACTCGGCTACGGTGCACAAATCTCAAGGGAGCGAATATCCCGTGGTTGTTCTCCTTTTACTACCCCAACATTATTTACTCCTACAACGTAATGTCCTTTATACTGCGGTCACACGGGCAAAAAAAATAGTAACGATTATTGGTTCTCCTAATGCTATTCAAAAAGCAATAAAATCGACACAATCCATCCGTAGAAACACCATGCTTGCAGAACGAATTCGTAACATTTTTCATTTTAACATAAAAATACAAAATAGTATAGAATAATGATACGGTAATAAGAATTTTTAGAATAGAAAACAAATAGGTTTATTGATATGAGTTTATTTACTGAAAATGGTTCCGAGTCGCAAATCAAAAGAGGTCCGGAACCTGGTGTTCGTGGTCTTCTACTACTTTTCTGTATTGTATTCATTTTCCTGACACCTTTCTTTGGAATTTATAACCTCATAAATGATTATCAGAATGCATCCGGTGATTTCGACTATATCCCCGGACTTCGGCTATTTTTAATTGTTGAGTCCGGGTTACGGGCTTTTGTAATATTATTCAGCATTCTTGCAGGAGCAAGTATTTTATCTCTATGGAATGGGGCTGTTCGGATAACAAAAGCCTATTTAATTTCCTTTCTGTGTTCCTTAGTTCTTGGAATGGCACTTCTATTCTCTCTGGTTGAATTTCCCCCCGACTACTATGAACTTGTATTAAGCAAGATAGCATACGAAACAATTGCTTCTTTAATCTACTTTATCGTCTGTTATCTATATATCAATTTCTCCAGACGGGTTCGAGTTACCTTTCCCGATTCTTTTCCTCAAACACACAAAAAGAAAAAAGAGGAGTCACAAAAATGAATTTTCGGATTGTTTCTTCAACCTTATCTCCGCAATTGTTAAAAAAGATAAAGAATGCCTTTAAAAATGACGATACCCCAATAATTATAGATTCTCAAAACGAATCCGCCCTTCCTTCCGGAGTAATGATGACAATTGCACAAAGTTCCAGGATAGACACTGTAATTGATATTATGAACATTGCTAAAAATGAATATGATTCTTTGTTCTATTTAATTTCAGATGCTATCGATGCTCGTGAAGGTATTCCTTTGGGGGGAGCAAAACGAATGGTAAAGATAGCAAAAGAAATAGGGAAGGTATTAGACCTTACAGAAAATCAATTGTGGATTTTAGAACACGGTTGTGTATTAAGAGATATTGGAAAACTCCGTATATCTAACGAAATTTTACTAAAAAAAACTGTGCTTACCTATGATGAATGGGTCCTCTTAAAATCACATGTTCATATTGGAGCCCATATATTAAAAGAATATAATATCTTTCCGGAACTGGCAGAACTAATCGCTTCGCACCACGAATGTTACGATGGAGATGGATACCCTGAAGGACTTGAAGGCGAACAAATACCTTTTTTGTCCCGTATATTAAAAGTGTTAGATGTTTATTGTGCTATGACCTCCCGACGCAATTATCGCACAGGTGTTGCTTCACGTGAAGAAGCCTTAGAATATCTTCTGGAAGAACGAGGGAAACATTTCGACCCACAAATCATTGACGCATTCATGAAAATAAATCTTAGAGAAATCGACGATGACCTATAATATTTCCCCTATGTGAAGAATGAGACAGACGAGACCAATGGCAAAGAAGACAAAAATATATATCCATTGACATAAATACAGATATTCCTTTAAAGACAGTAATAGAACTATGCCATTGCTGTTAACTATGCACCAGAATCTGTATATTTGATACGAAAGTTATCGTGGCAAATAATTACTCACCCTACATAAACACAAAAATAATTTTTTCATGTAATACATTGGTTTCCAGCCAAACCCTTCCTCTGTTCCAGAAATTCCTTTTCCAAAAATATCACAGATTGTAGGGACGAAATATTTTCCGCTCTAACACAATGGGTAAAATATCTACGACAGTATTACAAATACAAACATAATTTGATATTAAAAATATTCATGATATTTAAACTGATTGTTAATAAACTATTGAACATAAATTTCTATTATTTGTTCGGATGAAATTATATTTTACACATAGATTTTCAACAGTTGTATTTAGGTATAAAAAAGAAATCGAGTAAATTATTTATATATAATAGGAAGAGAAAAATCTTGACGAGTTAGATAAAATTGTGTTAATTTTGTTAAAAAAATTGTATAATGCTTATTATAGGATGAAGTAGCGTATATAATTATATAATATAGTGTATTATTACAAATAACCGTGTAATATGGAGTGTTAACGATGGGAAAAAAGACACAAAGGTTCGTTCTTACAATAGGATTAATTGCTATCTTATTGTTATCCATTTCGCCTGCTTATGCATGGGGACCACGAGCCAGACAGGCGTTGACTACTATGGCAATTCAAATGATACAATCTGAATTCCCATATGTATTTCGTCCAGCGGGTTCCGCAGGTATAGGTTATGAAAAGGAAGCAATACAAGGTTCTACAGATAGCTGGCAAACCATAGCAGAATTTTATTCTTTTGAAAATGAGAAAGCAGTATTGACAGCCATCAGTTCTGAAATACAATTACTCCGTGATATACGCAAGTTCGGACCGACATCTTACTATGCATATCGTTTAGGTGTTCTATCTGCTTTGGTTGCAGAAGTAATGATTCCGTATGGTTTTGCATGGACTAAAGAAGAGAAACAGTTGCAAAATCAGGTAAATGCGGATATCGATAAAAGACTTGACTCTTATGCATATCAGGCATCAAAGACACAGCGGTTTTTTGTAACAGATATAAACAAATTTTTTTCTGAACGACGCCCATATTTTTTAGAAAATAAAAAATTAATTGCTGATGATTACCGACTGGGTAAAGGCTATAATGGGTTACTTGCAAAGGCAGGTTTGGATTATTTTGTAAGAACGGTTCGGACGATTTCAGATGTATGGTATACCGTACTTCGTCCTGAGGATGATGGAATTTGGATAAGCCCTCCTTCGGACAGGACCCGTGCTTGGTACTTTGTAAAAGAGATTGAATATTTACTGGATGTCAAGAAAAATATGTATCAAGCAGATAAAATCTATGAAAATTTTACAAAACTTAGTGTAAATCCTCCGGAAGCAGTAAATCGTATTGGTGATGCTTTTTATCGTTTAAATGACCCACAAGCCAAAAGCAGGGTTGTTCAACTTTGGCGGAGTGCTTATGCCAATTCTGTAGGTGAACTTCGCAATTCTATTGCCAAAAAATTAGGAACCTATTATTTTGAAGAAGGACAGACGAAGTTTGCTCGTGCAGGACAACCCGGTGGGAGAGAAGAAGATTTAAATGACGCTTTATACAATTTCCAGCAGGCTATAGAATTTGACCGCGATAATAAACAAATTATTGATATGATACAAGCAACTTACCAGGAGATAAAAGAACGAACAGAATACAGAAATATGCTGGTGGCTATCATTTCGCAGGCAGAAAAGACACAGGAAGAAGCAGAGAAGTATCGGCTTGCAGGTGATTATGGAAATGCTATACTAACATACCGTATCGCAGTAAGTTTATATAATTCAGTAGATGACCGATTCAAGGATTTAGAAAACAACGCAAAAAGTGGACTCCGCCGTGTGAAGAAGAGTATTTCCGATGTAATAAATGAGATTTTAGACCGTGCCAGTGATGCCATTGACCAGGGAGACCAGCATAAGGAAAATAACCGATTTGAAGAAGCCATATCTTCGTATGCAAAAGTGGATAGCATTGTAAGTGTAATTCCGGATGATGAAAATCCTACCCTAACACAGCAGAAACAAAATGTAATCGATTTGTCGAAAAAACGCATAGAAGAGGCAAAAATAGCAAAAGTCCGTTATGAACAGGCTTTACAGGAAGCACAACAACGGGCTGCACAAAGTGGAGGTGGCACACCGCGTCAGGTCGCTCCACCTCCTGCACCTGTTCCTCCGCCTGCTAAATGATTTTTAAATATATAGGATGAAAATGATATTTGTTCGAGCAAAAAATAGTTATTTTTGGTGCGTTTCCGTCTTTTGTATCTTCATTTTTTCCTACAATCTTTGCTTTGCTCAGACGAGTAGAGATACATCCGAAGGTTGTGGTCCTTATCATTCAAGATATAATGTGCAACCACCAGCTAAAGAGATAGAAAAACCCCCGACTCGTTCTCCACTTTCTAATCCCCCAGCAACTTCTATCAAAGCACCTCTCCCTAAAAAATCTTTGTCAAATCCTCCTGCAGAGGCTAAATCTGCACCGTCTGAAAAAAAACCTGTCGTAAATCCACCGGCTGTCTCTATAAAACAACCACCGAGGAAACTATCCGTTTACAATCCTCCTGCAAAACCTATTTCCGCACCTAAACCGAGAAGGTCATTACAATCCCCTCCTGCTCAAGCGAAGTCCGCTCCTCCCCCTAAAAAACCGATAGAAAATCCACCTACTACCCCTGTTTCTGCCCCGTCAAAGAGGCAACCGTTGTCCGCTCCTCCTGCTCAAGCAAAGTCCGCTCCTCCCCCTAAAAAACCGATAGAAAATCCACCTACTACCCCTGTTTCTGCCCCGTCAAAGAGGCAACCGTTGTCCGCTCCTCCTGCTCAAGCAAAGTCCACTCCTCCCCCTAAAATTCCAGTAGGGAAAGAAGACATTTCACGAATTCGTCCTTATTGTGTTGGAGTAAAAGAACCGGGTTCAAAAGATGAAAAGCGGTTTATGCATTAAAGATTAACTCTTACTTCTTTTAACAATCATAGGTTCCGTAAAGAGAATATCTTCATTTAAAAATTCATGGGTAAGCCAGAACATAAGCAAGGTAGTATGAATATTCACCCCATCAGATGGGATTCCTGTCCCTGAAAAAGCACCATCATCTCTCTGGAAAGAAAGTAGATGATATATTTCCTCAGGGTTGATGATTTTTTTCTTACCAAGGTAGCAAATAAATGCCAGTGCTTCAATTTTTAAATCAGAAGGGAATGAAATTGAAAGAGTTATCGAATAAATTTGATGTATTACTTCATTTATCAATTGTTGCACATCATTATCACTGGTAGATAAACATTCCTGCTCGATGAACCAGGATAATGCCAGTGCAGAATGTGTAGTTTTATATCCTCCCTGTTTGGATTGCTCTTTGATTTGTCGGATTAATGTTATTTTATCTGGGCAGTCCTCCCGTCTGTCAATAAAAAGGGCTTTTAATTCGAGCCAGATATAACTCTCCGCCTGGTTTGGCTTCTTCCAATGAATACCTGTGTAATTTATTAGTCTTCCGTATATTTCCAGAGATTTTATATCCTGTGAAGTGGGAATCCGAACAAACGACCTATTGAAAGAAAATTCGTCGGGTAGATTAAATCGGCGTTGTAAATAATCTAATAGAATCAGGTCTTCAACTCTAAAATAGAGTTTGTTTTTTCGGATATAATCCAGTATTTTATTTCGTGTTTTTTCCAATTCCTGTTTTTGTAACGATTTGCTTCCTGGAAATGCTAAAGAAAGAAAAGGAGTAATAAGGAATAACAATAGTAAAATGAAAGCAAAAACTTTTTTCATGATTCTTGCTGTTCTTTTAAGTTCCCTTGTAATTTATCTACCAGCACCGCAGATAGAATAACAAGTCCTAATGTTATCTGTTGTCCAAAGGTCTCAATACCAATCCAGTTAAGACCACTGTTTAATGTGAAGACGACACACAATCCTAATAAAGTCCCCCACAATGAGCCTTTTCCTCCACTCAAACTTGTCCCTCCAATTACGACACTGGCGATAACGGCTAATTCATCGCCGATACCTACTTTAGGGCTTCCAGAACCCATACGTGATGCAAGTATTACACCCGCCAGAGCAGAAAAGGTACTACACAATATATAAACAAATAATTTTATCCGTTTGATAGGGACACCACTTAATCGGGCTGATTCTTCATTCCCTCCAATAGCAAGTGTGTGTCTTCCGGCAGAGGTATAATGTAAAACAATAAGCCCCGATAAAAATATGAGTCCAAAGATAACAATACTTACAGGAATAAAATGAAAACATATCCCTCGCCCTATAACTAAAAACTCTTCAGGCACAGGACTTATAGGTTTGCCATTTGTAATAATGTTTGCCAGACCTCGCAATAGACTCATAAACGCAAGTGTTACAATGAAAGGTGGAATATCCCATAGAGTTATAATGCTTCCCATAATAATACCGAATAAAAGTCCTATCATAACTCCGGCAAGGAAAGACAAGGGTACGAAATATCCCGAAATGGAAGCAAGATAAACAGATAACATAGCCGATACAACCCCTGCCATGGCTCCGATGGAACCAATGGATAAATCAATTCCCCCGGACATAATGACAAAAGTCATTCCTACCGCCATAATTCCAAAAATGGAAAGTTGATTTAAAATAAGGATGATAGTAGAAAGGGAAGCAAAGCCGGGCTGTCCTTGATTTCTGCCTATAATTTCAAAAATAAAAAATTCAAGAATTAAAGTAATCGTTAAAGGAACCCAGGAACGATAGAAAAGTGTCTTGATACTCTGATTAAGCCACATTCTGTTTTTTATATCCTGTGGCAAACTGCATAATTTTTTCCTGAGTGGCTTCATTACGAGATAATTCACCGACAAGGTGTCCTTCATGCATAACAAGAATACGGTCACACATACCTAAGACCTCCGGCAACTCACTGGAAATCATAAGGATTGCGACCCCTTCTTCCAGAAGTCGGTTCATAAGTTTGAATATTTCCGATTTTGCACCCACATCAATTCCGCGTGTCGGTTCATCAAAAATTAAAATTCGAGATTGAGTAAAGAGCCATTTTGCAAGAACCACCTTTTGTTGATTTCCACCACTCAAATTCTGTGCAATTTGTTCGATAGATGGAGTTCGTATTTGTAGGTCATGCACATATTTTTCGGCTACCTCCCGTTCTTTTGCAAGATTGAGGAAAATTCCCCTTGTAATTTCTTTTAAGTTTGCCAGGGTTGTATTTTCGCGAATGGTCATACCTAAAACCAGTCCTTGATTTTTTCGGTCTTCCGTAAGTAGTCCAATACCATTTTTAATGGCTTCCTGCGGGGAACGGATTTTTACTTCCTGTCCATCAATAAAAATTTTGCCGGCATCAATAGGGTCCGCACCAAATATAGCACGTGCTACTTCTGTTCTACCGGCTCCAACCAGACCTGTAAGACCTACAATTTCCCCGCAATATACGGAGAAATTAATATCAAAAAAAGCACCTTTACGGGTAAATCCTTCCACTCGTAATCGTTCCTTACCACGAGGAAGAAATATTTTGGGATATTCATCTGTAAGTTCACGACCAACCATCATTTTAATAACATCTTCACGACTTACATCGCAAACATTATGGGTTCCTACATACTGACCGTCCCGCATCACTGTAACACGGTTCCCTATTTCATAAAGTTCTTCAAGCCGATGTGAAATATAGATAATTCCGATATCCTGCCGTCTTAATACTTTGATAAGTTCAAACAAAGTCTTTAATTCATGGTCTGTCAAAGTTGCCGAAGGTTCATCCATTACTATTATTTTTGCCTTTATGCTCAAAGCCTTAGCAATCTCTACCATTTGTTGTTGAGCAATACTCAATTCCGCCACGGGAAGTCGTACATCCAATTTTAATCCAACACGCTCTAATACTTCCTGTGCCCCTGCATACATCTGTTGCCAATTAATAAACGGTGTTTTAGGAATACGCGGTTCTCTACCCAGGAAGATATTTTCCGCAACGCTTAAATAGGGAATAAGATTAAATTCCTGATATATCATGCTAATTCCCAATTGCTGGGCATGGTAGGGAGAGGTAATTTGTATTGGTTGCCCTTCGAGAAAAATTTGCCCCGAATCCATAGCAACCGCACCTGCTAATATTTTCATGAGTGTTGATTTCCCGGCTCCATTTTCTCCTACAAGACAATGAACTTCTCCATAACGAACCTCTAATTGCACCTTATCTAATGCCAGGACACCCGGGAACCGTTTCGTTATATCTCGCATTTCAAGTAATACATCACTCATTTTTTTGCCCTTCTAATAATGTTTCACGGGTAATTAATTTTACAGGGATATATTTTACAGAGGGAATATTTTTCCCCTGAAAAAACTCTGCAATAGTTTCACTTGCTGTTTTACCTATTTCTCTGGGAAACTGGGCAATGTCAGCAATCAATGCTTTACCCTCACTTATTGCTTTACATGCTTCCGGTGTTGCATCAAATCCGACAATTTTAATCTTCTCCTGTAATCCAGCAGATTCTACTGCAGCCAGAGCACCTAAAGCGGAATCATCGTTAATTCCAAAGATAGCATCTAAATCAGAGCGGGAAGCAATTAAATCCTGAGCAGAACGCATGGCTTTATCTCGTTGCCCTTCTCCCGGCACTTTTTGAACTATACGAATTCCGGGATATTTCCCAATCGCATCTTCAAAACCTTTAACCCGTTCCTGAACAGAAGTAACCATAGGATGGTCAATAATAGCAACTTTTCCCTGTCCTTTTAATTCCTCTGCCAGGAATTCTCCTAATAAACTCCCTCCCTGATAATTGTCTGATGCTATATGACAAATTACATCGGTGTCCTTAACAGCAATATCTACAGTGAACACAGGGATTTTTTTTTCCATAGCCTGTTTTATAATTGGAGCCATTCCACTGGAATCAGTAGGGGCTACTACCAGTGCCTGAACCCCCTGGAGAATGAACATTTCTATCTGGTCATTTTGTTTGCGTGGGTCAAATTCTGCATATTGAATTTTTACCTGGATATTCTTTTGTTCCGCAGTCTCTTTCATTGCCCCTGCCAGGTCTTGATAAAAAACATGTGTCTGGGTCAATAAAGAAGCACCTACAACTATCCGATTTGTTATTTCCGCTCCTGTTGTTTCTTTCTTTCCCGAACAAGAAATGATTAAAATAAATAGAAAAATGGCTATTAAACTTGAATAGAAATGTTTTAATTTTAAAATACACATACCTCTAAATTTTCCTTTTTTACATATCACCATTTTAATATACATCAAAACAATTAATCCAATCAGTTGCGAATTAAAATCTTATTTGTCGTATCCAGTAGTATACCAGCGATTATATAAAAAGGGTAGAGAAAACACTTCTTTCTTTATAGGTAGATTGTCAATAATAGACGCTCCTTCTCCATTCCAGTCCACATTGATTCCGTCAAACCATGCCCCACTAAACGAGCCTTCTTCATTCCCACACCAAACCCCCAACATGATTAACATAGTATTGGGAGACAGAGATTGAAAAGTCATACCGGGCGATAAGGAATGGACAAGTTCGGGTATATTAAGTGTTATATGATGGGAACGATAACCATAATCGGGCAACATCATAGTGATAAATTTTCCTTCTTCTCTGTATTTTTCTAAATATTGAGGTTTTGCAGGTATTCCATCATGATACGCCCAAATTTTTGGGATATGTTTAACCCGCTCTTCGCGTGCTCCCCAATGGCCTACCCACATCCAGCAGAAATTTCTATCTTTAAACAAAGCAACTCGTATAAACCCACCTCCCAAAAAACTTTTCTCACTGTTCGGAATGTAATATCGTATTTTAACAACGGGACTTGCACTGCTATCGGGTATTTGCAAAACCTGATAAGCGTCGATACTTTCATCATATTGCCATGCATGCCCTTTGAATCGGGTAAATAAGTGCAGGGATTGCTCCCCCGGTAATAAGCCGCATTTTCGTATTTCGTGTATAAACCCCGGTTCCTGTTCTGATGTATAGCGTATAGGAAATAACCAGTCGGTTAAACCTCGTTCAAAATCACCATTTTTAATTTCCTTATACGATGGCATCTCGCTCCAGTGCAGAAATGAACGGGGGTCCATATCTTTCGTAAATATCGGGAAATGGGAAGGATATTCATGCTTTGCATCAACTTCTAATTGCCGACCTACCAATTTCATATCAGAACCGTTAAGAACCGCTTCCACAAAATATCCCCGGTCTTTCTGCGTATTAAACTCCGGATACTCTTCGCCAAAGGCTCTTCCGGGAACTAATGTGGGCAGAACAACAAATTTTGTCCCTTGATATTCCCATGCTGTCCGAACAGATGCTTTAATACCGTTATGAACATGCCCCATAAACACATATTGAACATTACCATATCGCACTATTGTGTCTAATAATTTGTTTTTTCTGTCCTTAGGATAAGTGTAATACTCTAACTGGGACAGTCCTACGGGTAATAAATGATAATGTAAAAATACCATTACAGGACTTCGCCATACTTCATGAAGTTCGTTATCCAACCATGCTATCTGTTCATCAAAATTATTGTTTTCCAATAAATCAGGTGTGGATAGAACGACAATTCGCCATGCACCACAGTTAAAGGCATAATTAGGCAAACGGAACCCACATAACCGTTCTTGCATGGATAAAAACAATCCATCGTCATATTTCCCGTCATGATTCCCATGCACTAATGCCATAGGTATTTTTAGAGGTCGAACTGCATTTTCAAATGCTGAAAAATAATCGGGACGGGGAAAAGCAACAAGGTCACCATTAAAAACAATCAAATCTACCTGTTCCTGATTTGCTGTATTTACCATCTTCTGCAGTGTTTGTTCCAATTCCCGTTCAAATCCAACAGGACTATCAGCAGGACCTATTTGTGGGTCTGCGATAAGAAAAATGCGGAGATTTTCTGTTTTCCCAGCAAGAGAAGCATAGTAATCTATCATGGGTTTGTTTGCACCATCCTGAGCCAATAAAATAAAGTAAAAAAAAATAGAAAGCATAACACCTCCTGATATGTATCCTTTTTATGATTATACGAATTTATCTTTGACTGGACAACATGAATGTCCGACGGGTCTGACTGAACCAACTTGTCGGAGCGACATACTTTACTAGGAATGTTTTTAATGGGCTTAATACGATATAATCTGTATTTGTATAATAAAGGAGATATGGAATATGAAAAAAGTTCTGGTATTGCTTGCACAAGGATGCGAAGAGGTTGAAGCGGTAACGGTAATTGATTTGCTGAATCGAGCAGGCCTTGAAGTAACCACAGCATGTCTGGATAATGAAAAAGTAATACATGCCAGTCATGGTGCAATATTAATGGCACAAAAAACTTTAAATGAGGTATTGGATGAAGAATTTGATATGGTTGTTTTACCCGGAGGGCTTCCAGGTGCAGACCACTTAGCAAATGATACAAGAGTAGTCAATCTTATAAAAAATATGGCAAATGCGGGAAAATATGTTTCTGCAATCTGCGCTGCACCACATATATTAGCTCAAATTGGTTTGCTTGATGGAAAGAAAGCCACAGCATACCCGGGCTTTATAAAAAAAGAAAATTTTCCTCAAATAGATATTTGCGACGAAAAGGTCGTTGTAAGTGGGAATATAATCACGGGTAGAGGTCCAGGGGTTGCTATGGATTTTGCACTCACACTTATCGAGGTCTTATGTGGAAAGAAATTACGGGATAAGGTAGAAAAGACACTTGTCCGTTACTAAAATAGTGTCTTTTATCAGGCTCAAAATTATTCATAGTTCACACCCAAAAAAATATTATCAGATTATTCCGGGAAAGATGTAAGAGATTTTTCGGCGGATTTTACAGTGTTTTTCATAAGCATGGCAATAGTCATAGGTCCAACCCCACCGGGAACCGGTGTAATGGCTCTTGCTTTTTTGGAAACACTGGGGAAATGAACATCACCCGTCAAACGATAACCTGATTTCCTGGTATTGTCAGGAATACGATTCATTCCCACATCAATAACCACACATCCTTCACTTACCATTCTACCTTGAATAAATTCGGGGACTCCCATCGCTGCAACCAGTATATCTGCACTTTGGGTAATGTTGCTTAAATTTCGTGTGTGCGAGTGACAAATCGTAACGGTAGCATCAGCACCTTCCGATTTTTGAACTAATAATGCAGATAAAGGCTTCCCTACAATATTGGAACGACCTACAATAACGACATGCTTCCCCTGTATTTTATATCCATATCGTATAAGCAATTCCTGTATACCGGCAGGGGTACATGCCACAAAGCAGTCCTGCCCATTAAGCAATTTGCCCTTATTAACAGGATGAAATCCATCAACATCTTTACTCGGGTCAATTGCTTCCAGGATTTTTTCTTCATTGATATGTTTAGGCAGAGGGCTCTGGATAAGTATTCCATGCACTTCTCTATTACAATTCAGTTTATCTACCAATTTAAGTAAATCTGACTCGGAAGTCTGTTGGGGCAAGTCGTATGCAAAGGAGCGAATTCCTAATTCTTCGCATGTTTTTCTTTTATTACGAACGTAAATCTGACTGGCAGGATTGTCTCCTACTAAAACTACTGCCAAACCGGGAATAACCCCTTTTTGTCTTAATCCTTCAATTCTATTTTTTAATTCTAACTTTATAATTTCGCTAAGTTTGACCCCATCTAATAATTTAGGTTTTCTGGGTGCAGGCATCATTGTCTCCTTCTTTATTTATATTCTGGACGCATTTAACGGGCGGACAACATTAAGTTCCTTAGCCGCTTTAACTTCATCTAACCGTTGAACGGGCGTAGTTACAGGTGCTTTTCTCAATTCATTCGGGTTGTTTTTTGCCAGTTCTGATAATTCCAGCATCGTATCACAAAACCGGTCCAGAGTTTCCTTTGTTTCTGTCTCTGTGGGTTCAATCATTAATGCTTCTTTTACAGTTAATGGGAAATAGACTGTTGGTGCATGAAATCCACGGTCAAGCAATGCTTTGGCAAAATCTAAAGCCCTTATTTCCCAATCATGATAAGGCATAGCGGTAAGCACACATTCATGCATACATAAACGGTCATAAGCAGGTGGAAAAGCAGAACGAAGTCGTGATAACACATAATTGGCATTGAGAACTGCCTTTCGGCTGACTTCCTTCAGTCCTTCATTCCCTTGCATCAAAATATAGACATAAGCACGTACTGCAACTACAAAATGACCCAAAAAGGGTGCCGACTTACCAATGCTATTTCTGGGGTATTCAAGGCTAAAACCATTACCGTCATTCTTTATTACTCTGGGACCCGGCAAGAACTCCATTAATCGTTCATTAACTCCAACGGGACCCGAACCAGGACCACCCATTCCGTGAGGAGTTGCAAAAGTCTTATGAAGATTAAAATGCATCACATCAAACCCCAAATCTCCGGGTCGGCATTGTCCTATAATAGCGTTTAGATTGGCACCATCGTAATAAAGCAGTGCATCGTGTTTATGAGCAAGGTCAGCAATCTCATGAATATCTTTTTCAAATAAGCCATGTGTATTCGGGCAGGTCAACATAATACCAGCAACCTCATCGTTCATAACTTCACGGAAATGATTTAAATCTAAAGTCCCTTGTGAATTAGAGGGAACCTCCTGCACCTGAAAGCCCGCTATCGCCGCACTGGCAGGATTTGTCCCATGAGCAGAGTCGGGTATAAGTATTATTTTTTTGTGCGTATTTTTATGGTATTTATGATAAGCGGACATCATCAATACGCCGGTCAATTCCCCATGTGCCCCTGCCATAGGTTGGAGAGAAACAGCACACATACCTGAAATTTCACTTAATAATTGTTCCAGATGATACACCAATTCCAGAGCACCTTGAATACAGTCAAGATATACTTCCGAATAGAGTAATTGTGGATGTAATTGGGTAAATCCTGCAAGGGATGAAACTACATCTGCAATTTTAGGATTGTATTTCATTGTGCAGGAACCTAAGGGATAAAAGTTTGTATCTATCCCCATATTTCTCTGTGAGAGATGTGTAAAATGACGGACAACATCCAATTCTGAAACTTCAGGAAGTTCTGCGGATTTTTGTCGCTTTAATTCTTGAGGAAATGGAACATTCAGTTCCTTTTTGTTGCGAAAAGAGAACGCCTGCCGATGATTGCATTTTTCATAAATCAAATCCATACAATAATTACTCCTATGAAATATTTATCTGAATAAGTTCGGCGAGCCTGTCTAATTCTTTTTGTGTCCTTTTCTCCGTTACCGCTATAAGCAAATCGCCCTCTTCTCCATAACTATTTCCATTTATATCTTTATAAGTCATTTGTTGTTTACAATGTTTTAATAAAGGTTTCAAAGGTATACCGGGCAATATCCCGCTTTCCTTAATTTTTGCAATAACTTTTTCCGCCGGGATAGGAAGACGTACAACAAATTCATTGAAAGTAGGTTGAGAATTTACTATCGGTACAAATACACTTAATTTCTTTTTCAGATATTCTGTTTTGGAGTAGCAATCCTGAGCCACTTCTATCAATCCCTGCTTTCCTACTTCACATAGATAAATCAAAGCACGCAAAGCACATAATGCTTGATTGGAACACACATTTGACATGGCTTTTTCGCGTCGGATATGTTGTTCCCTTGCCTGTAAAGTGAGAACAAAACCGCGTTTCCCTTGTTTATCAACTGTCATCGCACATATACGCCCGGGCATCTTTCGGATATACTCCTTCTTTGCTGTAAACAATCCTAAATAAGGCCCTCCAAACCCTAAGGGTAATCCTAAACTCTGTCCCTCACCCACAGCAATATCTGCCTCCATCTCACCGGGTGTCTTCATAATGCCTAGGGCAATAGGATAAAATTGGATTATCATAAGGGCAGATGCGGAATGGCATTTCTGGGCAAGGGCAGTGAAATCATGTATGTTTCCAAAAAAATCAGGCGTCGCACCAACAACACAAGCACAACCTTCAGGTTCATCTCCATATTCTAATTCCAATTCAAGGTTTGCCGTGTGGGTGCGTATCATCTGTTCGTAAATGGGATTTAACCCCGGTATGATTTTTACTTTTCGTTTGCCGGTAACACGAACTGCAAGCATAATTGCTTCAAATAGGGCTGTTCCGCCGTCATACAAAGAAGCATTTGCTACTTCCATATCTGTCAACCGGCACAAAGCAGTCTGATATTCATAAATGGCTTGAAGTGTTCCCTGTGAACATTCCGGCTGATAGGGAGTATAGGCTGTAGAAAATTCTCCCCGTTGAGCAAGGTAATCAACTACCGCAGGGATATAGTGGTCATAAAAACCACCACCGATAAAAGAAATACAATCCGTCTCATTTTTTTTACTTAATACTTCCAGATGTTGATATGCTTCTATTTCTGATAAACCTTCGGGGATGTTCCAGGATTGTAATCTAAGGGATGGAGGTATATCTTCAAATAATGAATCAACCGACGAAACACCAATGGTTTGCAACATTTCTTGTTCATCTTTTTGAGTTACAGGAATCCACGCCATAATATATTCCTCAAACCATATTAACTTTAATAAAAACAAATTTCCTTCTGGATGAAAATATCAAGATTCAAATGTGATAATTTTAAACAACAGATTATAATGATTTGAGATATTTCTCGTATGCTTCACGGTTCATCAATCGGCGATACTGAGCGATGTCAATATCATCCATCTTGAAGCACCAACCTTTACCATAGGGGTCAAGATTAATGAGTTCAGGTTCCCCTTCTAATGCCTCATTAACCTCTACGATTACACCTGTAACAGGGGCATAAATATCCTCTGCCGCCTTTACAGATTCTACCTGTGCCACAGGTTCCTTTTGTCGAACATGTCTGCCCACTTCGGGTAATTCGACATAAGTAACATCGCCCAATTGCTCCTGTGCATACTCCGAGATACCTACAATATACAATCCATCTTCTTCCCCAATCCATTCATGATTTTCTGTATAGCGAACATCCTCTGGATACATAGCATGTTCTCCTTATTTGTTGTTTGGGGCGTTAAATTTTTTTACATTTACACAACACATTTATTATAAGACCTTTTTTCGGGCAGTTCCGTTTGGATAAATGGGGACATTACATACCTCAACCTGTAAAGGACGTCCTGCAACCTGCAGAACTGTTCCGGGGATAGCGACCTGTTTATCTAACATAGCTAAACCGACACCAACTCCAACACTGGGGCCATAGGTACCACTGGTAACCTCTCCTACCTCGCTACCTTGAAAGACAAGTTTCTGATTGTGCCGGGGTGCCTGTCGCGTATGCGTTTTTATTCCCATTAGAACACGATAGTCGCCCCTGTTTTTTTGTTGCAAAAGAAAATCTTTGCCAATAAAATCGTGTTCCCAATCAATGAATCGGTCCATAGAAGCCATTAATGGAGTTGTGCCGGGAAGGATATCCTGCCCATTTAAGGGATAACCCATCTCTGTTCGTAATGTATCACGGGCTCCCAGTCCACACGGCTTTACCTCTGAATGGGATACTAACTTTTCCCAGATGTCAGCACCTATGGATAGGGGAAGATAAAGTTCATAACCTAACTCGCCGGTATAGCCTGCACGTGTTATTATGATATTTTCATCTTTCCATTTTAATCTCCCACCTGTCCAATACTTTAATTCTTTAATTTGTGAATTGAAATCTGATTGAAGCAGAACATCTAAGCTTTTAGGTCCCTGAATATCTATTTTCACAGTGCGTTGACTAATATCTTCTGCATGAACATCAGAATTACATAATAAAGCAGATACCTCTTCTAAAGGTCCCGCATTAGTTATCACAAATAAAGTTTCATCATCTAATTTAATCCCCACACAGTCATCAAGGATAGAACCGTCAGGGTTTAATAGTGCAGTATATCGGCATTTTCCTACAGGAAGAGGTAAAAAATCACCACAAGTGAGAAATGAAAAATGAGCAATTTTATCCCGACCATGGATAATAAATTCTCCCATGTGAGAACAATCAAAAATACCCGCGTGGGAACGGACATGTAGGTGTTCCGCAATAATTCCTTCAAATTGAATGGGTAAATACCAGCCATGAAAATCTACAAACCGCCCGCCTGATTTTTCACAACACTCAAAAAGTGGAGTCTTCTTCAAATCCAATGAACTTCTCCTATGAGTGACAACACATTTAATTATATGTTATTATGGTATTCAATTATGATTAAATAAACGAATTTTACGCCCAGGCGAACGGCGCCTTTTATGGTTTTGTCGCTCCCTTGTGGTTTATTCCACTTAAATCGCCAGTTGCGACACATAAACATAATCTATTATATCAAAATATAACCTTAAACTTCAAGAATTAGTTCTCATAACAAAATTTTATAGTGAAAAAATATAAAATTAAAGTTTTATATGGCAAATAATTTTATAAAAAATCTTTAAATCTTATAAAAAGCAGGATTTACGGATAATCAAAGAATACTCTATCTAATTTAATAAGAGGAAGTTATGATTAAACAACAAGAAAAGAATAATAACCATAACCCTGAAATGGATTTACGACAAAGGGGAGAAATTTTCCGACTGTTTAATCGAATTGCTCGTAAATATGATATAACAAACCATTTATTATCTTTTGGTCAGGATGCTCATTGGCGAAGGGAACTTGTTCGTCAAATTCAGATAGAAAAAGGACAGGATTTTTTTTTATTAGACCTTGCAACAGGGACAGGAGAGGTTATAAAAACTTTTCGAGAATTCTTTCCTGATTTGGGTTGTGTTATTGGAATAGACCTTTCCGTAGGGATGATACGGGAAGGGATGGAGAAACTTCCGAATAATACACAGAAGCACTTATTTGCTGTTATGGATGTTCTATATCCGGGCATCAAATCCGAGACCATCAATGTAGTAACAATGGCTTTCGGAATACGCAATGTATCAGAAGTTTCTCTGTCATTGAAAGAAATCTACCGTGTATTGAAACCCGGAGGACAGGTATTAATTCTTGAATTTGGTCTTCCCCAAAAAGGGTTATGGAGAACGATATACCTATTTTACTTGCGATATTTGCTCCCATATATAGGTGGTTTCTGGACAGGTTGCCCTTCTGCATACCGATATTTAAGCGAAACAATATGCAAATTTCCTTCTCATAATCACTTTTCTTTATTATTAGAAGAAGTAGGTTTTACAAATGCAAAATGGACAGAATTCAACCGCGGTGCTGTATTGTTATACACTGCCAGTAAACCCGGTAAAAGCGAATAACTACATATTAAAATTTCTAAATAAACACATCATCTTTTAGAAAACTGTTCCCAATTTACTCGATAATAAAATGGATAATATTACAACATTTATCCTCCTGACGCATATAAATTGATTTCTTTTATAATTAATTAGGTACAATTTCTGAATTACTTCGCAAAAAAATCTTTGTTAATTTAGAATTTTGGCGTTTCTATAGATAAAAATGGCAATAACTCCTGTCGTGTTTCCTCAATGGTATGTAATTTCCCGTTATGTGCACATAAGAAATCCTGACATTTCTTAAAATAATCTGGATTTTCAATATAATTATTAATCAAATTTACTTGTTTTTTTGCATCATAAATCAACTCATGTGCAATATTCCCTTGAGAGAAATATACCTTATCTATTCTTCTTCGGTATCCTGAAAGAACACGGATATAGAACATTAAATTAATTCGACGAAAATAACCATCAGGAACCCGATTTTGAATACATATCTGGTCATATGCTTCGTCTATATCATCCGCATGGAGATTGGTAGCAAGAATATGACCGTAATCTAATAGTACAAAATAGTTTTGCAATGCGGAACCCCAGAGGTATGCAAACCAATGTCCTGCTCCAATCTCATGACATATATAACATTTTTTCTTATTAGTAATCCCCTGTTTTATTCCTTGTTTAATTTCTTGTTCTGAGGCAGATACAAGTTGGACATCTATCGGAACAAAATTCAGTAAAGCACCCATTATTGTTGTTTTTCCTGCTCCCCCCGGATTGGCGCCTACAAGGAACGATGCCCCCTGACTAATTCGATAAAGGGCAAAACTGGCTAATTCTATATTTAGTGTTTCTCGTTCTAACAGGTCAAAAATGGAGAACATTCGTCCTCCTCGTTGATTACACCGATTAATTTCATTACAATGCAAAATAACTTCTGCTTGCATAATAACCTCTTCTATCTATATCTATGTTTATTTTTCAGGATATTTTACTAAAATTTAATATCATGTTAATGATTTCTTAAAAAACTATAACAGAATAACTTTTAAAATACCTTATTTTTTTAGAATAAATTATGAAAAGAAAAAAGTTTCAACAAAAGAGGTTTTATCATATTTTTGTTTTTATCAGCTATAATTTATTATTTTATTATTATTCTATTTTTATTAACATTAAAATAAGGATTAACTAAAGTGAAAAATTCTATGCTATTTAAAGGTTTTCAAGGAAAACTATTGTTCGGAGTAATTTTAACATACATAATATTAATTATTATTCAGAGTATCTTGTTCTTTTACGGTAAAAATTTGGCTGAGTCTCTTTCAAAAAATATAAATACATCGGCAGAGGCGAGTCACCAATTTAACGAGTTCTGGACAGTAATAGATAGTTTTATATCTAATAGGACTCCGATTTCAGAAATAGAAAACAAAAAAGAACTTATAATAAAAAATGATTTCTTCATCCCTTTCAAGAAAGAAATTGAAGATATACTACAACTCTGTTCGGAAATTGACACAATACGGAATAATAATTTACAGATAAAAGCTGATGTCAAGAAAACGGCTGATGAAAATATATTGCAATCTGATACTTACATTAATGAAGTGGTAAAAAGACTTACAGACCCGGCAGAAGAAGGTAAAGTAACCACATTAGAAAAGTTGGTTATTGTTGGGGCTTTAATAAATACAACCACTAATTACAAATTACTCAATATATCCGAAAGATTATCTTATGACTTTACCGCCCGAGAAGAGATTATGAACTTTTTCAAAGTTTTGTTTGAAAATGTGGATAGAGATATAGAGAGATTAAAGAATACAGATTTTGCACAACTACCTGTAAATGCCAAAAAAGCAGGATTATTAATGAATGAACTAACGGTCAAATATATTGGTAATTTAGAAATTTTAGACCAGAAAATATCTTCCTTAAATCTCATAGGTCGAGATACTTTTACAAAAATTGAATCTGCTCCTATTCAGTTGGGGAAAGAGAGTATGCTAAAAATCATTAGAACTACGAGAAATAATATTATAATAAGCGTAAGTATCATTCTTATATCCGCTTTCATTATTTTGTATGTTATTCGAAAAGTAGCAAAAGATATATATGAAATTACAGATACTCTTCGGGAATCTGCATTATCTGTTTTATCCGTGGTTCAGGAGTTAACAGGAGGAAGTCAAATCCTTGCGGAATCTACTTCTGAACAGGCAGCATCCATTGAAGAAATAACCTCTACACTCGAAGAACTTTCCTCTATCGGGAAGAAAAGTGCAGACAATTCTTTCAAAGCAAATCAAATAATCCAGAACGAATTAGTAGAGATTAAAAAAGTGGAAGATTCCATTAAGAGTTTGAGCACATATATGAAAGAAGTGGAGAATGTCAGTTTTGAGACATCTAAGGTTATAAAAACAATTGATGAGATTGCATTTCAGACAAATCTTCTTGCATTAAATGCGGCTGTTGAAGCGGCAAGAGCGGGTGAAGCAGGTGCAGGTTTTGCCGTAGTTGCAGATGAAGTTCGACATTTAGCAATGAAGGCTGGTGAGGCGGCTCAATTAACATCATCTCTTATTGGACAGACTGTAGATAAAGTTAAACAAGGTAGTGCCATTACCAATAATGCATCTGAAAATTTCCAAAAAATGGTGGAAGGGGTTCTTGTGGCTTCAAATATAATGGAAGAAATAACAAATACTTCCGCATCTGCCTCTAACGGGATTGCTCAGGTCACGAAGGCAATAACAGAAATTGATAAAGGGACACAGCAAAATGCCGGTGTTGCAGAAGAAAGTTCTTCAACGGTTGAGAACTTAAAATCAGAAGTTCAGATACTCTACCAATCTATGGGAAAACTGGCACAATTAATAGGTCAAAAAATAGAACAAAAACAATCTGTCAATATTAAAAGAAAAACTTCCTCATCAACTATCGATGCTTTGATTTCTCTACCTAAAAATGACACGAGTAAATAGCACAATATCCTTCGATTTTTTTTCGTAAAGAATGGTTTCTGTCCTATAGTCCTGATTATTTCTCTGATACAATAGAAATATCCAGTGTTAATTACAATAAAGTGCTTTTATATGGGTTTCAATCGTATTGCTAAGTTTTATCCACTGCTATTTGATGAAAAGGCTCGATTAACACGAGAAGGCCCCTTGTTGCTGGAAATCCTAAAACAATATAGACGACCTGTACATGTGTTAGACCTTGCCTGTGGTTCGGGTGTACATTCTCGATTCTTTGCAGAACAGGGAGCAGATGTTATCGGGGTAGATGTTAGTCCTGACATGTTAAAATATGCAAAAAAGCAAAGCCAATCGGAAAGTATTCATTATATTGTAGGCAATATTGTTAAATTACCCCTTATCGGGCATTGGGATTTTATTCTATGTCTTGGCAATTCTCTATGTCTGTTGCCTGACAGGAAACATGTCTATGATTTCTTTGCTCAAATAAAAAACTTACTATCATCTCATGGAACATTTATTTTACAAATTCTCAATTACAGTCATCCCGATATAAAAGAAATACAAACAAAATGTATGCAAAAAGAAATAGATGGTAAAAAAGTAACTATTATCAAGACATTAACCCCGGACAATGATGTAGTTTTCCTTTCTATTAATTATTTTGCCCAGGTTCAAGGGAAGTATGAATTATTCAGTGAATCAAATATATTATTAAAACTTTCATTATCCGAATTGTTAAATTACTCTAATGAAGTTGGTTTATCCGTTCTATCTACTTATGGAGATTTTCAAAAATCAACTTTTAATTCCACAACGAGTAAGGATGTAATAATTATTTTTTCCAGGAAATTCTATTGAAAAAGTGAATTTATTTTAATTGTTTTTGATATACTACTTTCTTTAATAAATAGCAAAGTGAAGTAATAAAAGGAAATAGCCTATGCGTAAGGTAGAAAAAAACTGGAAAAGTATCAAAATACCTGAACAAATAAAGAACATTTTATTGAAATCTAAAAAAGTCTCCATTGCAACAACTATCAATGAATTAATTGAAATAGCCTGTGGCTCCTCAGAACCTGACGCCCAATTTAAGGTTGAATATGATGTGCCGGGAATGGGTAAATATCATGAAGTTACAGTAAATCGGGTTCGGAATGGTGTCTGTGTCAATTACACGGAACCGTATATGAGAAGAAGGGACCCCGATTGCACATTTATAGGAGATAAATATCCAACAGATAAACCTTACTTTGAAGATGTATTTGGCTATCCTTTTGAAAAACTTGCTAAAGAGACTTTCGTCTGGCTACAAAATCAGGAATTAATAATGTTTGGTTTTATGGCAGGTGGAGATGCATTAGGGAAACATGCTCTTGCAATTGCCCCTGCTAATGCTGGTTTCTTTGCTTTAGGTCTGGCACTACTGCAAGGAATTGTATCGTGGGATGTGTTAACTACTAAATTTGACCCGAAATTAATTATGTATGTCGCACCTGTGTTCCGTCATACTCATTTTAATAAAAAACAGGTTGTCGTGCATCGCCGGGGGAAAGAATATTACGAAATTTTTTCCTATAACCTGTATCCGGGTCCCAGTGCAAAGAAAGGAGTTTATGGGTATCTACTTCATTTAGGAGAACAGGAAGGCTGGTTGACAACACATAGTTCCACGGTTCAGGTAATTACCCCCTATGATAATGTGGTAACAATTTTGCATGAAGGTGCCAGTGGCGGTGGAAAAAGTGAAATGCTTGAATCAATTCATCGTGAAGAAGATGGACGTATTTTAATAGGCACAAATATCCAAACAGAAGAGCAGATTTTATTAGAATTGCCTCGTGCCTGTGCTTTGAGACCCGTTAGCGATGATATGGCACTTTGCCACCCCTCTCTCCAGCGAGGAGATGGCAAAATTACGGTAACTGATGCAGAAAAGGGTTGGTTTATTCGTGTAAACCATATAGGTAGATATGGAATGGACCTCACCTTTGAAGCACTTACCGCGCAACCCCCAGAACCTTTGTTATTCCTGAATATTAATGCGGTCCCGAATTCTCGTGCTATGATATGGGAACATACAGAAGATGAACCCGGCATACCCTGTCCCAACCCCCGAGTAATCGTCCCTCGTCGTATTATGCCAAATGTGGTTAATAAACCTGTTCCTGTTGATATTCGTAGTTTTGGTGTACGAACACCTCCATGCACAAAAGAAAAACCTACTTATGGCATTATTGGAATGTTTCACCTTTTGCCATCTGCATTAGGCTGGTTATGGCGTTTAGTAGCACCACGTGGACACGATAATCCATCCATTATCAAGACAGAAGGAATGACTTCCGAAGGTGTTGGCTCCTACTGGCCCTTTGCTACAGGAAAGTATGTAAACCATGCCAATCTACTCCTTGAACAGATATTAGCCAGTCCTCGTGTTTATCATATCCTTTGCCCTAACCAACATATAGGAGCATGGAAAGTGGGATTTGCACCCCAATGGTTAGCACGCGAATATCTCGCACGAAGAGGTATTGCCCGTTTAAAACCCAGTCAATTGGTCACTTCTCGCTGTCCCTTATTAGGACATACATTAAAAATGGTAAGAATTGAAGGAGAAGTTTTACCAAACTTTTTGTTTGAAACTTACCTCCAGCCGGAAGTAGGTGAAGAGGCTTATGACGAAGGTGCCGAAATTCTTTACAACTTTTTTCATAAGGAATTAAAGAAATATCTTATTCCAGATTTACACCCATTAGGGAAGACAATTATCGAATGCTTTTTGGATCGCGGTTTCCTTAACGATTATATGACACTTTTGCCGACACCCTATATTGATACATCCCAGGATTAAAATCTTTCAAACATAAATAACACTTCTAAAAAGCAATACTATCTGTAATTTGTAGCAGAAGTTAGATCTGAATGTACGAAAAGAAGGATAGTATAAACAAAGCAAATACATTCATCTATTTATATATGTGTTGGAATTCATATAATTTGTGAGTAAAAAATCTTGCATGCAAAAAAACATCAATAGTGAAAAAATATAATTTATTCACAAGACACGAAGTTCGTATAATACTCACAAAGATTATTTATAACAAGTGAAAAAATTTTATATTTTTATATACTACACATTTCTAATTGCTCTATGGGTTATTTTAATTTGTCTCTCCCTGGAAGTTGGGACACATATATGCCTAAAATTAGCAAATTATGTATATAAACCTTATTTCGATATGCAAAATCGAAAAGTCTATCGAATGATAGACCCTCGAAGAGCAAAAGAAACAATTTTCCTCAAAAGTTAATATATCACCAAAAAATGAACTTATAATCCCTGAAATAATAAATAATGCATACACACAAACGGGCAATTTTTCTTATTCATGTAAAAAAGAATATGAGTTAGCTTTAGATGGAATAATGGAAGCCCAATTTGATAAAAATGGGAATCTAATTGAATCCTGTGGTGAACCTCTGATTGAAAGGGCTGTTATTGACCTGCTTCAAGGCACTCCCTTCGGTTATTATGACCCTGATTGGGGTGTATTAAAAGAAAAATTAAAACATCCACCCGAAGAACCTTTTTCCATGCGATTAAATATATGATGATTTACAATCTGCAATATAATATAGACATTAGACCTAACAATGATGGTTTTACTCTTCTTGCAAGATTAATAAAAGACGATTTCCCATACTCATTAAATCATCCTTCAACTCCCATAACGGACGAAACACAATGGCTTGTTCATTGGTATGCATACAAACCTAACTTCAAAGCACACCCGACAGCACCTTCCACAAACAATTTCGGTTTAAACCATTTCTGCGATGTATGTCATACCACTCGTCTGGGGATTGAAGAAAAATCCAATATAATTGCCCAATATATCGCTCAATGGCTCGAAAGGAAAAACATTTTCCCCAAAAAATACATGGGAAATAATTAACATTCAATACCTTGCCTCTTACAACCCTTATCAAGGTTTTATCATCGCAATACCTACCAGCGGTAATTCTGCAATATGGAATGTAAGGTATGTATTAGTATCGCTTAATTTTGTTATTTCATAATTCACAATGTCCTGTTCCTTCTCAGGTGTGGATAGTAATACCTTACCGATAGAAGGATTAGAAACTTGAACAGAAATAGAAATATCTTGTGCAGGTATTACCTTATCTTCATAGGAGGAAATGCGTTCAATATTTAAATTATAAAGTAGAACGAAAATAGCATCTGGTGATTCGCGTACTACACCCCGTACCACTCCATTCCCCGTTATTTTTAAAAATGGGAGAGGAAGATGTAAATATAATTCCTTTAGAAAGGAAGATTGACCTGCATCTATAAATACCTTATTACTGCTCTTACACAGTTCAGATATTGATATGGAACACGAGGGTGGAATATATCCCGGTTCAGAGGCAAGTATGATATTTGCTTCCGAAAAATATTTTTCAAAATTACTTTCCGAGGCAACTATATAAAGAACATTCAATTGAGTTAGTCGTTTTGCTATATTTAATTCCTTGCAATCTTCATGTTTAATCCATTCTTCAAAGGGAAAATACAACAACACATCATATCTCTGTTTTGAAGTAATTATTGGGGGAGCATTCTTTTTAAGCCACTGCACAAAGGGGCGAATTACCTGAATCATTTTTCCGCGTTGAGATTCTTCCCTTGTAGGCCAGAGCATATAATTTGTATTTCGAGTAAAGCATTCGAATATCGCCAGATTTGTAAGATGGGGTGGAGTATGATAATCCCCATTCGCTATAGTTACAGATACTAACGGTTTCGGTCCGAAAATAGAATGTACCAAATCGTATACAAAACTACACTCTATCGTTTTTCCCCGTGAAGTGCAACGCGGAGTTGACCCCATATCCTCAATAACAACAAAATCCTGAGATTTGCTCATTTTTTATATATTATATGCATATCTATGACATTGAGAAAATATCACTTCGGGAGTATTAAGACTATTATTTGCAGTAATCAGGGCTTTGGGATTTATCTCCCGTGCATAATTCTTTATCTCTAAGAGAAAATCACGAGCAATGGTGCAACGAAACTTTTTGAATTCAATAGGTTTCTTTTGTGCTAATTCTCTCAAGGCATGTAACGAGGTGTCTTCAACCTTTTCCCCTTCGGATTCAAGAAACTGTAAAAACTTCTGCATGCAATAAGGGCAATAACATCCTTGTTGATGAACCGTCGGATTATCAAAAAAATACCATCTAATCCAATTTCTAATGAGGTCTTTACGAGATATTTTTCATATTTTCGCCAATCCGGATGGTTCATACACGCGGGGTGATACTCTCCTCCATACCAGGAACGAAGGGGTGCACCTTTCACATCTTGTTGAAGCCATTTTTCCGGTGGGCTCGAGAATTGTTGTTTAAATTCAGGTTGTCAATACCGGTCAAAGGTCTCTAAACCGACAATAGAAGTAGAACATAAATAACCCAGGAGTATAGGAATGCCTAAAGATTTTGTATGCTGAACATATTCATGGACATCCCGTTTAGTGTTCTCCCATTGTTCAGCGGGAGGAATACCCATATATCCACAGACTCCTAAACCTGTAGCATAGATAACCGATACCCCGCATTGATATGCAGGTTCCGCTTGCTTATCAAACTTATCCAGATGGTCAAACGCATGCAAAGCGAAAAAATCGCATGCTTCATCGGAGAAACAAGAACCATATGCTCCAAATATAAACAATATTATCAATAATCTAAGAGAATGAATATGGTCCATTTTATAAATCTTTTTAGTAAAAACCATCATTTTTATTTTATAAAGATACTAACCTGTTTGATAATATCACATAACATTATAATAATGGTTTCCCCTCCTTTACATCATTTGAAAACGCATAAATCATAATAAATGAAGAACCATTTATAAACCGGCTCTTTTCTTAAAATCGAATAGTTGAGGAGCATGAAATTCTGAAGAAAATTCTTGAATCCTTTTATTTGCTAAATTTACATAACTTTCGTTTATGTCATATCCGACATAATGTCGGGCAGTTCTTATTGCTGCAATTGCTGTCTGTCCACTTCCAATAAACGGGTCTAAAATAACTTCCCCTTCAAAGGTATAAAGTTGAATTAATCTGTAAGGTAGTTCTATAGGGAAAGGAGCGGGATGCCCCACCTTCGTTGCTTGTTCAGCAGAGAAAGACCAAACACTTTTTGTAAACTCGAGGAATTCTTCTTTTGAAATAGTATCTTTCCTATTTAGATTTCCTCTGCTGAATGTACCTTTGGAAAAAACCAGGATATACTCATGAATATCTCTAAGTGTCGGATTTTTTGCTGAAAGCCAACTTCCCCATGCAGTTGAAGGGCTACCACTGGAATTTTTATTCCAAATAATTTCACCCCGCATTAAAAATCCCAAATCAAGCATATCTTCAATGATAAAAGTGTGTAATGGGATATATGGCTTTCTCCCAAGATTGGCAATATTAATACATACTCTACCTCCAGGAACCAATACCCTTTTAACTTCTTGCCATACCCTTTTTAAGAATTGTCTATATTCCCTTAAGGTAAGATTTTTGTCATATTCTTTACCAACATTATAGGGAGGAGAAGTAACCATCAAATGGATACTATTTTCTGGTAACTCCTCCATGTTTTCACTTGATTTACAAAATATTTTATCTATAACTTCAATGGGAACGGAATTCTCAATATATTCAGATTTTTTTTCTTTAGGCAGTCCTTCATACAATTTACTTGCATAAAACGAAGTAGCATCATGATTTATTCTTCCGGGCGAACCGAAAGCACTTGTTTTTGTGCCATTTTTCCTTCGGTTAATTTCCATCTATTCCTCCTTCCACATGTCAATCCACCTTTTATATGAATTATACTTTATCGCTATCTTTTGCCAATGTATTTCAATCTTTTTGGTTTGTTTATGGTAAAGTAATTTTGACAGTGCCTCTTTAGAAAGTTCAACCCCTCTTGGATTAGTTCCAGGTTTCGGAAGTTTAATATAATTTTTTCTCCCCATTTCATCAAAAATCATTCTTTGAACACTTAATGGAATATAGTAAAACCACCTTCAGCATTCCAATTAATTTGAACAAGTAGCATATCGCAGTAAGGATAATATTTGTTAAGGAATTCTTTTGCTTTCTCAGAATCAACTGTCCATACAAGTTTAACTCCTCCTAAATTCTTTCCTGTAATCGTTTTCATAGATATCGGCTCACCAAACAATTTGACATCTACTTCTGGCTCAGTAACAGGAATTTCAGTCTCTACATTATTCTCCCCAAATTTATAAATAAGTAAAGCCACTATTATTTTTTCTCTAACCGAGCCAACCTCCATCCCAATTTTACCCGCTCTTGAACTTTCCATATCTGCAATTTGAAATAAGTGAGGTAATCTTTTCTTTATCTTTTCTACAAGTATTTTATCTTCAAAAAGTTTTAATAATTGTTCTGACATATCATGCCTTTGAATATTTAATATAAATAAAAAGATTTATCAAATCCGCCTTAATAAAATCATAATTGAATATTAGTTAAAATTTAATTCTTTCAACTATAACTATAATACGACTTTATTTTATCTTTATTATATTATAAATATAAGATTTTTTTGTCTAATTTTACATATCTATATCTTTACTGTATTTGTATAATTCCATTTTCCTATCTATCCCTTAATTTACTTTGAAATACAAAAATGACGATGTTTATTAATTCGTTTTTATTTTTCTGTCCGTTTGGGAATTAATTATTTATATCTTTTCTTTGACTGGTTGCAATCTATGACCCGGCGGATTGGGTATAATTTTGAAGGTATTGTGCCTTTTTAGCCTTTTTCTATACGATGGATTTCTTCTAACTGTTTTTGTATCTTCATCTCCGCTTTTTGTGTTTCTATAATAGGGTCGCAGATAGAATGCAGGTAATCATTAAGTTCGTGGACAACAGATGGGGCATTAACCTTACTGTCTTTTATCAAATTGTTAAGTTCTTCCGTGTCCTCATCTAAATTGAACAATTGATGAGGTGCATCCGAGTTCCAGATAAATTTCCATCCACCTTTACGAACCATAAAACTACTACCGCGTGTCCCATGCCCATGATATTCTGCAAATACGAAACGGTCTGGATTCTCTTCCTGTAATTTTTGTAAAGCGGTTCCTTTCCAATTTTTTGGTCGTTGCCGTTTCGTAGCATGGAAGAACTCCGCCTGTGCATCCAAAGTGGTTATTGGTGTTCGGATGCGTCGTCCCTTTTCAAATCCGGGTCCACAGGCAAGCAATGGTACGCGGGCAGAGTCTTCAAACATGGAGCATTTCCACCACATACCAAATTTGCCTAACATCTCTCCATGGTCAGATGTGTATATAAATATCGTATTCTTATTTAGTCCTGTTTGTTCCAGTGTGTCTAAAATCTTTCCTATCATCGTATCTACAAAACTGACACAGCCATAATATCCCTGTCTCAATCTTTTTACATCTTCTCCCTGAATTTGGTCTGTTTCGAAATGATTTCGCAAATCAACCGCATAGGGATGTTGTGCGGAAGGCTGGTCTGGTCCATACTGTGGAATATCGCCCTTCCCCTCATACATTCCCCAGAAGTTCGGCTCCGTAAAATGAGGGAAATGTGGTGCAACAACATTGACCCATAGAACAAATGGTTTATCTAATTGTGTTCCTTTCGTTTTAAGCCAATCTACCGCAGTATCGACCATTAACTGGTCATGACGATGTGCTTTCTCTCGTGGTCCCCAACCTTTGGCTCGTTCCTGCCCAGTCCCTTTGCGGATACATAACGGTTTTCGCTGAATAAAAGTATCCCCGGGGGTTCCACGATTCCAACCATAATAAACCTCATTAAATCCCATTTCTTCTATCTTTCGATACACATCTGCCTTGCCAATATATACCGTATGCACTCCTTGTTCCGCCAGAATAGAACCATAATTAGGGAAATTATCCAGAAATAATGTGCAATTGCTATAACACTGCGTTTCATGATTGTATAATCCACTTATCACTGAACTTCGACTTGGGAGACATAATGGCGATGGGCAATATACATTCTCAAAAACAACACCATTTTTTGCTATTCGTTCCATATTCGGAGTTTGCACAAAAGGATGTCCATATACCGATGTATATCGTGGATTATGTTCATCTGACATCAGCATAACCACATTATATTCCTTATGCTCCGTCTCGCAGAACGGAACTTTTGACAATAACAAACTTGTCGCAATTGTTCCCTGTAAAAATTCCCTTCGATTCATTGACATAACGGATTCCTTTCAATAGGACAACTCACAATTACTATTTTTGCAACCATTTTGCTATTATAATAAAAGCATCTAAAAAAGAAAAGCGAGTACTCCCATGCTTTGCCCAAATTGTAAAAAACAAATACTTCTTATCATGGAATACAATCAGATTGAACTGGATTTTTGTCCGGAATGTTTAGGTGTCTGGCTCGATGCAGAAGAATTGCAATGGATATTAGGTGCCAATTTTGACGAACAAAGTTTATTCACAACATCTACAATTAACGAAGTAAAGAAAAAATGTCCCCGTTGCAGAAGCAATATGCATAAAGTTTTCCTTCCCGAAAATAATCAGGTCATTTACGATACCTGCCCCAATCAACATGGTTTCTGGTTTGACCGTGGCGAATTAGAAATACTCATTCATAGCCTTTCCGAATTTCCCGGTACACATTCCTTTCTTCAATGGCTCACTGAAGTTTTTGCCTACTCCAAAAAGGAAAAATAATCTGATTCCTTTGAGTAAAACAACAAAAGAAATCTTCTTGTAAAATTAAAATAACTGCCTCTTCCCTATCTCCATCATTTTAATTCTAATCCTATTCATCCTGTTACTTATTTTTATCCATCTTAACGAAGTTTTGCACACTGAATATCAAGATAAAATTTGTGTATAAAGAAAACCCGTTTTACACATTGTTTTTTAATAAAAATAAGAAACGATTTGCATGGAAAACTATAGATTTTTTGTAACTTTTCCCCTATTTATCCACAGATTATCCACAGGTTTTCAAAAGCATTATCCACGATATTCTGAACAATTTTTCCACATTTTATTCACCTAATATTACTATATATTGTATATTGGGAATAAAATTCTACTTGACATTGTGTCCTGTTTGTTATAAAATAGTTTTATCTTTTTTGTTTTCTATGAAAATTTAATCAAACAGTAGTTAGCCCTCCTAAATCTTACCCGAAGGCAAAAAATAACCTTATTTTTTGGGGATATTAGATTTGGGTGATAAAATTAAAGTTTAAATGAATAAAAGTTTAATTTAGGGAGCGTAGGCTATGCAGAATTGGGAAATAAGTTCGGCTGAGATTTTTACAGACTTGGTTCCGTTCACGCATGTATTGAAGAGAGATGGGCGAAAGGTTCCTTTCTCTGCAGGAAAAATAACCCAAGCCATCTTAAAGGCAGGAAAAGCCACCGGTGAATTTGGGATAGATATTGCCCGTCGTTTAACTCTTCGTGTATTGGCACTTTTGCAAACTATGCCATTAGAAGGACATCCCACTGTTGAAGAAATTCAGGACGCGGTGGAAGAGATTTTATTAATGTCACCATTTAAGAAAACCGCTAAGGCATATATTCTTTATCGTGACCAGCATGCTCGCATCCGTGAGATGGTCAATAAAGCGGATGTAGATTTGATTGACCGCTATCTTGAAAAGATGGACTGGAAAGTTCAGGAAAACAGTAATATGGCATATTCCCTCCAGGGTTTGAACAATTATATTTCCAGTGAAATTAGCAAGGTATATTGGCTTAACAAAATCTATACACCAGAAGTACGAGAAGCACATCGTTCGGGAGACTTGCATCTACATGACCTTGGTTTGCTATCGGTATATTGTGTAGGCTGGGATTTGCAAGATTTGCTATTAAATGGCTTTCAGGGAGCACCGGGAAAAGCAGAGAGCAAGCCTGCCAAACATTTCCATACAGCATTAGGGCAGGTTGTTAATTTCTTTTATACCTTACAGGGTGAAGCGGCAGGGGCACAGGCTTTTAGCAACTTTGACACTCTTTTAGCACCTTTTATCCGTTATGATGGTTTAAATTATCGTGAGGTAAAGCAAGCACTACAAGAGTTTATTTTTAATTTGAATGTAGCAACACGGGTTGGTTTCCAAACTCCATTTACGAATGTTACATTGGACTTACAACCACCTGCCAATTTAGCCAATCAGCCTGTTATCATTGGTGGGGAATATCAAGATGCCACATATGGTGAGTTCGCAAACGAAATGAAACTATTTAATTCGGCGTTTCTTGAGGTTCTTTCCGAAGGAGATGCAAAAGGACGAGTATTTAGTTTTCCAATACCTACTTACAATATTACTAAAGATTTTAACTGGGATGACCCGGACCTTGTCCGTTTATGGGAAGTAACGGCAAAATATGGCATTCCGTATTTTGCCAATTTTATCCATTCCGATATGTCCCCTTGTGATGCCCGTTCGATGTGTTGTCGTTTACGGCTGGATTTGCGTGCATTAGAACGAAGAGGCGGTGGGCTTTTCGGGGCAAATCCATTAACAGGGTCCATCGGTGTTGTTACCATCAATATGCCTCGAATTGGCTACTTATCTGCGAATGAGGATGAATTTTTTGAACGATTTGATAATTTGATAAATATTGCCCGCACCAGTCTCGAAACGAAGCGGAAGGTGCTTGAACAATTAACAGATAACGATTTATATCCATACACGAAATTCTACCTGCGTAATGTATATCAACGATATAACCATTACTGGAACAATCATTTCTCTACTATTGGTCTGATTGGTATGAATGAAGCATGCCTGAATCTCCTTGGAAAGGATATTGGCACTTCAGAAGGCTTAGAATTTGCAATCCGAGTACTGTACCATGCCCGAAACCGGTTAAGAGAATTCCAACAGGAAACAGGTAATTTGTATAACCTTGAAGCAACTCCTGCTGAAGGGACCAGTTATCGTCTTGCTCGTCTGGATTATGAACGCTATCCGGATGCCCATTTTGCGAATACGGAACAACTCCGAAATGGTAGTGTCCCATTTTATACCAATTCTACACAATTACCTGTAAATTATACCGATGATATTTTCAAAGTGCTTGAGTTACAGGACCCACTACAGACACAATATACCGGTGGTACGGTTCTGCACATCTTTTTAGGGGAATCGGTAGCCAATCCTAATGCGGTCAAGGCATTTGTAAAAAAGGTATGTGAAGGGTATAAACTTCCTTATTTTACTTTAAGCCCCAGTTTTACAGTGTGCCCACAGGATGGATACATTCATGGCGAATTTCCATCATGTCCCAAATGTGGAAAAGAAACAGAGGTTTATTCGCGTGTTGTGGGTTACTTGCGACCTATAAGTCAATGGAATGAAGGGAAACGGGCAGAATTTGAACTGCGAGTAAGATATAAAATTGATTAAGACCCTTAATTGTTAACCTGATGTAGAATATTAACCTTATGAAAATTGGTGGTTTTCAGCCATTTTCCTTATCCGATTTTCCCAATTGTGTATCTGCAATTGTTTTTACTCAAGGTTGTAATTTCCGTTGCCCTTTTTGTCATAACCCATCATTAGTACTGCCTGAGTTATTCTTACCGCCTATTCCTGAAGAAACGCTGATTGCATTTTTAAATGAACGAAAAGGAAAGTTAGATGGAGTTGTAATTACAGGTGGAGAACCCACAATACAATCAGATTTGATGAAGTTCGTGAGTGAAATTAAGGGATTGGGTTATAAAGTAAAACTTGATACAAACGGTTCAAATCCCCAACTGATAGAGGAATTAATTCACAATAATCTCATTGACTATTTCGCTATGGACATTAAAGCACCGTGGCACAAATATACAGATTTAACAGGAGTAGATGCTAATATCGATTTGATAAAGAAAACTATGATGATATTATTACATAGTTCTATCCCTTGTGATTTTCGTTTAACCTATGCAAAACCTTTGTTGAACGAAAACGATATTCAAGAAGTGCAATCCTACCTCCCCCAAAATTGCTCTTTAATCATTCAAAATTTTATCAAGGAAAGAGCATTAAATCCCACTATTTTTGAGTAAAAGTTCTTTCATGGATTCCTTGCTTTTTCCCCTCGTTTCTCCCATCCATTGCATCCTTTTTCGTTAGGCAATCCAATCTTTGCGGAAAAACTCAAACATTTTATCTGTAAACCCGGGATAAACCTCATGGGCAAAATCGGGGTATATAACTGCTTCTTTTTTCGACTTTATTTTGTTAAATGCAGAAAACTGTGTGGAAGGTGGACAAATCTGGTCCATTAGTCCAATTGCCATGAGGACTTCTCCCTGAATACGTTCTGCTAAAAATTGACAATCAATATATCCCAACTTTGTGAAGATTTCATTTTCTCTTTCATGTCTTGGGTCGAATAGACGAAAGTAGGTTCGAAGTTCCTCATAGGCTTCTAAAGCAAGGTCCATTTCCCAGACCCGTTTATAATCACACAAGAACGGACACATAGGTGCCAACTTTTTTATCTGCGGATGAAGCCCTGCACATGCCAGAGTTAATGCACCACCCTGTGACATTCCATATGCACCAAGGCGTTGCTCATCTACCTCTTCAAAACCACTAACAATATTTACTAATTGCACTGTGTCCAGAAAAATATGCCGGTAAAGCAAATTATCAGGCTCATCATCCAGACCACGGATAATATGCCCTTTCAATGTATTTCCGACAACACTACCCGTTTCTGTAGATTTTCCTCCCTGTCCGCGAACATCCATGGCACACACACAGAAGCCTTCTCCCACAAAACCTAATTTTTCATACCAATCACCTGAGTTTCCACCGTAACCGTGAAATCGAAACAAGGTAGGACAGGGCTTATTCCTTTTTCTGGGTCTAAGGTATTGAGCATGTATTCTTGCACCACGGACACCTGTAAAATACAAATCAAAACAATCCGCAACCTCACTTTGAAATGGAGATGGAATTCGCTTCACCTTCGGGTCAATAGACTCTAATTCCAATAATGCCTTTCTCCAATATTCATCAAAATCAGCAGGTCTTGGATTTCTACCCTGATATTTCCACAATTCCTCTAAAGGAAGTTCAAATACAAGCATACAACAACTCCTTCTATTATCTTTGTCATGTTCCGGATAAATGGTCAATAAGTATTTTTATGCCAATTATAAACAATAATATTGCACCGATAATTTCCATGCTTTTGCCAAATTTCTTACCGACATAACTGCCTAATTGCATTCCTATCAATGTCAAAAATCCTGCGGTAATACCTATCCAGAATGAAGGAAACCATATTGAGACACCTATAAAAGCAAAACTTAATCCGACAGCATACGCATCAATACTGGTTGCTATAGATAGCATAACTAATGATAAACCTCGTGTTGGGTCATTCTTTTTTGGCTCTGTGGCTATTTGTTTTTCCTCCTCTTTAATATCCGATATGGATTGATATACAATTTTCCCACCAATCGCCCAGAGAATAAAAAAGGCTATCCAGTGGTCATAAGCCAGAAACCATTGTCCCACAAGATTCCCTGTATACCATCCCAGTACAGGCATCAATGCCTGAAATAAGCCAAAATGAAAAGACAAACGAAAGGTTTGTCGCGGTTGCACATTTTTTAGCAGAGCACTGATACTAATGGACACTGCAAACGCATCCATTGCAAGAGCCACAGCAATTCCTGCAAGGACATATGGGTCTAACATTTACTTTTCTCTTCATAGAAAGATTTTTATTACATTAACAGAATGGCAATAATAATAACCTATTTATAATCCTATCTGACAAGTCCACCATATCCGATGGGGTAGAGAAGTCCAGACGATTTTGAGAAGTCAGACCTGCCTAATCCCTTATCTTTAAGTTTGTTTTTAGATAAAAGATAAAATACAATAGAGGTATATAAATAATAATAACTGAAAAGGAATATTTTATGACACAGGAGAACAAACATCAACACCATTCCTGCTGTGGCTGTATTCACGATTTAGGGAAACTCAATATGGCACGGAGAACCTTCCTCGCTGCAGTAGGAGGAACAACCATAGGTGCGAGTGCTATCTTATCTACAAATGCAGACACGGCTTTAGCAAATGCTTCATCGGAATATTTGAGCAAGCCCATTCCTTCTGCGAAAAAGAAACCTCTGGTTGTTCAGCCCGTCTTTACATACCATTTATACAAACGACAGGAACAGGCAAGTTGGCGTCCCTGGGGTGGTTTCCATACACAAGAAGATGTTCAGAAAGAATGTAAACAAATAGAAAAAGAACTATCAGAAATGAAACAAAAAGCAGAATTCCCGCTGGAAATTCTACCTCTGTTGGCGGTCTCTTCCCCTTCTGAAGAGAAACAAGCACGAGAAGCCAATGCGGATGTAACACTTATTTACGGAGCCACAGGTGAGATAGCACCTATTTTTAGTGATAACAAGCAACATATCGTTTTTGTTCGTCATCGGTCCGGACCTGCCTATCTTTGGTATGAAATTGTCAGTCCTCGATTTTTAAGAAAAACAGTAGATGAGTTATGCGAACCGCGTCTTACTCCACAGGATGTCGTTGTTGACGAATATGATGATATTTTATGGCGGTTGCGTTCTCTATATGCATTAAAAAATACAGTCGGTAGTAAAATTGTTTGTATCGGTGGTCCTTCAGGTTGGGGTATGGGTGGTCAAAAAGCGCCGGAACGGACAAAAGAAAAGTTTAAGATGGAACTGATTGATTATCCCTATTCGGAATTAGATAAGCGGATAAATTCTGCTCTCAATGATAACAAACTTCGAGAGCAAGCAAAAATATGGACGAAACAATATTTAAATCTACCCAGGACCTCAATGGAAACAGAGATACCTTTCCTCGAAAATGCATTTATACTTACAGAAATATTTGAACAAATTATGAATGAGTTTGATGCTCCTGCCATTACAGTTAACGAATGTATGACAACCATTATACCCAAAGCAAAGACAACAGCATGTATGACATTAAGTTTGATTAATGACCGCGGTGCTATGGCATTTTGCGAATCCGATTTCGCAGTAATTCCTTCCGGTGTCCTGTTACATTATCTTAGTTCAAAACCGGTCTTCCTTCAAGACCCAACCTATCCTCATCATGGGGTTGTAACCATTGCACACTGCACCGCTCCGCGTAAGATGGATGGGACAAATCTTGAACCGGTACACATTTTGACCCATTACGAATCCGATTATGGTGCAGCGCCGAAAGTAGATATGCGAATTGGGGAGACCGTTACTGTGATTGACCCCGATTTCGAGTTCAAAAAGTGGATTGGCTTTCGTGGAAAAGTTCAAGCAAATCCATTCCTTGATATCTGCAGGTCTCAAACAGATATTGAAATTGAAGGAGATTGCAATCGCCTGGCAAATGATATGGTCGGTTTCCACTGGATGATGTGCTATGGCGATTATCTAAAAGAGACAGGATATGCACTTCGTAAATTAGGCATCGGTTGGTATAACCTCACACACGACCGCACATTAGAAGCATAAATAAACAACAAAAATAACTCGGTAAATTCATCAAATATTAACATATTCTTAGTGTTCTCTGGACAACATTACCATTTTGCACAGAGAACAGAAAGGTGGGGAAATCGTAACGATTCGCATAATGCCTGTAAACAATGAGAATATTTCATCGTGATATTGAATTAGTTTCTCCTTTCCCGCCTGTTCCTTTTTATTGGTAAGCAACCGAATCAGGGGGTAAATACATTTGAGGCATAGTAAGGTGTAGAGTAGTTATAATATAGTAATAAAAAGATACTTTGATACTTTCGTTATTCAATTATTTATTTGATGCGTTGTATATAAAATAAAGACACGAATATTGAATAGAATAAGTGGTTTGAAAATAAGGAAAAGTTGTTGTGATATTTAAATTAATCGAATGGGTTTTTGGTTCCAGTAAAGAACGAGCCGTTCGCAAATTGTTGCCTTTTCTGGATGCAGTTCGTGAAGAGGAATCACGCATTGTTAAAATGTCCAATGCGGAACTGCGTTTACAGACGGCAATATTGAAAGAAAAATTATCTCAGGGAGCAACTTTAGATGATGTCCTTCCTCATGCTTTTGCAGTAGTTCGTGAAACAGCAAAACGTGTTGTCGGACTCCGACCTTTTGATGTCCAGATAATAGGCGGTATTGTCCTTCATCAAGGGGGCATCGCAGAAATGGTCACCGGCGAAGGGAAAACATTAGTAGCCACAATGCCTGTATATTTGAATGCATTGACAGGAGAAGGGGTGCATGTTGTAACGGTAAATGATTATTTAGCACGGCGTGATGCAGAATGGATGGGACCTATATATCAGTTTTTAGGTTTAAGTGTAGGACTTATACAGCATGACATGGATTTATATGAACGGCAGGTAGGGTACCGTGCTGATATTACTTATGGGACAAATAATGAATTTGGGTTTGACTATCTCCGCGATAATATGGCTGTGCGTAAAGATATGCAGGTTCAACGCGGATTAAATTATGCCATCGTTGACGAAGTCGACTCTATACTCATTGATGAAGCACGGACACCTCTTATCATCTCCGGTCGTCCTGAACGGAGTTCCGATATTTATGTTAAAGTAGATGAAGTAGTTCGACGACTTCGTAAGGGGGAACATTATGAAGTAGATGAGAAACAACGCTATGTGCTTATAACAGATGAGGGAATGGAACAAGCAGAACGACTTTTAGGTGTAGATGATTTATTCACAGATACAAATATCGGTATTGTCCATATTCTTGAACAGTCTATACGAGCCCATAATTTATACCATAGGGATAAAGATTATATCGTTCGTGATGGAGAGGTGCTTATTGTAGATGAGTTTACCGGTCGTGCTTTAGAAGGACGTCGCTATTCTGACGGACTTCATCAAGCCATAGAAGCCAAGGAGCGTGTGCCTATACGGTTTGAATCACAGACCATTGCTACTATTACCTATCAAAACTATTTCCGAATGTATAAAAAATTGGCTGGTATGACAGGAACCGCCATAACAGAGGCTCTGGAATTTAGTAAAATATACGGGCTTGAAGTAACTCAAATCCCTACGAACTTACCCTTAATCCGTGAAGACTTAAACGATCTTATTTTTGCAACAGAAGATGGTAAATTTCATTATGTTGTAAAAGAAATTAAAAAAATCCATGAAACAGGTCGTCCTATTCTGGTAGGTACGGTCAGCATTGAGAAGTCCGAAAAGTTAGCCCAATTATTAGAGAATATAGGTATTGATGATTACCAGGTATTAAATGCAAAACACCATGAACGTGAAGCAGTAATTATTGCCAACGCAGGGAAAAAATCCGCCATTACAATCGCTACAAATATGGCAGGTCGTGGAACAGATATTAAATTAGCAGAAGGAGTTCGTGAATTAGGTGGATTATATATTATTGGAACAGAACGACATGAAGCACGACGTATTGATAACCAATTACGAGGTCGTGCTGGCAGACAGGGAGACCCGGGAACCACTCGATTTTATGTAAGTCTTGAAGATGAAGTAGCACGACTCTTTGGTGGAGACCGTGTTAAAAGACTGCTGGATATGTTCGGTAGTAATAGTGAAATGGATGAACAACCCTTAAGCCAGCGTATGGTCTCACGCTCCATTGAACGAGCACAAAGGCAGGTAGAAGAATACAACTACGAGATTCGAAAGCACTTGCTTGAATACGACGAGGTTATGGATAAACAAAGAAAATATATCTATTCCATGAGGCAAGAAGTTCTGGAAGATAAAGATGTAACAGAACGTTTACAAGAAATGATTCAAAACATCATTTCCGATGCAATTGACCAGTTTGCACCTGAAGACCATCTTCCGGAAGAGTGGGACATGGAAGGTCTACAAAAACAATTGAAAAAAATATTCAATACTGATTTCAATTTAAGTGGCGATAATGAAGAAGAGCCGATTTCTTTGCGTGAAAGTATTTTTAAACAGGTGTTAAGAGAATATGAACGACGACACACCTTGCTTGAAGAAGAACTCCAAAAGCAATATGAGCAACAAACAAAAGAAGGTCACTCTCTACCGCCCGTAAACTTTAAAAAGTTAGCCCGAAAACGCATTCACGATTTAGAACTCATGGTACTATTGCGGGCAGTAGATGAAAAGTGGATTGAACATTTATATGAAATGGATTATCTACGAGAATCGGTGCGACTTCGTGCTTATGGGCAGAGAGACCCCTTATTGGAATACAAACAGGAAGCATTTGAACTGTTCCAGAATTTAATACAGTCCATCGAATTAAATGTCATTCAATCGCTATTCCGTATTACAGACCCGGAATACCGCAAAAAGCGAAGTATTCCTTCTCGCTCTACAGGGGGAACTATAGAGGATGACCCCTTTGCTCATTTACAACGGTATAGTTACATTGCGGCGGATAAAGAAGCCGACCGCAGTTTCTCTGCTTTTGATACAAGAAGATTTGCCCTCGGAGGACAATCTGTTTCAGGAGGTGGAACAACAGAAGAAGCAGAAGAAGAAAAACCTAAACGTGTGCCTATTCGCGTAGGACCTAAAGTAGGACCCAATGACCCCTGCCCCTGCGGAAGTGGAAAGAAATATAAGAAATGCTGCGGAAAACAACTCGTATAATCACTTTGCTTTCTATTGTTCTTTTTTGGGTCATTATGATGACCTTATTGTTTATCCGGGAAGGATATTTTACGAAATCCACATGGAGTTTTCCCGAAACACGATGGGAACAATATAAAGATTGGCGGGTAGGTGTATATACAAACAATGATAAAAAAGTAGGATATATACAGATTACAACCAATCCCGAACCGATGAGTCCTTTCGGACCTGCATTTAAAATGACTATTACATTCCGATTGGATACAGTCATTTTCTCATTTCCTGTAAATTTATCTATTCGAGGCTTTGCATGGTTTAGTCAGAAGAAAGGACTGGAAAATTTTCAATTATCACTCCGTTCCGACAAGAGCGATATTAAAATATCTGGTGAATATGATGGATATCAATTAAAAGGAGATGTAATAACAGGAAAAGAAACCGTTCCTTATACATTACCTGTTGGCAGAAACTTTTTACTTACTGCAGGTCCTGCTTTACCCCTGATGGATACCCCTATTTTAGAACCCGGACAGAGTATTACAGTAGATGTGTTCGACCCACTTTCCAGATCCGTGCAGAAATCAATTATCACTTCGCAGAGCAAAGAGACCCTACAAATTGCAGGAGAAACTATTGATACTTATCGGATGACAGTAACCTTAAATGGGCTCACATCAACGGTATGGGTTACTCCCGACCAGGAAATTGTCCAGGTAACAACTCCTTTCGGATTAAAACTCAAGAAAATAAGTCTTACGGAAACAACAGCACATATTCCGGATAGCGAAAAAGGAGATATAATCAGTGCAACAGCCATAAAACCTAAAGGTATAAAGCCTTTTCGCGGAGCAAAACAAATGTGGGTAAAGATTGATGGATTAACGAATATCAATCAACCTCCGGTATCCACATACCAGGTAAGAACATCTCAAGGATACTTTATCAATCCTCCTGCAGAACCTAAATCCATTCCACTAACAGAAAGAATCATGCGGACAATCCCGGAGAATACGCTTATAGGGGATGCTTTAATCCAGTCGGAACATCCCAAAATCCAGAAAATAGCAAAAGAAATTGTTGGAACAGAGCAAGACCTCTGGAAACAGAGTCAGAAAATTTATGATTGGGTTTTTAAAAATATTGAAAAGAAAATATCCCCGAATATCCCTTCTGCTCTAACTGTCCTCGAAACTCGTCAGGGGGATTGTAATGAACATTCAGTCCTTTTCACCGCACTTGCCCGTGCAGTTGGAATACCCACAAGAATATGTATCGGATTGGTATGGAGTGAAGAATTACAAGCCTTTGGTTATCATGCATGGGTGGAAGTATTCATCGGAGAATGGACACCGATAGACCCCACATTAGGGCAACCTATCGCAGATGCTACACATATTGCACTGATTTATGGAAATATTGAACAATGGTTCCGCCTCACTTCCTATGTGAACCAGATACAACTCGAAATAGTAAATGTGGAGTAACACCTTTCCTTATAGAAAATCGGTCCGATTATTTATCCACTTTATACCATCGTATAACAGTCGTAAAAAAGTATCTACTTTATTCAAAACAAACTTATAAATACTCTGCAATCTGAACAGCGTTATATGCAGCACCTTTAAGGAGATTATCTGCAACAATCCACATATCCAGAGCACTGGGATGAGAAATGTCTTCACGAATCCTGCCTACAAAGGTTTCCCATCGCCCTACCGCTATTGTAGCCAGAGGATATACTTGCTTTGCAGGGTCATCCATCAGTATGACACCCGGCGCATTGGCAAGTAATTCACGTGCCTTTTCAACAGTTACCTTCTTTTCTGTCTGTATATTTACAGATTCACTATGGCTATTAATTACGGGTACACGAACTGTGGTAGCAGTAACCTGAATAGTTGGGTCCCCCATAATTTTCTTAGTCTCATTCACCATCTTCATTTCTTCATTGGTATAACCATTTGCTTCAAAAGCATCTTTCTGGGGAATCTGAGGGATACAATTAAATAAAATCTGATGAGGAAATACCTTCACTTCCAGAGGCTTCCCTTCTACATACGCCTGCATCTGGTTTAGTAATTCCTGCACCGCATTCTGCCCTGCCCCTGAAACCGCTTGATAAGTGGATACCACGACTCGTTGTATTCTGGCAAAGTCATGAATAGGTTTTAGTGCAACTACCATTTGAATCGTAGAGCAATTCGGATTTGCAATAATCCCTTTATGATTTTTTATCTCATGAGCATTGACTTCAGGCACCACTAACGGGACTTCTGGGTCCATTCGCCATGCACTGGAATTGTCAACGACAACACATCCACTCTTCACCGCAATGGGAGCAAACTTCTTGCTCGTACTACCACCTGCACTAAAAAGGGCTATTTCAATCCCTTTGAATGAATTCTCATCCAGAACCTCAACAGAAATTTCCTCTCCCTTATATGCTAATTTTCTGCCTCGAGAACGCTCTGAAGCAAGAAATTTTATCGACTTAACAGGAAAATTTCTACTTTCCAAAGTCTCTATCATTTTTCTGCCAACTAAACCAGTAGCACCTACTACAGCAACTACTTTCGGGTTCATATGCACTACTCTTCATTTATATGGTATTTTGATTATTTATTATGAACAAAGAACTACTTTTTTATAAATACTATTCAAGGAATGAATCTAACGCAGAGGCAAGAACCGCTTTCTGTGTTAAACCAACAAACCTTTTAACTTCATTTCCATCTTTTATAATCACAAGTGTAGGAATACTCGAAACGCCAAATTGTTCTGCCAGGCTAAATTCTTCATCTACATTCACTTTTCCAATCTTCGCTTTGCCTGCATACTCCCTGGATAATTCATCAATTATAGGACTCATCATTCGGCATGGTCCACACCACTCCGCCCAAAAATCTACAAGACTCACACCACTCGATGTTTCTGATAAAAAATTATCTTTAGTAAATGTCATCGCCATATGAGACTCCTTAAAAATATACTTTTCAAATAATAAAAATCATAATTCCATATACATAAAACTATATTATTATATAATTTGTTCCATGCATTTTTCAAACTTTAAAATTCATCTCTGATTTTCTTACCGACCATTAAATAAAAATCGTTTGATAACTATTAATTCTCTTTTCCAGATATTCCGTTTATAATATTTACATACATTCTTTCCAAAAGATTTTTTTCCGTTGTGAATACGCAATTTATTCTATTTGTAAAATTATTTAATTATTCCAGATAATTAATTTTCTATCCTCTCACATTCCTCAACATCTAAACATCAATTTTACAATATTTACATAAAAAATTCATTTCCCATCCAAGCACATGCAGGAGTGTGATATACCAATGTAAAACATTTTTATAACTCACTCTATAATATTTATATTTTTATAATGGGAATATAATGCCTGTATCATTACGGATAAAACATTAATCTTCTATGCTCATTTTACCTTACTCACTATATATCCTTTCTATTCTATTCCGCTATACCCTTTTAAGAAAAAATCAAATAATCATTTATAAATACTAAAATTCGTAGATAAAAAAAGATTTAAAAAAAAAATAGATATTATATGTAAAATTAGCTTGACATATATTGCATTTAGTGTTATAATATAATTAGATAAGAGACAGAAAGGAGGTGAATATATAGAATAATAAAAAAAAAAACAAAATTAATTTTCTTTCATAAGAGGAGACCTTATATGAAAAAAACAGGATTTACTTTAATTGAATTGCTTGTCGTCATAGCAATCATAGGTATTCTTGCGGCGATATTATTGCCCGCATTAGCACGTGCTCGTGAGGCGGCACGCAGGTCCAGTTGTCAGAATAACCTCAAACAATGGGGATTGGTCTTTAAGATGTATTCAAATGAATCGAAGGGTGAACGTTTCCCACCATTAGAATTAGAAGTAGCACAGCGAGAGGATAATGGACAATGGAATTTATTTATTGCAGCAGGTCCGAAAGTAAAGGCTATTTATCCTGAATATCTAACAGACCCATCCATTGCTATTTGTCCATCCGATTCTCAAGACACAGTTAACGATACATTAAAGGGCGCTAGTTTCCCATCATTAGGGATTACGCCAAACGATTTTCATTTTGGTTTCTATCTCGGTGGAGGGACCGGGGTTAATGTGATTGATGCCAGTTATGCCTATTTCGGCTGGGTATTCGACCGCATGGGAGATAGAGCCGAAGATTTAGTCCCCATAAATTCACTTCCAACCGAAGTGCAAATGTTTGTAAATCTCATCGGAAATGTAAATTTAACAGGGGACCAACTCGTTCCTGCACAACTTCCGCTTGCTATTGCTCAAATGGCTCTTAACCATCCAAAGGGTATAGCAGCGTTACAAGCAGCAAATTCACATTCAGCCCCAAGCCCGGATCAAATTGCAGATTTAAATAATGGGGTGGATGGTGATGTTTCTGGCAATTTACTTGCAGGCTACGGTAATGGTGGTTCAAATACTGTCTATCGTCTTCGTGAAGGTATTGAACGGTTCATGATTACTGATATTAATAATCCTTCAGCAACAGCCCAAGCACAGAGCAGTATTTTTATCATGCTTGACCAATTAGGAACTGGTGGAACAACTGTTCTTTTCAATCACATTCCCGGTGGATGCAATGTGTTGTATTTAGATGGACATGTCGAATTTATTCGCTACCCGACAAAACAACCCATAAATCAAGGGGTTGCAAATATTATGGCTCTCTTCTCTGCATAGTAAAAATTCTATCTCTTAATCTCATACCCTGACCTATTCCAGGATAGGTCAGGGTATCTTTTTCTCACCGCATTTATTTTCTATCTCCTGTTAAAAATCTATATATCCATGTGAAATATATCTTAAAAAATATTCGTTATTATTATTGTAAAAGAAAGGATTAAAATATGAAACATATAACAAAATCTTTTCTGATGTTCGCCATATCTATTTTTTCTGTTTCATCTGTTTGGAGTGCAAATATAGATACCTACAACATTGATACGGTGCATTCTTCTGTATGGTTTCGTATACTGCATTTAAATGTTAGTCCTACGTATGGTGCTTTTGGAGACATTTCCGGGACAATTCAATTTAATACAGAACATATAGATAAATCTTCTATTGAAGTTATTATTAAAACCGCCAGTGTAAACACACTTAATGATAAACGCGACGAACATCTTCGTAGTGCAGATTTTTTCAATGTTGAACAGTTCCCCGAAGCAAAATTTAAAAGCACTTCCTGGGAACGGATTGATGTTAATCGCTACCGCATTAAGGGAATATTGACTCTCCTTGGTGTGGATAAACCTATTGAATTTGAGGCACGATTAGTTGGCGAAGGAAAAGGAAGAAATAATGAAGACCGTCTTGGTTTTGAAGCCGTTTTTACAATTAAAAGAAGCGATTTTGGAATGGTGAAATATTTACCTTCCCAAATTGGTGATGAAGTATCTATCACTGTGGGTATTGAAGCGGAAAAAGTATCGAAATAAGAACATCAATCTATAAAAGTTTTTTTTCTTTTAATCGATAGAACATAGCTTGCAGGGCAATGTAGGTCTTGCTATCTTCAAAGTGAAATGTCCTTAGTTTCTCTTCAACCTCGTAAATAGGGATTTTTACAATCTCAATGTTTTCATCCTCGTCCGGTTTCGTGCCAACAAATTCTAAATCAGTAGCAAAGTAATAATGGATAATTTCCGAACAATAACCCACAGAAGAATAAGCCGAGCCTAAATATTCAAAGACACCAGCCCGATAACCTGTTTCTTCTTCCAGTTCTTTCTTGGCTCGTTCCATCGGATTATCGTTTCCTTCCATCTTACCTGCAGGTGCCTCCAAAATGTATTTTCCGATTGCAATTCGAAATTGTCTTACAAGAACAACTTGCTCTTTATCCAGAACAGCAATGCAAACACCTCCGGGATGTTCTACCACCTCGCGAAATGCGGTTTTACCATCTTCTAGTGAAACATTGCCCGTTCGGAGATTTACAATTTTCCCTTCGTAAATCAGTGATGCCTCTTTCCATCGTTCCATCTTAAAAACTATCGCCTCCGCCTATTAATCGTCCTAACATACCCAATCCTTTTCCTCCTCCTCCCACATTTGTCTCTTCACGATTCCTACGCGATGCAGAAATAATCCGGTCCGCAAGACGCGAAAAAGGCAAGGTCTGAAGATATATTTTTCCCGGTCCCTGCAATGTAGCAAGAAACAATCCTTCACCTCCGAACAGAACATTCTTAAAACCGGACATAAATTGAATATCATATTTCACGGTAGATGCAAAGCCTGCAATACAGCCTGTGTCCACACGGAGTGTTTCTCCTGCGGATAACTCCCGCTCTAAAACGGTCCCCCCAATATGCACAAAAACGAAACCGTCTCCTGTTAATTTCTGCAATATAAATCCTTCTCCACCAAACAAACCTATACCTATTTTCTTTACCAGTGTCGGTGCTATTTCTACTCCACCTGCTGCACACAAAAAAGCGTCTTTCTGGCAGATGAATGTCCCATTAAACATCTTTAAATCAATGGGTATAATCTTCCCCGGATACGGAGCTGAGAAAATTACATTTGCCCTTTCACTCCCTTTATTATAAAAATTCGTAATAAAAAAGGATTCGTCTGTTAGCATCCGTTTCAGCCCTTTCATAAGTCCACCTGCACTTGTCTGCATTTCAATACCATTATCCATCGAGAGCATAGCCCCTGCTTCAGCAAACACCGATTCTCCCGGGTCGAGGGTTATTTGCACTGCTTGCATATCATCACCGTAAATTTGATAATCAATCTTATCTGCCATTGTTCTTTTCCTTTTTTAAGGTTTGTTAAAAAGAGACCTCAAAAACCAAGCATGCCCAGTAGCAGTATAACATATTTCCTGTATTTAGCAGATAGTTATCAATACGGCGTGATTCAATTTGAATAGTGAAAATATTTTCACTATAATATAAAAATATAGTTTAGGAGATAAATTATGGATACTATTCAAACTTTACGCAAATCAGGCTTTCCGGAAGCACTACTTAAAGAGTATCAAAATTTCTGTTATGAACTCCTTCCTTTACAAAGGGAAGCCATTGAGAACAGAACTTTATTTTCGGAACCGCATCTGCTTATCCATGCACCGACCAGTGCAGGCAAAACTTTTCTGGCGGAATTGGCTATGGTTCATACTTACCTTCAACGCGGGAAATCGGTATATCTTGTTCCTTTGCGTGTGCAGGCAGAAGAAATTTTTCGAACATTGCGAGAGCGATACAAACGACATGGTATACACATTTTGATTTCTACAAGCGATTACCGTCATCATGACCCATGGCTGGAACAGGGGCGATTTCATATTGCGGTTGTAGTTTATGAAAAAATGTTTCAGTTAATTGCCCGTCAACCTTCAGTACTCAACAAAATAGGGTTAATGGTATTCGATGATATTGATTTAATCTTTGACCCTGAACGGGGCTTAACAGCCGATTTTCTTTTAACACGATGTCTCGGCTCCTCTGTCCGATGTATGGCGTTGTCTGCCTGCCTTCCCAAACCTGCCATGATGGCAGAATGGATGAAGGCGAAACTTATCCAGTCCGGGACACGACCTGTTCCTTTGAAAAAAGGAGTAATGTATAACGGGATTTTTTACTATTCGGATGAAACAGGGCAAGTAAAGGAAGAATACCTATTCGACACATCTCTATTTTCTGAACTCCCTTATTTACAGGGGGTTAAAGAATTTGTTCATAGAGGTGAAACCTGTCTTATTTTTATGAAAACGCGAAACGAGGTTCGTTCATTTGCATGGGAATTATCTGAATCTTTGAACCTTCCTCCGGCGGAACAGGCAAGTGAACAAATTAAATCGCTGGAACCTACCCGAGCCCGTGATGCCCTATTACATGCTTTTCAACACGGTATCGGCTTCCATTATAGCGATTTACTACCGGAAGAACGGCAGATTGTGGAAAATGCCTTTCGCAAAGGAGAAATCCGTGTTTTAGTCGCAACCAGCACTTTAGCCAAAGGGTTAAACCTTCCCGTGCAAAATGTCTTTATTTCGCATGAAAAATGGTATTACACAGACAGGCAGGGAAACGGTGGAAACATGCCCCTTTCATCTTCGGAATATGAAAATATGGCAGGCAGAGCCGGCAGATATGGATACACGGACCAGCCCGCACGGGCTATACTTGTCGCCAATAGTGAAGAGGAAAAAGACTTGTTATTGTCCACGTATATTCTAAAATCCTCTCCTCCCACTTTCTTATCGGATGAATTTTCGCCTGTACATTTGCCCATGCTCAGCGTTATCGCTTCTTACGAAACGGTTACAATGGAACACATTGTAGAATTCTTCCAGTCTTGCTGGCGGGTTAGAGAACAACTACTTTTTAATAACAACCAGAACACCTATTCCGTATGTGCAAATGATTTTATGGATTCATACATTCGCAGAGGCTTCTGTATAAAGAAAAGTTTACACCGATTTGGACTGACCCCACGGGGACAGATAGTCGCTACAAAAGGTGTTTCCCCGGAAACTATAGAACAATTGGAACAATGGTTGAACTTGATACGTGGACGGGAACGAGATGAATTGGATGCTCTATTTATTTCATCGATCACTCCCGATGCATGGTTACCTCAATTTGAACTGTCCATAAACGAGTTCCATTCTCAGATATATATGGAACGGTTAAAAGAATATCCCCTGAAAACCCCGTGGGATGTTATGACTCCTTTACAAAAGTTTCAACAAGGCTTAGCGGAACCGAATATTCACGAGGTTAAAGGATTAAAAATAGCGTTCGTTCTGCGAGAATGGATGAATGGAAAGTTGCTCTCAGAAATAGAAGAAGAATTTTATGTTTCAGCGGGGCAGGTCGTCCAGGCGGGAGTGCGTATTGCATGGATTTTGGAGGTACTTGCTCAATTGGCAGAAATGATGAATATTAATAACGTCGATGATTTTCGAAGATTATCGGAGCAGGTGCGATGGGGCATACCTGCTGAAGGTTTGTCCCTTGCCCGAACCTATGAAGGTTCACTCTCACGCTCACAGATGCTCTCCTTATACGCAAATGGCATATATACTATAGAACAAATTGCCAAAATACCCCCAGGTGAGTTATTAAAATATATTCCTGAGGATAAAATCAATATAATAAAACAACTGTCCCAGAAAATACGCACAAAAAACTTTAAGTTCCCATCGCTTTCCCATTCATTCGCCAGAACAAACAAAAACCATCTGGAAAAAACTCGTTGGACACAGACACACCCGATACAGACTTCGAAGGACATTCCTTATCACTCTACACCTAAAGATATTATTACACAGCAGGAAGAATCTCCTTCTACGGCAGAAAATCATACGCAAGAAGGACAAAAGAATATCCTGTTAGTCCTTGATATGAAACGTCCCGGTGAAGTCTGGTTAGAAGGGAAAAAGATTCGTCTACCTGAAAAACAATACCGACTGCTTTATCTTCTTTCCCGAAATGCTGGCTGTTGTGTCTCTTATGATGAGGTCTATAAGGAATTATGGAATGACATTATCGTTGAAGATGCACAGATGGCTTTTCAAAAATGTATGCTTTTACAGAAATTATGTGAAGTGTCCCCCTTATGGAAAGAACGGCTACGCACCATTCCAAAACGCGGGTTTATTTTAGACTTACCGCCGGAAAAGGTTCTCCTTAAATCTACCAGATAGGTCTGACAGGTCTGATGAGTCATACCCATCAGACCCAGCGTACAAAAAAAGCGGGACACCTTCTCAGGTGTCCCGCTCAAATAATCACTTCAAGCGTTCACGCAACGATTTAGCGTTGCCGTCTCCGCAGTGTGAATACACCTGCCAGTGCACTCAACGCACTAACTAGTGCTATACTCACGGCACCTGCAACAGGTATGCCACTGCCTTTCGTCAATGTTGCAACACTGCTATATATGACATCCGTCAGGTCATCACTTATCACACAGCGATATTGACCTACATCTTCCTCATTAAACGGCGTGAATACAAGTGTATTCGATGTAGCACCGCTGATGTTACCGCCATTGGTCAGGTTCACCCACGCTTTACCACCTTCGCCATCAGATTTCTGCCACTGATAATGCAGTGTGCCGATACCACCTTGAGCGGTCACACTCATGGAGAAGTTATCGCCCGGTACCACTTCCGCATTGGATATATCACCGGTTATGGAGATATGATTGGCGATACGGACACGAGCCTGACTTGACACATGCGTATTTACAAGGTCCGTAATTTCTACCTGATACATATAGGTACCCGGTGTTAATGTGGCTGGGTCAACTGTCAGGATAAATGTATTTTCTCCAAATTCAACAGAGCCACTATCTACCACAGACCCATTGCGTTTCCACTCATAGGTGTCATAACCGGGGATAAATATACCACCGCTGATTGTTGCTCTCAGATCAAATGCTGAGGAATCTACATACGCATCCGCATTCTGCGGTTGCGCTACATACTGCAGGTATTCACCAACATACACGGTCCGTTCGACCGGTGTGCCCGTGTGTCCGCTATAATCTTTCGGTGTGTAGGTAATCACATACATGCCCGAAGTATTTACATCCACCGTGCCTACAATTTCTGTCAGAACAGTTACACCGCCCCAGCATGGGTCATCTGCGGTGTATCCCGGTTCAACCCACGGTGTTCCTAATTTCCACGGTAGCGGGTTAGCACCTTGCAATGTTACTACCGGCAAATCATTGTCCACGACTTCCACTGTGCGATAGACAATGGTTGTCTGCGGATTTTCTGGGTCATGGTCGATTACTTTGTATTCAATCTGATATGTGCCGGGTTCGGCAATATTCAGTGTGCTGGTCACAATTACTTCTTCTGTCAAATCACCATCTTCAGGGTCTTGCGCCACATAACCCGGTTCGACATATTCTTCTTTACAATCAATGCTCATCGGATTATCGCCTAACAGCGTTATCTCCGGTGGCTGGTTCACAATAATCTTCACGACACGGGTCTTTTGTTCGGCTACATTACCATTGAGGTCTGTATAATCATAGGTTACAACATATTCACCTGCATCAGATGGCAATAATGGGCAATTGCTCGGCACGGCATCTCCACCTACGACTGCTTCACCGGTACCATCGCAATTATCTGTCCAGAATGCACCTTCTTCAACATAACAATCAATATTTGCCACTAACAGGACATACGACGCACCACGCAATTGGATTTCCGGTGGTGTTACATCGCGCACCGTTACTTGTGCCGTTGCAGATGCCTGATTGCCGTTTACATCATAGGCTGTCAGATTTACTGTCTGCGGGGTTAACCGGTCAGCACAGGTAAATGTCGTCCGGTCTAATTCAAGATGGTCAATACTGCAATTATCTGTTGTGCCATTATCTACATCTGCCGGGACAATAGTTGCCTGATTGGTCTCATCGAGGTCAACCGTAATATTCTTTGTTACCACAGTAGGTGGTAAATTATCCTCAACCATTACGGTCGCCAGACAGGTATTCTGCAAGTTCGCTCCATCCGTCACTGTCAACAACACCTGATTCTGTCCAATATTGGCACAGGTATATGTTGTTGGCGGAATGCTTAAGCTCAATGGACCGCAGTTATCTGTGCTACCACCATCCAATTCGCTTGCAGTAAGTGTGTATTGTCCTGAAGAATTCAGATAGACTGTAATATTCGCACATACCGCTGTAGGATTGGTTACATCATTTACCGTTATCGTAGCATCGCATGTGCCCTGAGAGCCTGCATAGTCTATCACCGTTACTGTCCTCTGTGTGCTCGGTCTATCACCACAGGTGAGGTTTACATTTTCCTGACCACTTACCACTATTTTCCAGATGCCACCGGGCACTGTGCTATTTGCGATGTCCAGTAACGAATTTGCAGGTATGATCTGATTACCAGTCTCGTCTAAATCAACGGATATATTCTTGCAAACCAGGTTCATCGGTTGTTTCACCAATTCATACGCACCGCGGTCAGACGCAGAATCTTGCGGTCTCGACACACCCTGGATATCGTAGTTCGGACTCGTTAGTGTCGAAGCATCAACGAACGGCGAAGCATTCGTCAATTTGAATGTCGGAGGTGGGAACACGTTATTGAACAGTGGGTCAACCGTCTGTGATGTATCACTTTCGAGTATCTGTAAGCCCGCACAAGACGGATTCGAAGCAGGGCAGAAGGTCTCTATGCAACCTGGTACATTCTGCCAGAAGATACTGCTATGAACCTGACCCGAACCCGTCGTATTATAGTTAAATATAGCTGAACTGGTTAAGCCATATAGGCCACCTGTTGTATTATCAACCGTATTACCTACAAATGTACTGAATTTAATTGTCGGGTCTGCCATATTGTTGAATATAGCACCACCACCACGCATCGGATTACCCGCACTATCCAATAACCGATTCGCTCTATTATTGTAGAACACGCAGTTGATTATCGTAGCATTAGCGGAACTACCGCCATAAGATTCATTAGAAATCGCACCACCAGATACTGCCGCAATATTGTCATAGAATGTGCAGTTCGCAATTACCGGTTGTGATATCCAGTTATACAAACCCGCACCACGCCATGTATGATAATCGCCGGCAACACCGCTGGCACGACCACCACGGATATCAAAGCCATCTATACGAACATTTACGGCAGGTTGTGTTGAACTACCTACAACAATAACATGATACGCAGGAGAACCGCCACGCGATACGGAACCATCGATAATTGTTACTACATTCCGCACTGCACGTTTCGCACGAATATCCTCTTGCATGCCCCAGTAGCCTTCAAACCCACCATATATCTGAACATTACTTTCTAAAATCAGGGAACCATCTACATTTGCAGGCCCGCCCCATGGAATTGTTCTCAATTCATTATACACATATCCACCGCCATTTGGACCGCCCGCGACCCAGACTTCACCCGCTCCGTCTGCTGCAGCCGCATCTATTCCTTCTTGAATCGTCGCAAATGCAGTCTCCCAGGTCAAACCATTCGCAACACCGCCCGGTCTCGGTGCCATCTTATCTACACGATATACTGAACCCGTAGGCAAACCGACACCTAAATATACTTCCGAAGTATATACAAATGAGCCATAAGTTGCTGAGGAAATCTTGCACCGATACCAGCCCGTATCCGTCGGCTGAGCATTGGTTATCGGTAATGACACGGGTCCCGGACCGGGGATAACTGGACCAATGGCAACTCTGCCTTTCTCCCACTGGAACCGTAAATCTGCACCACCACCCGGTGATATATCGCCATCGCAGGTGAACACATGACTATCGCCAATATCAATCATTGCACCTGACGGCTGTAAGGTTACGACTGGCGTGGGCGTGTTTACCTGAACACCCGCCGTACCAGTCGTTATAGAGTTACCAAATGTAACTGAGGTAATAACACATCGATACAAGCCTGCATCATTTGACGTCGCGGAACTCACATTATAGACATTATTACTATCACCATCAGATACATTCTCCCAGTTACTTCCGCTGAATGTTCTATCTATCTGCCATTGATAACTTAATGTCCCGCTATTTTGCGTCGCATTGCAGGTAATTGAAAATGGATTCAACGCGGTAATTGGTGGAGTTGGGTTTACTGTCGGCTGTTGTGTTATGGTAATTGGCGGAGCCTGAACCACCACTTCTACCGTATTGGAATACATAGAAGCCTTAGTATACGGGTCCGCAATCAGGCAACGGAAGTACCTGGAGCCAATCCAGTCCACCGGATCGATTACCAATACACGCACATTTCCGCCACTCACCGGCGTAGTCACATTATCCGGGGTGCTACCATAATACCATTGATAATTGAACCGTGGCGTAGAAGGCGGTAAATTATTCGGTGTCCAGATAGTGCCATCACCGTTATCCACTGCCACGCTTAATGTCCAGCTATCCTGACCCCAGGTCAACGGCGGACTGGTGCGACCAACTGGCTGGGTCTCCAACCATAATGTGCTCGGGAAGATGTTTTCACGCAATGCCCATTCCGCTACACCCTGGGCTATAGTCGCATAAACATTGTTCGAATTGAATGTATCAGAATAAGTCAAAAAGTTCGTCCTGCCATCACCGTTCAAATTACCCGTTGATGGAGCCACCGCTAAATAACTCGTCTGTGGCTGGAACTGGCTCGCCACAACATTGTTATTCGCAAAGTTTCTAATTGAATTACATACATCACCCTCCAATATGGTCACATGAAGGTCAATAGTACCAATAGGTGAATTCACAGGAACCGTGAAGTCCACCGTCGACGTATTCCCCCACGGATTGCACACAGTCTTTGACTCCGGCTCCGGTGCATATAATTCAGGATTAGCACCTATAACTATATTCTCAGGAGGAATAGAAGTTAACATTTTAACAAACTTAGGGTCTTCCATCCCTTTCGTCATATTGCGGATAATATCATCTAACAAATCATTAATAATAATTTGTATCATCTTTCCATACCAGGAATACCAATAATCCATAGCCTTCTGGTCGCCTAAGGTCATATATGCAGCAGTAAAATTAATTAGTGCATCATCCAATCTCGGGTCCGCATCCTCTGCTAAGGGACCACCTTTCTCATTTTTCAAAAAAGAAGGCACATCAAAACTTACATCCTGAGATATTAAACATCCCAAACCCGCTTTTAATGTTAGCGTCATTGTTGTATTTGTAGTTAAATTTACAGTTTTATCATTGCCACAGCCTGCTATATCTGCACGAAGCCGAACTTGTTGTATGGTAAGTTCTGTATTGCGTGCACGCGTGATGTTATTCTGGAAAGCAGTGCGGATAGCATTAACGGTTCCAGAGGGTAAGTTTGTGTTTCTGTTCGGGTCGAGCACCGCATCAAGCAATGCAAAATACCGCGAATCCACTAACTTAAAACCAGTGCCCTTTGGCGTATAGGACCAAGCACCACTTGGACCAATATTCGTAGTTCCGTGGTCGCTCCTACCATCTGAACCATCCCAATACGGACCATCCTGTCCCGTCACCTGACGCCAGTACGCGCTGTTAGCACCAGCACAGTCCTGCGTCCATTGCGGACACAAGCCTAACGACACAAGCATGTCGTCTATGATATTGTCCATTTCACTTGCCATTTGTTCTAAACTGTTCCAATACTCCGTCCCGTTGTAATACATATACGGGTGCGCCTGTGCCGGCATGCTTACAAACATAAAAACAAATAACGCCAGCACACACAAGGTTGGGATAAATAATTTTTTACTCACGGCTTGAACCCTTCTCGTTAAAGGTTAAAAATTATTAAATTATTATTAAAATCTAAAACATAATCAAGATGCGATAAATTACATCTTAATTGCAATTGCAACATTGAAAAATAATATGTTTTTGATACGAAGAAAGTCAAATATCGTTAACCTTTTTTTTATTCGTTTCGTTAATATTCAATTTAACTGCAGCCTCATCATATATATTGTTGTATATATACACTTCATTATAACATCATATTATAATATACACTAAAAAAAGGAAAAAGTCAAGTCTAAAATATATTTTTTTTGGTTTTTAGCATATCCATTTTTCTAATTTATTGCATAACAAGAATATATTAAAAGACCGATTATTCTATCCCTTAAATTAATATCTCCATGTCCTCCGTGGAGAAAAAAACATAATCAACCACAGTAACCACAGAGAAATCATTACTCACTGCTCAACAATGCATAAAATAGTAAAGACGGAAGTTACTACTCTCCCCAGTTTGACTTATACCATCCCATCTACTCATCTACATTCCAATTTCTTCCACAGGATTATCTCTTGCATCACTCTCAATCATTTCTCTTATCATGTCGGTTTCTGTTATGACTCTGCATAATTTAAAAACTCACCTGCTTTACCTCTTTCATCATATTGCACATTTATCTTTCTCCTTACCGGGTAATTCACCTATTCCTTTTGTATAATATATACATTCTTCGTTTCATTTTTTTCTTTTTACTCTTCCTGTATATAATCTTTCATATACTATTTATTTTATCGTATATTTTTTTACTCAGAGGGTTTATATAATAATTTAAACCAATGAAGAAAGAGGCATTTGAACATGCAAAGGATAAATCCATCTGAATACATAATTACACCGGGACGTCCGTATCCGTTTGGTGCTATTGTTTCAAATGATGGTGTTCGATTCACTATTTTTTCAAGGCATGCAAAGCGAGTATGGCTGGCTCTATTTGAAGATGTTGAGGACAAACATCCTGTGTGGGAATTTGAATTTGACCCGAAACGGCATCGAATTGGAGATGTCTGGTCTGTTTTTATCAGAGGAATCCCTACGGAAGGCACTTTATATATGTATCGGATGGATGGACCCTATGACCCGCGTTCTGGGCATCGTTTTAACCCTTCGATTTATTTGCTTGACCCTTATGGTAAAGCGTTTATTGGGGATGTTGATAAAGGGACCATGAAGACGGTAGTTGTTCCAGATGAGATGGATTGGGAACCGGAACGACCTTCTCATCTTCCCATGAATGAATTGATAATTTACGAGACGCATGTTCGTGGTTTTACAATAAATTCTCCTGAAGTAAAAAAGCCCGGTACATATCGGGGGCTTGTAGAAAAAATCCCCTATTTAAAGGAACTGGGCGTGAATGCGGTTGAATTATTGCCCATTCAAGAATTTGGAGAGCGACGGATTGGTAGATGTAGCCTGATTACAATGGAGGAATTGATTAATTATTGGGGATATAGCAATATTGGTTTTTTTGCACCGACACATTGTTATGCGGTAAATCCTATCCGATATGAACACCTATCGGAATTTCGTCGTATGGTAGAAGCCTTACATCGTTCTGGGATAGAGATTATTCTTGATGTTGTTTTTAATCATACATCGGAAGGGAATGAATTGGGACCTACCCTTTCTTTTCGCGGCATAGATAATACTATCTATTACTTTTTAGACAAAGATGGTCGTTATCTGAATTATTCTGGTTGTGGTAATACATTAAATTGTGACCATCCGATTGTCAGGGATTTCATTCTGGATTGCCTTCGTTATTGGGTAGCGGTAATGCATATTGATGGTTTTCGTTTCGACCTCGCATCTATATTGGGCAGGGATGAGGAAGGGAATGTTCACCCGGATGCCCCGTTGATTGAGCGAATCGCAGAGGACCCGGTTCTACGCCATGTAAAACTGATAGCGGAGGCATGGGATGCAAGTGGTGCTTATCATGTAGGCTCCTTTGGAGGATTACGATGGGCGGAATGGAACGGTAAATATCGTGACGATGTGCGTAGATACTGGAGAAATGACCCCGGCATGCTTCCTACTTTCGCAACGCGCATTGCAGGTAGTTCCGACTTATACCAATGGGGTGGTCGTTCACCTTCGCATAGTATAAACCTGATTACCTGTCATGATGGTTTTACTCTTCACGACCTGGTTACCTATTCTTGCAAACATAATGAAGCCAACGGAGAAAATAATCGGGATGGAATGGATGAAAATTTTAGTTGCAATTACGGTATCGAAGGGGAAACAGATGACCCCGAAATAAATAAAATCCGAACACAGATGAAGAAGAATTTTTTGGCAACATTATTTATTTCCTTAGGTGTTCCGATGCTTCTGGGCGGAGATGAGTTTGGTAGAACGCAAAATGGGAATAATAATGCCTATTGTCAGGATAATAAAATATCCTGGTATGACTGGGATTTATTCCAGAAAAATTACGATTTGTTCCGCTTCTGTAAAGGAATGATTCAGTTCCGAAAAGAAAATCCGGTTTTACAGCGGGCAACCTTTTTCGACGGCATTCCTAAATATGGACAGCAGAAATGGGCTGATATTACATGGTTTAATGCGGAAGGAAATACGGTAAATTGGGATGGGGAAGATTCTGTCTTTGGTTGTCGAATTGATTCAGAGGTTAATAATGGCTATGCCTTGTTCTTTATCTTTAATAACACACCTTATGAACGCTCATTTTTAGTAACAGCAGAACCATGGCGTATCCGTGTGAACACCGCAGAACCTTCACCCCGGGATTATTATGAACGGCACCAAACCCGCATACTTACAGAACGGATAATTACTGTTCGTCCTCGTTCTATGATTATTCTCGAATCAAAAAGTACCTCTTCAAATCAATAACATTTACACAATTCTTCTCATGGAATAATTAGCATTGTTCGCCGGAATTAAAGATAAAATGTAGAGGTAATTTATTTCTTATGCTTTTTAACTTGTTTTTTACGGATGGTATCCATTCTTCTTGTTTTAATAATTTGTATCGCAATAATTCCTGAAATAAATATTAGAACAAAAATCAAAACAAGGATAATCTTTATCCCTTTCGCATTAGAAGAGGTCGTTTCTTCAATAGGCGGTGAAGCAGGGGAACTATGGTTTGAATCTGAGGAAGTGTTATTGCCCGGAAAAAGAATTTCTCCGGGAAGGACATTACAATTGACAGCGTTCCCTTCCGGGTCTGCAAGAACAGTATTAGAAAGTTTGACAAGTTGCCTGCCCGCAAGCGTGCTGTCTTCTATTGTAATGCTAACAAAAAGGATAGTTCCTTCGGGTATAGATTGTTGATTAAGTCCTGCTATGATAGTTCGGTAGGTCTGATTTTTGATCTGGTTATAAGATACCATTTTGTTAGATTTCTTTGCAGATTCCGCCACGGACATGTTTGTAATTTTTGTCCCTGCGGGAATAATAATATCGAATTGTATGCCCGAAATGCGTTCAGAGGGTTCTATTTTCAGGTCAATAGGCAAGAGAATATCCCTCTGTCCCTGCTCACACTTGACTTTTAGTGGACATAATGTTGCGGGATAGGCAAAAAGGGGAAATATAAAACCCGTCAAAAGAAGGATAAGTATCTTAGAAAATAGACTATTTTGTTTCCTTTTATCTATTTCTTTCTTAAATAGAATTTCTGTTCCTTTATCACAGCAGATACAGTGGTCAGGGTTATTAATAATGTGATAGTTATGGATACGAAAATTAGTAATGAATAGTCTGTTGGTAATATATTTTCTTTTGCAATATTTGTCTCTATCGTTGTACATTCGTTGCTCCTTCCCCTGGTTGGAGATATATTGGATATATTTAGAGCAAAATAAGGATTTTGTAAGGTTTTGTTTGTATCATCAAGGGAAACTATGCGTATATCTGAATTATTTTCGGTAGTAGCGTTCATAGTAGGCAATGAAGATTTCTCCACAGTTTTTGTGAACGGAGATGGATGCGTCCCAGCAGTCCTACCTATAGGAGTTGGATTCAAATTTTCATTTTGAGGAACTTTGTTCTCAGTAATCAGGATAGTTCTATCATCAGGTATATATTGCTTTGCCCAAAAGTTACTTTTTTCGGGAATAGGCATAAGTTTCGGTGCATTCACATTATGTTTTTTATTTTCTACTTTCCTGCTATGTAAGAATGTATCTTCATTGTGGATATAGGGATTGCTTATGTTCGTTACAAAACCTGAAGAAGAGGTTGATGAGGATGCTTTTGTAGATGATGATTGAGAATATATGGGTCGGGTTTCCGTATTTGCTACTCTTTGGATAACGGGTTTTACCTCTGTATTCATATCAGTAATATTTGTGTTTACATCGGATTGATTGTCTATTTGATGGTTCATTTCTGTTCCGGTAGAAGTGGTGGAATTATTTGTATCGGAAGGAGGGATTTCTTCTGCAGGATTGTTATCTGTTGAAGTTTCTGAACCTTGACTACTGTTAACAGTTGCGGATACAGGTTGTGCCTGTGGAGAGGAAAGTTTTACCTGTAAGATATTAAATCCTGGTCCATTTGTCCCCTCTGACAGAGCATTAAACTGCACTGTGAATAATTCTCCACTGGGAATTGGATGGTTATTCAATCCGATGATAAGAACTCGCAAAAGACCATACATTTTCGCAACTTGTAATTGTTTACTACTTGCCCATAAAGTGTCTCCCGGGAATGCAGATACAAATTCCCAATTCTGGGCATCATATCCACATTCCAATTGGATTCCACTTACTTCTTCTTCAGGCAAGACTGATAAAAATACATGAACAACGACCATCGTTTCTCTTTGTTCCAGACTTGTGTCTAACATTGCAGGGAAAGATGAAATGTGTAAAAGCAAACATACTGCAAAGGGCAAAAAGAAACTCTTTTGCCTCATTTTAATAGATGATGTATATTTTCGCAATATGTTGCCCACAATATTTTCCCTATGTTGGACCTAAGGCAAACCCATCCTCCGTGCCAACTTCAGGATGATAGGAACCATAGTTAAAAATTTGTATAAGTCGTAAGATTTCATATAACTGAATTTTCCAATCAGGACTTCCATAATAATCGCTATTGTGTGGAGAACAAGTTTGATTCTTACTCGTTACGCTGTATCCATCCTCCGTATCACACGAACAGTAGTATTCTTTAGAATTGTAGAATTGGATTACACGCAATAATTCGGTTAATGAAATAATCCAATCACGATTCGAGTCTGCACTGTGAAAAACACTCCTTTGAACGGTCAAATTCCCATTGATTAGAGAGACGGGAACAGAAGTTCCGATAGGACTGGATAATATCGCACGACTTAATGAAACATCATAAATCCCCGCGGGAGTAGATGCACATACCTGTAAGGTTATCTGAGCAATACTCCCGCTGGGGATAATATTCTGGTTAAGTCCTGCAATGATAACTCGAGCCTGACCAGGAGTTACAATATTGTATTGCACCTGTTTTTGAGCCGAATTAGATGACGCACCTGCAATCACTGTTATTAGTTCACAGATATCAGGATTGTAGAGAATATCAAACTGGATAGCACTTACAGATTCACTACTGGACACGGTAAGCATTGCATTTAACACAATTTGAGTTCCACTGTCCGCATACCCGCTTTCAATAGATAATTCTGCGGGATATGCGGAAGAGAAATACGAAAAATATCCGGATATAAATGCCATCACAATAATCCTGATACTTCTGTAACTATCCAGTTTTCGCATAAGTTATTCTTTGTTTTGATTTTCTGCGTAATCCAGTATTCCATTTCCATTTGCGTCAATGTCCTGTTCATTAGGGATGCCATCTCCATCCCAATCCTGTTCAGTGCGGTTATCGGGGTCTAAATAATTAGGGATACTATCTCCATCACTATCTTCAATAAAATCAGGGATACCGTTGTTGTTCAAGTCAAATTTGCAATGGTTCCCATTACAAATCTGATTTTCGATAAAATCCGGTATATGATTTCGGTTTGTATCTGTAACTTCGGGTATTTGCAAACTATCCAGCCATGCCATAATTTGCTGTTGGAGTTCAGTCTGGAACTGATTCATAATAAGGTTCGTGATGGACTCCGGTCCCGGTACTCCTAACTGGATAAGTGAATTTTTAATCATTTGTTGAAAGCATTGAATCAGAGGTAAAACCATCTCCGGATAGCCATCTATCTCAATCCGATTTAATGAAGGGGTAAGAAGAGTATCCTTATGGGGTTGGATACATGTCCCTAAACTCTGGAGTAGCGTGTTTATTAAATTTTCATTAAATCCAAGTGTTTGTAAATAGGGAATTGACAGAAGTTGGGTTTTAATCTCGTTAATGAGTTGTTCATAAATATCCGGAATTTGATTACCATTTTCATCCATATCTGGCAGAGGCTCGGCAATTCTCCCCAATAAGTTCCTTAAATCGGGAATTGGGATATTGGATTGCTGTAAATTCAGATTGTTCAACTGTAAAGGCTTACCCGTGGATAATTGTAATAACGGGATAGCTAATGAATTTAAGGGACCTATCGGAGCAAGGATAGGAAAAGATTGTAAGCCATTTCCCGAATTGCTTATCATTCCAAAAGCCCATGTGGTCCCAACAGGAAGAAGCATCTGGAATATCCCATCCGGAGATATTTCTGAAGTTATTATCCTGCCATCTTCTGAAAGGGCTACAAATAATGGAGATGTTCCCTGTTGTTCATTGCCGAATGTAGAGGCTATTTGTCCTTCCAGAGGTTGGACCAATCCACCAGTTCCTAACACAGAATTTATCAGTGTTTGAATATCAAGAACATCCACCATGTCATTCTGGTTAACATCTGCCATAGGAACAGGGGCATTGATTCCGATAGCGATATTAATTCCGTTCTGGACATCCAGAATATCAATTACTCCATCTTTATTAACATCGCCCGGTATAGCGTCAATTGCTCCCCATGATATAAATGGGAAAAGCAATAGGGCAAAGATTATAAATCTCTGGAGTAAATATATTTTCCCGCTTTGGGTTGTTTTTAACTTGTTATTCATATCGAAAATCCTTCTAAAAAATATTATTTACTAATTTTATGAAACTTTATAGATAATAAGAGAGAAATGACAAGATATGTGTTAGCAAACGGGAGGGGCATGACAGAGAAAGCCTGTTAGAAAGTAAGGTTCTGTTTTAAGTCTGCGACCTCTATCCTCCGGGATAGGGGACAAACGAGTGGCTTTGTACTCTGTTTCTTTGACAAAACCTGAATAAGGCTTGAAAATGTTACCTTTGCAAAAATTGGATATTGATTGGCTATTAACTTGAACAAAAGCGACAGGAACCTGTGACCTCTTTCCCTGCCATTTCTTTTCCAACCGATTAAATAAAATCTGTAAATCTATAACATCAATCTTATTGTCTCCATTCTGGTCTCCTATAGAAGCAAGAGAATTTCTCTGGAGTAGGGAATGCTGAAGTAAATTCAGGTCCAGAATGTCAATTTTCCCATCAAGATTTAAATCACCCGTTTTGTAATCACAAACATTTTGATTGGATAAACAAAAGGCGAACAACACCCCGCAGGAAAGAAGTAAATAAAATATTTTCTTGCCAATTAAAAACATCATTTGAGTCTTTTTATATTTGACATATCACTAATTTTCTTATTTACATATCACTAATTTTCTTATTTAATTATACACTATTTAAATAACATTTTGAAATTTTTTTGTAACATTTTTCGTTCATATTAGTAAAATAATAGAGAATAGGTTCTTTGAAAATTGAATATTAAGGTAATGAAGCAAGAGTTTTTAATATCCCTTCCTTACCTCTCTCCTTATAAATAAATCTTCCCTTAAACTCTCTTCATATCCTGGGCGTCATCGTTTCCCTTCCACAATCGCCAAGTAGAATTACATGCAAAAAATGCATACTCATTAAATTACATGATGACGCCCTTCCTTTTTCAACTTTCGAAACATTCCATTCGCCAACATCAATGTTTTATATTTCTACGGTGTCATTTATACTAATACTATATTAAACCTTTTAGGTTTCGTATTCGTATTTGTATCATTACATCAAAAGATAAAAATGTATTTTTTGTGTCATGTAGGGGGTAAATCATCATTCGCCTAAAAAAATATAATATTGGCATGAACCTGTTTTAAAAGATTAGGGAAATAAATGGTAACATTGAATCACATGGATGAATAATAACCCGTAACTTTTCCATAGTAGGGATAAAGTATTGGGGTTTATCGATTGTATTCTTTATTTATCTGTTTGTGGGGTATAACGGAAAGGAATAATTGTAAATGCCATGTCGGATTGAGGAAGTAAATCCGCAAAGAAAATACCGTGTGCTTCTTTTATCAGTAATCGTCGTCCACATACATGACACATATATTCGGAGCCTGGTTCAATATCCTCTGCAATCTTGATATGGGTACTACAGAATGGGCAAGCAAGACTGCGACTATCTCGTTTGTGGTAATCTTGAAGTAGCGAATGAATTTTTCCCATGTTATATGCTTCTATCAGGGCATCTACCATTTCAGGGTCTAATTGGCTACTCTTTGCGGATATAATTTTTTCGATAGCAATTTCCGGGTCTAACCCTTTTCGGTAAGGACGATTGCTGGTCATGGCATCCAGCGTATCTGCAACCGCTATTAATCGTCCTTCAGGTGGAATTTCTTTACTCTTCAACCCATAAGGGTAGCCTTTCCCATCGTATCGTTCATGGTGATATAGACAGTAAGGAATAATCGGCTGGAATAATGCAATGTCTCTCAGTAAATCGGCTCCTCGTAGGGGATGTATTTTCATTTTTTCAAATTCTTCATCAGTCAATTGCCCTGGTTTTCTCAGGATAGCATCATCTACTGCAATTTTACCGACATCATGTAGCACACCTCCCATATATACTTCTTCTATTTTTTCTTCGGACCAACCTAATACTTTCGCTATCTCTATAGCGAAATTTGTTACCCGCCATGTGTGTCCTATTGTGTAATGGTCTCGCAATTCTACTGCATTAGCAATAGTTGTCAATGTGTCTTTATAACTTTGCTTTATCATTTCGATATATTGTGCGTTACGAAGGGCTATTGATGCGGGTCCTGCTATAGCCACCAGCATCTCAAGGTCTTCTTGACTGAAAGCACGAGAGGTCCCTCGCGTATCTACATAAATTACACCTAAACATTGATTCTGATATACAAGAGGAACACACATAGCGGAAGCAATACGATGTCGAATAATACTGCCTGAAATGTTTTTAAATCGGCTATCTTCTCCTGCGTTTTGAGTAATTAAAGCCTCTTTCTTCTCAAAAGCACGATTCACAATGGTAGCACTGATTGAAAATTCTTCCACTGCTGTTTTTGTATGGATAAATTCAGGGACAAGCCGTTTTTTTCGTTTATCCCATAATAAAATGGCTCCATTGTGAGCGGGTAGATGAGAAAAAATCTGTTCTATAATTTTTGAAAATAAGCTCTTTAAATTATTCTCACTGACGATTATTTGATTTGCGTTATAAACAGCCCGTAAACGATTTTGTATGGACTTTATTTGTTCCTGGGCGACTTTTCCCTGAGGGACTTGAAAAAGTGTTTCATGGATGAGACTTAAATCTGCACTTTCAGTGTCTTCATCTAAGGTCGCATCAAAACGCACAGGAGATTTTTCTACATCAGAAGAAGTTTCTATAACTTCATAGCGAATTAATTGTGTTCCCACACGAAAAACATCTCCCGGTTTAAGCAGATACTCTGTTATTTTTTGATTTCCTACATAAGTTCCATTAACACTATTTAAATCTTTTAGTAAAGGGCCATCCTCCGTAGGCTCTACTACCGCATGCTTTCTTGACACTTTTGGGTCATCAAGAGTAATAACATTTTCCTGTCCTCTACCGATGGTTAAAACCTCATCCGCAGGGAAGGAAACACCTTTTTTTGTTCCCGTTAGGACTACAATATTTGCATCTTTCATAAACTATCTTTCCTTACATTCAATATCATTTTACCTTATAACTCAGGTAAAAAGGAAAGAATTTATTTTGTTTTCTACATAATTTTGTAGAAATAGTAACAACAAATATAGAAAAAAAAATTCAAATTTTGGGAAGAAAAATTATAAAATAACTCGTCTTTAGTTTATAAAAAAAATGGCGCGCCCGGCGGGATTTGAACCCACGGCCCCTTGCTCCGGAGGCAAGTGCTCTATCCAACTGAGCTACAGGCGCGTTGACAACGGTACTCCTATTAATAAGAATATCACATTTGCAGAATCTAATTCTAAAAAAGGATAGATTTGAGGAACTAATCTTTGTTCCCAAATTCATATTTTATGCCTGCAGATAAACAATGTTCCCAGGGTTCAATATCCCTCTTTTGATGTTCACTGTCATATTCATTGGAAAGGGTAAGTTCTACACTCATGTTTTTAGAAACGGGGGTTGATAAATTTGTCAAAGAATTAATACGGTAATAGTCAATGCGTTCCAAACTGGGCTCAAATGTTAGGTCATGAGAAAGTTCAGAACTCATAATTTTCCGTGTATATTTACTTCCAATTTTCAAACTCGTGAAATCATTGGTTGTATTTTCTGCATTTAATGGATTTAAAACTTTTATACTTCCACCAAGAATTCCGCCTAAGTTTGCAATATCTGCTGGATTTTGAATTAATCTTTGAGAAGAAGTAATTATCTGATTTAGCCCATCCTGAATTTGTTCCTGCTTAACTTCACTTTTCTGAAATGGGACATAGGGGAGCCATTCTTCATGGGTTAACATGAGAGCTCCTTCCATAGACCAGGTCTGACGCGGTTGGGATATAATCTCATAACCTGTTCCTCCTCCAATCTGTCCCCTCAATCCTAATTTTCTACCTTCATCTCGTTCTGCACCCATATCTGTGTAAATATACCACTTTTCTTCTGGATAGTATTGGTAGCGAAATTTTCCGTCATATCTCCGTGTATTAATTGCATTTTCAACCTCGCCATAAGCCCCTGATAATTTCATTTCTATGAGGTCCTTTTTCCTTTTCCCGGATACGGTTATACTGCTTTCAAAATTTGTGGTATCTGTTGTTCCCTTTTGAAGTGATGCAAGGACTTTACCACTTCCCGACCATTTTCTCTTATCTTTTTGTTCTTGCGTTTCTTGTGTTGCTGAATTTTCGGGTACAGGTGTGATTTTTTGTATATTTTCCCAGGGAATAGACTGTTTCTTTCCTTTTTCTATAATAAACAGCATATCACTTGTAAAATTCATTTTACCCTGAATTACTTCTCCATTCAGGAGAGATACTTCCCAGGGACCCTCTTGCTCAATTTTCTTTATATCTACTCGCTTTATATTAATAGTTCCCAGAATATCATTATTTAATGTTAAATGGTCATTTGTTATCTTAAGGATTTGCCCAGTAAGGGTATCACCATTTGTTAATTCAATATGGTCTGAGTAACCAAATGAAACTTTTAATATAGAAAAAAGCATAATAATAAAAAATATAAATAAACTATGTTTTTTTGATTTCATATATTAATCCCTAAAAAGTATAATCATTTACAATATCGTAATTATTAGACGAATGAAGAGGATTTATGTATTCAATTTTATGTGGTAAAATTTAATATTTAAATGTAATAATAGAAACGCAGAAAAAATATAATAGAAAACAATTATGAATGTATGATATAAAATTATGATATATTCTTGAATTTCTCTTTGAGGATTTTTTATGCAAATGTTATATGACACATGGCTTTTATGGTCTATCACTTTTTTATTTCTTGCTTTACTTGTAGTTTCTTTTATCATTGGTATTTATAAGAAGAAGAAAGAAGAAAAAAAACGCATTTTAAGAGACTGGGAACGGGTCCGCTATATTTTGAAGGAGAAGGAATTAAATGAGAAGGAAATAAAACTTTTAGAAGAAATCATACATAAATATGATGCACAAAATCCGCTGGGAGTGACAACTTTTCGTCAGCATTTTGTCCGCTGTGTATATAAATATATAATAAATGCACGAAAATATCTCGACTTTGAGGAATTGGATGAAGTCGGGGAGATACTTCGTGAAATTAGTATTCGTTTAGGACACGATTATATTCCTTATGGACAACGTATATACACCACCGTAGAACTTTATCAGAATCAACCATTATGGATGTCGCCTCAGGGAGAAAATCCATCTTTATGGAGAAAAGGGAATGTTGTTGATATAAATGGTGCTTTTTTTCGAGTTGCTCCATATACACCGCAGGATAGGCTTCCTATAAATTTAGGGCAATATATATCATTCAAGATGTGGCGGGAAGATGATGCACGGTATCAATTCTCTACTGTGTTACGAAAGATAGAATTAGACCCTGAAGTATATGTATTTGACCATGCTTTTTCTTTAGAACGTTTCCAGTCTCGTGCCTATTTTCGTGTTCGATTGGACAAACCTATAGAGGCAGATGTTGTTACGATAGACAAAAAATATGATTTAAATCAGATTAGTGCGGAAGATGTCTCCTGTAAAATTATTTTCTCAACACGGGCTCGTATTGTTAATCTAAGTGCTGGAGGTTCTGCTATACTGATTGATAGAGATATTGAAGAAGGATTATTTCTTAGAATACTTCTTGATATGGAAGATGATAAGGAACCAAAGTTTATTACTTTGTATATGCGTATTATTAATAAAGTAAATGTGGCATTGGGAAGATATATATATCGTGGAGCCTTCATGGGATTAACAGATGAAAATCGTGACCGTCTCGCTAAATATGTATTCCGCCAACAACCTCCTGTATCCTCTGCACTTCGTGAACAACAGAAAAAAGATGAAGAGAAGAAAATATAAAGTAATACAAGGAAGGCATATTCAGGAATGCAATGGGAGCGCATAAAAAACAATCAAAGTAAAATAATTCCTTTGTCCGGAATTTATATTTTTGTTCATACTGCAACATTTTTTGTATATGAACTTTTGTCATTAAATTTAGAACTTTCATCGGGGAATTTTCCGAATGATATCTTATTATCCCTTGTAGATGTCGTTAGAGAACTGGTGCTTTGTGCCATTTTAGGTGGGTTACAATCTATCGTTTTTGCCCGGCTTGGTGTAATCTTAGAATTTCCTATCTGGCGTTGTAAAGATGATAAAGAAGCACTAAGTCGTTTCTTCCTGCTCTGGTTTGGAATTAATGCAGGACTAATAACCATCAATCGTGTAGCCAATATATTAGCAGAAAAAGGAATTTCAGACCTTGCTTTTTTATTGGGAGGAGTAGGACTTATTGCAAATATTATTTATTTACCCCTTACTGTTTGCTGGATGTATTCTGGCGAAAAACTCTCTGAGGATGACTCTTTTCTTCGTGTGTTTCGTCCTATCACACGACAATGGGGAGAAACATTAGGAATGTGGGCGATTCTCAGCATTTCCCTTTTTGTTGCTCTGTTTATATTAGGACTGCCCCTATTCCAGGAATCCTCCATTTTTACAGTTGTCATAAAAACAATTATAATTATACCTCTGGCAGGAATAGACATTTTTGTATTTTGCTGGACATGGCTGTTATGTATTCAGTGTAGAATTCAAGGATTGGATGAGGATGTATCATTAGATGATTTTTAACAGTACTAGAAAAGGACTAAGTTATATCCATGAAAGCCATTATTCTTTGTGCGGGTAAAAGTACACGGACTTATCCGCTTACTGTAACCCGTCCAAAACCACTGCTCCCTCTATTAAATCGACCCATTATTGAATTTCAATTGGAAGGACTTTATTCTTTTGTTGACGCGTTTATTCTTGTTGTTGGGTATCGTCAGGAAATGATACAGCAACAATTGGGTGATAACTGGAAAGGAAAAAAGATTACTTATGTTATTCAGGAAGAACAGCGAGGAACTGGACACGCTGTATTGATGTGTGAAAAAGAAGTTCAGGGTCCGTTTATCGCGATGAATGGTGATGACCTTTTTGACCCGAATGACCTAAAAAATCTTGCCCGGCAAAGCAGGCCTTCTGCATTAGTAAAAGAAGTTTCCAATCCCAAAGATTACGGAATATATGAATTGGAGAGCAACAATAAAGTAAAAAAACTCGTAGAAAAACCGAAGGTTATATTTTCTAACATTGCAAATATTGGTGCCTATCTATTTACACAGGACATTTTTCCTATCCTGCATAGAACACCTTTATCTGAACGCGGAGAAATTGAAATTACTTCTGCAATACAAATAATGGCAGAACAAAAGGGATTCTGGGTAGTTCCCGCGGAGGGATACTGGCTACCTATTGGCTACCCATGGGACTTACTTCGGGCAAACGCGTTTCTGTTAGATGGTATGAAAGACGCTACGGTCCTGGGAACAGTCATGTCCGGAGCATGGATTGAAGGAAATGTTTTTATTGACGAAGGCACAATTGTCCGTCCAGGTAGTTTTATTGAAGGTCCTGCTTACATTGGGAAAAACTGCACAATAGGACCTAACTGCTGGATAAGACCTTATACGACTATCGGGGATAACTGCCGTGTCGGTCAGGCTTCTGAAATAAAAAATTCTATTTTATTTAACCATGCTTACGCACCTCATCAAAACTATGTAGGTGATAGCATTTTAGGTGAAGGAGTCAATCTGGGATGTGGAACGGTAACTGCAAATGTTCGACATGATGGACAAGCTCCTAAATCCGTTGTAAATGGTGTCCTGATTGAAACAGGATTAAAAAAGTTAGGGGCTGTCTTAGGCGATAATGTCCACACAGGAATCTTAACCGCAATTTATCCCGGTCGTAAAATGTGGCCCGGCACATTTACCCGACCTGCAGAGGTAGTTGAACGAGACATCATCGGTGAAGAAAATGGCTGATAATGAGCAAAAAAAGATGAAAATAGTATTTTTTGGAAATGCCACTGAAAAAAATGCTGCAATCCGGTATCGCGTGCAAAAATTTGCAGATATGTTTGAGGTGGAAGGATATCCGTGTATTGTTTGTTTACCTTCTTCTGTGGATTTCTACTTAAAATATTTTGAGAACCAACCAAAGTACAAGAAGGCAATTTATTGGCTTTGTGTATGGCTTCGTCGCTGGTTTCAACTACGACACATTTTTAATGCGGATGTAATATTTTTAAGAGGTCCTATATTTAAATACGGACCACCAATCTTTGAATATATAATTCACTTGTTTAATAAAAATATGGTCTTTGATATTGATGACGCTGTCTGGGAAAAACCGGCTTTCGTAAAAAATTATTCTCTTCGTTTTATTGATTTTGACTGGGCTAAGAAAATGTGTAAAATCTGTGCGGGCGCAGTCGTCGGCAATCGTTATCTGGAAGAACATGTGAAACAATGGGGAGCAAAGAAAATTGCTATTGTTCCGACATGTATTGATATAGAGAAACACCAGCAGAAAAAAGAATACCCAAAACATAACAATCCAGTAATTATAGGTTGGACAGGAACTCATACCAATTTAGGTTACCTGGACATACTCAAAGAACCATTAAAGGAATTATCTAAAAAATATCCGATACAACTGTTTATTGCTTCTAATGGTTTGAATTACAATATGGAAGGAGTAAATGTCGTATTTGAAAATTGGAAACTCGAAAAGGAATTTGAATACTTGCAAAGGCCTGATATTGGTTTGATGCCACTTATTGACACACCACGAGCACGAGGAAAATGTGCTTTTAAGGCATTAGAATACATGGGTGTTGGGACGCCGGTTGTCATTTCACCTGTTGGTATGAATGCGGAGGTGATAGAAAATGGTGTTCATGGTTTCCTGGCACAGACTCCTGAAGAGTGGTATGATCGATTAGAAAGATTAATAACGAACCCGGATTTACGAGAGCAAATGGGACGGAAAGCACGGCAACGCATTGTAGATTTATATTCATTTGAAGCGAACTATCCCCAACTGAAAGAATTCCTATTGGATATTGCAAAAGGATAAATCAAATGAAAGAAACAAATAATCCAGATGTGGCTCTGGCGTGGGAGTGGATAGAAGAACTGGATGCATGGTTGGGAAAAAATGGATTGTGTGGTTATGACCGTTTCAATGTAAAAGACCATCCTTTATGTCGCTCCTTACAAACGATGCCTTTGCTTCGCAAATTGAGTCCCGGATATTCTGAATTATTTCCAAAATTTACACGATGGCTTTTACGTGTAAAAAAAACAGAGAATCCTAAAGCCCATGCGTTAATGGCAACCGGACATTTGCGATTGCTTTCAATTGAACCTGAAAAGGAACATTTAGAAAGGGCAGAAAGACATCTACTATGGCTCCGTTCTCAGAGGGTACCGGGTCTTGATGGCTGGGCTTGGGGATATCCTTTCGCTTACACAGGCAAAGGGGTTCATGTCCCTGCGAATACCCCCGTTAGCGTTGTTACTGCTATTGCAGGTCAAGCATTTTTATCCGCATATCAGATGACGCAGGAAGAACAATATCTCTCTGCCATACTTGAAATTGCAGAATTTTTTATTAAGGAACTCCCTCACTGGAAACTGAAAAACGGGGGACTGTGCTTCGGTTATGCTCTTAAAGGAGACCCACGAAAAGTTCATAATGCAAATCTACTTGTAGCAGAATATCTTTATCATGTCTCCCATATCACAGGTGAGAAAAAATACCAAGAAATAGCAGAGCCTGCATTAGAGTTTTCTCTCAACGCACAAAACGAAAATGGCTCATGGTATTATGGATACTGGGAAGAGGACGACCCCTCTGAAAAAGAATTACATAAAATTATAGATAACCATCATACAGGGTTTGTTTTAAGGTCTTTATACGGAATTTACAAGTTAGAACCCAATGAAGTGCTTAAAGAAAAAATACTGAAAGGTTTCCAATATTATGCTACTTTATTTGAAGAATGCGGACAACCCTATTTTGCAGAAAACAAGAAATGGCCTGTGGATATACATGCGTGTGCAGAGGGAATTTTATGTCCCTCAATTTTAGCGGAAGTTATCCCTGCGGCACATGTTCTTGCAGTGTTCGTTCTACGCTGGGCATGGTTCCACATGCGAAACTTAAAAACGGGGGAACTCTATTATCGGCGTTACCCGTTCTTTATCTCTAAAATCACCTTTCCGAGGTGGGGTGTGGCGTTGATGTTCCGGGCTATCGCAGAATATCTTTCCCGCTTCTATGAAGTCAAAGAACGGGTAGAGAGATTAAAAATGCAAGCCATACGATGGATAGAACCCATTCCTAACATAGGAAATACATCAAATAGTAATACAATAGAAGAAACAAAATAATTTGGAGATTTTCATGCTTCAGGGAATTATTAAAAAAGGTAAAGCATTGACTGTTAATGTTCCTGCTCCACAGGTAGGTAAAGGGATGTCGCTTATAAAAGTTATTTTTAGTTGCATTTCAGCAGTAACAGAATTGAGCGGACTTGCCCGTAGTAAAAAGCCATTAATTCAACGGGCATGGGAACAACCCGATAAGGTAAAAAAAGTGATGGATATATTGCGGGATGAAGGTTTTACAGTCGTCTATGCAAAGGTTAAGAATAAATTAGAATCCGGTACACCTATCGGTTATTCGGTTAGTGGTATTGTTATAGCAGTTGGTGAAGAGATTAGCCGATTTCAACCGGGAGATAAAGTTTCTGCATCAGGTGTAGGATATGCTCATCACGCAGAGTTCGTTTCTGTTCCAGAAAATCTTGTAGTTAAGTTTCCGGAGGAAGTATCTTTTGAAGAGGCATCTACTGTGGCATTGGGGGGAATTGCTATACAGAGTATACGACGGGCAAACCTTCAACTGGGTGAATTTGTTGTGGTTTTTGGGCAGGAATTTTAGGCTTGCTAACAACACAAGTGCTCATCGCTTCGGGAATAAGAACAGCAGTAATTGATATTGACTCACATCGTTTAGACATTGCTAAAGAATTAGGTACGGAATTGGTTATTAATCCGCATGATGAAAATCCTATCGATAAAGTAATTAACTGGAGTGATGGCTATGGAGCCGATGCAGTTATTTTCACGGCGTCCACACAGCAAAACAAACCTCTTTCTCAATGTTTCCGTATGACTCGAAAGAAAGGAAAGGTTGTTTTGGTAGGTGTGTCGGGTCTTGAAATTAAACGCGAGGATATTTATTCCAAAGAATTGGATTTTCTTATTTCCACATCTTATGGACCCGGCAGATACGATACACAATATGAAGAAAAAGGGGTTGATTACCCGTATGCCTATGTTCGCTGGACAGAAAACAGGAACATGAAAGAATACTTGAGGTTAATCCACAGTAAGCATATAAAACTTGATAGATTAATAGAAAAAACATACCCCATTGAACAAATTGCAGATGCGTTTGATTGCCTATCTTCACAAACACCGCGTCCGTTAATTGTGCTTCTCCAATATGACACACCTGAGACAGAACCATTCCTTGCGGATATATCACAACAACTAATTCATGTGAATACGAACTATACACGAAAATCTGTTATTAATGTTGCAATTATCGGCACAGGGGGATTTGCAACAAACATGCATTTGCCAAACCTTGCAAGGCTTAAAGATAAATATTCCATTTATGCCACTATGAACCGTTCCGCACAACAGGCAAAATTCGTAGCAGAACAATATCAAGCCAAATACACCACGACCAACCTGGATGAAATATTGAGTGATAAACAGGTGGACCTCGTTTTTATAACCACAAGACATGATTCCCATGCGGAATATTGTTTGAAAGCATTACATGCAGGGAAACATGTTTTTGTGGAAAAACCTTTAGCCACATCTCAGGAAGAGTTGAATAAGATAAAAGATTTCTACACACAGGGGAGTGAACTTAAACCCATATTACTCGTCGGCTTTAACCGTCGGTTCAGTAGATACCTTACAGAAAAAAAAACATACAGACAGGCGAATTAACCCTTTACTTATTCATTATCGAATGAATGCAGGACTTTTACCTTCGGACCATTGGGTTTTTGAAACAGGGGGTCGGATTATTGGCGAAGCATGTCATATTATAGACACCGTTTCCTTTCTCACAAAAAGCCCCCTGGAAACTATATCCGTAGAATCTCTAACACCAACGACAGACCGATATAGACCTACGGATAACAAAATTGTGCTATTAAAATATAAGGACGGCTCTGTTGCTTGTTTTGAGTATTTCTCTGTAGGAAGTACAGAATTTGCTAAAGAATATATGGAGGTTCATTTTGACGGGAAAACCCTTGTAATGGACGATTATAAATCTCTAAAAGGTTATGGTCTGAAAATCAATGAAATACAAACTCGAACCAGCCAGAAAGGCTACTTTGAAGAAATTCTGGCTCTTTATGATTCCATAACGGGTAAAAACCCAGATTTGCCTATCCCACTCCCCGAATTGTTCCAGACTACAGAAGCAACATTTATAATAAAGTAAAACTGCATTTTATTCTAATTGCTAACTTAATAACTCCATTCTACATTTCAATTCTATAACCATAAATGTTTAATCTTTAGTGGGTTTCTCTACTTTGTAAATAGAATTCCATAATAACGAATGATGTTTCCATAAAGTATCTTTAGAACTATACACAGGGACACCATTTTCAATCCGAAACAATTCGGGATTTAACAATACAGGATTTACAGATATTTTCGTAAGCACAATATCGGAAAGTATGTATTGAGAACCAACAGAACTCGATAAATCAAATTTAAATATTCGTGAAAAGAAAGTATCTTTATAAATATGTCGATATTGGAAAGAATTTGATACGACAATATAATCGATATCATATTGTTTAATAAATTCCTCTTCATTTTGTTCTTTTAGCAAACATGGGAAAATTTCCCCTCCCACAATACCGTCCACACTTATTAATTGGGCATTCGTATTGAACTGAAACTGTATTTCATAAATTAATATTTTGCTTTTTTCATGGATACCCAATCTCCGAATTTCCTCTGCAAAATCATTTCCTAAGATACGGTCAAAACTGTACTTATAGTTTTCGGGTTTATTTAATTGCAAATGTTGATATATAGCAAATACAAACAGGGGCAACATAATAATAATTGCTATCTTTGAATATTTTGAAAAATGTCTTCCTATCTCCATTGCAATCCATGGAAACAATACAGGGACCAATGTTAGCAAATATCTGTTTGAGTAAAGCATAGGAGGAAAAAGAAGGTAAATAAATACCAGAAGTACACTACTAAAAAACATAATATTTTGTATTTTATCATTGGAAATAAGTTTAAAAATGTCTAGAAAGACCAGAAGAATAAATAGAGGTAACACAAAAAGTAACGCGGGAGAAAACCGATATAAATCACCAATGGAAATTACTATTTTCTCTACATAGGAAATATCTTTATTTTCTAATGAACGGATAAAACGCCCTAAAATAGAAGAAGGTGAAAGGATACCTGTCATCACGAATAAATATCCATAAACGACTACCGGGCTTGATAAACCTAAAATAAGATATTTCCCAAATATTTTTCTATTCTCTGAAATTAATAAAAGTGCAGTAACAAAAAGCAGAAAATATTCTGGACGAACAAGAATAGAACATCCTGCGAAAAAGATACCTGCTTTGTTCCATTTTATTTTCAATAAGAATAATGCAAATGTGGGGATAAAAATTATTAATGCAGTTTCGTATAATTGTGTAGAAGATATAAAGAGAGAATAAACAAACATATAGGAAAGAATTAAGAATAAAACAATAAATATTTTTTCCTTTTTTTGCATCGGGAATTGCTCATTGCCAATGCATATATAGACATTCAGGAGTACTCCTCCAAGGATAAAAATCTTATTTACATAAGTAGCAAATACCAGCCATTTTTCAAACCCCAAAAAATAATAAGGAATGGAATTTAACATGACCCAGAGAGGAGAGGTCGCTCCATGCTTTACTTCATAACCAAAGACAAAAGGTTTGGGGAAAAAATCACGAATAAAAGTAAAATATATAGAAGCATCGCCATGAATTCGTGTTTTGTGAAGATAAAGAATAAAAAGAAGAAAGATAACAGGAAGAGTTAGCGATATACAATATATGACTTTTCCCTTTTGAAAATGTTGCGGATATAAATGATACATACGAACTCCGAGTAAGCACTATTCCGGGAATACACCAATGGGGACAGATATCGATTGGTTAATTATCGCCTGTATATCGCTTGCTCCCAAGCCATTACCATCAACATCTATATCTTTATCAATTGGTGTAATGCCCAAAATGACCTCTACTGCAAGGTCTACATCTTCATCGTTTACTTTACCATCCGAATTAATGTCACCATCACTCAGGGGAATGTCGCGACGGGTTGCCCATCCATCAACAACCTCAATTCCATTTACACGGTAAGGAATATATCCTGGTGCTGTAAAAGCAAGGTTGTATGTCCCGGGCAATAATAGCCGATGATAATTTCCTACACGCGGATGACTGAAAACAGGTTGCGTGTTGCCCTGCACTAAAACCTTTGTCCAGACAGGGTCTCCTGTATTGCGGTCATATACCAATCCACGAATTCCACGTAAAACGCACTCTAAATACGATAACATGGATTCACGGTTATTATTCCATAATGTCGGTATCCATGACCCAGCCGGGAATTTTGTGTTAAATAATTCTATCGTCATTTCAATACATCCCGTAAATCGATAATTCCAATCTTGCATTCCACCTGTAACGACATACCACTCCGCACCATTTGTTATTCCGCCGGGAAATTGAGAATTAGTGTACATGGGTGTGTTATGCATAGCATATTGCGTGGCTATCCACTTCATTAGTGCATCATCCGGTGTCGGTGCCTCAACACCACTGGGACCTCCATCATTGTCATATGGATAATTTACAACCATTGCACCTGTATGAAAATTTGCAGATAAACTAAAATTGTGTTCTAATGACCAACGCATAATATGCTGAATCTCGGGCTGCCTCGTTTCAATAGATATATTACCTCCATCATAATAGAATGTATTGAAATCAGTAGGATAATTGGGAAAAGAACGGTTTAAATCTACGCCATTAGCATTAAACCGTGATACCGCTTCGCGTCCATCCGGATTCATCAAAGGCACAATCCATATAGAAACCTCATCAACAACATTTTTAATCCTTGTATCTGTGGAATAGTTTTGCAGGAGATACTCCGCAAAAAACAGACATAACTCTGTCCCGATGGGTTCATCCCCATGTATTGTAGCAATATACTTAAACTCAGGCTCATCTTCTTCTATATCCGGATTATCCGTAATGTGAAGTGCCCACAATTCTCGTCTCTGCACAGATTGCCCCAATGACATTAAACGGGTAAGAGTCGGATATGTATCGGTAAGGTTTTGTAAAAATTGTGTTAATTCTGCGTAGTTGTGATACCCTGTAGGTGTTTTCTCTAAGTAAGGCGATGGGTCTGTCCCTATCACTTGTGGTTCAAAACCTTCATTTTGCAATTTTTTCAATGCATACTTCGGAATATAAACACGAGCATAATTCCCATCATACGAATCAACAGAATACCCTTGTTGCTCAAGATAATCAATGTCTGATAGGCTCTTAATTTTTACCTGCACGATATACCATATGGGTAAGGATGCTTTCTGCGCAAAAACTTCAATATCGGAGAGAACAACAAATAACAATAGAATTAATACTAATTTTTTCACTTTTACATTAAGACCTTATGTCTACAGATTTCGATATAACCATTATAAAACTTTAAGTGATTGTTAACAACCTATCTATAAAAGAACTAAACATACATTGTTATTGATGCTAATACTAACAAATGGTACCTATAAATAAATCATATTATGCAAACAATATCATATTATATAATATTTGGGAAGGATAAGGGAGAAAAAATTGAAACAGAAAAATGAGGGAAGAGGTATATATTTTACGGAATCAATTGGTTAATTACCCGGTAAGGAAGAATTAAAATCAAAAAATCAACACGGTATAATAAAAAGGATGGAGCATAGAAGTTCTTAGATTATGTAGTGTTCAATCAGAAGTGGAAACGGCAGAGGGAAGTTTTGAATATCTAATAGTAATTTTCAAGGGTTTCTTTTTAGATATTTTTCAATTTGTTTAAAAGATGTTTTTTTGCTATAATAAGAGTTTCTAAACGCCAGTAATATAAAAACCCAAACCGTAATGAGGAGTAAAATATGTCATTACGAACTTACGAAGCGCTGTTTATCGTCAGTCCGGAAGTGGAAGACGATAACATCCAGGCAATAGCCCGCGAGACCGAGAATCTGGTCATAAAGAGCGGAGGGGTTATTGTGCGCTCCGAAGTATGGGGTCGGCGGAGATTGGCTTATAAAGTCAAAAATTTTTTGGAGGGTATCTATATCCTGATACGTTTCCAATCCTCCCCCAACTTCATTGCGCGACTGGAAAATTATTTCCGCCTCAGTGAACAAATTATTCGCTACATCGTCGTTTATTTCGATGAAAAAACGCTCCGATTGGAAGCAGAGCAGGCACAGCGCCGGCAGGAATTAGAATCCGGATACGAACAACAATCCGATAAAGATGAAAATCTTGCCCCCATTCCTACAAGTGTTGCAGAGGAAGAGGAGGATGAGGAATAAACTTTAACATAGGAACAGGTAATTATGTCGGATATTCGCGTTCCTGATTTAAACATTGTTCTAATTGCCGGTAGACTTATAGGAGACCCGGAAACCCGTGCCACTCCCACTGGGAGAACAGTTACAAAATTTACTATAGCAAATAACCGCCGTTTCAAAGGTAAAGATGGAGAAGTCAGAGAGGAAAGCCTCTTTATTTCTATCGTATCCTGGGATAGTATGGCGGATTACGCCTATAAGTATCTCCGTAAAGGGGGACCGGTTCTCGTCGAAGGTCGATTGCGGATGGATAAATGGAATGACCCAACAACCAACCAGCGCAGGTCGCGGTTCGAGATTGTAGCACGAAGTATTCAACAGCTTGATTGGGGGACAGGTTCGTCAGGGAAAGCAGGACAGGGAAGTATTCCTCCAAATGAAAAGGCAGTTCCCAATATGAACAATTACCCTAATCAGGATAAAGGAACTTTCTATCCAGAGGAAAATTACCCGGACGATAGTTACCCTATGCCGGAAGATGATGTCCCGTTCTAATTCCATTTCAAGAAAATCGTTTATTATTACCAACCTATAGAAACAATTAAAATTTTAACCCATATTTTAACAAAAGGAATAATGTCTTATGGCACACATTTCTGCAAAAGCAAAATCAAAAATTCGGATGAAACGATTAAAGAGAAGAAAGAAGAAGAGAGTTTTCCGGAAGAAAACGAGCAGGTTAACCATAGAACGAATAGTATATATCGATTATAAGGATACGAATTTGTTACGGCATTACATAACCGAACGTGGTAAAATCATACCCCGTCGGATTACGGGTACCACAGCAAAACAACAGCATATGCTTACAAGGGCAATTAAATTAGCCCGTCAGATTGCATTGCTTCCTTTCGTAGCGGAATAGCCCATATTTAATTCGTAATTGTTTCTTATGTCCAATGTGTTAACGAAAATATTGTTTTTAATTTTGACCACTGCCTATTTAACAGGGGAAGGATTATTTCTGTTACTTCCCCTTGTTACAATTGTAGTTATTGGCCTGACAATAGCAAGAAATTCGTGGTTACGTACAGCCCTTCTTTGTTTAGCCCTCATTCCGGGGTTTGTATTAGGGGCAATTATGGAATCACTACCATTAAGCACTGAAAATCTTCTAATGTGGACTGCTACCTTTCTGGCAGGTATTTTATTACCCATTTTCATAGGGTATGCATTAAGAAAATACTCGTGGTCACGCTGTCTCCTTCTAATAACCTCGCTTCTGTTCATTTGCGGAATAGCCTTTACCATGTATTTCTGGAATGATTTACGCAAAGATATAACAATCTCTATTAATGCCCGGATTGCAGAAATAAAGGAACTGGGCAAAGAACAGGCCCCTGAGAATTCAGAAGAAATCAACAAGAACTTGATTGAAGGGTTGAAATATCTCGATTATCATTGGGAAGATTTTCACATTGGGCTATTATTTGGACAAAGTTTAATAACAGCCCTAATCATTATGGGCTGGATGATTGCACGGCTAAAAAATATGCCCACAGAAGATGGCATTCATTACTGGGAGAACTCACAGTTAGGAACTTTTTATCAAGTTCGCCCCCCGGATTACCTGGTATGGCTGGCTATTTTAACAGCAATTATCTTGATATATGACCAGCATTATAACGCAGGCGAGTGGCTTCGTATCATCTCGAGAAATACTGCTATTATTCTCAGTTTTATTTACTGGCTCAACGGATTGAGTATACTCACTTTGCTTATCTATTTATCTCATTGGAACATTATGTTAACACTGGGAATTTTTCTTCTTGCGTTGGGCATGTGGACTTTTCCCCTCCTTGCGATTATTGGTTTTTTCGATACATGGTGGGAATTTCGAAATATGCTTTTACGGTATAACAATTGGGCACGCTCGAAAACAAACGTTTAGACTCGAAATAAGAACAAAGATAAAAATATAATTAAACAAGAAAGGTCAGGAGAATAAACGATGAAAGTGATTCTATGCAAAGACATCGAAAAATTAGGTAAGGTCGGAGAAACTGTTGAGGTTTCTGACGGTTACGCACGCAATTTTCTGATTGCCCGTAAACTTGCGGTATCCGTCCAATCTGCTTCCGCTGCGGAAATTCGTCATCACCTTGAAATTATTCAACGACGTGAAGCCAAACGAAAAGCAGAAATGGAATCGGTAGCCAGGCAACTCAATACAATCACTATTGAATTTAAAATGCGTGCTAGCGATGAAGAAAAATTATTTGGTTCGGTAACTTCCGCTATGATAGCAGAGGAACTGCAAAAGATGGATTTTGACATTGACCGCAAACAAGTTCTTCTGGAAGAGCCTATTAAGACTCTGGGCATCTTTTCAGTCCCTGTAAAATTAGGAAGTGGAGTAACTGCGGAAGTGAAAGTATGGGTCAGTCAACTTACTGATGAAAATAATCCGGTAAATTCAGATAATTAATCTATGGCAGATTCCCGCACGAAAGATAAGTCGAAAAGGAAATCATCTATTACGTTTTTTGACCGCGAACCGCCACAATCTATTGAATCGGAACGCGCTGTTTTAGGGGCTGTTTTTCTGGACCCGGATACATTTCCCAAAGTTCTTGAGATTTTTAATTATAACACCGACAATATCTTTTATTATGGACCGCACCAGACTATCTTTGAAGCCATGTATGATATTTATCATACAACACAAAGCAAACCCGACCTTCAGGCAGTTGCCGGCAATCTTGAAACAAAAAAATTACTGGCAGATGTAGGAGGTATTTCTTATCTAACAGAGTTATCCAGTTCCGTACCGACCTCCGCAAATATAACCTATTATGCGAATATTGTTATAGAAAATGCATTAAAACGGAAACTAATTGAGATATGTGGTGATGTTATTAGCAAGACTTACGACGGACAGACACCATTTAAAGAACTTGCGGATGAAGCAGAAAGTAGCCTTTTTACGGTTGCAATGCAAAGAAGGACAAATCCCATTTATAAATTAGGGGAATTCGCTGCATCTTTTGTTTCAGACATGGAAGAAAGAGTAGGAAGGAAAGAAACGTTAACCGGAGTTCCCACAAACTTTCCTGAATTGGATGATAAACTGTGCGGACTTCAGTATTCCGAAATGATTGTTCTTGCAGCACGACCTTCTGTTGGAAAAACCGCTTTCGCCCTTAATATTGCTCGTAATGTGGCTAAAAGGGGGATAGGTGTGCTTATTTTTAGTTTGGAAATGTCCAAAGAATTGCTTCTTCAAAGACTTATTTGTATGGAAGGACAAATTGATGGACAAAAAATGAGAAATGCTTTTGCTGTCCAAAAAATTATGGCAGATATAGTGGAAGCCACCGGGCGAATATGTAATCTTCCTATTTTTATTGACGATACTCCCAGCATTAATGTTATAGAACTTCGTTCAAAAGCACGAAAGCATCTATATTCAAATCCGGAAGTACAATTAATTATTATTGACTATCTCCAATTAATGAATGTTCACCGACGTGGTGAAAATCGACAGGTAGAAATCGCAGAAATATCACGACAGATTAAAGGTCTGGCACGCGAGTTAAAAGTCCCCATTCTTACATTGTGTCAATTAAGTCGCGAGGCAGAAAAAGAATCTTCCGAGCCAAAACTTTCTCATTTGCGAGAGTCAGGAGCCATTGAACAGGATGCCGATGTTGTTCTTATGTTATATCAAGATAAAAAAGAAGAGAAAAGCAAAGATACATCTAGAGAGGAAGCTCCGGTAAGTGTACACTTAAAGATAGCCAAACAAAGAAATGGCCCCACAGGGATTATTGATTTCTTTTTCCATCGTAGATATCAATCCTTCTTAGAGGTAGGTCATTTTATAGGAGAAGAACCTTCTTCTAAAACAAGCGAGGATGATGAGGAATCCCCCATTTAAAATAAAAAATAAGTAAAGGTAAAGGAGAAAAATATGTTCAAAGGTTCATGGGTTGCTTTGGTAACACCTTTCAAAGAAAATTATGAAGTTGATTTTGATGCGTATGGAAGATTGATAGATTTTCATATTGAACAGGGGACGCATGGTTTGGTCCCATGTGGTTGCACAGGTGAAGCGGCGACACTCTCTCACGAGGAACAAAAGGAATGTATTCGTTTTGTTGTGGAACGCGTTGCGGGTAGGCTCCCTATCATCGCTGGAACAGGCTCTAATAATACTATGGAAGCATTAGACCTTACCCGTTGTGCAAAAGAACTTGGTTGTGAAGGTGCTTTATTAATAACCCCTTACTATAATAAACCAACACAAGCAGGCTTGATAGCTCATTACAAAAAAATCGCAGAAGAAGTAGATATTCCTATCGTTCTTTATAATGTTCCCAGTAGAACCGGTATTAAATTAGAACCGGATACAATTGCAGAACTAAACAAATTCCCAAATATTGTTTGTATTAAAGAAGCCTGCGGTAGCGTTGACCAGGTATCCCAGATTCGTTCCCTTTGCGATATAACGGTATTGTCAGGTGATGATAGTTTAACCTTACCCATGATGTCCATCGGTGCTACAGGTGTTATATCCGTTGCTGCAAATATTGCTCCTGCGGATATTGCTTGTATGTGTACTCTGGCTCTGGAAGGAAATTATGCAGAAGCACAGAAAATCCATTATCGGCTTATGCCTCTTTTCAAAGCCTTGTTCTATGAAACCAATCCAATGCCTGTAAAGGCAGGTTTGGCACGTATGGGCATGATTAAGAATATCTTGCGTCTCCCTCTGGTCCCAATGAGTGAACCTCAATTCAAACGATTAGAACAAGTTCTTCAGAAATTGAATTTCATCTAATTTATTACCGGTTCAAAGATTTTTATTTTACTCTAAAATAGTTCGTATCATTACATGCAGATAGTAGTTTTCTCCTCAAAAGTGTAAAGAAGGTCATGAGGAAGGGCATCAGGATTTCCGTTGATACAGAGTAATACTCAACCCCCAATAAGAAACGACTTCTGTTCTTTGCCAGTTCTCTTCAAGATATTTTCGGAGAGGTTCGGTATGAGGCTTATATTCAAATGTTAATCCATGCGTTTCAAGAAACCATAACCGTTGATACTTTTTTGTTGCCTGTGCTATGGGGACAGGCAACACTCCATGATAAGCAAGTAACGTGGGATTTCCAAAAGTATCGATGTGAACCTGAACGTCAATGGCACTCATGCCTACTCTACATTGAGGGTATCCTCCCAAATAGTGTCTCATCGAAGGAGCCATAAAATGACTGGGATAAATTATAATGTCCCCTTCCTGATAATGATTACGAATCCAATTTGCAGAACTACGGAAATCCACTTTATCATACACACCCAAACGATGCATCTCGTTAGGGTGCAGTTTCAAGTGATAGTAATCGTTAATGCAGATAGCCGTGAGTAAACCGAACACAATTAAAATCAGAAATCGCGTTGGATAAAATTTTATTCCGTGGATACCTTGTGCAACTGCAAATAAAGATACAACCCCTGAAAAGATAAATAGCCGATGTTCATAAAACGAGAAATGGCGTGTTCCCCAGATGAATACATTGGCAAATATAGGCAACAGACTCATCAAAAATACATAAAGACCATTTTCAGGTTGTCTTCGATAGCACCATAGTCCCCATATAAAAAGGAGTATGGATAGAACAAATAAAGACCAATAAACACTGCTATTGGAAGTATAGCCTGCAAAGAAGTTTTTCCATGTTATTAATCCGGTCTTTATCGTCGGATTGGGATACCATACATAACGAATATTCGATACTATCTCGTGAAAATACCATGCAAGATATAATGCCGGTAGAACTAATATTCCCGCTATAAAATTCGTCCAGAACCACTTGCGAAACAAATCTCGCCTGCCTAAGCCCATTAGTATTAAAAGGAATATATTCGTTAGAAAAATCGACCAGACACTAAAATAGTGAGAATACATTAGCAGAACAAAACTGCCTCCTAATCCCAACCAGTTTTCCCACCGATTATTGGATAAAATGCGGAGTAGAAATAATAAACTTAAAAGATTTAATAGAACATAAAAGGAATAGATACGCAATTCTTGAGCATAATAAATCTGAAAAGGGGAAATGACAAAAAGGAGTGTGGCGACAAGAATTGTGAAAGGTCTGTCCAACATCCGTTTTGCCACCTGATAAAAAACTATAATAGATAAAATGCTCCAGAAACAGGGCAACAATCGCCATGCAAAATCATCCCAGATAGAATACTGTTCCCAGAAACGGATACTGTTCAATATCCTACCCCATAAAAAGGTTAGTAATGGATTTATCGGCGGTTCATTATTGAACAAAGGGGAGAGAAATGACCCTTTCCAATCTACCAGTTTACTTAACTCTATGGAAGCACATTCATCATACCAGAGACTTAACGAACCCAGATGAAACAATCGGAGTAGAATTCCTGCAGGTAGCAAAACTCCCCAGAAAAGATACTCCATAATCCTCTTTTTAAACTTTTCAAGTTGTTCTTGCTTCTTTTCCTCTTCAGTTTGAACCATATCCTTTTACTCTAAGGGGAATTTGTTCCATTGTTCTTATTCTATTATTAGGTATAATTTACCTGTAAGAATATCCGAAAATCAAAATAATAAAGTTTATAATCTATGTCCACAAACTTACCACAAATAAAACCATGTCCCTGCTACATAGGGGTTTCGGGTTGGGCATATAAAGATTGGAAAAAGACCGTATATTCAGAGAATCAAACCCTGAATATCCATCCCATACGATACCTTGCTCAATGGATAAATTGTATAGAAGTAAATGTTACCCACTACCAGCCCATACCTGCAATACGAGTACAATCCTGGGTAGAACAGGTTATTGATAATCCCTCCTTTTTATTTACAGTTAAAATCTGGAAACGGTTTACACACGAGGATAAAAGAAATATAGATATCGAAGATGTAAAACTTTTTATAAACTCTATTGAACCTATTGTGGAAACGAACAAATTAGGTTGCTTACTTATTCAGTTTCCTCAGCGATTTCATCGCACACCAGAAAATAGAAGATATCTTACAGAATTAACCAATATTTTTACTCCTTTACCTCTATGTATCGAATTTCGGCATAAATCCTGGTTGCATATTCAAACCTTAGAATCGTTCCGTGAAAGAGGGCTTGCCTTTTGCAATATTGACCAACCCTTGCCAGACCCGAATTGCCTACCTCCTACGGAAGAAGTTACCGCAGATTTCGCATATATACGATTCCATGGGAGAAATATAAAAAATTGGTTTTCGGGAAAATCCAATCGCGATGAAAGATATAACTATCTTTACTCCGAATCGGAATTAGAACCATGGGTGGAAAGTATCCAGAGAATGCGTAACAAGGCACAACGCATTTTTGTATTAATGAATAATCATTTTGCGGGCAAAGCCCTGATTAATGCGATACAACTCCGAAAAAAACTTGGATATTCTGTGGACACTCCACTTCCCTATGAACTTCAGCGAGTTATAACCGAACATAAATAATGAATCTTTCGAACACATCCTACTTTTTTCGTGAGATACCCCTTTTATCTAAAAGTAAATCGTTGGAAATTATATAAATTATGAATAAAGACGGTACCTATTTTTGTTTTTGATATAATAAAATAGTAAAGGATTGATATGATTGAAAGCAGGTCGTCTTTTATACCTATAGAGATAGAACGACAATTTCTTTCTTTAGTGCAACTCCTGCATAGCAACGGGATTGGTGCAGAAGGTATTGTCCAGGTCCGGAAAGCGTTTGAATTAGCGGTATGGGCACATCAAGGGCAGGAACGTGCCTCCGGAGAGCCTTATATCACTCACCCCATAGAAGTAGCCCGATTGTTAGCAGAAATCAAACTTGACTCCATGACCATTATGGCGGGGCTCCTGCACGATGTTATAGAGGATAAACAAGTGTCACGAGAACTTCTTGAAAAAGAAGTGGGGAAAGTAGTCCTCCAGATTGTTGAAGGGGTTACCAAAGTATCCAAACAACAAATGAAGGCAACTGTTAAAGAAAATGAGGATACGCGAAAATTAGAAACCCTGCGAAAACTCTTTCTAATCGCTGTAAAAGATGTCCGTGCCTTACTGGTAAAATTGGCAGACCGTCTCCATAATATGAGAACAATCAAATACCTACCGCGGGAATCTCAAGAACGAATTTCTCGTGAAACGTTAAATATATATGCACCCATAGCCCACCGTTTAGGAATTTATCGATGGAAAATGGAATTAGAAGACCTTGCTTTTAAAGTTCTACTACCCACCGAATACAAGTGTCTGGCTTCCCGTATTGCAAGGAAAAAAGATGAACGAGAAAATGAAATCAAGAACATCATTACTTATCTGGAGAACGAACTGAAAAATATTGGTATCCCGGCACGGATTTTAGGGAGACCCAAACATTTGTATAGTATTTACCTGAAAATGCAAAGGCAACAAATCCCTCTCGAACGAATTATGGACCTGTATGCAATACGGATTGTTGTCAATACCATCGAAGAATGTTACCGTGTGCTGGATATAGCACATCGACTGGGGAATCTTATTCCGGAGCGGTTCCGTGATAATATTCGCAAACCGAGAAGTAATGGCTATCGTTCTTTGCATACTACTGTTTTTATACCTAAAAAATATCCTCTGGAAATTCAAATTCGAACCGAAGAAATGGACCAGGAAGCGGAATTTGGAATTGCAGCTCACTGGTTCTATAAAGAAGGTGGTGGAATAGATGATTCGCTTATGCAGAAGCGGATTGAATGGCTTCGTTCTATGGTTTCAGAACTATCTGCTCCAGGCGGTTCTTCATTCACAGCACAGGATATTCAGGATGACCTGAAAATATCCGAAATTTATATATATACGCCCAAAGGGGATGTCTTCGAATTACCTTCAAATGCCACTGTGCTGGACTTCGCATATACAATTCACACCGAAATTGGTCACCATTGCATCGGAGCCCGTGTAAATGATAAGTATGTTCCGATAACAACCCAACTTAATACAGGTGACCGTGTTGAAATCTTGACCTCGCCGAAACAGGAACCTCATCTGGATTGGTTAAAAATTATCACTATCGGGAAAGCACGAAATAAGATTCGGCATCACCTCCGGGAAAAGGGTATTCTACCGAAAGAGGAAGAAACGGAAATGCCCTCTCGAAAAGAGGAGAAAAACGACGAGCGTGCAGGAAATGTCCAGACAAACAATTCCTCTCTCCCTTACCTTTCCGCATTAACAAAAATAGAATATGTTGGAGATAATAAGGAATTTGAAAAAGAACGGTATCTAAGTATACGTATCGATGGACAAAAGAATATTACTGTCCATTTTAGTCGATGCTGCAATCCTCTTCCCGGTGATGATGTGGTTGGTTATTCTACATTAAAAGGAACCATTACAGTTCACAAAAAGGACTGCAAAATATTTAACAGTGCCTATCGTGACCCTTCACGAATACATAAAGCTCGATGGGAAATTGATAACATTACTCACATTACTGTGCAGGTACTGGCTCGCCCATCCTCTACCGTTATTCAGGAATTAACTTCATTACTCATAGAGAATAAAGTTCCGGTTATCTCTGCTCACTACAATTTCTTGCGGAAAGGTTTGATTAAATTTGAGTTTACACAGAAATCCATTTTTTCAGGAAATCCAAAATCTTTCGATTTGCTCATGCGTTCCATCCGTTCTATTGAAGGTGTGTTAGAAGTTCATCGCAAAACAAAATAAAATTCCTGAAAGAATATCCTCTTTCTCTTCTGAATGGTAGTTCCGGCATTCAGGTAATACTCCACTCTCCACCTATATTTCTTTTTCCTGCACCTTCTCTTGTATATACTATCCCTGATAGAAATTACGACCTTATGTATACAAGCAACTAAGAAATAATTCCCTGTTGAGTAAGGTAAATAAGTAAAAAGTTGATGGCTTGTTCTACGGTACACTGTCCCGTATCTATTATAATTTCCGGATTTTCGGGTTCTTCATACGGGGCGGATATCCCTGTAAACTCCGGAATCTCACCCTTTTTAGCTTTTTTATAAAGACCTTTAGGGTCTCGCTGTTCACATATATCAATATCACATTTAACATAAACTTCGATAAAATTTTTTGGATTTAGTTTGCGAGCCTTTTCGCGATCACTACGATAGGGAGAAATAAAGGCTGTCATCACAATAAGCCCTGCATCCGCAAATAATTTTGCTACCTCACCAATACGACGAATATTCTCCTCTCTGTCCTGAGGTGAAAACCCCAAATCTTTATTTAATCCATGTCGTATATTATCACCATCTAAAACATAAGTTTTGCATCCTTTCTCAAATAAGGCATTTTCAAGAGCATGAGCAAGGGTTGATTTTCCCGATGCAGAAAGCCCTGTAAACCATATTACTGCTCCCTGATGTCCATTTGCCCGTTCACGGTCTTCCCGTTTAATATCGCCTTGATGCCATGTAATATTGGTTGCCTTTATAATTTCTTCCACAATACCTTTCCTTAATTTTTAATGTTGCGTGAACAATTATTAATAATCAGTTTTCTTTTTACAAAAGACCTGTTTGATATAGATTATCTAGTTTCCTGGGGTAGAAAATACTTCTTGATAAGGTCTAAATCTATATTGGGATACACAGGATATTGTTGTAATAATTCCAATACTCTTGCCTTTTGCTTTTTCTGGATAGAAGCGTCTAATACAAAATTCTTCCTGGAAGGTTTTCCTGCATTGGGTCCTTCACTTAGAATTTCTGGTTTTGTTTCATCTAAAACATCTTTAATAATTGATGCTATTTCTTTCATTTCTACTCCACCCATGCCCAGAGTGGTTACCGCGGGAGTTCCCAATCGGAGTCCACTTGTAATTAAAGGTCCATTAGGGTCAAAGGGCAAGGAATTGAAATTAAGTGTAATACCACATGCTCGTAATGCCCCTGCGGCTTGTCTGCCCGTTAAACCGTGACTTTCCTGAACATTTAACAACATCAAATGATTATCTGTTCCTCCTGTTGCAACTACCAATCCTTCACTTTTCAGAGATTCCGCCAGCATCTGTGCATTACGAACAATCTGCCTCGCATAATCACAAAATTCAGGGCGGTTTGCTTCTGTAAAAGCAACTGCTTTGGCAGAAAGAACATGAGGTAAAGGACCTCCTAAAACTAATGGACAACCTTTATCTACAAACTCAGCAAATTCTTTCTTGCAAAGAACAATCCCACCCCGGGGACCGCGCAGAGTTTTATGCGTGGTGGATGTAACAATATGAGCATGAGCCACCGGGTCATATTCCCCTTGAAATACTTTACCCGCTACCAGCCCTGCGAAGTGAGCCATATCTACCATCAAAACAGCACCTACTTTATCGGCAATCTCACGAAGGCATGCAAAATTAATTTTGCGAGGATAAGCACTATAACCTGCCAGTAAAATGAGCGGTTTTATTTCTTGAGCCATTCTCTCTATCTCGGTATAATCTAATAAACCGGTATCCCGACGAACGGTATAAGAATACGCATCGAACATTTTTCCTGAAATATTTCGACGGTAACCATGTGTAAGATGACCACCGGAATAATAATCCATTCCTAATAATCGCTGGTTACCCATCTTTTCACGAATTTTTTGCCATTGTTCTTGTGTAACTTTCGATGGGTCTTTTATATCCAGTTGTTCCAATTCCGGTGTTTCAATTTTCGCAGATAAAATTGCCCAATAAGCAACTAAATTGGCATCTGCACCACTGTGAGGCTGGACATAGGCATGCTCTGCGTCAAATAATTTCTTCGCCTGTTCGCAAGCAATTGCTTCAATTGAATCTACATTTCCACAACCTTCGTAAAACCGTTGATACGGTATTCCTTCTGCATATTTATCAGTCAATAGATTTGCCATTGCAAACTGCGTTGACAAAGAACAATAATTTTCACTTGCAATCAATTTTAGATAACTTCGCTGATCTATCAATTCCTGCACGATCCCTGTGGACACTTGAGGAGATACTTTGGCTACTTCTGCTAAATTACATAAGTAGCCTAAAAATCCCGAATCCAGTTTGTCCGGCGGAGTAGAACCAATATACTCAATAATAGACGGGTGTATCATGATCAGCTCCTTAAATAAAGAAATTATATGTTTATTGAAATAATATGTTCTATATTATTCAAAATTCATGATGTAACTGTAAACTCCTTCATGGAGTTGTGATTCTACTTTCAGACCACTCCGTTCAAATACCGCCTGCATAGGTTTGTTCTCACGCAGAACTTCGGCTGTAAACCCTGCAATACCATTACGACGGGCTATATTTATCAAATGACGGAAAAGGAAAGAACCAATTCCCCGGTTTTGCCATTCATCCTGAACAACGAACGCTACCTCTGCACGGTTCGTTTTCGGATTTAAGTAATAACCACCCATTGCAACAATTTCTTCTCCATCTGGATCGGGAACTGTGGCTACAATGGATACTTCATTACGATGGTCAATATACACAAATTCCTGAACCTGTTTGCGAGGGACCCATTTCATACGGCTCATAAAACGTTTATATAGGGATTCCTGCGATAGAGAATAAAACAGTTCACGTATACGCGGTTCATCGGTTGGGTGTATAGCACGAATTGTTACGGAAGTTCCATCATCACAAATATAAGTAGTGCGGATGTCCCTCGGACCTATTACAATCTTATTCTTAAAGTCTGTAAGTTCAGGACGAATATATTTTGATTCGATTGCTTCCATTAATAACTTTTCGCGGAATTTTGGATGTGCAATACTAATAAGAGCCAGAGCGCGTTCCTGAACATTTTTCCCATGTAAATAGGCAACACCATATTCGGTGACAACATAATGGACATCGCCTCGGGTCGTTACAACTCCGGCACCTTCACTCAAATGACAAACAATTCGCGATACCTCTCCATTATGTGCAGTAGATGGTAAAGCAATTATGGTTTTTCCTCCATTAGAGCGAGCCGCTCCACGATTAAAATCAACCTGCCCACCAATACCGGAGTAGAATTTAGATCCCATGGAATCGGCACATACCTGCCCTGTTAAATCTACTTCTAAAGCAACATTAATAGCCACCATCTTGTTTTGTTGCGAGATAACAAACGGGTCGTTTACATATTCTGTCGGATAGAAAGAAAATTGGGGATTGTTATGCAAATACTCATAAAGTTTTTTGGTTCCCATAGCAAAACTTGCAACGATTTTACCGCGGTCCAATGTTTTCCGTTTCCCGGTAATAATCCCTTTTTCTATAGGCTCTATAATCGAATCGGTTAACATCTCGGTGTGTATTCCCAAATCCTTTTTATCTTCTAAGAATTGAATTACAGCCTGGGGAATACGGCCTATCCCCAATTCCAGAGTGGCACCGTCCTCTATCAAACCTGCAATGTATTGCCCTATCTCACGGGTAACATCATCCGGCTCGGCTATGGGAAATTCAATTAGCGGTTCATCCACAGGAACGAGATAATCAATATCATGTACATGGATAAAACAATCGCCCATTGTTCTGGGCATCTGCGGATTTACCTCTGCAATAACCAATCGTGAATTTTCCGCTGCACTTTTCACGATATCCACAGAAATTCCTAAACTGCACATACCATCTTCATCCGGAGGAGAGACCTGAATAAGTGCTGCATCCAGGGGTAACTGTCCTGTTTTAAATAAACGAGGAATATCGGATAAAAATATGGGGGTATAACCGCCTAACCCTTCCTGAATAATATGACGGACATTCTGAGCAATGAAAAAACTATTTACCGTAAAATGATTAATCAAGTCTTTCTGGGCGTAGGGAGCATCCCCTAAAGTTAGCAAGTGCACAATTTCTATATCTGCCAGGTCTGCATGCCTTGCTACCAATGCATCTACTAACCGTTGAGGTTGGGCACAACCCGTCCCAATAAAAACGCGGAAACCCGGTTGAATGCGAATTACCGCTTCCTGAGAGCTTACTACCATATCGGAATATTTTTCTTCCCAATTCGGGTCAAAATTCATTTCTTTTTTGGATATATCACTCATGGCTTGTTTTAAGACCTCCTAATATCATTCGTGCATCCGCCACTGTTGGTGGAGTTCCTACTTCGCCAACAATAAACGGGTTAATATCAATTTCATGAATACCGGGGAATTCTGTGGCTAATTGACTCATTTTTTGTAGAGCCTGGGCTATCGCATGGACATCCACCGCAGATTGTCCTCGGGTTCCTTTTAATAATGCATAAGAACGAGTTCCCACAAGCATCTGTAAGGCTTCTTCCTCTGTTATTGGGGCAAGATAAAAACTAACATCTTTCATCACTTCTACAAAAATACCGCCCAGTCCAAACATCAACATAGGACCAAATTGTGGGTCGCGATGCATCCCTAAAATTACCTCTCGACCCTGTTTTGCCATCTTTTCCACATAAATACCCTGAATTTTTGCATTTGGCATTTTACGGATTACGCGGAGCATCATTAAGTCGAAGGCATCGCGCACTTGAGAAGGATTGGATAGGTTTAAACGAACACCTCCGATATCAGACTTATGGATAATATCCGGTGAAACGATTTTCATAGCCACTGGATAGCCAATTCGGTCTGCAATGGTTACTGCCTCTTCATCTGTTCGAGCCAATGCCCCTGGTGGGACATAAAAATCATACGCCTGCAAAATCTCTTTTGCATCTACTTCGTTGATAAAGGTTCTTCCTTCTCGCATCTGACGACGAATAATCCGTTCTATTCTTCTGCGGTTTACCGGAAAACGCATCACAACCCGCGGAGGTCTACGCCTCCATGCGGAATAATCACACATTGCTTTCAATGCATATACTGCCCGTTCCGGGGACGGGTAATCCGGGAGATTTGCTAACACCAATTCATCCCGCGCCGGCATAACATCCGCTCCACCCATGAATGCTGCCAGAACAGGTTTATTCCCCCGCAAATTTTTAATAATGGCTCGGGCTGTTTCTGCAGGCTGAGTCATGGCTTGTGGAGTTAATATAACAATTACAGAATCAATTGTATCATCATCCAAAGCCGCATTTAGAGCCATAGCATAGCGTTCCGGGTCGGCATCCCCCAATACATCGATTGGATTTGCAACACTCGCCGCAGGAGGCAACTTTTGTTTCAGTGCAGAGGATATTTCTGTTTGCAATGGTTTGACTTGTAAACCCGAGTTTTCTACAGCATCTGCTGCCATAATACCGGGACCACCTGCATTGGTTATCACCGCAACACGATTTCCCTTAGGTAAAGGTTGCATCGCTAACGCAGAAGCGTAGTCAAATAAGGATTCGAAGGTCTCTGCTCGAATAACCCCTGATCTACGAAATGCAGCTCCATATGCAATATCTTCCCCTGCAAGACTACCCGTATGCGATGATGCGGCTCGACTACCTGCCTGTGTCGTCCCTACTTTCAAAATAACTACCGGTTTTATCGATGCTACTTGTTCCGCTATTTTTATAAATTCTTCTCCACGCACAATATTTTCCAGATAACACGCAATAACTCTTGTTTGTTCATCTTCACCCAACATTTGTAACAAATCAATTTCGGATATATCCGCTTTATTCCCAATGCTAATCAACTTAGCCAGACCTACACCACGACCTACAGACCAGTCCAAAATGGCTGTGCATAAGGCCCCTGATTGCGATATTACAGAGATGGAACCTTTACGAGGCATCTGGGTGGCAAAGGAAGCATTCATATTGTTCTCTGTGTTAATAATCCCCAAACAGTTCGGACCTAACAATCTCATGTGATGTTCTTTACAATACTGGGCTATTTCCTTCTCCAATAAAGCACCTTCAGGTCCTACCTCCTTAAAACCCGCAGTAATAACGCAAACGGATTTTGCTCCTGCCTGAAATGATTCTTCCAATGCGGATTTCACCAATTTGTTGGGAACTACAATAATAGCAAAATCAATGGGAATACCTGCATCTTTAGGCGTCTTGTAACATTTTAAACCTAATACTTCATCTGCGGAAGGATTTACGGGAATTACTTTCCCAGCAAAACCGGAGGAAATTAAATTGTTTAATATGGAATATCCTACTTTGCCCGGGGTCCTTGATGCCCCAATTATTGCAATACTTTTAGGTCTTATAAGTGTTTCAAGCATAAAAAATCCCTAATCTATAAAAATAATTCTTGTTATTTTGTTTGCCTTTCTGGAACAAAATTGACATTCCAATAATTTTAGAAAAATTGGAATTTTTATAATATTATATTCCTTTTCCAGACCTCATTTCCATATAACATATTGTCTTATAAAAAGTAGAAATCAAACCCATATAAAAAACTCTACATAAACTACCACACATAAAAGACGCACAATAATTATAAGGCTTTCACTTGGGTTGAGTAACTACATAATATTCTCAGTTAAATTACCCTTTCTCTCCGCGAATGATAGTATACAGTGCGTTTACCGCATTCTTTAATTGAACCGCCTGAGCAGAAAGTTCTTCTGCTGTGGAAGCGGTTTCTTCGGAAGTTGCAGAAATATTTTGTGATACTTGATTGATTGAGGATAGAGCCAGATTAATCTGCTCAATACCTTGTGCTTGCTCTATAGTTGTTGTTGAAATTTCAGTGATAAGGGTAACCGTTTTTTGAACGGATTCTGTAATTGTTTGTATGGCAGAGAAAACTTTTTCAGATACCTCCGCCCCTTTAGCAACATTGACTTGTGATTGCTTTAACAATTCTGCTGTTTCTTTTGCGGCAAGGGCACTACGTTGTGCCAAATTACGTACTTCCTCTGCAACTACAGCAAAACCTCGCCCGGCTTCACCTGCACGAGCCGCTTCTACTGCAGCATTAAGTGCCAGTAAATTTGTCTGAAAGGCAACCTCTTCTATCGTTTTGATAATTTTGGCTGTTTCATCAGATGATTTCTTAATCGCGGACATAGCCTGATTAAGTTCTGTTACTGCTATTGAACTCTGTTCTGTAGCATTCTGAATTTCTAATATTTTGTTTTTGGCTTCTTCTGAATTTGAGGCACTCTCCTGTACATGAGAAGAAATTTCTTCCAGTGAAGCAGAAGTCTCTTCTAAGGAAGATACCTGATTACTTACCTGAGAAGCCATATCCTGACTACTGCTGGCTAAATGTTCAGAAGCGCTATCTACCTGATTGGCAGATTCGTTCAATAGATTTGATAAATCCATCATATGTGAAGTCAATCGTCTTGCCATAAAGAACCAAAACAATAATGATACTACCAGCGTTAGTACAGATAGGGTAATTACTAAAATAATCTGATTTTGGAATGCCCCTCGAATTTTAGATTCCACTTCCTGAAGTTCATCCACATAAGCACTGCAACCGATAACCCAATCCCATGGTTCATAATACATAATCATGGCTATTTTTTTACGGGGCGTAATATCGTCTGCTTTTTTCCATGTGTAATAATGAATTGCTGTTTCTTTTCCTTTTAATGTTAATGCTTTGTTTATAATGTTCTGTATAAAATATTCTCCATTGGCATCTTTTGTTTCCCATTCATTTTTCCCATCTCGCGTTCCTTTGTATGAAATTACACAATACCCTTTATTGATACCTTTTCCATTCAGGACAAAGACATATCCCGTTTTACCTATTACAATATCCATAATCGCTTTTCGCAAAGCAGTGGTACTCTCCTGCGGAATACCCGCATATAACATTCCAATAACTTTTCCTCCTGAATCACATATAGGGTCATACGCCGTTATATACCAGCGGTCAACAACAAAAGCAAGTCCTTTATACCTTTCTCCTTTTAATACTGTGTTTACCTCTGCATTGGGATTACCATCCGGCTCTTTTGCAGGAATATAAGTCCCTATTGCCCGGTACCCCTCTTTCGTTAACACATTGGTACATACCCTTAACATATCTCCTGCATCATTCATTCGTTGAAAAATAGTGCAAGTTACATTCTGCAAGTTTTTCACTTCATCTACAATAGGGGAAGGAATTTTAGGGTCTTTATTCGGCTCTATGATTTTGTCCCCTATCTTCATTAATGGTAATACTACACTTTGTTTTTCCTTCGTAATTTGATTTGTCCCTTCCCATGTTGAAAGAGAATCTGTATTAATTTTTACACCTCCGGACATCTCCACCAACTTATGAGCAACATCCAAACTCTTACCCACATAACTTTCCAAAACTTCCTGTTGACTTTCACAGAGACTATATACTCCCTCTGTAATATGCTTTAAATCCGAATTAGCAAGTCTCTCTGTTTCAGTTAAAACGGAATCCAGAACCTTATTGTTCTGAAAATAAACACTTAAAAAAATGATTAATGCAGGCAGTACAGTAAAAACGGCACCTAAAATTAACAGCTTTAAAGTAAGAGATAAATTCATCATCCTCTCCCTTGTAACTCACTATTACTATTTGTTTTAATTTTATTATTACATAACAACGAATAGAAAAGAAACTTTTCACAAAAGAAAATAAACAAATTTTATACTGGATATTTCTAAGACTATTCAGAATAGGGTTGTCTCATTTCCAAAAAGATATATTTACTAATCTATAAAGATATTGTTTTTTATTATTTTTTGAGTAATAATATATGGGCAATTTGATTTTATATATATGATAGGAGTATGCTTTTCCTCAATTGGGCTGTTTTCAGAAAGTTTGAGACTCCCCATCGAAACTCGAAAAATCACAATTTAAAGGAGACAAAACATGTCAGTTCTTAATGGTAAAATGATTCTTATAACATCTTGCTTATTGATATCCGCTCTTTTGCTTTTTATAACCCCTGTAAGAGGGCAGGATACAGCAGAGAAACCAACGTTTGAAAATGATGTGGATAAATTATGCTATACCTTAGGTGTAAATGTGGCGAAGACTTTTCAAATGCTAAATACAAAACCTAATTTAGATGTGTTAAACAAAGCCATTAATGATGTTCTGGAAAATAAAACTCTGGCTATGACAGACGAGGAAATGCAGAATTGCATCCGTAGTTTCCAGCAGAACCTTATGGAAGCACAGATGAAAAAGCGAGAAGAAGATGCCGTAAAAAATGAAGCAGAAGCGAAGAAATTCCTTGAAGAAAACAAAACGAAAGAAGGTGTTGTTACACTTCCCAGCGGTTTGCAATATAAAGTATTGAAAGAAGGGAACGGTCCTAAACCGAAAGAAACGGACAGTGTAACTGTTCATTATAAAGGCACTCTTTTAGATGGAACAAAATTTGATAGTTCTTACGACCGAGGGGAACCCGTAACATTCCCATTAAATCGTGTTATTAAAGGCTGGACAGAAGCCCTACAACTCATGCCTGTTGGTTCCAAATGGCAACTTTTCATTCCTCCCGACCTTGCCTATGGCAAAGATGGTAATCAACGCATTCCACCGAATGCTCTACTTCAGTTTGAAGTTGAATTAATTGAAATTAAACCTCCAGAGCAAGAAAACAACAACACGGTCCAACTTCCCAATCAATAAATAAAAAACATCGAAGAATAGAGAGTATATTATCCCCCATACTTCTTCATATGGGGGATTTTATTTGAGGTTGAGTAACAAATATTAACAAAGAGTAATTGTCTGGTATCGACAAAATGTAATTTGATGGAATAAAAGATGGTCTGTATCTATTTCAACTTACAGAATGGGAATTAAGTAAAAACCATTCTTTCCATATTTTTTATTCGTTTGTGATTGCTTATAAATGTTACCCAAATACCTGTCGCATGCGGTCACAATAATAACAAATGTTATCCCATTTTGCATCAGGAGGAATGCGATGGTCTGGACAAGGGATAAAACCACCCAAATCTACCAGAGGTTTTAGTCGTTCTATCTCACGGTCAACAGCATCTTTATCGTAAAGGAATACTACTTTGTTCATTCCTCCGACGCCGCGTAAACCTTTGCCATATTTCTCTCTCCATGGAGCAATGCTTGCGTTCCATGTGCCGACCTCTATTGGAAACATGGTATTCACACCATTACGGAACCATGTTGGAATAAGGGCATCAATACAGCCATCACAATCCAGTGAAACAATATCCAGACCATAACTGCTACATAATTCTGTAATTCTTTTATAATGAGGTCCAACCAATTCATCAAATACAGAAGGAATTACCAGCGGTCCGTTCTTAAAGCAGATGTCCTCCCAGAAATGAGCGAAATCGTATCGGGCTCCGTTCTGTAAGGCTCGTTTTGTATTCTGATAGCAAAGTTCTCCATAAGTATTAATCATCTCCTTAAACAAATCCGGGTCATCGGCATAAATATAACTTAATCCTACTACACCGGTAATATTTCGTAACGAACCTAATAAACTTCCACAATGCAATCCATAAAGATAATCCCGTTCATTTTTTTTGAGAAATTCCTCTCCTCCTTCTCCAAAAGGTATCATTTTATCATTGACACGAACCGGCGTTTTCAGTATCCTGTCTTCATTATATTGAAGTCTTGGCAAATAATACTCTTCCCAATCCTTTCGTGCTTTCAATAGGTGGTCAAACTCTGCTGGAATAGAAACAGCCCCCGGTTTTTCAAGGACAATAACACCATCTTCGCTTTGAATCTTTCTTGAACCATCCGGCAATTCTTCAATAGTTTTTCGCTCAAATAATGGTGCTAAATGGGCATTAGGTTTAAATACTGAATAATAATTGAAATCAAAACCTAACTTTTCACTTATTACTGCATCCACAGGATTTCCATCCACCCATTCTTTCGCTTCTTCCTTTGTAATATATCCTTCTTCTGCCCATTTTGTTAATGTCTCATTCCAAAAACCAAAATGAACTATCGGTAAACGGTCATACAGTTCATATCTCAAAACCGCAAGTGTTCTTTCCCTATGTGTCATTAACATGCTCCTTATTCGGTTTAATTTTTTTCTTATCCATAATTATATATTACTCCCTAAATGAAAAATGCAAAAATGAATAGAATGATTTTGTTCTTATGCATCATGGCAAAATATCCGGATGACTTATATTTTTTTCTTGCAACGAGTGCATAATTCGTAGTAACATTATATATGCTGAATTTATTGTTTTATGCGGTGTTTTATTAACGATTTCCTTATGTTATCCTATTTCGGTTCATAGAAAAGGTTTTCTTTTTTTGAAAAAAAAGTTTTTATCTGAAATAATTATTTGTTTTTGTTTTTTACTCTTATCTCTTTCTACATATGGAGATGCATTAAAGTCTGTAACTATCCGTTTTCCTGCTATGGGAACGGAGTTTGTATTTATTATCTATCCCCCCTCCGAAGGCATGCTTGAAGAAGATATCCGCAATTTATGTGAACCTGCTATAAATGCTGTTTATAATCTTGAGAAGCATATCAGTCATTACTTACCTGATAATGACCTTGCACGGTTAAACCAATCGGCAGGTTCAGGTATGCTTAAAGTAAACAGTGACCTTTTTGAGGTTATCCGCTGGTCTAAACGATATTGGGAACGCACAGGTGGTGCCTTTGACCCGAGTGTGGGTCCTTTGCTGGACCTATGGGGATTTTATAGAAAAAATCGAGAGGACCTTCCTTCGGATAAAGAAATTTCTGAAGCATTAAAGAAAGTAGGTATGGATAAAGTAATTATAAATGGAGACGAACAATCTGTTGGACTAACAGTTCCCGGGATGCGTCTTGATTTTGGCGGAATAGGAAAAGGATTGGCATTAGACCGAGCAAAAACGATATTAAAAGGACAGGGAATACAATCGGGCATATTGCATTCCGGAACAAGTTCGATTGTAGCCATTGGGACACCCCCCAACCAGACAGGTTGGAAAATAGGTATCCGTTCGCCTTATAATAAAAGTGAAACGATTGAAGAATTTATAATTAATGATGAATCACTTTCTACATCTTCCGTTTCTGAACAGTTTTTGGAACGAAAAGGCAAAAAGTTTGGTCATATATTTAACCCGAAAACAGGTTACCCTGTAGATAATAGTATTGTGAGTGCCACAGTTATTTGCAAAACTGCAGTTGAAAGTGATGCTTTAAGCACATCGTTTTTTGTACTTGGTATTGATAAAACACAGGAATATTGTAAAAAATTTCAGGATGTGAAAGTTTTTCTGGTATCCGAAAGTAATAAAAAATTAGATAAACAATACATAAACCTTAAACAAAGCGAGGAATAGCCATGAAATCCAATGTCTCTCGTAGAAATTTTATCAAAACAGCAAGCACTGCCACAGGACTTATGGTAATGGCAGGAAAAGCCCCATTCTCCTATGCACTCAACGACAAAGTAAAGGTCGGTTGTGTGGGTTGTGGAGGACAGGGAAGTTTTCATATTAAAGATGGATTGATGGGTACTTCTGATATTGTCATCACTGCGGTATGTGATGCGTATGGTCCCCATCAACGGTTAGCGGTGCAATTAGCCCAGATTTCAAATGCAGGTATTGCCCTTGAACCCGGACAGGGTCTAACCGAAGAACAACGGCAAAAGGCTCTGGCTGCATTCAAACCGAAGAGTTATTATGATTACCGTGAAATGTTAGAAAAAGAAGAACTGGATGCAGTTGTAATTTCCACGCCACTCCATACACACTATCAAATAACTATGGATAGTTTGAGTGCCGGTAAATATGTCTTTTGTGAAAAGACTATGTGCTATGAGATTGAACAAGCACGAGACATCGTAAAGAAATGTCACGAAACAGGTAAATGGGTTCAGGTAGGACATCAACGGAGATACAATCCTTTATATAACAAAGCCTTGATGATGATTTGGGAGGAGGGGACTATTGGTCGTATTGTTCATATTGATGCTCAATGGCACCGCAATAATGATTGGCGACGTCCGATTAACAAAGACCATAAACTCAACTCTCAAGAAGCACGCTTCATTAAAGATTTAGAGCGATATATGAACTGGCGATTGTATAAAGAATCCTCCCGAGGCTTATTAACAGAATTAGCAACGCACCAATTGGACATTGTTGCATGGTTCCTCGATGCTATGCCCAAACGGGTTCATGGTTGCGGTAGTCTGGATTACTGGAGAGACGGACGCGAAATTCACGATAGCATTAATATGATTTATGAATTTGATATAACCCCTGAAAATCGTGGCTACCGTGCTATTAATGCTCGCAGTAGTTATCAGGATAAAAAGGCAATCAATCAACCTTACACAGTTCAATTAGCCTATTCCAGTATCACTGCTAATGCAAAGAAAGGATGTAATGAATTAATACAAGGTGATGAAGGGACTATTGAATTGAGTGAAGAGGGCGGAAGTTTCTATCCGGAAGCAACATCCAAAGTTTCCTGGGGCGAGTCCGGTAGTGCAGAACAAACCGCAACAGTCATCACTTCTGGTGGAACCTTAAAACTGAGTAATAAAGCCCTTCAAGAAGGCAAACCGATTGTTGTAGATAATACGCGTTCTGTTGACCAACTTCAATTTATGCGTTTTGCAAAAGATATTAAAGAAGGTGGCATTCCAAAGGCGAATCAGATGGTCGGATTACGTGCTACAATTATGGCTCTTGCAGGTTATCAGGCCATAGAGGAAAAACGCATGGTTGAAATAGACCCGGCTCTCTACACCTTTGACTTCCCGACTCCCGACCCATCAACGGTTAGTTAACATTTTCAATTTTTATAGAACAGATTCATATAATAAAATTATAAACATATAAAAAAGAGAAAGTGATGCCATGAGTAAATCGTGGAGAAGATGTATTTCATTATTAGTTTTCACTTTGGGTTTTCTGCCATTCCTTTCTATTTCAGCAAAGGAGACAACAGAACCATTACAAAACATTATAGAAAATTATGATAAATATATAGGCAGAGACCTTGTAATTAATAATCGTGCTCCCAACGCAAAAGTCATTCGCACACTACCTCTCTCATGCCCTCCTTTCCATTTAAGGGATAAAAATGGGGATATTATTGACCCGACAAAAAATGCGGATGGGACACCCATTGACCCCAACCTGCCGGTTCAACAGCAAGGAATTCCCAGAGCGGTAAGCACAAAACAGACATGTGGAGCATGTCATCCTTATGACAGGATTACTCATGGTTATCATTTTCAGATGGGTCGTGATGAACTTTATCCAGATACAGACCCGAGTAGTGGCGTTCCTAAAGATAAAAGTCCCGGGTTTTTCGGGAAATGGCTCTCTCTATATCAACGGGAATTGGTAGGAAAACATTTTGAAAATCCTGAACAGGTAGATATGACTCCTTTTGACTGGATTGTAAATTGTGGAGTATGTCATCCCGGTGGTGGACCTGCTGAATATGACCGTTCCGGTAAAAATTATGCAACGGTGAAAAAAACAAGTCCATTAGCAGGTTCTTTTGGGGATGGAGATTACCACGAATCCCCATGGGAAAAAACAGGGGTTATTGAAGCGGATTGTTTCATTTGTCACCTTGAAGATTATGAATATTCCCTTCGTGCTCAACAGATAAAAAAATGGAACTTCGAATATGCAGCAACTGCGGGTGCTGGCTTTGGTTTCGTTTGGGGCTCAACCATTGATGGACAAGAGCCCAAAGTTTACTATAACAAAAGCCTTTTCCGTGCAGATGGAACAGTGCACCTACACATTCGCCGTCCAACAGACCGTCAATGTATGTTCTGCCATGATATGTCCAGTGTTCAGAAACGTGGAATTTCATGGCACTCTCCATATATGCAGGATGTTCACACAGAACAAGGTCTGAAATGTATTGATTGCCACCATGGTGATATCCGCCACAATTTTGCAAAAGGAGATTCTTCTATACAAACAGTTCGCGATGATTTGGATAATACAATTTTATCCTGTAAAAAATGTCATTACCAACAGGAAAAAGGCGCCCCGTACCCCGAACATAAAGGATTACCTCCTTTACATCTGGAACGGATAGATTGTACAGCGTGCCATATAACGCATCGTCCATTCTTGCCTGTATCTATTATTGACCCATTAACAGGCAAAGCCATAACTTTACCGGAAATCCAGGATATGAATTATTGGGGAGCCTTTGAATTCGGCGGTTTTTGGGGTTGGTCGCGAAGTAGAGACGATGCAAATCTTATATTTCCTTATACCGAAGACCAATTAAAGCAGGCTAAGGAATATATTATTTCTAATGAAGACAATATTCGCAAAATGTTCAAAGAAGCATTTTTGACAGACCTGCCCGAAGGGAATATTAAAGTCGCCGATTTCATCCAGCAAAAACAGGGACTTGAAAATTCAGAAGCCCGTGGATTAATGCTGATTACATTATCCCAATTAGTCCGTCCTGCAAAAGAAGCATTCCCGGTTGTTGTTTTCCGAAATCAAGCATACTCCTACGATGCCGGGCAAATACGGGAATTAAAAACAACACCACAACCGAAACGACCCGGTGCTACTATTATCGAATCTTCTTTTGATTTAGGTAGAAGTAAACCTGATGGAAAAATCTATGCTCAGAATACTCAGGTTTCCGCATATTGGGTTTATACTGATGGGGAGGAGGTTCGTCCTGTATTGCTTAAAGACATGAAGAAGGCTTACGACTGGTTAACATCACAAGAATATAGTTTCTCTCTTTATTCCGCACAGCCTCAGAATGGACAGACTTCTCCTGCACTTCCGGAAAATCCATTCAAACAGGCACAACAGACAACTACAACCTCATCGGAAAATACCGGAGCATTACAATCGCAAACATCTCCTCCCTCAGATACAGCAGAACGTAAAAAGACAGCGGAAGAAGTTCGTCAAATAGCAGAGATGGAAGAAAACCTAAAATCTGCTATACAGAAAAAAATAAAGGTATATTCCACATCGGACACTCGACCATTAAAAATTTATGACGATAACAATGATACCTTCCCCGAAGTAAATTCTCAGGAAGAAATCGGCTTGTTCGCATGGGCACTTAAACAGACTGTTCCATCGCTACGCGAAAAAGATTTATATTACTTGAGAGGAACCACTGTTTTTCGTGTTAGTGTTAAAGGCGGAGAAAATCCTTATGACCGTGAGTTTTTAGATATGGACCGTATTGGTGAGAATAAACCTTTCATAGCCATTACGAGATACGAACAGAAAGAAGAATCCGGTGAATATAGTTGGGACAAACCGAAACAAGTTTGGAAACCTGTCGAAATACGACTTTGTTCGCCGTATGAAGCAGAGATTGTGCAAGTTGACCCGAAGGCATATCCATCTATTATCGCTATGGCAAAACCATTAGAATGGACTGTCTCTCATGGTGTAGAACCTGCAAGCCGTGCATACGGTGCTAAAGGTTGTACAGAGTGCCATTCAGAAAATTCTTCATTCTTCATGGGTAGTATGCTCGTAGACCCATTTTCTGAAAACGGGACGCCCAAATATGTTCCCCTATGGCATATCTTGGGCTACGATATTTCCAACTTGAAAATAGGAGCATGGCGCGAAGGTGTATTGAAAAAATATGCCCCATGGATTGTGCTCATACAATTATTACTCATTCTTGTACACTATGTCCTTATCGGGAGAAAAGAAGGAACACCTGTTGGGAAACCTAATGTCCTTCGTTTCCGTTTTTATGAACGAATAGCCCATGCGATTGCCATGATTAGTGTTACATTCCTGGCTATTACGGGTTTCTTCTTCCTTATGGGTCAACATGACCCCTTAGGACCCTGGGCAAGGGTGTGGCATACATGGTTTGGTTATGTCGCATGTGCGGGTGTTGTATTTATCTTCTTATCCTGGGTAGCCTTCATGTTCCCTGCTAAAGGGGATTTCCGTTGGTTATTGAAAGCAGGCGGTTATTTAGGTGGTGTTAAAGGACATGTTCCAGCGGGCAAATTTAATGCCGGGCAAAAAATCCTATTCTGGTTAGCAATACTTGCATCAGGGACCTGTGGAATAACAGGTGTTGTTATGGGACTTAATCGTGGTTTTCACTTCCCAAATCAAGAAATATTCTATACGATACACGATATATCTGCACTGGTTATGATTCTGGTACTCATTGCTCATATTTATTTAGCCGCCTTTGTTGTCCCTCACAGTTTGCGGGCTATTTTCGGAGGAAAGGTAAGCGATATATGGGCAAAAGAACACCATTCACTCTGGGCTTTTACAGTAATTGATGAAAAAAACAATTCATCTGAACATTAATTTCCTTTACAATTAAACGTTATAACACATTATTTATCATTAACATTGGGAGTATCTTATGAAAATCCTGTCTTTATTGGGAAGCCCTAAAAAAAATGGGAACTCCGCACATGCATTGAACTATCTCGAAGAACAACTGAAACAACAGAACCATGAAATAAAACATATCCATGTCTCTTCCTTCCTTATTGAAGGGTGTAGGGAATGTTATTGGTGTAAACAGGAGGGGAATTTTTTGTGTTGCAATAACGATGATGCAATACCTATCTTAAAAGGAATGCTTGATTCAGATGCTATTATCTTTTCTGCACCGACCTTTTGTTGGGGTTTTCCCGCACAAATGAAAGCCCTTTTCGACCGCATGTTCTGCCTGATTTCATGGAAAGAAGGAGATAGTGAAAATAAATCTTTGCTGAAAGGGAAAACTATGGCACTCATTGTAACTGCAGGGGGTGAAGTGAAAAATAATGCAGAACTTTTAGGAATTGCCTTCAACAATATGGCAGAATTTATGAATTGTAAATCTGCAGGGATAGTTTATATTGCCCCCTGCGAAGGTATTCATTCTATCAATGATAAGATAAAAAAACAATTAGACAACTTAGCCCAAAATCTGAGTATCTAATATCTTTAATTGTAAAATAGATCTGCCATTACTTTGAAAAAAAAAGAATATTGTTATCATTTCTGCTGTTAGTATGAGGCCCACGAAACGGATGTAATTGTATCTACAACCACATTGATATTACATTGCAATTATAAATTTAATTTTTATATCTTCTCACCCCCCTATATCTACCATTCGATTATAGATAGCACTAATGGTATTTTCTATGAATACCTATGCTCATAGCCCTTGAGTATGCAAGCCCTCCAGTTTCCCAGAGGGCTTGCATAATATTTTTTGTTCAAGCAGTGAGTATTATCTTTCGTTAGAATTATTCTTCAGGATTCCCCTTACCTTGCTATTTTGTGTCAATAACAAGAAGGAAAGAATTACTAAAACAAATATATCACTCAGATGTGAATTTGTTGAAGGTCCACCGGAACCGCAAGATACAATGAAAGTTCTCTTGGCTCCTTTACTCATTACCAGTATAACCTCTGTCCCCTTAACAACTTCAGTTCCAACAGAGGGCTCGGTTCGGATTATGCTCCCTTTCGGTACATCTTTGCTATATTCTTCTTTAATCGTTGCGGATACCTTAAGTCCTGCAGATGTTAGTATTTGAATAGCCTCGTCTTTAGATTTTCCTTTAACATCCGGCACTTTTACTTTCTGAATAGGTTCTCCTTCATTACTTCCTTCGGGAGTACCTTCAACTACACCTTCAGGGGTTCCTTCTGGACTACCTTCCTGATGACCTTCGACTGTTCCTTCGCCTTCTGCATTCCCTTCGACAGAACCTTCTGTGCTTCCTTCTATACTACCCTCTTGCATACCTTCAGGAATGCCTTCTGTTGAACCTTCTTGTGCTCCTTCTCCTTCGAGAGTGCCTTCTATTATACCTTCTTGCTGTCCTTCGGTGATTCCTTCAACATTTCCTTCGCCTTCTGCAGGCGGTTCTAATGGAAGTATTTTAGGTGCTTTCGGGTCATCAAACATGGGAACATAAGCAAATATATCGTTGATTTGGACTTGAGCCAAATTTATTTGTGCATCCCCGGTTTGTTTCATACGGAACAATACTTTGAGCAATTCAAGACTTCCCTTAGCACCGATATTTTCAGAACTGCTTCCTGCAATTTTCAGACTACCTGTAGCATTTGCATTAGAGTTATAACTTAACTTCATATTGCTAACTGCATCACCTAATACGACCTCCATTACCTCCGCATATTCTTTATCGAAATTAATTACAAGAGAGAAGCCCGCTATATTGGATACATTGTTCATTACCACAGATACCCACTTTTCAGAGCCTGCTGTTCCAGATAAGTAATCTGTTAATTGGGCATAAACAGTTGCATCCTCTTTTTCTACTCGTGCAAGGGTAGACTCCGCAGACAAAGAACCTGCATCTGCCAGCCATTTTAAGTCGCTTATATAGTCTTCATAACTCTTTGCGTCTATTTTCTTTCCTGTTGGCATTACATCTTTACCTGTTAACCAGCGTTGTAGCATGCTGGAGTCAGCACTATCCACCATTCCATCCATATTAAAGTCACCGGATTTCTGAATACAGGGATTTCCTCCTGTGTTATTTGTCCAATAATCCAGGATATATTGTGTGTCTAAATCGTTTACTTCATATTATTATCCGCATCACCAAAGACACATCCGTCTGTAACACACAATTGTCCATCTTCTAATATAAGTTCTAACGGTTGTGTAAATGAGGAGATCACATCGTATAGGCGAACTCCATTGCCGGCTCCATCATCCGGAATAAGGTGTAACTGTCCACATAAAGGACCTAAAACAGATAAATTGGGTTTAGCAATAATATTAAACAGAGTCCCAGCACCATACAAACTTTCTGCTTTTATTCCTGCTGCAGCAATTCGAACATTAATTGTCTCACCTTGAGGTATAGCTAATGATGCTATCATCATCCCACTAGTAATACCTGATGGTAATACGGTGATAGTCTCGGGGTCTGATATTAAGGCAGATGGCAATTCCGAATCAATCTGTATGGATGTTGCTGAAACATCATAAACTGATTTTGAGTTCACGGGAATACGAATAAGTATTTCATCAAGATTTTGTGGATTCGGTTGTAGCCAATAAAGACTGGTATCTGTTATATTAACCTGTTCAGGGAAGAATACGGTTAAGTATTGTCCACGAACCGTCTCCGAAGCATCTGATAACACAGTATAACGGTCCACATCACTTACAGCCTGTATGGCATATTGGTAGTAAATCCCTAATTCTACCGCATTATCTATATATTCTAATGTTGTTAGATAACCTTCATAAGGCAACCTGTCCGGATTATTCAATCGTTGCCAATCTGTCAATGAATTCCCATCTCTATCTACTGTCCTGCGATACACATTATAGCCAGCAATATTATACTCAGGATTTGTATCCCATGCTACGCGAACACTATGCGGTCCACTATAAGGACGTGGACGGAATGATTTTTGAATATTTCCGGGGTCTAATTCAACAAGCAATTCAGCATTGGTATCCACAGGTTGTATCGTTTTGGGCTTATATTTCCGCTTTGTAAAGTCCAAACGATATGGCGGTTGCAATGTACCTAAATCTGGAAAGGCAAAACGTCCATTATTATCTGTTAGCACAGGTTCATTCCCTTTACTATCTGCAACGCTAATTTGGACTAATACACCGGGAATCGGGCTTTTGCTTATACTATTTATCACCTGACCACGAACACCTGCATATTCGCCTTCGAATGTCCCTTCCGTAGTTCCTTCAATAGTTCCCTCCGGAATTCCTTCAATTACTCCTTCAGGTATTCCTTCAACATTACCATCCATAGGACCTTCGGGAATCCCTTCGATAACACCTTCAATTGTTCCTTCCGTTACACCTTCAGGTGTCCCTTCTTCACAGGGTCCTGTGGAAACCCAGATATCCACAGGTATTTCTATTGTATTCTCATAATTACAAGTGCCTTCTACAGCCATAGGTTCTTGCAAAGCGATGTATCCAGCGGGATAATTATTATCACATACCTCAACAATCTGTCCTAATAATAATCCATAATCTACAATTAATTGTTGTGCCTCTTCCAATGACATACCTATAACATTAGGAACTATGGTACAGGGTCCACAAGAGATAATCAGGTCAACGATTGTTCCAATCTCTACTGTATTTCCACCACCGGGTATTTGTTCAACGACTGTGCCTGCCGGGTATTGGTCATTGCACATCTCAATAATAGCACCAATATTTAGGTTGGCATTACTAATTTCTCCCGTTGCTTCCTGTTGCGGAAGTCCTATCATATATGGAACTATAGTTGTTTCAATAGCACCTTCGCCTTCAGACATCCCTTCGCCTTCAGACATCCCTTCGCCTTCGAATAGCCCTTCTGAACTGCCTTCAATACTACCTTCGGTAGTTCCTTCAAATGAACCTTCTCCTTCTACAATACCTTCAACTACACCGGGTTCAGGCTCTCCAATAACAGGATTGAGTGGGTCTTCAAATCTTGGGGTATGTCCATATTTATCGTGTATCTGAACCTGAACAAATTTAATATCGCCTTTTCCATCTCGCTTAATCTTAAACTTTACTTTTACCAATTCAACTTCTCCAGAGGTTCCCAACTCTTCTTCACCTCCCGCACTTATCCGCAAACTGCTACTGGAACCAGAATTTACTACTTCATAATTCCATCGCCATATATTTGCTGCATTCACAGGTTTTACCTGCTTTACTTCAGCAAAATCACTATCATAATTCAAGACAAATTCAAATCCTGCCACATTTGTTACTTCATCAGCCACAATGGCAATCCATTTATCACTGCCTGCAGACCCTTCTAATGTGCCACGGAACCACACCTTTACTCCCACATTATTCTTTTCTAATTTGGCTAACTTTGCTTGTGCGGATAGGGAACCATGGGAAGCTAACCATTTCAATTCATCCACATATCCTTTGCCCGCTGTTGAGATTTTTGGAGGTGTAATACTTTTTCTTGCTAACCAACGCTGAATTAAACTGGAATCCGCACTATCTACTCACCCATCGAGATTAATATCTCCTGATTTTAAGATGCATGAATGTGCACCTACTTTCCTAACCCAATAATCCAGAACAAATTGCTCATCTGTACTATCAATTACACTATCATTATTTACATCTCCATGAATACATCCCCCTGAAACGCATAATCGTCCATCCACAAGAAGCACAGGTAAGGTTCTGTCTGATTTTGAATTACATTATATAACCGAACACCATTTCCCACACCATCATCAGGAACTAAATGTAATAAACCACACTCATTCAAAAGATTTAAGCGAGGTTTTGCAAGAATATTAAATAATACTCCAGAACCATATAAACTCTCTGCTATCCCACCAGCAGATGATATACGAACATTAATTTTATCTCCATTTCTAACGGCATTGGCACTTATATTCATACCTGCGGTAATACCTGAGGGCTCCACCGTAATTGTGTCGGGATTGAGCAATAAACTTCTGGGCAATTCCGCATCGATTTGTATGGAAGTAGTGGAAACATCATATACAGCCTCTGAATTAACAGGTATTCTTACTAATTGTTGTTATGGATTTTGAGGGTCTCTTTCCCAGAGAAACATACCGCTATCTTTATAATTTACTTGTTCCGGGAAGAAAATAGTTAAAAATTGCCCTACTACATCTTCCGAAGCATCCGAAAGATTGGAATAACGGTCGACATCACTAACTGCCTGTATTGCATATTGATAGCGAATACCCGGTTGTATTGCGGTATCTGTATATTCTAATCCTCCAATATATCCTTCATAAGGAGGTAATCCCGGATTATTCAATTTTGCCCAAATAGAACTTCCTACTGTCCGACGATATACATTATAGCCAGCAATGTTATATTCAGGATTTGTATCCCATCCAATACGGACACTATTGGTTCCTCCATAAACACGAGGAATGGTGGGTCTCTGAATATTTCCCGGCTCTATTTCCGCAAAAAGTTCTGCACCCGAATCAACAGGTTGAACCGTTTTCGGTTTAAATTTATTCTTTGTAAAATCCAGACGATAGGGAGGTAATAAACTCCCTAAATCGGAAAATTCAAATAGCCCATTTTTCATCTGTTAAAACAGGCTCTGTACTCTGTTTATCTGCAATACTTATTCCAACAAGTACTCCCTCTACAGGTTTTTTGCTAATACTGTTAATAACCTGTCCCTTAACACTAAAGACTTTTTCTGCTACTGCTTGATTAGTAATAGCACATGCTATTACTAATAGTGATATGCTCAAAAATATATTATTTTTTACAAAAATTGACTTTGCCCTACTTTTTGCATTCATTTTAGGTCTCCTTTGATTTATTCGCTCCAGTAGTTGGTTATTTTTTTATCCTTATTAAATAGCATTTAATAACAAAATTTGCCTGTTTTTTTGATAATCGTTGCCTCAAATAAGAACTATGATTCTTATGTGATTAGTGGTGAATAGAAGAAAATAATACTATTTTTAGACTCACTTCCCATCAACTTCACGAATAGTAAACTTCATATTTAAAATTTTCCCTTCCCGAAAAACCTTCATTTCCACAGAGTCACCGATAAATAAATCCCAATTTATAAAATCCACATCTGAAGGGTCTTCGACAGGTTGGCGGTTAATCTCTATGATTACATCACCAGGACGCAATCCTGCCTGATACGCTGGACTTTCTTTTAATATTCGTGTTACGAAAACTCCTTTATCTACCCGAATACCTAATTCTCGTAGAAGTCGGGAGTCTATTGAATCAAGAGATTCCGTTTTAAATCCAAACCATGGGTCGCGACGTTTCCCAAATTTAATCAGTTCTTCCGCTACACGACGGACACGATTGATGGGTATAGCAAAACTTAATCCCTGATACCCACCCGTTTTAGAAAAAATCATGGTATTAATCCCAATAACTTTACCCTGGCTGTTAACCAGAGGTCCTCCGCTATTGCCCGGATTTATTGCCGCATCGGTTTGAATAAGGTCCTGATATAATCGAGTATCTCCGGAAACATTTCGACTCACTTTACGATGAACGGCAGATACAACACCTACACTGACCGTAGGACGAGGATCTTTCATTAGTGAACCAAAGGGATTTCCTATGGCGATAACCCATTCTCCAATATATAAATTATCTGAGTCACCTAAAGGAATATAGGGGAAGTTCTTTCCACTCGCTTTCAGCACTGCAATATCTGTCCGCGGGTCCGCACCAATAAATTCTACATCCAGTTTTTCACCACTTGAAAGAGTTACAGAATTAATTTTACTGGCATTTTCCAGTACATGGTAGTTTGTTAAAATATACCCCGCCTCATCAAAAATAAATCCGCTACCGATGGAAGAAATTTGCTGACGACGAATGGGAAAACCGAACAACTCAAAGAACGGGTCTAAATCGTCTGATTGATACTCTACCACATTGATAGTTACCACTGCGGGTGATGCTTTTTCTACCGCTGTTACTATCGCATTGCGTCGTGAATCTGATATACTGTCCTGCGAAATCGCAGGGGGTGTGTAAAATATCAAAATAAAAAGCAGTGTTATAATACTAATGAAGATATTTTTCTGCATAAGTGAATCCTTTTGCTTTAATTAAAATATAACTAATATTTTACTATAATTAAGAAATAAGTTGCTCTGATACATGAGGAGATACGGTTTATGATTAAGATTATTGTAAATGATGAAGAAAAATTGCTTTTAGATAATTCTTCCATTGAATTTTTATTAAAAGAAATGAACTTGGATGGGAAAACGATGGTCGTTGTCGTAAACGATGAGATTATAGAACATACACAATATGCAGAAACGATTTTGCATGATGGTGACCGTATAGAATTGGTTCGTATTGTTGGAGGAGGATAATTATGACTCATGATGAACGTATTAAGATGTTTCAGGGAACAGATTTGTATGTAGTTATCACAGAAAAAATGTGTAAAGGGAGATCTTCGGAATTTGTCCTTGAAGAATGTCTGAAAGCAGGTGTGCGCCTGGTTCAGTTCCGTGAAAAAAATAGTGACGATAGAACGAAATATCACAAAGCGATGGAATTCCGTAAAATTACCAATAACTATAATGCCTTGCTCATCATTGATGACCGTATCGACCTTGCTTTAATGGTAAATGCAGATGGAGTTCATTTGGGACAGAATGATTTACCTATATATGAGGCGAGAAAAATAGCACCGAACCTGATTATCGGTGCTTCCACTCATAATTTAGAACAGGCTTTGAAAGCACAGGAAGACGGGGCAAGTTATGTAAATATAGGTCCTATTTTCTCCACCCAGACAAAGGCAACTTCGGTTTCCCCTTTAGGTGTAGCGTCATTGGAAAAAATACCGCATCACTTAAATATCCCCTTCACCTGTATGGGCGGAATTAAATTGGAAAATATTGATGAGGTCCTAACACGCGGGGCTAAGCATATTGCTGTGGTAACCGCAGTAACTGAGGCGGATAATATCCAACAATCCGTGAAACAGTTAAGGGAAAAAATTCTGATGTACACGGAAAAAGTCTATAAAAAAATGTGAAAAGAGAACTAACAATCAATAAAAACCATTTTTGATTATCTTTATGGCTCTGCAAACCATATCTTGATTTTTCCTTATCTTCTTTGTTCTTATATGGAAGAAGGATAATACTCTATGCATTTCTGGCTGATTAATGACAATGTTTTATTAAAATCTTCCCGTGCAGACATCGGTGGAAAAGGCTGGGGGCTGGTTCGATTAAAATTACAGGGATTAAATGTGCCACCTTTCGGAATAATCAGCACAGAAGGTGTGAAATATAAACTCTGGAAAACCGATACAGATTTTCAAAATGCAATAATGGCATGGTGTAAAGAGATATGGGATTGTTCCATAAGTAAGAAAGTAATCGTCCGCTCATCTGCATGTGAGGAAGACCATCAACATCATTCTTTTGCAGGAAAGTTTTTAACAGAGGTTATAACAAAGCCAGAAGAACTTGTTCCAACACTGGACAGGATAGCCAAACATTATGCTTTAACTATAAAAATGGATACGGGGAATTTTTCTGAAGGTCCCCATGGACTTGCAATTATTCTCCAGGAGTTTGTCAGTGGTGAAATCTCCGGCGTATGCTTTTCGACCCGACCTATGAATGCAAATCCTCAACAAGTATATTGTGAAGTAGTAAATGGTGAAAATAAGTTGTTGGTTGATGGGGAAATACAACCCACTCGGATACTTTTTTATCCCTCCACCGCAGAATTGATAGATTTTCAGGAAGGTTCTAATGGACCTGAATCAATACCTGAAGAATTATTAATAGAATTATCTCATGGGCTAATGAAGATGGAATGGGATTACCGCACTGCAGTGGATATGGAATGGACATGGAATGGTAACAAGGTATGGTTTTTACAGATTCGCCCAATTACAAAGGTAACTCCTTCCCATAATTTATATCCAAAGGAATGTGCTACTTGCTGGTTTTTTGACCAACGTTTTATTGAACCGATTACAACTATTACCCAAACCACACTTATTCCGTTAATCCTGAGAAAGGCAATCACAGAGGGACTTAACATGCGACGAAAAAATACCCCCATTGAACCGTATTACTTTGGGGGTCAGGTGTATATCCCCCATCGGGCTTACTTCGATTTACTGGAGGGTTGTCCTAAATGGTGGCTTTCCTCCGATTTAAAACTGTTATTCCCTAATAACTGTGGTTGCCCGCATAAAAAAAAGAACTTCCTGGGAATAGAATTCTGGCTGGATGCTTTTCGTTCATTGTTAAAACACTGGCGTGATGCTATTTTTGTGTTATGTCGCTGGGGACAATGGAAGAAGGATTTATCAAAGAAATTAAGTCTGTGGAATAAGGAGGATTTGTCAGAGATTACAACAGATGAATGGGTAACGCAATGGGAGCAATGCCAGAGATTATCCGAAGAATTTTTAGAAATACATCGCTGGGCAATACTCTGGTCCAGTTATGTATATCGTTTAGGGGGAAAGTATATCGTTCGTGGTAAGGAAAGACAGTATCCCTCTATTACGACACGGGCAAATCACATATTGACATCTTATTTATTCACCCGTGACATAAAATTATTAGCCCTCCTTCGCACTGAATATTCACACCGCACAGAAAGTCTCGATTTTATATCTCCTCGATGGGGAGAATGGCTTTCCGGTGAGGAACAAAATGAATTGTTTAAAACGCAATTATTAGAGGAGAGGAAAGATATTCCATTAACATCACTGCAAACAAGGGAAAAAGCAGGTATTCTGTATCGTATTTTCGCAAAGTTTATACATCTGCGTGAGGAACAACGATTTGAATGGGAAAAAATATTAAATGTACAGAAAAAATTATTAAAGGAAGCAGGTAAACGATTGGTAGAAAAAGGTATCTTGATGGAGATAAATCAGGTCTGGTTTATAAGCGGGCTGGAATTAATGGAAGCACTTATAAAGGATAAGCCAATTAATCTAAAAGAAGTTTTGCTACGCCAACATCAATGGTGCGTTGAACATATATTTACAAAACCATTATTTATCAACGAAGGTGGTTTCATACTATCTACTTCCGAAAAAGATAAAGATACATGGTCAGGCTGGGGTGTGTCCGAAGGAAGAGTAAAAGGGACTGCCTATGTGAGCAGTAATCCGACTTCACTCCCATCCAATATCGCACATCCTCGTATTCTTGTAACACCTTGTTTAAATCCCGGACAGACATGGTGTCTGCAATACTGGGACGGTGTTCTATTGGAACGAGGCAGTGAACTGTCTCATCCTGCTATCATTGCACGGGAGATGAATATCCCCATGATTGCGAATTTACCTGAGATTACACATAAACTAAACACGGGCGATTTAATTTATATAGATGCAACTTATGGTAAAGTTAGCCGTTTAAAATCTTAAGTTCGAAAGGTCTGACTTGTCCAACGGGTGTTCTCTCCTTCGCATACCACTCATAGCAAGTAATAACATGCCCATCAACACAAAATCCAATAGATATTTTAACCAATTGTCTCCATCCCTGGATTTATGATTACACCCACAAATTCCAGTATTTTGCCCCTCTCCTTCCCCTTCTCGAGTGCCCTCAACATTCCCTTCCACTATTCCTTCCGGATTACCTTCTTGAGTTCCTTCCAGAGTTCCTTCACTAACTACTATACCTGCTTCTGCTTTATCAATATATCCATCCTTATTGGTATCAGCACTATCAAAAGTATCTCGGGACAGGGTGGAATATCGTGCCACTGCTTCTTCATAGGAAACTTTCCCATCCTTATTCGTATCCACCAAATCAAAATTTGTTTTTAGGTCATTTATGAATTGCTCTACCCCGGTTATGGTAATAGAAGCACCTTTTGCATTAATTACTCCATACCAACTCAGGTCATCTCCAAATTCCCCCTTTATTTTTACTTCGCGTATTTGAATGTTTATTTTCTTTGATGTCATCGTTGTGGGTTTAAACTTTATTTGTATAATTCGTCCTTTTTCTTTTGTTGTAATGGGTTTTTCGCTACTTATTGAAACTTTCAAATAACCCTCACCGACTTCTGTATCCTTCTTAAAGTTGCTGGCAATATCTGCCATGTTTAATCCGTAGAAATTTATACCTTCATCATAGGTTAAGAGCAAATCCATTCCCGCAACACCTAATAATGAACTTAATTCTATACCTGTGCGATATTCATTGTTTGAGTCCGGTGTTAGGTTATCTACAACAATTTCCACCGTACGATTATTTTCCGTTTCTAACAAGGCTTTTTCCCCAATCACGGTTGAACTCGGATTGATTGGAAGCCCTGCCAATTTACGCAGTAGTAACGACACATCCGCACAATCTAAAATTCCATCTCCATTAAAATCACCTCTCCGTTTATCACATTCCAAATCAACAATACCTGCTTTGCGAACAATCTTGCGCAGGAACACAATCGTATCAGACATACCAATGTAACCATCAGTATCCATATCTCCATAGATGCAACGACTACTAATACAATTCGTATCTGGGTTTTCTTCCAATACATTGAGTTGTCCATGAACCAATTCTACTGGCAATTCCTTCTGCTGGGTATCTTTAATAATAACCTTCTGCAATTTCAGGTCTGTATCCTGAGCACAACTTCCTGCCACTGTATTCTGTCGCACACGAAAAACCATATCAAAGAGGTGTCCTTCTCCATAAAGCACTTTCTTCTCATTATCAACTCTGGGTCCCGCATGGAATTTTATAACACCCTGTGTACGGGTATCCGAAACAACCTCAAGATTTCGTGTTACAACCGTTTTTTGAACCTCTACAAGTTCAAGCACTGTGTTGTTGTAACTCACATTAATATCAATCGTATAGGGTTCCAATCCCCGTACACTGTTTATATTTATCGGTATCTGAATTGTATCCCCACTTCCTTCTGGTATCCAATCGATTGTAGGTATCCATACACGTAGCTTACCCGGTTCTGCTTTGACAGGCTCTGTAGGGTCGCTTTGTTGTTGATTGGTAGCAATAGCAATCAAACGATAATACCATGCCCGAGAGGTATCCACTTCGTTATCTGTGTAATTTGTACCTGTAATAATATTTGAGGAAACAGTAATCCACGGTCCGTTTCGTGTTTCGCTTCGTTCTAATTGGTATCCTGCAAGATTTCGCTCCACATTAGGCTCCCAGATAAGATAAACATGGTCTATCCCTGAAAAAACCTGCAATCCATGAGGGGTTGAAATCTTTGTCCCAGCAGGGTCAGGACCATTACTTACAATTAACTCAACCGTTGTTCCGTTCAATACGGAACTTCCTCCAACAGGAGATTGTCCCATTACAACATTTTGTGAAACGGTATCGCTATACTGCATTACTGTACGGGTCAGCAAACCCGTAGATTGGATTTGCCCTATTGCAGAAGTTATATTCTGCCCAATAACATCCGGTACCGTGATATATGTGTTTCCAGAACATTGTCCTGTTGAAACCCAAATTGTAACTTCCGCACCTCGATTTACTCCACTATAAGCAATTGGTGATTGGCGTATTACCTGCCCCATGGCAACATAATTGTTACATTCCCGTTCCACCTTAACATGCAAATCCGCTATCTGTATTGCCTCATTCGCCTGCTGTTCGCTTCTCCCTACAACATCTGGAACCAATACACCCGGACATAATCCACTGGATACAGTTAACTGAATATAGGTTCGTGATGAAATTACATCTCCCGATGATGGGATTTGACTCAGGACATTTCCCTGTGCCACTGTGTTACTACAGTTATAAGTCGTACGGATTCTATTCAGTCCTACACCTTCAAGAGTGTTTTTTGCTTGTTGTTCTGTCATACCGACCACCCCCGGAATAGTTACGAAGATTTCTCCTTCTCCTGTTCCTTCGCCCTCTCCCTCTCCTATAAGGTCTACAATCCATTTAAGTAATGGATAATCTGTCCCTTCATTTGCAACCCATATATTAACAAAATCCCAATCGTTGTATGTTGCTTGCTTATACATTTCTATTGTGGTTTTTCCTGTTCCACCATCGGAAAACGATGTCCCGGCAGATTGCACATCCCAATAACTGGACACTACTGTTCCTCCATCGTTATACCCAACAAGCCCACCAACATATAGTTTCCCCGTAACATTGGCACTGCTATAACAATTACGAATATTTGTTTCAAAAGAATTCTCAGTATTCATTTGGTACCCAACCAATCCACCGATAAACGAATTTCCGCCAACAAAGGAATCATAAACAAAACTATCTGTTATATTGCCACCATAATTTATCCCTACAAAACCACCCACTCCATAATCAGCTGTTTCGCCATTCACAAGTATTTCACCGGCAACACATCTTAATATTTTCCCCTTATTTCCACCGACGAATCCACCAATACTATCATCTTGGCTTATTCCCGAAATATAACTTGCCAGGACACCACATTCCACAATTTCACACTCACTATCAACAACAACACCCGCTATAGCACCCACAAAATAATACCCTGTAAAACTACTTTCAACAATTATTAAATTTTGAATCTTTCCCGGAGAGGTTACAATCCCAAACAGAGCTGTATAATCCGCCTCAGAATTATCAATATAAAGGTTAGAAATAATATGGTTTTGCCCATTAAAATTACCTCTAAATGGTTTTTCCCATGTTCCTATGGGTCTAAACCCTTTCCCATTATTCCAGTTGACTGTATCACTTGCATCTATATCTTGAGTCAAAATATATGAACCAAAAGGTGGATAATCCGGGTCATTCCCTATCTTTTGCAACTCCTCAATACTATCTATTTCAATAGTTGGACAGGGACCTTTGAAAACGAACAAATATACTTCGCTGTTCTGTATAACTTGTGCTCCACCTTCGGGTGATTGACCTATAACAGTACCCACCGGAGTAATTTCTTCACCGCACCCATAATCGACAATTACATGGAAACCCATTTCTTGTAGAGTAGTAACAGCATTTGCTTCTGTCATTCCCATTACATCCGGCATGTTAACATAAACACAGCGTCCTGTTGAAACAACAATATATACAGTGCTATCTATTTGCACAACATTTCCTGCAATGGGTTCCTGCTCTATAACAACCCCTTCAGGAATATTGTCATCACAACGGTATAGGACATTGGCAGAGAGATTTTGTACCTGAACTGTATTTATAGCGGTAGTTTCATCCATCCCGATAACATCAGGTATTGTTATAGAACAGGGTCCTCGTGAAATAAGCAAAGAAATCTCCACATCAGGTAATTCATTTGTGCCCGGTACGGGGTTTTGAGTTATCACTGCCCCAGAAGGAACTCCATCATGGCAATCATAATATGTAGTGATTGTACCCGTAAACCCGGAGGAACGAAGTAAATTTATAGCTTCTGTCCCATTCATTCCTACAACATTAGGTAGGGGGATGAAACACGGACCTGTGGACACAATAATGGAAACAGTACCATTAAGCTCAACCGATGCCCCTGCTCCGGGCTGTTGGTCCATAACTACCCCCGCAGGATATATATTGCTACAACTATAAGACACATCAGCAATCAATCCCAATCCATTTAACATATTAACTGCATTTTCTTCCATCATTCCTAACAAACTTGGAACTTCCACCGTATGTTGTATATTTATAACCCATCTCAAATAGGGATAGTCTGTTCCCTCTTCTATACCCCATACATTCGTGAAATCCCAGCCTGCATAAGTCGCCTGTTGTTTCATTTCTCCCGTAGTTTTCCCTGTTCCACCATCAGAAAAGAACATTTGGGACACAGTCGTATCCCAATAACTGGATGTTACAGTCCCCCCATCATTAAATCCGATAAGTCCACCTATATACATGGTTCCTGCTACAGCCGAACTACTATAACAATTTGTAACTGTGCCAGTGCTTTTCTTTGAATTTTCGAGTATTCCAACCAGACCACCGACACCGTATGCTCCTGCTATTGAGGTGATATATGAAGATGAATACACACAACTATTTATAATAACTCCACCTGTATTACGACCCACCAATCCACCCACTCCATATTGAGCATAACTATCATAAATTGTCGAATTAGAAACTACACATCTATCTATAACTCCATAATTTCCTCCTACCAATCCACCAACACTATTATATATGCTTCCCATCCCTTCAATATCTGAAGAGGCAACTCCACATTCTCTGATTTCTCCCGCCATATTTAATCCAACCAATCCCCCGATAAATAAAGAACCTGCGATATTGGAATTAAATAAAATAACATTGTGAACATTCCCGCCGGATATATTTCCAAACAAACCTGCAAATTCAGATTGTCTATTAATATAAAGATAGTAAATACCATAATTCTGACCATCAAAACTCCCTGTAAATGGATTATTCGTATCCCCTATCGGTTTAAATCCTCTGCCACTATCCCAATTAATTGTATCGCTGGCATCTATATCCCGTGTTAATACATAATTCCCGTTAAGTGGATATTCAGGCTCATTCCCTATTCTCTGCAAATCTACAATATTGCTTATAGGAATACCTTGTGCGGAAACCAAAATACACATGCAAAAAACAAAAATGGTCAATAGTGATAAAATATAGGTAGATTCTCTCGTAGACATTTTACAATACCTCAAACCAATGGAGTGAATATTAATTTTTCTAAAATATATGATAACACATTTCTAAAATATATAATAATACATTAGAAAAAAAATAAAAAGGATGTCTTACTTATTATTTTTGAGTAGTACAAAATTATTCCCCTGCATCATGTAAGTCATAGAGGCCAAAAACTGACTTTTAAAATATTAATTAATAAAGAGTATACTAAATCCAAAATTATTATGGACAGGATGTTGTAAGTATTATGTATCACATTCGCAAACCAAAATTATCAGAAGTTATACAATTAAAAACATTAATAGATAATGCAGTTAGTAAAGACCTCGTTCTTCCGAGAACTTTAGAGGAACTGTACGAAAATGTTCGTGATTTCTATGTGTATGCAGATGAAAATGGTCTTGCTGGTTGCGTGTCTCTGCATATTGACATGGAAGACCTTGCAGAGGTAAGAACACTGATTGTTCGTGATGACCTACAGCGGAAAGGTATCGGAAGAATGTTATTGCACGCTGTTTTGAATGAAGCACGCGAATTGGGTATTCCCAGAGTCTATGTTCTAACACGGTGTCCCGAATTTTTTGAAAAACAGGGTTTTAAAAAAACCTTATTAGAACAACTTCCTTACAAAATACGAAAAGATTGTGTCCGTTGCCCCAAATATGGAATATCATGCGATGAAGTCCCCATGATTTTGCATTTAAATGATAAGAAAAAAGAAAGTTCTCTATGAAAGGAGTATTTATGTCCTCCGATGAAATAAAAAATACTCATTTATCTCTTTTAGGTTTTGGAAATATGGGACAGGCAATTGTAAAAGGGTTATTGCGAAAAAATATCTTTTTACCTTCCCAGATATTTGTGTTCGACCCAGCAGATGATAAACAACAGGATGCAAAAAACATCCATCTTCAACTGGTTACCCATATAGAAGATTTGCTGAATAATTCAAAAATATTACTTGTTGCGGTAAAACCACAAATGATACAGTCAGCACTTCAACCATTGATAGCCTCAATAGGAAAAGAGGTATTAATCATTTCTATTGCTGCGGGCATATCTATCCACTATTACAAAAATCTATTGGGGAAATCAGACCTCCGGATAGTCCGAACCATGCCAAATACACCTGCCCTGGTCGGAGAAGGAATTACCGCAATTAGTTTTAGCGAACAATGTTCGGAACAGGATAAAATCCTTGCTCAACGAATATTCCAATCTGTTGGGAAAACTGTTCTCGTTTCAGAGGAACAAATTGATATCGTTACCGCTGTAAGTGGAAGTGGACCTGCCTATTTCTTTTATTTGTGTGAATGTATGATAGAAGCAGGCAAATCTTTGGGGTTATCCGAAGAAATAGCACTATCTCTGGTTCGACAGACTTTTTATGGTTCTGCATCACTTCTCATGAGTGGAGATGATTTGCCAGAGGTTCTCCGTGCTCGTGTAACTTCAAAAGGTGGAACTACAGAATCAGCCATAAAAACGATGGAAGGAAAAAATCTTAAATCTATTGTTATAGAAGCAATTCATTCCGCATACCATCGTGCCCGGGAACTTGGAAAATAATGTAGAGATAATAAGAAACGAGACGCTCAAGAATGATACAATTTATACAATAATCGTATTTGAGGTCAATCCATGAGAAGAGACAAAGTCATATCGGAAGTATTGGGTGCCGAAACCATACTAACGCCCAGTGAGATTTACGCACAACGTTTCCCGAAAAGTTTTGTTGGAGGTTACTCGGTAGAATCAGTAGACGAATTCCTCCATCGTATAGCAGATACCATAGAATTACTTCTGGACCGTATCCAGGAATTGAAAGAGAAAATTGATGAACAAACAAAACTGGTTGAATTTTATCGTCAGGAAGAGTCCGTTTTACGAAGTGCCTTAAATTCAGCCCAGAAATTAAATGAAGATATTATAGAAAGTGCTCAAAGACAAGCTGAATCTATCATAACAGAGGCTCAAACAAGGGCACAACAAATACCTCTTCGTCTGGAACAGGAAATACAACACCTGATACATCTACGGGATAGATTCCATCAAGAGGTTAAAACCGTCTTGCTCTCATTTCAATCTATGCTTTCCGAATATGAAGCCACAAAAATAAAAAATATATCCCCGGAAAATCGCGAAGTAATATTGGGCGAACTTCGCAAATCCCTTGACCAGGCACTATCGGTAGATTTTAACCTGGATTCATTAACCGAAGAAGAAGAACAAAATGACAACGCCGAATAAATTATATATATTTTGTCTTTGCCTATCTTTATTTCTTGTCCTCTACCCACGAACACTATACTGCCAGAACTCAGAAGAAGATAAGGAATTGGACGCATTCTTCAAAAAATATACAGAATCACGTGAAAAGATAGATGTTCTCGTTGCAACTTTTCAACAGAAAAATATTTATCCCGACGAAATCTATACAACTGACGGCTCTCTCGTTTTTGTAAAACCCCAGAGAATGGTTTTTACTACAGATGAACCGCAAAAATACACCGTGGTAGAAGAAAAACGAATCTACGAATATGAACCGGATATTAAACAAGTAACTATTTATGATTTGAAAGATTCCGCTGAAACCGAATTGTTTTTCTTCGCATTTGCAGAAGACCTGAATACACTCCGCAAAAAATATCACGTCCTGCCAATTCGTCTATCGGATGAACGAGGAAAACATGGCATATCTATCCGACCTTTTACAGATAAGGAAGAAGACAACCCATTTGAAGAAATTGTTTTATATCTGCAAGATGATACCTTTTTACCTTATCGTTTGCGGATTGTTAACGAAGGTAATGTCCAGACTATTGTCGATTTCGAACATATAAAGATTAATGAAAAAATTCGACTGGAAGAGACACAAATATACTTGCCCCCAGGAACAAATATAATTGAAAATGACAAATTTAAAGAAACCGTTGCAGGTGAAGGCAAAAAAATTCCTGACCCCGCAAAATTAGACCCTAAATACATTGATACATCTCCCCCACCAACCGCAATTAAAAAAGAAGAAAATAAAATTCAGAATACTCCAGAAGAAATAAATAAAATAGAAATAAGAGACCTTGAACCTATAAAAAAACAGTAAAATAGGGAACTGTTACTATGGAAGATTGTAAACTCCCTCTTGTTCTTGCATCTGCATCACCTCGCCGTCATTCATTATTATCATCCATAGGTATTGATTTTGAAGTAATTGTTAGTTATGCAAAAGAAGTAGATGCGGGAGCGTCTCCTACCACATTGGTCGAGGAAAATGCCTGTGCCAAATGTGAGGAAGTTGCATCTCGCATAGCATATCCTGCAGTAATTATCTCTGCAGATACTCTTGTGTTTTGCGATGGTGAGGTCCTGAGTAAACCACAGGATATCAACGAAGCAAGAAATATGCTACATCGCCTTTCAGGAAACACACACCAGGTAATTACAGGAATTGCAGTGGCAAATACCGCCGATGGAAGAAAAGCGAGAGGCTCTGAAACAACAGATGTTACCTTCCGTAATTTGAGTAATGAAGAAATAGAAACATTTATTCGCATCGTGAACCCTATTGACCGCGCAGGTGCTTATACCGTAGATGGTCCGGGAAGTTTACTCGTCTCTCGGTATGATGGCTGCTACTACAATGTATTAGGTTTACCTATTGTCCGTTTAGATAAACTACTTCGCAAAGTAGGGGTTGTACTATTTCAACGAATTAATGCAGGAAAAGCAAAATTTTTATAAACTTAAACCTGCCACACCTCCACAATTCAGTGTAATGAAAAACGAATTGAGAACCTAACATGGGTGTTCCATCTATGTAAAACTACGATTCCATACTTATTTCCATCTCATATCATTCATTACTAAAAAAAACAAAAGCAAGAGATACCTGTAAATGTAAAAATACAGTAGAAGTGTTGATATAAGAAGTAACACAGGCAGTTCTTTCTGTCTGTATCATCACCGCATAGATTATCCACATGCAGAACTGTCCATATTACATTCGTGCAAAAAATATCTCACCCCTGCATTAACCCGCCTACATGGCAAATGCATCTCTTCGTAGGGGCGGATAATTATTTGTCATGATATTTATTGCGGAATTTATGCATAAATATAAGATATTTGCAAGTGAGTTTATAATTTTTTACTCTATTATTTTTTGCACCTTCATAGTATTCTGGTATTTGAATAATATTTAATTGTAGAGATACATTTCTTTTCTACTTTTTTACTATCTTTTTCTTTATGCCATCTCTTAATGCTTCATTTTATCATAAAATCTTTGTACATCCTTTAGATATTGAACATCTATTTTAGGGGAAGAGGGGTGAAAGTATCGGGGAGTGAGTCGAGGAATGTTTTGATTCGGATGGATTGGAAGTTTTTAATGGGGAATTTGTTTTTAAGGAGGTATTCTCGTAGTGTTTTGGGTTTGAAAAATTTGCCTTTAATTATAGGGGTCTGCCATTGTAATAAGATGGAATTATTTTCGGTTCTTATTTCAACTGGGAATGGATTTAATGCGGATGTTTTTCCTTGTGCAATTTCTTCCAATTGTGAATGGATAAATATTTTTAGTTCTTCCATATCCTCTATATTGTTTGATTTTTCTGTTTGAATAATAACTGCGTAGTGTAGTCCTGCTACACGCTCCATGATAGAAGGACTTGATATAGGAATAGATTCTACGGTATATAAAAGGAAGCCCGTGGGTAGAGCGGATTGAATCCGTTTTTGAAGTTCGTCTGTATCTTTTTCTGTCTGAAGCCATATCTCGATATATTCTTCCAGTAATATCTCACCGACAGGAGCAGGTAAGGCTATGCTAATTCGTGCATGGGCATGATAACCCTGTGTGTATGCTAATGGCAGTTGTGTACGTCGCAGGGCACGAATCCATGCGGTTTGGAATTCTAGATGGCTCAGGAAGCGAGATAATCCTACTTTACCCACTTTTAATAACAATCTCTGAATGGGATGATGTGAAGTAGATACTGGTGGTAAATGAGAAGAAGACGTTTCAATTTCTATAATTGACTCTTTTTTTTCCTTTTTCCAATGGATACAATGAAAACCTTCTCGTTGTTGTATTCCACATTGCAAGCAACCCTTTTCTCTGCAATCAGATGTAATTTTGTATTGATGAGCGTTCTGCCACTCTTTGTATAACCAATCTTTTTTAATTCCTGTGTCGATGAAGTCCCAGGGGAAAGCCTCGTCCTCATTTCGTTCTCGGAGAAAATTTTCTCCCATCAGGTTATGTTTTTCAAGGGCATGTAACCAATGTTGAATTGAAATTTTATCTGTGGAGGTTTCTAATTTAGCACCTTCCTGCCATGCAGAGAGGATAACGGGACTTATTCTACGGTCTGCACGGCTAAGAAGCCCTTCGATAAAAGAGGCATCGGGGGTATGGAAATTTATTTTTATGGCTTTGTATTTTTTGAGTCCGCTTAATATTTTTTTCTGTTTTTCTGTGGTTTCTTCCAATGATATTTGGTTTGCCCATTGGAAGGGTGTCCATGGTTTAGGAACAAAGGTAGATATGCCTAAATGGATATGTGCGGAATGCCGAATTTTTTTGGCGATGTTTAAACATTGGATTGATAAATTGATTAATGCGTTCAAATCTTCTTCCGTTTCTGTAGGTAAACCAATCATGAAATATAATTTTACATGTGTCCATCCTTTTTGAAAGGCAATACGAATTATCTCCATTAAATCTTCATCTGTTACAGATTTATTTATCATCTTTCGTAATCTTTCTGAGCCTGCTTCCGGTGCGAAGGTTAGTCCACTCCGCCGAATAGCGGAAATAGAATCCGCTAATTTTACCGAGAAGGAGTCAAGCCGAAGCGATGGAAGGGATATACCGGTCATAGAAGGTTGAGTAATTTGTCGGGTCTGATGTAAAAGGTCTTGAATTTGAGAATGGTCACAGGTGGAAAGGGATACAAGAGTAACTGTTTCTAATCCTGTATCAGGTAAGAACGAAGCGAGTAAGGTAGAGACTTCTTCGGGAGAACGTTCCCGAACTGGTCGAAAGGTACAGCCTGCAAGACAAAAACGACAGCCTCGAGTGCAACCCCGCATTACTTCGATGGATAATCCGTCATGTATTAATGAAGCGAAAGGGACAATATATTTTCCTACAAAATTTTTTGTAGTTAATTCTTTCGTTATTGCACGACGAACTTTCCTCGTTGAAGCATCGGGTATTGGGACACCATGTTGGTTGGAAGTAAGGGGAATAGTGTCAGGGACATAAATACCATCTATTCTGGAAAGCAATGCTAATTTTTTATCACGGCTTGCATCTTTATTTGTGAGAAGTATTTCTGCTATTTCTAAAATGATGTCTTCACCTTCGCCGATAACGAAAAAATCCATAAAAGGTGCCATAGGTTCGGGGTTAAAACAGCAAGGACCTCCGGCGCAAATTAATGGGTCTTCATTGGTACGGTCTTTTGCATATAAAGGTATATGAGCAAGGTCTAAAATATTCAGCACGGTGGTATAAGTCAATTCTGATTGAAGTGTTATGCCGACCCAATCACTTTGTTTAATGGGGTCTTTGGATTCCCAGAGAAATAGGGGGTAATTTTTTTGACGGAGTATTTGTTCTAAATCTGTAGCAGGTGCGTAAACTCGTTCTGCCCAGATATGGGGGTGCGAATTTAATAATGAGTATAAAATTTGTAGTCCCAGATTCCCCAATCCTAATTCATATAAGTCAGGGAAAACCAGAGCGACCCGTAATTGAATTTCCTTTTTCGACTTGTGAATTGCATTCCATTCAGTTCCCAGATAACGAGAAGGATGTTCCACATATGGAAGTATTTCATACTCGAAAACATTTTGATTTTCTGTTCGTTTTTTTATATTCATAATTACTTCATTTGGGGAATGATGGCAGGTAAGGGCTAACTTGTTGATTGGGTTTCGACCAGATAATTCTGCCTACAAGCACACACCCTTTTGCACCGCATTGTTTTGCGTCTTTACTGAACATTCCCTCACCAACAGTTACCCAGGTCTCTTCCGGAGAAACTGCGGATACGCCAAAATTTCCCATAGTGGCACCGCGTTCAGGTAAAACAATTTGTTCTGTCTTACGGATAACATATATTTGGTCATTATCTGTATTAACCTGAGCAATAAATAACGGAGCCCGATGTCGAATAATATGGTCATTATTAGCACCTTTCCTTGTGTAAACAAGGAATAATCCATCGCTATGCACTGCCCAATGTTGTTGTGTATTATAACTACCTAATTCAATTCCATCATCAAATAACCAGGGTTGTATTGGCTCATAATGTAGCCCATCATTACTCCATGTTACATATCCCCGTTCATCATTTCTAATAGTAAGATAATATTTCCCTTTATACTTTGCCAGGGAGGGTTCACACATTCCCCGGGGGACTTCATGCGTAATAATATTTCCGTTTTTTAGATAGATAAGTTTTTCTCCATCAAATTTTATATGTAGGACTGTTATGGAATAATTTTTGTTATTATCCTCTTTGTTTTTTGCGAAATAAATGGGCAGAAGAATGGTCCCATCAGGTTCGATTATCCATTGGGTACAACCGGGCATAATGGAAAAAGCGTCTTTCAGGTCTCCACCCAAATCTAAGGTTTGCCATTTTGTCCATAAGTTTTTTTCGGGGTCGTAAATAGCATAAGCCCCTTCCAGACAGCCCTTATCCTCCCGGACTTGATGCCCATTATCGTCATATCGCAGGCGTATTCCGATAGCAATATATTTCTTTGTTTGTGGATGCCAGCCCGGGGTAACATCACAAACGCTTACTATATGTCCTCTTTCATCTTTTACCCAATCCAATTCCGGAACGGGTTGTGGTTCTGCCCATGTTTTTCCTCCGTCATCCGTGTAAGAGAAAAACATACCGGAATAATAATCCGATACCATCAAATGCTTTTGCAAAGTCATTAACACTCGTGGATAGCCCTTAGAACTTATTACAGGTATTGTTGCTACACGCGGATGAAACCAGCAGAAATCATCTCCATCATAATTAAAAGCACATGACGGTTCTATTGCTCTTATAAGGTTTTCTTCCCCGGCATAAGATAGTGAGGTAAAAAGAATGATGGATATAGAGAAGAAATGCAATTTAAAATAATGATTTTTCATAACTATTTCCTTTTTGAAAAATGTAACAGTAGCAAACATATTATTTCGTATTTTGATGGCTATTTTAAAACAAAGGTACGCCGTTATGTGTCATAAAATGGGGAAAATGGATAAGGCAGAGGAAAGAATAGACATTAGCAAGGCTACAGGTAATATTCGTTAAAGTATAAATATAACATCTTACCCCTGTGGAGTGAAATGCATCTTTTAGCCCACAATTATCTTACCCTCAGTGTTTGGTAGGAAAAGAGTTTCAAAAACCAGGTATTATTTTACTTAGAGGACATCCAAAAAACGCTCAGGAGGTATATGTTAGCAGTTTTACTTTATTCCCCTGCGTTTTAACTGTAAATATTTGTATTGCACCGCACATCCTAACAAGCCCAGTCCGAACCATGTGAGCATACTAACCATTCGGAAATAAGATGGTTCAAAATCGGTAGTGATAGAAAGGATACCTATCAGTTCCAGCAATCGTACCATAGCCCACACAATAATCAGCGAACCGATGGAGGATGTTGCAACAACAATAACTATTTTTTCAATAAGAAAAGATAGAACACCTCCAAATATACCCGACATAAGTAAAATAATAGGATTATTCATCACAGGTAGCAAAATAATCCCAAAAGAAAATCCACCAATCATACCTAACAAAAATATTCCCGATTTGTAGAAAAGAATTGCTAAAAGGCTACCTATTATACCTAAAAGGAGTGAAAGAGCAATTGTTAGAGGGAAAAAATGCATCATATATCCTCCTAAAAATAGGAAGGAAGCAGAACTTAGTATGCCAAAACCCAGCAATCCGATAATCCAGTAAATCAGGCGATAACCTGTAAAACACATCAGGAACCCCAAAACTATTATAAATAATATTGCAGACATATGTATAGGATAATTTAATATTTGTTGATAAATATCTACAGGTTTAATCAGACAAAAATAACTCACTTTTCCCTCAAATCAAGTCGTGGTCTTCCTTTGTTTCTTGTATGAGAACCCGAGTAGTAGCAAAGTTAAGAGTAGAATGGATATATCCCCTTTGTTTATCGATTCACTTCTCTGTTGAGAATCTATATTACAGGAAATAACATTTCGTAACCACGAACCTTGCCCTCCCATGTAAATATAGTATTTTTCCCCATATACCTCAATTACAAGTATTCCGGATACTTTATTAAAATCTCGAGGTGTAAATTTAACCTGAAATTTTACTATTCCCTGGGGTTCTACCAGAAATGTTCGTTCTCCGATAATCTGAAATTCAGGTTCTCCAATAATCCAGATGTAAAAGGGGATGTCTTCCGTGCCAATGTTCTGAACCGTAAATTCGCTAACCACCGAATTTTTCAAGGATATACTACCGAAGTTCAGCATACTATTTACTGCGGGTGTAATTATTAGAGGGACATCTTTATCAATAGGCGGAATTTCAATTTCCCCTTCGTTAGGATTTTCTTGTGGAGTTACTGCATACTGAACAAACAAATCGAAATCTCCTTCCGCTAATAGGAACTCTTTGCGGTTCGAAATTAGGTCCCCATCAAGGTCTGCAGTTGCCCGTAGATATAATCCACCACTTAAATTATAATTTTTTAAATCAATATTAATTCCGACTTGACTAATAGCCCCTTGTACAAAGTACTGAATAGCCACAGGTTCTCCCATCGTAATAATTGCAGCACTGAAACGTTCAATCTCATCACAGGTAATACCATACAATTGCTGGATTGCTATACATTTACTACCCAATGTATTGTCCTTTTTTATCTGAACCCAATTAAAGTAATAAATGGAAAGCAGTAGGTCATGGTTAGGTACCGTCTCATCTCTGAGAACACGGTCCAATAATCTCGCATGAGCACGGTCGGAAATGCCATTTTTATCCACATCGACCAGGTCAGGGTCGGTATCCGGGTCAAAGGCTTTGGTAATTTTTACAAAGGTATTCTCTGCTTCAATATCTAAAACATAGGCGGTCGAAGAAAAAAATAAAAATAAAGTAAAACCAAGAAAAATAATCGTTTTTTGTATATAAAAACTATTCATATTCCAATAATTAAGTTATCCGTTTTTTTATTAGACTGTATTTGCTGTAAAATAGATTTATAATATTTACATTTATTTATTGAATATCGTTCCAATACTCTTAGTTTCATTATATTAAATTCACGAGGATAAAACAATGAAGTATTTTAAAATCGCACAATTTGTTCCCGGAAAGGGCGATGCCTGGACTTATTACGAATGTGATGATAAAGAAACGATACAACGACAATTAACATATATTCCCGAAACAGGTGAAATTTCAAAAGTACCTGACCCTATTGTCAAAAGGCTATATCGTCCGGAATTATTAGAACCTTCAACCTCAGAAGAATTTATATCCCTCTGGGGGAAAGAATAACTTATTAAAGATATGATACGGAGTATATGAATTGAAAATTAGAAGTCCTTATTTAAATTCTGTAAATTCTATTTGGGTAAAAGGCAATTTACACACACATACAACCGTAAGTGATGGTTCTTTTAGTCCACAGGATACTATATCCCGATATGCATCCATGGGTTATCAATTTCTTATGTTCAGCGACCATGATTTAATTACTCCTATAAATGGGCTGGACACAAAAGGAATGATAATCATTCCGGGAAATGAAATCACAAATGACGGACCTCACCTCCTTCATGTAAATGCGAAGAAGAAAGTTGAACCCTATCCAAACCGACAGAAGGTCCTGGATGAAATTCAAAAAGATAGCAATTTTGCTATTATTTCTCATCCTAACTGGGAAGAAGATTTTAATCACTGTCCCCAGGAGTTGTTGGAGAAATGGGAACATTACACCGGTATCGAGATATACAACGGTATTGTCCGTCGCCTACCGGGTAACCCCTGTGCCACAGACCGCTGGGACTTACTCCTTTCTCGGGGAAAATTTGTCTGGGGATATGCCCATGATGATGCCCATTGGGAAGAAAATTTCGGCGTTGCATGGAATGTCGCACAGGTCGAAAGTTTAACATTAGAGAATGTTCTTAATGCCCTAAAAAATGGAAACTTCTATACCAGCACAGGAGTTGAGATAGAAAAAATCCATGTAAATTCAAATACAATATCCATAACCACATCCAATGCTAAGAAAATCGCTGTTATCGTTGATTATGGACGGAGAGTTAAAGAGGTTTGTGGGAATTCCATTTGTTATGAAATTAGTGAGACATTTCCATATTCCTACATTCGTTTTGAATGTTGGGGAGAAGGTGAAGCCCAGGCATGGACACAGCCATTCCAGTTCGTATAGAGATGAAAAAATAAAGTATACTCAACATAAAGAAGGAATATATACAAAAATACAAACAAGATTGTTTCTATGAAATATCACAAATTTTTTTTTTCGACATCCAAAAGTTGTTTATTATATGATTAAAAACCCGGTATATTAAAATCTGAAATAAAAATGACAAAAAAACATCTATGAAGGAGTTGTATCTTGATTGAGTATGTAACATTACATTGGATAGATTTAACGATCATTGGCGTTTATATGGTAGGTTGTTTTGCATTAGGCACCTATACCAGTCGGTATATTGAAAATGCAGGAGATTTCTTTATTTCAGGTAAATCCCTCCCTTTCTGGGCGATTGCATTTTCTATCGTTGTGAGTGACATCGGAGCCTTAGACTTTGTTGGAGTTGCCGGAAATGCTTATAGATACGGAGTATCTGCTGCTAATTTTGACTGGTTAGGGTCCATGCCTGCTATGGTATTTGCCGCATTTATATTTGTTCCTTACTTCTGGCGTTCAGGGGTATTTACCATTCCCGAATTTTTAGGAAGAAGATATAACTCAGCGGTTCAGGTAATTAATGCTCTTATCTGGACCTCTGTAATGTTATTGTCTCTGATGATAATGCTCTGGACAACAGCGGATGACCTTGTCTATACCATTTTAGGATATAAACCTATATATACAGTTTGGGTTATGGCGGGTGTTACAGGTTTCTATACCTTTGCAGGAGGATTATCCGCCGTGGTAATGACCGATGTAGTTCAGTTAATAGTAATGTATGTTGGGGGGTTAGGTTTGCTGGCATTAAGTTTATGGGAAGTCGGTGGATGGAGTGTTATGAGAGCCAAAATAGAGGCACTCGGTCCGGAATATGCAAATCATTTTACAATTCTTCTGCCAAACAGCATAGAAAATCCATTCCCATGGACAGGAATTGTCTTCGGTCTGGGTATTGTTCTTGCCATCGCTTATATGAGTGGAAATCAGGCAATTGTTCACAGAACATTGGGCGCCCGTTCTGAATGGGATGCCAAAGCAGGGATGCTCATGGGAGGTTTTTTGAAGTCTTTTATTCCATTAATGGTAGCTCTGCCCGGACTCTGCGCTATTGTTTATCTGCATGAAAGAAACATTATATTGCATGAACAGGATAAAGTTATTCCCACTATGATACGGATGATGCTACCACCAGGATTACGAGGACTTATGTTTGCAGCTCTTTTTGCTGCATTAATGTCCAGTATCTCCGGCACTCTTAGTTCTGCTTCCACCATATTTGTTACAGATATTTTCAATAAGCTCTGGACATTAGGAAGAAAAAAATCATTAGACGAAAAACAGGCTTTATATGTGGGACGAGGTTTTACCTTGTTTCTTATCATAAGTAGTGCCATCTTTGCGGAACAAATATCACGAGTTGGTGGAATTTATAATTTTATCCAAACTATTTTGTCTCTATTTCAAGGTCCCTCTCTGGCTATTCTATTGCTTGGAATTATGTGGAAACGAGCCACCGGTTGGGGAGGTCTGGTAGGCTTAATATCCGGCGTCTTTTTCTGTTTTATTTTATGGTGTGTTCCCAACCTATTCCCTGCAGAAGACCCATTCTTATTTGTTTCCATGTGGTCTTTTGTCTTCTCAATCATTGTTACTGTAATAGTTAGTCTTCTAACCCCGCCCGAACCCGAAGAAAAGATTCGGGGTTTGGTCTGGGGGTCTGTTGTTCAGGATATAAAAGCACAAAAAGCCTTAGCGGAAAGGATTCAATAATGAATATCTATACAAAAACTATTTTTTCTATACTCTTTGTTCCCATAATTTGCACTATGTTTTCCATTAGCGCATTTACACAAACAAATGAAACTGCCTCTAAAGATGTGGATATTCCCAAAGCAGAGGTTTCTTACATATTTCATCTTGCAGATAAAGTAGTGGACAGTTGGTTAGCGTTCCTAGACGGATTGGGCAGGACATTTGACCCTATCATAAGACCTATTTTCAGACCTATTACAACATTCTTAGAACGCACTTATCAGCCCTGGGCTAAAATATGTGCTCTGGGATTATTTGTTGGCACTATGCTCTGGGTATGGCTCGGAATGCCTAAAGAATATGTTAACCTGGGTAGAAAAAAGAAAACTGTGTGGACAGATCTAAGATTGTGGACAATCATTTCCATGCTTCCTCATATTATTGTATATCTATACTTCTAACTTAGGAGATTTTCATATGGCAAACGAAGAAAAGAACATAAATACTCAGGACCGCGGCGAAATGCACCGCATTGATAATGAACGAAATCAAGGAGTGCAATTAGAACATAGAGATGCAGAATTATATATTGTGATGGGGATTTTTGTAGTGGCTTTAGGTTTGCCTGTTATTTTAGGGACTTATTTCTCCATGCAAGCAAGTAATTACCGACCCGCAGTTGTGAATTTTATTTGCGGTGTTGTAATGACGGGTATTGGAATAGCATCAATCCTTTACGGCTGGGCTATGAAGAAAAGACTCTTGTCGTGAACAACACAGTTCCTTCAGGATATATACCGCTTCGTTATACACAAAAAGAAGTTCCTTTACGACTGCCTGTCCCGCGATTTTATCGCTATCGAACACAGATTAGTAAATTATTTCTATCATTCTCAGGCAAAGTAGTCCCTCTACCCATACAAGAATTACCTAAGTATGAGTTAGTCGCCTGGCCTCTGTATATAGTCCGATTCTTTTTACAGTCTGGTACAGAGAAAACACAAGAAATATTTATCGCTGTAGATGCCTGGACAAGAACAATTGCACGATTTGAGCGTATAAAAGAGATACAAGACACTCCTACCGCAGATTTTCAATTATGGATTAAACCTTCTATATCATTAGACGAAGTAAAATCTATCGCCCGGTACGGACTCATGCATCAGTTGCTACGCCAGCGAAGATTACAACCTGCCCCTGAAACGGTTATACCCGAAATTATATTTTTAGTTTATACGCCTATATGGGCATGTTATTTTGCACGAACTCTACACTCCTTAGATGTTCGACTTCTCGATGGTTATTCCGGTGAAAAAATAGGTTCCCAAACCCGAAGTGCCTTCTTAAATGCTCTGATACATCATCACTCTGAAAAATCAGGAACTTCTTATTGAAAACAACTATATACTTTGTATATACCTATTAAAAACTTTCACCTCGAACAATCGGAAATTATTTTAATATAAATTAGTGGAAACTTTTTATATTTGTGCTAAAGTTAATATAACACCTAAAAAGTTTGCAGTAAATTTCCCCAGATAATGCAAATATTCTACATGGCCAGCAAGATATAAAACATTTCCTCCTCCCGGAAATGATTAAAATGAGCCGAATTCCCAAAAGCACCAAACTCATCCCACATTACAGGAAGTTCACTTGCAGATAATGATAATCTCGAAGGATTATTAATATCTGTAATTAAAAATCGCTCAACACATTTTCTTAATCTCGGAACAGGACTTAAATCACCTAATTTCACGGCAAACCTATCTTTTATAGGAAGGGAATCGTCATACATCTTTACTACCTACTGTAACATTCCTATCCTCTCGGGCTTAAAATACTGAATAGCCTGAATCATAACCGCGCAAGGGTCTACTCCGAGAGGAAGTTACTTGTGTTTGATGGAAGAGGCACACCTGGTTTAATTAGCATATCAGGGTGTGGAGCCCATCCAAAATAATTGTAACTGCCTTTATCAAATTGGCAGGGTAATATAGGTTTATTGAAATCATAATCTACATGAAATCTCGTACGAACAGATTCTGCATCAGAATCAGAAAGGAATACACAGATATTAAAATCCGGCATATATTCTGGATACAATAGGGTAGGTTCAAAAATTGCATCGAAAACGAAATTGCCATGACAATCTAATAATTTTATGGGAGGATAATACTCTCCCTTTGCTTCATTCGCATACATTTCAAATATTACACCCATTTGTTTTAAATTATTCTGACATGACGAATGTCTTACCGTCTCTCTTGCTCTTGCTTATGCAGGCGATAATATTGTAGCAAGATTCCCTATAATCGCAATGACAACTAATAATTCAATCAGCGTAAATCCTTTCTTTTTCATTTTTAATCTCCTTTCCAAATAAGGTTAAAATTTTATTTTTATCGATATGAGTTCTTTATATCACATGATATAACATAATAAATATTAATAACCAATAATGATTATTATAATAAATATATTATATTATAACATGTTATTCAATGTTAATTTAATATATAATTTAAGTTATTATACAATAGTAGAAATTATAATAGAATATCAATATTTGTTATACTCATTATTAATATTTACTATTATATCTCTATTTTACTAAAACGTTCTAACTATGCTATCGATTTATAGGAGTAATACAAGAATTACTCTTGAGACCTCTGAATAAAAAAATACGATAAATAGTATATGAAAAATTATATATAGGAAGGGTAAAAGGGAAAAGTAAATATGTGGTATGATGAAAGAGGCAAAGCAGGTAAGTTTTTTATATTATGCAGTGTCAAAACAAAGACTGACATGATGAGAGAAATGATTGAGAGTAATGCAAGAGATAACCCTGTGGGAGAAATTGGAATGCAGATGAGTAGAGGGGAGAGTATAAGTCAAACCGGGGAGAGCGGAGGAGTTCGTCTTTACTATTTTATGCATTTTTGAATACTGAGTGATGATTTTTCTGTGTTCTCTGTGGTTGATTACATTTTTTCACCACGGAGGACACAGAGGAGCATAGATAAAGGAGCATATCATTTCTTGCTAATGACTGCATATAATTTAAAACGGATGTATGGAAAATTAAGGAAACAAAAGGAGAGATATGCATAGATAACAAAAAGATAGAAAAACGGACAGAAAACAACAAATAAAATGGGTAAAAGTAAAAATATAGACTCTTGCATTTTAATTCCTCATCGGGGTTTTATCTCGTAAAAACATGTATAATTTATACTCTAACCTCTTACACAAATTGTTCAGAGGTCTCATTGAATAATAAGACTCTATGTAATTCAGATAGAAAAGCCCGTGTCTATTTTAATGAATTTTCCATTCGTCCTGTTTGCCTAATTGGGTCGCTCGGTCTTACTTGCTTTTATTGAAGACTTATTGGGGAATAAGTGAAGAAAAGTCAACATTTGCTGATATATCTGGCTGGCGACGGATATTTAAAGGAAGCATTATAAAAACATAATCCCCTTCTATCCTATGTTTTATTCCTTTTTGTAAATACATATCTACCCCGCCATCATCTTTTCTATCCATGCCTATGCTATATATTTTAAATGCAAAGTCATCTCCTTTTATATATGTAATTGGTTCGCCATTTTTCCATGGGTCCTCAGGAATTTTAGAAATATAATCGGGAACAAGTTCTTTTAGATTATCAGGAAGCCGATTATTTTTCAAACGAAATCGTTCAATGGCTATAGCGGTTTGAACAAGATTTATAAGAACATAGTGCCGTAATTCGGAATCAAAACAGCGGTCCAATGACGGGTATATTATGTTGAGGTTTATATAAAGCCAGTGTGGGGGAATAGATGTGAAGAGTGAATTTATTTCTCTCTTTTTCAGAAGATGAGTCTTATAGTCATCGAACGAACATTTTTCTTGTATGCAAATGTTTTCTTTTTGTGCTACATTGGTAGCCGTTTTTCTTAGTGCGGTATATAGATTCATTGCCACCATTCTTTCTATATCTGTAAGATAAAAAACATCAAAGATAGGAACCCATGATTTAATTATATTTCTCAATTGATAATATTGAAGGTACTTATATTTTTGTATCCAGGAACTATATTCAATTAAGAATCCTTCTCTTTGAACCATAGGTAAAACAGACAGAAACATCAGTAATTCTGTATGTAAACTCAAATTAAATAAGGACCTTTCTTCAGGAGGTACCGAAAAATTCTGAACAATATTACTTAATTCTAAAAGTACTTCTTCGGATAGTTCTTGATGATTAATAATCCATTCTAAATTATCATAGAATTTCCTAAACATGGCAATATATACAAGTTGTGAAATATATACAGGTTCATCTTTTAGAGATTTAGAAACAGAGGCACAGGTTCGCAATGCCCGCAACATATTTCCATAATCACCATCTATGGCACTTAAAATAGCCTCCAACCCTAATTTCCTCTCAAAATCTCGCAATTCGGAAAGATGTCCCAATTCCACAGAATAACCCTTAGTTAAATCAATTGAATAGTACCCTTTTGTTAGACCACTTTCAGCAGTTTCATGGAGTTTTTGGGTTAATTTTTTATATACCTTCTCGTAAACTTCTTTATATAACCAGTAGAGATTTTCCGATAGGGGCTTATCATATCTTATTATATCGCCATAAAAACGGTTCAATATTATCTTTAGATATTCTTTTTCTTCCTGTGTTTTAAATTTTTCATCAATCTCCTTTTGATACAATTTTTCAAAATCCATTTCCTTCAAAATGACATCTCGACAAAGAGGAAATAAATCGTAATATTTCCGGGCAATGTTCTCCTTTTGCGGAACGGAACTATATTTTTCATTCATTTCTTTTAAGGTTGCAGGGAGAGAATTTCCTCTAAAATAAGCAATACATTTTTCAATAGTTCCTGTTTGTAAATGGGAAATAAGCGTTAAGATTGCAAAACAAAGGGGCAGTAAATATCCAACACATAAGAATGAAACCCGTTCCTCTATATACGGAGAATTCCCAGAATTTTCCAATAAATCTTTCTCTGGTGTTTTCCAATAATAACCATGTGCAAATAACAGAAGATTGAGCCATGTTATAGCAAAGATTGCAGATAAGAACAGATATGTACCTCCAAGTATGGATGTATTAAGAATACCCAAATATTGCCATGGCACTATGCAGACAAAAATACTAAGGAAAATAATTAGCAGGAAAATCCTTTCTTTTTTCCCTAACAAACGGGCTCGGATTGTAATGAATAAATAAACAAAAAACATGATAAGATAGTAAAAATAAACTGCATGAAAAACGATATAGATAAGGGAAAGAGAAAATTTCCTACATGAAGGGAAAATAATAAATAACAAATTCTTAACAAAAGAAATAAGCCACGAAACCCCTTGCCCTATTCCAAAAAGATGATATAGGGTCATAAACCATTCTTTATTTGAGTATATATAAAAGGAGGACAATGAATAAAAAGATATAAGCAGACACAGGACAAGAAACGAAAAGATAAGAATACTTGATGGGTTAAACATGATTAACCAGACAATTATCCCATAAGTAATGACAATCCCGGTAATAAATATCATAAGGGGCATTAAGAAAGAATTTATATCAGGGAAAGGAATCTGCAAACTTGCCAGAGCGGGGTCTGGTACAATATGCATCTTAAACTTCCAATAAAAATAGATAAACTCTATATCCAGATAACAGGCAATGTTATGAAAAGATTTATGTTCCCTGCTAACCAATAGGTATAAATTCGTTCTTTTCGATTCATAGGGATATGGGACAACAAATAAACACCTGATTTATAATCTCTTCTCATCCGTCGGCTTACTTTCAAATGCCAGACAAGCCCTGATAACACTAAAGCAATCAGTGGGAAAAATACGAACAGTAAGTCCAGTAAGTAAGAATAGTCGAAGGAGACTATCCACCGCATTGCCAGCAATATAAACATAACAGAAACATAAAGAGTAAAAAGTAAAAACCAGAAAATACCCGTCCATACGGGAATAATCAGTCCATTATTTCTGAGTTCAAACCAGACCTGAGCAATTTGACTATTCGGAAAACTTTTAATAACCATATTCGGTTCTAATTTGCTTAGGACACTACGAAGACGCAAAGGAAGTAATAACTTTATATCTTTTTTTATGCCAGTCCTTACCTGTGAAGTAATTTTTACACTCAAAAACCAGATGAGGTAAGTATAAAGTATTACTAACACCAAAAATATTAAGTAAGTATATGTAGAAAAGGATATTTTATTTTCATACTCTGCACCTGTAAAAGGTAAAGAACCAAATAAAAAGGGAATTACCCTATCCATAATAGTTGCATAGTCCAAAACTGCTAATATCACACATGAAAAAATAGAAAGAAATATAATTATTCCTACCAAAAATGGTGAAAAGACAAAAAACCAGCATAAAAATTGAATAGTGAGATACACAATCCCATGTATAACAGCAGGGAAAATTAAAGGCACATAAAAAGGAAGTTCAAGAGGGAAAAATTTTGAAAGGCATCCATGTATCTATGGGTAGATAATTCATAAGGTACATATTCTGATAAAATAAAAGCCACAACAAACCGTAAAAGAAAAGTAGAGAGAATAACTAAAAAGAGCCGTGTAAATAAAGATACAGTTACAATTAAAGATAAAGTTATGGGAAGATGAAATATTCTATGTGGAAAACCAATATGCATTTCTCCGGAATTACCTATCTGAAGGAGTAAAAGAATGGATATAGCATAAACCGTAAGATACAAACTAATGTCTACATCTTTCCAGTCAACAAGAAATATGGGGACAAAAATACGAAAGGAAATAGCAACAAATATGCACATTCCTAAAACAACACCAAAAATACTACCCCCTACATATAATTCCTCCCACAATAAGGCTTTCCGAGACGAGTTAAGTTTCATAAAAATTACTCCTTATCTTGTTTTTTCACATAAGCAATAAAAATTTCTTCTAACGATGGAATAGCGATATTAATTATCTCTCCACCTTGTTGTTGTATTTGTTCTTTTATGTTTGTGTTATTCCCTACACACAAAACCTGATACCCATGGCCAGGGAATTTATTCGTTTTATACCGGGGATATTCTTCAAATTTAATTTTTTATTGTTCATCCTCACTTCTAACAAATAGTGTTGTTTTTTTATCTCTTCCAGATTTCCATTCATAACAACTCTACCATGATGAAGCATGCATACATCATCCGATACTCGTTCTACTTCATCCAATAAATGCGAGGAAAATAACACAGTTCGTCCTTCTTCGGCTACGGAACGAACTACTGCTGATAATATATCCATCCTCGCTACCGGGTCTAAACCTGACGATGGCTCGTCCATACCAACAACTCCGGACGATGTGATAATGCTACCAGTAATCCTGTTCGTGCTAATTCGCCCAGTGATAATGCCCGTATCTTACGTTTCGGGTCTAATTCAAACTGTTCAAATAATTGATATGAATATGTCATATCCCAATTTGGATAAAAAGCGGACATATAACGGATTAATTGTTCAATACGCATCCATCGGGGAAGGTCCCGCGTTTCTGATAAGTAACCAATACGGCTGAGTACCTCTTTTGGATACTTCACGGGATTTAGACCAAAGACAGAAACAGAACCTATCTCTACGGTATAAGCACCTAAAATATGATGAATAAGAGTCGTTTTCCCGGCTCCATTTTCCCCTACCAAACCAAATACCCGACCCTGCAATACTTCTATCGTTACATCATTTAGAGCACACTTTCTCCCGAAATTCTTGCATAAGTTTTCGGTCTTAATGATAATTGAGTCTTTTTTTCCTTCAGATTGTTTATTCATGGTCTTTCTCCTCATCCATGTGCAGTTTTATTTGTTCTGCGCGGGACTGTATTAGTTCTAATAACTGGCTTAATGAAAAGTTAAGGTGCTTTGCTATAACCAATAGAGAATCTATATGTTCATATATGACGCGGTATCGTTCTTCATCGGAAAATAATGTTCGTATAGTAGCCACATAAGTACCGGCTCCAGGACGGGTATAAATCATCCCTTGATTTTCCAGTTCCCGATATGCTTTGGATACTGTATTGGGATTGATTAACAGTTGTTGAGCCAATGTGCGAACAGGAGGTAATTCATCTCCATTTTTCAAAGAACCTGTAGCAATTAGGTATTTGAACTGCCGAACAATCTGTAGATATATTGGCGTTCCATCTTGAGTATTAATTCGAATCATAATTTGAATCCTAATGTATTACTGTTCTACTAATATAATACAATTTTTCTCCCGTTTGTCAATACCTTTTTAATATTTTTTCATTATTTCATATCTTATTTTTTATCAATTATTTATATATGCTATGTCTCTTAATTCTTACGCAGGAGATTATTGTAAAGAAAAAATTTTTACAGAGTTTTATCAATTTTAGGGGATATAAATTATTTGAAAACAGTGATGTCATCTACAATTATTGTTGTCTATATTGCTCGTAAGTTTTGAGAACGGATTTCCTTGCTTAGATAGTATAAAAGAAGAGAATAATCCTCCCATTTTTTATTTACTTTAATTACAAATCTGATTTTACTTCTCGATTACATGTATAATTTATCCTAAAACCTCTTCTTCTTTTTATTCAGAGGGCTCAATTAGTGTATCTCTTTATAAATCGTTTATCAATAATAAAAACATAACATACTATACAGAAGGGAAACAGATAAGGTATGTTACAGATAGAAAAAATAGACATCCAAAAAATAAATGCAATAGCAGATATGTTGGAAACAACGACAAAGATTATAAACAGCGGATTGGATGAATCAGCAATAAGTTCTATGTATAATGAATCAACCCCATTATGGGTCCGAACAGTTAACAATCAGTTCTGCGGGATAATTAATGATAGCAATGATATAAAACTTATTATTTCAACTGCGAAAAGAAAAGCAGAAGAAGGGGCGCCTATACTTGTTCAGCAGGGGATAGAAGGAAAAACCTGTTATCTAATCGGTTATCGTATGTCATACCATTTTTTTCCTGTAGAAATTTTTGGTGTAGAGTTTATTCCCGGAAATTATCGTATTCCTCGATTGTTATGGTTGCCTGTAGAATTTCCCGGAAAAGAATTAAAATCCATAACAGAAAAAGCCAAAGAAGTTGCCCGGAATCTTCCCCTTGGATATTATGGTGTGTTATTTGAATTCGTTGTAAATGCACAGGGTGTATTTTTATCTTTTATTGACCCATTTTTCCAGCCGGATGAAGGAATGTGCCAGATATGTAAGGAAGGAACGGGCATGGATTTAATGCGGATACATCAAACTGTTGAAAAACAGGGGATTCCTGATGTGGTTCCTACACGCGAATTAGGATGTGCTATAGCGTGGATTATCCCGCATAGTGGAATTGTGCAAAGTATAAAGAACATTGAAAAGGTGCAAAGCACGGAGGGAATTAAGCAGGTGTATATACGAGTACATGAGGGAGATTCGCTCACTCATATAACAGATATAGATTCCCGTAATAAAACAGGATATGTAATTGCTATTGGTCCGGATGCCTTTACCGCACGGAATAGGGCGTTATCTGCAGTTTCGCGAATACAAATCAATACGCGTAATCTTTTACCTTGAGAGATATTTTAAGTTGGTCCTGTCGGACAAATCAGGCGCGTTTGACGCATCGGATACTTTATATTATACTTCCTGTCTTCTTGATAATATTCTCTGCCATACAAAGGAGTTCGACCCATTGAATATTATAATAGCGGGGATTATGGAAATCTGCATGGATACCATTTTGGATTTTAGTGACCATAGTCTGTATGGCTTCTTCTACGCTGACTTGAGGGCGAAATCCTAAAATCTGCTCGGTCTTCTTCGTGGAAACGCGGTAACTGCGTCCTCGTGTAGAACCATATTCTACTTCAATTCCGATATCCATTCCATTTTCACGAAATACTTTCCGTACCCAATGGGCTAATTCAAGTATCCGATAATTTTTATAAGATAGATTAAATATCTGATTTCCTACAATTTTTAGGTCCGCTTGCAGGCAAGCCACATAAGCACGGGCTATATCGATTACATCAATCAAAGGTCGCCACATCTCTCCTCCACAATGAACAGTTAAGAAACCTTTATCAAATGCAGATTTTACAAAGGTATTAACGACAAGGTCATACCGCATACGGGGACTCCATCCATATACAGTTCCCTGTCGTAACAAGGTTGGATAGAAATCGGGTCCGGATAGTTTTAACAGTTCTTTTTCTGCCTGATATTTGCTTACCGCATACGCAGCACGCGGTTCTACTGGGCTTTCCTCATCCTGCAAAACATCTTCCGCTAATAGTCCACGGTCATAAATAGAGCAACTGGATGCAAAGATAAACCGCTTTATCCCTCTACGTTTGCAATTTTCTCCTAAAATAGCCGTGGCTTCCGTGTTTAATTTTTTGTTGGCTTCCGGATTAAATTCTGCCATCGGGTCGTTACTCAATCCTGCCAGATGAATAACTCCGTCGACATCGTCCAACCATGCAGAATCAAATTGACATAAATCACCCTGAACACATTCAATTCGATTTTTTACTTCTTCCAGCCCTTCATCTCCGAATAGGAATTTATCAACAACACGGACTGCAAACCCATGATTTAACAATTCGCGAACAGTAACCGCACCAATATAGCCAGAACCACCTGTTACCAGTATCATCTTTTAACTCCTTCTTCTAATATTTATTTTTTCAATCATTATGGCACAAACAGAGTTCGTATTTCTTTTTTTGTTAATCCTGCATAATCTGTAACCACAAATGTAATTGTATGCGTTCCGGAGGGTAAATCTTCATCTTGTTCCCAACGTAGTGTTCCACGAGGTCCATCATATTCACTCAGTAGCCATTTCTGGTCGCAGAAAATTTCTGCCCGTGCTATACCACTTCCTATATCGGAAATAGAAGCAGATATAGGAGGTCGTTTTGTAAGTTGTTTTATGTCTTTATTAATATTAATGGAAATATTTGTGATTTGTGGAGGTTCATCATCTCTTATTAATGCGAAAGTGCCCCAATCAGATACAGTGGCAATAACAGAGTCTCCCCTCTTTTGAGAATCTACTCTTGTCCATGAAGAACTTGTTTTACGGTATAAATGGATTCGCTCTTGCGGTTGGACATTCTCTCGAATCTGTATTTTCATCTGTACCGCTTCTGCCATAGGCACATTATACGGTTCTATTTTCCATATATTTGAGGTAATTACCATGCCCTGAGGGACTTTCTGTGCAGAGACAGGGGAGATGGAAAGCCAGAGGATTCCGTATGGTGTATTGGACGGTATATCTATCTGAAAATCATTCAATACAATGGGATTTATTTTATCTTGTGCCTTAACTGCATATATAGTCTTTTCCCATGGAGGTATAGATGGATGGGACACTCGAAAAGTATATTTGCCTGATGCAGGAGGTTCCCATGGAAGTTCGTAAATATTATTTGCCCGCTGGATAGGTTTTAGTAAGATAGACTCCTGTTCTGAGATGCATGTAACCTCAGGTATTTCCTTCGCAGATGTTTGTGCTAATAGAATTTCTAATACAAGGATAGACGGTAAATAGTGAATAGAAATATCTGTTTTTTCTATCTTCTTGTGTAAATCATTTGCAGGAACATCTGTGATGTATAGAGGAATCTGTGTTTTTTTCCTATCAAAGTCCTCTACTTCTATCTGGATATGCTCCTCATCTTTTATAGAAATCCAATCTTTTCGAGCCTGCTTGTAATTCTGCGATTGATTTCCCTGCCATTGCCACAATAACCAATAAATTGGATTTGAGATGTAAGGATAAAAAGCGACCACAGCATCCCGATAGGTATTGTAATCAATGCGGTCTTGCTGAATAGTCGATAAGATGTTTTCGCTATTCTTTAATGAAATTCGGTAAGGTCCCAATTTACAATTGCCGGATTCGGGGTCGATGGTTGAAATACCAAATCCTATTGCACCCTGTGCATTAATAACGATAGGAAATGTTGTCTTTTCGTTAATAGGTATTTCTAGAGGAAGACAGCGACCATTGATGGTTGCGTGAATACTTCCGGGGATAACAAGTAGAGATGTTATTTGAGGTTTATTACGGTCAATCCAGTGAAAACCATATTCCCATGGATTTAGACATGTAATTCCATCTTTTGTGCGAAGTTCAAAGTGTAAGTGTGGTGCTTTTGTTCCAGACTGACCTGTATATGCGATTATAGTCCCTTTTTTTACAATAAGTTCGTTGTCTTTGAGCATTAGGTCTACGGTGAAGGATTCTTTCTGATGTTGGACCTTTTGCAGATAAGACTGATATGGTTCTGCAAAAGAAAGTAGGTGTGCATAAATCCCCATAATTCCCGAATGAAATTGAATATATAACACGCGACCATAACCCCAGGGACCGCAACGCATCCTTGTTACATAGCCATCATCTATGGCATAGACCGGTGTACCAACAACAGCATGATAGTCCACGCCCATATGAAAACGACCATCTCGATGCTCGCCAAAGGAAGAAGTAGCCATCAAGTCTCCTTTCAAAGGGAGAACAAAAGATTCTTTGGCAGAAAGGGAATTGATTATTATAAAAATAAATGCAATAAATGGAGTTATGAACTTCATTACTTCTTATTTTTTTTTGGTGCTGTTGGCTTTGTTGTGGTTTGAGCAGGCACGGATTTCTTTACTGCTGGGGTTTTATCCTGACGGGATAATTTTTCTAAAATGGGGTCAAAGGCGAGGAATATTTTCACTTTTTCCGAATCATTTAGATAAGGTTTACAATATTCAAATATCTTTTCATCCGTTTTTTGTTCAATTAAAATATTTTTAATTTTTTCTTTAACCTGTTCAAAGTTAACCTTCTCTTCTGCTTCGCATTCTAACAATTTAAACAAATGCCATCCTAATGAACTTTTTATGACAGGGCTCAGGTCTCCCGGTTTCATGGCAGGTAGAACCTGTGTAAAAAACGGAGGCAATGCTTCTGTGGGTATCCATCCCATATCGCCTCCTTTCTGACGGTCCGGTGCTTCGGAAACAGAACGGGCAACCGCGTCAAAACTTTCTCCTGCCTTTATTCGTGCTAATGCTTTCTCTACTTCTTTTTGTGTTTCCTGCCATGCTTTTTCATCTGCCGTTTTTGCATTGGGCTTTGGTTGTCGAAATATTTGTTTTAAATGCACGCGTGAGGGTTTCATGAAAAGGTCCGGGTTACTTTCATAAAACTTTTTCGCTTCATCATCTGTTACGGTTATCTTATTCTCATTTACAAGGGCTTGTCTCATCTTTTTTAATATCAGATTTTTACGGGTTCTTTCGCGAAAAGATTCTATTGTCTCTCCTTTGGCTTTTAAGATGTCCTCCATACTGGGAGGGTTCTTTCCTGCCTTTTTTGTATCCTCCTGAATTTCCTTAATTTGTTCATCCACTGCTTTTTTTACCTCATCCTCAGTTACAGAATATTTTCGTTTTAGAGATTCCTGATACAAAATTTCGCGTTGGGCTAAATTGGTAATGCAACGGATGGCAATATGGATACGGTCCTCATCTTTTACATCTTTTTGTCCCGTTCCCGCAACATATTCCAATAGTTCCAGATGATACCTCATTAAAAATTCTTCTTTCGATATGGGCGTACCGAGAACCAAAGCCACAGGTCCATCCGGGACAGATTTCTCTACGATATCCATCCTAGACAGGTCAGGAGCCTGAGCAGGTAAATATGAAATCCAGAGGATAGAGGTAAGCACAAAAAGTAATTTGCGAAACATATAATTATCCTTATTTTAAAATTATGTTCAATCCTGTGTTTTATCCACTGGTTTTTCTGTTTCAGGGGTAATTTCAGTTTGTGTTGTTTTTATAATCAATAATCCGTAGTAAATCAAAATACCTGAGATGCCATAAGTAATAACAAAAATCAATGCACATAAAATAACCATTGTGCCTATAGCAATGTAATATCCACTCAATTGCATCATCAAAAATACAAATAGGGCTATGAGAGTGAAAAACAATCCGGCAATAGTTGCAATACGATTTGGCTCCAGATGAACAACAACCTGTTTTTTTGTATCCAGAAGGGGTCTTACCTCGGGATAATCCAAATTATGAAGGTTATTTATATTCTTCATCTTCCGATTTGTACCTTTTTATTCATTCTATATAAATATACAAAATTCAGACCCCCATTTACATTTTTAAAATTACCATTAATCAATCACTTAGAGGTAGAAAGTATTAACAAATTGATAGCTAAAACAAATAATTACCAGTAAAGGCAATTCATAAATTGTCTCAAAAGGGTATAGATGAATACATATATATCAAATGATAACCTTACATATTCGTTCTATGTCTTTTTATCCAATCCACATATCCCATTTATATAATCTCTCATTTCTACTTACATAGATAGTATTAATTATCTGATTTAAGGTTAAAAAATATTAATTTTGTAAAGTTTTCATTGGGATTTATATGATGATAAAAAATCCTGATAGGCTGTAAGGATTTGCTCCTCGTTCATAGGTGCAATAATCATACGGACTGTAGTAGAAGCAGTCTGTCCTGTTTCCAATGTTTTACCAAACAGTGAGAAATACATGGAGTAATGTGTATTCCCTACTGGTGGAGTTAATATAGCAAAGCAGTTATCTTTGCGTGCCATCTGAACCACGGCAAGATTTGTCTCTTTATTGATGCGATAAATAATTGGCTCCTTAAAGGAGGGACGTATTGTCCAATCTACAGGATTAGGTGGAATAGTCCAGCGTCCATCACGAATAATCGAAATAGATTGTTCGTCCCTTGGGAAAGCCTGCCAATCTCCCGCATCCACAGGAGTGGGAAGAAACTTATTGCCTTCCTCCGTTTGTGCATAAACGTAAGATTCTGGAAATTTATCGGTCAGGTAAGAGGAAAGAAATATTTCAAAATCCGGCAAATTTTGTTTTGCTTCAATTGAGATATGAAGGTCTAATGTGTAAGGATTTATCCATTGATATACAGAGGACAGGACAAAAGGATGTGCTTCGTCTGCTTCCCACTTTACTTTTATTGTTTTCTCATCTACCCATTCTGTTGAACTTTGCACACTCCGCATACTTTCTCCGAAGCGTTGGTTGGTTGCAAATACACGGTAAAAATTTAACAAGCCCGGTAGTGCAGACGGATTGGTAGAAATTTCAAGTTCCGGTGAAATAGAGGAGAACGGGACAAATCCGATAGACCTCCCTTCAAAACGGAATGTGCCTTTCAGTGCTCCTGTATCTATAAGATATTCACCTGGAGTTTTATCTGAAGCAATGAAATATGGTTTTTCTTCTATTGATTTTGTTGATGATATTTTTCTTTTCGTGCAGAGTTAAAAAGTTCTTTCATTTTGTAGTGAACATAGGGCTGTTTTGCCGCATCCTCTTTTCCTTTCGCGTGAGCGACCCATAATTCTAAATCTGTGGGACAATAGAGAACGCTGTGCAAGTTAACATTGACCATTGCCACTGCTTTGAGGATCTCTAATGCGATATTCTGGTCAATCTTGCCGTAATTCTCTTTTATTCGTGTAGCCATTCCTTTATAACGATGGTCATAGGAATTTGAACCATAGGGCATATTTGGTGCATTGGCACAGGTCTGTAAAGAGCGAATGGTTGGATCCATTGCTTCATCGGCACGCATAACGGCATTCTCAATGGGAATTGCATATTCGACAGTCTCGCGCGGGTCATTATCTGTAAATATTGCTACATGATGGGCACACGTTTCATAAACCAGGGCTCGGTTTTCATCTCCATCCGCAATCACATAGTTATAACCCACGGTATGCCGTGCTTCGAGAACAATTTCTGTTACCTGGTCCAAAGTAGATGCTTCTTCCAATATCTTGCGTAGAAGAAATTCAAGTGGGATACCATCAATGCGTCGGTCTTTATTCGTTGCTCCAATCTGTGCAATGGATACTTTGCGGTTATTCATGCCGGAGAGAACACCAATTGCACATGCATAACCGACAGAAATAAATGAATTCAATCCTTGTGGTTCATAACAGAAGGTAACCGCTGTATCCTGAATTCCTGCTTCCATAATCCAATCAAAATTTCTACCATGATACATCTTCCCATCAACAGTAGCTTTACCCCACACGGCAAACGAACTACAACCCCGTTCTGTTATAACGGAAACAACATGAATACGACGCAAATCCTGAAGATTTACACCGGCACCATCAGCAATCCCCTCCAGTTCACGAGAATACCGTAATGGAATATGTGGCGAACATAATCTCCATGTAACATCCAATATCAACTTTGCTGCAAACTTTGGTAACCCTACTTCTTGCTTCGCCAGTTCTAATAATTCGTCAAATCGTGCAAGACTACGGTGAATAACATCTTTCAAGAGAACACCTCGTTGAAAACCCATCTCATACGGGGTCCCTTTCAAGTGAATAACCTTCGTCCCTTCAATTTCCTCCAAGAAAGCTTTTTGTATATCTACTGCTTCATGGGGACCGCGCGTAGGATAGAGCCAGAAGTAGAATCCAGCACCTAAAACCAGCACAACAAAAAGAATGGGAAGTATAAAACGAATTTTCTTTTTCATGGGAAATTCTCCAATAACAATTTTCAAGTGAAATTATGTTTATGTTATTTACATTAAATATTTGAATTCAAAAAATATACCAGGATTATTTATTATATCTATATCATCTGACTTTTATTTTCAAAAAAATTTTCATCGGGTTATTATCGTCTATTATACATCCTTAATGATAGAAATAGGGATTGTTAGATTGTTAGCAATATCGGGAATATCATTTCTATATGTAAAAAGGATTATCTGTTGTCCTTCTCCCAATGCTTTCAATGTTTCCAGAGATTGAATCAATTGGGGATAGTCATAAGACACAAAAGGGTCATCTAACAATAACGGAATTGGTTCTTTGAGAAAATGAGGAATTTTCATAAGGGCGACACGCATAGCAAGATATGCCTGTTCCTGAACAGAGGGATTTGAAGATAATTCTTCCAGAGGTATGGGGTTCTCTGTTTGTGCAGGAATAACTTTCAATGTCAGGTCCTGCTCTACAAGCACACCTGTATATTTGTACTTCGTTAAATGTATCAGCAAACGACTGACTTCATTTTGTAAAGGCAATGCAATTTTATGATACCGATATGTGGATAATTGCTGTAATACCGATATTGCTGATAATACACTCTCCTGTTCGTATCGAAGTATTCTCCATTGAGTTTCATAATAATATTTTTCTTCAGCAATTTCATTTAACGGTCGCAATTTGTTTGTCAATGTTTCCAACTCTGATTGTAGAATCTGTATATCCTTTTGTATTTGTTCTACTTCGTTTTCTGTTTGCTCAATAAGTAGTTGCAATTGTTCTTCATCTTCGGCGGGGACTGATGGGACAAAATCTTGTGTTTGTTTTTCCAGTTCCTCTATTGTGCCATCATTCAGCAATTGTTGAAGTTGCAGTTCGGTTTGTTTAATTCGTGAAAAGATAGCCTGTGCTTCTTCGGCAAGGGCATATTTGTTTTTCCATTCGGAGATACTGCTTACTCCTGCCAGTTCTAATATCTCCTGAATCTGTTTCTGGTTTTGAGATAGTTCCTCATCCACTTTTTGCAGTTGTTGATTTAAATCCAATCGCTTTTTCCGAAGCTCGGATACCTTTGTTTTTAGCCCACAGTACATTTCTTCTGCACGATAATATGAACGGAAAGTATCCTGTGTTAAAGTTTCCCCTGGTTGAAGCAGTCCGGATTGAACTAAGTCATGTTCTATCCGGCTAAGTATCTCTTTTTGAATTTTATTGTAAATATCCTTTGTATATTCTTCTTTTTTCGTTATAGTGTATGTTAATTGTTGATATTGGTTCCGGAGGTCCCAGAGCCTGCGGTGGTACATTCTTGCTTTTTCCTGCAATTCAAATACCTTTCGCCGATTTTGCTCTATTTTATCCTTATCTTCCAGAGATAGACCTGCTTGTTCAAAAAGATTTTGTATCTCTTGATAAAGGTCGTAGGTTCGGGTCTGGTTAATCGTAAATAGTTCCTCTGCTTTACGAACCTGTGTAGATAAATCTCCCTCGTTTTTTAACCAGGCACAGTATTCGTCATAAAGCCCCTGCAATTCGCGCACATGCTGTAAATTGGCTTTATTAAGTAGTGCTGTTATTGGATGCTTATCAATATATTCGAAGGTAACTATTTTCTGAATTTTTTCTTTCAATTGCTTCAGGAAAACATCGATTTCTTTCAGAGTTCGCTTATTATTGATATAAGAACTCACAAAATATAAAAAAGCCAATCCTACTGCACTGGCAAACCATAGAGATTCCTTTTTATGCATTGTTATAAACAGATAAATGAGTAAAATATCCAGCAAAAAACAAAGCGTCCCTAATACCAGGTCCACAGGTTGTCGGGAACGAATTTGTAGTTTTAATACCTCTGCTTCTTCCAATTGTCTTTCTAATTCTTGCTGTTCTTCTTCCGGTTTATCTTTATATTTCAAATAATCATCTACAAGCCCTGCAAAGTCATTTATATCATCAAATAATTCCCGATACGGTTGCGTTTGTTGTTGAACACGGGTATATTCTTTTCTCAGTTCATTAAGTTGCGATTCGCTTTTATGTGTTTCCTTCAAAGAACTTTTATACATATCAATGGCAAAATCGGTTTTGGAGTAGAACATATCATCTTTTTGTATTACCTCTGGAAGTTCCGAAACAATTTTTTCAACTTCCTGAATATGTTCGTTTACCTTCTCTCGTTGATTGTGTAGTTCTTTCAACACCTCCTCATTACTGTGAATATGTTTCAAATATTCCTCATATTTATCTTGATAATCCTTAATATAATCAATAGGGATAAAGGTAGAATGACGCAGTTCTAACTCAAGTTCATTGATTTCCCCAGAGATGTTCTCAATCTCATTTTGCAATTTCTGCTTTTGCATTTCCGCATGATTGATAGCCATCTCCGTTTGAATAACATATACATTCTGGTCAACTGGAAAATTTCTAAAATTGGAGTATGAAAAGGAACGTCTAGTCAGTTCATTTAACTTGTCTCGTAAGGCTTTTGCATCGTTCTTTTTTCTCCAGAGCGTATATTGACGGGCATATTGTAATTTATCTTGCAGTTCCTTATATTTCTGTTGAAGACTACTCAGTTTCTCCTTATGTTGTTTCAGAAATAATTTCTTCTCGCATATTCTTTCAAAACTTTCCTTTACCTGCTCATATTCCTCTGATAACCTTTCTATTTGTTCCGATATCAGGTTATAGGGGCGTTTATAGGTACGTTCTGTTCCGATGGATTGCAAATATTCCTGAAAATCGGTAATTATGGTATTTACAGATTGTTCCGTTGTCCCTGTATCTATCAAACACTGAAGATGTTCCTTTACTCTGTTCCCGTGGGTAAAGGAATTCAAACTGTCTATTGTCTTCTGTGAAATTACAGACACTCCGGAGAACATTTCACGAGTCAAATCCAGATGTTCATTTATAAAAGCAGGTTCTCCATTTGGATATACAGGAACTGTATCTGTTATATCATTTGCATCCATCCCTTCATATATTCTTAATGATGGTTCAGGTCCAAATACTCGATGAAGATGTATCAGTTTCCCCGTATTCAGGCGATAAACAATATTTCCCCGATAATCCGAAGTATACCATGGTGTATATTTATAATAATTTTCAGAAAAGGATGCATTTTTCTTTTTGGAAGTTTTTTGCCCAAATAACATATCCAGCATAAACTGGAATAATGTATTTTTCCCATTCTCATCTCTGACAAAAATTATCTGGAACCCCTTCTCAAATTCAAGGGGAATCTTTTGTAGTTTCCCGAAACCATAGATATGTCCCTTTATAAATTCCATTCCGGGGGAACCTCACATGTTTCAACGGTAGGAATTTTTAGATTTGCTCCTCCAGCAATTCTTGCGGTTAAATGTCGGACTCGTTTTGCAATACTGACAGCGGAGGTATTCGGTGCACATTTTTGTTGTTCCGTTACCTGCTTAAAAAATTCAGATAGAACGGTAATCTCTCGCAAATCTTCTGCATTTTCAAATCCTTCTATTTCTCCATCAAAACTCCATGTAATAAATAGATTTTCTTCCTGAATAGATATCATTGTTTCCGGGATGCCATTTAGAAGGGAAGGAGAAATTGTTCCACTGAAACGGAGATGAACAACACAGGGTTTTTGCAAATTTGTCAATTCATTTCGTAACTTCGTGTGAAGTCCATCTTCATTTGTAAACAAAGACATATCTATATTGATAAGAGCATAAAAATTTTTCTGTAAAGACATATGTTCTACATGGGAAACTTTCCATTGATTATCATCCGATTGAAAGCGAATACCTAAAACCCCAAAAGGAGGAGTATCATCCATACTTATAGGGTCGGGAATACCACAACAACACGCCGTCAATTGCGAAGTATTGTAAAATTGTTTGAAACTGTGTCCTTTCCCTACCCCGATATATGAGATAACATCCGGGACCTTCTCAAACCATCTTGACAATTCCCTTTTATCGTTAAACATAGGCAATTCATAAGATAGAAGAATATGATTCCTGCCATCATAGCCAGTCGGTAAATTAAGTTCCGCAAAATCCCCTACCTTCCTATTATCTCCTGCTATTGCATAAACAACAATCGGGGTCTTATTCCCTTCCCACCTGTTTGTTGTTTCGGAATTCATTACTATTACATTTTCGGGAAAAGTCTCTAATATGTAGGGAGAATATTTTGTGATAGGGTCTGATTCGCCGGGAATAATAATGACTGGAACAGGTTTAATTGCTTCACATCGCTCAAACAGGAATTGAAGGGTTTGTTCCGTTACATATTCTGCATCCAGCAAATTACCGGTTATGAATAAGGCATCTGCTTTATACTCAAATACTTTACTGACAATTGCATCGAGTAATTCCCTCTGTCTTCTTCTTCGTTCTTGACCATAGTGTAGGTTTAAGGAGGAAAAAAAGGGCTTGTCTAAGTATACATTTGCGGTATGTAAGATGAACATTTTCGTTTAACCTGTAACAGTTTGATTAAGAATATATTATATCAATTTGCGGTTCCTGCTTTGCTATGGCATCAGTAAAACCCCTATATCGCCAATATCGGAATACTCGGCGATACATTCGGAGAAGTAATTTAGAATCTTCTGGAAGTTTTAAGCAAAAACGGTGGTAGTAAGGAATAAGCAGGGCATTGATAATTCGTGTAGTATAAGGAAAATAAAGTTTATAATTAACGACGATATGATAGTCATTAGGAAACAATCGCAGGTAACAGCCCATTGAATAACCCCGACGGTAATGATATCTGCACATATCCAGATATGAACTTCCTTTCCAAAGCCAACAAAGAGCCTGATTGTCAATATGAAGTTTACAACCTACTTGCGAGAGCCTTTTTACCAATTCCACTTCTGCGAATTCCGGGAAATAAAATGATTTGTTAAATGTTCCACTTTGAAGAATAAGGTCACGAGGGATACTCATGTTATAGAGAGAGAAATGGGAAGGAGTTATTTGTGTAATTTCCTCCATTGAAGGTGGTTCATCCTCTGGCAAGAACCAGGGTGTTATGCTTTTTGAAGAGAGTCGCGGATGCAAAAGTAACGCGCCTCCGATACAGGCTTTCCCCTCATATGCGTATTGGAGCTGGACATGCCTTTGGATCCAACTATTACTGGGCAATACCTCCGGTTGACTGCACAATACCCACTTTCCTTTCGCCTCGTGCAATGCTAAGTCCCATGCTTGTATCATTGACTCTCCCCCATGTGGAATATAACGAACAATCAACGGAGACCCTTTTGACAAAGAAGCAACTGTCTTTCGCGTTTCTTCTGAGGAATTCGTTTCAACAATAATCCACTCAAATTGTGCTAAAGGATAATCCTGATGTTCCAGATGAAAAAACCATGGGGATAAACACCACGACAAATTATTTCCTACTAACAGCACGCTTGCATGGATTTCATTCGTTGACATTCCGATACTTTCTTCCCTTTTTGTTATTATAAAATATTAACATGATAATATACTGAAAAGGGAATTTTTATTTCTATATATAGTTTTCCAGAGATAAGGCTCATCATATATGTCGCAAATAGCAAGTAAGGTTTCGGAGTTCCGACGCTTCCCTTTTTGGGGAACATTACTCGGGGGTATTTTCCTGTTACTTTTGATACGTATTTATTGGGACCCTATGCTGGCAGCCAGTTTAGGTAAAAGCGATAAAGAAGATATATGGGCAAACAAACAATATTCCGTTTGGGGTCCTATATGGAAATATGGGTTTGACCGTATCGGGAAGGGAGAAATTCCGCACTGGAATCCGTATCAACTTTGTGGACAACCCTACCTTGTGGACATACGTACATCTTTGTTTCAACCCTTGCATATACTATTTTGGCGAATGGACTTTGCACATGCCTATCAATGGTATATTTTCCTTTCCATGTCCCTTTTAGGTATCGGTTTTTTAATATGGGGTAGAATTTTAGAGATTCCTTATCCTGCTTTAATACCCGGACTTGTATCTGTGGTATTTTCGGGACCTGGAATATGTGTTCAAATGTCGTTACCTTTGTTAAGTGGTTCTGTGTGGCTAATTTTTCTACTAAGTGGTATGGTATATTTCTTTGAAAACCATACACCACGCAGTTTTCTCATCTTATTGTTTATATGGACCGCATTGATACTATCTGGAAGTATTGAATGCATATTTGCAGGTCTCCTTATGCTCATCCTTTTCCCTTTTATCTTTCGCAGTTTCCCGACACTTTCCATAGAAAGGAAATCTTTATCGGTAATTTTCAAAATTATAGTTGTTTTGATACTGGGAATAATGGTAAGTGCATTTGCATGGTTTCCTTTTATATCATGGCAGATATATACAGATGTACACTGGAGCCAATTTCTTAGTTTTCCTTTATCGGCTCATTTTCCCGAAACATTCTCTCTCGCTTTTTCTCAAATCTTTCTCCCTATATGGGCATGGGACCTTCCAAAATTACCCGTTTTATATCCCGGATTAATATGTTTCGTATTTATTTTTCCCGCATTTTTTGACCGTGAACTTCGTTCTATCGTATGGTTTCATGGGCTAATCTTGTTATTTTTCTTCCTTCTATTTTTTATAAACCTTAACCTGGCACGAATACTTCAACAGGGAATGTTAATTCTTGTTGCAATTTCTTTCTCAACATTGGCAGGGATAGGCTTTCACCGATTGCTATTAAAAGGTCGGGATTTAAGTTCTCCATATGTATGGGTTTCGGGTATCTTTGTTTTTTTATTGCTATTAGCCCTCATTTTAATCGCTAATCCATGGATAAAGGGTGTATCCATTTTATTACTCTTTCTCCTTATCCCTGCAACAATCATCCGTATACCCAAAATAAATTCTATCCTTTGCATCTTAATCGCTCTGTTAAGTTTCATCGAATTGTATTATTTACTTCGTCCTTTTCTACCTGAAAGTTATATCCCCGTTATTGAAAAAAAAGATGTTTATTCCGAATTCGTCAGACAGCTCCGCTATCAAACAGGCACAGGAAGAGGTCTGATTGTCCCGGAATCGAACTCAATACTCTGGTCGGAAAACCTCGGGATGTATTATCACTGGCAATTGGTGAATGGAACAGAACTACCCACAGATAAATATGCACAATTATGGATGAAATCCCTTTCAAATCAAACACAGGAAAAAACAGAACTATTAACAAATCCGTTAACAACAATCAGTGGTGTTCAGTGGGCATTTACTACAAATATGTCAATAGATAACGATAAGGGGAAAAATTTAAAAACCTGGCGAAAAATGGAGCAAATCTACTTTGTTGATATTTATGAAAATACCCAACCTATACCGCGATGTTTCTGGGTACCCCACTACCGAAAAGTCTCTTCTATGGAAGAGGTCTTAAATATTTTGACACATAGTAACTTCTCTCCATTTAAAGAATGCGTGATACAGTCAGATGTTCCGATTTCCTACGACAAAAAAACTGCTGATATACTTCCCTTAACACCGGAACAGGATGCAGATTCTTCCGCAAAGGTAGTAACTACCAATATCCAGGAGGAAAACTCTGAATATATCTCTATACAGATAAAAGCACCTAAGGAAGGTTTCTTAGTGCTTTTAGACACATACAACCCGGGCTGGAAAGCATTTGTCGATGGAGAACTTACTGAAATTTTTAGAACAAACGGTATATTTAGAGGTGTTCCCATACCGGGAGGGGTACATCAGGTTGTATTCAAATATACAAGCCCTGGCTGGGACGCAGGGAGAATAATTACATTCGTGGCTATTCTTTTAACTCTATCAACACTACTCATCGAAAAAGTTTTCAATAAAAGCCAAACCGCATAATGTTTTAATACCCATCATTTGAGCATTAACATCCTTTGTAAATAGCGAAAAGTTTCTGTTTAAATGAACAAATGAGAATGAGTGCGTAGAAAAAACAGCACAGACACAGCGCTGTATTGAGTACATGTATAACCCTACCCATGCAGGAGTAATTTATAAATTGCTTCTACAACCTATAGAATAAGCAGAATCTCTGTGTATAATAAAAATATTCTATCGACCTATTGGAACTTGCTTTGCCAGACCCTATTCCATCGCTTTATCTATCTCCATTATTCCATTTGTTCCTTTTTAGAATACGAACACTAAATTTGTTTATTTGGAAAATAATCTGGAAATATGTAATTATAACTATTATTTCATATCTTGTTTCTAACTTTATCTTGATTTTGCGGAGTTTTTCCTATGCGTATACCTGATTATGTTTATGGTAGTATTGCACCAACTTTTACCGTTTTCAAGGAAGATGGTTCCCTTGACCCTGAGGGTCAAAAGCGTCTCCTTGAATATATGATTGAAAAAGGTTCCATATCCGCATTTTTCATTCGTTCGGGTATGGGACAGATGTATACCTTTTCTTTTGAAGAAGTAAAACAATTGGCAGAGATTGCCTGCAAAGTGGTGAAAGAGCATTCTGCGGTACTTATCGGATGTAGCGGTATCTGGGACCGTAACTATGACCACCGTCCTAATCGACAGGAATACATTCAACAGGCAATCGAATTAAGTCGTTTTGCACAAGATATAGGTGCGGATGGTGCTGTATTAACTATCCCTGAGGCTCTGGTGCCCGAAAATAATGAGTCGCTTGAAGATTTAATATATCGTTATTTTGAAACGGTCTGTTCCGCAGTGAAAATACCCGTGTTATTCTATCAACCCCCCGGCACAAGACCCGAATATTGTTTAACACCGGAATTATTGAAAAAACTTGCAAAAATAGACAATCTTGTAGCCGGAAAAGTATCCATTGCTGATGGCGGTTATTTGTTCGATTTAGTCCGTGCCGTTCGTAATGAAAATTTTTCTTTAATTGTCGGAAATGAGACTGTTTTTTATGCAGGGCTTATGTTAGGTTGTCGCGCCTGTATTGGTCAGGGAACCAGTCTAAACCCTCAAATTATCTATGCTATGGTTAAACGGTATGAAACAGCAGATATAGAGGGGTGTATGCAGGCTCAAGAGGATATAAATATACTTGTGAGAAAATGTCCGAATGCGGTAGAATTTTTCAAACGTTATATTACGGAACAGGGTTATCCTGTAAATGAAAGTTCTCGAACGATTGAAAACAATCCCTATTTTGAAAAACGTGAAAGGTTATCCGTTCCGGAATATGAAGCATTCAAGCAGATTTATGAAAGTATCCTTGCAAAATATTAAAGCGAATTTTATTTGAGGAATACACATGTTAACAGATAATATTCTCGATTTAATTGGTAATACTCCCCTTATTCAGTTAAAAGGTGAGCGTATTTTTGCAAAGGCAGAATTTTTAAATCCCGGGGGAAGTATCAAGGACCGTGTAGCTTTATCTATGCTGGAAGGGGCAGAACGCGATGGAAGACTAAAACCCGGATGTGTCATTGTTGAGCCGACTTCCGGAAATACAGGAATCGGCATTACTTTAGTGGGTAGATTGAAGGGGTATCGTGTTTGTATTGTTATGCCCGAAAATATGAGTGCAGAACGGAAAAAATTAATTAAGGCACTTGGAGGAGAACTTATCCTGACCCCGGCGGAGCAAAGTATTATGGGAGCGGTCAATAAAGTCAAGGAAATACAGGCAAATGACCCGAATGTTTTTGTCCCTCAGCAATTTGAGAATCCGGACAATCCCCGTGTCCACTACGAAGAAACTGCTCGTGAACTCTGGCGACAAATGGGCGGGAATATTGATTGTTTCGTAGCAGGTGTGGGCAGTGGTGGAACCTTACAAGGAGTAGGCAAATTTTTGAAGGAACATAAACCCAATGTTCGCATTGTTGCCGTAGAACCCAAAAATGTTTCTGCTTTATTGGGACATGAGCCGGGGTTACATCAAATTCAGGGGATTGGTGATGGTTTTATTCCGCCGATACTGGATGTGTCTATGGTAGATGAAGTAGTGGAGGTAACCGATGAAGATGCTATCGAGACAACACGCTCTTTAGGGCGTGATTATGGACTTTTAGTTGGGATTTCTTCCGGGGCCAATGTTTGGGCTGCTCGTGTTATGGCACAAAAAATTTCCGGCACTATTGCCACAGTGCTACCTGATAGAGCGGAACGATATTTCAGTACTTCGCTTATGTAATTTAGGTATTCCACTGAAACTGTTCTCCTAAATATACTTTTCGAACGCGCTCATCAGCAGATACCTCTTCAGGGGTTCCGGTGCATATAACTTGCCCTTCGCTAATGATATAGGCACGGTCTGTTATCGATAAGGTATCCCGCACATTATGGTCGGTAATCAAAATACCGATACCTCGCTCTTTCAATTCCTTCACCATAATTTGTAATTCGCTAATAGCAATTGGGTCTATTCCCGCAAAGGGCTCGTCTAAAAGAAATATTTTAGGCTCTGTAATTAATGCGCGAGCAATTTCTGTTTTTCTACGCTCTCCACCTGAAAGGGTATAGGCATATTGGTTTGATAAATGTTCTATATTCATCTCTTTCAGAAGTTGGTGAGCTTTCTCTTTATGTTCTGCACGACTACCGGGTAAAAATTCCAATATTGCTAATAGATTTTGTTCCACAGTTAAATTACGGAATACAGATGGTTCTTGAGCCAGATATGCAATCCCTGCACGGGCTCTACGATACATCGGGAAACGGGTAATATCCTGCCCCATAAAAAATACCTTTCCATCATCCGGCTTAAATAGCCCCACTACCATGTTAAATGTTGTTGTTTTTCCAGCACCATTGGGTCCCAATAATCCTACTATCTCACCTTTATTTAAACATAGTGAAACATTGCGGACAACTACGCGTTTCCGAAATGATTTGACTAACCCTTGAGTTTCCAATAACTTTTCAGAAGACATATACCTCTCCCTCATAGAGGTTTTAGCACATCAGGGAAGGCACATTGAAGCAGTAACCGGTTTAGTCGCACCTGTTCTTCTGCTGTTAATGTTCCCTTATTTAAGAACTCTTTTGCCGTTTCCGGTAAAGTTGTCTTTGCCCATGCTTCCTTATTATAGAAATCCGGTTTCCGTAATAATCTATTTATCTGTTTGACCAAATCCTGTTTTCTCTTTAGAATCAAATCATTAGGAGTGGACAAAAATTGACTTCTCGCATCCCCATCAAATTTACTTAACAAGTATTTGCCGGGAGTCATTTCGCTGGATTGCCCCTGTCTTTTTAATTCTGCAATAAAACCATTCCAATCTATAACATCAGTTTCCGTAAGAAGAGACAACCCTGTCTCTATACCACCTTCAGAACCAACTCCTCCCTGTAGCGGTATCATATCCGCTTGTAGATTTTCGATGTCAATCGTATTGTTCTTAAAATCCAGAACAATTTTGGAACCTTTTAATCCCTGTGCTTTGGGACTATCTAACATAGGATTCCCTGTGAATTCTACCATTTCCTTTTTAAAGTCCCAGACTGCTTTCTCTGCTGTTAATTTACCTTCAGGATGTTCAAGATATACCTTGCCTTCCATACGAATCAGTACCGGTGAATTTCGACCTTCTTCCCATTCAAAAGTCATTCTATCCGCTTTGATAGGCATATTAGGGGTATTGGGTTCTTGAGATAGTAAAACGATACTTACACCTCCGCTCATCTCACGTATACTCATTCCTTGATTTAGTGTCCCTTTCAATTTCCCAACTTTCTCAATTTTCATGGAGGAATATTTACCTAAACTTATATTCTCCTGAGCATATACTTTTACATATATAGCGATAAACAATAATAAGATGAATAATACAGGCATTAGTTTTTTCATGTTGTATTCCTCAATATCAACGGGACCTGTCCGGATACTTCTTCCAGTTCAAACTCTTTAGTGTCAGGATAAATAATTAAATTTTCCGCATCCAGATGTAAATCTGTGCCCTGCACTGCAATTTTCCCATGTGTCCAGATGCGGGCAGGTTCTGTTTCTGTTCGATTACTCCATTCAATCCCATCCGTATTAAATAAAATATTATCCATTTGAGCCTCTACATTTCCCACAAGAGAGGCTTTATTCATTTTTTCAAAAACTCCTTCTCTTGCAGAAATTTTGATATGTTCTTTACCGGATTGAATATCATAAATGACTGCATGTACATCTTCAACTTTCCATGTATTTTCATCAATGACAGCAAACTTTTCCGCATGCAACCATAAGGTAGGTTTGCGTGCTTCACCTATGGTAGGACGTGGGTCATGATGATACAAATCCACAGACGAGACATTCATATCATCTATGGATTGCTTTTGAGGAGGAGTTGTCTCCGCAGTAGGTAGGGTTGTAGAGTTTTTTTTGCCACAAGAAAATAGTAGAAGTGTGCAAATTGTAAATACCGTCATCCATCTCATCACGCAGTGCCTCGGGTATTTTTTTCATAAATAATCTTTAACCCTTTTAATGTCAACAAGGGGTCAACCACATCAATATTTTTTGCCAGTTGGGCAATGGTTTCAGCAAGTCCACCTGTTGCAAGAACACGGGCATGAGTTCCCATCTCCAGACGTATCCGTTCAATCAATCCATTTACCAAATCCGCATATCCATAGGTAAGACCTGAACGGATATTGTTTACTGTATCCCGACCTATAACAGCGGGAGGGACACTAATCTCTACTCGTGGTAACTTAGCACAGTGTTCAAATAAAGCATCTGCAGATAATTGAATGCCGGGGACAATTACTCCACCTAACCATTCCGATTTGGCAGTTACGACATCAAAGGTTGTAGCTGTGCCGAAATCTACGATAATTAAGGGTCCTCCATATTCTTCGACCCCTGCTACAGCATTTACAATGCGGTCAGCACCTACCTCTTTCGGGTTATCACATTGGAGAACAATACCTGTGCGTATCCCCGGCTCAACCATTACAGGTTCAAAACCAAAGGCTCGTTCACATAGATGATATAAAGCGGGATTGATATCCGGAACCACACTGGAAATACAACATCCCCGAATCTGCGAAGGCTTAATATTTGCAGAATAAAATAACATTGTAATCAACAAATAAAACTCGTCCCCAGTTCGATAATTAGATGTTACGACCCTCCAATGATTTATCAACTTGTCCTTATGATAAATACCCAGCACAATATTGGAATTTCCAACATCAATAACCAATAACATAGTTCTACCTTCCTACCCATCGGGCTTTAAATAATGGGAAAGTATCTACCTTTTTTATTGTATTATACCCTTTCTATTAATAACGAAATATCTAACGCGGAAACAGAATGGGTTATCGCCCCTACGGAAATAATATGCACACCGGTTTCAGCCACAGGACGAACCCGCTCTAAATTTATATTTCCACTTGCTTCCAGTAGTACCGGGTATCCTTTGGCTATCTTTACCGCCATCTTTATATCCTTTAACTCCATGTTATCCAGCAAAATAGCGTCTGCTCCTGCTTTTAACGATTCTTTAACCTGTTCCAGTGTGATTACTTCGACTTCTATCCGTTCCAGATGAGATATATGTTCACGAACTTTGCGGATTGCAGAGGCTATATCTCCTGATATTTCCAGATGATTCTCTTTAATTAATATACCATCCGACAGATTAAACCGATGCCGATGTCCACCTCCATGAACCACTGCATCAATCTCCATAGCACGGAGCAGGGGCATGGTCTTCCGTGTATGACAAATTCGCACAGGTAAATCTTTAACCCGTGATACAAATTTATGTGTAAGTGTTGCAATCCCTGAAAGATGCTTTAAAAAATTAAGGGATACACGTTCTGTAGTCAATACTGCACGCGCATTTCCTTCAAATGATGCAATAATTTGTCCTTTTCGTATATGGGTCCCATCTGTAACTGACTCCCAATTTTCTATCTCCGCCTCATTAATTTCATACAACCGTCTGAATATTTCAATTCCACTAATAATTCCATCCGCCTTGGCAATTACATTTACTTTACACCTCTTATCCGGGGGGACAATAGCATTCGTTGTTTTGTCTCCCAGTCCTATATCTTCCTGAAGTGTAAGATACAAAAGTTCATCTCTATCAATAGGACAAAACATCAGCATATATCCTGTTTCTATAAGGTTAATATCGGATTTTATTCCACTTAAATGTTCAATCATATCATAAAAAGATACATATAATCGAATTATGTTTATCTCTTCTTCATCAACCTTGATTGAACAAAATACATCTATCCCATCGATATTCATCAAAAATAATTGAGTTTTTCGACATATCTATCTATGGATTTTCCTGTATATGAACGGAATATATGTTAGAAACCCGGGTCGGGATTACTTTTTTCTTCGGGTGGCAGAAGTGGTGCGACTTCAGTCTCGGAGGGGGGGACGGGTTCTGTTGTAGTAGATGATGAGGGCTGGTTACTGTCAATCGGTTCCAGAAGTGTTTCTTCTGGAACGGTCTCTTCTGTCCGTCTGGAAACTGGATAATAAATAGGCGGGGCTGTCCCTTCGATATATGCCTCTGTGTAGGAACCACCGAGTGTACCTGTAATACGATTAATTTTGTAGAACTGCACACCGGAAGGAACTGTAAAATCGCGTACAGGCAGGTCTTTTTCAGCGAACATCATGAAGTCAACCCAAATTGGGCATGCGAGCCTTCCTCCGGTATAATTTACTCCTCTACCTAAACTGCGATTGTCCTTATAACCGACCCATACAACAGTGGTAAAATCTGTGGTAAATCCACAAAACCAGGCATCACGGCTGTCATTGGTTGTTCCGGTTTTACCTCCTACAGGCCTTTTCAAGGCACTGGCACGATGCCCCGTCGGGTAATAGCCCAACGAAGAGTCGGGGGTGCATACTCCCTTCAACATGTGCATGGTAACATACGCAACCTTCGGGTCAACAACCTGTTCTTTTTGTTGATACAGGCGATAATCATAAAGAAGCAACCCTTCCGCATCGCGAATTTCTTTTATAAACACAGGGTAGAATTTTATTCCATTGTGAGCAAAGACGGAATAAGCAACAGTATGGCTGAGTGCAGTTACTTCTACTGTGCCAAGACCTAATGTTAAACCTACAGAGTTGCTAACTACGGTGTTCATTTCACATCGTTCAAAAAAGGTACGAACGAAAGGCAATCCCAACATATCCACCAGACGAATAGAAACAATATTTATGGATTTTTCGATAGCCTGTCGCAGGGGTATCGGACCACGAAAAGAACCATCAAAATTTTGAGGAGCCCAAACGCGTCCATTGGGCATAACACGAACAAATGGGGAATCGTCAATAAGTGTTGATGGCGTCATTCCTGAGGCTATAGCGGACATCCATATAAAGGGTTTTACACTGGACCCGGGCTGTCGTTTCGCCTGTGTTGCAGTGTTATATTTTTCCTCTTCCCAATTTCTTCCACCCACAAGTGTGCGGACAAAGCCTTCATATCCCGGACGATTATCAATGCAAACCAATGCACCGGAAACAGGTATAAAATTCTTTGTTTCAAGACGCGGTTTATCAAATTTTGTCAAATGCTCTTCTAAAGTAGTTTCTGCTACTTTTTGCAAAGAATAATCGAGTGTTGTATATACACTTAGTCCCCCTTCAAACACTTCGCTTACAGAATATTTGGAAAGCAAGATTTTTCGGACCTCTTCGACAAAATATGGCGCTTTTATACGATAAGGTTCGTAAATATCAATTCCTTCCTTTTTCAGTTGCTCTCTTTTTTCAGGTGTCATTACCCGTGAGGATAAATCTTCTGATAAAGCCTTCTGATATTCCTCCTCAGTAATAAATCCCTCTTCACGCATTTGCTCCAATACAATGTTTCTGCGTTCAATTGCATTCTTTAAATGGTTAATGGGTTCATTAACATTAGGAGCCCGAGTTAATCCGGCAAGAGTTGCTCCTTCACTCAGCGTTAAATTCTGCACACTTTTCCCAAAATATTGCCTTGAAGCAGACTCCACACCATAAGCATTAATCCCTAAAAAAACCTGATTCAGGTAAAGTTCTAATATTTCATCCTTTGTAAATTCCCGTTCCACCTGTAAAGCGACAATAGCCTCTCGTATCTTCCTTTTTATAGACCGTTCTTGTCCAATACCTAATGTTTCTACATTCCGAACAACTTGCTGTGTAATGGTGCTACCTCCACGAAAACGTCCTGTACGTAATCCATATAAAAAAGCGTTTATAATGGCATCCGGTCGGACACCTTTATGCGAATAGAATAAAGCATCTTCTGTAGCAATAAATGCTTTTTGCACATGAAGGGGTATCTGACTGAGAGGAACTAATTGTCTGTCTTCAATCGTAAATGTATACAGGAGTTCCCCTGTATCTGCATATATCTTCGTCCCCGTTTTCGGACGGAAAGTCTCTAAAGAAGAAATGACATTTTGAGCATCCTCCAATATCCACACAAATACCCCGAGAGCAGAGCCCCATAAGGCTCCGACTACCAGCATGAAACTAAAAAATAGCCATGCACAACCGCGTCGGGGTGTAACTGTATACTCCATCCTATAATCCTACAAAGTTATCTTTTCCGTTACAAATAACTGGCTAATTATAAATGAAACGCATATTACTAAAATAACGCCTATCAGGGAACCCACTAAATTTGCAAGAGAATCCCGTAAATCGAAAGAACGTGTCGGTACAAAAATCTGGCATATTTCCATGAAAAAGCCATAAACAAAAGATATACCGACAGAGGTAAAAATAAGGGTCTTGTTTGAATATCTATGCTCGCTTCGCATCATTCCCACAGATATAAGGATTGATAAAATCCCATATAGTATCACATGCAACACTTTATCTTGATAAGGAAACCAATCCGGTGTTGTTTGTGTTATCGGTTGGATGGATAACCAGAAAACAAACATAGCATATAGGATTGTTATAAATAAATACTTTTTTTTCACATTTAGTTCCCTTTTGTTTCAATAGAAATGTGCCCTTCTACAGACATATCGGGATTATTGGGGGAAGGGGAATGAAATCCGGAGGAAAAATTACTTCCTTGCTGAATGGAAGCATTTTGCATGTCTACAGGTATAGAATCATATCCTGCTGTCTTTCCTTTTATTACAAAAGAAGGGGGTAATCTTTCTGGTAAAATTGTTATTACAGCCGGATAGCCTCCATCAATTGGTGCACGAACAACAGGTGCTTCACGAACTGTTAAATATCCCGTCTCATCCATAAAAAAAGTAAGCGTGGTATCTCTGCCCTCAGAAAGCAAATCTGCAAGAAGGAGATATACATCGGGTACGAAATATTGTCGAATTTTCAGTAAATCCCCTGCTATTTGAATTACTTTTTCTGTGTTGAGGACCCAGAGATATGCAGATAAAGGCAATAGTTCATTCGGATTATTAAAATAAACTTCCGGAGGAATCATAGGTCGGGTATAGTTATAACTTCGGGTTTTAGCACTCATAAGCAGGGTATTTCGTCGGAATAACAATTCGGGACGAAGGCGAAACTGAACATATTGTATGGCTCGTATTACCTGCATTACTGCCTGCATGGAAAATTCAGGTGCTATTTGTGTCCCATATTTCACGGGAAACTCCATCGGATTACTCCTAACTTCCATCGGTAAAAATGGCAAGTCTGTAACAATTCCATATTGTAATGGAACAAATAATTGAGTAGCAGAGATACCCACCCTCTCCGGAATAATAATCATTCTTATATTATGTAATTTAGGTGGAAAACAGGAGAAGATGCTTCGCAAACTATGATAATGAGACTCCGACAAAACCCCACCATCAAAGACTAAGATATAAAATTCATTGAAGAAACTTTTCATAGGTTCGGGTAGTTGCACATCATTGATAAACTTATTTGACGGTAGATAGGTTGATAGAACCATGCATAGGTATATAAGGGATTCATATATATGTGCTAAAACATGGGGAGAGGGCATCTCTCCTGTGGACAAAAATTGCTGAACGGAAACATTCCATATTTGTTCCAGATGAACCGGTGTCTTTTTTAATTCTGAATCTATCATTTCTGTTAATTGAATAATCTGTGCATCTTTTAAGTTATCTATTCCCTTTAATAAAAATTGAGAAGATAAGGAAATTGATGGGAGGTCTGGAACTTGCTTTTGAACTTCTCTAAGCAGAGCTTGGGTAGCAAATACCGACGCATACATCAGTAAATCACCCTGAAATTCAGGTGTCTGGCGAATCATTGCATCCCATACCTGCAAATGAGCAAGTGAAAATGTATGTGCTTCAAAATATGCGGAAATTTGTTTTCTCCACATTTCTAATGTAAATTCTTTTGCAATTAATTTTTCCTTCAATGTTTGCCAGAATACTTCCCACTCGGCAGTATTCGGTTCAGGCGGTGAAAAAGTCTCTGATGTAGATATGTTTGATTGTGACAAAGGCAATGAGTTTCCAGAATTATCATCAGTAAACACTTGCTCTGCAAACAAGAACAATATACAAAAAGAAATTAAAAAACTATCGAGGTAGAAAATTTTTTTTCTTAACATATCACATCATCTAAACATTCACTTTTTGGTTTATAACATTATTGAGATTCAGGGACAGCAAATAATTTTGTGCTACCTTTATTAAAAATTAGTGGAAATTTATCAGGCAATTGAATACTCTTATGAAAAGTTTCCTGCTCATACGGTCCATCTATAATATATCTCACTTTATATTTTTTTAATATTTCTTCCATAGTATATGAATCTCCACAGGTATAAAAACGGAATACATCCTCCGTTTTTTGGACATAATCTTTCGTAAGCATGAAATGCCCTGTAACTGTCCGGCAGGGAGTAAATGCAAAAATAAACTGGGATGTTTTAGGTGATGCTATAACCACATCATTCTCTTTTCCATTCCTTTTTAAATACTCCAATGCGGAATTTTCATCTATGGATAAGAAATAAGCCCATTGGGGATGCCCATATTTCAAATCGTAAAACATGGAGTAATATACAAAAACAGTGGTAGGGACGGACAACAGAATTATCAGGATAGTAAGTAAGAACTGTCGTGCAAATAGAAAAGAAAAAATACGAATTACCTTATTTTCAGTGATGGTATGTTGTGTAATGTAATTATTTATCCATTCGTAGGGACCTATCATAGTTAATATAGGTGGAACAAGGATGAAGGCATATAATCCCGATTCCTGACCTGCTTTCCAATAGGGATAAAGATTACAAATCCCCCATGCTACCATTATCCAAACAAAGATTATTAAAAAACGAACCTGTTCCTGACACTTTTTTACAAGATATACAAAAAATATCATGCAAACCAACCATGTCCAGCCGATACCCAAAACATATTCAATTAAAAACCCGGGCTTGCCCATAAATTGATAATTTGCAGACCAACCTGACATACCTAACGCATCAGAAAGGGATATCCAGAGATAATACAGAATCGCAGGAGCATGGATTCCAGCAGGGATAGCACATAAATAGAACCATTTCCTCTCAAACTTCCTTTGTATAGAACAAAATAAAATCGGGATTAGTGTAAACATAATATAGGATTCAGGTATCAGGTAAGGACGCATCAATGAGTGGAGTAAAGCCATTATGCCACACAGAACGAAATATATCGTTTTTCCTGTCTGAAAACCGCGTATAAGGAATGCGTACATCAGAACAGATAGTGTTATGGAACGAATAAAATGAGGCTTACAAACAAGATAACTAAATATCTGAATCCCTTCCATATCCCATGAAAGAGGTAAGGATAAATGAAGGTATTGGTTCAACAATTCCACGAACCAACCAAAGCCTGAACCCAAAGTAATGAGAAGTAATACAAATCTTCTCTGATAAATGCTCTCGAAAAATATAGCGAGAAAATAATATAAAGAAAATAGAAATAAAAATACAGATAGGCATCTATCGATATGAAAAAAGTTAATCACAGAGATATGGAGAAGCCGTGCGGTCCTTCCTAATAACCACCATTCTACATTGAAATACGAATCTGGGGGAGAATATGGCGTGCATTGATTGGTAAACCACCATTTCCCTTCCCACGCCTGACGCTGGAACATGATATATCCCAACGAACCCGCAGTGCCTCTGCCCACTATGCCCATGAAAACACCTTTCTCTCCTTCAAGGTATTTCCCATATAAATATGGGAAGGTGCCTATAATGCAAACAACAATACCGAATAGGAGGGGGAACCAAAACTCTCGTCTTGCAATTGGAGGACAGTAAGTAAAATTTTTTATTGGTTGAGTGGTATCCGTAAAAGAGTCCCCCTTTCCCATTAAAAATAACCTCCACTGGTAATTTTTTCTTTCTCTTCAGAGGACATCTCTTCTTTTTGCCTTTCTTGAGGAGGGTTTATTTCCAATTTCTCTTTATCTGTTTTCATAACAGGTCGGGAAGAACACCATTTCTTCCATTCTTGATTAAAATAATTCCACATCTCTGTATGCTGTGTTTTATCGACACTTTTTTGTGGAAATCCTTTCTCATTCGGAGTTAATAATTCTTCAAATTCAGGTTCCGCACAAAACGAACAGGGTTGCCGTTTCCCATTTATATATTCTTCACGGAGTTGCTTTTGCTTCTGAGCATACTCGGAACATTCCTGCCATGTAAGCCATTGCTGCCAATTTAGATATTGCCATCCCTTTTTAATTAATGACCGACCTATGGTTCGCGAGGGAAGATATAACTCTGAAAAGATGATTCGCTCCTGGGGCAGTTTCTTTTTTTCACCCTTCCACCAATCGAGTAAAGGTAAAGCAATTCCATCCCATTGGGGGTCTGTCCATGTTATTCCGAGAAACATCAAAAGTGTCGGGAACATATCTACCAGAGATACCTCTTCGTCTATCCTCCGCATTTGTGAGTTTATATAAGGAGCATGAATAATAAGTGGAACATGTATAGTCTCAAGATACAGTCGCCAGGCATGCTCAAGAAAACCGTGGTCTAAAAATTCTTCTCCATGGTCTGCAGTAAACAACCAGATAGCATTTCGATTTGCCCGTAGTTTCTTTAATGAATTATAGAGTGTCTTTATACAATCATCTGTAAGTGCAATTTCTGCGTCATAACGAAGGACAAGGTCTTCAAAACGAACATCACCGGGACCAAACCCCTGTTGAACTAACTCGGGCAAATGAAAACGAATTTCATCATATAAACGAAGAGGTTTCGAATAAATTCTATCCTCAAATCGGAGATAGTAAGAAGGAGGAGGGTCATAAGGTTCGTGGGGGTCATAAATATGAACATACATAAAAAGAGGCTTATTGTTATCTAAGGTATTTATGTATTTTAAAATTTCCTCCACAAGTTTAACCCCATTTCCACTGATACCAAACTGCCTTGTTAGCACTTTTATATAATCAAAACCTTTCCCGAACATTTGTTCTTCCAGTGCAGGATGGTCTGTAAAAAGTAACATTGTATAACCTTGATTTTTGAGAATCTCAGACAGTGTTGTAACTGATGGGTCAATTTGTGCTCGCCAGCCTGTACTCCATGGAGTAGAAGATGGGTAGCGTCCCATTAAAATAGCACTCACACTTTCACATGTATATGTCGAAGCGGAATAGGCTTTTTCAAAGATAAGGCTTTGTTGAGCAATTTCATCTATAAACGGACTGGTATTACGATGATACCCGTAAACTCCTAAATGGTCTGCACGAAGAGAATCGACCACGATAAAAAATATATCCGGCGATACAGTGCCATTATTTATATTCGATGAAAGAGGCGCATCCGCTCTACTACATTCAAAGCAAAAAAAAGAAAGGAACAAAATTAAAACCATGCTTTTTATGCTTGCAGACATTGTTATTCACTTATATTATTATATTAAATGAGTTCATACTTGAAATTTACTTTATCGTATTAGTATACAAAATTGAAGGATATGTATTAATACTGTAAGGCAAGAATTCATAATAAAGTTGAAAATAATTCTGTGGGGGAATTATGCACGATATAAAGAATGTCCAATACCCATTGCTTCGCGAACGGATTCCACCGTTCTCAATGCAACAGGAGTAACTTTTTGGGCATTAGCACGAAGGAAAGATTCTATATAATCCTGATTATTATCGGGTTGATTGTATTTTTCAATAATGGGCGCATTAAATTCTGATACCAATCGAGCAACTTCTTGCTTTAATTTCCCATAAAACTTCTCGCCATTCCGATATTTTTGAACAAAATCTAAATATAAATGTTCGGGAGCCAGTAAGGAAAGGAGTCTGTATAAAACACCGACCCCCGCTGGCATATGAGGAATAATAGCATCCGGGTCATTACTTTCTACAGGTAAGGGTAAGGGGTCTGTTGATGTCTCCACAGCACGAATTTTCTTTAATACAGTCTCCGGGTCATCCAACAAATCTAAAGTATTGTTTTCACTCTTACCCATTTTGGAAGCGCCATCCAAACCGGGAAGTCGAAGTGCTTCTCTGCCCACTGCCTGAGGTACATGAAGTGTCTCACCAAAACGACTATTAAACCGCTGGGCAATATCAATCGCCATCTCTACATGCTGACGCTGGTCGTCGCCTACAGGAACTTTATCCGCCTGCACTATTAAAATATCTGCTGCCATTAGAACCGGATAACCTAACAGTCCGTAGGAAAGAGGATTCCCATCGATTCTGGCATCTTCCTGTAGTTTCGACATTTTATCTTTGTAGGTGGTTCCGCGTTCTAAAAAACCAATATTTGTAATCATCCCCAGTAATAAAGTTAACTCCGCGGTACAAGGCAAATCACTTTGCCGGTAGATAATAGATTTGTTCGGGTCTAAACCACAGGCAACATAAGTTCGGAGCATATCAATTGTATTCTGATAGATATTCTCTCGCGTGGTAATTGTCGTTAGAGCATGATAATCTGCAACAAAATAATAACATGTAGATGTGTCTAATTCCTGAAGTTTTAAAAAATGTCGAATAGCACCAAAATAGTTCCCGTAATGTAATCTACCTGTAGGACGAATTCCAGATAAAATAACTTCTCTTTTCTTCAATTGTTCAACCATAGTAAAACCTCTCTTACATGTTTTACAAAGAATATGGGATAAAATGTGTAATATTGGAACTAATATTATATAAAAAATAATTATCGATACTCTAATAGAGGTATGTAAATACTGTATTTTTTGTGGTGATTTATTTTAATTAAGGTTAAATATACGATTTAGAGGGGATTTGCATTTTGATTTTTAGATTTGTTAAATATTAGAATATGTTATATAACGAACGGTAAGTAGAACATTAAAGTAAAAATAATTATAAAAAAATTAAACCAAAAACCTATTGGAGGATTTCAATATGGCAGAAGAAAAAAAATCAATTAGTTCACTGATGGTAGAAAATAGAACTTTTCCACCATCTGAAGAAGTTCGAAAAAGAGCCCACATCAAATCGTTCGATGAGTATTATCAGATGTGGAAGCGGTCTATAGATGACTGCGAAAATTTCTGGTTAGAACAGGCAGAAACCTTGTCCTGGTTCAAAAAGCCCACCAAAGCCCTGGAATATACATGGAACACAGAAGCACGGATAATCCGCCATACATGGTTCGCCGATGGTGAATTAAATGTGACTTATAACTGCCTTGACCGTCATCTAAATACACCAATAGCAAAGAAAACCGCTATTATCTGGCAGGGTGAACCTGAAGAAGATGTAAAACACATTACTTATGAGGAACTTCATAAAGAAGTTTGTAAGTTCGCAAATGTATTAAAGTCTTTAGGTGTAAAGAAGGGTGACCGTGTATGTATTTACCTACCTATGATACTTGAACTACCGATTGTTATGCTTGCTTGTGCTCGTATTGGTGCCATTCATTCTATAGTATTTGGTGGTTTCAGTGCGGAATCTCTTCGTGACCGCATCAACGATTCTTCATGCAAAATCCTTATTACATCAAATACCTCTTTGCGTTCCGGCAAGTCCATTCATCTAAAGGAGATTGCTAATAACGCAATGAAAGAAACTCCGTCGATTGAAAAATGTGTTGTCGTGAAAAGAAATAATGAGCCTTGTTCCATGACCGAAGGTCGGGATTTATGGTATGACGAACTCATGGCAAAGGCATCCGATGTTTGTGAACCTGAAAAGATGAATGCAGAAGATTATTTATTCATCCTTTATACATCCGGTTCCACCGGCAAACCTAAGGGGGTAGTTCATAGTACAGCAGGTTATTTACTTCATGTGTCTCTATCGCATAAATATATCTTTGATATTCACGATGATGATATTTATTGGTGTACTGCAGACATCGGTTGGGTTACAGGTCATAGTTATATTGTTTACGGTCCACTTTGCAACGGTGCTACAACCGTTATGTTTGAGGGTGTTCCTACTTATCCTGATGCAGGTCGTTTCTGGCATATCGTTGATAAATTTAAGTGTACCGTTATCTACACAGCACCCACTGCCATTCGCACACTCATCCAGAAAGGTGATGAATGGCCTGCTAAGTATGATTTAAGTTCACTTCGTGTATTAGGTTCCGTAGGTGAACCGATTAATCCCGAAGCTTGGATATGGTACTACGAAAAGATTGGAAGAGGTCGTTGCCCGATTGTGGATACATGGTGGCAGACAGAAACCGGCGGTATCTTAATTACACCTCTTCCCGGTGCACATACACTGAAGCCCGGAAGTGCTGGTAGACCATTCTTCGGTGTTGACCCTGTTATTCTAAGAGATGACGGAACAGAAGTAGATGCCAATGAAGGTGGGAAACTTTGTATTCGTAAACCCTGGCCGGGCATGATGAGGACCACATGGGGCGACCATGATAGGTTTATTGATACCTACTTTACTATGTATAAGAACCTGTACTTCACAGGTGATGGTTGCAGACGGGACGAAGACGGTGACTACTGGTTAATGGGTCGTATTGACGATGTGGTCAATGTCTCCGGTCACCGTATTGGAACGGCAGAAGTAGAAAGTGCTTTGGTCTCCCATGAAAAAGTCGCAGAAGCGGCAGTTGCTCCAATGCCTCATCCTATTAAAGGGCAAGCTTTATATGCTTATGTAACTCTGGTCGCAGGTGTTGAAGAAAGTGAAGAACTCCGGAAAGAACTGGTTATGCATGTCCGTAAAGAAATCGGACCTATTGCCGCACCGGATGTTATTCAATTTGCCCGTGCATTACCCAAGACCCGTTCCGGTAAGATTATGCGTCGTATCCTTCGTAAAATTGCCGAAAATGACTTTAGCAATTTAGGTGATACCACTACATTGGCTGACCCGAAAGTCGTCGAAGAACTCGTTGAAGGCAGAAAAGCCTTACTTAAAGATTAATATGAATACTTTTTGTTAAAAGAACTTTTTGGAGCCGTGAGATGTCGCTACATTATACTCACGGCTCTTATTAAATTAAAAATAAATCTCTGGAGGGTTTTAAGTATGAGTGAACAAAAAACTCAAAATCGTTGGATTGTTGTTATTGGAGCACTTATTGTTCAGGTAAGTCTGGGTGCTGTCTATATCTGGAGTGTATTTCAAACTCCACTCAAAGCAGCCTTCCCCACATGGACTGAAACGCAAGTAACTTATCCATCACAGATTGTGCTTGCCACATTTGCCCTCGCTGTTATTATTGGGGGAAGAATTCAAGATAAGTTAGGACCCCGAATTGTAGGAATTTCTGGCGGAATTATTTTAGGGGTTGGACTTATTCTGGCTAAATTCACACAAAATTTTATATCCTCTCCTGAAATGGCTTTATACTGGCTTATCTTTTCCTTCTCTATATTAGGTGGATTGGGAATTGGTTTCGCTTATGTTTGTCCTATTGCCACCTGTGTAAAATGGTTTCCGGATAAAAGAGGTTTAATTACTGGATTAGCAGTTGCAGGTTTCGGTGCGGGTGCCTTTTTCTTCGCTCCTTTAGCCAAAGCATTAATATCGGGTGGGGCATACGAAATTATGACCGTGAAACTTTTCTCGCTACCTCAGGTCGGTGTATTCAATACTTTTCTTACACTCGGGGTTATTTTCCTCGTTGCCGTTGTATTTGGTTCTTATCTGTTAAAAAATCCTCCCGCAGGTTATAAACCCGCAGGTTGGAATCCTCCACAACCTTCAGGTGGAGCAGGAACTCGTGTCGATTATAGTCCCACAGAAATGTTAGCAACCCCTGCTTTCTGGTTGCTCTGGATTACTTATTTTGCAGGTTGCACAGCAGGTTTGCAAGTAATTATGAAAGCATCCCCTATCTGGCAATCTTTCAGCGTGTCCGCAGTAACTACAAGACCTGTCCCTGAAGATATATTTAGTGGAATAGTCTCCAAAGGAGCCATGGCTGTTTCTCTTATCGCTATATTTAATGCAGTGGGACGAATCTTCTGGGGTAAGGTCTCCGATAATATCGGTAGAAAAGCAACCTTAACTATTATGTTCTTGTTATGTGGCATTGCTATGTTACTATTAAACTATTTGAAAACATATCCTTTATATATTTTGGGAATAGGTGTTGTAGGATTATGCTTTGGTGGATACCTGGCGTTGTATCCTGCTGTCATAACAGATTACTATGGAACAAAGAATGTTGGTATCAATTACGGTCTGATGTTTACCGCATACGGAGCAGGGGGACTGGCGGGTCCTTATCTTGCTGCAAAATTAATGACTGTTGCAGAAAAAGTTCCTTATATAATCACGGAAAAAGGTGCTCAAATTACAAAAGAATTTGCTTTAGGTAGTTATAGCACCGCATTTATTGTTAGCGGTATTGCCTGTCTTGTAGCAGGTGCTATCATACTTATTATTCAGCCTCCGAAAACAGCCAGTAATTAAAAACATATCCAAATTTATACAATAGGGTAGAGAATATTATTTTCTCTATCCTATTTTTTTCGCTGGATATAAAGAATACTCAGGGTAATTCCTCTTTTTTAGAAACAGGAGAAATTTCATCTTGCAGGATTATGAATATTGCCAAAGAAAAAGCAAGATATACCTGCCCAATAGGATAGGAAAGGCGGGGAAAAGCCAGTGACATAACCACTATTTGTGAAACTAATGCACACCAGTAACCAATCCAAAAACCTTTATCTTCTCCCTGATATTCAACATTGACAAGATAACCACTCCGCAACATAATACCTACTAAAGCAAAAAGCATAATACAAAACCCAATAATCCCACCTTTGAACAACCAATATACCCAAAGATTATGTAAAGTCTGATAAGTGGAAAGAGCATACAAATCCTGCCAAAAATTCGAGGCTAAACCCATTCCTTCAAACTGGCTTCCCATCCCGGTCCCTAACAATGGGGATTTTTTAAAGTTTTCAAGGGCTCCCGTAACTTCAACCAACCGTGCCTGAAGGGAAATACCTAAATCCGAATTCGTCCAGGATAATATGTCTAAATGGAAAAGAAGAACCAGGGTAAAAAAGATAACGGTTAAGCATAACATAAACATAACAAATGCTAAAGGTCGCAGTCGTGAGGGCAAGTAGATAATGAATACAAGGACGCTGCCAAAAAATACGCTAACCAATGCAGTTTTCATCATTAATATGAAAAGAGGAAGGGTAAAAAATGCAACAAGAATAAGTGCCTTTAATTTTTCTTTATACTCTTTCTGGTAGAAAAACTGACTTAGAAATATAATGAAAAATATTTCAAAGAACATGTGCCCATTTAAGCGAACTTCCTGTAATCGGAAAGGACCTATTTTAGCCGGTACAAATTCCCCTAAATAATTCTGAAAACGGAGTACTTTCCCTGTAAAAAAAACATAAATAAATATCGCACAGGTGGCAATTCCCAATAATACCGTCAGTATAAAAATTATATTGATAGTCTTCTTTAAAGAAGTCAGGGATTTCCATGCGTGTGGAAAGATAATAGCAGAGAGGAAGAAGAATGGGAATCGTGTTTCTGCTATGACACGTTGCCAATTGTGACCGGATACAAATCCAATGGTAGCAATATAAACAAAAAACATCAAATACAGGAGGGCGAAATACAGGAAAATGCTCCACCGCCAATATACTCGTTCAAGAACAAGGTTAACAAAAAAATTTCCTAAAAACATGAACATCATAATTTCACGGGGATGCAATTCCATACCTGCAACAGGAAAAATCCTTATGGAAATATAATAATGATTAAGCATCATAAACACGAGAAAGATAGTGGCAGAGTAATTCAGGGGAAGTAAAAAATATAAAACCGCTAAAGGAGCGGATAAACCCAAAAGAAGGACATATAAAAAAGGAAGTTTTATGATGAAGAGCAAAAAAATAAGCCCCAAACCATAAAGAAGTGTGCAAAGAAAAACAACAATCGGGAGGGATGTTTTTGTTAAAAACAATTTTTTTTCTTGGGATATTACTTTCTGCACTGTTGTTTCCGTTTTTATATTACCCTACAATAAACCGCAATTTAATTTCTAATTGGTTATTAACTTGCCAGACCTTTCTCGTGTTCTTCCGCCAACTGTTCAATAAAATCCAATTCCAGTTTGGGGAATAGAACTTTGGGCGGGTTGAGAAGCCCCCCCGGGGCTAAAGGCTTTGTAATTTCTTCCCATATATCGTCTCCCCCTTCGGGACCCTGTTGCTTTATTTCATAATTTAAGATAGAACACAATTCTGAACTACCATCTGGTATAAAGGGGTTCATAAGGATTGTTAACGCCTTAACAACCTGAACACATACATAAAGGGTCGTTCCCGTTCTTGCTATATCCGTTTTTCGAGTTGTCCAGGGTTGTTTGGAGTCAAAATAGACATTGGCTTTACGGGCAAGATCTACCCATCGTTCTAAGGCTAAACGGAAACGGAATGTTTCAATACTTTCAGCAACTCCTTCTTTTGCTGTAGCAATGGCAGAAAGCATGGCTTTATCCGCTTCATCCATTGTCCCGGTGGAAGGAACTTTACCTTCAAAGTTCTTGATAATCATTGTTAAAGTTCGATGAACAAAATTTCCAACAATATCACAAAGTTCCCCATTATAATGGTTACGAAATTCATCCCAATCAAAATCAGAATCCTTACTCTCCGGCATAATAGAACATATATAGTATCGAATAGCGTTTGTCCCTAATTTGTCAATAGCCCAGTTTACACGAATCATATTACCTTTGGACTTAGAACCCTTTTCGGACTTTCCTGTTTTGCGATTAAAAATATTCAGGTATTCATTGCCAACCACATTGTCTGCCATAATAAAATTATCTTGTCCCATTAGCATAGCAGGGAAAATAACGGCATGGAAAGGAACATTATCTTTACCAATAAAATGAATTAGCCTCGTATCTGGATTTTTCCACCAATCTTCCCATGCTTGCGGGTCATTATATTTGTCTATACCCCACTGCCTTGTATTGGTCACATAACCAATAGGGGCATCGAACCAGACATAAATACGTTTATTTAATGCATCCGGATGAGTCAACGGAATAGGCACTCCCCAATCGGTATCTCGTGTGATACAACGGGGACGTAAATCATTTATCCAGCTCAAGGCTATACCACGGACATTACTTCGCCACTCCGGATGGGATTCTAACCAATGAGTAAGTCTTCCCTGAAATTTGGGCAAATCAAGAAACCAATGTAGAGATGTCTTTAATATAGGCGTGGAATTATCTCCAGGGATATTTGCACGAGGATTGACTAATTCCTTTGCAGTATATTGGGCTCCACACTTTTCGCATTCATCACCATTAGCATCTTCATAACCACAACGGGGACATTGCCCTTTGACATAGCGGTCAGGTAAAAAGCGGTTTGTCTTCGTCGAATACCACAATTCCATTTCGCGTGGGAAAATATATTGTTTATTATAAAGGTTTGTAAAGAAAGATTGTGTGGTATCAATATGCAAATCCCATGAAGTTCTCCCGTAAATATCATACGAAATCCCCAATCTTCGGAAGGCTTCCGCATTAGCATTATGATAACGGTCTATAACATCTTTGGGGGTCGTCCCTTCTTTCAATGCTGTTAAAGTAATGGGCACGCCATACTCATCCGAACCGCCTATATATAGGACTTTCTGACCTCGAAGCCGTTGATAGCGGACATAAATATCCGCAGGCAAATAGGCTCCTGCAATATGTCCTAAATGAATATGTCCGTTAGCATAGGGTAATGCACTCGTAACTAAAATTTTTTTATAACCCATGTGTTATTTATTCCTCAAAATATCTTTGGGTCTTGAATTTCTCTGGCGTTTGAAGTTCAAAAAATTAATAAAAAATTGCATGTCAAAAAACTATTGTTCAAGCAATGACATCAGATACTGATAACTTCTTTCAGCACTGTCCAGTGAATTATTCTCAAAATCGGTATCCTGTTCTATAATCCATTCGCCGGAATTCATCTCTTTTACCTCTGCCAATACCCCTCGCCAATCTATTTTTCCATTATTACCTAATTCCGTAAATTTTAAAGGTTCTATTTCGCGAACATCTTTTAAGTGGAACAAAGAAATTCTCGTATTGTATCGTTTTGCAATAAGTAAGGGGTTTTTGTGTGTGGCGACATAAGCCCAGCCCAGGTCTAATTCAATATTAATGCTCTGAGTATGAGTAACGAGTATATCTAAAAAATAGCCCTGTGCGGTGGCACTAAGTTCATGAGCATGATTGTGATAAGAAATGGAAAGCCCCTGTTGTTTTGCCTGATTACCTATTTGTTCCAGTTCATTGAGGACTGAAGATAAAAGGGTCTCATCTTGCCATATCTGAGGGTCAATCCATGGAACAACGACCTTGCTAATACCCGATTCTTGTACTTCATTGAAAAAACTCTGCGGGTTCTGTCTCAGCATTAAAAAGTCCACATGGGTGCTTATTGGTGTTAGATTATATTGTCGTAATTTTTTCACAAATTCTGGGATGGTCATCGTCCCTGTATCTGCAATTTCTACATACTGAAACCCTATATCAGCAATTCGTTGAAGGGCTTTATCACAATCTTTTTTTAACTCATCACGAACTGTATAAAGTTGAAGTGCTATTATAGGAAATTGTGAATTGGAATGTGTCATAATTTATTTTTCATGTAGAAATATTTTTTTAAGGAAATTATAACTTTCTGAAATTTCTTCAAATATATCTCCTTGAAAGGAGTCCTGTTCATATATATACCATTCTACCTGGGCTGTTTTTGCAGATGGGAGAATTTCTTCCCAGTTAAGTTCGCCTTTTCCTAAGGGGACAAAAATATGTCTCTTACCGGTAAGTTTCTTTTCTATCTTAGCATCTTTAATATGGATAACAGGGCACCGTTTCGGATATTTTTTTAGCCAATCCGCAGGATTGGAACCTCCAATGTATAGCCATGCTAAATCAAATTCCGCAAATAAATTATCCGGGCAGGTAGATTGTAAAAGGACATCCAGTTTGCATGAGGTCTGATTGGGAAAGAATTGAAGTTCCCAATCGTGATTATGATATGACAGACGTATATTTTTTAAGCGAAGTCGGGCACCCAGTGCATCCAGTCTTGCACAGCCTTTTAACCAGGCTTCTGCATCGGAACGACAATCGGACATCATTCCACCCGGAGCAACATCTGTTACACCTACTGTTTTCCAGAACTCCACCTGCTCATCAAATTTTTTCTCAAAATCTTCAACATTTATATGTGCTGCTACTGCTTTTAATCCTGCATTATCCAGTGCAGAACATATTTCTTTTGCCGGTAAACCGGGCATGCCACTCCATTGAACATATTCATACCCAATTTCACGGACTTTTTTTAATGTGCCTTGCAAATCTTTTTTTGCTGGCTCACGAACACTATATAATTGCAGTCCAAAGGGCATAATATTTCCCTTTTTTATTATTTAGTTTCCTGTTTTTCTTTCTTCTCTTTCTTCGGCTTCTTGGTCTCTTTCTCTTGGACCATATCTATAATTTCGATTCGAGCCAGTGGGGAACCATCTCCCAGTCTGTGGTCGAGCCGAAGGATACGGGTATATCCACCAGCACGGTTGGCACAAGTAGGGGCAATCTCTTTAAATAATCGTGTTACAACATCATTATCGCGGAGGCGAGCAAATGCCAATCTTCTATGATGTACCGAATCTACTTTAGCAAGGGTGATTAAAGGCTCTGCAAACATTCGAAGTTCTTTTGCCTTCATCAAACCGGTTTCAATGGCATCATGACGGAACAAGGCACACATTAAACTCCGCATCAATGCCTGTCTATGGGAAGTATTTCTACCTAATCTTCTTCCTACTTTACGATGTCGCATGTTTCAAACTCCTCAACCAATTATTTATTTGTCTTCTTGTTCTTTTTCTAACATTTTTTCTGCCAACAAATCCTCTGCCTCGCTTACCTGTCCCTGAACACCGGGTTCATGAAATTCTACAGGGAATCGTTTCGAATGAGAACTGGAACTTTGTCTTTTTTTCATTCCCAGATTGAGCCCTAATTTCTGGAGGCTCTCTTTAACTTTTACAATTGTTGTCGCACCTAAATTCGGAAGTTTTGAAAGGGACTCTTCTGTATACCCTACAAGGTCGCCAAGTGTATGTATATCTGCCTTTTTGAAGCAATTTAAGGCTCTTTGCGGGAATTCTACCTGTTCGATGGGTTTGAGAAGAAGTTTATTCCTCTTGATTTCATTTATATCTTCTTCATTCTCTTCTTCCTCTTCAGATTTCACCTCTACTTTTTCCTGTTTTACGAAGATACGAAGATGGTCAATTAATAATGAAGCGGATTGTTCTAAAGCCAATTCCGGGGTAATGGAACCGTTGGTCCAGATTTCAAGGATAAGTCGGTCATAATCCGTTTTTTGACCAACACGGGCATCTTCTACCTGAAAATTTACTTTGGTCACAGGGGAAAAATTGGCATCGAGATAAATTGTTCCGCGTTCCGCATGTCCTAATTCCAATTCTTCCGCAGGAGAATATCCTCTACCACGGGAAACTTTAATGTCCATCTTCAGTTTGGCATCACTACGAACCGGGACAGCAATGACATGGTCCGGGTTATATACATCTATGGGCTGACCTTCAAATAGGTCTTTTGCATAAATAATATTTTCGCCTTCGTGTTCAAAGGAGAAAATAAGTGATTCCCCTTGATTAAGGGATATTTGACATCGTTTCAGATTTAGAACCAGGTCCGTAACATCTTCTTGGAAACCGGGGATTGCTGAAAATTCGTGATATATCCCATCTATTTTTATGGCAGTAATAGCACTCCCTTCAAGTGAAGCGAGAAGAACCCGCCGTAATGAATTTCCTACTGTTACGCCGTATCCCCGTTCAAATGGTTCTACAATAATCCGAGCATAACGGTCATTGGATGACGGGTCAAATTGAACCACTTCTGGAATGATGAATTCTTTTGCTACCATTTGGTTATACCCTTTGAATTTATGGTTATGCGTTTTATTTTTTTCTGTATTGTTTATATAGAAACAGAAGTTATACTCTTCTTCTTTTTCGGGGTCTACAACCGTTATGAGGAATAGGTGTTGTATCTTTTATCATGGTTACATTTAAGCCAGCTGCTTGAATGGCTCTAATTGCGGATTCGCGACCCGCACCGGGTCCACTCACAAATACACTTACCTCACGAAGTCCCATTTCCAGAGCCTTTTTACTGGCTTGTTCTGCAGCTAATTGTGCCGCATAAGCCGTGCTTTTGCGAGAACCGCTAAAACCTACCTGTCCCGCACTGGACCAGGAAATGACATTGCCTAAATGGTCCGTTATGGAAACAATCGTATTGTTAAATGTTGCCTGAATATAGGCGTTACCGGATGTTATCCCTAATATGACTTTTTTCTTTTTTGCTCTTGATTTACCTTTGTCTTTTTGCACGGACGATACTCCTTTTGCAATTTATTCAGTGTTGATATTATTAACGAAATATTTATTTCTTCTTAGACGCAATTCTACGGGGGCCTTTCCGTGTGCGAGCATTGGTATGGGTTCGCTGTCCACGAACGGGCAATCCCTTTTTATGACGGGACCCACGATAACTTCCTATGTCCATTAACCGCTTTATATTGGCGGCGATTTCACGCCGAAGGTCACCTTCTACTTTATAATGATTCTGGATATAGGATGAAATTATATTTGCTTGTTCGTCAGTCAAATCGCGCACACGTGTATCTGGATTAATATTTGTATTCTTCAAAATTTCGAGTGCACGGGCAGGACCTACTCCGTAGATATAGGACAGTGCCACAACAATTCTTTTGTCTTTAGGTAAATCTACACCTACAACACGAGCCATTCTTTATCTCTCCTTATTTATCCCTGTTTTTGTTTATGTTTTGGGTTATCACAAATAACACGGACCTGACCGTGTCTACGGATAATTTTACATTTCTCACAAATCTTTTTTACTGAACTTCTCACTTTCATAATCGTTCCATTTCCTTCTTACTCGTTTGATGGACCTGATTGTTTAAACCGATATGTAATGCGACCTCGTGTAAGGTCATAGGGGGACATTTCCACCTTAACCTTATCACCGGGCAATATTCGTATAAAATTCATTCTCATTTTCCCTGAAACATGAGCCAGTATTGTGTGTCCATTCTTCAGTTGTACTTTAAACATACAATTCGGTAGTGGTTCTACCACAACACCGTCAATTTCTATGGGCTTTTCTTTCATACGTTTTTTATATTTAGACCTCTAATTATTTCGTTGTCCCCATATAAGTTTTTCGTTATATGAAAGGATTTCTCCTTTGTCTTCACGGACAACAACGCTATGTTCAAAATGGGCACTGGGCAAACCATCTCGGGTTACCGCTGTCCAACCATCGCTTAATATACGAACGGCGGATGTCCCCATATTCACCATCGGCTCTATGGCAAGTATCATGCCTTTTCTAAGTCTCACTCCAGGTTTACCTGTATCGAAGTTCGGAATTTGTAAGGGTTCGTGCATCTCCGTACCAATACCATGTCCTACAAAATCACGAACTACAGAAAACCCTTCTTTTTTACATGTACTTTCCACTATTTTTCCTATATCGTTTATTGTATTTCCTTCTTTTGCAACACAAATGGCTTTTGACAGAGCCAAATCGGTTGTCTCAATCAGTTTTTTTCGTTGAGCATCAATTTCACCACATGGCAATGTAACTGCCGCATCGCCATAGTAACCACAATAACATGTTCCAACATCAATGCTCACGATTTCTCCTTCTTTTAACATTCTTTTACCGGGTATCCCATGGACAACTTCATCTTCGATAGATATACATGTTGCCGCAGGATAACCACGATAACCTTTGAACGACGGTATAGCCCCTCGTTCTCGTATCATTTCTTCGGCAATTCTATCTAAATCTTTTGTTGTTATTCCCGGTCTAATATGCTCTGCTAAAGTCGCTAAAACTTCAGCAACTATTTGATTTGCAGTGCGGAGTAATTCTATCTCCCATTCAGAGCGAATTACCACCATACCGCATTTTTTCACCTTTATAGAATTAAGATTATGTATTATAACAACTTACAAAATTAAATTCAACATAAAAAATATTTATTTTTGCATTAAAAACCTCTGCGAGAACGAATTCGTCCCGCTTTTCCACTAAATCCATCGTAATGCCTCATTAATAAATGCTGTTCTATCTGCTTAATTGTATCTAATGCAACACCGACTAAAATCAATAAGCTGGTCCCTCCAAAAAATTGAACAACAGTCCAATCGGGAACTTTGATAAAGAAATATACCGCTTCAGGGAGTAATGCAATGATAGTAAGAAATATCGAACCTGCAAGGGTAATTCGTGTCATAATATGATTTAGATATTCTGCTGTGGCTTTACCGGGACGGACACCTACGATAACTCCTCCATACTTCTTCATATTGTCTGCAATTTCTACGGGATTAAAAGTAATCGCTGTATAGAAAAAGGAAAAGAAAATAATTAGACCCCCATAACAAATGGCATAACCAATATTACCCGGATAAAATAGTTGTCGAATAATCTGTTCCAGAATGGGAATGCGTATCGTATCGCCCAGATAGGCAGGAAGGGAAAGTATGGAACTTGCAAAGATAATAGGAATAACACCTGCCTGATTAACTCGTAATGGTAAATATGTTTTCTGTCCGCCAGAAACCCTTCTCCCTTTCACCTGCCTCGGATATTGAACGGGAATTCGACGTTGACCTGTGGTTATAGCAATGGCACCCGCAATAACCGCAACCATTAAGAAAACAAGGACAAGTGCCTGAAACATATTTAATTGCTTGGAAACAAAAACTAATTGGACAAGATGTCTCAATGCTGCGGGCATGCGTGAAACAATACTGGTAAAAATAATCAATGACATACCATTGCCGATACCAAATTCGCTTATCTGTTCTCCTATCCACATAACAAATGCGGCACCTGTTGTAAATGATAAAATGCAGGTAAAGATAAAGATGGGACCCGGATTAGGAACAATTTCTTTCCCTAACCCTTGTAAAAACCAGGCAATTCCCATGGATTGAATAATACAAAGAACTATTGTCCCGTAACGGGTATAATCATTAATTTTTTGTTGACCCTGTTGCCCCTCTTTTTGCAATTTTTCTAATGCAGGAATAATCGGAATTAAGAGTGATAAAATAATTGATGCGGTAATATAGGGCATAATACCTAATGTAAAAACGGTAGCACGGGCAAAGGCACCTCCACTGAACATATCGTAGAAACCTAATAGCCCGCCTCCCTGACTAATTTTCTGGGCTAATGCGGAACCATCAATGCCGGGAGCCGGTACATGACAGCCGAGCCTGTAAATTGCTAACATAACGAGAGTAAATATGATACGGCTTTTCAGTTCCGGGATTCTAAATGCATTTTTGAAAGCCTCTATAGGTTGAGACACCGAATAACTCCTCTCATACTATTATGAGTTTTGTTTTTCTTCTGAAGTTTCTTCTTTTATCTTTTGTAATTTAATCGTTCCGCCAGCACTTTCAATCTTTTGTTGTGCAGAGGGAGAGACCGATTGAACTATGATATTAAAAGATTTTGTTAATTCTCCTTTACCTAAAATCTTAACACCGCCTTTTTGTTTCTTTGCTAAACCTTTCTTAATTAAATCTTCTGTTGTGATGGTTGCTCCTGTATCAAAGAATTTTTCGAGCATCTCTACATTCACTACGGAAACCGGGAACCGCTTTATATGATGAAAACCGCGTTTGGGCAAACGACGATGTATAGGCATTTGACCACCTTCAAACCCGGGTTTTGTCTTATAACCCGAACGGGATTGGGCCCCTTTATGTCCACGACAGGAGGTCTTGCCATGTCCTGAACTGGGACCTCTTCCAACGCGTTTTCTTCTCTTTTTGGCACCTTCTTTATAAGTTAATGTATGTAGTTCCATCGTTTTTTTCCCTTTTTACCTTTGATTTATTCTTCCTTCGGTTTTGTTTTCCTCGTTATGGTATTCAAGCCTCTGATTTGTAATATTTCCTCACGGGTTTTGAGTTGACGAAGCCCATTCAGGGTTGCCCATATTACATTTACTGAGGTATTAGAACCTAATGATTTTGTTAACACATTTGAATATCCTGCCGCCTCTAAAACTGCACGCACAGGACCACCAGCGACAATTCCCGTTCCACGAGAAGCCGGTTTTAAGAGGACCCTCGCCGCATCTGCTCTACCCAGTACTTCATGAGGGATAGTCGTTTCTACAATAGGGACCTTGAACATATTTTTCTTCGCTTTTTCTGTTGCTTTCCGGATGGCATCAACAGTTTCTCCCGCTTTACCGATTGCCGCACCAATATTTCCTTTGCCATCTCCCACAACAACGAGAGCAGAGAAACTGAAACGTTTGCCACCTTTTACTACTTTGGCAACACGACTAACACGAATAACCTGTTCTATAAATTCCGTCGGTTGCTGTTCAACTATAACATCATCTTCTTCCGTATTTCTTCTTGATTTTCTTTCCATCATAATTCATGTTCTCCTTAAAATTTTAATCCTGCTTCTCGTGCGGAGTCTGCAAGTGCTTTTACTCTACCGTGATATAAATGTCCTCCACGGTCAAATGCAACTTTAGAGATAGATTGGGCAAGAGCCTTTTGGGCAAGGACACTTCCTACCTGTTTGGCAGATTCAATATTCCCACCTTTAATCTTTAGTTGCACCGATGACGCTGAGACTAAGGTTTTACCCTGAGTATCATCAATTATCTGAGCGTAGATATGATTCAATGTCTTTGTAACGCGCAGTCTCGGACATGAAGTTGTTCCAAAAATCTTCTTACGAACTCTTTGTTTTCTCCGTTCCAGACGAGCTATTTTTTGATAAATTTTCTTCATAGTATCTCTATCCTATTTGTTATTTGCCACTTGCTTTGGATTCTTTTCTACGAATGCGTTCATAATCGTAACGGATTCCCTTACCTTTATAAGGTTCCGGTTTGCGTAACGCACGGATATTTGCGGAGACCTGTCCCACCAATTCTTTATCAATTCCTATGACCTTTATTGTTTGTGGGTTATCAACGGCAAAAGTAATTCCAGGTGGGGGTTCCATACTAACGGGATGACTGAAACCCAATGTAAGGTTCAAATTCTTCCCTTGTAAGGAAGCACGGTATCCGACCCCCTCAATCAATAAGGTCTTTTGATAGCCCTTTGTTACACCTATTATCATGTTGTGAATCAGAACACGAGTTAATCCATGCAGGGCTTTATGTTCTCTTTTATCACTGGGTCTTTGAACAATGATTTGCTTATCTTCAATATTTATAATAACCTCTGGATGAAAGGTTCTTTGTAGTGTTCCTTTAGGTCCTGTAACGGTCAGGGTGTTCCCCTGTAATTCGCATTTTACGCCATCCGGTACAGGTACCGGTAATTTACCTATCCGCGACACTGTTTATCCCTTTCTGTTATTTCTTTTTGTTTTAGGTTACCAGACTTCACAAATAACTTCACCACCGAGTTTTTGTTTCTTCGCATCACGACCTGTCATAATCCCTTTCGGGGTTGACATAATTTGTATTCCAAAACCACTCCGAACAGGTTTCAGGTCTCGATAACCGGAATACCTGCGGATGCTGGGTCTACTTACTCTTCGAATTCCCTGAATTACAGAACGACGGTCTTTGGTATAATTCAGTTGAATTTTTAATTGAGGTACTTTGCTGTCCTTATCCAATTGATAATCTGCAATAAATCCCTCTTTTTTCAGGACTTTGCAGACCTCTTCTTTTATTTTAGAAGCAGGAATTTCTACCGTTACGTGTCCTGCTTGTGCCGCATTGCGCATCCGCGTTAACATATCACTAATGGGGTCATTCATTGACATATTTCTTACCCTTTTCCTTATTTACCAACTCGATTTAGTTACACCGGGAATTTTACCTTCCAAAGCCAAAGTACGGAAACAAATTCTACAAATCTGGAAATCGCGCATAAATGCTCGAGGTCTTCCACATCGCTTACATCGATTATACTTGCGAACCTTGAATTTGGGAGGCCTGCTTGCTTTTATCATTAAAGATTTCTTAGCCACAATAGTTACTCCTATGTTGTAAATGGCATTCCAAACATTCTTAATATTTCACGATTAGCATCTGTCGATGTCGAATTTTTGAACACGAAAGTAATGTTCATTCCACGAACACGTTGAATGCTATCAATATTTATTTCCGGAAAAATAGTTTGTTCCTTTAACCCTAATGTATAGTTGCCAAAGGGGTCAAAGGATTTTGTAGGAACTCCGCGAAAGTCGCGAATACGGGGAATGGCAATATTGAAAAGGCGGTCCATAAATTCATACATACGGTCACCACGCAAGGTTACACGGCAACCGATACTAACACCTTTTCTTAATTTAAAGTTCGATACAGACTTTCTTGCCTTACGAATTTGCGGTTTTTGTCCTGTGATAATACCCAATTCATTCGCCGCATTTTCTAAAAGTCGTGCATCCTGTGTGGCATCGCCGACACCCATATTCACAACGATTTTCTCCAGACGCGGAACCTGCATGATATTTTTATATTGAAACTTTTTCATCGCCTCAGGGACGATTTGCTGAAAATATTTCTCTTTTAACCTTGGAGCCACAGTTTTTCTCCTTCTTTAATCTAATGCTTCACCGGTCGCTTCCCAAACACGAACACGGCGTCCATCTTCTAATTTTTTCATTTTTATTTTTGATGGTGCATTAATTGCTTCGCACCACGGAGCTACATTGGAAATGTGGATAGGTGCTTCTTTTTGGACAATCCCACCTGCCTGATTTCGTGCAGAAGGTTTTGTATGCTTCTTCACAATATTTACCCCTTCCACCAAAATCTTTTGTTTTTTAGGATAAACTTCTAAAACTCTACCTTTTTTACCTTTGTATTCACCACGAATAACTATTACGGTATCTTTCTTACGAATATGCATGCAATTAACCTCCATCCTATAATACTTCCGGGGCTAAGGAAACAATTCGCATGAACCCCTTTTCCCGCAATTCACGGGCAACGGGTCCGAAGATGCGTGTTCCCCGAGGTTCCATTTGATTGTTAAGTATCACGGCTGCATTAGAATCAAAACGGATAGTTGTCCCATCCGGACGTTGTGTATCGCGACGCATGCGAACAACAACCGCTTTAACAACATCTCCTTTTTTTACATTGGAGTTGGGAATGGCTTCTTTGACACTGGCAGTTATAATATCTCCAAGACCAGCATAACGACGCCTGGAACTACCCATTACCTGGATAACCCGAATTACACGGGCACCCGAATTATCTGCCACTTTTAATCGCGAATATATCTGAATCATTGGAATTTTTACTCCTCTGCTGGTTGTTCGGAACTTATAAGTTCACTGGTTTCATCTATCTGCAATGCTTCCTCTATACCTTTTTTCTTAAGAACATCCGCAGATTGGATTATCTCTACCAATCTCCAACGTTTGGTCTTACTTAAAGGACGGCACTCACGAATACGAACAATATCCCCAGTTTTGGCTTTGTTTTCTTCGTCATGCGCCTTATATTTCTTTGTTCGTTTGACCCCTTTTTTGTAAAGAGGATGATACTTTAACCGTTCTACGCTCACCGTTATGGTTTTATTCATAGCGCTACTCGTAACAATTCCAACGAGTTCTTTTTTCAATCCTGTTGTTTTCGTATTTTCTGAACTCATAGTTCGCAATTCCTGATTCTCCATTTAGATTGTTCTACTTTTTCTTCTTACCTTTTTGCTTACCTTCTTCAGATAATTCTCGTTCTCTTAAAATTGTCTTTATCCGAGCAATATCTTTACGGGTAACACGACCCGCCCGAACATTATCTACAACACCTGTTACTAATTTCAGTCGAAAATTAATCAACTCTTTTTTTCGTTCTTCGAGGAGTGCCATCAATTCCTCGCTATTTTTATCGCGTAAATCTTTCGCCTGCATTTTTATTCATCCTTTTATAAACGATTAACTTCGTTTTATCAATGTTGTTTTAATGGGCAATTTATGTCCAGCCAAACGAAACGCTTCTTCTGCTAAATTTTGCTCTACTCCTTCCACCTCGAAAAGGATACGCCCTCTTTTTACGACGGCAACCCATTCTTCCGGTGCTCCTTTGCCTTTACCCATACGAGTTTCGGCAGGTTTTTTAGAAATAGGTTTATCCGGAAAAACGCGAACGAAGATTTTTCCTCCACGTTTGAGATGTCGTGTAATGGCAATACGCGCCGCTTCTATCTGACGGGCAGTAATCCATGCGGTTTCCAGTGCTTTAAGTCCATATTCGCCGAAATTAACTTCCGTAGCACCTTTAGAAACGCCGCGTCTTCTTCCGCGTTGTTGTTTTCTATATTTTGTTCTGCGTGGAGATAACATGTTTTAGACTCCTCAACCATTCGTTTGTTTGTTTTGGGGTGCTTTTCGAACAGGTCTTCCCGAACGATCACCACGAGAAGGTGTCATTCGCACAGTTTCAACACCTGCTACACCGCTAACAAATTTTTTATGTTCAATATCCCCTAAATATATCCACACTTTTACGCCAATGGTTCCATAAGTGGTAAAACTGGTTGCCACACCATAATCAACCCATGCCCTTAAAGTATGTAGAGGAACGCTACCTTCGTGTGTTTGTTCAGCACGGGCAATTTCGGCTCCGTTTAATCTGCCTGCAACACGAATGCGGATACCTTTGGCTCCTGCCCGCAATGCACTTTCGACAGCTCGTTTCATGGCACGGCGGAAGGAAGCTCGTTTTTCTATTTGAAGAGCAATGTTTTCTGCTACTAATTGAGCATTTAGTTCCGGCAACTTTACTTCAACAATCTGTAAATTCACCATTCTACCAGGGCACAAGATTTCTACTTCGGTCTTTACTTTTTCTAATTCGGCACCTTTTTGACCAATAACAAGACCCGGCCTTGCGGTATAAATATAAATTTTTACCCTTTTTCCGGCTCGCTCTACATCAATACGGGCTATACCTGCGGCAAACAATCGCTTTTTTAAATATTCACGGATTTTCAGGTCTTCATGAAATAATGATGTATATTCTCTTTCATTATACCAGATAGAAGACCATTTTTCTATGACTCCTAAACGGAAGCCAAATGGATGAACTTTTTGTCCCACGCGTATCTCCTTTTATTTTTTCTTTGCGGGTGTTGGTTTTCTTTCTTCGCCTGCAATAACAATGTGTATATGTGAATGACGATGACGAATACGGACTGCTCGTCCCCGAGGTGCTGATTGATAAGAACGGACGATTCTCCCTGGGTCTACACGAACCTCCGTAATCTGCATCTCATCTGTATCTATTCGCACTTTTTTCTGCCTCGCTTTTTCTTCTGCATTGGCGACAACGGACTGCAATAGTTTCAGCAAAGGTTCACCGGAACGTTTTAATGTAAAGGTTAGGATATCCCTCGCTTCTGCAACTTTGCGTCCGCGTATTAAATCAACCACCAATCGCACTTTGCGAGGTGCTATTTGTAAATGTCTTAAATGGGCTTCTGCAGAAATCATGGTTTAACTCCTATTTCTTTTTACTATCCGGATGTCCATGGAAAACGCGGGTTGGAGCAAACTCACCTAATTTATGCCCAACCATATTCTCAGTTATAAACACCGGGATAAAGGATTTGCCGTTATGAACCGCTATGGTTAGCCCTACCATTTCAGGGATAACGGTAGAACGACGTGACCAGGTCTTTATTACCTTATGGTCACCGGTACTCTGCTGTTTCAATACTTTATCCAGCAGTGATGCGTCAATAAAATATCCTTTTTTCAGTGAACGAGGCACTTTTTATCTCCTACTTATTTCTCGTTTCTTCTTCTTAATATATATTTATTTGTCCGATGATTCTTCTTGCGGGTCTTATATCCTTTGGTCGGTTTTCCCCAGGGAGTTACAGGATGCCTACCCCCGCGAGTCCGACCACCCAACGGATGGTCTACAGGGTTCATTACTTCCCCGCGAACTTTAGGTCGACAACTTAACCAGCGAGTACGACCTGCTTTCCCCAGACTGATATTAATATGTTCCTCATTGCCAACCACTCCGATAGTCGCCCGACAAATACTCAATACTTTTCGCATCTCACCGGAGGGCATACGCAATACAACAAACCTTTCTTCTTTAGCAAGTATCTGGCAACTGTTTCCTGCTGAACGGGCTAATTGCCCACCTTTGCCCGGCGTAAGTTCTACATTATGGACCATAGTCCCCAATGGGATTTTTATAAGAGGAAGGCAATTACCTACTTCAAAATCAACATTCTCGCCACTCATTACCGTTTGACCAACAGTTAAACCCTGGGGAGCAAGAATATACCTCTTTTCACCATCCAGATATGTGATAAGAGCGATATTAGCAGAACGCATCGGGTCATATTCAATTGCAGTAACTTTACCCGGAATACCATCTTTATCACGACGGAAATCAATAACTCTGTAAAGCCGTTTATGTCCTCCTCCGCGTCTGCGGACTGTGATGCGACCTAAATTATTTCGTCCCGATTTTTGTTTGAACGAAATTAATAAATTCTTTTCCGGCTCTTTTTTTGTCAGAGTTGAAAAATCAGCCACCGTCATATGTCTGCGAGACGGTGTATAAGGTTTAAATCTCTTTACCGGCATTGTTTATAACTCCTAAACGAGTTCAATTTTTTCGCCCGCCCGAAGGGTAACGATAGCTTTTTTCCAGTCCGCTTTTTTCCCCATCTGACGGGTTCTAAAATTTCTTCGTGTTTTACCTTTATAGTTCATGGTGTTCACACTTACTACATGAACACCCGGGAACATAGTTTCTACTGCTCTTTTAATTTGAATTTTATTGGCTTTTGATGCAACCTGAAAAGTATATTGGTTGGCTTTTGCTGTCTGGATCTGTGACTCTTCGGTTATCACCGGTTTTTTTATGATATGATAGACTTCATAGCTCATGATAATCTTTCCTCCAATGAAGGAATGGCTTCTTCCTGAATAAATATTTTATATGCCCATAATACATCGTAGGCATTAACATCTCCTGCGGTTCTTACTTCTACATTGGGCATGTTGCGAGTAGAAAGCATAAGATTATTATCTATCGATTGCGTTATAATAAGCGTTTTCTTCTCTTCGGGATGTATTTTTGATAAAATATCAGCAACGGCTTTCGTTTTCACCTGTTCTACTTTGAATCCCGCAAGTCCGAAAAGCCTTTGATTTCTTAGACGGTCGCTTAATGTACTAGATAACGCCAATCGTTTCATCTTGACAGGGACATCAATACGATAATCGCGGGGACGAGGTCCGAAAACAATACCGCCACCACGCATTTGCGGTTCACGGGTGCTTCCATGTCGGGCATTTCCTGTTCCTTTCTGGCGATAAGGTTTTTTACCACCTCCGCTCACTTCTCCGCGATTTTTCGTTTTATGCTGTCCTGTATGAAGGGAACTGCGTAATGCCCGTATCACTTCATGGACTAAGGTCTCACGAATCGGGGCATCAAATACTTCCGATTTTACTTCCCGTTCATACTGCAATTTTCCTTGTGTATCAATGACCGGTATTACAGCCATGGTTTATGCATTCCTTTTTATTTTTACAGTGTGCTTTATTTCAACTAAACCCCCATTAGCACCGGGGATAGAACCACGAACTACTAGCAAATTCTTTTCAGGGACGACATCTACAACTTCCAGATTTTGAACCGTCACACGGACATTTCCCATGTGGCCCGGAAGTCCTTTCCCTTTATATACTTCTGCGGGATAGGCACTTTGTCCTATGGAACCCGGTCTACGATGGAAATTTGAGCCATGAGTTCCCGGACCTCCGCTATATCCATACCGTTTCACGACGCCCGCAAATCCTCTTCCTTTGGACTTTCCAGAAATGTCTACCCGGTCACCTATCTTAAATATATCTAATTTAATTTCGTCACCGGGTTTTAGAGGGTTATCTGATTCCACGCGAAATTCTTTTAAGAAACGCTTCGGCGGAACACCTGCTTTCTCGAAATGTCCTTTCAGGGGTTTGGTGCATCGTTTCGGCTTTATATCATCAAAACCGACCTGAACTGCTTCATAACCATCTTTTTTCTCTGTTTTTCTTTGAATGACTACACACGGACCTGCCTGGACAAGGGTTACATCTATCCACTGTCCATCCTGCGTAAATATCCGTGTCATTCCTAATTTTTTACCCAGAATTCCCGTTGCCATTCTTGGGATATCCTTACTATTAAGCGTTAATTAGTTTTCATTTACTGTTTAACTTCCACATCCACGCCGGGCGGTAAAGCCAGTTTGGTAAGTTCTTCCACCGTGGCTTGTCCTGGATTAATTATGTCTATAAGTCTTTTGTGAACACGCATTTCAAACTGTTCTCTCGACTTTTTATCTACATGCGGACTGCGATTTACTGTGTATTTGTGCATTTCCATCGGTAAAGGCACTGGACCACGAACCGCAGCACCTGTCTTCTTTGCAACAATAACAATCGCCTTTGCGGACTGGTCTAACAATCTATGGTCATATGCCTTTAACTTAATTCTTAACCGAATGCTCACTTTATCTCTCCTTTAACAAGGTAATTACTCTATAATTTTACTGACGACACCCGCACCTACGGTTCGTCCACCTTCTCGAATGGCAAATCGCAACTGCTCCGCCATCGCTATCGGCGTTATCAACTTCGCACGTATACGAATATTATCTCCAGGCATCACCATCTCTACTCCCTCCGG
>JBMFRC010000002.1:0-230289 GCA_049968235.1 Candidatus Hydrogenedens sp.
TACAGGTACCTGCCGAATAAAATAATTTTCAGAGATTGTGTTACTGCATTCTCTTAACAATTCTATATTAATTGTAAAACCTAATATTTCTTGTATTTTGGCTTTTATTTGTTGTAAATTATCGGCGACATCATTGTATGTAAAGTTAGAGCCACCACCTCCAAACCCCAAAGATTCAAGGACACTCACGATGGATGGTGTTGGATTTTCACCTTCTGGCGTGCCTTCTGGTGTTCCTTCTCCACCCTCTGCAGTTATTTTAATTGGTATCTCTACAGGAGGAACTACTTTTTTACCTGTTTTGGGGTCAACCTGCGATACAATTATTTTCCCCGTATGTTCTCCTGCAGGTAATCCTTCCCGTGAGACAAGGATAGTAACTTCTTTCACATCCTTTCTTTTCTTACTTACATCCTGAGTAGGCATAATGCCAACTACCCAGTTGACATTACTTTCTACCTTAAACACAAGTTTTTTAAGAATGATAAACTTATCATTCCACACTTTAATCTTTGCCTGGTCTAAGTCTTTTCCAAAGTCTATGGAAGTGGGACTTACACCAATCTTAGGGGTGCATCCTGATAACAGCAGGATGATTTGTGTAACTAAAACCAGCGCTAACAAATTCTTTTTCTGCATCGCTAAACTCCTCATATTTAATTGAGTTGTTATATTAATTGTTTTATCCTTTATATTCACAATTTATAAACTTAAAAAAATATATACCATATTTCTTTACTGAAATGCAAATTATTTTAAATTTTTTCAAAAAATTTTCATCAAAAAAACTTTATTAATACACGCTTTTATATTTTGCCTTAATTTAACAAACATTTAACACATTTGTCAAACATTTTATTCCATATTTTAAAAGGAACAATCACTAAATATTACTTATAACATATTGAAAATTATCATTTCAAGTCGTAAGGTATTTTTACTATATCTATCATTACTATCTCTGGCTGAGCATTAAAACGAACGGGTACATCTGTGGTGCCCAATCCAGATGAAGTATATCCTTTCATCTCTCGATATTCCCATTTGCCAGAGGCAAATTTCCGTTTGCAATTGGCATTGACATATATAGGTCCTAATAACGGCAGACCAATTTGTCCGCCATGAGTATGACCACAAAGATAAAGATTTACACCCCAGAGTAATGCTTCTTCTATTACTTCGGGGGAATGGGAAAGCATAATGTTAAACGCTTCTTTGGGAGCATGGATAATAGAAGATGCCACATCGGCACATTCAAATCCGTGTTGTACATCTACACCACTAATCCATAATTTAGCACCGTTGTGATTTATTACTACTCCTTCATTTACTAAAATATGTATTCCGGCTTCATTAAATTTTTCCCTTACAGAACTTATGTCATGATTTCCCAATACCCCATATATTCCATATTTTGATTCTACAGGTTCTAACATTTCTTTTATCATTGGTACAACAAAATCTTCCGGACCAAAATATCCAAAACGATAATCCCCTCCTAAAAGAATCAAATCCACAGGTGTTTGGATTTGCTGTAAAACACTTGACCCTGCAATGAACCAGGAAAGATATGTTTGTGATAAGTGCAAATCCGCAATAAATAAAATTTTAAATCCATGCAATTCTTTGTGGATATCAGGGTAAACAAATTTTATTTTGTGTAGATTAACCCTGGAAGCATTTAATTGCCCTCTTCCATAAAGCCCTAAACATTTTAATAAAAAAGATATTGTCTTTGTTTTTAGATATTCGAAGCCATTAATTTTTTGAAATTCATCCCCTTCATATAAATTAAGTTTTTTTTCTATTTGAATTCTTTTTTCCCAGAGTTCTCTTCGTTTTAATTCAAACTCATCTATATCGGTTTGTTGATTTTTTTGGATATTTTCTTTTTCCATTTTTACTTAACAGAAAGATTCCAGATGCCATGTTGCTTTTATAAAACCTTCTTCACGAGATTGACAACTATCTTCGTGTTCAATACTTAAAACACCATCATATCCATTGTGTTTCAGATGACTAATATATTCTCCCCATCGTATAACACCAAACCCGGGCAATACATACCTCCACCATCCTTCTCCATAAATACCTGTTTTTGACTTTTTTGTATAATCAATCAATATATCCTTTGCATGGGTATGGAAAATCCGATTCTTATATTCATACACCGGGAATAAATAATCGCATTCTTGATGAACCAGATGAGAAGGGTCATAATTTAATCCGAAATTATCGTCGGGTATTGCTTTAAATATTTCCTCGAAGGTATCCAATCCTTGCAAATTTGTCTGATACCAATTTTCCAAAGCAATTCGAATATTTTTTTTGCGAGCATGGGATAAAATAGGTGCAAATGCCCTGGGTAGAATTTTTCGTATTGTCTCAATTTTGCTCATACCCGAAGCCGGAAAACCACTCAACATACAGATTGTATCCACTCCCAGTTTAACAGCGGAATCTATCACTTGCTTTGCGGTTTCTTGAACCATTTTACATTTCTTAGGGTCTGTTATTGAAGCATCATAGTAAGCAAGAGAAGTAATAACACAACATTGGTTTTCCAGCTTATCACGAATGGATTTAATTTTATTTTTATCTAATTTTACCGGGTCAATATGAAGACTCCCTGGATACGAAATAATTTCCAGACCTGTTATATTTGCTGTTTCTGCAAAATCAATTACTTTATCCAATGTTTGGTCAGCAAATGCTGCTGTTAACATTCCGACAAACATATTACCTCCTTTACAAAAAATAAATAGAAAATTAGGCAAGTAAATATTTATATATAGGAAAACCGTTATTTTGCCCAAATAATATCATAATATTTTTTTACCTGTCCTTTTAATAATTTTAAGTTCTCGATAACATCCTTATTTCCACCCGCATATTCAATCATCAATCTTCCTTCTTCAAAACACATCTCATCATGTAAAGGCAAGACATAACGTAATAAGAAGTGGGTATAAGCAACTAAACGATAAGGTCCATAAGGACGGGGTAATTGTCCACCAGGAGTTTCAACTGCGACCGCATTTTCTTCTTTAATTGCATGAATTAAATCATTAAATTCAAGCGAAGGAGAAAAGCAAAGGGTGTAATATCTTCCAAACATATCATGATTCTCACAACTGTGGCTGTCACTAATTCCTACAATAGGGACTTTTTTCCCTTTTGATTTTGCTTCGATGTATTTTGCTAACTGTAAATTATTCACATCTACCTCTTGCAGTTCATCCCAACTGAAACCACTGATAAGTTCTACTGCATCAAAAATTGTTGTTTCGTATAAATAATCTACTAACGCATTTGCAATATAATTTGTATTTCCCGGTCTCCAATAGGGATGAGCAAAAATACCTAATCCACCTCTTTCTCTAATTTTTTGGAATGTCCACAAACAGGAAGCATATTGGAATTTATCCACGCCATAAGGCATATCACCAAGAGTATTCATTATATTTTGAACCTCTTCGCGATAAGTTTTATCATCTGTTCTGTAAAGTTCTGTAATTCCTTCTTTTGCTCCAAAACTTACAAAATGAACCGGATTATCCGGAGGATGAACTTCTTCTGCAGGGTAAATACGCAAATCAATGGGCAAACCTTCAAATTGTTTAATTGCCTCTAATGAACCTGAATAATTTCGATGGTCTGATAAACCCATAAAATCATAACCTACTCTTCTGCATGCTTCCGACCACGTATCCTGGAGATTCTTTGCCGTCTGAACGGTAACTATGCATATGGAAATCCCCTTTATAGGGACGAAGAGCGAACAAATCAGGTTTTAAGGAATATACATGAAAATTGCCTATTTCTTTGACCTTATTATCTGGGGTAATTTCTTCTAATCGAAAGATGTGTTCCTGTTCTGCTTCAAAATATTTTTTTATTGTGAATATATTATTCTGTGGCACGATTTCTTCTGCCTGAGCCTTAGTCCAACCTGTCTGTGTTGCATATCTTCCGACAGGGGTATAAGTCATCCTATAGGTATGAAGTGGTTTGGGGAAAGCATCAAATCGTGAAATAATTTGAATTGTAGTTTCTTTATCCGCAGGAACTATACGAGGAACAACTTGGAAATAACGGTCAGGGGCGTAGGCTTTTAAACCGCTGGGAAGTGCTGGTGTGAACAAACCTTGTGAATAGGATTGAACGCAACAAAAAACCCAGAACAAACAGAAAGATACTGTTATGAGAGTTAAATGTGCTCTTTTCATCATTTTTCTCCTAAATCATTAAATTGTTTTATATATATTCAAATATAATAAAATAAAGAGAATTTTAATTGTAAAAGAAGTAAAAACACAAACTAAAAATATTAATTCAAGTATAGATATGTTTCTTTATTTACTGACAACTGTAATTTGTTTCTCTGTTTCACAAACAAATATACCACTTTCAACAAATTCCCATCAGCCTATTCGTAACTATTGGGAACATATCCAGGGATTAATCCAACAGTTTGATGAAATAAGAGAATCCGACATTCCCAATAAAACAAGATATTCTCGGACAGTTAATAAAAAGTATCCATTTGACTTATTTCGTTCGCTAACTCCACGTGAACTTATACGGGCATGTCGTGAAAGTATTAAATCAGCAAGAGAAGAAGGAAAACAGAAACACTGGACTGAAGAAGAAATCTCTCTCAAATGTGAAGAAAATATCAGTTATGCTCTGGAATACTGTGGAATCTTGATAGAGAAAAGTTCAGAAGTTGACTACTTGATATTTAGTATGGGGGAGGAGCAAGAAGAACCAGAACTTCGATTGTTTTTATTAAATCAGTGTATCCCTAACAGAAAGTCAAAAAGTTTGTTCAGTCTCCACTTTCAGATGCTTTTAAATAAAAGAGCGGAGGAATATCTAAAAACGCTATCGATAATAGTAAAAAGGGTAACCGAAAAACCTAACATCCAGATAGCAGGAATAGATGCGTTATACTCATTTTTTCTGGAACAATATCAGAAATGTATTATAAAAGACCCTATTTATCAGGCATACGCTAATGAAAAACATGAAAAGATAACTCCTTTGTGGTTAGAAAATCCACAAATTCCGAAACCATTAGAAACCACACAAATGGAAATCAATAAACTGGACCGTCAGTTAGAAGATTTCATCGTTCAATTGGAATTAAAAATTACTGATAAACGACAGATTCACGAAGCAGTTGCAAAAAAATCAAAAGAAGTGTTAGAAAAGATATACAATAATTTACCTGTTAAGGGAAAAGAGCGATTAAAAACCTTTATATCGGGTGATATACCACTATCAAAAAAATCAGGAAATAGGGATACTTCGTAATGCTGACAAGCAAACAAAAACTAAAACAGGCGGAAAGTTTGTACGAGGAAAAGAAATATACCGAGGCATTAAAATTACTTGATGAACTTGAACAGGAAAATCCGGGAGAAAAGAAAGTTGCTTATGGTCGTGCCATGTGTCTTGCACGATTAGGAAATTTTGCTGATGCTATGCTTTTATGCGATGAGTTATTAGCCCGTTATAGAGACGAGAAAGCAAAAGTATTAAAAGAAAAAATAATGCAATGGGCAGAAGAAGCCAATGCATTACATCATACATTAACAAAAGAACCTCAATCTCCCCCATCTATTATTTGGGAATATACAAAAAGGGTTTTGTGGCTTTTACTATTTCTGTTTTCCATAGGAATGCCTTTCATAGGATGGTGGGGACTTATGGTAACTATTAACAAAGACTGGATTTCGGTATCACTCGAGGGGACTTTAACCTTTGCGATACTCTGGCCACTTCTAATGCAAGGTTTTTTCTGGCTATCCTTACAAGGGACAAGGGCTCAAACATTTGGAGATACTAAAGTTATTGGGATAACTAACTGGTTTTTAGATACTGTAATACTTACCTTTTTAAATCTATTTCCAATTATCGGTTGGTTCTTAGGTGCATGGTGGCTTATGGTAAAAAGAGAACTATCTTTTAGTTCTTCCTTTGCATTGATGATATTAAACTTTTTTCTCTTCTGGCTATCTTTTTTAGGAATAGTTGCAAGTATTGGACTGGGTGGATGGGCATGGATTTTAGCCCCTTATATATTAAAAATGTAATTATAAATCTAAATATTATATTTAATTTTATAGTCACCGATTCTTATGAATAAAAAGGTTGTTGTTATAGGCTGGGATGGGGCAACTCGACAGGTAATTGAAAGGGGAATAAATGAAGGGTGGTTGCCTACATTAAAATCATTTATCTCGGAAGGTTCTTTTCTCAATCTTTCTTCCACTATACCACCCGCAACCATTCCCGCATGGACATCCTGTTTTACAGGTGTTAACCCCGGTAAACATGGTTATTTCGACTTTACTGAAATAATGAATGGAACTTATCAAATCCGTTTTACCAATGGCTCTTTTCGTAAATTCCCGGCTGTCTGGAATTGGCTAACAAAAGCAGGGGGAAGAAGTATTGTAATAGGAGTTCCTGGCACATATCCTGTAGAAAAAATTAATGGGATTATGATTTCTGGTTTTGTATCGCCTTTACCCGGAAAAATTACACCCGAACAGGTATATCCACAAGAAATCTTTTCCTCTGTAAAAAACTGGGGATATGGTGGTATCAATGAAAATAATATAAAAAAAGGATGGCACCAACAAGCAGTAACAAAATTATTAGAACGATTAAAAAGAAAGGAGCAAATTATATTAAACCTATTGGAAAATGAAGACTGGGACCTTTTTATTTCCATATTCAACGAGACAGATACGGTAAGTCATCATTTCTGGATGTTCTGGGATGAATCCTCTCCCCGCTATCAGAATGGTTTTAAGGATGCCATACCAACTATTTATCAACACCTCGATACAATTTTCTATAAAATCGTAAAAAAAATTCAAAGAAAATATAACAATTGCTTAATTTTGATTGTATCAGACCACGGTTTCCAATCTTCCAGTAAAACCGTACTATATATCAATAATTGGCTTGCTCAAAAAGGTTATTTGCATTTCCGTTCTGATAGAACCCCTTTATTAAAAAATCTTGCTTTAAAACTATTTCCTTATAATCTCCAAACTTCTCTATTCAGGTATTTCAAAGGTTATGTTGAGAAACTGGAAAGTCAATCTCGTTTTTCAAGGATTGACTGGCTAAGTACTTCTGCTTTTTCAGAAGAATTAGATTATTTTCCATCCGTAAGAATTAATTTGAAAGGTAGAGAACCTCATGGAATTATTCCCGAAGAGAATTATTTTGAATTTATTTATCATTTATGTGAGGAATTAAAAAAATGGCAATTTGTAAAAAATGCTCATTTTCGAGAAGATTTATATAAAGGTCCTTATACAGAAAAAGCACCTGATATAATACTTGAATTAAAAGAAGATAATGGGGCTATACCTTGTTGTGTTCGTTCCAGAGGCACGGACACATTTCACATTCTTCATTCTAACGAATTTCAAGGGACAAAAGGACAAGGTATGAATGGTCATCACAAAAAGGAAGGGATTCTATGCATATCTGAAAAGGTTGATAATAAGAGTGCTAGAATTGAAGATGTAGCAAGCACCATTGCTGGAGTTATGCAAATCCCGTGTCCGCCCCTTGATGGGAAACCATTATTAGGTTCCTTACTAATAAATAATGATTTTCAATTTCCTGATAGCGAAGAAAAAGAATTAACTCCTTATGAAGAATGGTTATTAACCCAACAAATGAAAATGATAGGTTATTGGCAATGAGTCTTAAAATAGCATTTGTAGCAGGGTGTCCGTATCCTGTTCCTCAGGGTTCACAGGCATTTATCCGTGAAAATGCTCTTGCTTTACAAAAAAGGGGACATGATATTCATTTGATTGTATATGGATATGGGACAAATCATTCTACTGATAATTTCCAGATACATCGATGTCCTAACATACTCGGTGAAAATCGGACTTCTGCAGGCCCTTCTATAAAAAAAATCTGGCTCGACCTGCTTATGGTAAAAACAGTTCAAAAAGTCTGTCATGAGCAAAAAATTCAAGTACTATTCGCACATAATTATGAAGGTCTTATTATTGCTCTCCTCTCTGGCTTCCGTCCTGTTATCTATCATGCTCACAATGCAATGAGTGATGAATTGCCTTATTACTTTAATCGTGGAAAAAATTTTTTTGCTTTATTAGGCAAATACATTGATATGAAATTTCCACAAAAAGCAAATTATATAATTACACCTCATGAACGACTTGGAGCCAATTTATTACTAAAGGGAATAAAAAAAGAAAAACTCTGTATCATTCCTCCCCCGGTAGATTCTATATCCTTCCCGGTAAGTCAAATACAAAAAGATATCCTTCCCCCTATTTTATACACAGGCAATTTAGACCAATATCAAAACCTCGATTTTCTTTTTCATGTCATAGACCGTGTGCGAAAAGAAATCCCGGAAACACGGCTAATTATAGGGACATTTGAGAAACAAAAAATACAAGGAGCAGAACTTGTCCATATTGGCACATTTGATTCGTTAAAAAAACTGCTCAAAGAAGATTCCATAATGGCAATACCTCGTGTCTCATGGTCTGGCTATCCCATTAAACTACTAAATGCAATGGCAAGTGGAAAACCTATAGTTTGTTGCGAAAGTTCCGCTTATGGAATTCAAAATGGTTTCAATGGAATAGTTGTTCCGGATAATGATATAGAAAGTTTCGCTCAATCACTTATTACACTTATGAAAACACCTTCCCTTCGTGAAGAATTAGGGAAAAATGCTCGTAATACTATTCAAGTCAAACACAATCCTGAGATTATAGGGAAAACATTAGAAGATTTATGTCTCTTATGTATTCAGAAATAATCAATTTAATTTTTCTTTCCGAAAACGATGAAACACAGTCCATGTTTCCCAAATCAGTAAAATAGCGAGGAAAATTAATAACCCTGCAATGATAACTAATATATATTGATGACTACGGAAATTGCTTATCATGAAGAGTATTAGAGCTGAAATGGTAGTGATAAGCATAAAAATCATAGGAATCTGAACAAAGTGATATTTTTTCCCCAAGCCTCTTGCAACCCAAACCATAATTCCGAGTAAAGCAATACCAGCGACCAATTGATTGGACGCTCCAAAAATAGGCCAGATGATTTTCCATGCGGGCGTATCCCCCGTGCGAATAAAAAGCAATAACATTGCAGTAATAACACTAATTATTGTTGCTGAAAAACGGTCTAATTTCATTTTACTGAGTTCTTGCAATTGATAGCGTGCTAATCGAGTAGATGTATCCAATGTCGTCAATATAAAGGAATTAACTGCCAGCATACCTAACGATTTTCCCAAATCCGGGTTAATGTGGATAATTCCTGCAAACTTTGCGAAACCTTCTCCAAAAACAGCGAGAGGTCCCCCTTTTTCAGGGATTTTCCCAACCAACATAATACAACCCAATGCAATAATTGCCACGAAACCTTCTAACAACATAGCCCCATAACCCACAGGTTTTGCATCGGTCTCACATCTTATTTGTTTTGAGGTAGTTCCACTTGCAACCATACAGTGGAAACCGGATACCGCACCACAAGCAACCGTAACAAATAACATAGGCCAGAGATAAGTATTTTTATCAGGAACAAATGATTTAAATACAGGTAGAGAAATGTCAAATGAATTTCCCCCTAAAAATATTCCGATACTGGCAATTAATACAGCAAAATATAGCAAGTAAGAAGCAAGGTAATCCCGTGGTTGAAGTAATAGCCATACAGGCAAAACGGAAGCAAAAAAGATATAAACAATTAGTAACCAGCGCCATGTTTCCATTGATAATATAAAATTTTCTTGAATAAAATTCATCTTACCTATCCATACAGATACTAAAACAAGAGGAATAGCAACGATAGAGCCATATAAAAGTGGAATACGAAACCGATAAATCATTATCCCAAAAATAAGGGCTAAGAAAATATATAATGTTGCAGAAAAGGCAACCGCAGTGTCCTGAACAAAGCTATCTGCAGATAATTGTAAGAACACAGCAATTACCAAAACCAAAGCAAGCCATGTGAAACATAAGAACAAAATTTTTGCCTTTCGGCTCACCCATTGGTCTATCACCTCTCCCATAGATAAACCTTTGTGTCTCATAGATGCTACCAACGACCCGAAATCATGAACACCTCCAATAAAAATGGAACCCAACACTACCCATAAATAAACTGGAAGCCACCCAAACCAACCTCCCGCAGTAATAGGACCCACTATAGGACCTGCACCGGCAATAGATGCAAAATGATGTCCTAATAAAACAGATGGGTGTGCGGGACAATAATCAATCCCATCATATTGTTCTTCCGACGGAGTTTTCCGGTCATTTCTTAAATCGAACAGGCGTACTAAAAAATTTCCGTATGTAAAATAAGCACCGACAAAAAGAACGATTCCAAGAATTGTTAAAAGCAAAATCACAATCAAACCCTCCTAATTTACATTTTACAAATTATATCACATAAATTATATCACATAAAAAAGTCAAACTATCATAGGGAAAATTTATGGAATATTTTTTGTTTACTTTATGTATACAATTAAAAAATTATATAAGGAGATAAACAATGAGCCATAGATTAAACGAAGTTCTTTCTGCCAATAAGAATTATGCCCAACATTTTGATAAAGGTTCTCTACAGATACCCCCAGCAAGACAATTTGCAATATTAACATGTATGGATGCAAGACTTGACCCTGCTAAATTTGCAGGATTATCAGAAGGAGATGCCCATGTCATTCGCAATGCTGGAGGGAGAGCAAGCGATGATGCCATCCGCTCATTAGTTATATCCCATAAACTTCTGGGAACAAAGGAATGGTTTGTAATTCATCATACCGATTGCGGAATGCAACTGTTTACAAATGAAATCATGCATGCATTATTATCGGAAAGCCTTGAAACAGCGGTTTTTGATGGGAAGCAATGGAAAAATCCCGTAAAAGGGAATGGGTCTTCATTTGGACAATATATAAATTGGCTTACATTCACAAATCTCGAACAGAGTGTAATTGATGATGTTGAAAGGATAAAAAAACATCCATTGGTCCCAAAAACGGTTCCCATTTATGGTTATATTTATGATGTCCACTCTGGAAAACTGATTGAAGTACCTAAAGCCACTGAAATTGGGGCGTTATAAAAATTGTTTTAAAGATTTCGTTTTTAATCATTATCCCTTCTGGCTTACAATATAAGTTTACTCTTTATTCAATATAAGTCATAAGGGAATATTATGGAACTTGAGATTAATATTAATGATATAACAATTTCTGGCAAATCATCTGCATTTATTATTGTGGACATGCAAAATGATTTTGTCCATCCAAATGGAAAATTGTTCTCCTCCAATGCACAAAAGATTATTCTGCCAATTAAATTATTAATAGACAAAGCAAGACAATCAAATGTAAAGATAATTTACACACAGGACACACATTTTCACGATGACCCCGTAGAATTTCCTATCTGGGGGGAACATGTAATTAAAGGGAGTTGGGGATGGCAAATCATTGATGAACTAAAACCACAAACCCATGATATTGTCATAGAAAAACTTCGCTATGATGCATTTTTTGGAACACCTCTGGAACATATCTTGAAAATTTATAGAATTGAAACTGTGATTGTTGCTGGGACCGTTGCGAATATTTGTGTCTTACATACCGTTTCATCTGCACGACTACACAATTACAATGTAATCGTTCCAGTAGATTCTATCTCTGCCCTAACTGAATTTGATTATTCCCTTACTCTTCGACAAATGGATTTCCTTTATAAGGTAAAGTTTACAAATGCAGAACTCATTCAATTTCAAAGTAATTAAAATATTACCCATTTCCCCAATAAAGAAATATTAAGTCTTTTGCTTTATTTTGTTATAATTTGGTCATAACATTACAAAAAAAGTACCCTTTTATATGGATATAAAAAATAAATTACAACAGATATTTATATCATTTCTTTTATTTTTTGTTTTGGGCTGTAGTCAACTTACAATCACCCCGAAAACAATTCACTTCGACCCTGAGGAAAATCTCAAAACTTTTGAAATTATTCATCGCGGGAATTCAGATGCTAAAATTGCAATAACTATTACTCCATCTAAACCCTGGTTGGAAGTTACACCGAATGAAGCCATTCTCGGGAAAAACGACAAAATATCTATACAAGTATATCTAAACCGTCTTTACTCTTATACAGAAAAAGTATATCCCGAATATGCAACTGCAAATATTAATATAAAAAGTTTCTTTGAAACTTATTCTATACCTATTACAACTGCTCCGAACTATTTTACGGAGATATTTGATAAAAATATTGACCTTGCATATAAATCTTTGTCCTTTATGCCAGATAATAGCCTGAACTTTTATAAACTTACATCAAATCATATAAATGATTTTTCAACAAAGCCTGATGAAAAAACCATAATTAATTTTTCATTGTTCAAAAATGTATATACACTCCAAATTGCTGATGAAAAAAAAATACTTTTTTATGGGCAAAGTTATAATACTCTTTATATCTCATATCTCGGCTGGATAGAGTTTCAAAATTCTGCATCATCATCCAGAACAAAAAGTGAAAAAGGTACAACGGAAATAGAACGACACTTTCGCTCTCCCCGCATTTCTATTTTTCCAATAAATAATATAAATAATGCAGGGACTATATCCTATGCACAATTACAAAACAGGATAGTTATTATTTATGAAAATGTTCCTACTTATCAGAACGAGAATAGGGAAGCAAAGAATACTTTTCAAATAGAATTTTATTTCACTGGCAAAATAAATATTAACTACTTAAATGTAGATACAAATGCAACAGGAGTTATTGGGCTTTCTTACGGTACAGGAGATTATATTACTCCACCGGGCTTTTTACCGAGCGATTTAGTTTCCTTATCTCATTAATTTATTCTCTATGGCTTAGAAAGGAAATCCATTTGCAAAAGATACACAAAAGAAATATACCATGGATTTTATTGTTTATATTATGCTTAGGAATTTGTCTTCGTATTTTATATCTAAAAGAAATTAGTAAAGAACCCTGGTTTACAAATCCACTCTATGACCCCCAATATAATGATTACTGGGCAAAAGGTATTGCCACAGGAGATTGGACACTTCCTCCTTATGTAAATGACCCTGAAATTCGAACTACTCCTCATGGTAGGCCTCCAGGGTATCCTTATTTACTTTCTTTAATATATCTCATTTTTGGTAGAAATCAATGGGCACCCAGAATAATTCAATACCTATTTGGCATTTTAAATGTTATCCTTGCATGGTATTTATCTCAAAAGTATTATAGTTTACGTTTTGCCAATTTGCTTGCTCTTTTCATGGCAACTTTCTGGGGATTTATCTATTTTGAATCCCAACTAACTTATCCTGTATTTGCAATAACGCTACTTCTCCTATGGTTCTTTCTAATACTTCAATGGAAAGAAAAAAATAATAAAAAACTTTATCCCTTTCTATTAGGATTTGTCCTGGGAATATTTGCTCTCTTTCGACCCAATGGATTACTTTTACTTATTTTGTTCCCATTCCTATTTTTTTTATTTGTTCCTACAAAGCCATCTTTTTCCCGTTTGTTTATTCTGTTCTTTTTATTCTTATTCGGGATAACTATTCCTATAATCCCCTGTTTTATCCGAAATTATTTCGTCGCTCATGATTTTGTATTTATATCTTCTTATGGGGGACTAAATTTCTATGTTGGAAATCATCCGAAATCAAATGGAGCAGAACCTCGAATACCGGAACTGAAAGAATGGATTGGATGCGATGAATGGTCCTGCTTCGATTATCCTGCAATTGTTAGAGGATTAGGGAAAAGTTTAGGAAAATCTGCATTTTCTTTTTCCGAAGCCAATAAGTATTTTTACAAATCCGCATTTAACAACATTCGAAATTATCCCAATGAATGGCTATCATTAATCCTAAAAAAATTTCTTTTATTTTGGGGTCCTGCGGAAATCACAAATGATACTGTCCCTGCATGGGATAAATACTATTCAAAAATTTTAAAACCCCTTCCGGGCTTTTCTATATATTTTGCATTATTTATTACAGGAATAATTACTGGATTATCCTCCTTCTTTCAAAAATCCAAAGAAGAGAATTATCTTAAAAAGTTGTTTGTTTTAATACCTTTATTAATTGTAATCATTTATTTCTTTTCGGTGCTTCCCTATTTTGTTGCCAGTAGATACCGTATTCCAATAATGCCTTTTATTATGATTTTGGGGGTTTATTCTATCGATGAATTTATAAATGCTATACAAAAAAACAAAAAAACAAAAATCTTTCTTATTATTGCTTTGTTCTTTGTTGCCTTTTTTATAGGCAGTAAAAATCTAACAGGTTATCAGCCATCTCAATCCATATGGTTTTTCCGGAACGGTGTCTCAGCCTCATTAGAAGGAGACGAGACAAAAGCAAAGTTTTACTATAAAAAAGCATTAGAACTTGACCCCAATAATCTTTTTGCGCGTATAAACTATTCTCAGGTATTAGGAAGAATGGGCAGACCTTCTGAAGGCATTTATATTCTGACAAGAAACTTCTCTCTGTCTCTTTCTTCACCATCCGAACTTAATGCATTAGGTTATTTATTTGAAATAATAGGAGACTATGAGAAAGCACAATATTTTTATTCTCGTGCTATTGTAAGTAACCCTTCTTTTACTCTGGCTCACGCAAATATCGCTAACCTTTTTTTCAATCAACATCGTTTCGTCGAAGCAAAATGTCATTACGAGATAGTTTCATCACTTCAGCCCAGTAATCCCATTTCTTATTTTCAGTTAGCACGAATCGCCGAGTTTGATAGAAAATATACAGAGGCTATTCTTTTTTATGAAAAATCTTTAAAACTAAATCCCCAATTCTATATTGCATGGAATAATCTTGGTTGGATTTATGAACAAATAGGAAATAAAAGGGGAGCAGAACAAGCATATAAGAAATGTATTCAAATAAAACCGGACTATATCCTTGCCAGAATTAATTATGCTAATCTTCTTATCCAATCCGAACATTTCTCCGATGCCCAAAAACAGATTGATACCGTTTTAAAATATGCCCCCACAAATTGCCAGGCTTATTTGCTCCTCGGGAATATTTACATTAACCAATATGAATTGATTAAGGCAGTTATAGCCTTCCAAAAATCTCTGGAACTATGTCCCGATAATGCAAATGCATGGAATAACCTCGGATTAGCCTTATCTCTCTCAGGACAGGAAGAACAAGCCTGCGAAATGTGGCAAAAGGCCTTAGAGTACAACGATACATTGGTAGAAACTTATATAAATCTTATTATCTTTTATGAGAAACAAGGGAAAATTGAAAAGGCTCTTTCTATCTTAAAAAAAGCGATGGAAAAAATCCCTGATAATGAAGAGATAAGTTCCATATACAAACGATTGACTCAAATAAAACAGGTTTTATGAAAATGATTTCGTTAAATTTATATAATTTTATAATTTAGTATAGAAAATAACCATAAGGAGTGGTAACAATGTCTATAAAACTTCATCAGGAAAATAGGCTATGGGCATTTGATGCTCTAAAAGCATTAGAACAATTTATTTCTGACCCTGAATTTGAGGGAGATAAAGAGTTAGAAAAAACGCGTATTGAAGGCAAAAAAAGAGAACTCAAAGATGGTAAATATCGTGTTGTTTTCTTAGGAGAATTTAATGTTGGTAAAACAACATTAATCAATACCTTTTTCGGGGCTACTTACCTTCCCATGGTATTGGAAGAATGCACTGCTAAAGTAACTTATGTTATGGTGGGTGAAAACATGCAGGTTGTTCTGAGGGCTCAACAACCCATACCGGTGGAAGTTGTTCAGGTATTGAGAGATTTCCTCTCCTATTCAGGGATAGAAGCAGAGGTTCATCCGGATGAAACTTTTAACAACTGGGTCGTGGATTACAAATCAAATTATCCTGAAGATATGTATAGAACGCTTAGTGCTATCGTTACACTAACGGCTGATGAAGAATTTCCCAAACTCAAAGTGCTACGGGAAAAAATTGAAGAAGTTATCGCCATCATTCCAGAAACAAGTGTTGAAGAAGATATTGCCCTCGTGGACTCTCCCGGTGTCCATAGTATTACAGAAACCCATAAAAAAGTAACCGAAGATATTATTCCTAACTGTCATCTTGTCGTTTGCTTACTCGATAGTCAAAGTGCCGGCAATGAACATAATCGTGATTTTATTGCAAAATTAGTAAAAGAACGGCAACGCAAGGTGTTTTTTGTTATTAATAAATCCGACCAGTTAAATCCAGAAGAAATAGATACGCAAGGGAGAAGAGGACCTGCTAAAGATTTGCTCCGTTGTCTTGAAGGAACTGTTCAAAATCCGGAAATATTTTTTGTATCTGCCTTATATGCGCTATATGCATCCCAATTATTACGGGGTAGTATTACATTAAGCGATATTGATAAAAACGAAAAAATCCACATTCCCTACAACATAAGAAACCAATTGGAGCAAGCACCCAATCCGGGAGAAGAAATTGCTAATTATCTTATGAACCGAAGTTCTTTCCTTCAATTCAAAAACAGACTGCTGGATTATTTATACACGGAAAATCGTGAAGGTGCGGTATTAACATCGGTCTGCAGATTCATCCGCGATTTTGCATATCGTTATGCAAAACCTCTCGAAGTGAAAATACAACTTGCTCAACAAAACCCTCGTTTGGAGCGAATTCGAAAAGAACGGAAGAGACTTTATCAGGAAATACAAAATAATTCTAAGTTTATGGAAGAACTTATCAGGCAATTAAACACTCTTTCTGAGGGTGGAAAGATGAATGATGAAAAATATGAAGGAGAAGAACATTTAATAAATCGATTATTCTCGCGTCAGACTATCGAAAATGAAATTTTCAAACCTATTCGTCAATGGTTATGCACCGGAGATAATCTTACCAAAGCCCGAAAAAACAAATATATTCCTCTCCAGGAAAAATTAGGAGAAATATTAGACAAGTACTTAAATTCTGCGTCTGCCGAATTAAACCAGTACATAGAACAACATGAAAACTTTATAAAAAATCAGATTCGGGAGAATGGATATAATTTCCAGCATTTCACTTTACCTAAAATCAATCTTGAACGGGGTGCCATTGTTGCGATAGACGCCAGTCTTGCACTTTCATATTTTCTATTTTTCATCGGAGGTATTTTGTTAGGTGGGGTTACAGGAGCCATTATAGGAGAAGGGTTCTTAAGTCAATTTTCCTGGCCTGATTATTTAGGTATCGCATTACCAATTATCCCACATATATCCGCATATATTTTAGGAGGAATAGGCGGAATTTTTGGGGGAATTTTAGGACTGATTGCTCGTTCTATGGGGGGAGATGAAATCCGTAGAGAAAAACTTATTGAAAAAATAAGTACTTATATTGAAAAAACATTAATACAGGGATTGAAGGAAAAAACAAATACCGAAATTAAAATGCGTAAAGAGCAGATTATCTCTGAGATTCAAACCTATTTTGATGATTTGAATATGCAATTAAATAACCAGATTCGGAAATTAGCAGAAGAAGAAGACCGCTTACAAAAAGCCCAACAGGAACTTATACAACGGCTTCAAGGCAAAGTGGATAAACTTAATGAGATAGCCAATCATGCCCATGAAATTATAGAAACTGCTTTCAAAACCAATTTGACAAATACAAATAAAAATGTATAATTATAAAAATATTTAAACAACCCGTAAAAAAGCTATACTCATGGAATATGTGCTATTAGGTTCATCTAATTTAAGGGTCTCTGTTATTGCCTTTGGAGCATGGCAAATAGGAGACTCTTCTTTCTGGGGGAAAAGTGATGAAAAAGAGGTTAAAGAAGTCGTCGATTATGCAATAGATATCGGTGTAAATTTATTTGATACTGCAGAAATGTATGGTTCAGGAGAATCGGAAACGCAGTTAGGACGAATGATTGATAAAGGGAAACGCTCAAAAATAATTATCGCCACAAAGGTAAGCCCTCAAAACTGTCATCAAGAGCAATTAATTCGTTCGTGTGAAGAAAGTCTAAAAAGACTTAATACCGATTATATTGATTTATATCAAATACATTGGCCACCTAAGGATATTCCTTTTGAAGAAGTCGCACTTACTATGAAAAGACTGCAGGAACAGGGGAAAATTCGTTATATTGGAATATCCAATTTTGGAATTCAAAATATGCAAGAATGGTTCTCTAAAGGAGGGGTAGCCATTTCCAATCAGATTGGATACAACCTTCTATTTCGTTCACCAGAATTTGAAATAATTCCCTTTTGTAGAGAAAATAATATTGGGGTCCTGGTTTACATGCCTTTAATGCAGGGATTATTGGCAGGTTGTTGGTCAAATGTAGAAGAAATCCCACTTTTAAGACGACGGACAAGGCACTTCTCAAAAAATCGACCCGGAACACGACATGGTGAAGAAGGTTGTGAACGATTGACCATTGAAACAGTTCAAGCCATTCATGCCCTTTCACAACATTTAGAAATTCCTATGGCTACATTAAGTTTATCATGGCTCAAATGGCAAAAAGGAGTATCCTCCATTATTGTAGGTTGTAGGTCAAAAGCACAGATGGAAAGTAATATAGAAGCACTCTTAAAACCTCTGGACCCTGAGATACTTTCCCTCCTGAATGAGATTACTTACCCCCTAAAAAGGTATATGGGCAAAAATGCCGATATGTGGGAAAATGAAAAAAATGCACGCATCCACTAACAAATCTTTAATTTTATTTCTACCCTGTAGATAATTTTACGTATTACAGTTTTTCACCCCATCGAGCTTTCCGGGATTGCTCTTCTAACCAACGACATTGAAAAGACAATCGTTCCATCCATTGGGCAGGAGATAAACCTGCCACATTAGGGTTATTCTTTGATTGATATGAAACTGTTGTTATGTGTTTTATCCCCACTGCATAAAATAATGCTACCAGTTCCGCATATGAAAGAGTTCTTCTTTTCTCATACTGCTCCAAAAGCATTAATGTTCTCATTCTTAGTTTGTCAATATTTGTACTTGTGCGAATACACAAATTAGAAATGGCATACGATATGTCCTCCAGATAACAACCCTGCCCTGCAAATTCAAGGTCAATTATGGCAAGTAACCTTTCCCCTGAAAACAAAAGATTAGCACCATGCCAATCCCCATGAATAAGACCTACTTCAAATTCTGAACGTTTCTCAATAGATAATTCCTGAGCTGACCGTTGAATAAACTCTACTAGATAATTAAAATAGGGCATTAAACTTGACTCATCTTTTTCTTCGCGGGCTAATTTAAAGAAATGGAGGAAAATATCTTTAGGAACTTCACTGAACCGCCACATATTCACATCTCTTGGAGGGGCAGGAAGTCCATAACAAACTTTATGGAACTTACCTAAAGCCTTTGCAGAAATTTGCAAAGTTTTCATCGTAAGTGTCATAGGTTCCCCTTTTATAAATTCCTGTAATTCCAAAACCCAGTCATCTATTTCTACATACCCCTTCCCCGTTTTTGCCTTTTGTATTCGGGCAACAGGTAAACCATTTGCGAACAAATGTTCCGATAAACGATGCTGAAAGTTCAAAGCATCTATAACAGCAATAGCACGTGTATATGTTTTTGCGAGAAAAACTCCTTTACTGGTTTCGACCACCATTTTCCGATGGCGTCTTTGATGTGCCCCTTCTAAAGGACGAGGCAATCCGACTTCTCCCAAATCATAATTTTTGCGAATTACATCTGCAACTATTTCTAAACCTTGAAGTTGAACGGTCATATCTCAATTAAAATTTATAAATTCAAATAATTTACAAAAGAACAAAAATTAAATTATTAATCCATACTATATAATAAAACACTATTTCTGATAAATCAAACATTTATCTGTAATAAGTTGTTACTTGTTACATTATTGATCCAGTACATAACTGATTCCTTTAAATCAGATAATACCCTGTATTCAAAGGGATACCTTTCTCTATGACTAATTTCAAGAATAAGATAACAATCTTTTATTCCTGCGTCATAAATGGTTCGTATCAATTCCATAGGGATAATTTTTCCTCTACTGTTGTACTCTTGTGTAAAAGGATAATGTCCACCCTTATCCTGTAAACTTTGTTTCAAATGAATTACTTTTATATCTTTTCCGAAGTATTTTATCCATGCATGGGGATTTGTATCATCCGGATTTAATGAAGAAATATCTCCATGGTCAACATCAAGACACAACTGCATAGGTATGCGGAAATCTTTACTACATAGTTTCTGTATTTTTTGTGTTTCATGGATGGTTTCTCCTATTTCTCTCGGGATAGACATGGGTTCCCATATTAAATATTTCATACCTATCTCCGCTCCATATTCTGACAATTCCCGCCATCCTTTCACACCTTGTTCTATCCGCTTTTTCCGAATTTCCGCATCATTACAATCTCTAACAGTCATAATTCCAAAATGACTTCCTCCTCCCTCCGCACCTAAAAACACCGAAAGATTAAAGAACCTCTTAAACCACTCAATCCATGCTCTCCGAATTTCTTCGTCTGGATGTAACAAATGGTTTACTCTTGTAAATTGAGATGTAAATGTTGTTGTGATTTTTACATTATACTTCTCACAGCAATTTTTAATTTTTTCTGCTTGTTTATATATGATTTTTTCTTCATACCAGGGATTTAACAAATCAGCCGTAAATTGAACTACCTGCAAACCTAATTCTTCGGAAACAATACGTGTCCAATCATCAGGCTCTACAAACCGATTTATTGCAAACCCAGTGTTAATTCCTAAAACAATAGGCATATAATTCCTTCTCGTTTAAATTTTTATTCCAGGTTAAGAATATGTATATCGGGTAAATTTCTGAATTTCCCGTTGTAATCCATCCCATAACCTACAACAAAGTTATCCTCAATATAAAATCCAACATAGTCTGAGGAAATTGTTACTCCTTCACGATATTTCTTTTTTTTCAATAACACACATAAATGTATATCTTTTGCCCCTTGTTCTTTTAAATATTCTACTATCTTTTGTGTCGTTAAACCTGTATCGAAGATATCTTCTATCAATAAAACTCTTTTACCCTTTACATTAGAAATATGGTTATCAAATATTCTGACTTCTCCCCTGCTATTACATCCTTGATAACTTTCTGCTTGAATAAAATCAAGTGATGCAACAGGCGGAAGTTCTCTTAACAAATCTGTTGCAAAAAAAACAGCACCTTTTAAGATAACAACGATATAAAAATATTCAATATCCATATCTTTACGAATCTTTTCAGCAAGTTCTGAAACTTTCTGTCGGATTTGTTCTTTACGAATTAATGGGGGGAAGATGAGTTGCATGGAGTAACTTCTATCTCGAGAATTCTTCGTGTTAATGGACCTATCATAGCAGTAGCGCTGGGAACATATCCGACTATCCAGATAATACCATGTGGAGTAAATAAAATAGGTACACGGTCTCGTTCTGGAACGGGCACCCCTAAATCAATGAAATAATCACTTAGTTTTCGGAAATTTGTCATACCTAAAGGAATAAACCTATCCCCATTCTCCCTTTTTCGAACCCATACCCCATCAGAAAGGGTATCTGCATCAAAAACCTGTAAAAAAGGCTTGCAATAGGATTTCCAGTTATAATTTTTCGGGAACATTACTATCCGAGCATTAAAATGGAATCCATAGGCACAGGTCATTCCCGGAATTTTCAAACGAATTGCTTCTCCTCTATTCGTGCCTTCAACCGATTGAGGAACAAACTCTGTCCAATCCTTACCGTTATACAATAATAAACCCTGTCCTAAATCGAATTTTTGTCCCGTTTCCCCTGTTAAAATAAACCGTGTAGCAGAAATTACCTGCTCATAATTACATTCAACTCTTTTCCTTTGTAATAATAATACCAGACATCTTCTACGAATGGCTTCATGATATTCTGAAAATTGTATTCTCGAAATTTTATCCTCTTTTACAATGTTATTTAATGCCATTTCTGCTTGTTTATAAAGATAATCATTTTCACATTGTTGTAATTCTACAAGATGTAATATAGCATCCTTGATTTTTTGATTATAATTTCTAAGTTCAGGTATCAAAACATTCCGCACTTTGTTCCTGAAATAATCATTTTGAAAATTAGAAGTATCAACACACCAATCAACACCACGGTCTTTCAGCCATGTTTCAATCATACCTTTATCACAGTAATATAATGGTCGAATAATTCGAATCCCTTCCTCAACACGAACAACAGGGATACCAGTCATCCCTAATGGTGTAGTTCCTCGAATAATTCGCATCAATACTGTCTCTACCTGGTCATCTGCATGATGTCCTGTTGCCAGTATGGGACAACCTCTTAAACGAGCCGTTTCCTTAAAAAAATGATACCTAATTTCTCGTGCATATTCTTCAAAAGAGCGACCAAAGTTTAATGCTTCTTCTTCTACCGGGCATGATTTAAGATGGAAAGGAACCCCTAATTTGTTTGCTAATTGGGACACAAACTCTGCATCTTTCTTGCTTTGTCCCTGTCGGGTTTGATGGTCTACATGAGCAATTTCTACAGGATAACCCAAATCAAAAAGGGCATATAACAAAGCCACAGAATCTGCTCCTCCGGAAACAGCCACAAGAATTTTCTCATCCGGAGATACAAGGTCGTACTCTTCAATTATCTTTCGAACATTTGATAATAACATCTTTAAAGTCCATAAAAAATATATAATATATTTCAGTAATATATAAATAAATATTAATTTGAAATAGTTATAATGTGTGAAGCGGTATATATATTTATTATACTTAAACAACCAATGGAGTTTCAGCAATGAGTGAGGAAATACAGTTTCCAAAGGATAAGATGAGATTATGTCCTGTTTGTCGAATGCCTATTAGTGTTTGGGCTATCCGATGTCGTTTCTGTGGGGAAACTGTTGGCCGACCTAAAAGAGAAATTGAAACTTTTACTGTTGAGGATTTAGGGGGAGAAACTCCAACTGCTAAGAATACATTATCTAACGAGGTCCTGGAAGCCATCGAAGAATTTCGTAAAGAGTTAGTGGAATCCCCCCAAAAAGAAGAACCTCCTACAATGTGGAATTTGTGGGGGAAATATAAAACAACAACCTATGATTCACAGGGGAAAAAAATTCAGAGAATTAACCCTATACGTTGGATAATAATATTTGGAACCCTTTCTTTATTTATACTGTTGTCTTATTTTTTTGGACCTTCCGCATTGTCTCAGTTAAAATTATTATTTCAGGGGAAAACCGAAAATGTTGTAGAATATGACAATCGTGCTTTAATAATGTTAGAGAATGGCGAACCTATTGAAAGGGTATTGCAGGAGGCATTAAAAGCATTTGAAACTACAAACTCGGAAGAAGACCGACAAATTTTATTGAAGGTTAGAACAAAATTGATAGAACAAATTGATTCATTATTAACGAAAGAACCTTATAATCCATTAGATACTGCAGAAGCCTCGCGCATCTGCTCTGAAGTAATAAAGATTGATTATGATTCCAAAATACAAGACCTTTACAAAAAAGTAATCGATGAAGTCTCTGCATACAAAATGACCGTAACACAGATTGATATTGTTAATAAAAAAGCCACTTTTCATTTAAATAACCCTTCTTTCTCATTAAAAGAACAAACGGTATCCGAAGGTGAACTCATTCAAAACAGATTTTTAGTAAAACAAATTCTATCATCACGCGTAAGACTTGAAGATACAAAAATAGTCAATAAAGGAATCCCTCGTAAGTTAACTATTTCGTTAATGGGTGAGGTAAAAGCAGATTCATGAATAAAATGAAAGGACAAAATATGAAAAAAACAATCACTTTTTTTTCCATTCTTATCATTCTGTCAATGTTTCTTTCCTGTGCTACAGTTAAAGGGTGGATTTCTCATGATTCGAGGAAACTTGTTGCACAAAAACAAGTCTCTCGCGAAGTAGCCCATGTCCCTACAAAAGAGGAGTACATTCAAGAACTCCAACAAATTGTAAACAATGAGATTAAATCTGCAATGGCAATAGATAAAAATTATGTATATCATAAAAAACCCTACTTCTGGAAGAACTATTCCTCATACAACAATACTGAAGGTCCATTTGAAATAAACATTCAAGAAACCGATTCCAAATCGAAACCATATATAGCAAAAATTGAATTGGAAAAAACAATGTATTACACAAAATTACACAGGTCAAAAAGGGATGCGGAAGAAGATACAAACCTTATTCGAAGTAGTGGAAAAGAAACATTAACTTATGAATTGAGAAACGGTCGATGGACAAAACTTGGTTCTTTATTTGTCCCCGAACAGACAGAAAAAAAAGTGGGCGATACATGGGTTCCGTTAAAAGAGGAAGAAATACAAAAAGAACAACCCGAAGAACCTAAACAGGGATGGCTTAATCGTATTCGTTCGTGGATTTTTTAGTTAATTGCACGAAAGATACTTATTTTTTATCTGTTAGCAATGAAGAAAACTATTATTCTCATAACAGAGTTAATCATTATTTCAGGAGCCTTTTTATGGGTTTGTATAGGATTAAAAACTGTCTTTTTAGGGGATACACTTACAAGTAGATTGGCAACGGTTTATGCATTAACCTATCATCACACATGGTATATCAATCAGTCATCGGAATCATCTCCGAATCCCTTTGAGAACCGAACTGTAGATAAAGTTCAAGGGAAAGAGGGAATCATTTCCAGCAAACCTCCTATTCTTTCTTTATTCATGACCCTTGAGTATCCATTTCTCCGTTGGATGGGATATTCACTTGATAATAATCAGGATAACAAACCTATTGCACGCATTATGATTATTTTAAATGTGATTATCCCATACCTCATCGCAGTTTTATTTATATGGAAATTTCTATATGAAATAAAGACAACCCCACCTGTTCGCATTATTATTTTGCTCGGTTTACTCTATGGGACACAATGGTCTGCTTTTGCTTCTCATTTTACAAATCATGTTCCCGCTACTTCCTACCTAATTATCGGATTATACTTTATATGGAAATCTTATTGTGTACAGAGTTCCGTTCCATTAATGTATTATTTACTTATAGGACTATGTGCCTCATTGGTCTATACTATCGATTTACCTCTAACAATCTTTATCGCTTGTGCAATATTATTTTTACTAATAAAGAAAAAAAATAAACCACTTCCGTGGATTATTATCGGAGCATTGCCGATTCTTATTATTCATCTTGTAATTATGTACCATATTACGGGGAATATACTGCCGGTTCAGATTAGCAAAGAACCTTTTTTATTTGAATCCTCGTATTGGAGACATCCAGCAGGTCCGGATGCATTACATCATCCTAAATCCCTTTACGCCTTCAATATTCTGTTTGGGGCAAAAGGCTTATTTATCCTCTATCCTATCCTAATTTTTGGATTATGTATATATCTTCCTCATATATGGAAAACACTGCATAACGATACAAAATTAATTTCTATTTTTTTCCTTATTAGTTTTATTATCTTAAATATGTATTATATTTTTTCAACTAATAATTACGGCGGTGTTTCTTATGGTTTTCGCTGGCACATCGGTTGTATGCCTTTATTAACTGGAATGAGTATCCCTTATATAGAAAACAGGAAAAGAACCTTTCTTTTTTGGGTATTCTGGATAGTCTTCTTTTTAATTTCTCTCTATTCGACTTACGAATGCCGAACTTATCCGTGGTCTGTGGACAAGGAATGGACAACACGACTAATTTTTGGTTCCTTGATATAAAAATTTCGTGAACTAAAAACGAACTCGTGTGCCGGGAAATGCAGTAAGGCTGAATTCAACACTAATATCTGTCCCCCGTTCACGTTCGGTCCATCGCAGTCCTATATCCCAACAATGCAGGTTTCTGCGAATTTCATAGGTCTGCCGTCTTAAGTTATCATTTTCTAAATCAAATATATGTTCAAAAGCAACCGACCATTTATCATTTAAACGATAACCGAGACCGTATAAAATGTCACGATTTACCACATTATTTTCTGTTTCCGCCAACATAAACCCAACTCTTCCATTGGCTCTTCCACCGATAAGGGTATTATCAAAATACATTGTCCCTAAAACACGGGTATAATCGCCGGAGACTAAATCGGATATTTCTAAATAGGAATTTCTCCCCTCTTTCTCATCAAGCCATCTATCCATCCAATCATTAAGGGATAGTCTATTTACTTCTCGTATCTGTTCGTACCATTTTATTTCTTCCGATACATGTTTTTCAGCAGCAAGTTGTAACCCATACCATTTACGAGGTCTAACATCCATCTCCAATTCATAATCATCTGATTTATGATATTCATTCCAAAAATCATTTCCCTGATATAACGTTAACCTTGCAAGTTGCCAAACTTCCTGTGTTTCTGCATCTTTTCCATAAAATACATTATCTATTTTTGTTTCTATCCGTGTTTGTCCATTAACTGTATCCAGGGGGTCAAAATAATATCGGTCTCCAATGTTATAGGCAGATGGTGTTCGATATGACAGAGTTAATGATGGTAGTACAACATGTTTTATAGCAGAGAAACCTAAAAAACTGCTATATACACGAATAAATCGTGATTGAAGTGTTACGCCCATTTTTTCAGACAAACCACCGATACTTTCATCGCCATTAGATTGTTCTGAATACCATGTTACTTGACTTTCTGCAAAAGGTGTTATCTTAACAGGTCCCCATGGTTTTATATCATAGGTAAGTCTCAGGATATTAACTGTCCGAAACGCCTCATAATCATACGGCTCACGACGATTATATCCATTTATCGTATCAAAGGATAGGTAGACATCTGAAAATAAAGGCTGTTCTAACCAATGAAAAGTTGCTTCTGGCAATCTTTCTGTCTCATGAACCCAGCCATGTGTTCCTACTCTTGTCGTTGTAGTGGCTATATACCCAGGCTGGCGATAGGTAACATTAACAAATGAACGAGGTTCTGTTCTGTCCCGGTAGGTCTTATAAAAGAAATCCTTATAAAAATCTTCATCGCTCCAATGTTCTACCTGAGCAAGAAGGGTTAGGTCATCGCTGGGTTCAAACCGGTTTTTTATATGGATATAACCTCGCTCTTCAGTCGTATATAAGCCATGGACTTCTCCTTTGGTTCTATAAAAAAATGAAGTGGGACTTTCCATAAAATCGTAGTAAACATCGCCTCCAAATCCTACACCTTCTTTCTCTGTAATCATCACTCTGGGACCTATCTGTATATTATCTGTAACATCTCTTAAATAACCAATATTTAAATACGAGCCAATACCAGATTCTCTACCCATATCAATATCAAATCCACCCATAAATCCTTCTCCCCCCAAAAATGGGAAAAATAAGGGAGTTGTAACTTTACCTATTTGTAATCGAAGAAATTCCGCTTCTTTAAATTTACTTTCCTCTACAACGAGTTTCTTGACTTTTATACGGTAGTGAGGTGGGTCATGGTCACAGGTTGTTAACCAGACATCTTCTCCGGTAAAAGAATTTTCCCCATGGAGATGTAAAGAACCTGCATGAAAATAAAATGGACCCACAACCCCTCGGGCATTTGTCATTTCTCCCGTCTTTTTCAAAAAATCATATTCGATTTGCTCTGCGGAAAAATCACGGTAGGGGTCTTTTATAGAAAGATACTCGGCGTAAAGTCTTCCCGCCCTTAACCGTTTTTGTGCTAATTCTTCTTCACTCAAAACAGGTTTTAATATTGAAGGTACATTTAAAATTTCTTCTTTAGGAGGTGTTGTATAAACGACTTTATTCGCTTGAAGGATAGAATCCTTCTGGGTTATTCTTACATTTCCCTCTGCTTCTACCTTTTCTGTATCTCCTTCATATAAAAAACGGTCTGATTCAAATAACAATTCCCCCAATCGGAGGTGAACATGTCCTTGCATAACAGTTTTTCCAGTCTCTAATTCTCTTTGCATTCGGTCTGCTTTTACATCTTTGAAGGGTTGTTTCCAATCGGGAGCAATAAAACCTTCAGCCTCAGAGCCTAATGTCAGTGGTTGTGTAAAAGCATCACGAATAGAACGCGGTTTTAAATCCACCATCGGATTCATAGAAGGTTTTCCTGTTATAGGAGCACGGACTTGTTCTATAGGGGGATAACGGCGAATTTGTGTCCCAACAGTTTCAGGTTTCCCCTGTTTTTTCTCTTCTTTGTTTTGTCTTGAATTATTAAAATTCTTTCTTATTGAGCCTTGTTGACTTACTTTTGTAGAGGATTTATCGTTAACCTTAACAGTTTCTTGTTGGGTAGTATTTCTCTGTGAATTATCGTTTCCATTTTTAGATGTGTCCTCTCCATAAGTCCATACACATAAACAAAAAACTATCAAAGCAATGATTGTCTTGCGAATTTTTATTGTATATATATTCACTTTATAGTTCTCCAAATATTCCTTTTACTTTTCAGGTAATAAAAACCAAAAGGCTGGAACCTTTTTCTTTACGGTCTCCCTTTTTGTAATTTTTTGTTCTTCTTTTACAGCACTATTTGTTTCTGGTTTCTTTTCTTTTTCAGCAGGTTCGGAAATTGCAGGTCGTTTTTTTACTTCATCTAAACTTTTCTGCTCGTCGCTATAAGCCCCAATAAGAAAAAATAACAATACGGATACACAGAGAACTACAAAAAAGTATTTATAGAGGTTTTTCTTAATATTCATAGATTTTCTCCATGTTCTTCTATAAATTTTATTACTTGTTCCAACGAATGCACACCATTGCTCCCCCCCATAACTTGAACGGTTAAGGCACCTACAGCATTTGCTAATTGTGCACATTTTTTGAGAGGATAGCCTGATACATACCCATACAAAAAGCCTCCACACGAGGCATCTCCCGCTCCTGTTGTATCTATCACAGGGACCGAATAGGCAGGTAACCGAATCGACTCATGATTACTCTTTACCAAAACCCCTTGTTCTCCCATCTTAATCACGGCAATTTCTACCCCATAACTTAAATAGAAATCTGCAATATCGGAAGGTTCCTGTTTCCCTGTATAATGACGAGCCTCTTCCAAACTTGAAAAGACAATATGTGTATGCTTTAAAGCAGGTTCAATGTGAGGTAACCATATTCCTTTTCCGTCATAGCAAGTATCTATTGAGGTTTTCACTCCCATTGTACGGGCTTTCTCAAAAATCCTTCCAATTGGCTCACCATCTAACCGGGGCGTGATAGAACTTCCTCCCCAATGTAAAATTTTTGCAGAAGCGATGACATTAAAATCCAAATCTTCTTCACTTACACTTGCATTTGTTCCCACATGATGTAAAAAAGTCCTCTCACCACTGGAATTTATCAACACTACTGTTGCAGATGAACTATATTCCTTTGTGCGTTTTACTCCTTGAACATTAACCCCCGCCGAATTCAAAGCATTCAAAATAAAGTCCCCGAAACGGTCTTCTCCCAATTGTCCAATAAATGCAGACTTTCCACCTAATTTACTAAATACAACTGCGGTAACTCCTGCAAGACCACCTAAATGTATCTCCAATTGAGGAACTAATGATAGAGTTCCTTTTGGCGGGAAAGTATCAACAGGTTTTACCATTACATCCGCACAAACAACACCAACCGTTACAAGGTCAAACCGCATTACCAGTTCCTCTTTAATTCTTCAATATTTTTATTGCCCAAATATGCCCAAATGTAACATCAGTATATCAATATTTCTTTTAAAATGCAAAGAAGAAATAAATAAGATCCATAATAATATTTTGATAATACCTGTATACAGAAGCAATTTTTGCTATATGGACACAACAACGGCCCTTCATACAGATAATAGTAACCATAATACAGATTCATGAATGTACAGTATCCTGCGCACATTATTATTTTAATAGTAAAAAACATCGTTTTAGTAAGCGGAATGATTTATAATATTATCTTTATGAATTATCCTATTTATAAATACACACTTCCATATCTTCTATTCGTCCCATTTCTCTCTTTTTAACTATGACACTGATTTATCTTTAAGATATATCTTTTTTCTTGATTTAAAACATTAAAAAATGTTATTATTGCACCACTGGGCTGTAAAATGATGGGTTAATAATTTCTTTTACTTGTCTGAAGAGCTATCTAATCCTAAAAAAATAAATTTCTTTTTGTTTTTACAATAAATATATTTATATTTGAACATAGGTAAAATCAAAAGTGGATTCAGAAGAATTCTTAAAAATCTTTAATGAAGCAATAGGTTTTGCATCCATCGGTCTTGTTAGATACCGTATGAATGGAGAGATTATCTTTATAGACCGAAATGCATTGAAACTCTTTGAGGTAGATAGTCTTTATTCATCTCCTGAGGAAGTTATCGGGAAAAATATATCCGATTTACAAAAATATATCCTTCCTCCAGGTTCCATTCGCAAAAAACTTCAAGAGGAGGGTTCCTTGAAGGCATTTGAGTATCCTCTGGAAACAATTCAAGGACGTAAAAAGTGGTTTCTACACTATTCATATTTAACCCGAGATGAACGACTTCAAGAAGATTGTATACAGGTAATTTTGCAGGATATAACAGAACTCAAAGAAACAAAATTAAATTTAGAGTGGGCTTTAAATCGTTTTGATGCTATTCTCAACACAGTGAATAAGATTGCTATCCAGAGTTTTGATAAAGATTATAATGTAATCCTGTGGAACAAGTATTCCGAAAGTTTATATGGAATTAGGGCAAAAGATATTAAAAATATTGATGACTTAAGAGATTGCTATAGTGACTATCAAATTAAAACACTGAAAAGCCATCTGGACCAATTATTTAACGGGAAGAGAATAAATGGGCTTTTTCTATGGGATATACGAAATAAAAGAGGGGAAGAAAAATGGATACATTTCACTTTGATGCCTGTTATCCGTGAGAATAAAATAGATGAGGTAATATGTATTCAAATTGATACTACGGAAGAGTTTCAGCAGCGTAAAGAACGGGATAAAGTTTTAGCCCAGATGGAACATGTCCGTAGATTAGAGAGTATTGGTGTTTTGGCTTCAGGAATTGCTCATGAATTTAATAACATTCTTATGGGCATAATGGGGCATGCTGAACTTGCATTGATGAACAGTGAAAACCTACCCAAACGCATTCAGGATAATCTTGAACAAATCCGAAAATCGACAGAAAGAGCTGCAAAATTAACACGGCAATTACTCACCTATTCCGGTAAAGAGCGGGAATCCATACAAGTCTTTGATTTCAACGATATGGTCAATCACACCGTAGATACATTTTATCCTTCACTTCATAGAGGGGTTCGTTTCCTTCAGCAACTACACCCCAATCTTCCCCTCGTTGAAGGCGATTCTTCCCAGATACACCAGAGCATTTCTCATTTGCTGGTCAATGCATTGGAAGCACTACCCACCAAAGGAGGGACAATTACAGTCCAAACAGGGAAGAAGACTTTATCCATTGATGACTTACAAAACTTACACTTTGCGGACAAAGCCCAACCTGGAGATTATGTTTTTATTTCTATATCCGATACCGGTTGTGGTATTAAAGAAGAAGATATGGAACGTATTTTTGAGCCTTTTTTCTCAAGTAAGTTTTTGGGAAGAGGTTTGGGCTTAGCATCGGTATCCGGCGTAATTCGGACCCATAAAGGGGCTATTAAGGTGGAAAGTAAAATAGGGCAGGGTTCTACTTTTACTCTCTTCTTCCCATGTTTTGGTTCTCATAGAGAACGAACATTCCCAGAAAAGGCTCTCATCCTTATTATAGATGACGAAGAGGATGTTCAGAAATTTTTTAGTGTTATACTTCAAAAAGAAGGCTATGAAGTTATCTCTGCCATCAATGGTATCGAAGGTATAGAAAAAGTAAAGATTTATCGGGAACAGATACAACTTATTATTCTGGATATAAAAATGCCGGGCTTGAATGGAATAGAAACCCTTCGACAAATCCGTAAAATTTTATCTGATGTACCCGTGATTATTTCTACAGGGTATTCAGAAGATAGCATTAATACTTTCGACCCGAAACTAAAAATAAATGATTTTCTTACCAAACCCTTCGGAACTAAAGATATTCTTCAAAAAATAAAAATCTGTATTTCTAATCCTCACCGTAAGTAATAACCTTTACAAAATATATTCATTCCTGCACTAAATTTACAATCATCTTTTCTCGGGCTTTAATTAAATTTGTTAATAGCCCATTGATAGGACAGTCTATATGTAATTCTTTACCAATTTTTACAATGGCTCCGTTCAGGGCATCTATTTCTGTCTTCTTCCCTTGCTTTAAATCTTCCCGCATACTTGCATAATGTTCTGCTGTCGGTGGAATTAATTTATAAAACAGTAACTGGATATATTCCTCCGGAGTAGAAATTATCATTGGGACATTTTTCTTTTGAGCCACCGCATATAGTTCATGAATTACATTCTTCATTATTATTTGCGTTTCTTCTGTTTCCATCAACCTTCCATAAGGGACATCCAGTAAAGCGGATAACGGATTTAATGCAGAGTTATATGCAACTTTCGCCCAAATTAAACCCTCTATATTTTCGGTATATATTGTTGGAATACCTGATTTATTCATCGTTTCTGCAATGTTTCGCACAATTGATTCATCCGGACCCTGTTCCAATCTACCTAATGCAGTCGGCTCTGCAATCACAGTTACCTGAACAAATCCAGGTTTTAATATTCGACTGCCAAAAATAACCCGGGCTGGAATTGTTCTTTTCATCCCTAAAAATTCTGCTATCTTTTCAACATTTCCTAATCCGTTTTGATATGAACATACCAATGTATTGTTCGAGATAATAGGAAGAATATCTCGGATTGCTTGTTCTGTATCGTAAGATTTTACAGATAAAAGGACTAAATCTATATTTCCTTTCCATTCTTCTTGAACCTTTGTGAATATCGGCAGATTGGGGATATGATGATTGCCCCAGATACCTGAAATATATAACCCCTCCCTCTGTATAGCCTCTACCATTTCAGGTCTTCCCACAAGAAAAACATCATGCCCCGCTTTTTTCATAAATCCACCAACAACACTACCTAATGCACCTGCTCCAATTATTAAAATCTTCATTTACATTACTCCTTGGAGGAAAAATAACAATCTGTTTATTTATTTCCAATTTTTCTTAACTATATCTATTATCTCAGTAGGGAAATAGGGTTTGCGAAGTGAAGCTACTACAATATCCCTATGCTTCTGGATAATATCATCTGATATGGGCGGTCCACTACTAAGAACAACAGGGATTTTCAGTTCTTTTTGTCTTATCTCATTAAGTAATTCTTCCCATTCTTGAATGTCTATATTTAAAATTAATAGTTTCACATCATAATCTGGATCGTTTATTACTTCTATCGCTCTGACTTTATCACTTACTGGTATAGTATCAAACCCCCTAAAAGATAGGATTCTTCTGACCAATTCACTTACTATAGGTTCTTTATCATAAACAACAACGACCTCTTTACATGTATCCTGTACACTAAACTCTATATCATCGGAATCAGTCTCTACGGAGGCATCGGAAGAAACCCATGGGATAACCACATACATTTTTGTCCCCACATCTACTTTACTCTCAACCTTCATCCCCCCCTGGTGACTGCGAACAATCCCTAATACATATGACAGACCAAGTCCCCTGCCTAAAAATTTACTGCTATAAAATGGTTCAAATATTTTATTTATATCTTTGGACTCAATACCACAACCTGTATCCTCAACTACAATTTCTACATACTTCCCTTCTGGCAAATTCTTTCCGTCTAACACAAAGGAAGAAAACATCTCTCTGTTATAGTCAACAACACGGGTGGAAATATTTATGAGTCCGTCTTTATTTCCTATTGCTTCCACAGAGTTTGTTACAAGACCTAAAATGATCTGCCGTATTAGTACCTCATCACATAATACACCTGTATCTTCTTTACAAAGATTGATATTCAACTTAATCCTTTTTACAGTCGTTTCCAGGACAGATACCATGCCTCGAATAATAGTATTTATTTTATGCATCTTCTTATGAACAGCAAAACCCTTACCCGCATATATCATCATTTGTTTACATAGTTCTTTTGCTTGAGATATTGCCTTTTCTATCTCTATATGATGTAAGACTACCCCATAAGGTACAATACTTGTTTCAAAAGGATACTCTGCCTCTTCTAAATCCAAATGTCCCTGCATAACCATTAATAGGTTATTAAAATCATGGGCAATACCTCCCACAATAGCCCCTAAACTTTCCCATTTCTGTAACTGTCTTATATGTTCTTCCTGCTTTTTCCGTTCTGTAATATCTCGAAGTATTCCCGCAATGCCCTTTACTTTTCCTCGATGGCTATAAAGTGGGAAGAATGAACATTCAACAATCCTCTCTTCTTCCTTCTTATCTAATTTCAATTTCCACTCACATAAACCTATATCTTTCTTTTTCTCCTTTATCTCATTGAGCCGATTTAGGAATCGGCTTTGTTCTTCTGGTTCTACAAACTCAACAAATTTCCGATTTAATAAAGATTTTAATCGTGCTTTTCGTAATATTTTCAAGAAAGATGGATTGGCAAATTTAATATTTTCTTCCAAATCCATCTCAAAATATCCTTCCCCTAAATTTTCAATTATTCCCCGATAGAATAATTCGCTCTTCTTTAATGAATCTTGTGCTATAACTTCTTCGGTAATATCACGAATTAAACTATCATATCCTACGAAATTACCCTCTCTATCGAAAATAAGTATGGAGGTATTTCGTATCCACCGTATTTGACCATCTTTCCGGATAATTCGATGGACAATAGGTCCCTGAAATTCACCTCTTGTAATAGCATTTGCATAATTCAAAACAATTTCTTTATCCTCATCATAAACCATTGAATACCAGAGATACGGATTCGTATAAAATTCTTCCGGTTTATAGCCGGTCACCGCTTCACAACCCGGAGAATGAATGGTTTCAATTACCCTTCCATTTTCTATCTTTACATGATAGAAATAGTCCATAATGGCTTCTACCATGCGACGATATCTCTCTTCGCTTTCTCGTAATTCCCGTTCTATTTTCATGCGTTCACGCATATCTTCCCCAATAGATACGACCCATATACGATTAAACATAGTTAGTTCTATAGGCACATCAAGCCAGCGAATAGAAACCTCCTGTCCTTCTTTCGTAAATAAAGGATGTTCCCCTAAATAAGGTTTGGGATTTAATCGCATATTTTTCACATACTTCTTCACAGCCGATTTCCATGCATCGGGTATTACGAACTCCAGAAAATCCTTACCTATTACTTCTGAAGAGGAATATCCTAATACTTTTTCTCCTTCTTTATTTATACCTAAAATTTTCGTACAATTGTCTTCTGTAATTTCCCAGAAAAAGAATATAAGAGGAATATCTTTAAATATAAAACTTAACGCATCACCAAACATTTTAAGATAATCGTTATTTGTCCGCTCACATACAAGAGTTATATCTACCCAACACCATCCTGTAAGAATATCATTATCGTTCTCCTGTAATATCCAACCCTCTAACATTGCCCATTTAGAAGAACCTTTTTGTGTAATAAAAGGATACTCATTTATACAAATATGTCCAGTTTTCTTGATTTCTAATAACACCTCTGAAAAAGGATTTATTAGTTGAATAACCTCACCAATATATTTACCCTCGATAACATCAATATTTTCTTCAAAAGTAGAAACTTCCCAGATAGATAACATTTTTGTATCTATAGATAATATCTTTCCTTCCCCATCCAATATTAGAAAACCAATGTTTGCATTTTCCCTAAGAAGGGATAACCATTCTCCCATTTGATTTTTTGACAAGTTTAATGACATCGCGATTTCCTATTTTACCGTATTTTACTAATTTTATGCATATTAACTATTAATTATATTATACTGCTAATTATATTATACCGTGTCCCCTATTACACTTTTCAATAGTTTTATCAAATCAAATGGACGGTAAGGTTTTTGAATAAATCCCGAAGGTTTTATCCCTTCGAACCTCTGATGAACATCCTGTTCCGGGAAACCACTACATAAGATAACCGGTATATTCTTGTTAACTTTTTTTATTTCCTGAAAGACTTCTAAACCATCTAATTCGGGCATTGTTAAATCTAGAACTACCGCTGTTAATTCACTTTTATATTTATTAAAAAGTTCCAATGCTTCTCTTCCATTCCGGGCTAAAATTGTCTTATAACCAAATTGGGTAAGAGATTCATTGGCTACCTCCAGTACACTTTCTTCATCATCCACCACTAAAATGGCACTTGAAATTTTTCCTGTTTCGAACATCTCCTTTTCATATTTTTTTTGCTCTTCCTCCTGCACCATTTCTTCTTTCTTTATTGTTTCGGATACAGGGAAATAGACCTTAAAGCAAGTCCCTTTACCAGGTTCACTATACACATTAATAGTCCCTTTATGTCCTCGAACAATTCCAAGAACGGAAGCAAGACCTAAACCCCTTCCGGCAAATTTTGTAGAAAAAAATGGGTCAAAAATTCTAGGTATTACTTCCTTACTCATCCCACTGCCTGTATCAGATACTTCAAGACAAATGTATTTACCGGGTTCTACTGGTTCAAAATAATACGATTCCTTTATATGTTCTCTGGTTAAATCAACAACTTTGATTTGAATAACTATCTTACCGGGGGATTCGCCAAGAGATTCTGAAGCATTCGTAATTAGATTCATTAAAACCTGATGCAATTGAATGGCATCACCATGAATAGAAGGCAAATTATCAGGACAGTCATATTCGACAATTGCCTTTTTTGATACAATTGCTGATAATAAAGGCTTCATCTCTTCAACCAATCGAGATAAATTCAACGGTCTTGTTGCAATAACTCCTTTACCGGAATACGCTAACATTTGATTGGTCAACTCTGCTGCCCTTTGAGCGGATTCTTCAATTCTCTTGAGGTAAGTTCGTATGGGAGAATCGTCAGGTAATCGAGCAAGAGCCAATTCTGCATTGCCCAGAATCCCTACTAAAATGTTGTTATAATCATGAGCAATTCCTCCGGCAAGGACTCCCAAACTTTCCAATTTTTGGGCATACAAAATTTGCATTTCTAATCTTTTCCGTTCCTCTTCTGCTCTTCTTCGGTCGGTAATATCACGGGCAATTCCCTGAATACCGACAGGCTTCTCTTTTTCGTAAATAAGTCTTGTGCTAACTTCCAAAGGAATTCTGTGGCCATCTTTAGCAATAATTTCTACTTCATATTTCGTAGGAGGAGCACCCACTAATTTTTTACGAATTTGTTCTTTGACTTCATTATGATATTCGGGAGCCAGAATATCAAAGGCATTCATATTTAGTGCCTCTTCCAAACTATAGCCAGTTATATGTATCCCTGCTTTGTTCAGTGAGGTAAATCTACCTGTTAAATCATGGGTATAAACAATATCATTGGCATTTTCAAATAATTCTTTATACCGTTCTTCTGCTTTTTGTATCGTTTCAATGGCTTGTTTACGCCAGCGAACATCCCGTAGAAATACCATATAAAAGGAGCGACTGGCAAGCAGAAAGTGCCCTACAATAAATTCCGTCGGGATTCTTTCCCCTTTCAAATTCTCTATTTCAATTTCTTGAATATCCGATGTCTTAATTTCTTCATTTTGACCTAATTTATTTACCCATTCATACCAATTCGGAATAAATCGTTGAATTTTATTTTTTAGTAGTTCTTCTTCATAGTCAGCCCCCAATAATCGGATACCCCCTCGATTTATACCTATGATTTCACCCGTTTCATCCACAGAAAGCAATGCATAGGGAAGCATTTGTTCTAACAATTCGTATTGACGCCCCTGTCTTCTCTGTAATTCTAAGACTTCATACCAGAGGAATAACCACCCTACTTCACAGGAAATCGAATTCAAAAGAGGAATAATTTCTCCATCAAGCATATCTTTACGGGTTGTTGCCAAAACGACACAACCTACGGGATTTTCACTGGTTCGTATGGGAATTGCAAATATTTTTGCAAAACCCCGCTCACGCAAATTTACTGGAAAACTATCTACCATAGAAGAAATTTCTATTACATCATTACTGGAAAATATTGTCTCAATTACCAGATTATTTTTAGACACATGCTGTAATAATTTTGTAATTTTATCCTCCAGACCCTCCGCTGAAACTAAAGTAATCTCCCTTGGATTTAATTTAAAAATAGCTCCAGCCTCCATAGATGTAATTTCTATTGCACTGTGCAAAATTTTAGAGAACGCTTCTTCTTCAGGGATACCGTGAACAAGGTCCCCGCATAACCAATGGAATTGATTTTTTATAACTCGAATACCTCGCATAAAGAACTTTTCCCGATGGGGTGTGCTTAACTCCTGACCTAATATAAGCATAGATTGCACCCCCTGCCCCTGTTTCACCGGGAAGCATGCCCATAACATTAATAGTTTCTTTTTATCCTTTGTTACAATTTCCCCTTCAAATAAAATGTCATTGGTATTCGTTTTTAATCTATTTGCTTGAAAAAATTGTATGGTTTCTTCGCATATTTCATCTGGCACAAATGTTTCAAACCAATTCTTGCCCAGAACTTCAGAAGGGAGCCATCCTGTTAAATTTTTAATGTATTCGTTGACATATAAAACTTCTCCGGAAGAATTAATTTGAATTACTAATATAGAGAAATGTTCTAAAATTTTTAAAATATGTGCATCTTCTTCCAAAAGAGTATCTAACAGTTTCTCATCTGTAATAGGATAAATAAAAAATAAAATTTTATGTAGGTTACTTTTTTCATCTTTAATATGTATTCCAAAACTACCCCAATTGTCAGTAGAACTGCTCCTGTTTTTTTTCTGTATTCTTTTTTTCCAAATCTGCATCCAGTATTGTGATGAAGATGGAATTATATTTTCTCCTCGTGGGTAACATACTTCAACAAATTCGTTCAACAAATGTGTCTCCAATTTAATGCCTCGCACAGAACCTATTAGCCGTCTCTTCGTCTCCTTATCACAATATTCAATAGTCCCATCCGCCGAGCAAATAAGGAAACTTACTGTGGAATTTTTCAATAACTGGATAACATCTCTTATTTTAAGGGTTGACATTATTTATTCCAATATAGTTAGTTAAAGCAAGCCTTTCTATTATTTATTAATACTACCAAATTATCATTTCGTTTTATTTAATATTATATTTTAATCTTTGCCAGATAACTTTGTAAATATTTTTTACTCATTATTGGGGAAAAGAGGGGGAATATAGGAACCGGGTGGAGTTAAACCGAAATGTTTGTAGGCTAATGGCGTTGCAACTCGTCCCTGAGGTGTCCTTTTCATAAAGCCGATTTGAATAAGATATGGCTCATGAACTTCCTCTATGGTTTGCCGTTCCTCTCCAATTGCAACCGCAAGTGAATTAAGCCCGACAGGTCCCCCAGAAAATTTTTCAATAATTGTTTTTATTAACATCCGGTCCATATCATCCAGACCGAGATCATCTATGCGAAGGAGTTTTAATGCGGAGTTTGCTATTGACAGTGTGATTGTACCATCTCCTTTAACTTGAGCGTAATCTCGGACCCGTCGTAGTAATCGATTTGCAATACGCGCTGTTCCTCGTGAACGCCGTGCAATCTCTAAGGATGCTTCATCATCAATCGGGACATTTAAGATATGGGCGGAGCGGAGGACAATTGTTTGTAACTCCTGAGGAGAATAGAAATCAAGTCGGCATGAGTCTCCAAATCGTGCACGTAACGGCGGTGTTAATAAACCAGCTCGTGTTGTAGCCCCTATAAGGGTAAATGGCTTCAATCCTAACTTTATAGAACGGGCAGTAGGTCCTTTCCCCAACATAATATCAATTTCAAAATCTTCCATCGCAGAGTATAAAGTTTCTTCCACTGCTCTATTCAAACGATGTATTTCATCTATAAATAAGATATCGAACTCATTTAATCCTGTTAAAATGGCAGAAAGGTCTGCCTGCCGTTCTAACACAGGACCGGAAGTTTGATGAATAGCGACACGCATTTCATTAGCCAAAATTCGGGCGAGTGTTGTTTTTCCCAATCCTGGAGGACCATAAAGCAAAATATGGTCTAATGGTTCTTTTCTTTGTTTTGCTGCATGGATGGAAATTAACAATTTTTCTTTTACCGGTTCCTGTCCAGGAAAGTCTTGTAATCGCTGGGGGCGAATTTGTTCGTCAAATACAGATTCATCCTCTATTGGTTCCGGTGCAAATATATGTTCTGAACTCATGAATGAGGTCCTCCTTTCAAATATTGCAACGATGTCCGTATCAAATCTTCAACACTCGCATTTTCCCCCAATTGTTGTCTTGCAAATGTAACAGCACTTTTAGCCTCATTTACGGAACAACCCATTGACAACATTGCTTGATAGACTTCATCCCTATCAATAACTTTATCTTCCGTAGGACTTAATAAGGCAGATAATTCTGTATCTTCACCCATCTTATTGCGGAATTCTAAAATTAATCGCTGGGCTGTCTTTTTACCTATTCCTGGCGCTGTGGCAATTAGATTGTAATCGTTACCCATCACAGCCTGTCGGAATTCATTCACAGAAAGGGTAGATAATACTGCCATTGCCATTTTAGGTCCTATACCACTTATAGAAATAAGTCTTTGGAAAAGTATCTTCTGCTCATCATTTTCAAAAGCATATATATCAACCGAGTCCTCCCGCCATACCGTATGGACAGGAAATATGGCTTCCTCATTCAAATGTACTTTATTCAACAGGTTTACAGGCACATTTAATAAATAACCTACCCCGTGAATATCTAATACCAATGTATTTATACGAATCTTTGTTATAACTCCACGAAGGTAATCAAACATATATGCTCCTCGTTATAATGTAAATGTTAAATGTTAAATATTATGTATTACCCATGTATTATTATAGAACATTTATTATATACTTATTCTTATGACAAGCATCATATAAGAAAAAACAATATATTTTACGAATTTACATTTTTTTGTTTTCATTTTATAAAATCTACTCGTTGACAGATATATAAATTAAGGACTTTCGTTATGGAAATAAAATCTTCCCTAATATCTTTTGTTATATTGTTATTTGTTTTTTCTCTCTGGTGTTTTTCAGAACCTGACAAAGGTAAACCACAACCAACAAATGTAGATATCCAGAATGCTAAGGATGTCCCTTCTTTTCAACAAGTCTCTCCCATCGAAGTGCAGATAAAAGATAACAAAACTCAGCAGACATCTACTCTGGTAATTAACCCCAATGAACGATTATACCGGGAAATACAGGAAATGAAAATCTCACTACAGCAGATACAACAAACTCTGGATTATTTAGTGAATCACGTTATTACAGATCTGGAAGCAGAAAACCAGCAATTAAAAGCAACTTTACAATCTTATGGACTAAATCCAATCCCTCAGGATATGATCCGAACCCCATCTTCGAAGTATATTCCCGGAAGCCCTGCCAACGAAGGTATTACAACACCTGTTCCATCTACGAGTACCAGAACAAAGATAGAAAATAACGATACACCACCTCAAGAATTTTATTTCCGCGTTCTAGAGGAATGGGGAAGAAATCCGGAAGTTGTGAAACAAATGAATTCAAATGCACCTACAATAAAAGGAATTATTGGTGTTGTTCCGTATGGGAGTCCGAAAGAAAAATTACAAGAATTAGCACGGGAACTTCGATTGAAATACGATGAATATGACAACATCAATATTGAAGTTTTTGATGATGACGTATCGGCAAAAGAATATATAAAAAAAAATATAAAGAGTAAGGAACATAATGTTTTAAGTATCTCAAAACATAAGGAAAGTGGACGGGATATAATCTCCATTTACGGTATTAATGAATCCTCATTAGTCCTTCCTGAATCAATACCATCTCCAGAAAATCAATAACACAGTCCCCAAATACCAATAATCCTTTTATTGGGCAGATGTTTTGTTTGTCTTTTCTGTTTCTTCCTATTTCCCATAAGCGTGATTTTGACAATAATTCTCAAAAACTGAAAAATACAATTTGACATTATATACACAATTATGGTATTACTTTTATATCGATTAGTAATACTAACAAATTAACAATCAACAACCCATAGGAGAATTCATCGTGAAGAAAATAGGTTTCACACTAATTGAACTCCTTGTCGTCATCGCAATTATTGGTATTTTAGCTGCAATATTGCTTCCTGCATTAGCAAGAGCACGAGAAGCGGCACGTAGGTCCAGTTGTCAGAATAATCTAAAGCAATTTGGATTATCATTCAAAATGTATGCTAATGAAGCCAAAGGGGAACGTTTCCCGCCACTTCAACCTTTTACAAATCCTAATGGAGCACCTCTTTTTGCATCACCGGACCCAGAAGGCTTCTTTCCTGAGTATATGAATGATTTAAATACTGCAAAATGTCCATCAGATACAGGTGTGGATGCGCAGGGACAATATGTTGCTGCACGCATTCCCGATGGTTCTATTGAAGACCATATAAAAGTTGCGGAGGAAAATAATGACCGATTAAGTGCTCGATATTTTCGTGCTGCCGCATTAGGTCGTTCTTATTGGTATCACGGTTTTGCTATTACAAATGTTGAGGAGTTCTACGGTATGTGGAATGCAACGGGAACACTTGGAGAAATAGAAACAATTACTCCGGGAACTATAATTGGCGTAAACCCCGTTACCGCTCCTGTAAAAAGAAAGAACTTTGATAACGATATTCCTGTTACTACAAAACTCCCATGGACTGCCATTTTAGGTAAGGGCTATGCAACAACCAATAATTGTGCTCGTTTGCGGGAGGGCATTGAACGCTTTGCTATCACAGATATAAATAATCCCGCCGCTTCAGCACAGGCACAAAGTGAAATTATTATTATGTTCGACACTTTTGGTAATCCCAATGATTCTGCAAATACCGCGGGAGGAGTTGTTTTCAATCACATGCCCGGCGGTTGTAATGTCCTCTATATGGATGGACATGTTGAATTTATCCGTTATCCCTCTAAATTCCCTGTTATAGATGACAAGGATAACAATTATGGGATACCCAGACAGGTAGGGCATTTCGGATTACAATAGCAATCAGGATTTATAGAACATGAAACATTTTATAATTTTTACTTCCTATAGGCTCCTAATCGTTTTAGCAGTGCTATGCAATATGTGGGGCGGTATTTCATCGCCCCACATATACGCAGACGAACCTGTCGTCGTTGGAACTTCAGCCATTCATTCCGCAGTTAAGGACCTAACAGGCAAAGATACTGAATTAGCAGTTGTAGTGCCTCCTGATTTATGTCCAGGACATTTTGACCTTAAACCCGGTGACATAGAAAAATTCATCAATGCTAAGTTAGTTATCTTACATACCTGGCAAAAGGATTTACCCGCAATTAAAAGCCTTATTCGCGGGACAAATCCTCCCCCGGAGAAAGTAGTATATATTCAGGTGGAAGGGAATTGGTTTGTTCCTAAAAATTATATTCTTGGATTAGAAAAAGTAGGTGCAGAATTAATTAGAGCAGGTCTGCTCACAGAAGATAATTACAAACAGCGAATAGAAAAAAGAAAAAAAGAAATATTTGAATTTGAACAACAGATTTTGAGTAATATCAAAAATGTTCAACCCGGAAATATTCCTATAATTACATCTATTTTTCAGAGCGATTTTATAAACTGGTTAGGATTTAAAACGGTCTTAACTTTTCCACGAGCAGAAGAAATTAGTCTTTCTTCATGGGGAGAACTTTTAAAGAAAGGAAAGGAAGAAAAAGTTCAAATTGTAGTAGAAAATCTACAAAGTGGTGAAATAGAACTTGTTAAAAGATTGGCATCCGAATTAAATGCTCAATCCGCTATCCTTTCCAGTTTCCCTTATGCTTGTCCAGATTGCAATTCATGGGAAACAAGTTTACAAAATAATGTAGACACTCTATTGAAGTCTATTAGCGAAGTCCATTAGCATTATACATCAAACAAATTTATTATTATGTCATGCCTGCTAAAAGTAATTTTGAAAATATTATTGAATTAAAAAGTGTTAGCGTCTTTTACAATAGCCATACTGCACTTGACGATATAACACTTTCATTTCGTCAGGGTGAATTTGCTGTTATTTTAGGACCTAATGGTTCCGGAAAAACAACTTTATTAAAAGTTTTATGTGGATTATGCCGATTCCAGACCGGTTCCGTAAAGATTTTAGGACAAATTCCATCCTCTTATAATTTTCTTTTACGAAGGAAAATTGCTCATGTCGCACAAATTGAGTCCATTGACCCAAAACTTCCCATAACCGTCCGTGAATCTGTATCTACAGGTAGGGCTGGTGTACGTGGATTGGGGATACCTTTAACAAAAGCAGACTGGGAATTGGTTGATTCCGTCATAGAACGAGTTGGAATCTCCCACCTTGCTAATAAACCTATTGGTCATCTTTCTGGAGGAGAACGACAAAAAACATCTATTGCACGGGCGTTAGTACAGCAGGCTCCTATTTTACTGCTTGATGAACCTACCGCTTCTATTGACCCCAATGCACAAAAAGACATTTTAGATTTGTTAGAACATAAAATGGACTTACATCCATTTACAACTTTATATGTTACTCATGAAATAGCAATGATACCCAATTGCTGTGACCGTATTATAATGTTGCAACAAGGAAAAGTTTGGGCAGATGGTAAACCTGAAGAACTTTTGCTTGAAGAAAAGTTAAAAGAACTCTATGGTGGAAATGGATTTTGTTGTTCCAGCAAATTCGGGTTCCATCATTCACATTATTAGCAGAGAATTTCATTGATGCATGAAATATTAGGTATACCTGAATATTTGTTACGCCCGATACTTGCAGGTCTTTTTTCAGGGATAGCATGCAGTATCGTAGGTGTTTTTATTGTTACCATGCATTTATCCTTCTTAGGTATCTGTATTGCACATTCCGCATTCACCGGAGCATTATTCGGTTTGTGGTTAGGCTGGAATCCTTTAACAGGTGCTATCCTTTTTAGTCTCGTTGCATCTGCCATTGTCGGACCCTTAGCAGACCGTGGAGAATTAAGCCCAGACACATCAACAGGAATTGTTTTTTCTACCATGTTAGGACTGGCTTTTCTCTTCTTAGGACTTATACCCGGCTCCAAAGCAAGTGCCTTAAGCCTTTTTTGGGGAAATATTTTGACTGTAACCCTGACAGATATTTACATTCTGGCTGGGATTGCTACGTTCTTATTACTTTTATTTACTCTCTTTTATAAGGAAATCCATGCGGTTTTATGCCATCGACAAATTGCCATGTATGTTGGAATTCCAACTGCTCTTATTTTTTATCTGCTACTAATAACCACAGGGTTGACTATTGCAGTTTCTTTACAAACCGTTGGAGGTCTATTAATTTACAGTCTATTGTTAAATCCTTCCGCATCAGCACATCAACTCACTTATCGATTCAAAACTATGCTCATTTTGTCCATTATTTTCGGTGTAACTTCGTGCTGGGGAGGAATTGCTCTTTCCTATAAATATAATCTCCCCACAGGTGCCACGATTATATTAATCTCCTCTTTTATATTTATCCTATCTGCTATCTTTTCACCCAAAAGACAGATACAAGGGACAAAAAATGTCTAACAAACAATCTCTTTACCCTGACCAACACTATTATCATCAAAAAGAAATTAATGCTTTCTTTGACCATCATGCACCTCAATGGGATTCTTATGCTTCTGAAGATGTCCTGGAAAAAGTAGATAATTTGTTAAAAAATATTGAAATCAAACCTACCAATACAGTATTAGATATTGGTTGCGGAACGGGGGTCTTAGTTCCTTACCTATGGAGTCGTCTCAAACAGAACGGCACTTTAATCGAAGTGGATGTCTCGACAGAGATGATTCGACATGGTAAAATGAAATTTATGAATATTCCATGTCATTGGCTCATCACAGATGCACATTTTCTTCCTATAAAATCTGAAAGTGCTGATATAATTATTTGCTTCTCGATATTCCCTCATTTAATAAACAAAAAACAGGCTATAAAAGAGCACAGTCGAGTGTTGAAAAAGGGCGGCATCTGGGTTGTTTGCCATTCACAGTCCAGCAAAACAATTAATGAATTTCATCAAAACGTTGGGGGTGTTGTTGCCCAACATGTAATACCAGAAATAAATGAAATAAAACATCTTTTAATAGAGGCTAAATTGAATATGCAATATTTTCAAGACAACACAGAAGGATACCTTCTCATAGCCTCTCGTTAGAACCATACCGTTTAACATCATATCTTTTATTTTGATATAATTCATCATAATTAACTTATCTTAATCCGAATGAAAAGAGGTTTTTTTATGCATAGTGATATTTCTATTTTTGATTTGACAGGGAAAACTGCTGTCGTTACTGGTGGCGCTGGAGTACTTGGAACTTCAATGGTTGAAGGATTGGTCCGTGCTGGTGCATCTGTTGCCATAGCGGATGTTTTATTAGACAAAGCAAACGAACTAAAACAAAAAATTGAAAACCAAGGGGGAAAAGCACTTGCCCTTTATATGGATGCTTTTAACAAAGATACCATTGAAGAATCTGCCTATACAATAGTCAAAGAATGGGGAAAAATTGATATTTTAGTCAACGGTGTAGGTGGTAATATGAAACAAGCCACAACTTCTCCTGAATTAAGTTTTTTCGACATACCTACGGATGCGTTCCAGAAGGTCGTTAACTTAAATTTACTAGGTGGTGCCATTATTCCTTCTCAAGTATTTGGAAAATATATGGTACAAAATGCAGAGGGAGGCTCTATTATTAATATCGCATCGATGAATGCTATTCGCCCCCTAACACGCATTCCCGGATATAGTGCAGCAAAATCGGCTGTTGCTAACTTTACACAGTGGTTAGCGGTCCATTTTGCTCAGGAATATAATCCGAAATTAAGAGTTAATGCGATAGCCCCGGGTTTTTTCCTTAGTGAACAGAATCGCTATTTGTTAATTGACGAAAAAACAGGTGAACCTACTCCCCGAGGTAAAACGATACTAACCCATACTCCTATGGGTCGCTATGGAGACCCATCAGACCTTATAGGAACCCTTATCTGGCTTGCCAGTGATGCATCAAAATTCGTTACAGGCATCATTGTCCCTGTCGATGGTGGATTTTCAGCATTTTCCGGCGTATAGCCAATAAAAATATAAAAGAAATAAGGAATCAAAAAATGAAAGAAGATATTCAAAAATTATTAGACCACAAACCGACATCCTCATTTTTAATTGCCATTGATTCTGATGGTTGTGCCTTCGACACAATGGAATTAAAACAAAAGGAATGTTTTACACCAAATACAATTAAATATTGGAATCTTCAGGCAATCTCTAAATATGCTCGTGAGGCATGTGAGTTTGTAAATCTCTATTCAAAATGGCGTGGTGCCAACCGTTTCCCTGCCCTTATTAAAGTTTTTGACCTTTTAATGGATTGGGATAAAGTAAAAGCAAGAAAAGTTCAAATCCCTCCCACGCCGAATTTACGAAAATGGATTGAAACAGAAACAAAATTAGGAAACCCTGCATTGGAAGCATATTGCAAAGAACATCCGGAACAAGAAGATATGCAGATAACACTCCAATGGAGTAAAGCAGTTAATAAAACGGTAGAAGATATTGTCAAAGGGGGTTTACCTCCTTTTCCATTTGTTGAAGAATGTCTTCAAAAATGTCAGGGAAAATCTGATATTATGGTTTGTTCTCAAACGCCAACCGAAGCATTAATCCGTGAATGGCAAGAACAAGACCTCGCAAAGTATGTTTTTGTTATATGCGGACAGGAAATAGGAACAAAGGCTGAACATATTAAGTTCGCTTCTGAAAACCGATACGAAAGGAGTCATATCTTGATGATTGGTGATGCCTACGGAGACCTTAAAGCGGCTCGAGCCAATAACGCATTATTCTTCCCCATTAACCCCGGTCATGAAGAAGAGTCATGGCAACGACTTTTCGAAGAAGGATTAGACCGTTTCTTCAACGGCACTTATGAAGGGGATTATGAAACTACTCTCATTAAAGAATTTGACAAATATCTCCCCGAAACCCCACCATGGAAAAGATAATCTTTTGCAGATAAAAAATTATTAAAAAATATGTTAATTGTTGCAGATGAAAATATCCCGTATGTGAAAGAAGGTTTTAATCAATTTGGAGAAGTAATTACTGTCCATGGTAGAAAAATTACAAAGGACATTATAAAAAATGCAGATGTTCTTCTGGTTCGCTCTATCACCAAAGTAAATGCAGACCTTCTTGAAGGCACTTCTATTCGTTTTGTTGGCACTGCCACAATTGGTTATGACCACATTGACCTCGATTATTTAAACTTAAAAAGTATTGCCTTTTCCAGTGCGCCGGGTTCTAATGCTAACAGTGTAGCGGAGTATGTAGTTTCAGGATTGCTTCATCTGGAACAAAATTATAAATATATATTACAGGGCAAAAAAATAGGGATTGTAGGCGTAGGAAATGTAGGCTCCCGTGTTGCTAAAAAGGTCCCTGCATTAGGTCTATTTCCTGTACTCTATGACCCGCCTCTTGCGGAAAAAATGAATAATTACCCATTATTTGAACCCTTTGAAAACATATTGAACTGCGATATTATTACCTTTCATGTCCCATTAGAAAAAACAGGTCCCTATCCAACTTACCACATGGCAAATAAAAATTTCTTCCCAAAACTACGTAAAGGTACTGTAATTATTAATACATCACGCGGTTCCGTTGTTGAAACAGAATCGCTACTAAATGCAATTGAACAGGGGATTATTTCTCACTCTATTATTGATGTGTGGGAGAATGAACCAAATATAGATATTGACCTACTTCAAAAAGTAACTATAGGAACTCCGCACATTGCTGGCTATTCCTTTGATGGCAAGGTCAATGGGACATATCAGTTGTATGTATCACTATGCCGTTTTCTAAATCAAACTCCAACATGGGACTACCGAAAGAATCTACCCGACCCACCTATTAAAGAATTAGAATTAGCAAACGATAATCTATGGCTACTCCATAACACAGTCCATAAGATATATGACATAACTGTTGATGATAAAGCACTACGAGAAATACAAAGTAAAAATGAAAATGAACGCGGTTCCTTTTTCGACCTTTTACGAAAAAATTATCCCATTCGGCGGGAATTTCAAAATACAACTATTCGTTTTATTCAAGATAATCCCATATTAGTAAACCAATTGGAAAGATTAGGTTTCAATGTAATAAGGGACAAGAAATGATTCAACAACGCATCGCAGAAGAAGGTTTTTTAACGCCTGAAGAAATTTCTCAATTTGTTCATCAAGTTTGTTCCGATTTAGAAGTTCAGGGGAAAAAAGCCCTGGTAATTATTCCTGACCAGACTCGTAGTATGCCCATGCCACTAATGTTTCGTGCTTTAACATCTGTATTATCAGGTAAGGCTCACAAATTAGATTTTATCATAGCATTAGGTACACATCCCCCTTTATCAGAAAGTATGATTTATAAACTATTAGGCATCACACCTGAAGAAAAATTGACATTATATAAAAACATTAATATCTTTAATCACGCATGGCAGGACCCAAATGTTTTACACCTTTTAGGAGTTATATCTCGGGAAAAGGTTCATGAATTTTCCAATGGCTTACTGAATCAGGAAGTCCCTGTTCAGATTAATCGTATTATTCTTGATTACGATGTTCTCCTTATTGTAGGACCTGTATTTCCTCATGAAGTTGTTGGCTTTAGTGGTGGAAATAAATATTTCTTCCCCGGTATTTCCGGGCCTGACTTCTTAAATGTATTCCATTGGTTAGGGGCACTCATCACCAATATTGAGATTAATGGCGTTAAAAATACCCCTGTCCGACAGTTAATTGATTATGCGAGTTCCATGATTCAAAAAGAAAAATATTGCTTTGCTCTGAATGTTGAACATGATAAAACACGAGCTATTTTCTTTGGTACACCGGAAGAAGCCTGGGATATAGCATCCGATTTATCCGCTCAAACACACATAATTTACAAACCTCGCACTTACCATTCGGTTCTGGCAGAATCGCCCCTTATGTATGATGAAATATGGACTGCCGGGAAGTGTATGTATAAATTAGAACCTGTTGTCTCGGATGATGGAGAACTTATCATTTACGGACCTCATATCAAAGAAATTAGCGTTACACATGGACATTTAATTCGTAAAATCGGTTATCATACCCGTGATTATTTTCTTGCACAGATGGATAAATTCCGAGACATCCCCGGTGGTGTTTTAGCTCATTCTACACATGTTCGCGGAATAGGAACTTATGTCAATGGTATCGAAAAACCACGAGTAAAAGTAACTTTAGCTACATCCATTCCTAAAACAATATGTGAAGAAATTAATCTGGGCTATCGAGACCCATGTTCGATAAACATAGAGGACTGGAAAAATCGAGAAGATGATGGGATTCTTTTTGTACCACAGGCGGGGGAAGTTCTTTATCGTGTGAGAAAGATATAATAGGTTACTTCCACATAGGAAATTCAATCATTTAAAATATTAATTTATCCAATCAAACTTTGGAAAGGAGAAGAAAATGCCTAAAAATGTTATCGTTGCTCAGTCCGGTGGACCCAGCCCTGTAATAAATAATTCACTTCGTGGTGTAATTGAAACTTGCGAAATGTTTCCTGAAACATTCGGTACAGTTTATGCTGGCTGGCATGGAATTGAAGGCGTTATTAAGGAAGAACTTCTAAATTTATCAGAACAAAGCCCAGAGGAAATTGCTTTGCTACGCCATACACCAGCAGCAGGTTCCATCGGCACATGTCGTTATAAGTTAAAAAAAGGACAGGATGAGGATTATCGACGGATTATTGATGTAATGAAAGCCCACGATATTGGTTACTTTTTTTACATCGGTGGAAACGACTCGATGGATACTGCAAACAAAGTAAGCAAATTAGCCTTAGAACAAGGTCTTGACTTAGTAGCAGTGGGTATTCCCAAAACAATAGATAATGATGTAGGAGATTCTGAATTCAAACTTATTGACCATACCCCGGGTTATGGAAGTGTTGCCCGTTACTGGATGTGTATGGTCCAGAATGCAGAAGAGGAAAATCGCGGCTCCTGTCCAGCAGACCCTGTTCTGGTTTTACAAGCCATGGGCAGAAAAATCGGTTTCATTCCTGCATCTGCACGGTTAGCAGACCCAGAGCGACAGATACCTCTTCAAATATACATGACCGAATCAAAAGTTACTCCCGAACAAATGTGCGACCTTGTAAACGACCAACTTAAACGCGACGGGCGTTGCATTATCGTTGTAAGTGAAGGCTTTGAAGTTGGTGAAATCGGTGAACTTAAAGACAGTTTCGGGCATACTCAGTTCGGTTCTGCAAAGTTAACTGCAAGTCAGAAAATTGTAAATCTGCTCAATGAAAAAGGATTGGCAGTTCGTGGTTCTGCCCGTGGACAGGTTATGGGAACTGACCAGCGTTCATCTGCCATTTATGCTTCCACCGTAGACTTGGACGAAGCATATAATGTGGCACAAAAGGCAGTTCTTATCGCTTTAGAAGGGGAAAATGGCTGGATGGCTACGATATTAAGGACACCCGGGACTATTTACCATGTCTATTATGATAAAGTCCCGTTAGAAAAGGTAGCAAATTCGGAGCGGACATTTCCAGAAGCATGGATAGCCCCCAATAGAATTGATGTGACAGACGATTTTATTAAATATGCCATGCCCCTGGTTGGTGAAGAATGGGCAAGTGTTCCATTAGTAAATGGGAGACAACGGTTTACTCAATTTAAACCGATTTTTGCTGAAAAGAAATTATCTGACTATGTTCCTCAGGGGTATCGAAAATAACATTTACGATATAATTCTTTTAAAATTAAACGAATATAAATATAAAAGGAGAATCATATGAACGAACTTAAAGACATTGGATTAGTGGGTTTAGCGGTAATGGGTGAAAACCTGGTATTAAACATGGAAAGCAAGGGATTTAGTGTCGCTGTGTTTAATCGCACTGTATCCAAAGTAGATGATTTTATTAACGGACGTGCAAAAGGGAAGAATATAAAAGGTTGCCATTCTTTACAAGAACTTGTAAATAGTCTAAAAAAACCCCGCAAAATTATGCTCATGGTAAAAGCAGGCCAGGCGGTAGATGATTTTATTGAACAACTTATCCCATTAGTAGATCCGGGAGATATTATTATTGATGGAGGAAACAGCCATTTCCCTGATACAACTCGAAGAACGAAATATTTAGAAAGTAAAGGTCTTCTATATATAGGCACAGGTGTATCCGGTGGAGAAGAAGGGGCTTTGAAAGGTCCGTCCATGATGCCCGGTGGCTCTCCTCAAGCATGGGAACATGTTAAAAACATTTTTCAATCCATCTGTGCAAAAACTCCTGAAGGGGAACCTTGTTGTGATTGGGTAGGTGAAAATGGAGCCGGTCATTTCGTAAAAATGGTGCACAATGGTATTGAATATGGCGATATGCAAATGATTTGCGAGACATATCACCTGATGAAGCATGGACTTGAAATGACAAATGAAGAAATGCATCAAGTCTTTTCAGAATGGTATGAAGGTGAGTTAAATTCCTATTTAATTGAAATCACACGAGATATCCTTGCTTATAAAAATGAAGAAGGACATTATGTTGTAGACCTCATTTTAGATACTGCTGGACAGAAAGGCACAGGGAAATGGACGGTCATTTCTGCTTTGGATGAAGGACAGCCTTTAACCGCTATTGCAGAAGCAGTATTTGCTCGTTGTTTATCTGCTATCAAAGCAGAGCGTGTAAAAGCCAGTCAAACATTACAGGGTAAAGTAACTACTTTTACAGGCGATAAAAAGCAATTTATTAACGACCTCCGCAAGGCCCTCTATGCATCTAAAATTGTAAGTTATGCTCAGGGTTACCAATTGATGCGTTCCGCTGCAAAAACTTATAATTGGAACTTAAATTATGGTGGTATTGCGTTAATGTGGCGGGGAGGTTGTATTATCCGTTCTGTGTTCTTAGGCAAAATAAAAGAAGCCTTTGACAGAAATCCCAATCTGGAAAATCTATTGTTAGACCCATTTTTTGCAGGTATAGTTAATGATACACAAGATAGCTGGCGTCGGGTTGTTTCTACTGCAGTCCAATTAGGAATTCCTGTCCCTGCTATCAGTTCTGCATTATGTTATTTTGATGGTTATCGTAGTGCCTGGCTTCCAGCAAATTTACTTCAAGCACAACGCGATTATTTCGGTGCTCATACCTATGAACGAGTAGACAAACCCAGAGGTGAATTTTTCCATACCAACTGGACCGGGCGTGGTGGTTCAACTTCTGCTTCAACTTATACTGTATAAGAATTATGAGTGGATTACATCCGGCGATACTTGCTTTAATCGCAACACTATTTACATGGTTCATGACATTGTTAGGGGCTTTGCCTGCTTTGTGGTCAAAGCCCATACCTCAAAGAATCCTTGATGGAACATTAGGAATGGCAGCAGGAGTCATGATTGCAGCATCCTTCTGGTCATTATTGGAACCTGCAATCGAGATGAGTAAAGAAATGGATATACCTTCATGGTTACCTGCTGTTATTGGCTTTTTATTAGGAGGTATTGCCCTATGGGCTATGGACAAGATACTCCCCCATTTACATCAAGGATTATCTATTGAAAATGCGGAAGGTATTCATACGAACTGGAAAAGAAGCACCCTTCTGGTAATGGCTATTACCCTACATAATATCCCCGAGGGATTAGCAGTTGGTGTTGCTTTCGGAGCCACAGCATACGGTATTCCGGGCGCATCCTTAACCGGGGCTATTGTTCTGGCTATCGGTATCGGTTTGCAAAATCTACCTGAAGGCACTGCCGTAGCATTACCCCTTCGTCGTGAAGGATTTTCCCCATGGAAAAGTTTCTTTGTGGGACAACTTTCCGGTATTGTTGAACCAATTGCTGGAGTAATAGGTGCTCTTGCTGTTTTAGTGGCAAGACCTATTTTACCATTTGCTTTAGCCTTTGCTGCAGGGGCTATGATTTTTGTCGTAGCAGAAGAATTAATTCCTGAATCACAAAAAGAAGGCGATACTGATTTGCCCACTGTAGGGGTTATGTTTGGTTTTGCCCTCATGATGTTTTTGGATGTAGCGTTGGGATAACAATATATGAGCGAGAACACATTTAAAATTTTCGTTACACGCAATCTCCCCGAAAGAGGTTTAATTTTACTCTATCAGAACTTCGGTGAAGAAAACATACAAATATATCCTGGTGAAACACCCATTCCTTATGAAGAATTATTGGCAAAGGTTAAAGGAATAGATGCCCTTTTGTGTTTGCTCACAGATAAAATAGATGTGAGAATTATGGAACAGGCAGGACCCCAGTTAAAAATAATTGCAAATTATGCAGTTGGATATGATAACATAGACATAGGTGAAGCAACGAAAAGGAAAATTGTCGTGACCAACACTCCCGGGGTTTTAACAGAAACAACAGCCGATTTAGCATGGGCACTTTTAATGGCATCTGCACGCCGATTGGGAGAAGGGGAGCGATTGGTTCGTGCATCACAATGGGCAGGTTGGAACCCGACATTACTTTTAGGTATGGATATTCACGGGAAAACATTGGGTATCTTTGGTATGGGGAGAATCGGTCAGGCAGTAGCAAGAAGGGCTACAGGTTTCAATATGCGTGTTATTTATTACGATGTAACCGAACCAAAACTACCTGAAGATATTAAAGCGACTCCTGTAGATAAAGAAACTCTATTAAAAGAATCTGATTTTATATCTATCCATTGTCCTCTGACGCGAAGCACTTACCATGCTTTCGGAATCGATGAATTTAAGAAAATGAAACGGACCGCATGTATAATAAATACATCCCGGGGTCCTGTTATTGACGAAGAAGCATTGGCTCAGGCTCTTAAAGAAGGCTTCATATTCTCTGCGGGATTAGATGTCTTTGAAAAAGAACCCGAAATTCATCCCGATTTACTAAATTGTCCCAATGCTATTTTAATACCTCATTTAGGAAGTGCGTCGGTTGAAACCCGCTCCCGTATGGCGGAGATTGCTGCACAAAATATTATTGCTCGTCTTAACGGGGAAAAACCACCCAACCCAGTAAATCCTGAAGTTCTTTAATCACTCTTATGAGCGGGAAATTAATTACATCTCTCGATATCGGAAAAATACCCACAGAACCCCTACCGCAGAGATAACACACAAAACAACAATTAAGTAGAATATATGAGGATGATGTTGCGCTGGAATGGGGACATTCATTGAAAACAAACTTACAATAAATGTTGGGACCATCAATGCTATCGTAATAATGTTCAACAATTTCATCAATACATTTAAATTATTACTTACGATAGAAGCCCGTGCATCCATCAAGTTTGATAATACTGTGGAATGGATATCTGCCACACGAAAACATTGGTCATTCTCAATAATTAAATCATCCAAAAATTCCTTTCCTTCCTCACTTAAACCTATCTTATCCGCGCCTGCACGGAGTTTTGCGAGAATAAGTCCATTTCCGTGAATAGCATTTAAGTAATAAACCAAACTTTTTTCTAACGCAAATAGATTGATGAGGAATTTATTTTCCAGTGAACGATTTATCCGATATTCAACCTCTTCTGCAACCATATTTATAACTTTAAGGTGTTCAATGAAATGGGAGATACAATTATATACAACACGAAGTATTATATCGGGTGCTGACGATAACCCTGCTTGTAGTTTATTAGAAAATAATGGTGTATCCTCACTGGAAATAATAATAACTCTGTCCTTAAATAAAAATAAACCTATAGAAATGACTTTAAAATGATATTCATCTTCAGCGGAATAATTTTTAGGTTTTTTCACAATAAATGCTACATGGTCTTGTTCATATTCAACACGGGCAAGTTCGTCAGGGTCCAATGCGGAGTTTAGGGTGTGCTCGTCAATCTGGAGTTTATCTATAAGTATTTTTTTCTCGTCTATACTCGGCTTAATATATACTTCAATTACAGCCCCTTTTTCTTCAGGGACTTCTACAATCTTACCTTGATGAATTTTGTAAAATCTCCGCATGACTTCTCCCTTCTACTGATATTTCATGAACAAACTTAGTCCATGGGTGGAAGTTCCTTCTGTTATTATTTCGTTTTTTTTGAGATTTCCCCTACCCTGCAAGATATTTCTCAGAAATATTATAACTCTTTTAATTCGTTTTCTTCAAAAAACTTATTTCTTTCCAAATCCTTTTTTGATTTTATCAAATAAATCCCTACAACTATTTACGAATGTTTTCAAGATATAAAGCGGATTAAATTTTGATGTTTTTTCTTCAACTGCCAGTTCCTGTCTTTCTTTCCATAATTTATATAGATTCAATAATGCATCTCTAAATTCTTTTGCAGACTGAAATCTTTCATCAGGATTACTTGCTGTGGCTTTATCTAAAAATTCATCACATTCCCGGGGCAAATCTGGTTTTAATTTAGAAAGTTTATCACCAGGTTGAGGTCTTCTCCCTACCAGCATTTCAAAGAACATAATTCCCAATGGATAAATGTCTGCCCTTTTATCTACTCCCGCTGCATTCTTTCTTTGTTCAGGTGCAGAATATTGAATCTTCCCTAAATTAGCTCCGACCATTGTTAAAGGAGTCTGGTCATCATTCAATTTTGCCAGTCCAAAATCCATTAAACGAACAGAACCGTCCCTACAAACCATTATGTTATCCGGAGAAATATCCCTGTGAATCGTAATTTTATGAGCATGTTCCAGAGCATCTGCAATTAACGCTAAAATACGAACTGTATTACCAAACGATAAAGGTCCTTTCTTCATAATCCAGTCACGAACACTCCGCCCATCCACATATTCCATCGTATAAAATAATTGTTCCCCTTCAATCTGTGCATCGAATATCTTCACAATACAGGGATGATTTAATTGGCGAACTGCTTCCACTTCACGAAGAAATCGTGCAATTGCCCTCTGATTATGCTGATACTGGGCTCGCATTAATTTCAGAGCTAATTTCTGATGTGTTTGCCTATCCTGAACCAGAAATACCTTACCCATTCCACCTCTTCCTAATGGCTTTAGAACTTCATACCTATCCGCAATTATATATGTCTCATGTTCATTGTTTGATTCTATATCTTTTGTCTCCAATGAAAGTTTCCTTCTCATATGATTTTTCGGATAACCTTCTTGTTATTATAATACTATTACTATCATATAAAATACTCAATTTTTATATATTTATGGATTATTCTTCTGCTCGAAAATCAATGGTTGAATATCAGTTAAAATCACGAGGTATTCAGTCTCCGGATGTGCTTCGTATTATGGAAAAGGTCCCCCGTCATTTATTTGTCCCTGAAGAACTCCAAGAATACGCATACGAGGACCACCCTTTAAGCATTGGTTGTGGACAGACAATATCCCAACCTTATATGGTAGCCATTATGACTGAACTATTAAAATTAAAATCATCTGATAAAGTCTTAGAAGTAGGAACAGGCTCTGGCTATCAAACTGCTGTTATAGCCGAACTTGCTCATTATGTAATAAGTATAGAACGAATACCGGAACTTGCAGAAGGAGCGGAACAACGATTGACAAATTTAGGGTATACAAATGTAAAAATTATATGTGGAGATGGTTCTATAGGCTACCCTCCAGAATCACCCTATGATGCTATTATTGTTACTGCTGGAAGTCCTGAAGTCCCCGAATCATTAAAGAAACAATTAAATGAAGGTGGGAGGCTTATTATTCCCGTAGGGGGAAGTAATTTACAGGTTTTATTAAAAATTGTTAAACAAGGGAATGATTACTTGATAGAAAAACACACTTCCTGCATTTTTGTTCCTTTGATTGGTAATGAAGGCTGGAAAAGGTCTGGAGAAAATTAAAGTATGCAGAAATACCTGAATATAAGTTAAAATATATATATTTCTTCTCTTTCCTATAAATAGTGTAAAAGAATAACCCATACGGGGAATCTGAAAGAATCAAAAAACACGCATGAATCAGGAATATATAAGAAATTTTTGTATTATTGCTCATGTAGACCACGGTAAATCTACATTAGCAGACCGTCTTCTTGAGTTTACAAAAACAGTTAGTGAACGGGAACTCCGAGAACAAACACTGGATACACTGGATATTGAACGCGAACGCGGGATTACAATCAAAGCAGTCTGTGTTCAGATGCAATATATACGAGATAACGGAGAACAATATACCCTTCATTTAATTGATACGCCCGGTCATGCAGATTTTTCCTATGAAGTTTCCCGTGCACTTGCTGCCTGTGAAGGGGCATTACTCCTCGTAGATGCTACACAGGGAGTTCAGGCTCAAACCCTTGCTCACGCATACAAAGCAGTAGCACAAGGTTTAGAAATCATACCGGTTATTAATAAAATTGATTTGCCCAGTGCCGATTGCGAAGATACGCGTCGTCAGATTGAAGAAGTATTAGGATTGGATGCTTCTGACGCTATCTTAGCCAGTGCAAAAACTGGCACCGGGACAAAAGAAATTTTGGAAAGTATTGTTCAAAAAGTTCCTCATCCTAAGGGAAACCCCGATAGTCCTTTACGAGCCTTAATTTTTGATGCTAAATACGATACTTACCGTGGGGTTGTCGTCTATTTAAGAATTGTTGATGGCTCTTTACAAAAAGGACAAAAAATTCTTTTCATGTCCACCGGTGTAAAATATGAGGTAGATGAAGTTGGTATTTTTACCCCCAGCATGCGTCCCCAAAATACTTTATCAACGGGGGAAGTGGGATACATGATTTGCAATATAAAAAACATCAAAGATACAAAAATTGGAGATACTGTTACCGATGCCATTCATCCCGCCGAACAACCATTACCGGGGTATGAACATGTTAAACCTGTGGTATTCTGTGGTATGTATCCCGCTGTTTCACAGGATTATGATGAATTAAGAGATGCACTCGATAAGTTAGCACTTAACGATGCTTCTTTTGAATATAAACCTGATAGTTCTGATGCTCTGGGATTAGGTTTTCGTTTAGGCTTTCTGGGGCTTTTGCACATGGAGATTATTCAGGAACGGTTAGAGCGTGAGTTCGGGTTAAATCTTGTAATGACCATGCCGAATGTTGCCTATAAAGTGTTAAAAACAGATGGAGAGGAAATCATTGTTCAAAAAGCATCACAAATGCCACAACCCAGTGAAATTGAAGTCATTGAAGAACCCTATATTCAAGCAGATATTATTTGTCCTGTGGAATACCTGAGCGCAGTAATAGATTTATGCAAAAAGAAACGAGGCATTCATGTTAAAGTGGACTATCTGGACGCTAAACGTTGCCTTGCGGTATACCAATTACCTCTTGCAGAAATTGTAGTGGATTTCTACGATAAACTTAAGACCTGTACACGTGGTTACGGCTCATTGGACTATACTATTATAGGGTACCGTCCCGGCGATTTGGTCAAATTAGATATACTTATTAATAACGATATAATAGATGCTCTATCTGTAATTGTACACAAAGACCATGCTATATACATGGGAAGAGCATTAGCCAGTAAGTTAAGAAAACTCATACCTCGCCAACAATTTGAAGTTGTTATTCAAGCGGCTATTGCAAGAAGAATTATCGTCAGGGAAACAATTAAACCCATTCGTAAAGATGTTCTGGCAAAATGTTACGGTGGAGATATAACGAGAAAGAGAAAACTTCTTGAAAAACAAAAAGAAGGCAAAAAGCGGATGAAACAAATAGGAGTCGTTGAAGTTCCTCAGGAAGCCTTTATGGCTCTATTAAAGGTAAATGAAGAAGCCGAATAGGAATATTGTAAAGTGGTAAAAACCAATCAAAGTTTTAATGATAATTCTCCTTTATCTCCAGAAGAAAATTACACTCCCCGTATCAAGAAAAATAACTTATTTAAGAATATTGTGCAAGCCATAACAGGACCCTGGACAAAGCGGAATCTTATAGAATGGATTGTTATTATCGGAAGTATACTTTTTATAAAAGGCTGTCTTATCGACCAATACATCATCCCCAGTGGTTCTATGGAACCTACATTACACGGTGGAAATTTATTCACAGGAGACCGTGTCCTTGTAAATAAATTTATTTACGGTTTGCGAATACCCTTTACAACCATCCGTATCCTCACATGGAGCAAGCCCAAACGATGGGATATCGTTGTTTTTAAGTGTGTCAGTAAAGAATCCGAACATTCAACATTAATCAAACGGGTTGTTGGATTACCCGGAGAAAAAATACGCATTCGGAATGGGAGAATCTTAGTAAATGGAGAGGTAATTCCTTTTCCTCCTTCAATGCCTCCAAATATTTATTATTTGAATGATGAAGATTTATTGTATCAATACAGAACCAATCCTGACCCAAGAGCCAAAAAGATTATTGAAGAAATGTGGAAGAAATATCCTTATCGATATGGATGTCTGGATGAGGAATCCTTTTCAGTAATTCCAGAAGGGCATTATTTCTTTCTTGGAGATAATAGTATCAATAGTGTAGATAGTCGAATTTATGGCTGGGTCCCTGAAAATCATATTATAGGTAGGGCATTTGCTATCTGGTGGCCCCCCAATCGCTGGAGAGATTTCACAGGCTTTTCTTCAACACTGTGGGGGAAAATACTTCTTTATATAATCCCTACTCTTCTAACTTTTTTTCTGATTGTATACATATTTACAAACAAAAAGCGTTCAATTACTTAAATTAGCAATTTGATAGGAAATAAAGGAACAATTAAAATGGCAAAACAACAAAACAAACAGGATAAAGGAACCCTAAGTGTGATAAGTCAGATTGTCCGTTTCACAGGTATTATTACTATCCTTATAGGTATTTATGTTATCTATCGCAGTAATCAAACCCAACCCGAGCCATCAGAACCTTTATGGTGGTTTGGATTAGGTGTATTTGTTGTGGGTTTACATCTGTTCTTTTTCAGTAATATGCCGAAACAACAAATATATGAATGGCTTAAAAGTGAAAGCATTGCACTCGGATTAGCTTTACTAATTCGCTGGCCTATTGCAGAGCCATATAGAATCCCATCCAGTTCAATGGAACCTACATTACATGGCGATTTCCGCTTTGGTAAAGGCGACCGTGTATTTGTAAACAAGTGGGTATATGGTGTGCGTTTTCCTTTTTTTAATAAAAGGATATGGTATGGAAAAAAACCGCAACGTTGGGAAATTGTTGTATTCAAAACGGTAGAGAATGATGCAAAACATAAAACTTTAGTAAAAAGAGTTGTAGGACTACCGGGTGAGCGTGTTCATATTAAAGATGGGAAGATATTTATTAATGGGAAACCTTTAGAATTACCCCCAGATATGCCAGATATTTATTATACATCCGGACCGGTGGGGATTGGAGGGATGGAATATGGGATACGAACTGAAGATAAGTATTCACTAATACCCGAAAATTGTTATTTTGTATTAGGAGATAACAGTGCATATAGCAGGGATGGTCGTTTTTTTGGTTGGGTTCCTAATGAACATATCGTTGGTAGAGTAAGTTGTATCTGGTGGCCTCCGTCTCGATGGAGAGATTTCACAGGATTTAGCAAAACATGGTGGTGGAAAACACTTTGCTTACTTACTTCCATTTTTGTAATTGTCCGGTTGCTTTTTGCAAGGTCTGTTGTATGGTATACATGGAATACAGACAAGTTATATCATTATATAGTAAACCAATTATCTTACGGTTTGAGATTACCTTTTACGAAGATATGGCTTCACACATGGAAAAAACCTGAGAGAGGGGATATTGTCGCATATATAACACCCGCGGGGGTTAAAAATATCTCTTCTGAACTTGTCCTTTGTGGAATGGTTGTTGGTATTGAAGGGGATAAAATTTCAATTCAAAATAACACGCTTTTAATTAATGGCAAAGAATTAACTGATACCCCATTTCCATTGAATAACATAGAATCCTCTTTCTCAAATCAAGAAGCACCCTATGGATTATTAAAGGACAAAGAGCATAGTATTGTACCTGCGGGTAATGTATTTATTATCTGGAATTTTCCGAAAAAGGATATGGAAATTGCTATCGATAGTAGAATAACAGGTTGGATACCTGAAAGTAACATTCTCGGTAAACTTATTTTTATCTGGTGGCCTCCCACACATTGGAAGAAACTTTAATTACCAATTGATTTTATAAATCTCTCCGTATTTATGCTTTAAATAGGTTATGTATGGTTGATGAGAAATATCAGAGCCCGTAATATTTTTAACGATATCCCTCGCACATAGTCTTCTACCCACTTTATATACATGCTCTTTTAACCAATCACGAATAGGAATAAAATCCCCTTGTTTAATTAACTTCGATATATCTAATTCACTTTTCATTTTATCTGTAATTTGTGCGGAAAATAAATTTCCGAGTGCGTAACTTGGGAAATAACCGAAACTACCATGTGACCAGTGAATATCCTGTAAACAGCCCTGAGCATCATTAGAAGGATAATAACCCAATAAGGATTTGAACCGCTCGTTCCAACATTCAGGAATATCCGATATAGATAATTTTCCCTCTATTAAATCCTTTTCAATCTTATATCGAAGAACAATATGCAAATTATAGGAACATTCATCTGCCTCAACACGAATACAATTTGGAGAAACACGATTCACTTCCTTATATATAATTTCCGGAGTTATATCTTTCAATTCTGAAGGAAAATACTTCTTTAATATAGGAAGAAGAAACATGGAAAAAGGATAACTCCGCCCGATAATATTCTCCCAGAATCTTGACTGAGACTCATGAATACCTAAGGAAGGTGCTTGTGCCAGCCATGTCCCACGGTCCTCTTTATAAAAACCCTGTTCATAGAGAGCATGCCCTCCTTCGTGAAGGGAACTAAAAATCCCGGAGAATAAATGCTCCTCATTTAACCTTGTCGTAATTCGAACATCATATACATCAAAGTTGGTCGTAAATGGATGGACAGAACGGTCCTGTCTTCCTGAATTAAAATCAAAGCCTATCGCAGTCAATAAATGAATCGTTATTTCCCATTGTTTTTCAGTATCCCAATTTTTCCCTTCAAAAACGGACTTTCCCACATCTTGTTGAAGGATTGTCTGGTATATGTGCGATTGCTCCGATTCTAATTTATGAAAAATTGTATCTAATAGTTTTGTATCTATACCTCGTTCAAAATCTTCTAACAAAGCATCATAGGGTGAATCTATATATCCCAATAACTCTGCTCTTTCCCTGCACAGATTTATAATCGCTTCTAAAGATGATTGGAATAAAGAGAAAACCGATTTGTTTCTCGCTTCTACCCATGCATGGTAGGCTCTACTTCGTGCCTGTGCAAATTTACCTACCCATTGTTCTGGAATTTTTACAGAACGCTGATAATCATACATTGCTTCCCTGACCATCACTTGCTCATCAATGTCTAAATTATCCTGATTTTCTGTAAAATATGCCAAATCATCACCTAATAAAGGATTCGTTTCTAATTTGTGTATCATCTCTGCTATTAATTTTAGTTGTTGCCCCCTACTTTCTGCTCCTCCTTGTGGCATATTTACTTCTTCATCCCATTGTAATAAAGCGAAAACAGCACGAAGATTTATGATTTCTGATAATCGCTGTTTTAATTCTAAAAATCGTTCTTCCTGATTTTTCATAACGGACCCCTCTTCTTCAATCTCTAAAATTTATCGTGTAGATATGGGCTTGGATGTGTCGTTTATCTGTTTATTGTATTTCTCTATTTTCCGCTTTACTTCTTCATTCTTAGGGTCAAGAATAATTGCTCGTTCCCATTCTGCAATTGCCCGTTTCAAATTCCCCTTTAATAAATAAGCATCTCCTAAGTGGTCACGAAGCACTGCATCATCAGTATTCATCTTATAAATTGCCTTCCGTATATATTCAATCGCCTTTTCTGCATCCCCCCGACGGTAATATATCCAGCCTAAACTATCCAGATAAAAAGGATTTTCCGGGTCAATCTTCAAAGCCCGTCGAATTAAATTTTCCGCTTCGGTTAGATTTACATTTTTATCTGCATATAAATATCCTAAGAAATTAAGTAATTCTGCGTTTTCTGGGTCCAATTCAATACATACTTTTAAATATTTTTCGGTATTCTCAAATTGTTTTAATTTGTCATAACAAATAGAAAGATAGTAGTGAACCCATAAATTCTTATCATGTTCTTTTAATAAGGGAGTTAATATTTCAATGGCTTTTTCTTCCCGTTCTGCAACCATCAAAACTCGAGACCATATTAAGCATAACGCTAACGAATTTCCTTCTTTCACCAATGTTTCAATTTGGCTTTCAAACCAGCCCGAAACAATCCCTGTTCCGAAATTACTCCAGATTGCATTTATAAAATCATTACATTCGCTATCTATTGTTTCCGAAAAATCGTCTATTGTCTCTAAAATTCTTTGAAAATCATTATTTCCTGAAAGTTTTAAGGTCAATACATATAGCAACTTACTCATCAAAGGATATTCATTTACAGGAAGCAATGACATTGCACGGGAATAATCAGCATTCCGTAAAAAGAAAAAAGAGAGCAACATTTTCTGAAGAGGGGTTGTCTCTGTAGAAAGCATCATTTTTTGAGCAATCTCCCCTGCCTTTACCATTTCTCCTATACGGGCGTAGGCTCCTAATAAAACTTCCCATGCTTTTATATCCTCAGGCTTTTTTTGCACATATTGTTCCAAAAACTGAATTGCATTTGACAATTGATTTTCATCAATATAGAGCAATGCGAGTATATAATGAGCCCGTATCATACGCGGGTCTAATTTCAAAGATTTTTCTAATTCTGTTATGGCTAATGGATTATTTTTTATACGGGCATAGGTTAAACCTAACTGGTAATGCAATAACGCACTATTCGGTCTCTTTTCTATCATTTTCCGATAAATATCAATTGCTGCAACTAAATCATTGGTATCTTCTTGTAATTCAAGCAAAGCACTATAACCAAGGACATCCTCAGGATTTAATTCGATGGCTTTTTGAAAAGATTCTACGGCATCATCAATTCTCCCTAAACGATGACACAACTCACCCCGGATTAGATAAAGGGAAGGTAAATTTTTATCTTTTTGAATTACTTTATCCACACTAACCAGTGCCTGTTCATATTTTTCTGCCATAAGATAAAGCCGGATAAGACGAACCCAAGGTGTCGTTGCTTCAGGGTCATATTTTAATGTCTCTTCCAATTCCTGTATTGCTCTTTCTGTATCTCCCTGTCGGTGATAGACCATAGCGGAAAGATAATGAGAAAGAGATTTCCCTTTGAGTTGTGTCGTTGGTTTATTAAACGTAGTTTTTATATCCATACCTAAATAAGAAGGAGATATCTGGCAATTTGCAATAAGAAATAAAAATGGTAATAAAAAAAATTTTTCTTTCTTAAAAAACTTCATAATTACTTCATTCCCATGTATCTATTTTAATTCCGGAAATAAGGACGCTGTCATCGAATTTAAGGGAGCAAAACTTAATCGATGAATGGGAGATGGTCCGAATTTCTCAATAGCCTGAAGATGTTCTTTCGTTCCATAACCTTTATGCCTTGCAAATCCATATTCCGGATATTCTTTGTCAAATTCTTTCATAATTCTATCGCGTGTTACTTTCGCAACAATACTCGCTGCACCAATTGATATGGAGCGTTGGTCTCCCTTAATTATTTTCCATGCAGGACATGGAAAACCTTTTATCTCATAACCATCAATTAAAAGTAAATCGGGTTTGTTTTTTAAACGAGACACCGCTTCTGTCATTGCACAAATATTTGCCGATTGAATTCCTATTTCATCTATTATTTTGTTACTGATTATAGAGATACCAATATCGTGTTCTCCGGACATTAGTATATCAAATAATTCTTCTCTTTTTCTTTCTGTCAATCTTTTTGAATCATCAATTCCATAGACAACGGAATATAGAACCACTGCCGATGAAACAATAGGACCCGCCAGTGGTCCTCTACCTGCTTCATCCACCCCTGCTATATAAATAAAACCTTGTTCTTTCCCTTTATTTTCGAAAAACCACTTATCGGTGATACTCATTTCTTTACTCATCTATAAATATATCCTTTAGAAATACATTCTAACTCAAACCAATTAACCCTTTAAAACAGTCAGGGCGAGCATGTCCTCCGGACATTCTCGCCCCAAATTAAAACTGATTAAATTTCAAATATTATATTCCTGGTGGCAATAAATGACCATAAGATAATGTCGTTCTGGAACCATCAGGATTAAATACTGTAATGAAGTTCACATTGGCACCCTGAACATCATTCGGTCCACCAATCCATTCGATAGTGCAGGAACCGTTTTTCTTGGTGTCAACGATACCGACACCCGGAATCGGTGTGCTGTCGTCAGGACTGATAGGTCTGTCAGGAACCAATACACCCTGTCCACCTTCTTGACCTCTTGGGGATCCACCTGGAACTGTGGAATCTGGGTCATAAACACATGGACGGAATGCTAATGCAGACTTCGGTGCAATGGTGAAACTGTTATTGGGTGGGAAAGGACCCAAGCAAACACCATCTGCATTGTAATAGGTAATGTAGCATGTCAATGTAGTATCTACATTACTCTTCAGATAAATCAGGTTCATAGCGCCTGATTTCCCGACCGAAGGATTCACAGGTACACCTACATCTGCAGGAAGGTTGTCTGAGAACCATGGTACTGCCAATGAACTGGCGAATGCCACTCCGGTTCCTACTAACACTAACAATGCGGCGAAACTAAGTTTTCTCATCTTTTCACCTCCTCTCGTGGGGGTTTACCTAAACTTTTTGTCATGTTCACTGGAACATGACCTCGTTTAGTTTTTTTTATTCAATTTTCACTATATAGTTTATACCACAAACCAGTTTGAGATGTCAAGTCAAATTTTCAAAATTTTAAAAAAATTTTATTCCCAAAATATAACTGAAATTATTTTCACTATTCCACTACTTTTCATATATTACAAAAATAGAATACTCAACCATAACATTGAAAATAGTATAATAAAATACTACTAAACATAGATTGGGATTCATTGATGAAAAAATTATCAAGGAGAAATTTTCTTCTAAGTAGCACATTACCTCTGTTCCCATACATATATAAATCTACAAACAAGCAAAGCAATATAAATATTCTTCTTATCATTTCTGATGATTTGAACAATTACACTTCTTACTTAAATTGTGAACCTGAACTATTAACCCCGAACATTCATTCACTGCAAAAACATTCTATTACCTTTGAAAATGCATATTGTCAGTATCCTCTTTGCCATCCATCAAGAACAAGTATGCTTACAGGACTTCATCCCTTCTCTACGGGCGTATACATGTCCGAACAGATTAATTCTGCAGAGTTGCCTATATTACCTCAGTATTTAAAGGAAACACATTACCTTACTGCTGGAATTGGAAAAGTATTTCATCCCAAATACAATATTGAAAATGTATGGGATTTTAACTTCGAAATATACGACAACCTTTACAATTTTATATACAAAAAAGATGACCCTTTATCTGCACAAAATTTCTGTTATGGTCCTGTTGATATTTCCCTTGAAGATACTAATGACTACAAAATAGCCCAACAAGCAGTGGATTTTATTAAATCGAATAAAAATAATCCCTGGTTTCTTGCTATTGGTTTCCACACTCCTCATACCCCTCTTTTTGCACCCCGGGAGTTTTTCAAGAAAATCCCAAAAAATATTGTAAAAAAGCCTATCGTTCCCGACGATGATTTAAACGATATTCCAGAAGCAGGTATAAAATTAATAACGAAATACGATAAGGCAAACATACACCAACTTGTATTAGAAAGGAATATATGGGAAGAACTTATTTATGCCTATTTAGTTCGAATTGCATTCTTAGATGAACTTATTGGAAGCATATTAAAAAATCTTGAAGAAAGTAAGATATTTAACAATACTTGTATTCTTCTTTGCGGTGATAATGGATGGCATTTAGGGGAAAAGAAACGATGGCAGAAATTTACTCTATGGCAAGAAGCCAATAAAGTCCCACTTATTCTGCATCTCCCTGATGGATATAAAGGAGGCTTAACCCTAAAAGAACCTGCTGGGCTTGTTGATATTTTCCCCACAATAACAGACCTTCTCTCTTTAAATAAACCTGAAAATTAGAAGGTAAAAGTTTATTGCCTTCGATAAAAAAAGAAGTAATAGAAAATCCATATGTGGTAATTTCTCAGATATAAAATAACAATTTTGCCTTCCGTACGACACGATATTCGTATATTATTTATTATGATGGAAGCGAAGAACTATATGATTACCAATCAGACCCAGGAGAATATCATAACATTGCTATGTTAGAAGAGAGTCAAGAAATAAAAAGGAATATCATTTCATTAATTCCCGATAATCAGCGGAAAAAGTTAGCCTCTATTATTAAAAAAGATATTTTCCAACCATAAATCAATTCAAATAACCCAGATTTCTCAAAGTCTCCCTTGTTTCATCAGAGATATCCACTACCTTTCTTCCATCCTCTGTTCCTTTTGAATAGTACTCAACCCAGAAGAAAAATTCTTTTTTATCATTAGAATTGCCTGACTTCTGAACCTTCATATCTTCACTTGAGAAATAGAAAAACTTTTCACCTTTTGACTGTAACAGATGATAACTAGAAGGATAACTTATTGCCCAACAATTTTGGATATGAATTTTCAACTCGCTTTTATCTTCTACCGGCATAATCTGAATTATTGCAGGTATAGAACTTTTTGGAAGAAATACATCTGCCTTCAAATCCATAGGTGTTGTTCTTTCATTTTTTGTCCGTAATACCCCTCCTTGAATTTTAGAAAATAGAATAGGCACAGAACATTGTATATTTACGGAACCTGTCCAGAAGGATACAGGATTCGAGAAACATAACCACCAACCTTCTTTTTTTAGTCCAAATTTTTGCATCAATAATATGGACATATCTTTAAATAATTCCGGTTGTTCTAAACTTACATCATAGTATTCTGCCATATTTTTTTGTAAATCAAATAAAGATTTAACACCCTTAGGAATATCCTCCAAAAGTTTATACTGCTTTTTTACTAATGCCCTCATATCTCCTCTTAGACTTGATGAGAAAATAAGTCTTTCAGTCATTTTTTCTTTTGAAATAATATCTAACAAAGATACACCATCTAATGACACATCCTCTTTCTGATTTAATATTTCTAATATAGTAGGCATTAAATCTTCCAGTATTACTCTATCTTTCACATGAAGTCCTGCATATTTGTTATTCGGGAATTTGATAATAGTTACATTCCTCATACTCTCCTCATACACATTATCATGTCCGTATAATCCATGTTCCCCTAAAGATTCCCCATGGTCAGAAACAACCGCTATAAAAGCAGAGTCATACAATCCAATGTCTTTTAAAAAAGCAAAAAAATCTCCTAAAGCATAATCTACTTTATAAACACAGTCATCATAAAGAGCATGAATATATGCAATCTCTTCCTCTGTTGGGTAAACATCCCCGGTTGCAAGATACTGAAGCAATAGCCCTAACGATGGGATATCTTCACAACCAATATAACCGTTTTCAGGTCTTACCATTCCTCGAGAAAACATTTTAAAATGTTCCTCACCCGCATCATAAATCAAATTTCCATACGCTTTTGAATGGACATCATAATTATGCATAAAGACAAATATTCGTTGATTTTGTTGATGGGCTATCCAATCTTTAGTTTCATTACAAACTTCCAATACAGTCCTCCGATTTCCTTCTCTTCCTTCTTCCGGTACAGAAAACAAATCCATTCCTCGTGCAAATCCACGAGATGGAATAAACCACCATAAAAACCCCGCAAAACCTGCTGTTGTATATCCATAATCTCTCATCAGTTCAGGCAAGGTTCCCACATAAGGGTAAACATCTGTATTACGAGTTAAACCATGTCCTTCCGGAAATCGTCCTGTAAGCATGCTCATATGAGCCACAGGGGTAAATGTCTGGGTAGTATATGCATTTTCAAAAACAACAGCATCCTTTGCAAAATTATCCAGATTTGGACTTGTAGGCAAATAATATCCATATGGTAGTAAATGGTCGGGTCTTAATGTATCGCAAGAAATAATAAAAAAAGGGGGTCCCTTTTGGTTATTTTCAATTGTTGTATTTACAAGCATTGGATTTCCCCATACGCCGAAATCTCCAATGGAATTATTAATTGGGTTCATCTCAAAAATAAACTCTACCTCCTTACTTTCATATTTATCAAGACTTAATACACCTCTTTTCCATTTCCTATCTTCCTCTGTTACCTGTGGTCGCATTTCCGCATGATATATCGCATCTGTACTACCATCTGATACTATATGGATTGAAAAGGCTATTCCATCAGTCTGCCAATCTTGGCTTTCAGAAGTTTTCTTATAAGCACCCAAAATAGGATTGTATATTCCAATATAAAAAATTAGTTTCATTCCCTGTTCAATTTTCCGAGTAAATATTACCTTTTCGTTCCATAAAACATCCATACACACACTACCTATTGTTAACTGTCGTGGATGTTTTTTTTCATAAGGCACAAAGTTTACTTTCTCTAAGTTTACTTCCTTCTCATCTGATATTCCTTGTATTTCTACCCATACCTTATCTACTGTATCAAATATAGGATTCTCTTTATCCGAAAATCTCAAAGCAAAGGAATATGTATGTATCTTCCCATCGTTAATCAATCTCATCCCTTCGGAAGGGAAATAAATGTTATCATCCCATTTTTTACTTGACCAACCCCACCTTATTTCAGAACCCTTCTTACTGGATAAATATATATGAACAAATTGATACATTCCCATATCCATAGCGGATGACAGAGAAAATAACAGAATCTTTACATTTGGGTCCAAAGATTTTTTCCATTCTTTTCCCTCTAATATTAACTCTGGAAACTTTTCTCTTTTTTCCCAATATTCCTTCGAGAAACGGAATATGTCATCACCCCATGAGACACAACATATTGGTATAACAAACATAAAAATAAAAACAATAAGAAGGGGAGTTTTCCTGTGAAAAAAAGAAACTATAGGTTTTTCTTTATATATATACTTATTCATATCTGGCTATAAATATCCTGCATTCTTTATATTAGATATAGCATCTTCGGGTAGTTCAATTTCCTTCCGTTCATTTTCATTCGTTAATGGTTTTTGACGAATGAATATATATGTATTACCATCGTTGAGAATATCAGGTATATTTTCCCAATACAAATTTTCTCCAGGTAATATAAATTCATACTCACTTACTAGTTCACTAATTCTATCTCGAGAAACTACTTTAAATTTCTCCGGACTTCTAAAACCTATTCTTAATTCCTGTTTCATATCTTTCGGATATACATATAGGGAATAAGTATCTGCAATTTGTGGATAACTTATGGTTCCATATAAACAATCCATTTTCTCCGCTTTCTTATACCAGAACATTATATTATCGGGTATCACCGAAATCAGATTGGGTCCGGGACATATAAATACCTCATCAGGAATATTTGTTTTTTTCCCTTTCATCTCGATAACCCAACCTTCTCCACTAAAAAATCTATAGGAACTCATTTCCGCTAAAAATTGTTTTACAAGGATATTTTCCTTTTCAAAAAGATTGACACATTCTGCCGGGTCCTGTAATAAATCAAAAAAACTCACCTTTGATTCTCTAAAAGAACAAATAACCTTATGTTTATCCGATATGAGGGCTTCTTCATTCTGATATTGATTCTGAACGAAAATTTTCCTTGGAGTATTATATTCTCCTTCTATAATCTTAGACAGGGATACGCCATCCAGATTTTCATAGCTTATATTTAAATTATCCAGTATCGTAGGGACAATATCTTCTAAACAAACCAGATTTTCTATTCGTCTCCCGGCATATATAGCATTGGGGAACTTTATCATCATAGGAACTCGTGCAGTATGTTCATATACATCTACATGCTCATAACGACCATGTTCCCCTAATGCTTCTCCGTAGTCAGCAATCACTACAATAACAGATTTATCATACAAACCCTGTTCTTCCAAAAAATTAAACAGGTCACCTAACGCGTAATCTACTTTTGCAACGCAATCATCATATAACGCATTGATATATAAATTTTCGTAAAAACCTAATTTCCCTAATGTTGCCTGTATGTGGTTAAAAAAACTTCTTGGATTAGGCATACATTCCGCTGTTAATAATTCAGGAACTTCGAGTATATCGCTGAAGAAAAAAAATCGAGCGTCTTCAGAACTATATATTGTCGCAGGGGGAAACATTCGGGTATGCACATCATAATTGTGTAAAAACACGAAAAGATTGTTATATTTCATCTTTTTTATTTCGTTCTTTAATATTTCTTGTGTAGAAAAAACATCGCGTAGATATTCTGGTGGATAAAAGAAACTATCCATCCCTCGCATATACCCTCTGGAAGGCAAAAACCATGTCGTTGCTCCTACCAATCCTATGGAATAGTACCCTAATTCTTTTAAATATTCTCCCAATAACTTAACATTATCATAAGCAGGAAGTTCTGCATTAACTCCATGGTTCTTCGGGAATAGCCCCGTTAAAAGACTCATATGAGCCACTGGAGTAAAGGTGCGTGTTGTATATGCTCGTTCAAATAATACTGCCTCCTTTGCAAATCTATCCAGATTTGGACTTGTTGGCAATGAATAACCATATGGTAACAAATGGTCTGCTCGCATTGTATCGCAAGAAATAATAAATACGGGCGGATATTGCTTTGTTGTATCATCGTCATTTCGAATAATGATAGGATTACCCCATAACCCATATTCTTCAGGAATATTTATCGCTGTTTTTTTGGTAAAAACAATTTGTACTTCTTTCCCTGCAAATTTTGATAGGTCTAATTCTGTAAATCGCCATCCCTGGTCATCCTCTTTTTCCATCGGATTCATCTGATGTTCATATATATGTTCTTTTCTCTCATCACACGATACATCAATGGAAAAAGTATATTTTTGTTTACTCCATTCTTGAACATACTTCTTCTGAGATAATGCTCCTACCTTTAGGTTATATATACCTGTATACAGTAGTAATCTATCCCCTGTTTGTATTTTTGTAGTAAATGTCCAGATATCCTCAGGAATACAATTCATACATAATCCATTAAGCATAAATTGTCCCAATTCTGAAGGCAAATATCTAACTAATTCAACATTTTTCAATTGCAACCCATTATTAATCTTTTCTAAATTTGCAACTTCAATAATAAATTTATTGGCACTATCAACTATAGGGTTGATTTTATCAGGATATTTAATTTCAAAAGTATATTGATGTAATTTGCCATCTGCAATCAGAGGAAGCTTATCTTCAGAAAAAGAATTCGGTCCTTCTTTATTTGCAGAACTCCATCCCCATCGGATAAAAGCATTTTTGTCTGAAACCATCTCTATTTTTATTAGTTTGTATAAACTTAAATCTAAATGTATTTCATATTCAAAAAGAATCTTTCCTACCTCGCTTTGCTTCATCTGCCATTGTTCTCCGGAAATAGTTAAGTCAGTTCTCGGAAACTTATCATTCCAATATTTATCCGTTAGTCGAATGACCAATCCATAAGATTCCGACCACAAAAATACACTTATAAAGAGAACTTTTATTCCTATCTTGATATTTACATATCTGTTAAACATTGTATAACTTCTATTTTTACTTCATGTATATTTCGTTATTTACATATATTATGATATAAAATTATATCCCAACATAGAAAAAACCGTTTTATACCCTGAAAGATATTCGTATAATAATACTTCTTCTTTTGGTTGACGATGAAAAAGTAGATTATCCAATGTCCCCAATAAATAAAAAAACTATCATAAAAACAATTATTATAAACATCTCCGTTTTATTGATTATATGTCTTTTTATTTGTTTCTTATTTTTACCTTTTGAAATATTCCTTCGCTTTAAGTATAAAGGAAATGAAAGAGTCATGTTAACCTCTCCCCCCATTATCGTCTGCTCTGAACAGGGGAGGGAAATCGCTAAGGGAGTTAAAGGAGAAGGCACAATAACTGTTAGAGACAATCCTCATATTTTTTATTTTGAAACCGACACAAAAGGAAGAAGAGTTACTCCTCAACCGAGCATTGATAATAAAGAATTTAATTGTTTATTTTTTGGCTGTTCTTTTACCTTCGGAACAGGTGTGAATAATGACCAGACCTTGCCTTATTATTTTGGGCAACTACATCCCGAAATAGAAGTATACAATTATGGAATTCCTGGAGGTTCTCCACAAGAAATATATCTTCAATCTACTCATTCTGAAATTTTTGCAGATATCCCCACCAAACCCACAATTGTGATATATACTTTCATCTCTGACCATTTACGAAGATTGAAAGGCACAATAAATTTAATATTCAGAGCCCCTAAATGGGTTGGCTGTTTACCAGAATTGGAGATTGTTAATACCAAAGTGATTAATAAAGGCAAATTCGAGAAAACACATCCTTATTTGTTTTCTTTTGCCAATATAATAAGCAACTCTCTTGTAATAAAACAGATGATAAATTACACTCAGATGGATTATCCATCACCTTTTACAAACGAAAATTATGACTTTTTATGTAACTTGCTAAATGAAACGAGAAATCAATTATCTATTCAGTTTCCTAATTTATATTTTGTGATATTTATCTATCCCGAACATTGTTTTACCCCTAACACCTGCCCTAATTTAGATTATTTCATAAATATCCTTAATATGAGAAAAGAGTTAATGTTAATTTCCTGCGAAGAAAAGAAAATGATAGAAAATTATTCCCAACTCAAATCCTCCGGAAAACATATAATTTTAGATGGACATCCCAGTCCGGAATGTTACAAATTATTTGCGGAATGGATAAGTAATGGACTGAAAAATAAGGGAATTATTCCATAACTATTTTGATAAAACCTGCTGAATAATTTCCTTCAGATTTTCAAAACGATAGGGTTTTTGAATATACCCTGAGAATAAATCTATTTTTACTTTATTGATAATTTGTTCGTGAGGGTAGCCACTGGTCAAAATAACCGGGATTTCTTCTCTCATTTTCTTCATTTCCATACATGCTTCAACACCATCTGCATGAGGCATTGTTAAATCTAAAAAGACACACTTAATATCCTCTTTATGCTTTTTAAATAATTGAATTGCTTCTTTCCCATCAATAGCAGATAATACTTCAAAGCCTAAGTATTCCAACATCCGCTGAGTAATGGCTCGAACAGTATCTTCATCTTCAGCCAACAGGAGTTTCCCTTCATACCGAAACTCTTTTGCTTCTTCTGTAAAGATGGTCTCTTTCTCTTCCATCCATTCAATAGCTGGTAAAAATATCTTAAAAGCGGTTCCTCTCCCTTTCTCTGAATAAACCTTTATCCCGCCATGATGACTTTTTATTGTACCTAAAACAGAAACCAATCCAAGTCCACGACCTGTGAATTTCGTTGAATAAAAAGGTTCAAAAATACGTTTCCGAGTTTCTTCATCCATTCCACATCCGGTATCTACAACTTCCACAACCACATACAGACCTTCTTTCAATTCTCCGGGCAAAAAGAGGGTATCTAAATACTTACTATCACAAAAGGAAGCCGATGTCCGAACAATTATCATACCGCTTCTATTTCCAATCGCTTCATTGGAATTAATAACAAGATTCATGATAACCTGTGATAGTTGTGTAGCATCCCCTTCTACCATAGGTATCTGTTCCGCTAAATCCAATTTCAATACTACCTTTTTAGAAATAGAAGATTTGATAATTTGTAGCATCTCTTCTATCATCTTATTTAAATTCACACGTTTCGTTAATAGTTTTCTTCTGCCCGCATAAGAAAGCATCTGTTGAGCAAGTTCAGACCCTTTTTTCCCTGCAATAATAATGCTATTCAAATATTCTCTTGCAGTAGAAATTTCTGGAAGTTCGTGAAGAGCAAGTTCTGCGCTACCTATCATTGCCATTAATATATTATTAAAATCATGAGCCACTCCCCCTGCCAATGTCTCTAAACTCTGAATTTTCTGCACCTGGTGCATTCGTTCTTGCATTTGTTTTCGCTGTTGTTCTAATTTTTTCTGTTCACGAATATCAATAATTCCCCCAATAATCCCATCTTCCGGGCATTGTGGGTTTCTCAACGCTGCATTAATACGAATGTCGATAAATTCCCCATTCTTATCTTTCCATCGAGTATCAACCCAATTCATATTATTATCCGTTAATCCTTCATATAACTCTTTCTCCACACGATTAAATTCTTCGTCCGTCTCATAATATTTCCTTGTTGAACTACCTATCATCTCTTCCTTTGAATATCCTAGAATTTGACACATCCGGTCATTACACCACTCTATTACCCGATTCCTGACAAAAACTACACCAAAAGGTGTTGTTTGCATCATACTATTTAATAATTGTTCATCCCTTTCTATTATCTCCTGGGCTCTTTTTATTTCCGTTATATCACCATAAGTCCCCAATATACCAATAATATTATTATCCCTATCTCGTAAAGGTACCTTACTTACATATAACCATCTCACTTCTCCAGAAGCACGTGTATGTTTTTCCTCAAAATTTAATAGGGGTTCCCCACTTTCCATAATTCTACGGTCTATTTCACGGAAGCCATCTGATTCTTCCTTTGTCCATGGCAGGTCATAATCCGTTTTACCGATTACCTCCTCGGGTGAGGAACAATTTGCATCCTTAGCAAATTGTAGATTACAACCTAAAAACACTCCATTTTTATCCTTCCAGAAAACTGCTTGAGGAATATTTTCAATAATTGTTTTTGTCAGCGAGACCTGAGTATCTCTATCTTTTTGAATATTGACAAGTCGGTCTATATTAATGGCAATCTCAATTCTTGCCATCTTTCCATTTTCCCACGGAATTGCAAAATCAACACATTGGAAAAAAGAACCCGTTCGTGTATTCTGGAATAACCAAACATAGGGAGCATTCGGTTCTCCTTTCTCATTAAGTAACCGGTCGTTCGTACAAAAACTACACGGTGCTATTTGCCCCTTTTGTAATATTTCGTAACATTTTTTCCCTACGATTCCTTCTCCAAACGTTTTTTCTAAATACTCATTTACAGCCAATATTTCATAAGTATCCATATCCGATACATATACTGCTGTATCTATAGCACTCATACTTTGAAATAATGGCTTTAAATCTGACCGGGTATAAAAATTTTTTTCTTGACCCATTAAGATATTTTTTATCTCTTCCGCCTGTGATTTCCAATGAAGTATTTCTTTTATCAGTTCTTCTTTTGTTTTTTTAAAAAACTCTTCTATTTCCATTCACATCCCTTTACTTTTTGTTTACCAAATCTCTACTAATTATAGTTATTATATATGTAATCTATCGAAATAACAACCCGACATAAATACAAATGCTTGTAAATATTTTATTACTATTAAACACACTTATTCATGGTACTAATATCTGGATAGAACCGTCGTGGGTATCTACCAACCTTCCCCAACCATCTCCCAATTCTCATTATGAAGCACAAATTTTTTCTGCAAAAGGCGAAGCAGAATCTATTCATGTCCATATCGTTGCCGATAAAGACGACCTGAATAATTTATCCTGTGTTTTTGATAAAATGCCTGAAAATTTCCCCAATCCATTGTTATACCAGGTATTACCTATACAGGGAGTTCCTCTTCCACAGGGGGGTATGGACCGAAGTCTTATATTTTTAGATATTCTAAAACCTTTCCAACCATTTAATCTCCTAAAAGGGCAAAAAGCAGTCTTCTGGATAACATTTCAAACCCCACGAACCATAAAAACAGGAATATATAAGACAGAATTGCAAATTAATGTGGAAGAAAAGAAACTGAAACGTATTCCTATTACCATTGAGGTTTTTGATTTTGAAATTCCGCGAACACCTTCTCTACCTGCTATTAGTTTTTTGGATTGGCAAATATTACTACGAACAAATCCTCAATCTAAGTTATCCGATGATTTCTGGAAAAATCTTTTTAATTTTGTATATGACAAACGGCTTCAACTTTCATTAGGATCCTATCTACAAAATCTCAACACGGATACTTTCACTATTCCTGAAAATTTGTGGAGAAACTATGTTAATTATATAAAAGAATACCATTCGCAGAATATCATAGACATAACACCTCTACTATTACCTCCGGGTCCTCTGGAAACCGTTCGCACACTTTCAAAAAATGAAGAAAATATGATAAATGACATAAGGGGTATAAATAATGTCGCTATGGGAGCCCTTTTTTTTATGCCAAAAGATACCGGAGAAAATGACGCTTTACGACGATATTTAAGTTCCCTTTCCGAACAACTTCCTCTTGTCACAAGGATTTTTTGTGGTATTCCCTTACCCCAGTTTAATTTTTTTACAGACATCTGGGCTTTGCCTTTTTCTTCATTTGCCCCGGGATTAATGGAACGATTCGCAAAAGGTCTATCTATTGCAGATGAAATTACGTTTCCTATTAAGTCTATTTCTTCTTCCACTACCGGATTCATTCCCGGTTCTTATCCTCCTATTTTAAGTTCTCCATGGCAAGCCATAGATGCATGTATCTATACGGGATGGCTATCCTACCCGGCAGAAAAAGAGGGCAAAAAGGAATGGATAGAGATACAATTGAAAGAAAAAGTAATTGGTAATAAAATAGCCATTATTTGGGGTCCTGCCCAAATTCCCCAATCTATCGATATTCTAACTTCAAGAGATGGTATTCACTTTCTAACATCCTCCGTAAATTGGAAACATATATCAGGGACTCTTTTTGACCCTGCTATATCATACGGAACTTTTAAATACAATCCCGACTTTTCTGCTATCCGTTTTGAATTTTCCCGAATTAAGAAAGGTGAATTTGTATATATTAAAGAGATACGGCTAAACCCAGATGAACAGAGTAAAGAACCTCGCACGGCTCCTGTAATTACCCCGTGGTTATGGATTAATCCAGAGCAATATCCCTCACTTCGCTATGATTCCGCATCCATAGAACCCCGTATTATTCCATGGATATGCTGGAATTATGGCTTTAGAGGTATTATTCTCACTCCTCTGATTTCATGGGGCAATATTGTTACAAGACCCCAAAACATGGAAACTTTCCTATTTCAACCTCAAGACACATTACAAATGTCTACTTTGCTTTATCCTGCAAAAGATACCTATCTACACTCTATTCGTTTAGAACGGCTCCGTGATGGATTGGAAGATTTTGAATATCTATTACTTCTCGCTCAAAAAGCACAATCCCAAAAAATAATTAATAAAGAATGCTACAATTATCTAACTATGCAACTTGAAAAATTTGTTCCATGGAATGTTGTTCAGGAGGATTTTGCAAAAGAATTGATGATGAAAAGACTTTCTATTGGATATGAATTAAGCAACAGAGAATCCCCTTATAAACACGAAAAAAAAGAATTCTCACCTAAAAAAGACAACGGAGAAATGGTTCGCATTTCCCCAAAAGTACAAAAAAACTTTTCTATCCGTCAAAAAACCACAGAATAACGAACACGGTAAAATTATTCCAAATTCATTTCCAACTGTAAATTTGTCCCTGTCTTTACCCAGGCATTTGTTACGATGACTTTTGTATTTCCCTCTCCTCTTGTCCGAACCAGCAACGAAGAACGAGGTTCCAATCGGTATGTTCCTCCTGCCACAGGACCTATTAGTTTCAATGACCATGGGATATCCGATACATTTTCTATTTGCATTTGTCCTTCTTTCTTTTTGGGATTGGTTATCCGTATTTTTCCGAAATGGACACAGGAAAGAAATAACTTTGAAACCCATTCTTCCCTGCCATTAATCAAATCCGCTATCCATACAACAGTCCGTTTATTGTCTAAGGCTTCACGAATTCCCTGCTCTGTTTTTTCCTTAGCAAACACTAAAGTCATGGGTCTTTGAAATTTATCCAATTGAAATTCTCCCATAATTAACCCATGCAAGTCACTGTTACCCATCATTGTAAGGTTATTTTCCAAAGCCCAATCTATTACATGCGGATACCAATCCGAACCATTGGATATTTCCACTCCGTGCAGGTACCCTTTTTCTAACAATTTCTTCTGAAATTTAAATTGATTCCTGGTTGCAGAATTCCAATCCGGATGATTCCATTGAATAAAAGCGCCCTGTTTAACTGCATTCTCAATTGCTGTAAATGGGTCTTCATTATCAACAAGGTTTACATCTTTCAGAAATAAAGCATTATAATGTCCATAAGGTTCGTCGCGTGTGATTTCCCCACCTTTGATTAAAATAATTCCATACCATTCTCCCGCACTTTGTGCTACTTCATACGATGAATTATCATCTCCCGTTAAAAATGGTCTGGACCTACCGTTTTCTATATGGTCTGTAATAGCAATCGCATCTAAACCTGTTGCCCACGCTTCTATAACCCGTAAATCGGGCCAAACACGACCATCAGAAAAAACGGTATGCATATGGAAATCACATTTTAATGTTATAAATTCCTCTACATTAGGAACCATCACCTCGTGTCGAATTATAGGTCGTTCCAACTGTGTAATAGTGATAGGAGAGATATTGGCCGCAAAAATCATTAACGACATCGTTACAAGAAAAATTACCAAAATAGCTATTTGCTTTACCTGTTTAATCATTCGTTGTCTCCTTATGGTAAAGAATTTAAAAATACTCCTGTGATTAGACTGTAAAAAAATTTTTATGTTTCAAATAAGAAATAATAGCACATACAAAAATAAAAAAAAATTTACTTATTTATCCCAGCTATCTTATCCGCTTTACCACCCGTCAGATGGGCATCCATCTATTCTATTCCTTTATCAGAAACAACTCTAATTTCGATTTTTCAATTCTTCGTATACCTTAAAAGACTACCTGCACTTAATCCTTTCTGAAAAACTCCTTCTCTGACAACCCGTTTTCCATTAATAATTACCTCATCCACCCCGGATGGCGATTCTTTCGGCGACTTAAAACATGCTTTTGAATCTATCTTATCCATATCAATTACAAGCACATCTGCGTAATATCCCTCTTTAAGCAGTCCACGCTGCTTTAAGTTAAAATGTTCTGCCGACAATGATGTGCATTTACGAACAGCCGTTTCTATGTCCACCAGTTTTAATTCTTTACAATACCGGCGCAAATATCGTGGATAGCAACCGTAAAACAAAGGCGACGGCATACCGAAGCCCATCAATATTGCATCTGTGGAAATCATTACCTTTGGATGTGCCATTGAAGGGAAAGTTGTGCGTTCTGTAAATAAATCATCTGGTTCCGTAATACTTTCAAACACGAGCACATGCCCTTCCTCTTCAAGCAGTAAATCGCAGGCAGTATCAAATGGATGCTGTTTCCGTTCTCTTGCAATTTCTATAAGATTCATACCTTCATATCGTTTGTTCTTTTTAGATTGAACTGCCATTATGTGTGCACATTCCCAACCCATAAGACAGAATAAGTTCAATGTCCACGAATCGGGACCTGTATGTGGCCACTCCATTTTACCGTGTTCGATACTATTTAACATTTTCTTTCTCAAATCATGGTCTTTTAACCGATTCAGAACCTGTGTCCTATCTCCTTCTAAAGCCCATGGCGGGAAAAACGCTAAAAGATGGGTAAAACCAGTTGTCGTTGGCATAACATCCACACTTATATCAATTCCTTTCTCTTGATTCCCCACAATCCTTTCGATGGCTTGTTCAATAGGTTTCCCTAATGGAACAGGAATAGGCATCCATTGGGCTAAACTTGCCATCATACGAATTAATGACCGAACAAAGGGACCCATAAACCCCATATCCGGCACCCAGAATAAATGAGAAACCTGAGCCCTTATCTGATTTTCACACGCAACAGTTGCTACCTCATCTATCGCTTTATCCAAAGTATTACTATAACTCCGCAAATGACTTGTGAAAATCCCTTCATACTTCTTCAGAACTTTTCCAAGTTCCACCAATTCTCGCGTATCACTTTGACTACCCGGATAATATTGCAGTCCTGTGGACATACCTATGCCACCTGCATCCATAGATGCTTCTAAGGCTCCTGCCATTTTCTGTATCTCTTCATCTGTAGCATATCGGTTTTCGGTACCAACCCCATGTAGTCTTAGTAACCCATGAGGTATTAAAATAGCTGTATTCAGTGGAATACCTTTATGCTCTAAAAAATCAAAATACTCACTCGTGGTTCGCCATTGGAATTCCTTTTCCGGGTCAAAACTGGAAAAAACCTCAATATATGTAAATATAGCTTCCTTCCCAGACTCCAATACAGGAGAAAGACCCATTCCACAATTTCCACCGACAAAAGTAGTAATCCCTTGTTTAATTAATGGCATTAGCAATTCTTCTGCGTTCTCTTTGTGCAAACTTATATCTGCATGAGAATGAGGGTCTATAAAGCCAGGACAGACCATCCTTCCCTTAGCATCAATTTCCTCCTTCGCCTCTGCTTCTTTCAAGTTACCGATAGCAACGATTTTACCTTGTTCAATTGCAAGGTCGCCGGCATATGCCTTTTCTCCACTACCATCTACAATTTTCCCATTCCGAATAAGAACATCAAACATAACTTCTTCCTTCTCTCTTCACTAAAATAAACGGGGAAAGATTCCTTTCCCCGCACTGTGTTGAATATTGTCTTGATATTTTTAATTTGCCGGACCTACACCAAAGCCATCTTCTCCAACAGAATCGATATGATAACCGCCAGCATTAAAGAATTGAATTAATCGCAATAATTCAGTAAAGTCTATTTTCCAATTCTTAGGATTATAATCGGATGTGTGATAATTACAACTATGATTTACCCCATCACCAACATCATATCCATCTTCTGTAGATGTCGATACATCCGCACAGTGATATCCGAATGAATTAAAGAACTGAATTACACGCAATAACTCACGGAGTTCTATCTTCCAATTCCCGTTTACATCCGCACTATGTCGGGAAGGAGGTTCTCCTTCAGATACACCTTCTACAGTTCCTTCTCCCTCAGGCACACCTTCAGGACTTCCTTCTTCATTCGAAATCACAGTTGCAACCACAGGATAGACGAGCATATTGGGTCCACCTGTAAACGATACAATAGCAAGGTATTCCCCTGAAGAAAGGTCATTTGCACAGAATCTCACAACTATGGACTGGCTTTCTCCCGGAGCAAGATTATAATTATAATCAGAGGTAATTTGGAACACATCTGCTGATAACTCTGGAGCACTTATTATCGCATTTCCTATCAAAGCAGATGTACTCAATTCAGAATTCATTATAGCAAATGTCCCTTCCACGCACTCACCCGCATTTACCTCACCTAGATCCAATACATAAGGATTAATAACTGGAACAACAATACTTTGTTCCCCCTCAGTTACTCCTTCGGGTTCGATAGGAAGAAACATTGCTTTTAGAACTGTATTTTGACTAATACTGAATGTTACAGGATTAGCTGTCCCAGCAAACTGCCCATTAATCGTCCAGCCCTGCCAGATATCTTTCGACGAATTATAAGTAGCCTGTGCGGTTACTGTGGTTCCAAAATAATAATACCCGGGCTGTAAACCTTCACTACTTTCAGGTGATACCTGAACTGAAACAGGAGCGGTATTCCCCTCTGTTACCACAGATAATTGATACATCGGTAAAATCTCACCTTCATTTGTCTCACTAAAGCATGGAGCACCACAGCCACCTCCATTACTCTTTGCCGTTGGGTCAACTGCAGAAACTACAAAGGTGATAATACTTTCTCCACTTTCATTGAAGGTAGCATTATATTCCGCTAAATTACAAACCCTATCTCCATCCGCATCACCAAACGCACCTAAATACTGACTTGCAGAAGTATCCACCTGGTTTACTATGAAAGATATCCCTACCTGTCCTGCTATTTGAGAAAGCATTGATAATGAAATACCTTCTCCCAATGTGGCTATTCCTGTAAATAATGCCTTCAACTGATTTACATCCACTTTTGATAAAATATTTTGAGGGATTACTCCCTGTGATACCGCAGTATCAATTATATTCGTAAACAAGGCATAATTGCTTTGCCATGCAGACAATACACAACAACGGTTCTGAACACCCGGGTTCGCCAATATAATATCCAGAAGTTGCAATTGAGCAGACTCCACCATTTGATTACCATCGAAATCTGTTGTAATCGAATTAATACTCATCATTGAACAATATGCTTCCCACGCATTCCGGGCATTCCCTTGAACTCCAATATTACCACATGAGGTAATAGCACACGGTACTGGACAACCTTCAGGAATTTCTCCTTCACCCTCTACAATACCTTCAGTAGATCCTTCAGCGGAACCTTCTCCTTCAAAATTACCTTCGGGGAGCCCTTCAACAGTTCCCTCAGGTTCAATACACGGAGCATAACGGGACAGGTCACTTTCCTTATATTCAGAAGGAACTCCCTTTCCTGCTGAAATACCTGCTAATCCATCATACGCTTCTATATTTAACCACGTTATCGCAATCCGACCATCAAAGAACATCTCTATCTGGAAACTGGCTGTATCATTTGTAAAGTTACCATCAACCTTAACCTCATGATAGGTCACAACGAAACGGTCATCCAACTGCTTCCACCAGATTTGTCCGCCATCATTCGGTTTCAGATTATCAAACAGACCTGAAACACGCGGTATACGGAAATGATTTTCCGGTGATTCCTTATTCTCGGTATCCCCTTCTGTAAACGTTAAATAACCATTACTACCTATAAATACACGGTCATAAGCCACTCCATAAAGAATAACCTGTTTCCCGTCTGCCAGAGGTACCTCGACATAGGCATCATCACCTAAACTGACCGGTGTTGAAAGTATCGAATCTACCGGGTAATCTGTAATCCCCGTAATAGTGCATGCAAAATAACCGTTAGCATTATTCGCCGGAGTTAAAAGTAACCGTTTATTATCCAAGTCATTGTCAACAACAAAGTCTTCTGTAAACCAATCCGTTGCAGGTTGAGAGGGTGGACCGGAGGTAAAATTCACCTCACAAGGACGGAATTCTAAATCTAAGGGTCCGTTAAACGGGGACCAGGGTATCGTCATAATGGGTAAATCCCACCGACCTCCAAAAATACTAATAAATACATTCGGATAAAACTTAACCGTTAAAATAAGGTTACAAATTTCATTATAGTTCATCACAGAGCGATAGCCATCTTCACCTACTTGTACGGGTACGGATTGTCCCTCCTCCCAGAATAATAAACCTTCCTGTAAACTTATAGTATCACATTCCAGGGAACCATTTGCATCCGCTGAAACATCAATACCTGCCCCTGATGAAAAAGGAATCCACTTTAACCAGTCCGGTAAAGTAACACCTACTAAGTTCAATATTACTTTTACAAGGTCCACATCAAACAAATGCGTTTTAGGTGTATTATCTTGAATCGTAGAGGCAGTATCTAACAAAAAACTATTAAAATAATCATATGCAGTTGTACGAAATTCCACATCAGGAATGTAAGGAACATCTACTGTAAACGGAGGAATAATTCCTATATCAAACCCCGCTTTCATGAGCAATTCCGCTCCGAAATCATACCCCCAGAAGCCACTGGCATTACCTGCTGTTAACCATGGCGGATTTAAATGGAAAAAGCCCTGCACATCCGCCTGGTAATTAGCAACTGCTGCAGCGCGAATACGCACCTGAACTGGAAATCCTCCCGGATTTTCCTCAAATCCACCCTCTCCTTTACCATTAGGCCACCAGCCTGAATCAAAACTTAGGTTTAACCCTTTCATTGGTGCGGTAAACTGGACAGGTTGCGTTTCTACTGCTTTACCTAAGTCTCCCTTTACATCAACCTTAACTATCTCTTCAACACCACCTGTAACAGTATATTCTGTATTAATTGATTTCATACCCGAACAGGGTTCTAACACTTGTACAATAACTCCAGACTTCCCATCCTGTTGATAATCCCAGCGAATTAAAACGGGACGAACCCCATTTTCCGAATAAATCTCTTTCCTCTGCTCTACATATAAAAGTTTATCTTTCAAAAAACATTTCGTCTCACTTACACCTTCATTCCCTTTCGTTTGAACAATAGACCATTCTAAAGAAATGTTTTCTAATTGCAATCGAAAATTCTTGCTACCATCGTTTGACATTATCTTTTCCGTCTTATCAAAATATTTCTCTAATAATGCACGATTCATTGAAGTAAAGCCAGGAAAGCCAACTCCTTGTTTACCGAATTGCATTATACTTCGACGAACAACGCCATCTTCGCTGAATTCCACATATTCCAGAGAACCCTCTTCTCTTGCTAACAACTGAAGTTTTGCATCAGGAGGAATATTATCTCCTTCCCAGCGTGCTGAATATACCCAGTATGATTCTGTAAAACCAACAGCAGAAATACATACAATAAGAATTAATGCAAACATTAACTTCTTGTATTCCATTGCAACTCTCCTTTATATTTTTTATTGATTTGTATTAAATTTCTTAATCCCTCAAACATAATTCTAAAACCACAAAACCATAAATACCATAAAAATTGACCTTTTATATAATCTTACCATTATTTTATACAAATTTCAATTTTTTTATGACAAATTTTTATTTTGATAAAAGAATAAAATAAGGTGTATGATAAATTAAACAGAAAAAGAAGGAGTACTGCAATGATTAAAGATAGAATTGTTCGTATAAAGATGAAAAAGAATTTCAAGGAACAAAAGCCCTTTTCTTTCGTTGGGAAAATAACCCTCTGGTCTGAAAATTGGATAGCCTTAGAAGGAAAAGGAATTATGTTAACCCGTCAGCAGTCCAGTGGGGTACAAATAGATGAAGGAATTAAAGTTCTTTTAATCCCTCGTGAAAGCATTGACCATATACAGGTATTGCCAGATAATTTTGATATAACCCAATTAAAAGTTACCACTGAAGGACAACAATTAGTTTTAGTAATTGATGGGAAACGCGATTCTATCCTTGGAGAAATGGGAGAAGGATAACGCACTTTTCTGTAATAATATTAACCAGTAGACACACGCTCGATATACTTACCTGTTCGAGTATCTATTTTTATAACATCACCTTCTTTAATAAAGAGGGGAACCTGTATTTTTGCACCACTTTCCAGAGTACAGAATTTTAATACATTTGTAGCGGTATCTCCACGCACAGCAGGTTCCGCAGAAACAACTTTTAATTCAACAAACGGTGCCATTTCCGCAATAATAGGTTTATCTTCCAGAAAGTAAATAGAGCATAAATCGGACTCTTTCAAAAATTTCTTCTGCTCACCTAACATTTCTTCAGGAATAAAGGTCTGTTCATAAGTTTCTAAGTCCATAAAATAAAGGAGACCTTCCGACTCATAAAGATATTGCATCTTCCGCTCCAGCAACATTACTTCCTCCACTTCATCGGACATGCGAAAAGTTACATCCATTGTCCTTCCTGTTTTTACATTCTTTAATTTCGTTTTTAACATGGCTCGCCAATTACCGGGAGTAATATGTTGGAACTCCACAACTACCCAGATATCTCCTTCATAACGAATTGCCATTCCTCTGCGAAAACCAGAAACAGAAATCATCCTTTCATTCCTTTCTTTGGGTTTCAGTTGAATCTTTTTTGCCTCTATTCATACTATATTATAAATTATTATAAATAGTTTATAATCCCTTTGTAAAAAAAACTTTTTAATATAAGGTAGACTTATGAATTTTATAGTCTTCATTCCGTTGCTACTTCATCTCCTTCATTTCCCACAAATAAACAATCCTTTTGAAAATGCACATTTAATCATAGACCCACGTATGAAAGATGTTATCCCTAATAACAATTTCATGACGAACACAAAAAATGACTGGATAAAAGACAGTCCCCACCAGATACATACACTATTCAGAAAAATTTTTGTTGTTGAAAAATTTCCTAAATTGGCAGAGATATATATTACTGCAGATGACTATTTTAAACTCTATATAAATGGTGAACATATTTTAGAAGGTCCAACAAACGGTTATCCTTTTGCCTACCCTTATTTTAAGTTTAACCTGACCCCATTCATTAGGACAGGGACAAATATACTGGCTATTCACACATATTACAGAGGGTTAATAAATCGTGTTTGTGTCAGTGGTGATAATCGTTCCGGGCTTATCTTGAAACTTATACTTACCGATATGGAGGGACGAAAAACAGAGATTGTATCTGATACAACATGGAAATGCTTCCCTCTGGATGCATTTATTACGACTGACACTATAGGTTATAAAACACAATTCATTGAGAATATAGATATGCTAAAATACCCAAAAGACTGGCAATCCCTTGATTTCGATGATAGCCACTGGATAAACCCCGAATTAGGAAAAAGTGACTACACTTTTGTTGACTTACCTGCAAAACCATTAGAAATAAAAAATGTTTTCCCCAAAGAAAAGAAAAAAATTAATTCAGGACATTTCATTTTTGATTTCGGTCGCGAAGTCGTTGGATACACGAGAATAAAAACTAGGGGTGAAAGAGGACAAAAAATGATAGTTTATCATGGGGAAGAACTGGATGAAAACGGATATGTCCGCTGGCAAATGCGAGCATACTGTGATTACAAAGAAGAAATCATTTTATCCGGTGAAGAAGATATTTCTCCTTTCTATGAATACCGTGCCTTTCGATATATTGAATTGGATAATGCTCCCGAAGAAACCTCCGTATGGGTTGAAGAACGCCATTACCCATTTGACACCACAAAAGTTCTCTTTTATTCTTCAGATAAGGATTTAACAAATATATGGGATATTTGTCAATTGGGAGTTCGACTTTGCTCGCAAGAAGGCTTTTTGGATTGTCCTTCCCGTGAAAAAGGACAATATTTAGGAGATGCAGTTATTACATCTCGTTCCTTTATGTGGCTTACAGGAGATACTTCATTAACAAAAAAATCATTAATAGATTTTTCTCTTTCAACAAAAATAGATCCTGGTCTAACAGCGGTTGCACCTTCCGGGTTTATTCAAGAACTTGCCGAATACTCCCTTCAATATCCATTAATGCTATGGGAATACTATCGTCATTCCGGTGACAAAGATTTTCTAAAAGCAATGGCAACAGAATGTTTACCATCACTCCTATACTATTTTGCACAGTTTGAAAATGAATCCGGCTTATTAAACTCTACCGGGAAAAAACCTATTTTGATTGATTGGCCCAAAAACCTTCGTGATAATTTCGATTATGATTATGCCCAGAACAAACCTAATGCGGTCGTTAATGCTTTTTATTACGGAGCCGTTACAACAACACTGGAAATACAAAAGACGCTCGGCATAGAAGACACTGCACTCAAAGAAAAAGCAGAAAAAATATGGAATGGCTATCAAAAAATCTTTCTGGACTCTGAAAAGAAACTTTATAAAGATGCTCCAAACTCGAAACATTATGCTCTGCATAGCAATGCTCTACCTCTCTACTTTGGATTGGTAAAAGATGAAAAAGTAAAAGAAAATATTTTCTCTTTAATTGAACAAAAAGGACTTTACTGTGGTGTTTATATCGCATCTTACATCATTGAAGCATGCTTCAAAGAAGGAAATCCCGAATTAGGATGGAAACTATTAACAAACAACACAGAATATTCATGGAAGGAAATGCTTCGCAATGGGGCTACTTCCTGCCTTGAAGTGTGGAAACCCGAAATGAAATCAAATATGAGTTGGTGTCATGCATGGAGTAGTTGCCCTATTTATCTCTTATCGGAATATGTATTAGGTCTAAAAATCGGCAAACCCGGCTGGGAAGAAATCCACTTCTCCCCAGCAAAAATAAACGATTTACCCGATATGTTTCTCATTAAACCCTTACCTGATGGAGGTTATTGCTCTGTGAATATAAAAAACAATAACTATAACCTGACCGTTCCTGAGAATATTCATGTAATAACAGATGGTGTGCAGTGTGGAAATATTTCTGTTCATACTGTTTTATCTCACCAAAGTCCGACAGAACTATCCGAAGAAGAAAAGACACTACTGAAAAATTATCAGTGGGACATAAAGACAGAAAACACTCGAGGAATTTGGGTTTCTATCAAAAAACAAAAATTATATGTAATTGAAAAAAACAAAGTAGTATGGCAAACTCTTTGTTCCACTGGGATAAAAGGAATAGGTGAAAAATTAGGTTCCGAACAAACCCCCAGAGGGTGGCATCAAATTGTTGAAAAAATTGGTGACAATGCCCCATGGGGACAAATCTTTCGCAATCGTCAACCCGTAGGGATATGGGATAAAAGTCAGATTACAGATGAATCCCTTGTCCTAACTCGAATACTGCGTCTTGATGGCTTGGAAGAAACAAAGAATAAAGGTATTAATAACGAAGGAGAAATTGTAGATTCGTATCAACGATTCATTTACATTCATGGCACCAATAAAGAAGAACTTATAGGCACTCCTTTTACACGTGGTTGTATCGGTCTAACTAATAATGATGTGATTATGCTCTACAACATTGTTCCCCTCAACACGAAAGTTCTTATTACAGAAGAATAAAAATAGAATAGGTAGCCATTTTACGAAAATAATTCATCAAATTTAATCACTACTCATTGTTAAATACCCTTTTATACTTATCAGGATGCTTTGCTAAAGTTTTTTAGTTAATTGACGATAATAAGAACAGACAGTTGAATATAGTGATGTAAATCCTCCATGAGTTATGAGTGTTCGTCCCAACTCTCATAAATTTATTTGAGTTCCATAGTTATATACTTCCTTGAGTGACGCCATAAAAGACCCAATATTATGGCGTCCTTCTTTTTATGCCTTTCAATTCATATATCCTTTATAATTTCAATATTATCTAAATACAGACCATTTAAACTATGATAAGAACAAAATATTTCCTTTATTTCTTGATATTAATACTCCTGTTCAGTTCGTGTGCTCGACAAAGGCACAGAGTTACCTTTCAGTCTCCTTTTCAAGGTAGAGAACAGGAAACCTGGGGTTATCCCCTACCCGAAACATCTTTACAGATTACCTCTCCTTTTGGAGAAATTCGTAAAAAAAGAAACTTATCTTACTGGCATCAAGGAATTGACATAAAAGCCAGGAAAGGAACTCCTGTGCTGGCAGTACAAAAAGGTATTGTAACTTTTGCCGGAAAGTCAAAAAACTATGGGTTATTGGTTTGTATAGAACATTCAGGACTATGGGAATCCAGATATGCGCATCTCAACACTATTGAAGTGAAAAAAAATAAAAAAGTGAAGAAAGGAGAGGTCATCGGAAGAGTTGGAGAGACCGGAAATGCAACGGGTCCCCACCTTCATTTTGAACTAAGGAAAAATGGAGTACCTGTTAATCCTGCTTCCTTGCTTCCAATAAAATACTGAATTATAAAAAGTCTCCATATAGTTCTTTTGCACATTGCGGACAAATTCCATGGCTAAATTCTGCTTCTGTATGCTGGCGAATATATACCTCCACCTCATGCCAGTAACCTGTATCATCACGAATTCTCTTACAGCGTGCACATATCGGTAACAAACCATGAAGTTTTTTGACAGTATTCAATGCCTCCTGTAATTTTTCTACAGTCTCTTCTAACTCTTTTGTCTTTTGTAAGTTCTTTTTTTCCAATCGGATGCGTTCCAGAGCCTGAGCATACACAGAAGTTATCCACTCAATAGATTCCCAATGCGACGGGGTATAATTATCCTCTGAATTTACTGCTATGACGAAAACTAATTCATGAGAAGGGGTATAAGAAGGATAACATAATAATCTATTTACAGGAACTTTCCCAAAAAGTAAATGTTCTTTATCCTGAACATCATTTATAAGCAAAGGTATACCTGCCTCAATAAAACGGCGCAAAATTTTTTCTTTTTTAACCAATTCCTTCATATTGAAAGAGATTTCAAATTTATTTATTTTCTTTTTGTCTATACCATAAAAGAAATACATAGCCCTGTCAGAGTCAAAATATCCAGTAAAGCAAAATGCACTATTGAGTATATCTACACCTGTTTGACATACCATTTGCGTTAGTTCTCCTTCGTCTCGCAAATTCAAAAGCGAACGAGCAAACCCTGCATATAAAGAACTGATAACAACCTCATTTGCTAATTGTTTCTCTAATCTCTTTTTATCTGTAATGTCTATATGTGTTCCGGAAAAACGGATAGGATTCCCTTTTGAATCTCTTGCCGAAACTCTTCCATAAGTATGTATCCATTGTTTATACATACCTCTATAGTAAATCTGATATTGGACATTAAAGACGCCGTCTTCTTTTGCAAGTGCTTCTCCCAATTCTTTTCGAATTAATTCTCTATGCACAGGAACAATACAATTGAACCAATCTTCTAATGTATAAAACTTCTTTGGGCTTATTCGAAACATATCTAAAGCAGACTGATTCATTGTATATTCATTCTTCAAAATATCCCATGACCATAAACCGATACTTCCCAATTCTGAAGCAACACGGAGGTTTTCTTTTACATTTTTTAATTTCTCTTCCGATTCCATAAAAGCGGTTATATCCATTCCAATACCTACAAGTTTTTGGGCATATTTCCCCTGTCGCGAGATACATTCCCCAATAGTGCGCACCCAAACCAATCTATCTCCGGGTAAAAGCAACCGATGGTCAACAGCAAAACTATTTGTTGCCCCATGAATACAAGGCTTGACTGCATGCCAAAAATTTACACGGTCTAAGGGATGTATATATTTCCACCACTCTGTTAATTCATCCGGAACCCTTAAATACGGGAATAAGGTTTGTAAACCAGATGATATTATCTTTCGCGTATCTACTTCATATTCCCAAACACCAATATGCCCCGTCTTTAAGGAAATTTGATGAAGATTTAATAATGCCTTTTCTTGCCAGTATTGTTCCAAATAAGAAATGGTCCCTGTTAAAAAAGGTATTTTCTCTTCCAGATAACGGCAAATCTCTTCTGTATCTTTATTATCATTCCTATCTGCAAAAAGAAATAGCCATTTCCGCTGTCCCGCAGTATTTAATGGAAGGAAAATTAACGAACGATACCCCAATAAATGACACAGTCCACAATATTCTGTATCTTTAAAACAATGAACAAGTATCCGTGCTTTTTCCGGTGTTGCATTAAACCGCAAAAAGTCTTTATACCTAAGTTCGGATGGAATATAAATAGCACGACCTTCAAGAAAATCTTCACATACCCTTGTAATATTTTTATCGGAACAAAGTAATGAACAAAAATCTACTTCTTTATCATTCTTGAACACCTGTATATGATTTTTACCTTCCTTCATCAATGCACATACTACTTTAAAATCAAATAGATTACTTAAACCAGATAACAACCGTGACATGCCTTCTTCCAACCGATATACACTATTATTAATCGTTAAACCTATTATAAATTCATCAAACAACTTATCAAATAAGTTTCGTAAATATCGACGATTTCTTAAAATATGATTCCGAATAATTCTCAAAGAACAATTTAAGTGGCGGGTATTTTTTGACCCTAATGGCACACAATACACATTGTCTCTTGCTAATTGAGGCTCTATAATCTCCGGAATTTTAGAACTGACTGTAAAAAGAATAATGTTGTCATAATTATCTAAAATCCTCTTATAAGAACCCCACTTTGGTATATTTTCTATATAATCAAAAACCATCAATTCATAATTAATTTCACCGTTTAATAAACGAGTTAAACTTTGAGTAGTAGCACAGTAATGCATCTTTACTTTCTGATCCCAAAATCTTTCATTTAAAAGAATCTTATCTCTCTCTTCTTGGGGTTGTCCTACCACTAATATATTCAGACAGGAAAAGGAAGGAAACTTATTTATTTTCTTTTCAGATAACATTATTTTTTACCCATGTCCGAACATACCTGATAATTCCCGAAAATTTCAATTATATATATTATCTACACTTATAGTACAATACAAAATAAAATAAAATCAAAAAAAAATAATAATTATATCTCGTATTATTATAATAAAAATTAATACAAAACAACCCCTTTAATTATTTTTAAATATTATATTTTTTATTATATCGAAAACTAACTGTATTTTACACCTAATAGGTTGCAAAGTATATATCGGTCTAACTCTTCATAATCCCGTTCTGCAATAAATTTTGAAACTAATTTTGCATCCATGGCTCTTACTTTTTCAACTAATAACTTAAAAGTAGCTAGACTGTTTCTTAAGTGTTTTGTATTCACTGCTTGTTTTTGAGTTCTCATCGTTTTTACATCAAGACCTATCCATTCCCCATTCCTACCATAGCCATATTCTTCAAGGACCCGGACCTGATTAAACGCTCTTCGGATATTATAAGAGCCAAAGGATTTATCCTGGTCAAACTTTAACCCCCCCTGGTCATTTAGATGGACACTTTTCAGTTTATTATGAGCCAGTGCATATGCCATATCATCAGCAGGGTCTAAACCCGCGAGAACAGAATGTGCCGTTTCCACGAGACAACAAACACGAGCAGGGTCATCTGTGATATAGGACAAGCCAATGGCATGCCCTATCGTAGGTATAATGGCACTATCTACAGGCTCATTGGGTTTCGGTTCGATAAGAACGATAACTTCTTTATCATAGGCTAACATTTCATTTATAGCATCACGAATCTGAAGTACCGCCAACCGGACATTCTTGCTCTCGCGAATGTAAGTCCCTTCTCTTGCTAACCATAAAACCATATTGTGCGTGCCTAAAATATTCATAATATCTATCGCCTTTTTTGTCCTTTCAATAGCATATTTACGGCACGCTGGGTCATTACTGGTGTATGCACCATCTATCGTTTTTGGGGAAAACCACAAACGCGGGGCAACAAATTCAGCCACCAGTCCTTCATTATCTAACATTTTCTTTACTTTTTTGGCTTCTTTCTCTATCTCTGCACTTGATTTTTCATCCAAATCAGGGACCGCATCATCATCATGAAATTGCATTCCATCAAATCCCAATTGTTTTGCTACTTTCATTTTCTTCGCTAACGGTTCCGGTTTACGAACCGTAGGTCCAAAAGGGTCTGCTCCTTCATCAATATTCCACGGACCGAAAGAAAAACGATACACTGCTTTAGGTTTGTTGCTGTCTGAACTATTTTTCTTTGTAGCCATATCCTTATCTCCTTATTATATTTTTGTATAATTAAAAGGCTTATTTTTTGTAGAATATATCTTTTAAATAACAAAAGACAAACGATGATGACACAAGAAGAACCTGATTACAAATCATTATTATCTTCCTTTTCTTTTTTCCAGTCAGCCTATATACTGGCTCCACATACCTATTACAAAATAGGAGGCCCTGCCGATTTTGCCCTTATCCCCCAAAATGAAACGGAATTAAAACAATCCTACCAAATACTCCAACAAATCTCACTCCCTTATTTCATTTTAGGTGGAGGAACTAATGTTTTAATTTCAGATAAAGGCTTTCGGGGAGTCGTTCTTATTACCTCGCATCACAAAGAATTCAAATCCTTAGGGAATGACCGATATTTTATTAGCGGAGGAGTTGAACTTGATTGGGTAGTAAGAGAAGTATTACTAAAAAACAACTATGAAGGTGTCGGTGCTTTAACTGGCATTCCCGGAACCATAGGTGGTGCTTTATTTATGAATGCAGGAACAGTAAACGGTTCTATTTGTGACTGGGCAGAAAAAGTTTTCCTATTTTCTCGCGATGGTGAAAAAGAAATAGAAATAAAACCAGAATTGTATGGTTATCGTTTGCAAAAATTCTGTTCAATGTATGAATTAATATACGGTGCCATTTTCCACTTTCGAAAATCAGATAAGAACCAACTATCTGTTTACGAACATTACATAAATCGTAGGAAAGAAAAACAACCTCAGGGCTATTGTTGTGGAAGTGTATTTAAAAACCCTGCAGGTTATCATGCTGGCAAATTAATTGAAGAATGTGGATTAAAAGGCATACGAAAAGGAGGAGCGGTCATAAGCCCCATTCATGCAAATTTTATTATCAATGAAAACAATGCTACTTTTGATGATGTCCTGTTCTTAATTCAACTCATTCGAGAAAAAGTATACGAGAAATTTAATATAAAACTGGAAGAGGAAGTCCACATCCTATTTGAAGATGGTTGCCTTCAATCCTGTAAGCACACAAAAAGTCAAGAAGGATAATTATCATGTCAAAAAAACTTCTTTATGTGGTTAATGCTACTGCACCCATTCGCATCTGTGATTTAGGAGGCTGGACTGATACCTGGTTTGCTGAATACGGTGCAGTTCTTAATATAGGGGTTTATCCCTATGCTGAGGTACAAATTTACGTTTATGAAACCTCTACAGACGAAAAACCTAAAATTGTACTGGATGTCGAAAATTTTGGAGAACGATATACCCTTCAAACAACCTTTACAGAATATGACAAACATCCTTTATTGGAAGCATGTATTGATATTATGGAACTCCCTCCCAATTTATCTTTTGAGGTTAACCTTTTTTCTGAGGCACCTGCAGGCTGTTCCACAGGCACATCCGCATCTATCAGTGTTGCTTTATTAGGGGCTCTTGACATGTTAACCCCTGGACAACGAACCGCTCATGAAATTGCAACTCTTGCTCACCGCGTTGAAACCGAAAAATTGGGACTACAATGTGGAATTCAAGACCAAATTTGTGCAAGTTATGGGGGAATATGTTTTATTGAAATGTTTCAGTATCCTCATGCTTCGGTTTCGCCCGTTATGCTACCGAATTCTATATGGTGGGAGTTAGAAAGTCGACTTATGCTGGTTTATCTTGGCAAAACACATTCCTCCAGCGATGTGCATAAACAGGTTATCACGCGATTGGAACAGCCTAACAGTGATAAAAGTGTTTTAGATATATTAAGGAACTCTGCTCATACAGGGAAAAATGCTTTACTGGAAGGTAACTTTAATCTGTTTGCGAAATCCATGATACAAAACACCGAAGGACAGATGGCTTTACATCCATCACTGGTATCGGATACAGCCAGAGAAGTTATTGATTTAGCAAAACAACACGGTGCTATAGGCTGGAAAGTAAACGGTGCCGGCGGAGAAGGAGGTTCTTTAACACTACTTTTTGATGAACATAATAAAAACAAAAGAAATTTTAAAAGAGCACTGGCAGAATTTAATACACAGTTACAAATTATCCCCATTTATCTTTCTCGCATGGGCTTACGAAAGTGGCTACACTAAATACACTTTACTCTTATACGGATTATCGATTATCTTCCGTTGGTAACTTCTTGTTGGCATGTTCACATATCGCCTTAAAAAGTTGCCGGGTTATCTCTACATCATAATCTTTAAAATTTTTTGGATTTTTCCAGAATTCCGTCAAATCTCCCTGATGCTCCCGCTCATAGTTTAGTACTTTCAACATCATTTGCACTTTATCTAAACCCCGTACTAATTTCGCTTCCGGTGAGGATACTTCGTGAAACTCACGATGCAACTCCGAAAACTTTACAGGGAAATCTTCCATTAACTTATCAAAAACTGCCTGCTCTGCTTGCGTTTTCTCCTCTGAGAAATATTTCTGAGCAATGGGCATAGGCATATCCATCATTTTTGCCTCTGCTAAGTCATGAATAATAGCCATTGACAAAACCTTTTCTCCATCCCACCGTCCTGGATATTCTTCAAGAACTAACAACGCCAATAAGCTTAAAAAATGGGTATGGGCAGATACAGATTCCGGAACAGAAACACCTCGTAATAAAAATCCTGCACGCGGAACACGGTCTAATGGGTGTATTTCTCGGAACAAAGATAACACTCTTTCACAAAAATCTACCATTTTCTATATTTCCTTCCACTTTCCTTATTATCAACTCAGATTTTGGATTTCTTCTGCCAACAAGGTTATCATCTTATTAAACTGCATACTAAATACAAAATATGCAGCAATATTTGAAAAAATCATAAATATAGCAATAGGAACCAATATTTGACGATTAGGAATAAAATAAAATATAAACAACAAGAACAATATATCTACTACAGGAATAACAAAGAGGATTAGATACCGAAACCATACAAAATTCTTCACAGAACAATTAATGACAACCCCACCACTTTTCCATTGAATATAGACTTTATCTATCCATGGGTACATAAAAATTTCTCCCTGCTTCCCACAAGATACAGGTTGCTTTAGTTCTATGTTATCTTCCCATTCCCGTTCAACAATAAACCCCTTTCCTAAAAACAAACTCCTCAATTTCTCAAGATAATTTTTTCTTTCTGCTTCCTCCACTTCAACTTCTATCACAAAATTCTTTTCCATATTCATGCTCCTCTATATCTATTGCCTAAAATATCGAAATGCTTTATATAATATTACAAATATTTAGCAACTAAATAAAACTTATATTACATATAGTATGAATAAACTAATTGTATTTTTTGGGGCTATTGGCGACACAATATTACTTTCTCCTGCAATTCAAAAATTATCAGAAAATGGAATTATTAGTGCAGTAGGCTATCCTGAACGGATGGCTTTATTAGAACAAGTGGGTTGGCTACAAAAAGTATATGATGCAGATATTGTTGATTTCACTTCTATTTTCTCAACACCTTCAAAAAGATTGTGCAATTTTCTAATACAATTTGATACAGTTTATTTCTTTTTTCAGGATGGAGAATCATTGATACAAAAAACAAAGGTTATCGGAGTCCCAAATACCTATTATTTTCCGGGCAAACCACCGAATAACTGGAAAATGCATGCTTCGACTTATTATCTACAATGCTTTGGATTTTCCCCAATTAGAAATTTTACTTTACCTATTTCACCCAAAAAGAAACACAACGAAGTCATTATCCATCCCGGGAGTGGAAGCAAGGACAAAAATTATCCTATTGATTTATTTTTAGAAATTACCGAACTATTGCTTAATAATCATTTTAAGGTTCGTTGGTGTTTGGGGCCCGCCGAAGAAAAACTATCTGTACCTCATGGAATCCCCATACTTCAAATAAAACCCCTTACCCAATTGGCAGAATATATTGCAGGTGCAAGTGTATATATTGGCAATGATAGTGGAATTTCTCATCTTGCTGGAGCATTGGGTGTTAAAACTATCACTCTCTTTTACTCCACAGACCCTAAAATATGGGCACCTCTAGGACTTCGTGTTTTCACATTTACACGCGAGACTCTTTGCTTAAAAGAAATTTTTAGAATTATCGATGCTGAAAATTGATACTAATCCCAATCTTTGTAAAATATGGTGAATATGAATTAAAATATATACAAATCTCCACAAATTTAACTTAATCAAAGGTTTTTAATATGAATAAGGAAGAAGTTGAACAGCAGGAATATTTATATAAAATTCGGCATTCATTAGCACATGTATTGGCACATGCCGTTTTAGAAATACGACCAGACACAAAATTAGCATTTGGTCCCCCTGTGGAAAATGGCTTTTACTATGATTTTGATTTTAACGGCAATCCTATTGGAGAAGCAGATTTACCGGAACTTGAAAAAAGAATGAGAAAAATTATCAAGGACAAATATACCTTTGAACAAAAATTTTTAAAGATAGAAGATGCCATTGCCTATCTCGAACAAAGTGGTCAAACTTACAAAGTAGAATATGCCAAAGAGTTAGCAGAAAAAGGGGAAATAGACCCTCGTGGACTATCATTTTATCAACATGGACCGTTTACCGACATGTGCGAAGGTCCTCATGTAAATAACACGGGAGAACTTCCCAAAGATGGCTTTAAATTAGACCGTATTTCTGGAAGTTATTGGCGGGGAGATGAAAAAAAACCCATGTTAACTCGTATCTATGGATTTGCCTTTTTAACAAAAGAAGAATTAGAGGACTTTCTTCATCGTCGTCAGTTGGCTATGGAACGAGACCATCGCAAATTAGGTGAAGAATTGGACTTATTCATTCAAGACTCCGAAGTAGGTGTGGGACTTCCTTTATGGACACCCAACGGAACTATTATTCGTGAAGAATTAGAAAAATGGGCAAAAGAAGAAGAATTCAAAGCCGGTTATTTAAGGGTTTCTACTCCCTGTATCACTCGAGCGGATTTGTATTATCGTTCCGGTCATCTCCCTTATTACGCGGAAAGCATGTATCCACCTATGACATTAGATGAAAACGACCAATATTATCTTCGCCCTATGAACTGCCCACATCATCACAAAATTTATGCTTCCCGATTACGCAGTTATCGAGACCTACCCCTTCGATTAGCAGAATACGGCAATGTATTTCGATATGAGAAACATGGGTCTCTCTCGGGATTGCTTCGTGTGCGAGCCATGTGTATGAACGACGCACATATTTATTGTGCCCCTGAACAGGTTGAAAGTGAATTTGTCGCTGTGATGCAAATGTATAACGATTATTATCAACACCTTCGTTTGGGTAATTTCCGTGTCCGTCTATCCCTTCATGACCCCAATAGCGACAAATTCGTTTCAGACGAAGAATTGTGGAATCGCAGTGAGGATATGGTTCGGCAGGTGTTAAATAATTTAGGGATACAATATGAAGAAGAAAAAGGGGAAGCCGCTTTTTATGGACCTAAGGTAGATGTGCAGGTAAAAAATCTTATGGGCAGAGAAGAGACCGTTTCTACATGCCAACTCGATTTTGTAATGGCAGAACGATTTAATTTAACCTTTATTGACCGTGATGGACAGCCCAAACGACCTTTTATTGTCCATAGAGCACCACTGAGTACTCATGAACGCATCATTTCGTTTCTGATTGAATTTTATGGAGGTGCTTTCCCTACATGGTTATCCCCAATCCAGATTATGATAGTTCCTGTAAACCCGGCTTTACTAGAATATGCCCATGCAATAAAAAAAGAACTGCACGACCAACTATTCCGTATTGAAATTGATGATAGTACTGAGACATTTAACAAGAAAATACGCAGTGCAGTCGTTCACAAAATCCCTAATATCTGGGTATTGGGTGAACGCGAAAAACAAGACCAAACAATCACATGGAGAAGATACTCTGTAAAAGAACAAATTACCATCCCACTAAAACAAGCTATTGAAACCCTTAAACAATTGCGTGAAAAACGAATTATGGATAATTTTTCAGATACTCCATTGCCTTTTTAATACGGGGCTATCTCGTGAATCCAACCACTAACAAAGAAAACAATAATAAATGGATTACAATCCATCATGAAACCGAAAAAAATTATTGGTGGTTTATATTAAAGAGAGGGATTATCACATATTTTATACAATCTCTTCTAAAAAAAACCGATTCTATTTTAGAAATTGGATGTGGTGGAGGACGATTATCATGCGAACTTCAACAATTGGGATATAAAGTAATAAGTACAGACTTTGAACCTTCCGCAGTCTTTTATACAAAAAAATCGGGAATAACCCATGCTTTTGTCAGCAACAGTGGAGAAGGGATTCCTATAAAAAATGAAACTATAGACCTTATTGTAATGACCGATGTTCTGGAACATATCAAGGACCATAGTCTAACCATTCAAGAGTGCCATCGTGTATTAAAAAAAGAAGGATATATTGTAATTACTGTCCCTGCCTATCCCTGTCTTTTTTCTTCCTGGGACCGTTGGAATAAGCATTATCGGCGATACACAAAAGAACAACTTATATATCTTGCAAAAACTTCCCATTTGAAAATAAAAAAACTAACTTTCTGGAATATTCCCGGTATTCCTTTCGCCATTTTTCGAAAAATAAAAGACTTATTTAACCCATCACAAAATTATGAAGGCTTCCCTTCGGTTCCTACTTTGATTGAGATACCCTTAAAATGTTTTATTTCTATGGAAAATAAATGGCTTCGTAGATTCTCATTGCCTGTAGGATTATCTCTGATTTGTATTTTTGAAAAAATAGAGTGAAATGAATATGACGGAACAAACAATTACAAAAATCTGTCCTCATTTTGGAATATGTGGTGGATGTGAGTATCAAGATATCCCCTATGAAAATCAATTACAAAAGAAAGAAGTGAGAATTGCAGAACTTTTTAAAGGATTCATTACAACTCCTATTCCCATTCAACCCTCCCCTGAAATCTGGCATTATCGTAATAAAATAGACCCGGTATTCTCACCTGAATACTTTGAGAAGCCACCTCCAAAATATATAAAGAGAGAAACGGTACTGGGCTTTAAAAGGTATAAACGATGGTATGATACTTTCCAATTAAAAGACTGCCTTATAGGTCCTCCAGAATTACCCAACTTAATTCATGCTCTTTCCCAATGGCGAAAAGAAAATCATTATGAGGCTTATGACCGAAGAACAGGAAACGGCATTCTACATGCCCTTTTATTACGCCAGGGTAAAAGAACTGGAGAAAGAATGATTGGCATCCTGACACGAAAAATAGATTTAAATTGGAATTCTTTGATTGATTGGCTTCACCAGTATTTTCCTTATAAAAGTTTATATGCAGGTGTTTATACACGAACGGCAGAAGTCTCTCAAGCAGAGGAATGGCATCTCATAGATGGAGAACCTCATATTTGCGAAAAACTTATATTGCACTCCGTTGAAAAACACCTCGAATATAGTTTCCAGATTTCTCCTTCCAGTTTCTTTCAGGCAAATACACTATCTGCGGAAAACATGTTTTCACAGGTATATAACTGGACAAAAGAGATTTCCCCTTTATACATTTACGACCTTTATGGGGGAATGGGAACTTTTGCAATTCTTTTATCCCAACTTGCCCGGGAAGTTTATTCTGTTGATTGTGTCTCATCCTCCCTTGAAGATGGGAAAAAGAATTTGCTACTAAATAATACCTCCAATGTCCATTTTGAACTCAACACCGTTCGCAAATTCCTTTCCGAAAAAATAAAAAACTCCAATAATCTCTTCGCACAGGATACTCTTGTTATTGTTGACCCTCCTCGTGAGGGATTAACCGAAAATGTTATAAAAAAACTTGTCCAGTGGGGTCCTTTTCATCTCTTTTATGTATCCTGTAACCCTGATGCCCTTGCTCGGGAATTACCTTATTTGTTAGAACATTATAAATGTATTCAGAGTAAACTTTATGATTTCTTTCCCCACACACCCCATATCGAAACGCTACTCTGGCTAACAAAAAAAATAAATTTGAGCTTATCTTATCCTGTAACAAAATAACTACCTGTTTGTAATACCTATTTAGATGATTAGCAACCCATTTGAAAGGAGGTGAATGGTATGTTAAATATCCTATTAGAAGGTATTGAGACTTTTGTAAATGCTATTCTTAAAGCCGTCCAGGGCTTTCTGGGTATCCTTGGCATCAATGTTAATTTAGGACAGATTGACATCGATGGAAATGAATAGCAATTGTAGTAGGAAGGAAATTGAAAACCTTTCCATTGTTTTACTATATTAGGGATAGTAAACAATGGAAAATAATGGAGAAAAGTAAGTGCGCACTTACCAACCTATACCCATAGAATGCATCGAAGATTTAGGTTATTTCCTTTATGCCTTAGTAAACAGTTTCGTCTCTGTTTTTAATGAAATATTTGATAAGTTGGGTTGCAGTTTACGGATTATACCGTGGGAATAACCTAAACATATCTCAAGTAAGCATCTTTTATCCGCAGGATATATTGCTTTGGATCTACTTTCCAATATCGTTCTGAAAAAATTTCTACCTCAACAAAACCCCGAAAACCTGCCTGTTCTGCCCATGCCCGAATCTGTCGAATATTGATACATCCTTCACCCATTAATCCACGGTCAGTTAATATATGATTTGTTGGAGTTTTCCAATCAGATACATGAAATGCCATAATTTTCCGTCCTGCTCGCACAATTTCTGATTGTAAACAGGCTTCCCACCATACATGATAAACATCCAGAACAACACCCACCCATTCTGAGTGTAACGCACTTACAGTATTATTCGCCTGTTCCATTGTATTTATCGCAGAACGATTATCGGCATACATAGGATGCAAGGGTTCAACCCCCAAACAAACCTGTGCAGATTTTGCATGAGGTAATATTTTTTGTATTCCGTCCAGAATGTGCTGTCTTGCTTCATGTAAAGGCAGTCGAGGTTCTGCTCCACATACCAATACCACCAGCGGAGCACCAATTTCGTGTGCTTCATCTATCGCCTTCATTGTTTCAATACATGCGCGTTCTCGCTCTTGAACACTGGCACTGGGGAAAAATCCCCCTCTACATAAACTTACTACTTTCAATCCACTATCTTTTAAAATTTCTTTACTCTCCTTTAATCCGGTATCGTGAATATGTTCCCGCCAAACGGTTATTCCGGGGATGCCTTCTGCCTGGAATAATTTTACAATCTGGGAGAGTTTTAACGGTTTGAATGTCATTGTATGAATAGCAAGACGGCTGTAATCTGTCAAATGCTCAACCATATAGATATCTTTCTAATCCTTTACATATTTGTTTATATTTCCCTATTTTCCTACAGATTTTTCTCCCAATTTTGAGCGATATGATTGGATATATTCTGCAATTTCTGGATAATTTAATGTTTCCGCAAGTTCTTGAGGTGTTCTGCCTCGTGTATCTCGGGCATCTATATCAGCACCTGCTTTCAGTAGAATATCCACAATGTTAATTTGTCGCTCTTGAACTGCCAGATGAAGTGGAGTAAAACCATCAATCCCCAATCCTCTTACATTTAAGTCAACTTTGCAATTAACCAGAACTGATGTCATTTCCGGAGAGTGTTTTATTATAGTCCTGTGAATTGGTGCTTTGCCGAAATAAAAAATTTCAGCGAAATTAGGATAATATTCAACAATTTTTTTAAGTCCTTCTATATCATTTCTTTCAATTCTCTGTAAATATTCTTCACAAATAACCGCATAGAACAAACGAACTACCCCTTGTAATCCTTCAAACAGACGTATTTGAGACATTGTTGCTCCTGCTACAAGAACTGTTTTTTCAAGTCGTTCTTCCGCTTCATCCAGGGGTGTTTTGCCTGAATTATTACGGACACATATTTCTGCTCGTTTCGTAAGGATAAGTTGCACAAAACGCTCCTGTCCATTCATACACGCATGATGAAGGGGGGTATTCCCGGAAGTATCCGGTAGATTGGGGTCAACACCTTTTAATATTAAAATTTGGGCAGGACCCCAATGTCCTCTCGCGGAACAGAGATGAATAGCGGACTGCCCTGTTTGTGAAGGCTTTTTATAATCAACACCCAAATCAATCAATTCTTTAACTATTATGATATGTCCTCTAATACAAGCTAGATGAATAGGTGCATAACCATCTTTATTCAGTTCATCCATAGGCAATTTTTTACCCGCAAGCCATATTACTGTATCCACAGCACCACTCTGACATGCATAATGTAAAGCAGAATTTCTTTTTGCATCAAGCGCAAATAAATCCAGTCCAAATCCCTCTAACCAGCGAATCATTTCTGAGTTTTCCGAACATGCCCCCACATGAATCAGTGTTCGTTGTTCACGGTCAATTACATCTGTTCTGGCTCCATGCTCAACAAGATATTTTGCAATAGTAAGACTATCCACTTCTACAGCAACAAATAAAGGCGTTTTCCCCACTGCATTTGCATAATTAACATCGGCTCCCTGTTGCACAAGAAATTCAACCGCATCCTGTTCTTTTGCCTCTACAGATAAATGCAATGGAGTGTTTCCAGAACGCTCTGTTTCATTAATATCCAGTCCTTTTTCAATAAATAACTGCATCAAAGGAATCAATCCCAATGAAGATGCAAGATGTAAAATCGTTTTACCACTTTTATCCCGTGCATGGATATTGGCTCCCTTATCTACCAACCATCTCGCCATTTCTTCATTCTTCTTTTCAACTGCAATAAACAACGGCGTATATCGAGAACGGTCTGTTATCTCAAGGTCAGCACCCTGTCGTATCAAATCTTCCGCTATCTCTCTTTCGCCCATTTCCACTGCTAAAAAAAGAGGGGATTTCCCATCTTTATTTCGCAAATTAAGATTGGCACCTCTCTCAACAAGAATTTGAACAATTTCCTTCTTTTTCTGTTCAACTGCAAAATGGAGTGGTGTTTCAGAATTCCGAACAACATTTACACAGTTCACATCCGCTCCCAAATCCAGCAAAAACTTAACAATATCCGCATCGGATTTTTCTATAGCATATTCAATAGGATAGGTATCCTTTCTTACACTTCCCAACCCATTAATATTTACTCCCAAATCGACCAGGAACCGTATCATATCTTTATTTTTGTGTAATATGGCAACACTTAAAGGTCTATCTCCTTCAATCGTTGATACATCCAGACTTGCTCCTCTTTGAAGTAGATATAAAAGAACCTCTTTTTGGTTAGAGGCTATTGCATCAATTACAGGGGGCGTCGAATAACGAGTAGGTGCAGAAACAAGCCATTCCGGATGTTCTTTTAAATATGCGTCTATAGTCTCAATATCCCCAAAACCAATAGCATGGGACAATGAATAATGAGCATCATAACCTCTCAACACATGAACCACTTCAAAATTTTTCTTCTTTCCTGCCAATAAAGAGGGGCTACTATAAACACTTCCATCCGGGACTAAGGGTAATATAGGATTTGCTCCTTTGATTATTAACATGCGTGCGACATCGCCAGTTCCGGACTCTGCGCAAATATGAAGTGGCGAGTAATTTTCCTTGTTCCGGGAATTCGGATTTAATCCAAGATTTATCAGATGTTCTATTACATATACACTTTGTGCCGATGATGCCAGATGAAGTGAATTATTTCCTTTTTCATCTGTGCAAAACACATCTCCACCCCATGAAATCCAAATATCGGACATATAGGGAAAGCCTAACCCGGCAGACATTAAATAATATTTATTCTTCTCCTCCGTTGAAATGGAATCCTTTTCGGAGGAACAATATAACAGGGCATAAATATCTCCTGCTTTTATCAATTCTTCCAGCGAAGAATATCCCCATTTTTGAAGATTTTCCAAAATAGAACCTGTTTGTTTTTCATCTGCATATACAAAATTTTGAATTACAGATTGAATATACATATGAGTTTTAAAAGATAACATTACAAAAAATATAATCATTAAAAATATAACAATATAAAGTGACCTCATAACTTTCTTTCTTAGCATAGAAAATTTCTCTGCCTATTTTATTTTATTAAACATGTAATAACTGTTTTTGATGGAATGCTCAAACGAAAGTATTTATCCCTACAATGAACAGCCACCTTTTTTTCTTGTGTTTCTGCATTGGCTATAACTAAAACAATATTTCCATCCGGGTTAAGAAATGCCACATTGTTAAAATAACGGTCACCGGAAGTGGAAGAAATACGATAAGCACCACGTTTTACAAATTTCATAAATTGTCCATACATATAATAGTCATACCGGTATTCAATTGTATTATCTTCCTTTAATACAATCATTGTAGGACTGGCATTATGAGGACCACGGTTCGGCTTTCTTTGCCAATCCAAACATATCACCCACAAATTGTATGACCGCGACCAATTTCGAAATATCTCTATTATTTTAACAGCACCTCGGGATAAAAATGTGGAACCTTCTGTAAAATAAATATGTTTATCCGGAAACTCATTATGCAAAATACTTTGTGCATCTACTTTGCCTTCATATAAATGGAAACCTGTTCCCTCTACATATTTAGAGGCATTAACATCTGTAAAAATGCTACGGGGAAAATCCAGAAAATTCCAGTTGTGGTCCCAACACCATATTTTCGTTGAAATCCCTGCTTTTTCGAAACAAGGACCTAAAAAATCACGAATAAAATCCCTTTGCTGTTCAGCAGTCCATAGACAAGTTGGGTAATCTTTATCATTCATTCGTGGTTCATTCTGCGCGGTAATAGCATAAATAGGAATTCCTTCCGCTGTATACGACTCAATAAATTTTTTGAGATAATTCGCATAAGCAGGATAATATTCTTCTAACAACACACCTCCATTCATTGTTTTTGTGTCTTTCATCCATCCCGGAGGGCTCCAGGGTGAAGCAAAGAAAAGCACTTCCGAATTTTTCTCCTGCACCATTTTAATAATGGGGATTACATATACTCGGTCTTTATCAATTGAAAATCGGTTGAGTTCTGGGTCTATTTCTCCTTCCGGACAATCATTATAAGAATAATATGCTTCACCAACAAAATCCGATGTTCCTATACATAAACGGATAAGATTCATTCCAATCCCCTTTTCCGGGTCAACCAATTTTGTAATAACTTCTTCTCGTTTGTCGGGGGATAACTTCATCAGGTTGAAACAGGTCGAATGCTCTAAAGAACCTCCCATACCTAATATCGTTTGATACTTCTCCTCCGGATTTATTTCTATTAAAATATCCCTCGTCTTCTTAGGTTTTTCTATCCGAACTGCCTGTTCCGTTAATAAATACTTACCATCTTCTGAACTCATCCACACTTGAACTGTTTCTCTCTCCAGAGAAAAAGCATTTACAAACACAAATAATATACAAAAAACAATTATAAGGGTTCTTCTCATATCATTTACCTCTTTTGTTTAATTGATTTATATTTACCTGTTGTATAATTAAAATGTAAAAATAATTTGTCAAACGAAATGATGAAACCATGTAAAGAAATTATATACAATTACCACGAACAAACGAAACATAGACCCTATCGTTATGCCCGTTCATTAGGCTATTTAGACTGGAACAATGAACCCAACCCTTTCCGAAGGTTTCAGAAAACAGAACAAATCAATCTTCCCATTTTACCCCTAAATTCATCTCCACCTTTCCATGAAGTATTATTTCAGCCCCAACGCATTACTCCACAGCCCATTCATATTGAAACAATATCTCAATTTTTACTTTTTTCTATGGGAATATCTGCATGGAAAGAATATAGCGGTTCTCGTTGGGCAGTGCGATGTAATCCTTCAAGTGGAAATCTACATCCCACAGAAACATACCTCATCTTTCCACCTCAATTACTTGATAATAACTCTGCTCTTCTTTTACATTACGACCCAGCAGGACACCAATTAGAAAAAAGAGCCATAATGGCTCAAAGCAATTGGGAAAAACAGGGACTCCCATCCTTTACAGAATATCCCTGTTTTTTCGTCGCACTTACTTCGATAATCTGGCGTGAAGCATGGAAATATGGTGAACGTGCTTTACGGTATTGTCTTTTAGATGCAGGACATGCTATAGCATCTCTTACATTTTCAGCCTTATCTCTTGGGTGGAATATCCAATATATAGGAACGAGTTTGCAAAACTTATCCCTCTCTCTCGGATTAAAACGCTCTGAATATGCACATGTAGAAAAGGAATTTCCTCAAATTCTTCTCATGGTTACTCCTAACAATATAAAACAAGAATCACAACTATCCTTTGGGAAAGAATATTATTTTCTTTTCGATAAATGGTTTGGCATCCCTGAAAAGATAAGTCATCAGACAATAGACTGGGATATTATTGATAAAACAGTCTCTGCAATAATAGAAAGTTCGAAAAATTTTTATTCATCCAATTTTTGCACTTTTGTTTCTTCTGACAATCAAGAAAAAAACTTACCGTATATGTTAGGTTCTACTTCCTCCCCACCGAGTTTCAAATTGTTTCGGCAACGGAGAAGTGCTCATGCTTTCGATGTAAATGCTGTGCTAAACCAGGATGATTTTTTTCAAATATTAATAGTAATTAACTATATCTCGCATCACCTTCTAAAAAAAGTCATTCCTCTTGCTCCCCGGATTTCTTTACTGTTTTTCATTCATCATGTCGAAAATCTTACACAGGGAATTTATGTATATCCACTAAACCAAAAACATTTCGACAAAACAATCCCATCATTTTTCAATAAAATATACAGAATAGAAACGAAAGGAAACTTACCACTTTTCTTATGTAAAAAAGGTAATATGCGTCAGCAAGCAGAATACCTTTGTTGCGGTCAGGAAATAGCTCGCGATGGAGTTCTATGCACCGGTATATTTACCCATTTAGAAGAAGAATTACAATATGATAACGGGTTTTCTTATGCGACACTTCATTGGGAAGCAGGATTTTTGGGACAACTAATTTATCTTGAATCTGAGATTTTCAATCTAAGAGGAACAGGCATCGGTTGTTTTTTCGATGATGAAATCATTAAAATAATGGAGGGGAGCCAACAACATAAGATTTTAATAGATTTATTGTATTATTTTGCAATGGGCAAACCTATTTATGATGAAAGAATCAAAACATATCCTCCTTATCCTGAAAAAGAAATGAGTATCTAAAATTTTTCCTATGAATAAATCAGGTTATAAAATTGTTATCGATAACAGGAGTGAACTAAATTATTCACATTACTAAAAAATAATAAAGAAAGGTCCATTATGAAAAAATTTTTATCAGCAAAGATTATTGTTTTTTTAGTAATTCTAATATCCACATTTTATTTATTAGGAGGATGTGCTCTTCATTCTACACATGTTTATTTAACATGGCAGGGAGACCCTCATACTACAATGACTATCAATGTTCAGTCCTTAGGTAAAGATTATCCTGTAGAAGTTCTTTACGGAGATAAAAGTTGTGAAAAAAATCCACAATTATATCCACATCAGGTAAAGGGAGTCTCTAAAGCCATACCAGAAGTAGAACCTAAACGGTGTATTCACACTTTTGAACTAACCAATTTAACTCCAGGGGCTTTGTATTTTTTCTCTCTCAAAACAATTCAAGGGAAATATTCAAAGGAATATAAATTCCGCACAATTCCTAATGACGGTTCAACACTTCGATTTGTTATCGGAGGAGACATGGGAATACTTCCCTCTGCACCTCGTCTCCTTTCTTATGCCGGACAAAAAGACCCCCAATTTTTAGTTATAGGCGGAGATATTGCATGTGCAAACGGGGATATTAAAAACGATTGGATTTGGGATATATGGTTTAATAACTGGGAAAAGAACATGAAAACCAGCGAAGGATGTCTTATCCCTGTGATAGCAGGCATTGGCAATCATGAAGTAAATAAAAAAGATGCTACTTTCCCTCCTGAAGAACGCTCACCCTTCTATCTTGGTTATTTTGCTCAAGGAGGGAAAACCTTCTTTTCAAGAACTTTTAATCCCTATCTTTCTCTTATTGTTTTAGATTCAAATTATGTTACTTCTCTTTCTGAACAGGTCGAATGGTTGAAAAATACATTACAGTCCTCAACAAGTTACCCCTATATTATTCCTGTATATCATGTGCCTCTGTATCCCAGCCATCGCTCCTTTGATGGAGACATATCTGTTAATGAAAGGAAATTATGGCTTCCTCTTTTTGATGAATATAAAGTCAATGTATGCTTTGAAAACCATGACCACACATTCAAACGGACCAAACCCTTGCGTAATGGGCAGGTAGTCGAAAATGGAACCATATACTTAGGTGATGGATGTTTTGGGGTAAATCCACGAACCATAGAAAACTTTTCACTGGGCTATCTTGAAAAAGCAGATAGTAAGAGACATTTCTGGTACATCGAAATAAATGCCAGAGAACTAAAGGCACAGGCTATTGATGATAATGGTAATCTTTTTGATGAAATAACCATACTCCCCAGAGAAATAAGTTCGTAAAATTTACAAGAAACTATCTTTTATCTCATTTTCAATTTAACCCCATTTAACATTAATAAGAAATCTGTTTTTCATAACTTTATTCTTCACACTGTATATAATGGTATAGGTGAAACTGTTTCCCATCCCATTTTATATATGTTTTGTTCTCTATCCAATCGCCAGAATTGATATACCAACATTGGCGATTATTAATTTGTATTGTAGAACATTCCGGTCTATGGCAATGTCCCGCTATAACTGCATCACATACAGATTCTTTTAACTTTTCCATCGCATAAGATTTTATAATTTCAGCCTCTCGATAGTGACCTGACACATTATTTTCTTGTAATCTTCGACTACCTCTGCTAAGAAATTGTGCCAGACCTATTGCCCAATCAGGATGAATTAAGCGAAAAGCAAAAATGAGAAACGGATTTCTTGCTAAGGTTTTAAATAATCGATACCCCCAGTCCTTTTTATTAAGACCATCTCCATGAATTAGCATGGTTTTGCATCCATCAAAATCCAATATCGCCCCGGATTGTAAAATCTGGAAGCCAATTTTTTTCAGATTTTTTCCTGCCCAAAAATCATGATTACCCCCGATAAAGAATAAATTCACACCTCTGCGATTCAGTTCATAAAAAGCACTTAATATCCCAAGATAATCGGAAAATACTACATATTTATATTCAAACCAGAAATCAAAGATATCCCCCAAACAAATAATCCGTCGGGGAGGATTATCTATTAGACTAAGCAAGAAAATTTCAAATTGTTTACGATGAGATAAATACTTTTCCCCGACTTTTAAGTGGATATCCGATAATATAATATCAAAATTCACAGCCAACCTATCTTATTTAAGGGCCAAAAACGAAATACCGCTTTACCTATAATCTGGTCCTCGTTAATAGGACCAAAATAACGGCTATCTTTACTAATTCTTCGGTTATCCCCCAATACATAGTATTCTCCTGGATGCAAAAATACGATATCCTCTTCAACAGAATTTTTATTTTCTGCCTCCAGATAGGGTTCTTCCAGAAGATTGTTGTTTACATAAACCCTATTCTTTGAATATTCTACTTTTTTCTGATGCATTTCTTGGGATGCATTTTCAGATGCACTTACTATTTTATTTGATAAGTCCGATGGGAGCATTGCTATAACTCTTTTTATATATCTTCGGTCATCCTCACCTTTTCCTTCAAATACGATAATATCCCCTTCGTGTATTCTCCATCGTTCAGGCAATAAAGGAAAGTGTTTTAAGACACATGGCAGTTTAAACACCAAAATACGGTCTCCTTCATTTAATGTACCTCTCATAGATGGTCCCCAGACCTCATAACCCTCAACAATAAAAGAATGTGTAAACCAAACACAAAATATAAATAAAAGAAGTAATTTAACAAAAGCGACTATTTCACTTAAAATAGAATCGCCATTATTTTTAGAACTTTCTTGCGGATTTGAATTATTTTGTATTTCTTCAGTTTCGCTACTCATTTTACAGATAATTTTTAATGGTTTTATTAGGCGACCCCATACGAAATCGCTTGTTTTTTAAAGCTGATATAAAATCTATCTTATCGGGCTTTTCCATTTCAACCTCTATCCAATATCTGCCCACATAAATTGCTCGATGGGCATCACTCGCACAGATTTGCACGCGATTAAGTTTATTTGCCCAGAGACTTGCTTTTTCTTGTTCTGCTACATTCATATTTACACTCATTACCTCCATAGCAGGAATAGGTAATGTTTCCAAACGATAGTCAAAATGGTGATAGTCTCGTGTTGGATGTGCAGCGATACAAAATCCATCATGTCGTTTTACCTCAGCAATTACTTCTTCCACAGAAACAAAACTTTTCCATTGCGAAATTGTTTTTTCCTTCAATCCAAAAACAAGTAAATCACCTGCATCGGTAGTTATCTCTGCTCCTGAGAAAATCGTCAATCCATTAACAAATACTTTCTTTTTCAGTTCCTCAATTTCTTTTTCTGTCCATTGATAATGATGTTCTGTAATAACAATCCCATCCAAACCCGTAGATATAGCACTTTCCACCATTTCCTCCGGCTCCATCAAACTACATGGGGAATAAACATTAGTATGTAAATGTATATCGAACTTTAAACGCATAAAAATCCCTTTATTGTATTTTAAAAATAATCTTTTCTAAATCCATCAAGATATAAGACTACTTATTCCGTTTAAAAGAATTTGTTCTTCTCTTTGCCAATTATACCTCATTTCTACTGCTTTTCGCCCATTTTTTCCTAAACGATTTGCTTCTTCTGGATTTCTGAGGAGAAAAATAATAGCATCTGCAATATCTTTTGGTCTGGTAACATCCACACACAAACCGCAATCACTTTCACGAACAATTTTTGATACCTCCACGGCAAAATCAGGAACTATAACGGGTATTTCTTCTCGCATATAATCAAAAAGTTTATGGGGCATTGCTAAAGTATGATTTAAAAACCCAGGTTGAAATAGGATTAAACCTATTTTTGATACTCGTATGTATTTAGGCACCTCTTCAAAAGGAACTACTCCTAACAGATGCATATTCTCTTCCAATTTCTTGTCTCGTATAGCCTGACGATACTCTTCTTCACTTCCATATACATATTCTCCAAGGATAATACAACGCAAGTTGGGGATTTCTTTAACAACCTTTTCAACGGCGTCTAATAACTGATAAGAACCCCGTATTGTTCCAAATACACCCTGGTGAATAATTGTAGGTACATGGGCATATTTTTCTGTTAATGACATGGGTATATTCGAGCAAATAGGTTGTAAATGATTCGTATTAAGGATAGTAATTTGTGGCGTTTTTATCCCTTTCCATAAAGGTCCAAAACTTTCTCGTGTTAGAATTATCATATCTGTCCAGCGGGCGAAAAGTCTCATTATTTTAAGCGTGAAATATTCTACCGGTTTATGCAAAAATTTTGGGAAAAATTGAGCCATTTTATTTGGATTATGTTCATGCATGTCAAATATCACTTTACTGCCCTTAAGTAACTTAAGCACAAGGGCAGAAACCCATGATTCGGGCTCGGGTGCAACATAAATATCCGTAGGGATTTTTCTACCTAATTTCACCAGAGTGTAAACCGATTTTATACGACCCCACCACCCTTTCTTGTTGGGATAGATAACAAATTGAACTCCTATATCGCTCTCAGGAGGTTCTGTACCGGAATAGGGACAAACAGAACTGACTTTATATCCATTTAACACAAAACTGCGTGCCAATTTATGATACATCCTTTTATCATAAGGCTCATGCAAAACATTTAAAAGTGTTATTCTTGCTTTAGGTTTAGACATTCTTCTAATTATTCCTGATAAGGACAATTTTTATTGATTACCTGTTTTTTCCAATATAGCGAGAATTTCTTTTATAGCAGAGTCCAATCCAATAAAAAGAGCACGGGCTATAATATCATGACCTATATTTACCTCTTTAAGGCCGGGGATTTTTGCCACAGGTTCTAAATTGCGTATGGTTAAACCATGTCCCGCATGGAGAGATAATCCTAATTGCATTGCTACTTTACCGGCTTCATAAAGTCGCTTTAATTCTTTAGCAATTTGCTCTCCTTCTGCGTTTGCATATGCTCCAGTGTGTAATTCAACACTATCTGCACCTATCTCCGCACTGGCATGTATTTGTTCAATATCCGGGTCAACAAACATACTTACTTTTATGCCTTTTTCATGCATCCCGTCCACAACTTTTTTTAATTCATCTTTTTGCACTGCAACATTCAGACCGCCTTCTGTGGTAACTTCCTGACGGTTCTCTGGGACAAGACATACCGTATAAGGGACAATACGATGTGCAATTTTTATAATTTCAGGGACTCCTGCCATTTCTAAATTCATACGTACCAATAATACTTCTTTCAGTTTTTCCACATCTTTATCCTGAATATGTCGTCTATCCTGACGCAGATGCACTGTAATTTGATGAGCACCTGCAACTTCACATATCTTGGCTGCAGTTATAACATCCGGCACTTTTCCTTTTCGTGCTTCTCTCAATGTCGCAACATGGTCTATATTTACACCCAACTCAATCATATCGAATACCTCCAGATTCGTTTAAGGCTTAAGCATTATAGTAATTTTTTCAATCAATTTTTTACAATAAATCTCGGCTTTTCTCAGTTCTTCATGCTGTACCATAACCCGAATAATAGGTTCTGTTCCTGAATAACGAATAACTACTTTTCCCTCTCCATTTAATTCCTTTTCTGCTTCTTCTGAAATTTTATCTAATTGTTCTTTTAGCAATCTTTCTTTCCCTTCACAGGGAATTTTACCATGTTGCTCTGGTAAAGGCTGGTAAATCTTGCCCAATTCCGAAAGAGGTTGGTCTGTTCGTATCATAATAGATAATACCTGCAAGGCGGAAATCATCGCATCACCTGTTACATTATAGTCTAAAAGAACAATATGCCCGGAAGGTTCACCACCTAAATTGGAATTTTCTTTTTTTAACGTCTCTAAAACAGTTCTATCTCCGACACCAGTCCGTATTACACGCCCACGATAGGGTTTTATTGCCCGCTCTAATCCTGCATTTGCCATTACTGTAGTTACGAGGGTTTTATTGCCCAATACATCTCTTTGTAAATAATCCACTCCTAAAATGGCAAGAATAGCATTTCCATCCAATAATCTTCCATGAGCATCTGCCATCACCAACCTATCTCCATCGCCATCGAAAGCAATGCCTACATCTGCTTTTTCACGAATAACCTGTGCTCTCATCTCTTCAGGATATACGGAACCGCAATTATCGTTAATATTTACACCATTGGGCTTATCACCAATGGGAATTACTTCTGCTCCTAATTCCGATAAAGTATCAGGTCCTACCCGATACATCGCACCATTGGCACAGTCAACAACAATCCGCAAACCATCTAACCGCATACCCTTAGGAAAAGTCGCTTTTACAAACTCAATGTATCTGCCAACCGCATCATCAATTCGCTTCGCAGTCCCGATTTTTTCCCCTGTGGGTCGGAGTTGGTCCACCTCACCTGTTTGTATTAATCGTTCAATCTCATCTTCAACTTCATCAGGAATTTTGTATCCATCCGGACCGAAAATTTTTATCCCATTATCATAATACGGGTTATGAGAAGCACTTATCATAATTGCTCCATCACAACGTAAACTCCGCATAATATAAGAGACACCCGGTGTCGGCAGAGGACCCGTAAGTAACACCCGAACCCCTACGGAACATAACCCTGCGGTTAATGCATTTTCAAGCATATAACATGAACGTCGTGTATCTTTACCAATAAGAATTGTATGCTGGCGGTCTTCTCGCTGAAAAATAGTACCCGTAGCCCGCCCAATTTTTAAAGCCATCTCGGTAGTCATCGGATAAACATTGGCTACTCCGCGAACACCATCCGTTCCGAACAATCGTTTTTTCATATTTCTTCATCCTTCATCCATTCCATAAATTATAGCCTCGCTCATACGCACAACTCGAACCATTTCTTTTACCTGATGAACCCTTACCGCATGAACACCTTGAAATACCGCCCATGCAACTGTAGCAGAGGTCCCTTCTATCCTCTGGGTAACAGGCAAATCCAAAACCGCCCCTATTGTGGATTTGTTAGAAGTCCCCACCAAAATAGGTAGACCGAATTGAAAAAATTCTCGAATTCGTCGGAGTAAAGTTAGATTTTGTTTCACCGTTTTTCCAAACCCAAACCCCGGGTCAAGCCATATCTGATTTCTTTTTATCCCGTGCTTTTCCGCAAAATTTAATCGTTCCTCGAAAAAGGCACATATATCCGAAACGACATCGTTATAACGAGGTTCTAATTGCATCGTTTTGGGAGTTCCTTGCATATGCATTAAAACATATTCACAACCTGCTTCCGCGACAACTTCTGCCAGTTCTGGGTCCAGTCGAAAAGCAGATATATCATTAATCATTGTAACACCATATTTCAAGGCTTTACGAGCTGTATCTGCACGATAAGTATCCACAGAACGTGGAACTGTAATATCCTGGAGTTTTTCCAACACGGGCAAAACCCTTCGTTGTTCCTCTTCCAATCCCACAGGTTCGGAACCTGGACGAGAAGATTCGCCACCAATGTCTATATAATCACATCCTTCTTTAATCATCTGAATAGCATGGGCATATGCTTTCTCTATTGAAAAATAATGTCCCCCATCGTAAAATGAGTCCGGCGTAACATTTAAGATACCAATAACTTTTGTATGTTTTGACATTTTAATCTTTTCCCATCCCACTATAAACAGAAACTAAGCAAGGTCAGGTAAAGGGGGTTGAGAAGGTGCAGGCACCTCGGGCAATTCACCGGTCCTGGGTTCTTGAGGTTTTACCTCTTCTGTTATTTTTTTCTGTCTGTCTTTCTTCCATCGTTCAGGGAGAACATGTTCACCTCCGACAGAACAAATTATATCATCAATTTCATAGGATTCTAATGTTTCTTTTTCATTTAATGCTTTTGCTAATGCATCCAATATATCTCTATACTTTTCCAAAAGTTCTTTTGTATCTTTATAAGCATCTTCAATAATTTTATGGACTTCTCGGTCAACGGATGCTGCGGTCTCCTCACTAAATTCTCGCATTCGGACAAAATCGCGACCCAAAAACACTTCATCGTTTTTACCGAAAGCAATCGGACCCAAAGAGCTCATTCCCCATTCACAAACCATTGAATGGGCTAAACGCGTGGCTTGTTGCAGGTCATTCGCACAACCACTTGTAAATTCATTAAAGACAATTTCTTCTGCGGCGCGTCCACCCATAGTAACCCGTATTGTTGCTAAACACCACTTTTGCGTAAGATTGTGTCTATCTTCCTCAGGCAAGAAACTTGTAACACCTAAGGAAGGACCGCGTGGAATAATCGTCGCTTTGTGTATGGGGTCGGCATCTGGCAATAACCGACCTATTAAAACATGTCCCGCTTCATGATATGCAGTTTGTAATTTCTCCTTCGCACTTAAAACCAAACTTTTCCGAGCAGGACCCATTAGAACTCGGTCTTTAGCATCCTCGAAATCAATCATACTTACTTTTTCTTTATTCCGTCTTGCTGCAAGTAGCGCAGCTTCATTTACCATATTTGCAAGGTCGGCTCCTGAAAATCCCGGGGTACTTCTTGCTAATACCTCAAGGTCAACATCATCGTCCATAGGAACTTTCTGATTACGTATATGCACCTCTAATATCTGTTTTCTACCCCGAATATCCGGATTCGCTACAACAATCTGACGGTCAAATCGTCCCGGACGAAGTAACGCTCTATCCAGGACATCCGGTCGATTTGTTGCTGCCATCAAAATAACGCCTTCATTACTATTAAAACCATCCATCTCTACCAATAACTGATTTAAGGTTTGTTCTCTTTCATCATGTCCACCACCCAATCCAGCACCTCTTTGTCTACCTACTGCATCAATTTCATCTATAAAAATAATACAAGGGGCATTTTTATATCCCTGCTGGAACAAATCCCGAACACGACTTGCACCTACACCTACAAACATTTCTACAAAATCCGAACCACTGATACTAAAAAATGGGACATTGGCTTCACCTGCCACAGCACGGGCTAATAAAGTTTTTCCGGAACCCGGTGGACCTACTAACAGAACACCTCTCGGGATTCTGCCACCCAATCGTGAAAACTTTTTGGGGTCTTTTAGATATTCTACAATTTCTTTTAATTCCTCTTTCGCTTCATCTACACCCGCCACATCATTAAAAGTTACCACCTTATCACTCTGATTAACCAATCGTGCCCGACTTTTCCCAAACGATAATGCTTTATTACTACCCCCCTGAACCTGTCTAAACATCAAAAACCAGAACAACCCCATAATAATAAGCAAAGGAAGAACATTAATTAAAATGCCCTGCCACAATGGATTATCCGTCTCATATTTATATACCACCCCTTGTTGTTCTAACTGTTCTTTCCATTCTTCCTTAAAATTATCTGTATTAAACTGTATCTTTTTCTGTCCTTCAACTTCATTTTTCAATTCCGCATATACCTGTTTAAGGTTATTCCCTGATTCTCGAATAGTTACTGTTTTAATATTCCCCTGTTGGAGTTGTTGGACGAAATCCGGTTCAAGAAGTTCTTTGTGAGGCCCTCTGACCTTTGAAAAATTGGATAACACAAGCACCATAATAATCAAAAAAACTACCCATAACGATATTTGCTTCAAAAAACTATTCATTCGAATGTGAAACCTTCGTAAATCTTTAATTATTTTAATATAAAACGAAAATTCTCAATGAATTAATGACGAAATATTAAACTTCACATCTTAAAAATAACCATTATATAACTTACTTATATGATAATATGATAACAAATATAACCCGGTAAAACAATTCTCTAAAATTCGTTCCTTTCTCTTTTAGGTATAAATTGCTTTAACAAAGTAGTTTATTATCAATATTCATTTGTTGGATACATTAAATTGAAAATGCAATTACAAAAAACTTCACAATTTTGTTATAATAAAACATCAAATTTTATAGTCCCTATTCCCTATATATCGTAGTTTTCAGTAGAACAATAAAATTAGGAGAAAATTTCTGTGTTACAGATGGTACGACGAATACCGTGGTTATTTTCCCACGATATGGCGATAGATTTAGGAACAGCAAATACGCTTGTTTATGTAAAAGGACAGGGTATTGTTTTGAGTGAACCTTCTGTTGTAGCAATTAATAAAGATACAGGAAGGGTTCGAGCAGTAGGTAATGAAGCTAAAAATATGATTGGTCGCACTCCGGGAAATATCGTAGCCATTCGTCCCATGAAAGATGGAGTTATAGCAGACTTTGAAACGACCCAACAAATGCTACGATATTTTATTCAAAAGGTTCATAACCGACGGAGGCTTATCTGGCCTCGTGTGGCAGTAGGTGTTCCTTCAGGCATAACCGCGGTAGAACGAAGAGCGGTAACAGAAAGTGCCATGCAAGCAGGTGCTAAAAAGGTATATATCATTGAAGAACCTATGGCTGCAGCCATAGGAGCAGGGTTACCTGTACATGAACCTCAAGGAAGTATGATTGTAGATATTGGTGGAGGAACAACTGAAGTTGCTGTCATTTCTTTAGGGGGGATTGTTTTTTCAAAGTCTGTTCGTACCGCAGGAGATGAAATGGACCAGGCTATCATTAACCACATGAAACGTTCCTATAATATGATGATTGGTGAACGAACTGCAGAAGAAATTAAAATTGCTATTGGTTCCGCTTTTCATTTGAAACAGGAACTCGAATTGCAGGTAAAAGGAAGAGACCAGGTCTTGGGATTGCCTCGAATTATCACTATAACATCCGAAGAAATTCGAGAGTCGTTAAAAGACCCTGTAAGTCAAATTATAGAGGCAGTTCGTTTCACACTGGAACGAACCCCACCTGAATTGTCTGCAGATATTGTAGACCGTGGTGTTGTTCTCGCAGGTGGTGGTGCCCTTCTGAGAGGATTGGACCAATTGCTTTCCAAAGAAACAGGGCTTCATGTATCTATTGCGGAAGACCCTCTCTCTGCAGTTGTGCTCGGTGGAGGAAAATTCCTCGAAGAATTGAAAAATTATCCGGAAGAAAAACTTTAGTCTTGTTTATATCGTTTCTATAATACTGAATTTGAAGTGAGAAGAGGGTAAAAAGTTTTAATATATATTAAAATCTAATAAAAAAATGAATACACTGGATACATCAAAAGCATATCGGTCAAACATCATTTTTGTGCTAATATGCTTATTATGTATTATTTCCCTCCTTACAGACACTCCTTCAACACCTATTCGTAATATTCTTAAACAAGCCATTTACCTAACAACCTATCCTTTAATAAATATAAAATCACAAACAGGGAAAATTTTAGACTATATTGTTGCGGTTCTTTTTGAAACTGATTATTTGAAAAAAGAAAATCAAACATTGAAGGAAGACATCCTTCGATTACGATTAGCAATTATTGAAAAAGGAGAAAAAAATTATCAATTAGAGAAAAAACTAAAAATGGCGATTCTTCCAGAGGAATGGAAACCCTTAAAATTATTACAGGCAAATGTTTTAGAAACTTATCAGGGGGCATTACGAATTGACCGTGGCTCTCGGGATGGTATTTCTATATCACAGCCTGTAGTGGTCCCGGAAGGGGTTGTTGGAATCATAATAGAGACTTCTTTATTCTCCTCTGTCGTTGCGACACTACACCATCGTGAATGTCGAATAGGGGCAATGATACAACGAGAAAGGTTACGTCCCTATGATGGTGTAATTTATCCTTCCGGAGATTTACGCAAAATTTGCACCATGAATTATATTGATATATATGATAAAGTTCGCGTTGGAGATTTTGTGGTAACCAGTCCTGAAAGCACATTCCCACCGGGATTGCCTATTGGAATTATTCAGGCAATTCATGAATCAGGAACACTCTGGAAAAGTGCAGACATAACACCCATTGTTGACCCATATAAATTAGATTATGTTTTTATTATCCTTGATAAAATAGAACCACTAAATATGGCAGACTATAACAATGCCCATATTTCTGAAGATAAAATATATAATGAGAAAACAGAATATCAAACACCTATACAGGAATTATTAGCACCGTAATACGAGTTTTAATTCATGAATATCAATCATATTATCTGGATAATAATTATTTTAATTCTCACTGTGTTACAAACCGCCTGGCCGGATATCCTTAGGGTTCAGGGAGTTACTCCTGACCTTGGATTGATTATGGTCATTTACTTTGCTCTATTCTATAGCGAAGAGAAAGCCATGTTTACAGGTTTATTTGCTGGAATATATCAGGATATTGCAAGTAATACCACATTGGGGCATCATATTCTTTGCCTTGTAATTACAGGCTTTATTTTTGGCAAATTGTCCGGGCGATTGATTAGTGAACATCCTGCTATTAAATCCGCTTTAGTCTTTGGTGGGGCTGTTTTACACGGTATCTTATTTAATATTATCGTTTATCTGCAGGACCCTTACACAAATCTGATTTATGTAATTTTTATTAACACAGTGCCATCTGCTTTTTATAGTGCATTAATGACCCCTTTTGTTTTCTGGTTATTACAACAAATTTTCCGATTTGTAGATTTTTTCTCTGCATATTCTCCAGGCAAGTAATATGGGTATGATTCAGACAACACAAAAGAATTTCTTTTATCGCTTTTCTCTGGTTATATTCCTTGTGATTTTAAGTATGGCAATTCTCCTATTCCGTTTGTGGACAATACAGGTACGGGATGCAGAACTCTATCGTGAGAAAGCAGAAAATAACCGCATTTGGCCCCAACGGATGAAAGCCGACCGGGGAAAAATAGTTACAAAGGATGGAACCATTCTGGCTGATAATCGTCCTTCTGCAGATGTCATATTTGTTCCCGGAGATTGTCCATCAAACCGATACAAAAATGTCGCGGAAACATTAGAAAAACTCGTTAATATCCCTTCTTTCTGGATTTTAGAACAAATTGAGAATTTCAAAACTGAACCTTTTACACAAATAACACTTAAAAGAGATATATCTCGTTCCGATTGGATACGAATTGAAGAAAATAATTTTCAACTTCCGGGGGTGTATGTTACCGTTCAACCCCAGAGAAGATACCCGTTGGGAAACACTGCTGGACAAATTATCGGATATATTAACGAAACAAACAGTGATGAACTGGTTCTATATGAAGGTAAATATTTTCCCGGTGATTTCATTGGAAGAAGCGGAATTGAACGGTATTATGAAAATATTCTCAAAGGAACCGATGGCTATATGACGGTTACAAAATATGCATCCGGAAGACCTCAACTACGCACAGACCGCTATGGGAATCTACTCCTTGTAAGGAAAGATACACGTGGACATTTATTAACTGAAGAAAAAGAACTCCGTCAATTGCCCACACCCGGTAAAAATCTTGTTCTAACACTGGATATTGAATTGCAAAAACTTTGTGAAGATTTACTTGCCAGTCAACCAGGTTCCATTGTTGTTTTAGACGCGGACACAGGAGCCGTTTTAGCAATGGCAAGTAGTCCTAATTATGACCCGAATATATTTGTTACCAAAGGGAAAGATAGTGAAAGAATTGAATTGTTGCAAAATAAGCGACCCAATCGAATGACAAATCGTGCGATAAGTGAACAATATCCCCCTGGCTCTGTATTTAAAGTATTTCTTGCTGCAACAGCCCTTGAAAAAGGGGTTATTACTCCAAAAACAACTTTTTTCTGTCCAGGCTCATTTAAAATTGGAGGAACAGGTAGAGAATGGAAATGCTGGCAGAAGTATGGGCATGGTTCGGTCACTGTTCGTGAAGCACTTGCTTACTCCTGTGATGTGTTTTTTTATAATGTTGGGCTTAAATTAGGAGTAGATACTATATCTGAATATTGTCATAAAATAGGGCTAGGCGAAAAAACAGGCATTGATTTACCGGGTGAAGTTTCAGGACTTATTCCAGACCGTATATGGAAAGCAAAAACAAATGCACAAAAACCTATATGGGAACAAAAATGGTATCCCGGGGATACAGTAAATTTGAGTATTGGACAGGGAAGTTGTGCCACAACACCTTTACAAAATGCCGTATTGATGGCAACTATTATTAATGGGGGACATCGAGTTTATCCCCATTTAAATGCTGATTTTGTCCCTCCCCAACCTGAGGAGCAAATTTTTTCAAAAAAAACATTAGAGACAGTTATCGATGGAATGAGACTTTGTGTTGAATCTATAGGAGAAGCACGCGCAGGAACAGGAAAACTTGCTAAAGTTGATGGAATTACTGTTATTGGTAAAACAGGTTCCGCTCAAATTATGTCATTAGAACACCATAAAAAATACAAAACAGAAGAAGAAATCCCATGGGAAATTAAAGACCATGCATGGTTCATAGCAGGAGTTACCGACAAAACGCCTAAAATAGCCATGTGTATACTTGTGGAACATGGACATCACGGTTCTTCTGTAGCAGCACCTTTAGCACAAAAAATTATCCATTTCTTCTATAATCGGGAAACAAAACAAGACATTCCATTGATAGCACGGGAAACAACAGGAGGAATTCAACATTGAGTTTTATGGAACAATATATAACTCATCCTCCTAAGATACAATTCGAAATTGAGGATAGTGGCATACATATTATAAACTGGCGTAGATTAAATCGCATTGACCCCATTCTCTTCTTGTTAATGCTAATTTTGGTCGTCATAGGTTGGATAAATATGTATAGTGCCAGTCAGAATGAAGATTATTCCTATTTTATGAAACATCTTTTGATTTTCTTTATAAGTCTTCCTATCTTGTTTTTCATTACTATGATTGATTATCGAATCATAGTTGCTTCTGCACCCCTTCTTTATTCTTTTTCCATTCTACTTCTTGTTATTGTGTTATTTTTCGGTGTTCAGGCAAAAGGAAGTGAACGATGGATACCCGTAGGACCTATGCGATTCCAACCTTCGGAAATAAATAAAATTATAATCGTTCTTATGCTCACCTGGTATCTGGGAAAAATTGGTGATAATATAAAAAAATTACATTGGTATATATTAACATTCGTAATTTCCGGCGTCCCTATTATGCTAATTTTTCTACAACCGAACCTTGGTACTGCAATGTGTATTGTTCCTATCACAATGATAATGTTATGGATTGCAGGCTGTCGGGTGTGGCACTGGTTGGCAACTATTCTGGCTAGTATTATATTAATTGGCTTTATCTTCTTTGAAGTGAATAGTCTTACTCCCGAACAAATACAAGCAGGGAAACATCCTGACTTTTTACCCCTCAAACCTCACCAACTGATGAGAATTTATACATTCTTTAATCCTGAAGCAGATATACAGGGAGGAGGATGGCAAACTTATCAAAGTAGAATTACTATCGGAAGCGGTGGAATTCACGGAAAAGGATTCCGTCAGGGGACCCAAACCCGATTAAAATATCTGCCTGAACATCATACAGACTTCATTTTTTCATTATTTGCCGAAGAACACGGTTTTTATAAATCTGCATTATTAATTATTTTATATGGATTGTTTCTTCTTCGATGTTTACATCTGGCAATATATGCCACAGAATTGAAAGGAAAGTTATTAATTACAGGAATTACTATCATATTCTTGTTCCATGTTTTCATAAACATTGCTATCACTATGGGACTTCTTCCTGTAACTGGATTGCCTTTGCCTTTTTTTAGTTGGGGCCGTTCTTTTTATCTTACCTGTATAACAGGTATAGGTTTAATATATAGTGTCCCTCGGGAAAAATCATATTTATTTTCAGGATAAAATACTATGAAAGAATTAGTAATCAATGTGGAACCATTAGAAACTCGTATCGCCTTATTGGAAAATCAAAAATTAACTGAATTGATGATAGAACGGGTTGAAACTCCATCTATTGTGGGAAATATTTACAAAGGGAGAGTAGACTCTATTATCCCTGGGATTCAGGCAGCTTTTATAGATATAGGAACCAACAAAAATGGCTTTTTATATGTTTCGGATATATCGACAGATTTTGATGATATTATCATTGACGAAGGAATGGTTCCTCGTCCACTTCACCGGAAAGCAGTAACAGGACCAGCCCGAATTCAAAATATACTCCATACAAACCAAAATCTTATGGTTCAGGTAGTTAAAGACCAGATAGGTAATAAAGGAGCAAGACTTACGACATTTATAACTATACCCGGAAGGTATGTAGTCCTTTTTCCTACTATTAATGCTACTGGTATTTCGAGAAAAATTGAATCTGAAAAGGAACGCGAACGACTACGGAAAATTATGCATCAAATAAAGCCCCAGGGAATGGGGATTGTTTTTAGAACTGCAGCAGATGGTAAACCCCGGGAAGATTTAGAAAATGATGTTATGTATTTATTACGCGTGTGGGAAGGAGTTAATGAAAAATACCGGACATTAAAAGGAACCGGACTTATACGAGAAGATTTAAATCCTATATTACGAATTGTTCGAGACCGGTTTACAAAAGAAATTCAACGATTAACAATAGATAATCCTTTTCAGTATGAAAAAATTATTAATTTCCTCGACATACTTGAACCTCCACTTAAAAAAAGGGTGCGTCTTTACAAATTAAAAACACCTATATTCGAAAAAATGAATATTGAACGGGAAATTGATAAAATTCTTCAACGCAATGTTCAACTTAAATCGGGCGGGTATATTACCATTGATTTAACAGAAGCATTAGTTGCTATTGATGTAAATACAGGGAGTTTTACAGGGAAAAAAGAATTAGAAGAAACAATCCTTCAAACCAATCTTGAAGCAGCCGAAGAAATCGCAAGGCAGGTACGTCTTCGTGATTTGAATGGAATTATTGTAATAGACTTCATTGATATGGCATTAGAACAAAACCGAAAGAAACTACTGAACCATTTTATAAACTTACTAAAAAATGACCGTGCACGAATCACTGTATCTGAAATTAGTGAACTCGGTATGATTGAAATGACCCGACAGCGATTAAAGCAAAATGTGATTAAAACATTATCACAACCCTGTCCCTATTGTTATGGACGCGGACATATAAAATCCATTACAACCGTTTTATTAGACATACTTCGTAAGTTGAAAAACATGTTTGTGGTTAATAAAGAGAAAAAATTTATTCTCCAAACACACTTCGATATTGCTAAAAGATTACGAGAGGAAAATGAATTTCTTATCAAAAATTTACAAAAGGAATTTAATAAAGAGATTCTCATCGAGTCGGTGTCTGATTTTCACATAGAAGACTATCGAATCCTGAGTGCCCGTAATCGTTTGATATTAGAAAGTCATATACATCGTGAATAAGAAAATTCTCCCAAGAATAAATTCCCGTTAGGAAGAATAGTACTTTTGTATCATAGAAAATATCTGGGTTCGGGGCGCTATTACAATGTCCAAAGTGCAATTCGAGGCTAATTTTAAATCCTCAAACGCTAATAAATCATAGGGATTGGCTATTGCTACCCGAAGTGTATTTCCCCGTATTTGCAAAGGCATACATTCATGTTGTCTTGCCATTCTTTCCGGGATAATTTTTAATACGAGAGGATGCACAACTTCATTTCTTAAGTTTTCTAAAAAGGGGTAGCCACTTTGTTTTGCAAGAACTTTTGATAATACTACATCATCCACAAATCCCAATCGTACTAAAACAGTCCCCAGATGTTCCTTATAACTGCTTTGTTTTTGATATATAAGGGCTTTATTCAATTGTTCTTCAGTAATCACCCCTTCTTTGAGTAAAATATCACCAATTCGCAATTTTTCTAAATTTTCTTCCTCCTCTTTTTTCTTCATATCTCCAGAATATTCCATACCCCGTTGAACGGCATCAATACCAGAAATCAAACCATGTACTCTTTGTAATTCCTGTAATAATTCATCTTCGGAAACCATCTTACGAATTTCTTTAGAAGAAGTATTTGATACTGAAATACTATCCTCGGGAAGCCTTTCTATCATTGATATTGTTCGGTCAAAAGCATCTTCAAAAGCCACTATCGCAGTATAACAATGGGCTAAAGCAGAACGAATTTCACGAATCTGATTTTTTGCCTTTCTTTGTAACAAAGATTGTTCCTCGCGAGTTTTTGCTTTCGATAAAGACTCCTGAACCTTTTGAAGGTATACATTCAGGTTCTTGCGATTTCTCAGAACCATCCGTAATCGTGGAAGCTTATCTTTTAAACGGTCTATTATTTGAGAGAAACGGAGATAAATTTCCCCATAATACTTCACCCAGTCAATAACTTCTTTCTCTATCACTTCTAATGGGTCTGTATCTTCAGGTTCATTATAAAGCAATTTTATAGACTCCCTAAATTCTCTTTTACATTCACGAAATAATTATTATAATTATTTTAGTAAAAAATATATTCCTCAAAATAGCCTTCACTATAAATTATTTTCAGATACCAACCCTTATCTAAAATTTAATTGTAAATGCTATATAGTATATAATATACGATAATATATAAAAATAATGACATACGAAGTATATATATTATAACCTTTTATTAAACAAATTATATCAATTTTTCTTCCATAAAGTAAAATTTTTGGTTTTTACAAAAACATTGACAAAATTTTAAAATATTTAAATAATAATAATGTTATTTTGTTAGTTAGAGGAAATTTAAGAAATTTAAAACATTCCTTTATCTTTGAGATAATACATCTATAGAATTAAATATAAGGAGTAACACATGGCTGTATTAAGAATTAAAGGCGTTCAAATGAAAGTGGCAAATACAAAGAAAGAAAACCTCCCCAAAATACTCGAGCATATACAAAAGGGAGATTGTGATATTATCATTTTTCCAGAGATGAGTTTAACAGGATATAACAATAATTTCAGTGATACTCGGACCACAGAAGCATGGAAACAAATCGCATCAGCATGTAAAAAATCCTATATTTCTGCTATTATAGGAACAGGTGTGCGAATGGATGGAAATACCTACATTCAGGCGAGAATTTATACAGATGAAGGGAAACTTTTGGGGACACAGGAAAAACTGGTTCCCACAGAAGAAGACCGTAAATGGTGTCGTCCAGGTGAGGAACTGCGATTATTTAAATACAAAGGAGTAAACTTTGGATGTTTATTGGGTAATGATTTATGGGTAGCCCCAGGTTTCGGTCCTTATCCTGACCCAAGATTATCATATCAGTTAGGAAAACGCGGAGCACAGATTATTTTTCATCTTATAAACACAGGGATAGACCAGACATATCTTCCTTACTATGACATTAACCTCCGCCTAAGGGCTCGGGAAAGCAAATGTTATATTGTAACGGTCAATTCTGCGTCGGAACATGGTGTAATAAATTGTCCATCCGGAATAATGTCCCCCGAAGGTAGATGGCTGGTCCAATGTCCTCTCCAGGGTGAACAAACTTTTGTTTATGACCTCGAAGTAGATACAGAAATTTAGTCCATTTTGATATGACTTACAAACAAATTATTACTATTTTATTTACTATTGGAATAGGGATTGTATTTATTCTCTCAGGATATTATTTCCAGCCAAATTATTCTTTTAAACCCAATATAGTATTTATTCTTATTGACACACTTCGAGCAGATTGTATAAATCCCGATATAGAACCTAATCCCATTACACCTTTCTTGTCCAAACTTGCCAAACAGTCTATCTATTTCCCCGGTGCATTAACACCTTGCAGTTGGACAAAGCCAACACTGGCAACTCTGCTAACAGGTTTACCTCCAGAAAGACATGGTGTTCGATATAGTGTTCGTAATGAGGACCCAAACGCACCTGTCAGTGATGTTTTGAATGATGCTTTTATCACTCTCCCGGAATACTTATCTCAACAAGGGTATGAAACATATGCAGTTCAAAGCAACGCTAATTTAGTCCCATTACTGGGTTTTGCACAGGGATTTCGTAAAGACCATTTTATTTTCTCGAACGATGCACCTGCTTCATTTGTTACAGAGAAATCTATTCAATTTATAAATAAGACAAAATGTCCTTTTTTCCTTTATTGTCATTTCATGGACCCCCATTTACCTTATAATCCTCCCTCTCAGTATTTAAATCTACTCAAAAATTCGGATGATACAGATGTTGTTGATGAAACATATATAGCACCCAATGTAATTATTAACTATCTGATGGAACTCGTATATTATAATCTTGGTAAACGTTCGGAACCTCCATCTCATAATTTTACTGAACAAGAGAAAAAAGAACTCCAGAAGAGGTACCATGCAGAAATACGCTTTACTGATGCCGAAGTAGAAAAGTTAGTTGATACCATAAAGAGGAAATATCCAGACACAATTTTTATCATTCTCGCAGACCACGGCGAAGAATTTTGGGAACATAAAGGAGTTGGTCATGGAACCTCCCTTTATGAAGAACAAATTCGTATACCTGTAATCATTCATGGCAGAGGGATAAAATCTGAGAAAATAGATACACCTGTTTCTATTGCTGGTTTTGCGAAAACAGTTGTTTCCTTGATAGATTTACCCCCATGTTCACAGTTTGAAGGTCCTAATCTCTTGAAAGAAGTAGATAAAAACACAATCATTGAGATGGTAACATGGGGCTCATGGAAAGATATGGGATTAAACCTAAAAGGAATTATGAAATATCCATGGAAACTTATACTGGACAGAACCACAAATAAAATTGAATTGTATAATCTTACAGAGGACCCTAAAGAATTAAATAATGTGTCCGAAAAATACCCGGAGATTATCTCTGAATTAATAAAACACATTCAAAATTCTTCTCACAAACAGGAAATACCCGCCTCCGAAAATACAACAACATTACCTCCAGAACTAAAAGAACAATTGGAGAAACACGGATATTTGTAAACATATAACCAGATTTATTGTATACCCTTATTACTTTATTTTCGTTATAAACAAGTTTTATAATCTTTTCAATCAAGCCGAAACTTAAACTTATTTTATATATGTCCACTAAAAGTTTATATTCAAAAATATTATCTAATACAACATCTTCACTTCTTTTCTTTGCTTTAGTTTTATCCTTTCTATGTGTAACTTTATTTCAGGGAAGTCGAGGTTTATATGAAACCACAGAAGGCAGATATGCTTTATGTGCACGAGAAACGATGCAGTCTGGAAATCTTTTAGAACCGATACTGCACGGAAAACATCATTGGACAAAACCTCCATTAACTTACATTGCTATCGCTTCAGGATTATTCATTTTTGGTGATAACAGCACATGGGGAGCACGTTTTTATCTTATCCCTTCTTTTATTCTTACTGTGATTTTTGTCTATCTTTTTTCAAAATCATTATGGGATACGACTACAGGGGTTATCTCCGCTCTTATATATTCGTGTTCTCCTTTTTTAGTTGGAGGGGCAAATTCTATATCCACAGATACACTTCTCGTTCTGTGGCATTCCCTATCTTTCTTTGCATTCTGGAAAGCATATCTAACTAAAAAACGCTGGTTTATATACTTATTCTGGCTGGGAATAGGTCTGGGATGTATAACCAAAGGACCTATGGGGTTTATACCTTTAATGGGAATACTTCCTTTCTGCTTATGGCGGTGGCTTGTTTACAAAGAAAAATTATGGTATTTTATCTCCCCTATTGGTATTTTTATTTTCTTGTTCGTAGGTATCGCATGGTATTTCTGGGAAAACATGAAACATCCAGGGCTTTTACAATACTGGCTATTTCATGAAACGGTGGGTAGGCTTGCAGAAGGAGAGTTTGACAGAAACCCAGAATGGTATAAGGTTTTTCCGATGTATTTTCTACCGGTTATTTTTGGAACAGGTTTTTGGCTATTCTTGTTTCTATATGCCTTATACAGGAATAAAAAAGATGCTGGGAAATATCTACCTTTTTCATTTTTTGAATCTCAATGGTTTCTTCTAATCGCCAGTTTTGTTTTCCCATTTATCTTTTTCTTAGTAAGTAAATCCCGATTAACTTTATATATACTTCCCGTTTTTATACCTTTAACTATAATGATAGGCAGAGTATTACAGATTGCTATGGAACGCAATTTTATCTCTGTAAAAAAACTTGTAATTATAGCTATAATCAATTCCGTACTTATCATATCCATTAAAGGGGTTTTTGCATATTATCCCAATGGAAAAGACATGAAACAGTTAGCAAATGACATTCAGCCTTTACTAAGCCAGTTTCATCACCCCGAACTCTATTGTATAAAATCAAATGACCTCAATGGCTTCGAGTTTTATACGCATATACCCGTACCTGAACAAAAATTGCCCGAGGAAGAGACTTCTAACCCAGAAACTGCATTGAAGAATATTATGAAAACAATTACAGATTTTCTGAGAGAAAAAAACAATACACAACGCATTATCTTAATTCCTAAAAAATATGAAAAAGTAATGAAGACATTAACAATCCCCGAAAAATTAAAAATTCATCCGGTAAATAAATTCTGGGTTGCTATATATTACAGTGAATAAAAGAGAATTATTCTTTTAACACAATATCCAAACCGATTTCCATCAAGATATATTTATTATTTTATTCTTATTCCATGCTAAAATTAAATACAAAAATATTCGCGGTAATTCCACATTGTAAAACAAGTTTTTCTGTATGTCCAGAATCATGAATGATAACATATTCTTAAATTTTCTACTCACCTTATTAATCTATATCATCCCCATATTTTATATTTACAGTGAGGAAATAAAAGGAATTAAGGACAATACATCATCATTAGAAACCGATATATATTACAATCATATTGAACAAACTATTGAAAGATTAAAGCAATTAAAACAATCCGTCCTCTTTGAACTACATCCCTCTTTTACAGAACCCCCTTCTTCTAATTTCGATACTCTGTTCCTGAAAAATGATACGCCCGTCCACACCATTGTTTCTAAAACATCAGAACCCTTGTTAAAAGAACAGCTAGTTGCATCTAAGGAAATTAATATTAAACCCAAATTTGAGGAAATTTTTCTTTTACTATCTGATGAAATGAGATTAAGAGCATGTAAAAAACTTTACGCTGATGATATGCAGAATTTTGTTCATAACATAATACTTTACCTCGGACGAGGAACACCTGAACAGGCTATGACTATAAATCAAATTTTGCCATACCTGAAAGATGAACTGGAAGAAAATCTAATAGCATTACTACAAGAAAATCCTCAGGACCCAATCGAAAAACGAACCATTATCTACGCATTGGGAAGGATAAAGTCGGAAAAATCGGTTCCTCTCTTATGGAATGAAATACAAACGACACAGTCCGAAGAAATTCAATATACTTGCGTTCAATCTCTTGCCAATATGCCCCATTCCTTATCTCTGGAACAGTGGGGGCAATTACTACAATATAACTCTGTTTCGGTATCCTTGACATCGGCTTATGCAATTTTAGAATATGGTGGTAGTTCTGCCGAAGAGTATATTCGTCGAGTTTTACTGGGCGAAATTTCAGTATCGCAACGGGTTCTTGAATATATCACTGACCGAATAAGTAGTTATCCACTTGAAATTTTTATCCCTTTCTCCATAGAAGTTATGAGCAGGAATCCTGCTCTGGCACAAAAGTTTTCTTCAATACTACACCAAAGAACAGGGGCAAATTTTGGTCCGAATCCTCAATTGTGGGCAAACTGGTGGAAAGAATATGTAAATAAAATATCTGCTCCACAAACTCCTGAAAATACAACTCCTCCTCAAAATGATAATTTCAATCAACCGGACGTAAAAGTTCATGCTCCCCGAATAAGGAAACGGTAATTTTTTATCATATAGTCTGAGAACGAGATTGTTGCTTTTCAATCATGGGAACAATTTGTAATGCACTTTCAAGAGAATCTTCAAGTGTCCCATAACCCCAATAATCTCCACAAAAATAAGTTCTACTAACTCCATTAATTTCCGTAAATCTTTTCTGGACACTTAACATTTTCCATGTAGGTTTGGGTGCTTTCCTTCGCAGTACTGTCATTGTTTTCTCTTTCGGCACATTATTCCCCTGTGACGCAAAGGTAAGAAACAATTTTGTTTTTATTGCTAATTGTTGCAAATGATTTAAATCCCAGGTGATAACAGGGGGTATTTTTTCGGGAGTGTCACTAACTTGAATATACCATGAAGCATGTTCTTTTGATGGAGTTTGAATAAATCGCTCATCCGTATGAACCACTACATCAAACTCTTCATATCCAAAAGATGAAAGAATTTGTTCTTCAGAAGGAGTCGGCTTTTCTAATAATTTCGATGCTTCATCTGCATGTATAGCGATAATTACTGCATCAAAAGTCTCCTTTTCGCCTGTATGCGTTGTTATTTCCACATATTCCGGACGACGGAATATCTTAACAACCTCTGTTTTAAATCGAATCGGATTAATTAATGAAGAAACCAATTGACTGACGATTCGAAATCCACCGCCTCGGACAACACGCCATCGTGCATCTTCGTGGTCTTCCAATAATCCTATTTTACTTAAATAGGAGAAAAGAAAATACGCAGGCATATCATTCAAATTGTTTCTCAACCCACACCAGAAAGACTGTATCAATGGTAAAACAAACTTTGTTTGAATCTCTGGAGAAATACCTTCTTCTTTAAGATATTCAGACAAAGGTGTCTTCATATCTTTTTTTTCTAAATAGTCTTTCCATTGCTTTTTCCAACTTCGCCATAAAGTAAAAACTTTGTAATTTATAGGTTTTAAATATGCCATTACAGAAGAAAAACTTTGCTCATTATCTCCTAAACACCAGTATAATTTCGTGTTCGGATGATTAATAATAATACTTTTGGGAACTTCTTGAGAACGAAGTTTAAATTTGTCTAATAAATTTACAAGATTAGGATAATGAGCCCGATTGTAAATATTAAAACCTAAATCCACATAATTATCAATGTTCCCTTCTTTGTATTTAATTGAAAAAATACCCCCGCCGGGACGATTTGTCTTTTCAAACACATAAACCTTATGTTTGGAACAAAGCATGTAAGCACAGGTCAATCCTGCAATACCTGCCCCAACAACTGCAATTTTCATTTTTTCCTCTCCTATAATTCTCCCATTATCTCTTGTAATATCTTCACTCCAATATCATGTAAATATCCATTAGAGGCAAAAACGCCTACAGAATTAGTTAATAATGATTCTCCATTATATTGAAATGGTTTACCGAAAATATCTGTTACTTTTCCGCCTGCTTCTTGAAGAATAATAGCACCTCCTATATGGTCCCATACTTTTTCACGATAGTTAGGATTGTCAGGTGGAGTAAATCGCAAAATAATTTCGCCTTCTCCACAGGCTAATAAACCATATTTTACCTGACTATCCACAGGAATAGACATTTTCATTCCCATTTTCTCACAAAATCGGTTGGTTTTCTCAACATCAGTATGCTTTGATTCGTAGGAACGAAATAATGTGGCTTTTGAAGGGTCTTTGCATTCAGAAACATGGATTGGAACAGGGTCAGCCGAAATATTATAAATTTGTGACCATGCCCCCCTCCCTCTTTCTGCAAAGAATAGACGACCTTGTTGAACCTCTTCGCCATCGGATAAATGAGGCAAACTTAATCGTGGGCATGCTAAAACGCCAACATCAATTATACCGTTGTTGATATGACCTAAAGAAATCGCATACTGATTCCCACGGATAAAGCCTTTTGTACCATCCAGAGGGTCTAATACCCAATACGACTTTTTCGTCGTTGAAAAGCAATTTAATTCAAGATAATCAATAATTTTTTTTCGGCTCAATTTTCCCAAAAAGGGTTCTAATACTCCTATTAATTTATCAATAAAAACATCACGGTTCTCTGTCGGCAAAGATTTTACTGTCTCTTCTGCAATCAGAGGTTCTCCTTTAAAATTCATATTCAACCAATGACTAACCATAATTTGAGAACCTAAATCTGCAAGGGTAACAGGAGATAGGTCTTCTTTTGTTTGTATATTTTCCATTCTTAAAGAAGCAACAGTCTCTGTAAATACACCTACTCCCCACATCAACATCGCCAACTCTTTCCCAAGATTATCCATTATAAAACCCTTGTCAAATCCGTTTCCATGAAGAAAATAAAAGCTGATAAGCATGGTCCAATTCTTCTTCAGTAATAATCAATGGAGGACTTATGCGAAGAACTTTCCTCGCTAAAGGTCCTAAAAAGTGTACTCCTTCTTCACCATTTCCGTAATACGCCTCTAATACACACTTATTTGCAATTTCTGCGGTTACGCAATCCATACCATAAACGAAACCTTCTCCCCTCACATCAATAATAAAAGGAAATTCATCTTTTAATTTTAGTAATATGTTTTTCAATTTTCCTTGTGTCTTCTGAACATGCTCAACAATTTTATCTTCTTCAAATACATCCATTGTTGCACATACAGCACAACATGCGGAACTTCCTCCGCTAAAAGTATCTGATGCTTCACCATAGTCTAAAGATTCTATCAAGTCTTCTCGACCTACCACAGCCGATGCGGGTTCGCCACTTGCCATTCCTTTTCCTAATACCACCAAATCCGGTTCAACACCGTAGGTCTGAAATGCATACATATTTCCTGTCCTACCAAAACAAGATTGGACTTCATCGAAAATAAAGGGTATATCATGTTCATTACACCATTTCTGTAAAAGTTGATGATACCACTTTGGAGGATGATAGGAGCCTTTTGCCCCCAGATAGGGTTCTGTAATTAGTAAAGCAATCTTTTCTTTATGCGTATCCCATAGTTGATTTAATTCATTTTCATAAAAATTTTGTTCATGACCTTCACCCATTGGAAAAGAAATCCAGCGGACATTGGGGTTAGGACTGGTATCCCCCGTTACATCTGCCGCTAATCCTTTTTTACCATGGAATCCATGTCTTGTGGCGACAATAATATATCGCTCTGGATATCGATGCAAAGCAGACCACATCGCTTTTTGAATGCCCTCCGAACCACTTGCTGCCCATAATATCTTTTGAGCTTTGGAATATCCAAAACTTTCAATAAGTCTTTTTGAAGATTCCACCTGAACCGGAGAAATCATGTTATAAGTGTTTCTTGGTAATCGCTTGTAATATTCGTTAAATTTAGTTTCAAATTTAGGGTGGGCATATCCAAGATTGCTTACCAATACACCCGAGGTGAAGTCTATTAGTCTGCGTCCATCTACGGTCCACAGATATACTCCTTGCGCCCTATCAACTACAATTTGAGACGGAGTATATGTTTGTTGTCCTCGACCTACATACCTTGTCCACAAATCCCTATAATAATTTCCTTTATTTTCATTGGGATGTAAAATAGCCATAAAACAAAATACCTTATTTGTAATTTGAAAGTTCATTGTAGAAAGAGAGGAAAAGATATATGGTATTATGAATTATATTGTTCTTTATTTGCAAACATGGTATTACAAAATATTTGATGTCTCTATAAAAAATTCAGAGAATTTACTACTGCTATAAATAAAAAAGTAGGCACACTTTATTGCGTGCCTACTTATATTCAGACACAACTTAGAAAGTTTTCCGTTTTATAACATGTCCCGATAATTAGTTTCCAATTGTAATTACAAAAACCGCACGACGATTCAACTTACGATTCGCCGGTGTATCATTGGGAACTGCGGGTCTGCTCTCACCATAACTAATGGTTGTGATACGACTGGCATCAATACCATTATCAACCATATACTTCTTCACCGCATCAGCACGGCGTTGACCTAAGCCCATATTGTATTCATCTGTTCCGATGTTACAGCAATGTCCTTCGATTGTAATTTTATCGGTCGGATATTTTTTCATGTAAGCAATAACTTCATCTACTATTGCTTTTCCTTCAGGTTTCAGAATTGCTTTATCGAAATCAAATAACACATGGTTGAATACAGGGGCTGTTCTCTTTTGAACGGGAGGTGCTGGGGGTGGAGGTGTTGGAGCAGGAGGAGCAGGAGGAGCAGGCTTCTGCCATTGACTATAGACAATACCACGATTGCCCCATAACTCAGAATCGTTATTATTCGAAGCCGGCTCTTTAGGCCACCACCAATAACCTGAGCGACCTTGTGAATCTGCTACAGGTTCCGGGGTCGCACCTGTATTTCCCCACCAGGACATGTCATCCCATACTTTTGCAGCCTTTGCAGGAACTGCTACTAAAACAAGTAATCCAATCATTGTGAGTGCAATAATCTTTTTCATACATTCCCTCCTTATTGTTGGGTTCGTATTTTACGGTTAACTTTCTTCGTTGTGCCGTATCCTTCTCGACAACAACTTTTTTATTAAATCACATTTTATACTTACAAGTCAAATATTATTTACAAAATTATCTCTTGACTTATCGTTGAGTTTAACATAATAGACCTAAAAAAATCAAATTGTTATTCCTAATTTGTTTTTTTACGTAACGACAAACAAAGACATTATGTTAGCAACAGCCTCATTGACAGGGGCTTTAGTCGGATAGCGAATAAATTCACAATGGCCATCCAAATATAATACATTACAACCACCGGGAATATGATTAAAAAACACTGCTGTGCCGGATGTGCCTAATTGGTCTAACATAATAAATATTTCACTCTGTGCTTTAGATGATGCTGATGGATTATTAATATCTGTAATTAAAAATCTTTCAATACCTTCACGCAAACGATACAGTGTATTTCCTCCTCCATTTCCTTCACCTGTCATATAAGAACCTGTTACATCACTATCTGCAGCACGCGCCACCGCACTGGGGTCAGGTCCCGGCGGACTGGATAATGATTGCACCACACCCGGATTAGAGATTAGTTGAAGAATAGCAAAAGGCAATTGTTTCGGAACAATTGTCGAACTATTTAAATTAGGAGCATTTGCCCCCAAAACTTGTACAATTAATTGTAAACTCGGAATAGAACCTACAGATGTTAACTGGTCCGGATTTTCTCCTAAACGGTCAAAAACCCAACCAAAATAGGCATAACTGGCATCAATAGCAGCAACACCATCATCCCAATTTAGATAATAACCAATATGATAATCTTGCTCCGTTATTCCTAAAGTAGGATAATTTTTACCCTTCAAAGAATTTACCGTCTCCTGTGAATCAGATGGGCAGATTATTATAGCAGGGTCTGTAAGATATTCGGGATAAAGGGACTTCACACGAGGACCTGCGGCAATGTATGATTGCCAGGAACCATTGTCATCCCGCCTTGCCACCTCGATTTGAATTGGCGGAAACTTACCACCTGAAGACTCGTTAGAATACATTTTGAAGACGAGTCCCCATTGTTTTAAATTATTTTGGCAACTGGAACGCCTTGCTGCTTCTCTCGCGCGGGCAAGGGCGGGCAATAATATTGCAGCAAGAATTCCAATAATTGCAATTACAACCAATAGTTCGATGAGAGTAAAACCTTTTTTCTTCATATTTTACTTCCTTTCGTTTATAGTTTTATACCATTTTTATTTCCTTATCCCAAAAGGAAATAGATTTATGGAATTTATTATATTATTACTATTTCCTTAAAATCAAGTTTTTCTACTAAGGATATAAATTTTTTCTCCATACAGAATTTTTGTATAATCTATTCAATTTACATAATACAAAATCTAAGGAGAACCTCAATGTTTAAGTTACATAGCCAGAATAAAAAATTTTTTATTCTATTAACCATTCTGTTAAATCTTATTTTTCTCTTATTATTAAATATTAAATCTTTTGCTAATCAAGGGGAAAAAACCGTTTTTGAGGAAAATTTTGAGCAAGGTTCACAGCATTGGGAAATGACGGATTCTAATGCATGGACTGTTTCTACAGATGATAAGGGCAATCATCTTTTATGTTTAACAGGTCTCAGTAAATATGAACCTGCAGTTCGTTCACCTAAAAGTATTGCTTTAATAAAGGACATTGAATTTGAAGATTTCACACTCACAGTTCGTGCAAAACAAACAGGGAAAGAATATGGACACCGTGACCTTTGCTTTTTCTTCGGTTATCAGGACCCAACCCATTTCTATTATGTTCATATTGCTACAAAATCTGATGAGCATGCCCACTCCATTTTTCTTGTTAATAACAAACCCCGTGTATCCATTGCAAAAGAACGCACCAAAGGGGTTGACTGGACACAGGATTTCCATCAAATAACAATTGTTCGAGATACAAAATCCGGAAAGATTGAAGTCTATTTCGACAATATGGAAAAGCCTATTATGGTAACGGAGGACAAAACATTTGTAAAAGGAAAAATTGGATTAGGGTCGTTTGATGATACGGGTTGTTTCGACAATTTAAAAATCTGGAATATAGCAGATAAGAATCTTGCCATTCAAAAATAGGGCTTTATTTATTTGACCGCTTCAAAAAGCCAATTGAAATCGTATTCCGTTTCATTAGCAGACAGAACCAATTCATGAATATTCTCAAGACATACGGATAATTCTGTTTTTGCTTTGTTATCCCATGGATAACGAGATAACCATAAGGCAACAAAAAGCATAAAAAGTAAGTCTTCAAAATTTTCCTTTATCAGCCATGTCCTACCACCATATTCATGAACTCCAAGAACCTGTTGGACTCCCTTATCGGAGAAGATAGGATATAAGTAAGGAGCCCAGGGACCGTGTTGCAATCGAGTTAATTGAGCCGAATGTTCAATGCTAATACGAACAAGTTCTGCATCTTTCCGTGCAGAATTCTCATCGATTCCGAATTTTGAAAAACCTCTTGCTATAACCTCTGTCAAATGCCATTCCTTTAGCCATTGGGCAGTTATAGAAGCAATTTCATTAGATTCATACGCAGGAGGACCCAATAACATAAGAGATAGCCCACCAAGATTACGAAGCAAACTCCATAGTGTAAAAATACGCGATATCCTTCTCTGTTCAGGACTGTGAAAAGCAAGTCGTGTCCCCAAATAAGATTCTATTTCTGGCATATCTTCTAACTTACAAAATTCAATATACCTGCGATGAACATTTACAAATTCCTTTATGGAAGATTCAACCCATGATTGTATTGGGTATGGATATTGAATCCTTTTTGCAGAGGCAGTCCAGAAATGTTCTAAAACACTATATAGTTTCTCTTCATCTACTTTCTCTCCATCAATTAATGGACCTATAACTTCCGGTTTTATAACTTTTTCCAGAGGTTCTACTACATCTGAAAAACGGAATTCATAATATAAACTTTCTATATTTCGAATTCCCTTCCCTGATAGCACATCCGCAATTTTGTTCCAGATACCGTCCCGGTCATAAACCTCACGCCAATTCATAAAAACAACATATTCATAGCCTTGCAGTTCCAGATAAAGACCCTGTTCACAAAGATGCGACCCCGAATAAATATATTCCAAATCTTTCCGCATATCATGAAAAATATAAAATATGCCCGGGTCAGATTTCAGTCCTAATGCTTCACCCAAAGTTCGTGTAATGAGATTGGGATTATCTGCAGGACCTACATTAATCGATGTTGAACGATAAATACGTCCCCGTGTCGTATTATATGCATTGTTATACAATATCAGTGCCCGTTCTAAACCGGAACGGTTTGAGTAAGCAAAAACATTTTCATCTACCCAACCCTGAGGTGTAATGTAATCATACATTGCAAAATGCTGTGCCCCGCTGAATATATGTCTTTTTTTCATTAATGGGAATATTTCTCTTTCATGTCGTCGGATAAGATTTTCATCTGGAATTTCATCCCAATAGGCACGTGGATACTCCATTCCATATTTTTCTGCGAATCCTTCTATCTGCCCATGCCCAAACATAGGTAAACCGGGTAGGGTTACCATCATCATAGCAATTCCAAAATATTTATCATCTTTACCAAACTGGGCAATGGCGGTTTCTTCGTCCGGATTGTTCATGAAATTAACAAATCGTTGTAACACTGCCGGACTAAATTCCAATACATTTTTAATGGTTTGCCGATATTTGGCATTATCTTCCATTTTAAGCATGTTCATAAAAGCACTATTGTAAACACGGTGCATACCTAATGTTCGCACGAAATATCCCTCTAATAACCAGAAGGCTTCTGCTAATAGCAAAGTATCTGGAGCCTCCTCAGCGATGGTATCCACAACTTCCCGCCAAAATTCCTTAGGGAAATGCTTATCAAATTCTTCTCGTGTCATCCCACATTCTGCACGGGATGGTATTGCCCCACCTTCACCGGGTGCAGGGAACCACAACCGTTGATAATGTCGTTTCGTAAGTGTCATTGCCGCATCGAAACGGATAATAGGGAACATTCTTGCCACATGAAGGATATTTCTTTTTACACTCTCTCGTACTTCGTGCATGAGAAAATTTAATTGAGCAGTATCATTCCATGGCATATGCGTCCCATCATTACCATGATAAATATATCTTACTTCACCAGTCCGATAGTTTTGCCATTTGAATACAACTGCCGCATCCGAACGGTCCCAGTATCCGTCTTCTATTTGAATACAGATGTCAGGGTGTGAGGATAAATTAGGACCATTAAAACGATAAGAAGGAAATGGAGGATAAGGCATCTGAATAAACCAATCTGGATGTTCAATAATCCAGCGAGAAAAAATACCAAAATGATTGGGAACCATATCACTTGCAAGGCGTATCCCTTTTTGTATGGCTCGTTCTTGCAATCTCTTTAATGCGTTCTCTCCCCCCAAATCCCGAGCAATCTCATAATCATACAGGGAATATGCAGAAGCCAGTGCTTCCGGATTTCCTGTTAAACGTTTAATCGTCTTAGATGCCTCTGATCGCTCCCATACACCAATAAGCCATAACCCCGAAAAGCCCCACCGTGCTAACTGCTCTAATTCTTCATCCGGAATATCATCCAGATGTTTTATCTCTCGCTGGTATTTTCTGGATAATTGAGACAACCACACATATATAGATTTTGCAATTAAAACAAGGTTAGGCATCCAATCACGGTCGGGAGAAAACGCCTCATACTCTTCATAACCCCTCCCCCTTAATACTCGGAAATCGAGAACATCTATAGGACCTTTGCCCAATCCACGCCATTGACGTTCTTCCTGAATAATACCCCATACAAGATTTAACTCTGTAAGTAAAGACATCGGCAAGAAGAAACTCCAATTCTTACGGATATAATCTAATTGTTCTTCTAATGAATGAGGACAAGCCCTTATGGGTTCCCATAATGTATCCCACAAAGAACGATTCGTCTCTTTCAAAGGAGGCCATTGCTGAATAATTAATTCTGCACTGTTAATTGTATCAATATATAAGGGTTGTCGTTTCTTAAACGATTCATCATCAAATAAAAGTCTATATTTTTTAACTGCCGAATTTTGATTTGTAATCCAACCCAACAGATATTCCTGCCATAACATTTCATATTGAGAATTTCCCCGGGGCTCCTTTATAAGAAAGGCTTCTGCATTTATTCCTTTCCGATACAAAGTCTCTGGTGGAAATTCTTCCAGCCATTCGGTTAATAAGTGAACTATTTTATCCCCCCATTCCTTTTCTATATTTTCTCCCAGTTCTAACATGGGTAACGGTTTTATCTGCTGGCTGTAATAATAAATAATATAACGGAACACATCCGTAATTATTTCCAAAGAACGTAATTCTCCCTGAGACCAAAATGAAAACCCCGGACGATGTGAATAAGTGCGATTTACCTTCTCTACTAAAGAACGAACCCATAATACTTTTTTTTCTTTTTCTGAAATATCTTTATTTAGTTCTGAAAAAGTTTTTTGAGGGTCCCAACTATCCCACGATTTTTTTCTCCACAGGAAACTCAACGGATACCAATCATTTCTCTTTGCCAATTCCATCGTTCTACCATAATCCTTTCCGATATTATCTTCATTAGAACAAAAAGAAACAAAAAATGCTCTTTTTTTATTTCGTATGTATTTTATAAAATCAATAGATTATAATATATATAAGCTACAGTATTTCATTGGCTGGATTAGAATCGGCTCGATATTTTATAGTTAAGAGGTAGTACAAAATGTTGTTTATTCGTCAAAACAGTTTCCATGTTGTATTAAAAGGTCTTTATTTTTCCACTCTTATTTGCATACTCACCTGTATAGGCATTGCCTGTTCTTCTCCTCCAGAAAAAAATGGCATTGTTTCGATTGGACCCAATATTACGGAAATCATTTTTGCACTCGGAGCCAATCAACAATTAAAAGGAATAGGTGATTTTGATGATTATCCTCCTGAAACACAGAATATCAATCGTATCGGAAGTTATTTATCCCCCAATCTTGAAAAAATCACTGCATTAAAACCTGCCACCCTTATTGTCTCCGGTGAAATCCCACAACTCAAAGAACTGTCGCAACAATTGGGCATTCAATATTACCCTGTCCCCATGGACACTCTACAACAAATCTATGATGGTATTATTGTCATAGGTGAAATTACTCATACATCAAATAAAGCAAAAAATCTCGTTACAGAAATGAAAAATAATTTTCAAAAGTTAGAGGAAATCACAAAGAATTTAGAACCTGTTCCTACATTACTCGTAGTAGGCAGAGAACCTCGGGATTTGTCATCGATACAAATAGCAGGAGGACAATCATTTCTCTCGGAAATCTTAAAATCGGCGGGCGGAAAGAATGTATATGAAGATTCAACACAAAATTATCTTGAAATTTCTGCGGAACAGGTATTATCCAAAGCCCCAGAAGTAATTATAGAATTCCGCTGTGGTGAGAACCTTACTCAGAAACAATTGGACACTTTGTTTTTGGATTGGAAAGCATTAGATTCTGTTCCTGGAATACAAAAAAGTCGCATCTATTTTATTCTTGAATCTTATGGTATGCGTCCCGGACCTCGTATTGTTAATATAGCACAAAAAATTGCGACTTTATTACATCCCGAAGTAGAATTAGGGTTATGAACCCAATTCTTACTGTGAAAAACCTTTCCTTTTGTTATCATACCGACGAGCAGTTATTTGAAAAAATTCAATTTTCAATTACCTCGGGTAAGTTAACTGCTCTTATCGGACCCAATGGCTCCGGTAAAAGCACACTTTTGCGACTATTAGCAGGCATTATTTCTACAACACAAGGGATAATACTCCTAAATGGTACACCTATTCATTCTCTACAGATTAGGGAACGAGCCAAAAAGATTGCTTTTCTACCTCAGAATATTTTCCCAATTTTTCCTCTAACTGTTTTTGAAATTATCGCTATGGGACGTTTCCCAAGAAAACCTATCCTTTCGGGACTAACACAAAAAGACCATGAAATTATAGAAAAATGTATAAGTATTATGAACTTAAATAAATTAAAAGACCGCCTTTATTCAGAACTTTCCGGAGGAGAATGTAAAAGGACACTCATCGCAAGTATTCTGGCTCAGGAACCTGAAATTCTTTTACTGGATGAACCTTTATCCGGATTGGATTTACCTTATCAGACAGAAACACTTCATCATCTTCAAAATTTGAGTAAAGAAGGCTATACAGTTGTGATAGCATCCCACGAAATTAATTTAGTAGCACGCTTCGCTCACGAATTCATCCTATTATCATCGAACCATCAAATTATTGCACAGGGAAATGTAAAGGAAACTTTGACAATAGATAATTTAAATAGGGCTTATAATACTTCCTTCTGGATAGGAATACATCCACTTACACAGGGATTACTTATTGAAGTAGAACAGAAAGATAATTTATGAAACAGGGTCATAAAATTAAATTTTCCTTTTTTGTTTTTTTGTTTTTACTACTTATCCCGTTGAGTATTTTTACCGGGTATGAATCTATTTCCCCATTAAGATTATGGCAGGAAATAAAACAATATGACCCTACCCACAAAAATCTGGCAATAGAGATTGTCCTTTTCCATCGCATCCCACGAACCTTAATAAGCATTATTGTGGGTGCAGGATTATCTATAGGAGGTGTTACCTTTCAGGCATTGTTACGAAATCCGCTTGCGACTCCCTATACATTAGGGACATCCAGTTTTGCTTCTCTCGGGGCTTATATATCTTTTCTGGGAATGAACTCCTTTTTGTCATCTATATCTACGATTCCAATACCTTTATCTCATCTATTCGCATTTATTTTTGCCGTTGGAGAAGTTATCCTTATTCTAATCTTAATTAAAACAAAGCCCAAAATATCCGCTACATTGCTTCTTCTCTGTGGAATAACTCTGGGAATGTTAGCCAATGCATTTATTTCCATTCTCCGTTACTGGGCAACCCCTGACAAATTGGTATTTATGGAACGATGGTGGTTTGGTTCTACACAGATTTTAGGATATCGACCTCTAATCGTAGTATCTCTTATCTTCATACCTACCTTTTTCCTGCTCTGGATGTATAGTTCTGCTTTAGACCAATATACCTTTGATGCAGAGATTGCTCAATCACGAGGGGTAAATATTGCAAGACTACAAATACATCTATTTGTTATCATTTCCATTTTGACCGCTGTCATTGTTGCAGAAACAGGACCTATTGGATTTGTGGGATTAATTGTTCCGCACATTACGCGGTATTTTGTAGGTTCATCTCATAAATGGGTTTTTCCCTATAGTGCTTTAATAGGTTCGATATTTCTCCTATTTTGCGACATTATTTCCAGAAAATTATTTTATACAGAAATCCCCGTAGGAATAATTACAACTCTGGTTGGAGTTCCTGCTTTTTTATACATACTGTTCGGAAAGAATTTTAAAGAATGGATGATATGACAACATACATCATTTTAATTGCAGGTGGTTCTGCTTCTGGGAAAACCACCCTTGCAAATCGTTTAAGTGAGGCATTATCTCCCTTTGCCATTGTTATTTCTTCCGATAATTACTACAAAGACCTTTCCCATATTCCCCTGAAACAACGCGAGCAATTTAATTTCGACCATCCACAATCTATTGATAATAAATTATTGGTCAAACACTTAATACAACTAAAAAGAAGCGAATCTGTCCGCATACCTCAATACAATTTTATTAACCATACGCGAAGAAAAAGAACACTTCAAATACAACCGCATCCTATCATAATCATAGAAGGCTTGCATACCTTGCTTTATCCTTCATTACGCAATATTGCAGATTTGAAAGTATTTGTAGAATTAGACAATGATTTACGATTTATTCGGCGATTAAATAGGGATATAAGCGAAAGAAAACGAACTTTGGAGAAAGTCTTTTCTCAATACCTCAACACAGTCCGTCCTATACACGAAAAATATATCCAGCCATCAAAACAGTTTGCTGATTTAATTGTTCCCGGAAATCAATTAGGCATATCGTTAAAGAAAATCTTGTGCTACCCTTCTCTTAAAAACCTAATTTCAGACTTACATATCAATATCACCTAAGACCAAATCCGGATGAGGCAATTCTCGCTTTATTTCCTCTACCCGCATACCAAAACCCGCACCTTTTAGAGTAGTAAGGTCTAAATAACCATCAACCCTTTTATATAATCCGGGATGAATTTTTGCTTCAGGCAAACTGGCTTCGGGATAGAATTGCATACTATTGCTTTCCACTCCCATAATTGTTCCGGCATGTGCCCCTAAGAGAACATGGGGTATTTGTGCCAGCATCGGATTGGTTAAATCCTGAACCATGAGAAGTAAGCCATGAGCCTTTGCCCAACATAGGGATAGTAATGCTCCTGTTTGTGTTTTACAAGTTTTTAAAGCAACACCGGACCACCCCAATTCCCTTCCACGAAGGACAATCCGCCAATCATGGGCACTTTCATCCATAAATAACGGTTTCCGAGCAGAAACAGGACGAACATCCATAGGAAATCCTTCCAGTTCATAAGGGAAAGGCTGTTCCACATAAAGAATCATACCATAGATACGTGGATGCTCCCTCATAAGACGGTCAAGAATATCAACAACATATCTCACATCAAGCACAGTACAATTAAAATCAACACTCAACCACCAGACATCCTCTTCCAACGCTACATTCCCAATGCGAATAATTCTTTCATAATCCCATTCCGAATCATTCCCACGAAGTTTTATTTTTAAACACTTCAACCCATCCTGTCGTATCCATCCTCTTAATGAACATGGGTAATTATCTGTTATCCGTTTTGTTACTTCTTCTTCATCAATCCAGTCCAGTCCTCCTACTAAATGCCATGCTAATATTTTCTCCGGTAACGGAAATTTCAAAAATTGTTGAGGATATACATTACAAAAAGAAATATCTTTATCTATAGCAGGAGTTAAAAATTCAGCAAGGTCACGATTCATAAATTCACTATTATAGGTGTTATATACCTGTATCTGATGTAATTTTCCATAAGCATCGTGCAGAGCAAGGTCAAAAGGAGAACAGCAAACCAGTCCTGCCAAACGAGGCATAACTTCGGTCATACTTCCGGAATTGAACTGTTTTAATGCACGAGGCAATACTTGTTCAATAAATGAATAACCTATTTCAATAGGATGTCCTACCATATCAAAATTTTTATAGAGATGTGCTATTTTTCGAGTAAAAGATACTACATGCTGATAGCGTTCCACATAAGGTCGTTCTGAAGGCCAAACCCACTGCACACTTAACGGTGTTTCCCCCCAACCTATGGCAGAATTCCCTTCTCTATCTTCCACCCGCAATGCAACACGAGCACAAGTAACTTTCGTTAAAGTTTCTTTTCCGAATTTTAATGGAACCCGCGTTTGAATAGGAATAAAGTACAAAGCAACGGCTTTAATTTCTATATCCGTGTTCTTTAACATATGTATCCCCTTAAAAATTAAATAAAAATATCATTTAAGTAACATAATTTCAATGTCACCAACGAACAAACCATCAATCTGAACACTCCCCCCTTGCTGGACTTCATAAGGTTCATCATCCCTGATATAAACAAACTGATAATCCCCACGCGGAACTTTTACCGCTTTTACACCCCCCGATGGAATAGAGATATCTTTCCCTCGTTTGCCGGAACGTAACCCTACTTTTACGGAGGTATCTAAAGGATTGTATATTTTAATTTCATATGAACCATCTCTCAATTGATATGTATAACCGGGCAATTTTGCCTTCCTTTTTAATGAGGATTGTTTTACAAAGTCCGCCTCTCGATTTTCGTCTGAAAACTTTCTTGGAGAACCTGCATACACAATTCTTCGATTATCAGGTCTTGTCTGTGTTGGTTCTTTATTAACAGATTGCGGGACAACACGATTTGGTTGTTGATATACGGGTTCTTCTACTACTTCTGTTTTTTCTTCTTCAATAGGATTTTCCCCTCCCTCTTCTGTTGGATTCATTTCAACAGCACCTTCCATATTTTCTTCTGCTTGTCTTTCTTCCGTCATTTGTTTCTCATCAATCGGAGTGGGTCGAACATAAAATCCACTTTTCCTTACTAATTTATTATTTTCAAATCGTGCTGAAAAACTGGAGCCCCCTTTATCTGTCCACAAATAAAGTACTCCTCCTTTATTGTCTGAACTAACTTGCGTTCCTGCTCTTTGAAGGATAGCAACTACCTCATCCAGTTCCATCCCTTCTCTTAATTGGTCATACAACTCACGCGTCAAAGGGTTAGTAGTATTCTCGCTTGTTTCTGTTCTGCCGGAATACCGTTTTAATACACCCTTTTCAAATCTACCGTATAGAACTTTTTCTTTACGGTTCCAACGATACAATTTCATCTGTTTATCACTACTTTGCGTAATTAAATAATCCGGCTCACCCAATAAACTTACAACATCCTCATAACTCATTCCCAACTTTACCTTACTAAAAGGTTCTAAAGATATAGTGGGATTTTCTTCTTCGGTGTTTTTATCCGATGATGTTTCCTGAATCTGGTCTCCCTGAGATTGGGCAATTTCTGTTCCCTCTGGATATGTCATAATCTCAGTCGTATTTTCAGAAATAGTCTTCTGTTGATTTTGGATATCTATAGCAGGGGTCATTGTTGATTGAACTCTAACAGGTTCTCCTGCTTGTGTGTTTTCTCCGGACTCTTCCGCTTGCTGGACAATATTTGTCAAAGTAGGTTTTGTTTCCTCTGAAAAACTTTTTTCCAATTTTGACAAAAGGGGGGCCACTTTTTGTTCCGAAGAAAAACATGAAAAAAGAATAGAAATAAGAATTAAGCAACTTATTCCAAAAACAATTTTCCTGAAAAAATAAATAGGAATAAATCTAATAATATTACCTGTATTTCGCTCTAAAACTTTTATCTTCATATTTTCCGGTCTTAAATCAAATTGTTTAATATCTATCTATTTTATTATAATAATACAATCTGATAAAAAGAAAAATGAAAAATAGGAATGTTCTCTTGGTAAGAAAATATTTATGTAAGGGGGGCTATTTATGCGAAGCATGACGGGGTTTGGAAATGTGTCAGGAATTGTTCGTAGCGCTATTGTTTCATTAGAAATAAATTCCGTAAATCATCGATCTTTAGAAATATCTATTCGAGTTCCTTCCTTATGGGGACCAATTGAAACTTTTATAAGAGATAAAATACGCCAGAATATAAACCGTGGTAAAATACACTTCTGGATGCGGAGACAATCCTCCGAAATTACAGGACCCTCTTTTACCTTTAATGAAAATGCGGTTAAAGAATATTTAGAACATATAAAAAAACTGAAGCAATTATTAAATACAGATGAAGAAATTTCTATAAACACATTAATTCAGTTACCCGGTATATTTGAGACTACAATAACAGATGAGGAAATAGAATTGGTTAGGGCAGAGATAGAACCACTCATTGACCTTGTTATTGAGAATTTAAATAAATCAAGGGAAATTGAGGGGCAGGCAATAAAGAAACAAATACAAGAACATTTTGATGAACTTCGTTCAGGAATACATCTCCTTGAACAGAAGACACCGGAACTATTAGAACAACAGAAAGAACGGATACGCACAAAACTTGCAGAAATATCTATAGACCCATCTATTAAAGAGGAACGAATTGCTATGGAAACCATCCTCTGGGCAGATAAACTGGATATTGAAGAAGAAATAAATCGTGTAAAAACCCATTTGTGCCGCGCTTATGAACTTCTCGAAACGGAACAAAATGGAAAGCCCTTGACCTTTCTTATCCAGGAAATGGGTCGAGAATTGAACACAATAAGTGCCAAATTACGAGATGCAGACCTCGCCTGGCAATTGGTTCAAATGAAAACAATACTGGAAAAAATCCGTGAACAAATACAAAATGTGGAGTAACCCGTGAAAAAGGAAAATTTAATAATTGTAGTTTCTGCCCCATCAGGAGTGGGAAAAACCACCGTTATTCAAAACCTAATGAAACAGCGGGATAATTTGGCTTTATCTGTCTCCGCAACGACAAGACCACCCCGTCATGGAGAACAGCATGGGATAGATTATTATTTTCTTTCTACTGAAGAATTTGAAAGGAAAATAAAAAATAACGAATTTGTAGAATATGCTCGTGTTTATGATGATTTATACGGCACTTTGTATTCAGAAATACAGCGTCATCTAAATTCCGAAAAAGATTTAATATTAGAATTGGATGTTCAGGGAATGCGAAGTATAAAAAACAAATTTCCACAGGTAATATCTGTTTTTATGCTTCCCCCTTCACTAAAAGAAATGGAGTATCGTTTAAAAAATAGAGGCACAGAAAGTGAAGAAAAGATACAAAAGCGATTAAAAAGAGCTTTCGATGAAATGAAAGTTCGTTTAGAATTCGATTATACTATAGTAAATTATGAGGTAGAACAATCTGCAAACGACCTGAATACAATTATTCATGCAGAACATCTTAAATCACATCGAATTGAAATTAATTTGTAATAAAATAAACAAATAATCACAGGAGGATTTCAAATGCCTGCTCCTTTCTATGTGGATGAACTACGCACAAAGATTGATAGCCTTTACCGCTTGGTAAATGTTGCATCAAAACGAGTTAATCAAATTATTAAAAGCGAAAAACATGGCTTTGGTAAAAAGAAAAAGCCCACAGTTGTCGCTATTGATGAAATCATGGAAGGCAAAATAACATATCGTAAAAACGAAAAAGAAGACCTTACCGAGATTTAATCGGAATTATAAAAATATGTGCTTATCCTTCCAGAACAGGATTGTTTTATTAGGGGTAAGTGGTTCTATTTCTGCATACAAAGCCTGCGAACTTTGCAGTAAAATGGTGCAAAACGGGGCTAAAGTTTATGTCGCGATGACAGAAAATGCTCAAAAACTTATATGCCCTGCTACTTTTGAAAGTCTCTCTGGAAATCCTGTTATTACGGGAATGTTTGAGCCCTATACACTGGGACCTCTTTCTCATATATCTCTTAGCCATGAAACAAATTTATTCATCATTGCTCCTGCAACAGCCAATATCATAGCAAAATCCGCACATGGAATAGCAGATGATTGGATTAGCACCGCATTATTAGCCACAAATGCCCCCATCCTCTGGGCTCCCGCAATGAATCCTCAAATGTTTTTGAATCCTGCCACTCAGGCGAACATTGCGATTCTAAAAGAAAGGGGGCACTTCTTTATAGGTCCTGAAACCGGGAAAACAGCCTGTGGTGAAATAGGTCCCGGACGAATGGCAGAACCTGCTCATATTCTCGAATATGCGGATATATTAATCAATCCCACAAAAGATTTCCTCGGTAAAAAGATTCTCATTACCAGTGGACCTACTCAGGAACCTATTGACCCTGTCCGGTATATTTCTAACCGCTCTTCTGGAAAAATGGGGAAAGCACTTGCTATGGAAGCGCTCCGAAGAGGTGCAAAAGTTACAGTTATTTCCGGACCTGCTTCTGAACCTTTACCTTACCAGGCAGAAAAAATCTTTGTCCGAACCGCTAAGGAAATGTATGAGGAAACCATTAGAAGATTCCCGGAATATGACATCTTTATCGGGTCTGCTGCCGTAGCAGACTATGCTATCAAAGACCCTACCGACGAGAAACACAAGCGGAACGGTTCTATGCGCTATTTAGAACTAATACCGAACCCGGATATAATTAAAAAATTAGGTGAAATAAAAAAACCCGAGCAAATTACCATAGGATTTGCCGCAGAAACACATCATCTCATTGAATACGCACAGGAAAAACTCAAACGGAAAAATCTGGATTTGATTGTTGCTAATCAAGTAGGTGGTGAAAATTGTGCCTTTGGTTCCGATTATGTATATGCACTTATGATAACACCCCATTCAAAAGATGACAAACCTGAACTCATCCCTAAATGCGAATTAACTCACCGCATTTTTAACCGGATTGGCGATATCCTAAATAAAAAATAATTTTTATAAACCACCCATAAGAATCTATTCCCTGTATTGATAAACATAGAACTATTATCCAATAGGATAGTGGGGACAAAAAAGATGTGTATAAAAATATCCAACAATATGCTTCCGACAATTTTTTATAGTGAAGGGTAACCCTACTTGCAACTCTTCCCCGCCCATACAATTACTCACTAAAGCAAGGCAAGTGTCTTATTTGTATTTTGTAATTTCCAGTCATAATATAGCTATTCACAAATAAATAATCTCTACGTCTATCAAAATCACTTGATTAACAACTTTGATTTTCTTTCATTATTCTGAATAAATTCCCAAAAAAATGTATAATAATAAATATATATATATTTTTTTTAGAATTAATCAAAGGTTTTTACTTTGTTTACTCACAAAAAAATTCAAAAGACTACTGCTATTTTTTTACTTCATATTTCATTTGCAGGATTCATTTTATCTGCAAATGGAGAAGTTACAATAACTCAACAAATCTCAGGAGAAGGTGTATACATATCTGAACCCTCTCTCTATTATATTCCTGGCAAATCCATAACTATCACTGTTTCTTTTATTAATAATTCCTCTGAAAATGTCCTTGCATTGGGACTGCAATGTTTCATTCCTCAGAACTGGCAATTTCAAGGAACCTCTACCGGTCTCAATGCCCCTGTTATATACCCGCAACCCGGAAAGATATCCGATGGAACTACACCTTTTGAGTTTGCATGGATAAACATTCCTCCTTTCCCATTTGAATTCTCTTTTAGTGTAAATATTCCCTCTGATTTTCAAGGAACTACACAAATCAGTTCAAAAGCCTTATATAGGTACACCGATGGTCAATTAACTTCCAATATCTCGCAAACTTCATTTGAAGGGATAGGAATGCCTCAAGAAGGAGAAGGACAAATAGAAGGTGAAGGAGAAAATGAAAATACAAGTTGTGCAGGACGGAGTTTTAAGGGATGTAGTTCTGATAACAAAAAATCAACTCAACAAATAAAAAATTTTCTTGTTGATTTTCTAATTATGTTCATTATTATAAGTACATTAGGCATTTCAATGAAGAGCAAACCGTAAGGATAAAACAAAGAGTAAATTAAGGTTATGAAAATTTCAAGTATATATCTAACTATTTCTTTTTTTTCTATTTTACTTTTCACCCCTTTTACCTTCTCTGAAAAAATCTTTTTCATTGCTCCGGATGCTGGTATTGTTCAAGAGGTACTCCCCGAAAAACTACAAAAAGCATCCTGGTACCCCGATGGTGTAATTCCAGAAACTTTTCATACAACTTATATCACTTACAATATAGCCTATTCGGACCCGGCAGGTAGTGGTTTTAATGATTCCAATCATCCAAATCGAAAAAAATGTCTCGAAAGAGCGTTAAATTATATCTCCGATATATTTAGAATCCAAGGGGCTATCGACATTCTGGTTGAAACAAGCGAATATGACGGCACAGGTGCCATCTCCTTTGCTGGAAGTTATGTTTTTGAGAATCAATCAACATTTAGCCGTTGTTTTTCTCAATTACGGTTGTTAAATGGAACAAAACCTGTCCCAAATATATCAGAAATTCAATTAACCGTTGATTTCGGACGAAATTACTATGAGGACCCAGACCATACTACACCCGCTTCCGATCAACTCGATTTATTGTCCGTCCTTATTCACGAATTTACACACGGATTCGGATTTTTATCTCTTGTGGGAAAGGATGGGAAAACCGATGTTACAAGCAACGGCAAATATTTATATACCGTTTTTGACCAATTTATTTATAAAGGGAATTTAGCTCTTTTTGCAGGCAGTCCACCCACATTTCAGGGGGTTCCATCCGATACTACCAGCAATCAACTGGTATTCAAATCTACTTTTATTCAAAACTTTTTTGGGAACAACGGACTCGCTATATATTCAAGAAATATTTTTCTTGATGGAACAAGTTTAAATCATTGGGACCCGGATAGAACAGGAATAGCAAATGCAGTCATGAATCCCAGTTATACAGCAGGAAGTATTATTCGCGAATATTCATTAGCAGACCTATGTGCATTAAAATCAATTGGCTATTCCAATATACAACTCCCTGATACCGAAGGAATACAGGAAGGAAGTCTTGAAGGAACACTGGAAGGAAATACAGAAGGGGTTCATGAAGGGACATCCGAAGGGACAAGGGAAGGAAATCTTGAAGGAACACTGGAAGGAAATATATTAGAAGGACAAATTCAGGAAGGAAACAATCATGAAGGTTTCAATGAAGGCACTTCTGAAGGAATAAATGAACCGTCTAATAATTCTTGCGGATGTGCCAAAAATCAAAATATTAAACAATTTATTTCTGACCTTATTTTATTGGGAATGGTCTTACTTCTTATCTCTCAAAAGAAATATAAAGGGGACAAAAAATAAATTATCCTTTTATCTGTGTCATTTATATAACTTTCGTTTAATAGCAAAGAGTTTTTAACTTGTGAAAATGGTATTATTTTTGATAAACTATAAATTCAATTAATAAACTTGGGCAAAGTAATTGGGTATTAAAATAAAGAAAGGAATAAAGAAATGGCGAAAATTCTTGTTTTAGATAATTTAAGTATAGAGGGAATTGAAATTTTTAAACAGGCTGGGTTTGAAGTTGATGTAAAACCGCCACAAAAACCGGAAGAATTGGCACAAATTATTGGTAATTATGACGGTTTGGTAGTACGTAGTGCTACAAAAGTTACAAAAGAAGCGCTTATCAATGCAAAAAACCTAAAGGTTGTTGGTAGAGCAGGTGCTGGAACTGACAATATTGATAAAGACTTTGCTACACAAATGGGTATTGTAGTGATGAATACACCGGGTGGAAATACGATTTCTGCCTGTGAACATACCTTCGCACTGATATTAGCACTTTGTCGGAATCTTCCTTCTGCCCATAATTCCATGATGGAGGGAAAATGGGACCGCAAAAAATATATGGGTGTAGAGTTACGAGGCAAAACTTTAGGTATTATTGGTGTAGGTAGAATTGGCGGAGCTGTTGCAAAACGCGCACTATCATTCGAAATGAAAGTAATCGCACATGACCCCATTTTAACACCTCTAAAAGCAGAAGCATTAGGTGTAAAATTAGTTAGTCTCGAAGAACTTTTTCAAGAATCTGATTTTATATCTATCCATACACCTAAAACAGAAAAAACAAACAATATGATTCGTTTAGAACAGTTAAAGCAGATGAAACCCAATTGCCGAATTGTAAATTGTGCCCGCGGAGGTATAGTTAACGAAGAAGACCTGGCGACCGCTCTCCGGGAGAAGATAATTGCCGGTGCAGCTCTTGATGTTTTCACTTCGGAACCTCCTGTAAATAACCCTTTCCTGGGACTGGACAATGTAATATTAACACCTCATTTAGCCGCATCTACTGAAGAAGCACAGGTTGTTGTGGCAGTTGATATTGCAAAACAAATGGTGGATTTCCTCACTACAGGTGCTATAGTCAATGCTGTCAATGTTCCGAGTATAGACACGGAAACACGGAAATCCCTCCAACCCCTTATAGATTTAGGGGAACGATTGGGAATGTTCCAATCATTATATACAAAGGGACGACCTATATCATTGCAAATTGAGTATGCAGGAGAAATTGGAGTTACAGATACTTACCCCATCACATCTGCAATCCTGACTGGTTTTTTGAAACCGCTAGTAGAAACAGTGAATATGATTAGTGCTCCTGTCCAAATAAAAGAACGTGGAATAGAGTGTAATGAACGCAAAACAGCACGTCCCTCCAGTTATGCTTTTGAAATCTCCCTTCGAGTAGAAACGGACCAGGAAACCCACACCGTTACAGGAACATTATTCCATAAAACAGATGCTCGTATTTGTAGTATTGACGGCATGCGAGTAGACGCGAAACCAGAGGGGTATATGCTTGTCTGCCGGAATGAAGATAAACCTCTCGTTATTGGTCGGCTCTGTACCCGTATCGGGGAAGCGGGTGTTAACATAGCAAATCTTATGTTAGGACGCGATATTAAAGGCGGTCTTGCTCTTACCGTTCTAAACCTTGACCAACCTCTGAGTGATGAAGTTATACAAGATTGTGCCAAACTCCCACATATTATTGAAGCCCGACTCTTATCTTTGCCGGATAATAATACCGATACAAACAACAACCAATAATTTTACATCAAAATTTAATTGCTTCATAAAAACAAATAGAGTTGTTGTTTTTTTATAAAAAAAGTTTGAACCGATTATAGAGGAGAATACATCATGTCTAAAAGTTTAATACAAGTCCCTAAAGGGGAGAAAATCCTGTTCAAAGATGGTGTTATCCAAACTCCTGACCAACCCATTATTGGATTTATTGAAGGAGACGGAACAGGTCCCGATATATGGAAAGCATCGAAATATCTATTTGATTCTGCTGTTGAATATTGTTACGGCAATAAGAGGAGAATAGCATGGATGGAACTCTATGCAGGAGAAAAAGCAAATAAATTAGCAAATACCTACCTCCCTGAAGAAACTCTGGAAAAAATTCGGGAATATCAGATTACAATTAAAGGACCTTTAACAACCCCTGTAGGAGGTGGCTTTCGTAGTTTAAATGTAACATTACGACAAATGTTAGATTTATTTGCCTGTGTTCGTCCTGTACGGTATTTTCTGGGTGTTCCCAGTCCCGTGAAAAATCCTGCAGATGTTGATGTTGTAATTTTCCGTGAAAATACCGAAGATGTCTATGCAGGATTTGAAATCTCCTCAAATTCTGAAGAAGCAAAAAAACTTATTAATTTCTGCAAAAAGGAATTTGGTTGGAATATAAGACCCGATTCCGGAATTGGAATAAAACCCATTAGTGAAACCGGTTCTAAGAGACTTATTCGTTCTGCTATCAAATATGCATTAGAGCACGGACGACGCTCTGTAACCCTCGTTCATAAAGGGAATATTATGAAATACACCGAAGGTGCTTTCATGAATTGGGGCTACGAATTGGTCCGTGAAGAATTTTCGGATTCTGCTGTTTGCTGGAGTGATTGCAATGGCAATCCGGGAAATAAATTGCTTGTAAAAGACACGATAGCGGATATTTTCTTGCAACAAATACTCACCCGCCCAAGGGAATTTGATGTTGTCGCAACGATGAATTTAAACGGTGATTATATGAGCGACGCCATTGCCGCACAGGTCGGCGGAATTGGAATTGCCCCGGGTGCTAATATTAATTACGAAAATGGCTACGCTATTTTTGAAGCCACTCACGGAACTGCTCCTAAATATGCAAATCTGGATAAAGTAAATCCGAGCAGTCTTATCCTTTCCGGAGTTATGATGTTTGAATATATCGGTTGGAATGAGGTTGTAGATGTAATTATCCGAGCACTAACAAAGACCTATCAGGACCGTATCGTAACTTATGATTTTGCAAGATTAACAACAGGTGCACAAGAAGTAAAATGTAGTGAGTTTGCCAGTGCTGTTGTTGCACGCTTTAATAAAAACACTGATTAATATTCCCATTTTTTTGAAAACTCCCATAGTAAAATATTACACTTTAACAAATGTGTAAAGTAATTTCATATTGAACTCAGGGAGTCTGAAGTTGATTAATAATTTTTTTGACAAAAATACAATACCGAACATAGAAGAGCGGATTGAAAAATTACACCGATTGGCAACAGCAGGCTTGTGCATCAACAGTGTAATCCATGATACCAACAATTATTTAGGGGCAATTATGGCTTACGCTGAACTACTACAGATGGATACATCTCCTGGAGAAGAATCTCACCGGATGTTGGGTAAAATTGTCGAATGTGTCCAAGACTGCTCTATATTAATGAATGGACTAAACACCATTTCACGAAACAAAGATAATCTGATAACTCTTGTAGAAATACCCGAACTTATTAATACCGTTCTTCAATTACGGAAATACTATCAGAAAATTTTAAAAATCTGCATTGAAAAAGATATAGAAGTTGATATGAAGCCAATTGTTGTAGACCTTCCTCGTTTACAATTGGCTCTCATTCATATCATAAAGAATGCGGAAGAAAATCTGGAATTAAAAGAGCCGAATGAGGATAATCCTCGAACAATAAAAGTAATAAGCAAAAGCGATAATAATGGTATTTTTATATCTATAAAAGACAATGGACCCGTTGTTTCCACCAATGTTTTTGAAAAAATATTTGAACAATATACCACCACGAAAAATTACTATCATCTTGGTTTAGGATTATATATAGCGAACAAAGTCATCGCAGAGCATGATGGTTCATTAAAATATAGTCCCGAAATTGGCTTCTCTATATGGTTACCTTTTGATAATCCCAAAGTTTCCCAATTACATGAATCCGCATAATTACATCTGACTGACTAAATAAGTAACCGTAACCGTAGATTTACAACGGACCTCGGTCATAGATACGGTATCTCCCTCTTTTCTACCATCATTTTCCCATTCAATCTTATTAATTTCAATCTTTTCAACTGCAAAGATACCCCCCCGTAATGCTCCAGCTCCCGCATCTGCAGGGGAATATGCATTTTCAACAGCAGAGTTTATGGCAGAACGAATAACTGCCTCTTCATTTTGTACCCGTAAATAAGGACCTTTCAAATCAGCGGATAATTCATTTGCTAAATTACGCATCTTATCCCATAATTTAGCGAATAAAATCGCACCATTCTCAACAGAAACAATTCCTGCCAGAGAAAAAATAGCAGTAACTCTAACCTCAATTTGAGGTTCGTCTTTTAACTCATATAAAGGTCCAACACTTTGAATTTCAACAGGACGCGGACTTTCTTCCGTAAACCTTAGCCGTAATTTTGTTTCAAAATCCTGAATACATTTAAAAGCAAGGTCAAAATTATTATCTTGTGCCACATGAACAAATTGAAATTCTACATGAGTTGGAACAGCAGTAGATTCTCCCCTACCTTGAGAAACGATTCTCGCATAAGCACCTGATGCATCATCACTCCATACAGGAAAAATCAATTTCTGGAATACAACAAAAAAAATAATTATCCAATATTTCTTATTCATATCTACCTCTTAAAATAATTAAATTATCCCTTGTGAAAATTTTCGTTCTAATGTAAATAGTTCATCGATTTCAAAACGGGAAGGAGCCCTTCCATATTCGCATTGCTCAAAAAATTCAACATATTCGAATGGCTTATCGTAAGTTTTCAATTCCTTCTCAAACAGGGAACGAAAGTAAAAGGAGGGCATTCTAAATAAAGAATCCCATCTCTCTTGAAGCCACTTTTTTCTATTATCTATACCTTTTGGCACCTGTTCTAATTGGTGGTCCAACCACGGAAGCCATTCATACATCTGTGAACTCATAGCATCCAGCAATTCCCATTTTTTTTCTATTACTCCGGATATGTCCACTGCAAAATTTGGACAAAACGGCGTCGGTTTTTGGAACATATCCATCATATATAAACAAAAAGGACTTTGATACAAAGCAGGGATTTCAGGGCAAAAATGGGGAACAGTTACTAAAAATGCGGAGTCCTGAACAAGCACACCACAAGCCCTGTGGTCGGGATGATAATCACAGGGACGATGGGTAAGGACAACATCCGCATTGAGCCGACGCAACAAAGCTACAATTTCATGACGAACTTCGAGAGTAGGCATCAGAGAACCATCCGGATAATTTAATACAATGGAAGAATATCCTCCCCTTCTGGCGGATTCTTCTGCCTCTGTCCGCCGAATTCCTTCTAATTCCTGAGGTTCTATTTCATGATGACCAATATTCCCGTTAGTAACGGACACTGCATATACTTTATGTCCTTTTTCCGACCACAAGACCATACTTCCACCTGCATACCATTCTGCATCGTCAGGGTGAGCACCGATACAGACTATATTCATCTTACATCTCCTTCTTTTTTCAACGTTATTCTAAGGGGATTTCCTAAAACTTCCGTCTCTTCTATGGGTTCCAAATTTTTATCATTATCAAGTATTTTTTTCGGTTCTGTAAATGGAGCATACAGAAATAACTTTGCCCGCGTATATAATAAAGTAGAAAAGCCTTCCACAGGGACATCATCCCACAAATTTACTTCAAATTTCATTGGGAACATTGTCTCCGCAGGAACAGGAATAACATTCCCGCCAACATTACCTGTAAGTACTGTTTTAAATGTACCAATTTCTTTCCCGTCCTGAATGATTTTTCCTTCCACTTTTACAGGATATTCTGTATAGTTAATCATACTCCCTGGAAGGAGATTAACCTCCACTTTCAATTTATCAGGATAAGGAGGAGGAATTTCTATCTCTATGCGAGATACTTTTCCGTGGGCTCCTTCTTCTTTCTGAATTCGGGCGTGACTGGGTATCATTTTTTCCGGAACTTGTATCAATATCTGTAAATCACTTTCAATATCACCAATATTCTTTTTCACATTCGTATTAATCGGGATCTCGGATGATTTATACATATCTAATACTTCTTGTTCTGAACGGGATAACCCTTGATTATCCGGCTTTTTTCTATTTTCAAAATACGAATTACATGAAGTAATACCCAATAACAAAACAATAAAGAAACATAGCAAATGATTTTTATACATTGTCCTTTCCATAAAAAACCTTACACAGAAAAATTGTAAACCATAATTTAAGTCTTCTATTAAATGAAATCATATACAATCAAACGATAAAAAAACGAATGAAGAACACTATACGAAGTTATTATTTTATAAATTATGGGAATAGATAACAAACTTTTGACCACCAATAATTTTTTATTTTACACATACTCAATAAATTTCTTGCAAAATTATCTTTTTTTTGCAATAATGTTATTAATAAAGGGAATAATACCCAACTGTAGAGGGTAACAGATATGAAGTTTACCGCCGATGGAACACAGAACAAGGGGAAGTTAATATTATACGGTTGGGATAATCTTTCTACAAATGATGGACCGGGTGTTCGTCTTGCTCTTTATTTCAAAGGTTGCAGTTTATCTTGTCCATGGTGCTTAAATCCTTTTATTCAAAAGGTAACTCCTGAGATTCGTTGGAAAAACACAAATTGTATTCATGACCTTGAATGCGTAAAAGAATGCAAAGAAAATGCTATTCGAAGTATTAAAAATACTATTGTCATTGATGAAGAAAAATGCAATTTTTGTGGCGCTTGCTGGGAAGTGTGTAAAAGAGAATGTCTGAAACCTGCTGGGGATTATATCTCTCTTGAACAAATTGTTTCCTTAGTCGAGTATGAAATTAATCTTCAAATTCCCCCACGAAATATAACCTTAGGAGGTGGTGAACCCTTACTTCAAGGGTATCCAATAGTCCATTTATTGGAAATTTTGAGAACTCTTTCTATCAACCACATTCTTCTTACCAGTTGTGCCGGTGTGTATAATCGGGAATTGTGGCAAGAGGCCCTCAATCATATGGATGGAATACTTCTTCAATTGTTCACGGTAGATAAAAATGTATGGGAAAGTGTAAGCAATGTGCCTTTTGAAGTATATCTTCGTAATTTACACGACCTTGCCCTATCGGGAAAACCTGTTTATATTCGTATTCCGATTGTCCCCGGTTTTACTAATGCCCCCGAGACGATATATAACCTTTGTCTATTTATAAAAGAATCACTCCCTTACACAAAACAGGTTGAATTTCGTGGGTATGTTCCCAATTCTTCTTTCAAAAATCCCCTTTTTTCGTTAAAAGATAACGATATAACTTCGGAAGAAATAATCAAACTGTGCTTATTAGCACAGGAAATAGGCTTAAAAGAGACTCATTGGCGGGGTAACTTACGGAGTCTTGATAATGCCCCCTTAAACTACTCAGTATCAGAAAATAAAATGAATTTGGAAAAAGATATTTGAAGGTTATTCCCTTTACCCTTAAATCCATAAAAAAGTGGGCCCTGCAGGACTCGAACCTGCGACCAAGTGATTATGAGTCACCTGCTCTGACCTACTGAGCTAAGGGCCCCTAAAACAAATAATTGCAACAATTATTTTACCAATTTTCGTTATTTTATGCAACTTTCAATGAAGGGGAGCAATTCTCGTGCCCGCCATGTATGTCTTAATTTTCGTATGGCTTTTGCTTCAATTTGTCGGACACGCTCACGGGTAACATTAAAAACACTCCCCACTTCTTCCAATGTTCGTGCAAATCCATCACCCAATCCCCAACGCAACCGAATAACTTTCTCTTCTCGTTCTGTTAATGTCTTCAAAACTTCATTTATTTTATCAATAAATAGGCGATGTTGTGTTGTATCGGATGGATTTTCAACATTTTCATCTTCAATAAAATCACCGAATGTGGTATCGCCATCATCACCGATAGGAGTTTCCAAACTCATGGGGTCTTGTGATATTTTTCGGATAGAATGGACGCGTTCAACAGGTAGTTCCATCTCATCAGCAATCTCTTCTACATTAGGTTCTCGTCCAAATTTCTGAATTAGACTCCGATTGGCTCTTGCCAGTTTATTAATAGATTCTATCATGTGAACAGGAATACGAATGGTTCGTGCCTGGTCTGCTATAGCACGGGTAATCGCCTGTCGTATCCACCATGTTGCATAGGTACTGAATTTATATCCTCGCCAGTATTCAAACTTATCTACCGCTTTAATCAGTCCAATGTTTCCCTCCTGAATCAGGTCCTCAAAAGACATGCCTCGATTTGTATATTTTTTAGCAATACTTACAACCAGACGAAGGTTGGCTTCTACTAACTTTTGTTTCGTTTCATTTATCTTTTCTTCTTTCTCGCGAACCGTTTTAATAAGTTCAGAAATTTGGTCAAGATTCATTTGTGCATCGCGTTGAATTTGATTAATTTTCGCTCTTGCCATCTCAAGTCGTTGGGCACACTCATAAAGATACATAGCATCCTGGTCTCTCTTACTCTTTCTTCCACGACCGGAATGGGCTTTTTTAATAATCTCATCCGCGGTTAAACCAAATTCATGTTCCAATTGAACAATTTCATCCCGCGCACTTAGAATGCGTCGTTCTAATGCTTTAATTTTCCTACCAATTTTAACAATTTCTCTCGCACATAACGGGAAATTACTCAATATTTGATACTGCTTCTCTTTCAATTCTTGAATTTGTTTCTGTAATGTTTCAATATATTGAATTTTCCCTTTTTGCTTTGCTTTTTTTCGTGTTAATTTTTCAAGTTTCTTCTCCAGTGCTTGTATTTGTTGACGAATAACCGCTAATTGGTCTGCACTTTGCAATAACTGCTTCTTTAGTTTTTCCATCTTTGCATTTTCACCGCATTCAATTACACGCGAAGGGTCTAATCGCCCGGAACGGATACGGGTAGCAATCAGGAAAAACTCATGCACTGTGTAGGGGGCACTTAACAAAACCCGAACTAATTCCTTTTCTGCCTCTTCTATATTCTTTGCAATACCTACTTCTTTTTCTTTCGTTAATAAAGGCACTTTCCCCATCGCTCTTAGATAAACACGGATACCCTCATCCGGTCGAGAAGGTGTTTTTAATACCTCTGCTTTTTGAGCATCATCAGGGACTACTGCACCTTTTAACAGAGGTGCTTTTTCGTAACCCAAAGCACGTAAAGTTTCGCTCGGGCTTTCGTGAGCGTCATAAAGCAATTCCAGAATAGAAGCCTCTTCCTCTTTCGGAATTGTGCTATCCATGTCCTTACGCATTTTCAAAACCTTCTGTTTTGTCGCCATATGTTTCACCTCTTGCCTTTTATTTGAATACTAGATAATTGGCTTCTCTTAGTGATTAATTCCTTCTGAATACTTAAAAGTTTCATTAATCTCTCTTTTTGTTGTTGTTTTTCAGCTTCTTGAATTTGTCGTTGGACAGAACCAATTCGTTGATTTATATATTCAATATGCAGTCGGTTTAATCGCTCCTCCGCCAATGTAGTTATGTCATCATTGATAGGTTCAGACAACAATACTTTTTGAAGAAGATTTTTCCCTTCGCTTTCTTCCATAAAACGCGGGTCAGGGTCTTCATTTTCTAATATATATTTTACTGCCGTACCTAAAGGCGTTTCGGGCAACGGAATTTCCTGAAAAAGCCGTTTCGCCTGCATTTTTATCTGTTTATTATTTATTAGTGCATGCAAAAAATCTATATCATCTACTGAAACATTTTCCTGAGGAGAATTATTCATTTGACTACGAACCGAATAATTATTTTTCAGATATTGTTCATAATCGCTTTTTACTGCCCAAAAACTTATCCGGAGAGCAGATGCAATCTCTTTTAGGAACTCTTCTTTTATCGCATTTTCTTCCATAATAGAAATAAGACGGAATAATTCACTCAAAACTGTAATTTTCCCTTGAGGGGTGGCTAAAAGATTTTGTTTTTGTTGCAGGTAAAAGGTAAAGAAAGGAGAGGCAGAAGAAATCCTTTCTTCCCATTCAGAAACTGGATTACTCTGTAAAAAATCATCCGGGTCTTTACCATCAGGAAGAGCCACAGCAGAAACAGATAATCCCGATTGGAGTAGAACGGAAGTTGCCCGGATAGATGCTGAAAGCCCTGCTTCATCGCCATCATATACAATTATCACCTTCGGAGCAAATCGTTTCATTAGATTTGCCTGGCCAGCAGTCAAAGCAGTTCCGCAAGTAGCCACAACATTTCGTATCCCAGATTGAAAACATTTCAACACATCTATATACCCCTCCACCAGAATTACATTTTCATAAGAACGAATGGCTTCTTTCCCTTCCCACAATCCATAAAGGACTTTATTTTTTTGATAAATTTCTGTTTCCGGCAGATTTATATATTTAGGACCTTCCCCTGTTATTTCTCTACCGCCAAACGATATTACTTTACCTTCAATATTGCGTATTGGGAAAAGAATTCGGTTCCGGAAAAAGTCATAATATCTTCCATCATCTCTACCGGAACGAATTAAACCACTTCTTAATAATAATTGTTCTGGAAAACCTTTCGATTTTAAAAACCGGTACAGAGCATATCCATCTGCAGGGGCAAAACCAAGTTTGAATTCCTCCTGAATTTCAGAGGATATATTTCTTTTCTTCAAATATTCCAGGGCAATTTTCCCATTCAAAGATTTTGTCAGTTGATTGCGATAAAATTCAACGGATAATTCAATTATCTGGAAAAGTGTTTTTCTATCATTCTGCTCTGGAGAACGTTCTTTTGAGGAATAATTGGATTTCGGTAGACGAATACCCGCCTCATCTGCAAGAATTTCCAATGCATCCTTGAAAGATACATTTTGAATATCTTTCAGGAAAGATACCGCATCTCCTCCTTTTCCACAGCCAAAACAATAATAAATTTGACGGGATTTAGAAACTGTAAAAGAAGGAGTTTTCTCTGTATGAAAAGGACAGAGAGCCACATAACGGTCTGAACCTGCGGGTTTTAATTCACAATAAGTTGACACGAGTTTTACTATATCTGTTGAGTTTAATACTTGCTCAATTATATGACGAGGATACAAGGGTAGAACTAACCTTTTTGTTGAGGACTGTCATTTCTGTTTCCAAAGACAGAATTACCCCAATTTTGTCAAGTACTTTTATTTTACCACAAATAGACCTAAAATGCAACTTCCACAAGTAAAAATCCATTTTAATAACGATATCACTTACTCAAAAAATCTATTTGGATGAAATAGGACAGGGTATTCGTTTATATTTCTCCGGGAGTTTGACCCATTCTTCATCACCAAATAAGCCTATCTTAGAGGCATCAATGGGTTGAAATCCTATACGAAAAGCGGGCGAATCTTCTTTCAATCGGAAATTGCACTTATCCGGATTTTCAAACAGAGGGTCTGCAATAATGCTATTAACATCAAATCCATCTTCCTGCCATTGTTTGAATGTTTTATTCTTAAACATTACATCTTTCCCTGACGCATTCCAGTAACAGTTCTTGTCCATCTGCCATTTCTTATTTGTCCAGTTGCTACCCAATAATTGGTCATTATTGTAATAAACAATATTTCTCTCAAATATAAACGATATGTGGTCTTCTTCTCGACTACGGATAATCTGTTCCCTTGCAGATAATGCGAAGATATTATTTATCACACGATTTTCACGACCATAATGTTGATGGAAATTCCCTGTTAATGTGTGATGAACGATATTGTTTTCTAAAACGATGTAAGAACTTCCTTCATCCGTATATAATCCCCATCCTCCGTATTGTTCCGGGTCACACATAATATCGTGAATATGATTGTTCTTTAATTCTGTGCCAGGTGAAACTCCCAGTGTATAAATACCCCCCATATCCGCCAATTGAGCCTTTCCTATATTATGGATATGATTATATTCCACAATATTGTGATGTGCGGAACTGGGGTTATATCCCCAACACCATCCCACAGACACTCCAGAGTAACGAAAATCGCAAATTTCATTATGCGCTACGCGATTATACGAACTGCGACCTATCCATATACCGATACCCGCACGCAAAAATCGCCCACCTTCATGTATAAAACAATTCTCCACCGTATTATATCCACACCCTGTTGCTCCTAATTCTTTATACATATATAGATTTTTCTCTTCTACAGTGGAAGGACCCGGGGTACTGTCCGTCTCTGCATTTGCAGTCTCTCCAATTTTAATTCCTCCTGCTCCCATATCATACAGATGACATTGTCGAATAGTATTATTTTGTGAGCCTGAACGCCACCATAGGGCATAATTACTCACATGTTGAATTGTACACTTCTCAAAAAAGCAATATTGTGCTCCTGTTCCCTGAATAGCACCGGGGACAGAAACCTCTGCTTGTGGGTCTGCTTGTCCCCGTTCCCCTATCCGAAAATCAGTAAAAGCAAACTCAATCCCTTTAAAAACAATATGTTCCACAAATTTATTTTCAGTGGGTATTCCCTCAAACAAAAGCAATTGTTCTACCACTGGGACAATAACTTCCGCAGAAGTCATATCCTCTTCGGGTAAAGGAATGTAATAAAGTTTTCCTTTTTCCCGGTCAAGATACCATTCCCCCGGTTTATCCAGTCCCTCTAAAAGATGTTCGATATAGAACCGCTGTCCTTCCGAAAAAATAACACCAAACCAAAAATTCTTCGGCACATTTAGATACACACACTTTTCATTTGTATCCACAGAACGAATAGGCAGTAGTGGAACTGCCCATTTGCAAAAAAGGACACAATAACTGCCTTTTAATGTTTCCCAATTTTGAATGGGGTCTTTTTCATCATAAAAAACTTTTAGTGTTCCGGGCTGTTCTTCACTCTCAGGAACATATTCATATTTTTTTGCAGTGAAAAATTCTTGTTTAGAAGGATAATCTCCAAATGGATTTGTACAATCAGGGATACGAGCAGGTTGTCTACGTTCTCCATTAACCCATAAGGAATTAAATACTAATTCCCCAATATTTTGCAATTGAATATCTGCTACATACCTATTGTCTTCCTTCTTCCATGATGTAATTTTCACTCCGCCTGAGATTAGAGGTTTTTCATTATTGTAATTTTCAAATATTGTTGGGGCGTCTTTCTTACCTGAATGTTCAGGTTTTATAACGATAGGTGTACTTATAAAATAAGTTCCTCCTCTCAAAACAACTCTTACTGTTTTTTCTACAGCACCTGAACTACGAATATCCTTAACTTTCTCCAGTGCCTTTTGAATAGTGGCTAAAGGACCATCTGTTTTATTTTCATTTGCTTGTGGAAGCGTCCCAGACCATGTATCATTCCCTTCCGGTGAAACATATACAAATACTTCATTACTATTTTGTGCAAAACTCGCAAGAGAAATTAACAAAATCACACAGGAAAACATCAATAAATTTTTCATATCTTATCTCCTTATTCTTTTATTAAGACGCAATTAATATTACCTTAATAAACACTTTATTTGTCAATATCCCATTTCCAAATATAGAGTATTCTAATATCATAATCATAAAATTTGATATAATTAGACCTTCTTTATTATCCCTCAATGAAAAATTAAACAGTTTTTTGGGGAGTATTATTATGTCAGAACATCAGAATTTTTTGCCCGGAACTGAAATAGAAATTCTTAATCCGAATATCGAGTTAGGGAAAATTAAACATATCCTTTTTGATTTTGATGGGACAATTAGTTTACTTCGGGAAGGTTGGCAAAATATTATGGGACCCATGTGTGTTGAAATGATTTGTGGAGGACATAAACCCACTCCAGAAATTGAGAAAGAAGTGGCAGATATGATTGATGAAACTACAGGAATTCAAACCATTTTCCAGATGCAGAGATTGGTAGAAATGGTTAAAGCACATGGCTTGGTCCCAGAAGATAAGATTTTAGATGAGTGGGGCTATAAAGCCATTTACAATGAACGATTGCTTATGCCCGTTCGGGAACGAATCCAAAAATTGAAAAATGGGAAGGTAACATTAGAACAAATGACCGTTCGAAAAGTGTTTTGTTTTTTAGAAGAATTAAAGAAAAGAAATGTTACAATGTATGTATTCAGTGGCACAGACAGAGAAGATGTTCAGCATGAGGCAAGTGTTTTAGGTGCAGATAAATATTTTGCAGAAATATGGGGAGCCTTACCCAGTATTGAGGAATATTCGAAAGAAAAAGTAATTCGCGAGATTATTTCAACCCATAATTTGCATGGACCGGAAGTTATGGCTGTAGGGGATGGACCTGTAGAATTAAGAAATGTCAAAGAACAGGGAGGGATTGCTTTAGGCGTGGCTTCGGATGAGAAAAAAGGTTACGGTTGGGATATGCATAAGAGAAAAAGATTATTGCGGGCAGGTGCTGATATCCTTATTCCTGATTTCAGTGAATATGATAGACTTATAAAATATTTGTTTTGTGAGTAATAATTCTCAAAAAAGTATCAGGTATTTTTTTGCTTTGTAGAGTTTATTTTCTCCTGATACACCATTCTTCCCGTAGATTTTTCAGGGCTCGTTTTGATAATTTTTGTTTTACTTACTTGAATTTGTGTTCGTTTCGTTTTTATATTTTGCTTCTTTTCCTCAACAGCCCGCATAACATCCAATTTATTTCTCATGGCTTTTTCTTTTAGCGTCTGTCTTAATTCATTGATTGCTTTTAAGCATTCCCGTTGTAACTGGATTAAACAAGCCTCACAAAGTCGTTTTGTCGCACTAATTGCAGGAGCACCACACCTTCCACAGTATATAGAATCTGCCTGTGTCTCCGTCTCAAACCAACCCTGGTCACACATCCTCAAAATGACATCCAAAGGAATTTCTGCTTTCTCAGAAATTTCAGTGGCATTAATGTTCCCATATTCTTCTAATATCTTACGAATCTTTTCATAGTCTCTCTGCTCGTCATCAATGCACGCATTGCATACAGGATATTGTGAATTTTCAGGTTTATTAAATATCTTTTCACAGCGTGGACATTTAGTTAATGGCATACAACCTCCTTTTCATTTAATTAATTTTAATACCCCTTTAATGATGCCTAACATAGTATATAACCTTTTTAAGTGCATCCACAACATATTGAATATTTTCTTCTGTCAATAAAGGATGAAGCGGTAGTGATAAGATTTCATTAGAAATTTGCGTAGCAATTGGACAATCTTCAGGACGAACACCACATACCTGCTGGATATATGGATGTAAATGAACACCATAGAAATGTATCCCGGTGCCTATATTTTCCTGACGAAGCATAAACGCAATTTCATCTCTTGTTCGATTTACCTTTTTCAGGTTAATGCGAATAACATACAAATGCCATGCAGGTTGAACATAATCTTTCACAGTAGGAAGAATAATTTCATCGATTTCTGAAAGAGAATGATAATATCTCGTGGCTAATCTATGGCGAATACTATTTAAAGATTGCAATTTCTTTATCTGCTCTACCCCAATACTTGCAGAGATATTACTCATAGCATATTTATACCCTGCAGTTATCAATTCTTGGGGTCGAAGAAAAGCACTTCTACCATATCTATCCCATGCAGTATCTGCCAGGCCATTTGTCGCAAGGATACGAAGGTATTTGGCTTTTTCCGAATCGGATAGAGTAATTATACCCCCTTCAATAGTTGTAATGTTCTTTGTGGCATAGAAACTGAAGCAAGTGCGTTCTGCAATAGAACCTATTTTTTTAGAACGATATATTGCCCCTAAGGCATGAGCAGAATCTTCAATTAAATGTAAATGGTATTTGTCTGCTATTTTTTGTATCTCATCAAGGTCACAAGGATGCCCTGCAAGGTCTACAGGAATTATGGCTTTTGTTTTTTCTGTAATCTTCTCTTCAATTCGTTGTGGGTCCATATTGTAAGTGAGAGGGTCTACATCTACAAATACGGGGGTAACGCCCATGTTCAACAGAGTATTAATGGTGGATACCCATGTAATTGGTGGTGTTAGAACCTCATCCCCCGATTTTATACCTGCCTCCACCAGACAAAGATGTATCGCAGATGTACAGGAAGAAACAGCAACACTCTCCTTTGCTCCAACAGTAGAAGCAAAGTTTTGTTCAAAAGCATGGATATTATGTCCTGAGGTTAGCCACCCACTCCTCATAGCCTGAATAACCGCTTGTTCCTCTTCAGGACCTATAACAGGTTTCGCTAAGGGTATAAATAAAGGAGCCGTGGGTTCCCCACCTTCCTGAACAGGAATTTTTTTTAATTTCTTAAACTGCAAAGCATTAATGTATTTGTCAAAAAACGGGTCTTCATGAGGATAGCGTTCAAGCCAATTGGTAATTTCCTGTAATGTTTTTTGGATTGTATACTCCGGCTTAAAATGAAATTGCGTGGTAAATTTCTGAAATTGCACACGAAAAGTTCTTAAGTCTTCATCATCACGAACTACATCTATTTCTGTCCCATCGACAGCTAGAGCAATTTCCTGTGCCAAATCTATAATCCTTTTATTGAGGGAATTATGTCCTATATTAAAAATCTGGTTATGTACTTCATGCTGTTCTGCTTCACAAATCAAAGAAATTGCCCGAGCACAATCACGAACATGTAAAAAAGGTCGCCATTGATTCCCGCCTCCCCGAACTTCTATCCTTTTTTGTCTTTTAGCCGTAGAAACCATTTGATTAACAGCAAGGTCAAAACGCATCCGTGGTGAATAGCCAAAAAGTGTAGAAAATCGGATTATTACGGGTGAAAAATTTTCATGGGCTAATCTCTGCAATTTTTCCTCTGCTTCTCTTTTTGTTTGACTAAAAGTAGATATAGGGTTTGTGGGACTATCCTCATCAAGCCAATCTCCAATGCCTTTTCCATACACCGCACAGGTAGAAGCAAAGATAAATTTTTTCACCTCTTTTTGACTGCTCTGACGAGCCAATTCAACAGTGCAATCTACATTCACTTCCCGGGCTGTAATTGGGCAAATAGCACAGGTTGGGTCATTGGCAAGTCCAGCAAGGTGGATTACAATATCAATATCATTAAACAGGTCGGGAAATTCCTGCCAGTGACGAATATCACCCTGTATCATTTCTACATTGCTATCTTTTAACCAATTCGCTTCTTCGGGAAATCCGAAACACATACGGTCAAATACACGAATCTTATGTCCTTTCTGTAATAATTCATAAACGACCCAGCAGCCTAAATATCCAGCACCGCCTGTCACAAGTATTTCCATTATAATTGACTCCCGAATGAAAAAATATTTACTATATTTTATCATTAAATATGAACAAATTGTAAACGAAAGGAATAGTTATGTGGAATATTATATTTACACTGATATTGTCTTGTTCCACTCTCATTATAAGTCAGGTCAGTTTTTCTCAAGAAAATCCTTGTCTCAAAGAGGTTAATGACCTACCCCCTTTTAACGGAATTCCCAATCTATTCCAGTTTTGTGATGGAACCCCTGTGAAAACAATTCAGGATTGGGGAAAACGCAGAAAGGAATTGATGGATATTCTCGTGTTTTATGAATATGGACACTTACCCCCACCGGCAAAGATAAAAAAATCGGAGTTGATTGTTGAAGAAAAATTTTATAATGACAAAGGAATATATAGAGAATATAATGTTTATTATGGTCCACCCGATTTTAAGTTGGATGTTATGATGTTTTTGCCTATTTCTGCACGTGAGAAACCCTGTCCTGTTATTCTATTCATACCTAAGTTCTGGAAAGAAAATGATGATAATAAAGAGATTGCTATCAAATGTATAGACCGTGGCTATGCTCTTTGTCTTTATGATAAAAGTGTGCTGGATGATGATAGTGGAAATAGAGACCAGATGATATACAAACTCTATCCTGCTTGTGATTGGGGTTCGTTAGGTGTTTGGGGGTGGGGTGCATTACGCGTCCTCGATTTTCTTGAAACGATTCCTGAAGTAAACACGAAACAACTAACATTAACAGGGCATTCGCGTAGAGGTAAAGCATCCCTGTGGGCGAGTGCTAATGATGAACGAATACCGTTAGTAATACCTCAATCCAGCGGAACAGGTGGTTGCGGTTCCTATCGAATTGTAGGAAAGGGCTCAGAAACATTAAAAATTATTACAACAGAGGTTGCTCCTTATTGGTTTGTACCCCGATTAAAGGATTTTATTGGTAAAGAAGACCGTTTGCCTTTCGACCAGCATTTTTTGAAAGCGTTGATTGCTCCACGCGGACAGTTATCCCGCGAATCTTTAGGTGATTTATGGGCAAACCCCATGGGAACGCAGGTGATGCACGAATGTACCATTCCGGTATATAAATTCTTAGGTGTGCCTGAAAATATCGGCATACACTTTAGAGAAGGTGAACACGCACTACAACCTTCAGATTGGGATGTTGTTCTTGATTTTTCGGATTATTTCTTCTTTAAAAAGTCTCCACCCGCAGGACTTAATGTTTTACCCTTTAAAGACACTCCGAAACCATCATGGGCTATTTCTAATTAAACCGAACCAATAGGATATTTTCAACAATATTTAACATAGAAAAAGAACCAAATAAATATTATCTTATTAAGATAGCAAAATGAAACGATTTGGTGTTTCCCTAAAAAAAGAGCAAGAACTTATCCAATGGATGGAACGATTAGAAATCAAAGAAGATGATTTAGAGGAACAATTCATCTCCTCTCGAGGACCCGGTGGACAAAATGTAAACCACACATCTACAGGTGTCTATATAAGACATATTCCTTCCAGTATTGAAGTTAAAATAGATACCTCTCGTTCTCAATCATTAAATCGTTTCCTTGCCCGACGAAGACTTTGTGAATTGTTAGAATACCAACGATATGGGAAAGAATCATCCCTTATTAAGAAAATAAATAAAGCAAAGAAACAAAAACAAAGAAGGAATAGACGCTCAAAGAAAAAATACCTTAAAACAGAAACCCCAGAAATAACAAATTCAAATCATTAAGGAAATAAATCGCTAAATAAAAATTCTTATCAACGCTTGATATTTTTGTTTTTTATATATTTTCCACTACAAAACAATATAAACAAACCACAATAAAATATTTAAAGATATAGGTAAAAAGAACCTGTGTTGGTTTTTCATTTTATAGCAAAGAAATTTTCTGTTTCTCTAAATCTTTTAATAGCAAATTACTACCCCGTAATGAAAATATAAAGATGATGAACTTTTATTCATCTGAATATTTACATAACATTAGATACAATTTGTCAAAGCGATGAGATTTTAAAAAGGTCAATGAGTTGTATTTTTGTTAAAATATGGACGTATTTTTTAAGATATAGTGAAAGAAAAGGAAGTTACTATGAATTCAAATGTAAGAGAGTTTATTCAACCTTTTGAGAAAGTCCACGAAGATTTATATTTTTTTGCTAAAAAGGCAAAACAGGACGGCGAGAAAGTAGCAGGCTTTTTATGCACTTATTCTCCGCAGGAATTGTTTCACGCAGGAGGGTACTTTCCTGTTCGCATAATAGGTAAAGAAGGTGGTACCCCATTAGCAGACCAATGGTTACAACCGTATGCATGCAGTTTCGCTAAAGGCGTACTTAATTTAGGTTTAACAGGCGACTTCTCTTTTCTAAATCTGGTAATATTTAGTCATACATGTGATACAATGCAAAATCTGGCAGAAGTATGGAGAAGACGCGTAGAGGGAATTCCGATTATTGTGGTTTCCACTCCTAATTTGAATGCGGGAGAGATTGCTCTTACTTATTTAAAGCGTGAATTAACACGAGTAAAAGAGAAAACAGAAAAAATTTCAGGAAGTAAAATAACTGATGAAAAACTTTTAGAAAGTATAAATCTCTACGAACAACACAGAAACAATATAAATCGTTTGTATCAGTTAAGACAGTTAAACCCTTCTTTAATAACAGGAACGGAAATGTTTACAGTTATCCTTTCTTCTTTTTTGATGAAGAAGGAAGAACACAATAAATTGTTAGAAGATTTGATTAAAGAATTGGAAAAGTTATCCCCTCAAGAGTTAAAAAAACCACGCATTTTGGTAGGAGGTAGTATTTGTCAGGCACAAGGTTTTATCCAATCTATCGAAACTATAGGTGTTGTAGTTTCTGATGATGATTTATGTATGGGTTCGAGGTCTTATGTGCTTCCGCATGTTTCTCAAAAAGAACCCATTGAAATGTTAGCGCAGATGTATCTCTCCCGAATTCCCTGTCCTGCATTTCATAAACCGGGTTATGACCCTGCTGAGATCTATATTGACAAGGTGAAAAAAGGTCATATTGATGGTGTAATATTCCTTCAAACGAAATTCTGTGACCCTTATGGATTTAACTATCCGTATATTCGTAAAAGATTGGAACAGGAAGGAATTCCCAGCCTTCTTTTAGAAGTAGAACAAAATCAGCCTGTTCCGGAAGCGTTCCGCACACGGGTTGAAGCATTTGTAGAAACATTAAGTAGAAACATTAAATAGATAATGAGTTCTGATATATGAGCGAATATTTTGTAATTGGGCTTGATATAGGTTCTGCAACGGCAAAAGCGGTGCTCGTTGATAATCAGGGAAAAATCTGTGCTTATACAGTTCGTCCTACGGGAGGAAGATTGCTTCAATCTGCTGATGATGTAAAAAGAGAAGTGTTATCTCAGGTTGGTGCCACAGAAGAGTTGATAAAGGCTATAATTACCACGGGTTATGGCAGAGATATTGTTCAAAATAAAACAAAAAGTTTAACAGAAATAACCTGTCATGCCAAAGGTGCGTATATAACAAATCCCAAAATACGATTCGTAATTGACATAGGAGGGCAGGATTCAAAAGCAATCTTACTTGAACCTGATGGACAGGTAGGTCGATTTGAAATGAACGATAAATGCGCAGCGGGAACGGGGCGCTTTTTAGAGGTAATGGCACGGACACTCGGAATTCACCTGGATGAAATGGGAGATATGGCAGTTCATTCAAAAATATGTTCAAAAATTTCCTCTACATGTACAGTTTTTGCAGAAAGTGAAGTAATCTCATTACTGGCTCAGGGAGAAGAGATACCGTCTGTTGTTTCGGGTTTATGTCGCGCAATTGCGGAGCGCATATATGGATTGGCATCGCGTGTGGGGATTATCGCACCGATAATGATGACTGGAGGGGTTGCAAAAAATAAGGGTGTTGTAAGTTGGTTGTCAAAAATATTAAAACAAGAAGTAATTATACCTGAAGAACCGCAAATCATCGGTGCTTTAGGTGCGAGCATGATTGGTCTGGAATGGACCCAAAAAAATAATGAAATCATGAATAAAATAACACAAAACATATAAAGAAGGAATTGGAGATATTATGAGTCAGCGTGTACCTATTCATTCCACAGCAAAGATGAAAGAGTTAATGGGTTTTTACTATATGATGGCAAAATCTGCAGAGAATGACCCTAACCAGAAAATTGCCTGGATTACCAGCGGTGGACCTGTAGAAATTTTACATGCAGGTGGGGTTATTCCTATCTATCCTGAAAATGTCGCTGCTATGGCGGGTACACTGAAAATCTCAGATGAAATTTGTGCGATAGCAGAAGAACAGGGCTTCTCCCGCGATTTATGTTCTTATGCACGGACAGATATCGGTTCTGCCCTTTCTGGAAAAGGTCCTATTATGGGCACTGCCAGTCCAAAACCAGATTTTTTAGTCTGTTGTAATAATATTTGCGGTACGGTAACAAAATGGTATGAGGAATTACAACGAATATTTAATGTCCCATTGATTTTCATTGATGCACCATTTCAATATGGGATAAAAGATAGACCTGAAGCGATAGATTATATGGAAGCACAATTAAGGAAAATGATAGACCAGGTTGGTGAAATTACGGGGAATCCTATATCATGGGATAAGTTTATGGAAACACTGGACCTTGCAGACCGGGCAGTAAAATTATGGCGGGAGATTCAGGATTTATTACAGCATAAGCCTGCCCCAATGAATTCTTTTGATACTTTTATTCATCTGGCTCCTATTGTAACCTTGCGCGGCACACAAGGTTGTATCGAATATTATGAAACATTAAAAGCGGAAATGTTAGAGCGAATAAATCAGGGTATCGGAACATTAGAGAAAGAAGAATATCGGCTGGGTTGGGATAATCTGGCAATATGGTATAAGATAAAATTCCTATCAGAACGTTTTTCTCAGCATAATGCAGCATTGGTTGTCTCCACATATACACGAAGTTTCTGTTATCAGGCAGAAGACAGAGATATTTCCAATCCCCTTAGGGCAATGTCTGCAGATTATCTGGCAGGTTATATTAATCATGGATTGGATTTCCGCGAACGGGAACTTTATCAGATGGTAAAGGATTTCAGTTTGGATGGATTGGTAATGCACTCCAACCGTTCCTGTCGTGCATATTCTTTCGGACAATATGAACTCGCTCGTACCATGGAAGATAAATATGGCGTTCCTGTTCTTTTAATCGAAGCGGACCAGAATGATACTCGTATGTGGAGTGATGAGCAGGTCGGAAATCGTATTGACGCATTTATGGAACGTGTTGCCAGCAAAAAGAATAAGAATATTGCATAATCAAAGTACTTTAAGCAAGTTTTCAGATGGTTTTCGATTTGAATAACTAGGATAGGGTTCTTGTCCGTAAAATATCCCAGTAGGCTCCCCGGGCACCATTTTTTATGGCATTGATAAGATAATCATGATTACAGTAAGAATAACTACCTTCTTCAGTAGAAGGAAGAGAAAGAAAAACAGAGGATTGGTCTTTGACAATTTTTCGGAGATAATCAAAAAAATCCTTATCTAATTTATCAGAAAGATAATAAGTAGGAAACAGCAAATTTTTATTTTCTTCAATAGGTATCCCATATAAAAACTTGTTTAAGTTAATACCTTTCTGATGTAGGGATAGTACATTTTTCCCTAAGGTAGTGCATGGATAAAGGCGGACACCAAAGGAGATACCAAGTGCATCAGGTTTAAGTTTCATTGCATTCTCAATAGTGAATAAGGCAGTTTCTCTATTTTCCCTGGGAGAACCTAATAATAAATCAAACATGATAGCAATGTGTGTTTTCCGTAGTATCCTGATTAGTTGCTGAATATCTTCGTATTTATGGGGCTTATGAAGTAACCGTAATATATCATTATGAAGGGAATCCACACCGAAGTTTATACCAACGCAACCGGCTTCTTCCATTAAGAACGCCAATTCTTCTGTGAAAGGCACAGGGGAACAATAGGTATACCATTTAATTTTTTTGTTAATTCCGCTTTTGATAAGTTCATTACATATTTTAAGAGCATGTTCTATGTGTATGTTAAACTCGCTGTCACACCAATGGAAAACATTAATACCTTTATCTACTAATTGTTCAATTTCAAATACAACAGCACTAGGATTTCGAAGTTCTATAGCGCTATGTCCCAATGAACTTTCAACACAATAAATACATTGCTGTGAACAACCTCGTTTCGTCTCAATACCAATTTGTCCACCTTCAACAAAATATTTGTTAATATCTGCAAAATTTCTATGAGGTTGAAATGAAGTATATCTATTCGTGAGATTTCCCCTGGGTGGATTCAGGTGAATGTTACCGGTACTTTCCCTATAAATACATCCTGGAAATTCCTTATAGGTGTTTCGGTCCATAACTTCAATAAAATCTGTAATACAATTTACACCATTTCCAATAAAGCCAAAATCTGCACCGGTGTAGTTTAGAATTTCACAGGGTGCTATGGAGAAACCTGCACCACCTAAAAAAATAGGGGCATTTGATAATTGTCTACACAATTGGATAACTGTATTTACAAAATCAACATAGAAGATTTGACTTCCCATCATGGCTTCGTCAATATTACGGAGAGAGATACCAATACAATCGGGATTAGAAATAGACAAATAATTCTTTAAAGTTTCTTCCCAGTTATCCGAAAAACATAAATCTATCCAGATAATATCATGTCCTGATTCTGATAATACTTCTGCAATATATTCAAGACCTACCGGAGAGATAGGTGGCTTGAGTTGATTTGGATTGACAAGTGCTATTGTTTTTGAGGATGTATTGGATATGAGCCTTACCTCTAAATATATTGTTCAATGTTCCAGGGTTCACGGTAGGTTCTTTTTATCCACTTTGTTGCTTCGGGGTCATCCTTAATGGTCAAATTTTGTGGGTCAAATACCACAGGACGCGAAAGCATAGTACTGATATTACAAAGATGACATAAGACCGCAGAAATGTGTCCTTCTTCTGCAGGGGCATTGGCTTTTTCTTCACCGAGAATGGCTTTGGCAAAATTGATAGCATGGGGTATTTCAATATCGCTACCGGGATAAGTTTTAGGTTCTTTTGGCTTGCCATTCGGGAATACCTTCCAATCATCCCGTGTAACAACCATAGTACCTTTTTCACCATGAAACTCCGCAAAAGAATCCATCCCATATTCTGACCATAAACGAAGTTCCCAGACTACGGTCAATTCTGGATATTCAAGAATAGCCGTTTGTGTATCTGGCCATTCTTTAATATCTTTGGTAACAAATTGTCCACCCGTGGCAAAAACACGAGAAGGATAGGCAATATTCAAAAACCAACGAACAATATCCAACCAATGAGCTGCCCAGTTCCCTGTATCTCCTGTTCCATAGTCCAGCATAAAGTGCCAGTTATAGTGAACACGGTATTTATTATAGGGCTTCATGGGAGCAGGTCCTGTCCACATGTCATAATCTAAATGCTTGGGTGGGTCGCTATCAGGAACCTTCGGAAGAGGTTCCCTCCAGTGGATTGTTCCTGCACGGGCAAACGCAATTTTGCCTAACTCGCCAGATTGTAGAAAAGAACGGGCTTCTTGGAAATGTTTTCCACTCCGTTGTTGTGAACCGACAACAACTACTAACTTTGGATTTTTCTTCATCGCCTGGAGCACTGCATAACCATCATAAATATTGTAAGAGAACGGTTTTTCTACATACACATGTTTTCCAGCAGAGACCGCCATTGCCGATATTAAAGAGTGCCAATGGTCAGGTGTAGCAACAACTACAGCATCTATATCTTTATCATCAAGGACACGGCGAAAGTCTTTTTCCAAAACGGACACATTAATATTTTTTGAGGCAAGTTTTTTTTGTGCCTCGTTTAGTTCTTTTTCATCACAATCACACAAAGTTTTAATTTCAAAATAGCCGGATTTCATAAGGTTTTCTGCTACTTGTGAACCTCTTCTTCGACAACCAATAATGCCTACCCGCATCTTTGGAGATTGTGCCTTCGCTTTTTTAGTTAAAGTGGCAGATGCCATCGCTACTGCTGATGTCGCCATAAATTGCCTGCGATTTAACATATTAAATTTCTCCTTCTTCAAATGACACTTAAACCATCTAAATAAAGAAGGGCTTAGTTATATTTTTGTAAAAAATATTTATTATTTTTAAGTTCCTTTTTAGTTACATTATACTAAATATTTCTAAAAAGTTTTTATTAAGACAATATTGATTTTAATTCTTGAGCAACTTTTTTTGTTTGTTCTAAATTTGGCATACCCTGGTCGCCAACAATAACCTCTGCGGTTAAATAATAATTATAACCAACATATTTCAATGCTTGTAGCAATCCTTCCCAATTCATATCTCCTACAAACAAACTGGTCGTAAAATTGTCTAATGTTCCACCACCATTATTTCGTTTGAAATTTTTTATATGGACACGGGCTATTCGTTGTCCTAAAATTTCAGCCCAATGTTCAGGATAACCATTGATTAAGCAATTGCCTGCATCAAAATAGGCTTTGACCCATGAAGATTGGAACATATCTACAAATTGGGCAAACTCAAAGGGACCCGTAAGAAATTTACTCCAAACATTTTCAAGAGCAATAATGACCCGATTTCTTTCTGCAATAGGTATTAATTGATAAATAGACTCCTGTGCCCATTTCCAGACTTCTTTCGCCGGAACAATAGGACGATTTGAGTCAAAACATACATCAACAGTTCCCGGCAAAACAAGAACTGCCCCAGCACCTAACTGACTAGCCGTTTCAATATATGTTTTTGTAAAATCAACAGATTGTTTACGTTCCTCTACATTGGGACTTCCAAGGGAAGACCCCCAATAATAACCCGTAGCTAACGAAGGTATTTCTAATCCCTCTGACTCCACCAATCTCCGAATACATTTTATTTCCTCCTCTGTAGCAGTAGGTGACAATTCACCTGCTCCATAACATAATTCAATGCCATCCCAGCCCATCTCTTTAACCTGTTTTATCACACTTTCAATCTTTACTTCACCTGCAAACCCACACACCATCCATCCATTCAACGCCATTTTCATAAATACTATCCTTTATTTTTTATTTTTCCCATATGTTATTCACAACAGTTCGACATACTATATAGTAAGTATTTAAAAACAAAAAATAGAATAAAACAGATATTGTTAGGAAAGCAAGAAGGAAATTACATATTCCCCAAAAAATGTTAGATGAATGCTAAAACTACAGAACAAACATGAACGAAATAAAGAAATATAAAAATTACAACGCAATTATCTCGATTGTAATAAATCCAATATAGTTTATAGATTAAACACTTTTTATCTGTGTTTTTTTACACACAGAAAGTAAGTGCAGTCATACTCCCAAAAATGATTTTTATCCCCAAAAATATATGCAATAACCGTAGTCTAATTATACATAATGATATGATATAAAAATTCCCATCGTTAGGCTAAGAAACCTATATTTTATAGGGACAAAATATTTTTCGCACCAATGTAATACCAACACTCTTTTTTGTAAATGAATATACAGTGCATAATGAACACAGAAATGCATGTGCTATTTCAAAGATAAAAAAAAGAGTTAAATAGATTAAGTCAGTATATAAGTATTATGTTTGCAAAACTTGTATATTTCTAAATTTTTATTAAAAGTAAAAAAGATAAACAAAAATGTCTTTTTTTTATGGTAACAGAGAAAATCTTGTTTTTTAGCCAACATTATTGTGACAGTTATATTTTTGTATATTAAAGATCCAACCATTATTTTTATTACTAAAAAATATATGCTTTGATTTCTATATAAAAATTGAAATCAAATATAACCATATTATTGATTTTATAATTTTTTGATTTCGGTTTTTCCTTATGTTATAATAATACACAAAACCGCACGGAGGTTAATTTAATTCTCAAAATTTTTTAACAGCTTTTTAAGCAAAGGAGTATGATTGTATGCGTAAAAAAGTTTCACATTAATTGAATTACTAGTCGTTATAGCCATTATTGGTATTCTTGCTGCGATACTACTTCCCGCTCTGGCACGGGCTCGTGAAGCAGCAAGACGTTCCAGTTGCCAGAATAACCTAAAACAATGGGGTTTGGTATTCAAAATGTACTCTAATGAAGCCAAAGGCGAACGCTATCCCCCGTTACAAACTTACAACCCGATAGAAAATGATGCTGATATCGCTGCGGGTCCACAAGTAAGCACTCTATATCCCGAATACCTTACAGACCCCTATATTATCATTTGTCCTTCTGACCCCAGCGCATCAAATATGAGAACTAAACTTGAAGAAAATGATGGAAACCTGGTTAAACTTTCAAAAGATATTGACGAAAGTTATGCTTACTTTGGTTGGGTTTTTGATAGACTAAAGCCTTCCACACCTGCCAATCAATTTCTAATTGTGACTATATTAACTTCATTATTAGGTGGTTCATTTGATACCAGCCAGCCCGTTCCCATCCAATTAGGAGCAGCATTAGATGGATTATATCACGCAAATATACCATTGGTAACTGCCTATGTGAACGGTTCTGACCCAACTGCTTTAATGAAAGTGATGGACCAGGATTCTCACTTACCATCCAGCTGGGCAGGTTATGGGAATGGTGGTGGAAATACCGTATACCGTTTGCGTGAAGGTATTGAACGCTTCCTCATTACCGATATTAATAACCCAGCAGCAAGTAACAATGCACAAAGTTCTGTATGGATTATGATGGATACATTCTCCGCAGGTGGAGTTGCCGGTGATTTGTTTAATCATATTCCGGGTGGTTGTAATGTACTTTATATGGATGGACATGTTGAATTTATAAGATATATAGCCACAAATAATCTTGTTGCCGACCCATCTGGCACAAGTGTTAATGGAACTGAGCCTATTATCGCAACAGTGGCAAATATGGTATCTGCAATTGCGGCTGGCTCACAATAACTGAAATAATTGTTTTTTACATAAAAAATTCGTGCAGTTTAAATAAAACTGCACGAATTTTATTTTAAATATTGAAAAAAATAATATATAATATAAATATAGTCAATATTTAATTAACAACAATTACAAGGATTTTTCTTATGAAAAAAAAGGGTTTTACACTCATCGAATTGCTGGTGGTCATCGCAATCATCGGCATTCTTGCGGCAATTTTATTGCCAGCACTTGCTCGTGCTCGTGAAGCGGCCCGTCGTTCCAGTTGTGCTAATAATCTTAAACAATGGGGACTGGTCTTTAAAATGTATGCAAATGAAAGTAAAGGGGAACGTTTTCCCCCAATGCAAACTTATAACCCGATAACACAATCAAGGGCTTTTGCTGTAGGACCACAAGTGGACCTTATTTATCCTGAATATCTAACAGACCCATATATAATGATATGTCCTTCGGATGCAGGTGCAAGTGAACATAGGAAAAGATTAGAGGAACACAATGGAAATTTACTTGAGATATCAGAAGATATTGATGCAAGTTATGCTTATTTTGGATGGCTGTTTGACCACTTAAAACCCATCGCTTCATTAACTTATTTTAACATAACTTTGTTACTATTAGCTGGGGGAGCAAACTTTGACCCATTAGTCCCAGCACCTATTCAATTTTTCGGAGCTTTAGATGCTTTAGTTGGAGAGTTCCCTAATGATGTTGCAAGATATATTAATAATTCTGACCCTACTGCACTAATGAAAGTTATGGACCATGACTCGGATTTAAGAAAAGCATCTCCCATTTGTATCGGTTATGGTAATGGAGGAGGAAATATTGTATATCGTTTAAGAGAAGGGATTGAAAGATTTTTACTCACTGATGTCAATAATCCGGCTTCGAGTAACAGTGCCCAGAGCAGTGTATGGATTATGCTGGATACATTAGCCACTCCTAACGCTAGAGAACCTCTTTTTAACCATATACCCGGAGGTTGTAATGTTCTTTATATGGACGGACATGTAGAATTCATAAGATATACATCCGACCCTGACCTTTATGACCAGGATGTTCCTGGAACAGAACCTGTTGTTTCTGTTGTAGCAAATCTTGTAACAGCCCTAGCTGGCTCTCTCTAATAATAATATATATATTAATATATGTATTAAAATTATTTAATAATTAAGATTGTGAAGATGAAGTGATGTTACTTTTCTTTTTCTTTCCAAAATTTATATGGATTTATAGATAGATAAGTATTTAGATATCGTGCATCGTTGCTTACTTCTTCACCTACCCATGGGGGGATAATTATTTTTTCTTCTTCCTTTTTCAACTCTATTTCTGCAATAATTAGTCCACTATTTGCTCCTGTAAATTCGTCTATCTCCCAACGTTGTCCTTCATACATTACAATATAACGAACTTTTTCGATAATATATCCCGTAACAAAGTTTCTTATTAATTCCTCTGCATCTGCATACGGTATTGTATATTCAAATTCATCCCTTGTTGTTGCTACAATGGCTCTTTTCAGATTTAGAGTACACTTATCAGGTTCAATACGAACACGAACAGCCAAAGGCGGACTTGTATAGATATATGCCTGCTTTATAGGGATAGATTTAATAATAGAAGCACGCCAATCATCTGATATGACTAAAAACTTATGTTCTATTTCTTTTGACATCTTAAAATTGTGCAATCATAGGAATCTTTATTTATCTAACGATTTAATTTCTTTAGATATAATTTCGTCCCATTTCGATTTTAACTGATTTCCAATATCGGGCTGGGTGTGAATAAAAATAATTGTTTCGGATTTCAATTCTGGTAAAACAAACGAGGTTTCCTTGCCCCAGTTTGCTTTCAATTCCGTAATTCCTTGAGGTCGAATTTCAAATAATGACTGCCCCTGAAACGGGATATTTATGCTTATTTTCAGGTTTTTCTTTTCCTTAAAAGGATAGGCTTCGGGATGTATCTCATAATCTAAATTTGTAACACACAATATTATAAAATCGCGTCCCTGTAAAGGAGCAATATCTACGTTTTCTGGAGCGGAACCTTTAAATGGTATTGGTTCAGAACATAGAAAATAATCCCGTAATAGGCACATAACTCTTCCCCACCCTTGCATGGCTCGTTCCAATTCAGGATATTTTTCGGCAATACTTTTATCGTGATTAAACCAGAGAATCCCTTTGGCGCCTCTGCCTAAATTTAATACTAGCTGAGCACCTAATTCTTCCGGTGTAGGCACGGGGCGTTTTGGTCGTTCACCCCAATCCGCAATTGCCTGACTCCATACCCAGATAGGTTTTGGCTCTGATGCTATTTTAAGGTCATGCGTATAATACGCTGTTTCTTCTAATCGTGTCCCATACGGTTTGGGCCATTTACTGCTGGATGGGGCTGTTACAGAATAATGGTCCTGACATGGAATATCGCATATTGAAGCATACTCAAAAAACTTAATATTTCTGCAAAGAGTAACGAACGTTGGCTTGGTATTATCATATTGGCATAAGTGCTGGTTTATAAGGAACACAATATTTGCGGGGATAGACCAATCCGGTTCATCCATCAACATCCAGCATCCCACTTGTGGATGCCCTGTAAATTCTCGGACAATATCTACATTCAAAGGAACACCTGTAATAACCATTGCTCGAAACCCGTATTTGGGAGCTATCTCAGTAAAGAAAGGTTTGTCCTTTTTATCACCTTCTACCATAGTATCCACATGCAGATTATATAAAGTCTCGTATGTTTCTGGATTATTTGTCCAGACTCCAATAGGGAAAAAATCGTCAAAAGCACGACGATGAGCAAAATACAATTCATTCGTTTTCCCCTTATCCTTTGAAACTTCTACTCCTGCAATAAACCATGTTCCAGAACTTAGTGGTTTAGAGAGTCGAACCCTTGCAATTGCCATTCCTTCCGGTAACAACTCTTTAACATTCCAATTCACAACAATTTCATTCTGCGGGAAAAACAAAGTATTGTCTATCCGATATGTATCTTTTGAAAAATTACGAAGGAATATATCTATTTCCTTCATTTCCTGTAACACGTGGATATATGTAATTCGCACTGGTTCCGCTACCAGAATCCCTTCCATAGTGGCACATAATCGAGAATTTTCATCCACTAATTGCAGAGCAAATTTTGTCCCCGGAGCAAAATCTTCGGATATTGCATTTATTTCCAGTACACCCAATTCCCCGGGCTGGACTGTTTGATTAATATAGCGGTCCCATGCAACAAAATGATTTAATATCCAATAAGAGCGGTCTTTCCGATTCCAACGCCAATAACGGATGTGCGCGGGTTCTTTAGAAATATTACGATAATATATATGAACCAATCCACCTTTGTTAACTATATCACTTTCAATTTCTTTTACTTTTTCCTTTTCCCATTCTGCAGGACGATAAATTATCTTTTCAATTGTGAGACGCATAGAGAATTTACCTTCTAATTTGGCACCTATTTGGGCACTCTGGGCAAAAGTAAAAGACTCTATACAGGTGAAAATGACCAACAAACAGAAAACCGTCCTAATATACATAATTCCCCTTTTTTATTTGTAATATTTATAATCAGTGGATATTAAAATAGAAATTTATTATAAAGCATTTTTTTATTCTATGCAACATAATGGGGGGTAATAGTAGTCACCAATTTACAAAGAGACACAGATATTCTTACAAATATAGATACTATATTTCATCAATTAAAAATGTTAATAATACTTTCACAATATTTATTTCTTTTATCCTTATTTTCTGCTCATCCCGATAAAAATATCTGGTTTATACTGTATCTGGTTTCTTTTGCTTTGTAAATAGCGTTATAATATAAACCATAACCTAACAAAAAATCAATTTAAAACTATCAGGATAATCAATATGAAAAACTTTTATTTCTCGTTACTCCTAATTACATTTATTTTCAGTATCCTTTTCTGTTTTTCTGTTTCCGCAATAGACAAAGATAAGGATATGCTATATGTCGGCTCTGCTAAACGGATTGTTACTCCGGACCCGTTACTGCCGGTATCAGGAGGTGTAGGGACACCAGAACCTGTCGAAAAAAAGATTGGCGATTTGTTTGCTCGTACGATGGTTATGAAAAAAGGAGATGTAGCAGTAGCTATTGTTAGTCTTGACTTTTTAGGTTGGTCATCCGTATTAGCGGATAAAATCCGTGCACTGGCTCCTCAAATTCCACCTGAAAATATCCTTGTAGGCGTTACGCATACACATAGTGCACCGGAAACCTATGGATTTGTTGATGAGAAGGGAAATTGTTCTGCTGATTTGAAATATCTTGACTGGGTATGCCTACAAGCAGGCGAAGCAATCAATGAAGCATATAAGAACATGAAGCCTGCCTATTTAAAGATTGCTATGGGTGAGGCAAAAGGAAAAATTGCTTATAATTATTATGCAGATGAATTATATGACCATCGTTGCAGTGTATTACAGGCAGTCTCTGCGGAGAAGAAAAAAGAAGGGAAGGTGATTGTAACGCTGGTAAATTATGCTATTCACCCGGAGGTTATCGGGGATAGTCAAAAGATTTTATCGCCCGACCTTTGTGGTCCTTTATATGACAAGATTGAAGCAGAAACGGGAGGCATGGCAATGTTTATGAACAGTGCTCAGGGAGGTATGGTCACAGCAGATTGCCGTGGACCGAATGGAGATATTCAGACATGGGATGAATGCATCCGTATTGGCGAATTGTTAGCCAGCGAGGCATTGCGTATCGTAAAGGATGCTCCCATCCAGAAAAATCCCACATTGTATTGCACCCATACTCCTGTTGAATTTCCGATTGACTCTCCACTACTTCGTATGGTCTTGAAAAATTCACCAATAAAATATCCTATCACAGAAAAAAATACGATACCTACACGAATTAATTTGATTAATGTTGGGACCGCACAAATAGTAACAATACCTGGCGAAGCCCTGCCCAATATCGGTTTTTACTTAAAACGCAAAATGCCCACTCCACATCCTTTTTTGTTCGGTTTGACAAATGATGCCTTCGGTTATATCCTTACCAAAGTAGACTGGAATAGTTTTAAAATATATGAATATATTTCACGGACTGGTTTGGGAGAAATGACGGGCGAAATCCTTATTGATACCATATTAAAATTGGTCAATCAATCCCCCAAACCTGACCCCATTGAAAAACAATAAAAGGGAAATGAACTCATCTAAAACGGAATTATCACACAAAAATCAAAGACAGTCTTGTTTTTCTGCTGTTGATAGTTCCTTACTTTTGTTTATTCTGCTTTTAGGTTTTTTTCTGAGGAGTTATCGCATTGATTCACTCTCTTTATGGATCGATGAGTTTGTTACTACATATAAACTGTATCTTTCACCATCATTTGACGAATTTTTATCTTTTTTCAATGTCTATCAGTCCGACCAAATTCCATTATCACATCTGATTTACTATTCGATATTTCGTTTGTTTTCGATACCTCTCGCGAATATTGAAATACTTCGCTGGGTCTCTGTGCTTATCGGAGTAATAAATCTTATCCTGTTCTTTATATTTGTAAAACTATCCTTAGGTCTGCGAACTGCTTTACTTGCAACTCTTTTGCTTGCTCTCTCTCCATTTCACATTTTATTTGCACAGATGATAAGACCATATATCTTTTATGAGTTTGCAGGATTGTGTTCATTGGTATCAACAATCTTACTTTACAAAAAACTTTCCTGGTTTCGCGGATGGCTATGGTTGTTATCTAATACTTTCCTGTTTATTTCACATTACACCGGGATTTTATTAATTCTCATTGAAATATTTTTTATATCCTTGCAATTTGTAAAATGCAAAAGGGTTCTCTTCTTATTATTTCCTATTTTATTATTCGGGATTATTACCTGTATTATCTCTTTATTTACAACAAATTCGATACCCATATATACAAAAGCAGACGACTTCATTATGGGTATTCCATCGGTTTACAAATGGCTAACCGATTTATTTGCTGACGATGCTATTCTTACTAACGAACCTTTTTTTTATCAGGGGCAGACGAGTTCTGTTATTTCTTCTTATTGGCTTAACGAAATTATAGGTTTACACTTATGGTTCGATACGCTCCTTATCATTTTTTCCTTTTTTTCAATTATTTATGTGTTACTTGATTTATATTCGAAATGGAAAGATGTATGCGACAAAAAAGAACAAGCGTCATCCTTTTATTTTTTTCCTATATGGCTAATAACATCACAACCGATTATTCCTTTTCTATTAACTGTGGTCATAGCACCTATTCTTCTTCTGACTTTCCTGTCTTTTCTTATTTGGCCCTGTATGCAAACAAGATATACCCTTTACTGTTCATTTGCGATGTATCCACTTATTGCTTATGCTATCGTAAATATCAAACATAGCAAAATTAGGCAAATATTAGTAGCATGGCTTTTAATTGCCTTTTGTTATCAGACGTTTGTTTCTGCACTTTCTCAAAAAACAACAGATTTTAAGACCGCTGGAAAGATTATTTCTCAACGTAGCAAACCTAATGAACCAATACTTACATGGGGAATCTTTTATATTTCTACACCAGTAACTAATGAAATGCTTGCATACTATACAGAAGTCCCAACTGAAAATATAATACCTGTCTATAGTTTCCCTGATACAATAAACTGTCTCAAAAAACTTTTTTGGGAGAGAAAAAAAGAAACCGCATGGTTGGTAATAGAACCGTATGTTTTTCATTTCCCTGATGAAAATTTTATAGAAATGTATTTTTATAAAGCAGGGATAAAATTTGAAAAGACCTTTTTGCCGGGAATGAATGGTCTCTGGTTATACCATTTGAGCAAAGATACAAATTCTTTTAGTGAAATGATTGATATTCCTGAATATATCGATTACAATCCATTTATTGAGGTTTTGAAGAAAGTAAACGCCCCTGATAACATTCTGGAAGAAGCCCAGCATGAATTAAAAAACCACATTGATTTTTATCATCCACCTACCCCAATGATTTGGAATTATATTGCATGGTCTGCCCTTGATAGGAACAAACCTGAACTTGCAGAATGGTTTGCCAGATGTGCAATATACCTTCAACCGCAGACACCCTGGGGCTATCATTCTCTCGCTATCAGTCAAATGGAACAAAATCATGTACAAGAAGCCCTGAATACAATGCAACAATGCTTTGAAAGAGACACAACAGGTATTCATAAAAGGCATTATCACCCTCTTATTCATGCCATATACATAGACAAAGATATTAATCATGCAAAACAATTGATAAAGGAATTAGAGGGAAAAGGTGGTTTTGTCAACCCAATTTATAAAAAAAGGGCAGGAATCATAAATATGCTTAATTAACAAAGGATAAGTCTATGAAAAAATATTGGGTAATCTTATTGGTTTTTTATGTAATTATCCAGATTACTACTCAAGCACAGATGATGACAAAAGTGGAAACTGTTCCGACAATAGAATTTGCGACCTCTATCCTCAATTTTGGTGCCATTGGGGATGGAAAAACCTTAAATACGCAATTCATTCAAAACGCCATTAATACGGTATCGGGACAAGGAGGAGGAGTCGTACTTATCCCCGCAGGAAGATTTCTAACAGGAACAATTGTATTGAAGAACGGCGTGTTTCTCTATCTCAGTCCCGGAAGTGTACTAATAAGTAGCACAAATATTGAAGATTTTCCCGAAATGATACCCGAATACCGTTCTTATACCGACAATTATTCGCAACGTTCACTCATCTTCGCAGAAAAACAAAAAAATATTGGTATTGTCGGTTATGGGAAAATCTATGGACAGGGAGAACAATTTAAAGAAGATGAAAATAGAATATACAAATTTCGACCTTACCTCGTTCGATTTGTTGAATGCAAAGATGTGAATTTAGAAGGAATAACATTTGAAAATGGTGCTATGTGGACTATTCATTTGCTCGCGAATGAAAATGTTCACTGTTCGAATATAAAAATTAACAGTCGTTGCAACCGTAATAATGATGGTATTGATATTGATTCCTGCGAAAATGTCATTGTTAGCGATTGCCATATTGTTTCTGGCGATGATTCCATTGTTCTCAAAAGCACATCACCCAAACCATGTAAAAATATAACCATTACAAATTGTATTTTAAGTTCCTTATGCAATGCCTTAAAAATGGGAACAGAATCGAATGGCGGTTTCCAGAATATTTCAATTAGTAATTGCACTATTTATGATACCCGTATATCCGGTGTAACAATTCAAACCGTAGATGGAGGAACAACTGAGAACATCGTTGTCAATAACATTTCCATGAAAAATGTATCCAATCCTATTTTCATTCGTTTAGGGAACCGTGTACGACCTTGTTGTCCCGAAAAACCTGTTACATCTGTGGGAACAATGAAAAAAATAATCCTTACAAATATAATTGCGACAGGTGCTGATTCTATCGGTTGTCCTATTTCAGGACTACCAAATCATTATATTGAGGAAATCACCTTCCGTGATATAAATCTCTCATTCCAAGGAGAAGTAGAAAATCAAATAGATATTCCAGAGGAAAAAGAGGATGCATATCCGGAGTACAGGATGTTCGGAACATTACCCGCTTATGGCTTTTTTATAAGGCATGTCAAGAATATCATTATGGAAAATATTACCATCCATAAAGATGATAAAGATATTCGCCCATCTCTTTTTTTAACAGATGTACAGACACCTATTATATCCAATATCTATATATTTGATAATAATAAAAAAGAAAAACATATCTTCTCAGAAAACACATCCAACATTACCTTGAAGGATATATACCTGAATGGTAAAGTAAAATAATTGTTATATTTGGTAGCCAATTCCCATAGTGTCAAATAAAACAAAAATTAATACTTACATATACCGCATCAAACACACCTATACTTACAATTTTAAATACGGACTATGTAAATAATCACGAATAAAAATGAAGTTTAAAACGTAAATAATTTTGTCATCTCCGTGTTTTCTATGTGAAACAATATTTGCATGTAAAGTGCATAGAATACATAGAGACTGAAGAAAAATAATGGAGAAAAAAATTATTATTAAAGAACAAATTTTAATTATTTAGGGGGAGATTCCTGTCTCTGTAATATAGAATACTAATATGGGGGTGAAATATTTTTCGTCCTACAAATTATCTCAACTCTATGTAGGAATTCCTTTGAACCTTAGAGACGAATCTTATATTCGATATTAAAGTAAATAATTAATTGCTACTACAAAGATAACTTAAAATAAGCATAAATAGTCTCATTTATTTTCTTCCTCTCATTGGTTTCATTCGTCAACAACAATACAATATCAACTCTTTCAAATTTAAAACAGTGGGGGACTTATCCAAAAGGATAAGTCCCCTTGTGTAAAATGCTACCTCGTCACATTCGAGGATATTTTTTGATTACTGTTGTCGACGACGCAGAGTAAAAACACCTGCCAAAGCACTTAAAGCAGTTATTATACCAAGACCGAATACACCTGTAACTGGAATACCCGTTTCCTCGGTAAGCATTGCCACATTGCTGTATATCATATCAAGATAGTCGTCATTTATTAAACAGCGATATTGTCCGCCATCACCCTCTTCAAATGGAGTAAATACCAATGTATTGGTATTTGTACCGGAGATATTCCCGATATCTGTTAAATTCTCCCATGCTTTGCCTTCTGTTTGTTTCTGCCACTGATAGTGAAGGGTTCCAATACCACCTGTTGCAAGCACAGTCATGGAATAATTTTGTCCCATCACTACAGATGAATCAAAAATATCTCCTGTAATTGTAATGTGGTTTGCAATCCTCACAGTCGCAGTGCCGGATAAATGTACCGATTCGACATCTGTTAATTCAGCATGGTAACCATAGGTTCCTGGCGATAAAGCCGATGGATCAACTACCAATTCGATGGTATTCATTCCAGATTCAAGGACACCGCTATTCACAATATCTGAATTGCGATACCACAGATATGTGTCATATCCGGGAATGAAGATACCACCTGTGAATGTAACACTCAGTTCGAAGGTATTACCATCGGTGTAAGCATCTACATCGTAAGGATGTTCGACAATTTGCAGTAAGTTGCCAACATATACAGTTCTCTCTTTGGATTCACCTGAATTACCACTTCCATCTTTCGGCGTGTAGGTTAATAAATATGAACCCGGTGTGTTTACATCTACAACTCCATTGATTTCTACCAGGTCGGTTACATCGCCCCAGCAATAATCTTCAGCGGTGTAGCCCGGGTCAACCCACGGTTCGCCTAACTGCCAGGCTAACAATACCGGTCCTTCCATTGTTAATACTGGCAGGTCGTTATCTACTACATTAACTGTTCGATACTCAGTTGTAGTCATCGGATATTCAAGGTCATGGTCTGTTACTTTGTATTCAATGATGTAGGTTCCCGGCGTAAACGTGTCAACGTCGCCAGTTACGATTACTTCTGATGTTAAATCGCCATCCTCTACATCTGTTGCGGTATAGCCAGGTTCGTTGTATGGTTCTTTGCAACTTAGTGTCATTGGATTATCACCTAATAGGGTGATTTCAGGTGGATAATTGCGAATGACATGAATTGTCCGTGTCTTTTGTATGGCAGAATTGCCACTACTATCAGTGTAATCATAGGTAATCACATAGTCACCTAAATCACTTTCCTGTAGAGGACAATTCGTTGGGGCTGTGTCCCCACCGATAATAGCGGGACCGGTTCCATCACATGCATCTGCCCATACCGCACCTTCTTCCGTGTAGCAATCCACCATAATTTTCAGCCATATTTCTTCATTACCTGTTACGGTTATTACCGGTGCAGTTACATCACGCACGGTTACCGTTGCTGAAGCGGAGGCAGAATTTCCATTTACATCGTAAACAGTCAGGTTTACAATATTACCGCCCAGGTCGGCACAGGTAAAGGAAGCCTTGTCTAATTCAAGATGGTCAATACCACAATTATCGGAACTACCATTGTCCACATCTACGGGGACAATACTTGCATTACCGTCCGCATCCAAATCTATTGTGATGTTCTTTGTAATCACTGTTGGAGGCATATTATCTTCAACTGTAACAGTAGCGGTATCAGAAGAACTGTTGCCAGCTGGGTCATAAACGGTCAGGGTTACAACATGAGAACCGATGTCTCCACAATTAAAGGTATTTGGAGTAACTTCCATGTGGTCTATTGGACAGTTGTCATAACTGCCATCATCCACATCTGAAGGAAGCACTGTTAACTGACCGGAAGCATTAAGATAGAGTGTTACATCCTTTGTATTTACCATTGGAGCAATATTATCCTGCACGGTTATAGTTGCCGGTGCAGTTCCAATATTACCATTCACATCATAAACGACCAGGTCAACCACAGCAGTGCCTAAATCAGCACATGTCAGTGTTGATGGGTCTACTTCCATGTGGTCAATACTACAGTTATCGGAACTACCGTTGTCTATATCATCAGGAAGTATTGTTACCTGTCCGGAATTGTCCAATTGAACTGTAATATCCTGTGTTACCACATTGGGCGGTATAGAATCCTGCACTATAACTAATGCAGGGGCGGAATTACTATTGCCATTTACATCTGTAACAGTTAGATTTACTAACACCGAAGGAACATCTGCACATGTAAATGTGCTTTTATCCAGAGACATGTTAGCAATACCACAGTTATCTGAACTACCATTGTTTACATCTGCCGGAACAATAGATGCATTTCCAGTCGCATCCAATTGTACTGTTATTTGCTTGGTAATAACTGTCGGAGGCAAGTTATCCTGCACGGTTACATTGCCAACACATTGGTCAGAATTCCCTGCTGGGTCAGTCGCAGTTAATGTTACAGGAATCGTTGAGCCTGCGTCGGTACATGTGAATGTTGTTGGAGGTATTGATAAGTTAACAGAGCAATTGTCTGACGAACCGTTATTAATTTCACCAGCATTTAATGTATATGTTCCCAAATTGTTCAGATACACTGTTATATCTTTGCATACTGCTGTCGGTGCAATGGGGTCATTTACGGTCACTGTTGCATTGCATTCTGCCCAGCGTCCTGTGTTTTCTATTAACCGTACCGTAATAGTTGTGGATGGATACATACTGCAATCGAAGTTAACTTTGTCCAAACCGCTGACTTTAACACGCCATAGTCCGCCGGGAACGATGCTATTAACTAAATCTGCAAAGTTCACAGCTGGTGCGGATGCATTTCCGGTGTTATCTAACGATACGGACTGGTCATTTCTGCACACTGCAGTCATAGGAAGTGTTACAGTTTCATAGGCACCACGGTCATTTCCAGCATTTTGGGGGCGTGAAATCATTCGTATATCTGTTGATAATGTTGGGTACGGAGTTGAACCTGCATCAATAAATGGTGAAACAGGTTGTAATTCGAACTCTGGAGGAGCAGTTGCAAATAACGGGTCTTGATTTTGGAGTATATTTGTGTTCACAATTGCGGGCAAACCACAGCCCGGAGGTGCGCCACCACTGCATACCACTTCTAAGCACGAAGCCATTGCAGGTGTGTTATTCCAGAAAATACAACTATCAATTTTACTTGCATTTGTTGTGTTAAAACCGAAAAATCCACCACTGTTTAATCCATATAAACCGCCCGTACTGGTATTTACCGTATTATCTACAAAAGTCGAGAATGCAATAGTAACATCCGCCTGGTTGGAAAAGAAAGCACCACCACCACGAATAGGGTTACTGCTTGTATCTAACTGACGCTTAGCGGAGTTCTGATAGAAAACGCAGTTTTGAATTGTGAGTTGGGGAACAATAGCACCGTTTCGTTCATTGGCTATAGCACCACCAGAAACAGCTGCCACATTATCAATGAAGGTGCAGTTTACTACAATTACCTGTCCTGCCCAGTTGAACAACCCACCACCACGCCAGGTATGATAATCACCCGCAACCCCTGACGCATTACCCCCCGTAATTTGGAAGCCGTCAATACGAACGTTCAACATTGGGTCTGATTGTTTGCCTACCACTATCACATGGTAAGCCTGTAAACCACCGCGTGAACGAGAGCCATCAATGATAGTCTTTGCCAAACGAGGATTTCTCTGATTTACTGATGTTTCCTGGATACCCCAGTAACCTTCGAATCCACCATAAAGATGAACATTATCTTCAAGGATTAACGAGCCATCCACGCTCGCAGGGAATCCCCATGGAATTGTCCTTATTTCATCATAGACATAGCCTCCACCACCAGGTCCTCCTGCTACCCATACATCGTCCCCTCCATATGCAGTTGCAAGGTCAATACCTTCCTGAATCGTGTCGAACGCAGTTGCCCAGGACAAACCATCTTCGACCCCACCTGGTCGCGGTGCCATTTTGTCCACATAGACCACAGATTGTGCTGGCATTGCAACAGCAATTAATATTGTTAACACCAGCATAATAAACATTGAGTCCAGCCTGTTTTTAATCATAATACAGATCCTTATTAATGTTATATAGATTAAAATGAGATAAAAAAGATGTACCAACCCAAAATGGACATCCCGATTTCCATGAGTAGATTTTTTGTCTAATTAGCCCTTCTACTTTTCCCCTCTTTGAGGAAATATCATTATATTTTTTTCTACTTTTCAATATACTTTACCTGCTAAAATTAGACATAAATAAATTTCTGCCTACATCAAACTATTAATAATAGTATAATATATTTTATTACAAAATAAGTGATTTGTCAAACAAATTTTTTGATAGTTATTATCAATATTTTGCAGAAGTTCATTCAGAATATTGCAAATTATTTCAGTCCAATATGTTATCCACATATTGTTTCCAATAATAGTATCTCTTTAACTTAATAAATTTAGTTAATGTTGTTCCAGCCATACTTGTAACTTTTTTGACATAATATTTGAGATAAGTTGATGCCCTTTAGCCGTTGGATGTCCGTCAATAGGGAAAAATAATTTGGGGTTATCTTTCTGCTCACGGAATTCTTGTGTTAAGATAAAACAAGGTAATGATGCCCGTTCTGCAGAAAGTATAAAATGCTTATCTATATTTTCTGTTGTTAACATCTCGGGAGATACTTCAAATTGTAATCGTTTCATATTTTCCCATGCATGCTGATTGACATAGAAACCCTGCGGAATGCTAACAACAACTGTTTCTGCCCCTGCCTTCTTTCCCATAGATGATATTTCCTCTAATATTTGAGTTAATTTTTCTATACAAGGCACAATGGCTGGGTTCGAACTGTCTTCCAGAGGGATGATAGTAATCTCCGGACTTTTAATTGCCACAGAAATAAGAAATGGATTAATTAGTCCATCAAGGAAAGCAGAACGAATTTCCTTATCCAGATTATTAAATCGTTTTCTTTCTTTTTCATTAAATTGCGATAATATTTCTCTTGCAGAATTGCGAGCAGATGCCTGATTTTTCTCTGCATTCGTAAATAAAGCAGGCTTTCTTTTTGTACTTTCTATCAGATATTTTTGCGTTAAAAATTTTCGAACACTTTTGCTTATGTTTGGGAAAAGATAATTTAAAATATTATAAATAACATTATCTTTTGTGCTTTTTATTTCCGAACTACAAACTGCCAGTAAATCATCTCCTTGTAATAGCGCTATCATGATAAGGTCTGGCTCCAATATAGGAATTGCCACTTTCGCTAATTCGAGGTAAAATAACGGGTCTGCACCTGGCTTACCCAAATTAACCGTCTCAACAGTTTTCCCTTCTATTTTAATTTGATGTTCCAGATGACGCACCCAGGTATCTGTAATATTTACACCCCAACCATAGGTATAAGAGTCGCCAAACACAAGTATTCGATAAGTATTTTTGTCTTTGGGAATATGTATCTCTTTATCACGGATACCGATGGAATTGATACTTACTCGATAGCGAAAATCCGTTGAAACAAATTCCTCATTGGAATATCTTGGGAAAATCAAAGATATACCCTGTGTCAAATAATAATTATCTGAGAAACTCAACAAATCATCAATAAAATGAATGGCAATGAGTACAAGAGAAACAGAAATGAATAAAAGACAAAACTCTTTCCATCCAAATCGGATTTTTTCTTTCTTTTCCATTTATATAACCTTGTGATTTATATCAATTCCGATAAGCCCGATATATCTAAATTTTCAGTTCTGTCTGACTTCAATTTTATGTTGGTGTTCGTTTCCAAATGGAGATGGATAGTATCAAAAATAATAGATTTGCCCCCCATGCACCTATTATCGGTGGTAAAGTCTGGAGATAACCCAAACCGGTAAATAGAATAAAACAAAGCATGTAGCACAATGCAGAGATGGCTGTTATTCCGAAACTCAATATAAATCCCCCTTTTTTCCACAATACCGATAAAGGTAACGCAAGTAATAACATAATAAAAATGCTGGCAGGTCGTGCTATCCGTGCATACCAATCCACTTCATATTTATAAGTAGGTATTCCAAAAAAACGGGCTCGTTTGATTTCCTCATAAAACTGCTTCCATGTTTTTAGTTCGTGAGGCAGGTCGAGGGCAAATAACGTTTCGGGAGATTCCGTAAATGGAGCAGGTATTTGTGTAATTCGAATCACCTCTTGTTCCATATCTTTTTTGGGGAAAAGAACAAACTGGCGACCATCTTCTATAAACCATCTTTTTTGTGTCTTATCCCACCAGATATATCGTGCACGTATTTCGTCAATACGGTCTTCCTGAATGCGATGAATCACTATATCTCTGCCTGTCATGGCTTCGCGATTAAATCGTAATATATGACAGGTCCAATTCCCACTTAGATTGGTCCAACTAACACCAGAATGCGTATCTCCCAGGTGGTATGAGAAATACATCTTCTCCAGATGTCGAAACTGTTCTGCGCACCATACACCCATAGTATCTTCTACAAAAAAACTTCCTATCGCAATACATAATCCGGCAAGAAAAACACTCGTTGTTATTCTCAATAGAGGTATCCCTCCGGAAAGTAATGCGGATATTTCCCCTTCTTGAGTACTTTTACCCCAGACTAAAAAGGTCGTTAGCATCACACCTGCAGATAGAAAATGGTATTGTAGAAAAACTTTTGGCAGAGACAATATATAATATTGAACAATAATAATAAATGGAACATTATACTTCTGTACAGATTCCTGTCGGGCAGAAAAAAAATCAACGATAACATATAGAAATGCAAGCGTAATTAATACCCTCAAAAAGGTCTTGAGCCACCATAAAAGGTAATATTTGTCTATCGTTTTCATAATCGGTCTGCCCTTATTAGAAAAAATAACCCCAACCCGCCGATGAGTATATTCGGTATTTGCTGTACGATACATTTTAGATATAAAGGCATAAGCCCACCTCCCCCCACAGCTTTGTAAAGAAGAAAATATAGTCCAACAATCAGAAAACCCGTAGAAAAAGCATATGTCGTGCCTGCTCCACGCATTCGCACACCTATCGGCGATGCGATTAATCCTAATGCCAGACACATCAAAGGGAAGGAAAGCCGTTCTGCAATTTCACTGCGAAATTTTTTAACATCCGACAGAAGTGGTAATCCTTTTGTTCGCTCATATTCCTGCGAGATACGACGGTGCTCTTCCAATAATTCACGAATAGACATACCTGTCCGAAGTCGAATGGTTTCCATAGGCTGGAGTGGAGGAATAGGTTTTTCTAATCGCTGAAAACTTCCACGAACAACCTGATTATTTTGTTCTTGTGACTCTATCCAGAAACCATTTAACATTTCCAGCACATTTTCATCTTTCCCTTTTCGCCAGCGTGCTTTTTCTGCATAAAAGGCAACCATTTTCCCTTCATCACCGGGTTGTAATATAACAATGTCCTGCAATTCACCATCTCTTGACCGTCCTCGAATATATACCCGCAGTTTACCATATTCATACATTTTCCCGGTGGGAATTAAATCTAATGACATACGTAAAGGTAGGTCCATACGGGCTAATTTCATAAATTGCCGAAATGCCCATGGTTGTGCAATATCTTGAACAACAAAGCAAAAAATACTCAAAACGAATGATAACATCACCGCAGGTAAGGCTATCCGACGCATTGAAATACCCCCAGCAGTCATGGCGATTATCTCCCGATATCGACTCATGCGGTCAAACATTAACATTAAACCAAATAAGAAGGTAATCGGAATAATCATCCCCACCATCATCGGAAGTGCATACAACGACATCCATAGAAAATCTGTTACCTGAAGCGGAGCCACAGGAAGTTCATCCAACAATTCTTTTACCTGCTGTTGGAGTATTCCGCTAATCATTAGAATCGCAACCGCAGAAAACGCAATAAACATTGGCGGGATAATCTGTCGAAGTATATATCGGTCTATCCGTGTTATAATCATATTCTCATCACTATGTATAAATCTTAATTTACTGTAAGGAATTTATATTTTAATCGATACAGACAAATAAACGGTATTTTTAATCTTACATCTTTCGGCTTAAGATTTAATAATGAATTTAAATTCAATTCAGATAAGGGCAATACGAAAGCAGATTCTTCATTGGTATTCACAACATGCAAGGCCTTTACCCTGGCGAGGGACAAAGGACCCTTATAAAATATGGTTGTGTGAAATTATATTACAACAAACACGAATCGAACAGGGAACAGATTATTATTTTCGTTTCCTTGAAAAATTCCCAACACTGAAGCATCTGGCTTCTGCAGATCAAACAAAAGTACTAAAAGTGTGGGAGGGATTGGGTTATTATACCCGCGCCCGAAATTTGTTAAAAACTGCAAAGATTATTTATTCCCAATACGGAGGCAACTTTCCACAAACTTATGAAGAATTATTAAAATTGCCAGGGATAGGACCTTATACCGCATCGGCAATAGGAAGTATTTGTTTTAATCTTCCCGTTCCAACCATTGATGGCAATGTTCGTCGTGTGCTTGCTCGCTTATTCGAATTACAGGATAAAGCGAATTCAACATTTTTTGGCAGAACTACACAACACCTGGCAGAACAACTTATTTCTAAGAAATCTCCCGGCTATTTTAATCAAGGGATGATGGACATCGGTTCAACTATATGCACACCTACGAACCCGGAGTGTATAGGTTGTCCTTTGAAAAATTACTGTCTTGCATACCAGCATGGAACACAAAACTGTTTCCCTAGAAAAGAAAAAATTCGGCCCGTGCCAATCCTTCATTGGGCTGTGGCTGTAATAATGAATAAAGAAGAGATACTTCTTACCTGTGAAACAAACCGTAATTTTCTGAAAAATCTTTATGCGTTACCCACAGTGGACATCACCGATATAAAAAGCAAAAATACTTTTGAAAATATATCTGCCTTATTGAGTAAAAAATTACATACACCGATACCAATAGAATGGGAATATCTATTTCAAATTACTCGAAAATATTCGAGTCGCACTATACATTTTTCTGTATATAAGAATAAAAAACAATTAAAACTTTGTACCAAAAAGATTGAACCTTTCCAATGGATTCACCTTAAGGAAATTCATCTATATCCCTTCTCCCGTGCTTACTCCGAAATAATCCAAAAAATAATGGAAACACAGTATTCTTAAAAACAGTAATGAGATATCAAACAATTCTTCTCAATAAATTGCATAACCTTTCATTCCCGTTAAATAGCCTTCAAATCTATGGAACGGTATTGAACGGCTTCTGCGATGTGTATATCGTGTATATCTTCGGAATTGTCGAGGTCCGCAATAGTTCTCGCCATCCGTAATACCTTGTCATAAGCACGAGCACTTAACCCGTGATGTTCAATCGCTTGAAGAAGTAATCTTTGTGTGCTATCAGTTAGTTTGCAAAAACGGCGGATTTGCCTCGTATCAAGGTGTGCATTAAGTAATGTGGTTTTCCCATAACGATGTTGTTGCCGATTTCGGGCTTCCTGTACCTGATTCCGCATATCCGCACTAGTGGGTCCCATAGGTTGATTTTGAGATAACTCGTGAAAAGGTAAAGAAGGCACTTCAATATGCATATCAATACGGTCTAATAAAGGACCGGAAATTCGATTGATATACCTTTGAATTTCACCTATTGAACAACGGCACACCCGTTTAGGGTCTGTTCTACAACCACAGGGACAGGGATTCATTGCAGATATAAGCATAAACCGACTCGGAAGAGTTACCGCATAATGAGCCCGTCGTATATGCACAAAGCCCTCTTCTAAAGGCTGTCTTAATACTTCCAATGTTGCCCGATTAAACTCCGGAAGTTCATCTAAAAATAATATGCCGTTATGAGCTAAACTGACTTCACCGGGCTGAAAATTGGCACCTCCTCCCACCATTGCAACTGTAGAAACGGTATGATGTGGTGAACGGAATGGGCGTTTTGTAATTAACGAAGAGTTTTGACCTTTTCGTGAAACAACGCTGTAAATCTGTGTAGTTTCAAGGGACTCTTCAAAACTCATCTCAGGCAGGATACCGGGAATACGCGAAGCCAGCATTGTTTTTCCCGTTCCCGGTGGACCAATCATTAACACATTATGTCCACCTGCAGAAGCAATTGTTAAGGCACGTTTAACATGAGCCTGCCCCTTTACATCCTCAAAATCCAGAGCGGTGTGATACCTATTATGAAATAATTCCTGATAATTTGTCTGATAAGACATATATGCAGAAGGCTCATTCAGATACCGGAAAGCGTCCTGCAAACTTTTTATTGGTATAACATCGATATCATGCACCAATCCTGCCTCTTCTGCATTAACTTCGGGTACGAGGATAGCATTAAAACCATTTTTACGGGCTAAAATAGCCATGGCTAAGGTGCCAGGGACATGTCGAAGAGAACCATCTAACGCTAATTCCCCTACAATTAATATCTTTTCCAATTCTACACGAGGCATTACTTGTTCCCCTGCCAGAATAAGTCCTAACGCAATAGGCAGGTCTAAATAACTCCCCTCTTTACGAATATCTGCAGGTGCTAAATTTACAACCACATGTCCTCGAGGTGAACGAAATCCAGAATTACGTAAGGCAGATGCCACACGTTCCCGGCTCTCTTTTACCGCTGTATCTGCCAACCCTACCACCTCTGTTCGCATCTCCCCATGTCCTATATCCACTTCTACGGTCAAAGGGAACGCTTCTATTCCCAATATATGTGCTGACTGAACCCTCGCAAGCATGATTTCCTTCCTATTACTTCTTTCAGGTTGTATATTTTTCTACAAGAGAGGTGTCCCTCCCTTCACAAATAGTCTCCACTATTTCTAATAGATTGTCGATATTGTCTTTTTTCTCTATGACCATTGCTCAAAATAATTCCTCAGTTTCGTCTTGTTTTCCATTTTCTTTTATTCTATATTTTTCTGTCCTTAATTGTTGCAGTGCAAATTCATAATACTCTTTTATGATTTAAAAACCAATTTACTGACGTTTCATAAACTTAGATATAACTGCTACTTGACCGGAACCTAAAAAGGGGTCAAGGATTACATCACCCTCTTCACTTGAATATTCGAGTATTTTTTTTATAATTTCCGCAGGTAACTTCGTAGGAGTTTTTATATCACCAGTCCAATATTCCCTTTGGATAAACCACACATCTTCTTTGTCCTGATAGTGTAAACTTTTTCCAGAACTATTTCTTGTGTCTTTTCCATATCTTGCATACGGGAAAAACTTCCGTCTATAGTCATTTTTACATACATATAGGCAATGGTAGTGAGAAGTTATATATCTACGGTTTGTAACAACTCCAAACTGGTATTTCCATATAATATGATTCACCGTAATAAAACCTACTTCATCCAGAGTGTTGAGAATACCCTTTAGATTATTCTATCCCGAAAATACATACACACTACCTGAACCTTTTAATAAACGATATACTTCTTTCATCCAATTCAGTGTAAATCTACAATATTCTGCCTGAGGAATCTCATTATACCCTTCAAGAACTCGCTCAGAGATACGATTATAATTGGAACGCTTTGCCTTAAAATCAATAGCAAAGGGGAGGTCTGTAATGACGAAATCTATCATCTCACCATTAAGTAACTTCATGCCATCAATACAATCTATATTGTAAATATTATTCAATTCCATGCGTTTCATAAATTTCTATTTTCATTAGCAAAATATTATATCATTCAAAGCAACCCATGCCATTAAATTAATTACAAAAAATCTATTAATCGTAAGTATGGGATATTCCATATAACTTAGCGTATTGATAATGATAGATAATAGCGAGAGATATAAAGAACAGCAAAATATAATAAACAGCAAAGGAAACTTCCACCCAATTTGACCATGGTCCTGTAACTAACTGGGCTATAAAGTTCTGAATAAGTAATACTGTCCATATTATAACGGGATATTTTGGAAAAGGATTTTTCGTAAATTGGGGGTCATTCGAATTTCGTCTCATATAAAAAACAATAACAATTATTCCCCCAATAATTATTGGGATAAAGACCAGCCACAATATTTTGTCCCAGTATTCCTCATTCCCTAAATATATATTTGCCCAACCTTTCATTCCATTCCGTAAAGATAGGGCAATGGCTAAAAACACCGTAAGAAACAGGGTTATACGTTCGGTAGTGGGTTTTAATTTTGTTGCATTATTTGAGATAGAAAATTGTAAAGGCTGATTGGTTAGAAAATATGCAATGCCATAGGCAAAACCGAGACTAATTCCACCGGAGGTCTCCCAACAACGCCACCAGTTAAAGTTATACCCTTCCCAGATAGACTGTGCCCATTTCCAATTCTGTAATGATGCCCAGCCAATACCGTTTATAATTCCTACACTTAAAATAAGGATAATATTCTTCCTATCTTTCCGAAAAATTTCACCTGTAAGAACACCTAAATAAAGTCCTAAATGCATAATCGCACTGCGATTATCATTAATCAACCATCGTAAATTCGGATTGTTTTGTAAATCCATATAGCGTTCCTTCACCGTGCTATATAAGGGCAGGAATACATTAGGAAAACTTTCAAACATAAATCTCGCAATCACAATTCCACCAATAGCACATAAAATCCTCACTATCCAGTCCTTCTTTGTTGTTTTCTTTTCACAACTTGCCCAGGCAAGGAAACACGCTCCTAACCCTGCCCATGGAATCCCCGAAATAAACTGCCAGATAAATCCGTAATAACGAGGTATAGGGACAAATTCGCCTGCGGGATAATTGGTATACATTCTACCTTCAAAAAAAGCGGGCCATTGCATCCAACCTCTTGCTCCAGCAACAGCAATACCCAGTGTCATTGCCATAAGAGCAAATGCGTTTGAGTAGGGTCGGACTGATGAACAACTCGGGTCATAGGAAAGGAACCACCATGCAGTTCCTAATGTAATTCCTGCAAATAAGCAACCATTGAACGCTCCAAAGCCTGAACACCCGCGAACCGCCCAGGTCATCCCTCCCAATACAACAAACAGAAGAGTAGGAAGTATCAATTCGTGAAAGTAGTAGTGTGTCTTGGAAATATTCATATTACCGCCTTTTATTTAAGTAGTTTATAAAGAAATGTGGGTTCTTCAATAAGTATATGATTTAAAATAAAAGGAGAGCAACTCATTTAGTAATGAGTTGCCCTGAAAACTACGCCTAACAGAACAACCTATTCTGCTTGATTACTGTTTTGCTTCATTCTTTACCGCAGAGAATTTTTGAATACCACGAGGTGCTTTCACAAATTTACCTGCACGGATATAACGAGCACATACACGGATACGACGAACCCTTCCATTTTCGTCAATGACACGAATTTTCTGCAGATTCGGCTTCCATCTACGTTTTGTGATACCGGTTACATTTTGTCCAATACCACCCTTTTTCTTTGCTTTACCTCTGCGAATTATTGAATTCCCGACAATAGGTTTCTTTCCACTGTATTCACATACAAATGCCATGGGAATATCCCTTATCTTTAGTGTTAACTTATATTCGAAAAAAAGATTCTATTATTGATATAATAAAAATTAAACAAGGGTTTATATTATACCAATTTTATTTGATAAAAGCAACTGACCCACCTATTAATACAAAAGAATGGAAATCCCTAAAAAATGAAATTTGAAAATTATCGTTATTACAGTAGATTCATTTTATATTTGGTATTATTCTTTTTTCCTTTGGGATGGTTTTCCTGTGCTCATTGGGGAACTTCATTAGAACGGGGAAGAATTATAGGCACAGAACCTCAATTGAATGAAATTTTAAATGATTTAAGCCAAAACGACCAATCCATCCAAACATTAAAAGGGAGAGGAACTTTTACCTTAAAAACTCCCCAATTAGACACGATATATCAATTACACCAGAGTGATGTATTTTTCCGTATGCCCGACTATTTATATGTTATCGGGAGGAAATATACCGCCACTGTCCTGAGAATGACCTGTTATAGAGATGAAGCATTAATAGAACTTCCCACAGAAAGGCAGTTTTATTATCAACATGGAGGAGAATATTTTGAATCTTCAGATACCCGTGTTACACCGTTAGATATTTTCAGAGAAACTTTTTTCCCCGAAACATGGGAACAAATCCCTCATTCTAAAATCCTTTTAAAATCTTTTAACCTGGAACACCAAAAAGCCACCATCGAAATTTATAATGACAAACATCACAAACAGATACTCCGCAGAATTGAAGTACAGGGGACACCCTGGGTTCTGATAAGTAGCGAACGATATTCAAAGCAGGGAACAGTTATTGCAAAAAGTATCCGCGAAAATTACAAAGTAACACCAGAAGGGATTCGTTTTCCGGAAATAATACATTGTGAATTTCCTTGCGAAAATGCCTTTATGACCATTAAACTAAATCACTGTTCTATTAATGTCTCTATCGATAACCCCAGGACTGTACTCTCGCAACAGAAAGAGAAATTACTTCGTTCTGGTTATGTTCCCGTTGATATAGAAAATACCCGATAAAAGGTGTAAATTCAGGAGTGTAAAAGAATGGAAGAAATGCTTATCACACGATTGTTTCCAGAAGAAATATCCGAGCAACTCGGACTTGAACCTTTTCGCGGGCGACAAATCTTCCGCTGGATACATGAAAAGCATATATTTGATATACAAAAAATGACCGATTTATCCAAAGATTTACGAAATGAATTAGAAAATAAAGCAGTGTTCTGTCAAACAGAGATTGTCCATATTCAAGAAAGTTCTATATCGGGCACAAAAAAAGTCCTCCTTCGTCTCAGGGACAACCAAACCATCGAATCCGTAATAATTCCCCATCGTCGTCGCGTAACTTTTTGTATTTCTACTCAGGTAGGTTGTCCACTTAAATGTGCTTTTTGTGCTACGGGTAAAGCAGGTTTTAAGAGAAACTTAAATGCCGGTGAAATCATTGAACAGGTATTACACATGCTTTCATTAACAGATTTAGGTAATCGTACACCCAATATAGTTTTTATGGGTATGGGCGAACCTTTCTGGAATTATGACGAACTTATCCGCAGTATAAAACTTATCATGCATCCGATAGGTATCAATATTGGTGCCCGAAAAATTACCGTATCCACTGCTGGAGATATAAAAGGAATTGTAAAGTTTGCGGATGAAAACTGGCAGGTGCGATTAAGCATCTCCTTGCATGCAGGAAATGATACCCTCCGTTCCCGTCTTGTCCCCCTCAATCGAAAATATCCCCTTGATAAACTTGCAGAGGCTCTCCATCAATACCAGCAAAAAACTGACCGTATGATAACCTTTGAATATGTATTATTAGGTGGTGTAAATGATTCTTTGAAACATGCTCAAGAATTGTTCGATTACGCCAAACAATTTAAATGTACCGTAAACCTTATCCCATGGAACCCCGTATCAGATATTCCTTTCTCTCCTCCTTCTCAAGAAACATGTGACCACTTCCTCCAATTCCTCACTCAAAATGGACTTAATACGACTTTACGCAAAGAACGTGGTCATGACATTCAAGCGGCTTGTGGACAATTACGAAGACTTCTCCCCTTTTCATAATTATCCCTTTTAACAAAATTGGTATTGAGAGGGAAAAAGTTATTATTTATACCGAAATTTTAATCTGTTTCAACTTCTTTTCTTGGGGCAATACGGACATAGATAGCATCATGTAATATTTCAAAGGAAGCAGGCAAATAGCCAGGGACCTCACCATCAACATCGAGCAATACTTCCCCTGCGGTGTACGCCGGTGTTGCAACAACTTTTTGTGCCTTAAATACTTTTATTTTAGGATGTGTTAAATGAGTTCCCTTATAAACCTTATTCACATTCATCAATAGTTCAAAGGCTGAAATACTCGGAATTACAATTACATCCAACCAACCATCATTAATCTCAGAATTTGGAGAAACCTGCATCCCACTACCGAAGTATTTTCCATTGCACACTGCAACAGTTTTTATGTCCAGCACCTCATCAAACTGATTATCAATTCTCAAACGAACAGATTTGTTTCGATAGGTCAATAAAGCCTGTAACATACCCAGAAAGAAAGCCAATTTCCCACTGTATTGTTTTAACCATACATAACGATTAACAGCACGGTCTGTTGCACCACTCAATCCAAAACTTGCAATATTCACAAAATAGCGTGATACCTCTTCCCCATGGAGATTAACAAATTTTATCTTTCCTAAATCTAATGGATAAACTGAAGTCTCTGCTAAATGTTCAATTTGTTGGTCAATATCATAAGGCCAATTTAAAGTTCGAGAGAAATCTCTACCCGTACCTGTACTGATGATGGCAAACACGGCTTCCGGATTTATCCGTTTATCATCCTTGAAAAATCCATTCACAACTTCGTTTATGGTTCCATCTCCGCCAACCGCTATAATTTGTTCATATCCTTCGGTGAGTGCCTCTCGAGCAAGGGTTGTCCCATGCCCCTGTTTCTTTGTGAACACAACATTAACCGGACCAATGGCATTGTGGAGTTTTTTCTCTATGTTAGGCCATATCTTGCCGGTCATATTTCCCCATGCTTTCGGATTTACAATAACAAAGGTGCGTGCCCATGATACAAATTGCACTCGGGATTTGTTCTTCTCATATTCACAATCTTTTTCCTGCCATGCTAATTCGTGAGACATCAAATCTATCGTCTTACGGAGAACATCTTCGCCGGGGTCTCCCAGATTTCCCATGTTGGTTCTACGGAATAAAACATCATTGAGATGCTGTGCCATTTCTTCCCGCACCGCATATACAACCTGAGCACCGATTTCATTTCTTGTATTAGATAAAGGTTCACTTAATTGCGGGTCTATGCGTGCCAATTCAATGACTTTATGTATTTCTGTTCCGTAATTGTGTGCCAGATTTTCAATAATCTCCGGCGGGAAATCAGAATATTGTTTCTTTACTTCATCGAGAAACTCATTAAAAACATTAAAATCCACTCCATACACGGGTATAATATCCGTCTTACACGGTGGAGGGGTTGCACCTAATTTCTCAAACACCTTATTTACTACACGCTCGGCTAAATGTCGTGAAGTTGTCCATTTACCTCCTACCGCAGTTATTAACCCATCACAAGATTCCTGAGCATGGTCAAAAACTTCCGCGGACCTACTGGCATTGTAGGAGTTAAATTCCTCTTCGGTTTCCTGCGGGTCTTTTTCAACAATCGGGCGTAAACCTGCATAAAAAAATAACACATCCCCGCGTCTAAGATTTGCCCCTTCAAATCCTCGATTAACTGTTGATAAAAACTCTACCAATTCCCGCTCACTTACATGCACATCATCCGGGTCACCCTGATATACTGTATCCGTTGTTCCTAAAAGGGAGTATCCTTGCCACGGCAAGACAAAAAAGTGCGTCCCTTTACCCGGCATAGCAATAGCATATTTAGTCGTTAGTGGTTTGGTTAAAATATGAATTCCTTTAGAACGAATAATTTTTCTCGCAGGTTCTTTCCCTGTGGCAATTGCAATAAGACGGTCTGTCCAGGGTCCTGTTGCATTTACAATAACCTTGCCTTTTATTTGTGTTTCATTCCCATTATCACGACTTTTTATTTTTACTCCTACAATACGGGTCTTATCCCGTAAAAATCCAACGACCTCTGTATAGTTAAGAATTACAGCCCCTTGAGCCATACTTTGCTTTAAACATGCCCATGCTAAACGCTCCGGTGAATACATTTGATAATCATAAAACAAAAGAACATCATTAAAATTCATCTCTCCAAGTCGTGGTTCTACTGCCAGAATATCCTGCCTCGAAACCCGTTTATGGGGCAGAATAAATTTATCCGGGTCACTTAATCGGTTGCGGTCATAGGATAACCAGTCATACGCTTTCAACCCGAGTGAATATAAAAGACGTTCACGAAATTTTTTACTTCCATGTATTGGAAGAATAAAAGGTAACGATTTGACAAGATGTGGGGCTATTTGCGACCAGATTCTTCGCTCTTTTAACGATTCTCGCACCAAACCAATTTCAAGATTCATTAAATAGCGAAGCCCTCCATGAATAAGTTTCGAAGAAGCACCACTGGTAGCACTGGCAAAATCTTTCCGTTCCAGCAATACTACTTTTAATCCTCGTAATGTTGCATCCCGTGCCACACATGCACCCACTATACCGCCACCAATCACAATTAAATCAAACTCTTCAGATGCCAATCGTTCCCACATCTGCTCCCATAGAAAAGCCATATTGTAATAACCTTCCCAAAAATAAATTTTTATTTATTGATATTATTGTGTGCATTTTTGATACCTTCTTGCAAACTATTTATTTTAACACTTTGATAAAATAATGTTTTTCTTTTCACATAAACGACAAAAAAATTTAATCACCCTGATAGTAGTGTAAATGGAAAAATACAGAGAATAGGGCAATCCTTTTAAAAAACGGGAAGAAATAAAAAAATATCTTATAGAAATGCTGTGTAAATATTCAGTTTGTCTATTATCTAAACTTTGTATACAGACTTTAAAACCATTGTTTAATATCAATTTGCGTATAAGGACGATGTGACGCGGTAACCACAGGGTTGTTTCCCGCTACCGACGCATAGATTATTAAATTTTTAGGGTCGAACACACAAGAATGGAGTGTCTCCGGGTTATGGACAGGTCCATTTGCCAGCCATTCCAACGCTGTTTGAACGGTAATAGGACCTTTTCCTTCTTGAGATTGGAATTGTTTACCCAACCAATCATACCGCTGGTAAGTATTATGATTGGTAAACAAAAATAATATTAATTGGAACTGTTCCCATGTCTCCACATACATAGGTGGCTTAATTAAAGGACCTACACGTTTCGCTAATGCGACCAGTCCTTCTTTACTCACCGGATGATTGGTCCGACGAATCATGTCTGGTAACCCGTAATGTTTCGTTTCATCATTTTCTTTTGGGTCATTAGGTCCATAAACATTTTTTATTACCGGGTCGGACTCAATACATCTTGCCGTATTTGTTTTTGCATCTGCAATGGTATAATTCCAACCGGTGCCTTCCGGTCCTTTCAGAACTACATCTACTGCTTTCTCTAATGTATCTTGTTCTAAGATAATCCGCACAGTAATAAAACAGGGACGACCATCAAAGGTACTATTTGAATTAGGAAGTGTTGCCTGTCCAACAGATATTTGATGCGAATTCATACCGGTTAAACTACCCAATCCTCCGGCCCATCCCATTAGCATGTACGGTTTAATACCATCTGTCGGATGATATACAAAAATAACTGCATCATCCTGAGCATCTCGCTGACAACTCCAATCAAGATTGCGAGCATGCAATATTCTACCGTCCTCTGTCCATTTTCCCCAGAATACAAAATTTGTGCATTGAGGTCCTGAACTTAAATCCGTTTTACTTACTGCATGCACTTCGGGTGAATCCGGAGAAAATCCTTTGCCACTTTCTGGAGGACTATTCGGAGGAAAATGAAGAATTTCCGCAACAGTTGTAACCAAAAGAAGTTCTTCCATAGTAACTTCATTTATCCCCGCTTTTTTCAATCCATCTATAATACCTCGTGCCTCTTCTAAAAATCGTTCCGGGATATGTTTTACCATTCGTGCAGATTGGGCATAAACATAATCCGGTGTATATCCACGGTCCCACAATGCTTTTTTAATATATCCTGTTTTAAATACATGATAAATGTTTTTTGCTAACAAACGACCATGCTGAACTCCCATGTCGTAATATGACCCCTTTAACACACACAACTTCAAATCTCCCACTTGATATAGAACACCTGTCCCTTCTTTATCCAATTCTTTTATTTCAGGATTTTCAATAATTTTTGGGACAAACCAATTCGATAACTGTTCATCTGCTTTCTCATCGCCAGATACAGATACAATGGGAATGAAAAAGACCAGTAATAAAAGACTTACCAGCCATAACCTTTGAATACTTTTTAATAAATACACATTTCTTGTCATATTCCCCTCCTTTCTGCTCGTTTCGCCAGGTATATTTCAATCTAATGAACTTTTAAGATTCTACAAAAAAAATAGTTTCCTTCCAATATATGTTTATAATTTATAATTTATAATTTATATAAATAGATAAGGTAATTTCAAAATTTAATATGGATAAATTTCGATTAGTTAGTTCTTTTCAACCGGCAGGAGACCAGCCCGAAGCCATCCGTTCACTGGTAGAAGGTTTGAATGCAGGTGTTCGCAGTCAGGTTCTACTGGGTGTAACGGGGTCTGGAAAGACTTTTACCATAGCCAATGTGATTGAAAAAGTCAATCGTCCTACATTGGTGTTAGCCCCGAATAAAATCCTCGCTGCTCAGTTGTATGGAGAATTTAAACAGTTGTTTCCTGATAATGCGGTTGAATATTTTGTTAGTTACTACGATTATTATCAGCCCGAAGCGTATATTCCTACAACTGATACTTACATTGAAAAAGATGCTTCTATTAATGATGAAATTGACAAAATGCGTCATTCTGCAACACGAGCTGTTCTAACTCGCCGTGATTGTATTATTGTCGCCTCTGTTTCATGTATCTATGGTATTGGTTCGCCAGAGACTTATCGTCAAATGCGGGTGGAACTTCGTCAAGGAGATGAGATGCCTCGTGAACAATTGCTGGCATCCTTAGTCGCTATGCAATACAGTCGGAACGATGTGGATTTTTACCGTGGAACTTTCCGTGTCCGTGGGGATGTTGTAGATGTTTTCCCCGCTTATGAAACAGAACGGGCAATCCGTATTGAATACTTTGGTAATGAAATCGATGGATTATCGGAATTCGACCCACTACGAGGGATAACTTACCGCCGTTTACGCTATGCAGAAATTTATCCAGGTAGTCATTACGCCACAAGCAGGGATGCTTTAGAGCGTGCCATTCATAGTATCGAGCATGAACTTAATGAACGATTAAAGGAACTGTATGCAGAAAATCAGGTGTTATACGCTCAACGACTGGAACAGCGAACACGATATGATATGGAAATGCTTCGTGAATTAGGATATTGTCCGGGAATAGAGAATTATTCACGACATTTAGACGGACGAATGCCCGGAGAACCTCCTTTTACACTTATTAATTATTTTCCGAAAGACTTTTTACTTGTGGTTGATGAAAGCCATATTTCCATCCCACAGGTACGTGCTATGTATCATGGAGACCGTTCTCGTAAAGACCAATTAATTGCATACGGTTTCCGGTTGCCCTCTGCACGAGATAATCGTCCACTTACCTTCGACGAATTTATGGAGCGGATACATCAGGTCATATATGTCAGTGCTACTCCTTCGGAATTCGAGGTTCGAGAAGCAGGAGGAATTGTAGTGGAACAGGTAGTCCGTCCCACAGGTTTGGTAGACCCTGAGGTAGAAGTTCGTCCTGCACAAAATCAGGTACAGGATTTGTTAGATGAAATCCAGAAACGCATTGAAAAAGGGGAACGAGTTCTTGTTACCACACTTACCAAACGAATGGCGGAAGAATTGACAGAATTCTACCGACGCATTGGTCTGCGTGTTCGATATATGCATTCCGATGTGGATACACTTGAACGAATTGAACTAATTCGTGATTTGCGTCGAGGTGAATTCGATATATTAATTGGGATTAATTTGTTGCGAGAAGGACTGGACATTCCCGAAGTTTCGCTGGTCGCCATCCTTGACGCTGATAAGGAAGGCTATCTTCGTTCCGAGACAAGCCTTATTCAAACCTGTGGACGAACCGCAAGAAATATTAACGGGAAAGTTATCATGTATGCAGACCAATACACTTCTTCTATGGAACATGCTATCCATGAAATGGAACGACGCAGGAAAAAGCAATTGGCTTATAATCGCAAACATAAAATCACCCCTCGAACCATTCAAAAACCTATACCCAATATTGTCCCGCAGGTTAAGAAAAAAACTGCCCGCAAACAACTTAAAGTCGCAGAAACAACCACAGAATATAATGTGTTACCTGAAGATATACCCCGTGAAATAGAAAAACTCCGAAAAATGATGTTTGATTGTGCGGAACGAATGGATTTTGAAGAAGCAGTTGTATACCGCGATAAAATGCTAGCTCTCCAGAAATTGCAAATCGAATTAGGATTATAAACAAAGGATGCTATCTCATTTGGGTTTTTATACCGTTTTCGATACAATAAATAAACAATTTGAATACACAAAGAAAGTGTGGAACTACAATGCAATTATCCGATGACCAATGTCTTGACCAATGGATACGGCAACGGGATATAAATGCCTTTTCGGAACTTATATCCCGACACGGGGGAATGGTCTATGGGGTTGCATTCCGACTAACAAATGATAAACAGACCGCATTAAATATTTCAAAATCCTGTTTTCAAAAATTAATGAAATCTGACAACCTTCCTCCGGTTCCTATTGCGGTATTTCTGCACCGCGAAGCAACTCGTGAATCAATGGCGGTAATTAAATCTTTACCGTTTCCAGCGGAACTTTCTCAAACTGTCTCCTGGAACGATATAAAAAAACGAATAGATGTATTAATTGCAAACCTTTCGGAAAAATTTTCATATCCCATCATTCTTCATATTCTTGAAGGTCAGGAACCTGCTAATCTTGTAACTCACCTCCGACAACCTCGTGAAAGAATTGAGGAACGCATCGCAAAAGGGATGGAACATATACGAAGAGGACTAAATCTGGTAAAAATCAACCTCAATATTGCCCAACTTAACCAACTTCTCACTACCAACGCATATGAACCCTGTCCTGCTCAATTGAACGATGCAGTATTACCTCTTCTACAGGAAACACTATCCCCACAACTGCCGAATACCAAAATCCAGAGAAAACATAATAAAAAACTTATCACCATTATTATTTCTATAGTTTTGGCAACGGTCACTCTTTCACTCCTGTTCGTTTTTATAATCTCACTTAACAAAAAAGAGAAAATCGATACAAATACCACACTTCTCGTCAATACACCTTTAGAAAAGGAACCACATACTTCACCTCCTCCAGAAAAAGAAATCAAAAACAATCCATTACAAACTCCATTACCTGCAAATCCTGATAATTCAATAAAACAAAAAACAACTCCATCTGAAAATAAAAAAGAGATTACCATTGACTTAAATAAAAAATTTTTTCAGTTGCTTTACAGTCGTTATGATGAACAACGGAAGTTAAAACAAGTTTCTTATTATACCTCCCGTGATTTTTTGCCTACAGATGCTTTTTATTATTACTTACTGGCGATTGAGAACATACCGAATATAGATTTGTCAACGCTCCAACCCACATGGGAATTATTACTTTCAGGACCTGCCACTCCCATTCCTGACGATATTATCAATACCTTTGCTAATTTTCAAGAAAATTTTCAAGTATGGCGTTCCGGTGTTTCTTATGAACGAGGTCTTATTCCTTCTTCAACTATTCCTGGGGAATCTCCTTTCCCGATAGAGTCCTTCCAGGACTTTTTTGAACTATTTACAATGAACATATTGCTAAACAGCAGACAACCTTCTGAAAATTTAATTTTAGATATTAACGGTCTTTTACAATTTGCAGACTCTATCCAGAAACAAGTCTATGGGAAACTGATACATCTTCCTCTCTTTGCTATCGAAGGGACTGGCATTGCTTTGCGGGAATTTGCAAGAATGCACTTATTCTCACCACAACAATTCCGCGAAGGAATGTCCCTGATAGAACGGGCTGAAAAGATTATTCAGGATACATATCCCGTAAAGTACAATGAATACCGTCAGATTGCAGTTTGGGCTCAAACTGAATTTCCAACTGTTCCAGCACTGAAACAATCTCTACAAAATATCTTACAAGAAGCAGAAGAAAAAGAATGGTTAGACAAAACACCCGACTTAGAAATTCAAATGCGTTGGAATGAATTCTTAAAATTACCCGATGAAACAAACATTTCGGAAACAAAAACATCTCCTCTGGAAGATTTACGAAAAATTATTTATCCCCCAAGCACCGAACAAGAACAGCATAAAAAGCATGTGCAAACGACACTCCTTATGTCCCGTTTATTTCTGGCTATTGAATGGTATGCCCTGGATAATGCTTCATATCCACCTTCACTAGAATACTTAACACCTACTTATCTTTCGGATATCCCATCGAATAAATTATCTGAACTGTCTATACAATACTCTTTTGATGGAACTACGTATCAGATTCAAACTTATGAAGGTATGTCTGCATTTATCCCCTGGCACGGAAACTTTGAATATTGAACTCGTGTTATTATTGAATTTATAATATCCTATAAATCTGATGATATTTTTCATCGGGGGATATGTAACTTATTGAAACAAAACATATAAAATTATGGTATAGTCATATAAAAATTTTGCAAATATGAGTATAGAACTTATTCTAATTATCATCTTTTTGGTAGGGCTGGCTTTTGTTATTGGTTTGTGGCTTTGGTTATGGCGAAAACTTGCCAGTGTCAATATACGTTTAACTGATAGTCCCATTACAGATAAATCTGATATAAAAAATGAAGATAAACAAAAAGGCTACGGAGAGATTGAAAAGACAAAACTGGTTGTGCATGGTCTATTAAAGAATTTAGAGACACATGTTCAAAATTTGCTTGATGATGCAACGATATATGGGAGTAATCTGGATGAACATGCAAGTCAGTTAAAGAAGGCGGAAACATTGGCGACCATCCAGCAGGTGGAACGGCTTCTGCTTCAGGAAGTTGAAACAATGAAAAATTCCACCAATCGTTACCAACAACAACTTGATGATGCCCAAAAGAAATTGAAAGAACAGGAACAGGTATTAGAAAAACTATCTCGTGATGCAAATACAGATTTCCTCACGCAGGTCAATAATCGAGCCGCATTTGACAAAAGATTGAATGAAGAGTTTACCCGATATAAAAGATACGGTCACATATTCTCTATTATTCTTATGGATTTAGACCATTTTAAAGATGTTAACGATACTTATGGACATCTAGCTGGAGACCGTGTGCTTCGTGCAGTGGCTTCCTTATTAAATGACGAAAAACGGGCTTCCGATTTTCTTGCACGATATGGAGGTGAAGAATTTGCTTTAATACTTCCGGGGATTGATGCTAATTCTGCATTAGTAGTCGCAGACAAACTCCGAAAAAAAGTAGAAACAACAACTTTCCGTTATGAGAACTATTCCATCCATACTTCTCTCAGTGCAGGGATAACTACTGTCTTACCGGAGGACCAAACCCCGACAGATGTACTTAAACGCGCTGATGATGCTACCTATGAAGCAAAGAACAAGGGTAGAAATCAGGTGATTATAAAGTAAGTCGTTTTTATTGAAAGCATTAGTGTTCGGATAAATTGAACAAATTAGATATAAATGAACAATCTTCCCTCAGTTTATTATAATAATTCCCCAAAAGCATGTTTTTCCCTATCTATTAATTTTCAGGAGCCTTTTATATGTTCATTGACCTTCGTAGCGATACAGTAACGAAACCATCTCCCGGTATGCGAGAAGTTATGGCAAAAGCAGAAGTGGGCGATGATGTTTACGGCGAAGACCCAACTGTTATTGAACTGGAAAAATATTCCGCAGAACTCTTGGGTAAAGAAGCAGGATTATTTAATCCCAGTGGAACCATGTCTAATTTAATTTCTTTCCTGACACTAACAAATCCTGGAGATGCTGTAATCCTTGCAGAACAGGCTCATACCATTCACTATGAAGTAGGTGGAATAACGCGTATTGCCAACATACTACCATTAACAGTGCCCGGTACACTTGGGAAAATTTCGGGAGAAGACATTTACACTAGATACAATCCGGGCAAAGATGTACATCGTGCTCCGACAACACTGGTATCCATCGAAAATACAGTGAATCGTGGAGGCGGTGTTTATTATGATTATGAAGAAGTATCCCATATCAGTAAAATATGTCGCCAACTTGGTATAAAATTACACTGTGATGGAGCACGAATATTCAACTCTGCTATAGCCTGTAATATAGAAGCCAGATATCTTGCAGAACCTTGTGATTTAATTAATTTTTGCCTATCCAAAGGGTTGGGGGCTCCTGCAGGTTCTGTTCTTTGCGGTTCACGGGAACTCATTCAAAAGGCTCGTAGATTTCGAAAGTTATTGGGAGGAGGAATGAGACAGGCAGGGGTCCTTGCATCCGCAGGATTATATGCGTTAAAGAATCACATTGATGACCTACAAAAGGACCATGAACGCACGGCTATCTTCCGTAGAACCCTTGAAGAAAAAGGCTGGTCTTTTCCCCTTCCTTCACCCACAAATATCCTTTTTATAAAGGTTAATAATGCAGATGTATTTGTCCAGAAATTACACGAAAAAAAAATCCTTGTAAACGCTGTACAGAAGGATTGTATTCGCATCGTATTTCATCGAGACATTACCGATTCACAATTTCAATATACCCTTGATACTTTTATAAAGTTGTCCTGATGTATGTATTTCCTTTCTTTCATTCGTAAAATACCCATAGCCCGTGCTGTTATAGAACTAAATACAGCACCGCGAAAATATTTAGCATTTACTTCCTTCAATGTCATATCCTGGCAATGTATTGTAGGACCAGCAATGGTTCTATTTGCTCGTACCATTGGCATGCCAGCAGACCGTGTCGGTATTCTTATTTCCCTTTTACCTTTTACAACGCTCCTCGCTGTTTTTATGGTACCTCTTGTTACGCGCATTGGACCAAAAAACTTGATGTTATATACATGGCTCATACGAAATCTTATTATGCTTCCTATCTTTGCTATGCCGTTTGTTCTTGCTCAATTTGGCAATAAAGCAGGCTGGACTTTGTTAATAACACTCACATTAGGTTTCTGTCTGGCTCGCGCTTTCGGTGCAGGAGGATGGTTACCATGGCTTCATGAGGTTGTCCCTTATGAACAACGCGGTCTTTATTTCAGTGCAGAAGCAGGCACAGTTCAACTTGTTAATGTCGCTATTTTACTTTCACAGGGCTTCTTTTTAGGGAAAAGTCCGAAAGTAGGTCAGTTCCTCGTTATCTATGCAATTGGAATATTGGGAGGATTGTTAAGTTTATTCTGGATGGCTCGTGTCCCCGGGGGAAAAGGACGAAATATAACTATTCGATTGGCAGATTTTTACCTCCCTTATGGACCTGTTTTCAAAGATAAAACATATCTTCTGTTTTTAATACCCGCTTTTCTGGCGTTAAGTGCTACCAATTGGTTCAGTTCTATTTATGTTCTCTATTTGAGAGACATTTTAAGGTTATCTGAAAGAAGTATCCTTACGATAAGTTCATTAGGTAGTTTACTTATTATGTTAACTGCACCTGCGTGGGGACACTACTCCGACCGATTCGGAAGTTCCCCTGCTATACTTCGTGCATTACTATGCCACGCCTTATTAGTAATACCTTTTATCGAATTCATTCCACGATACCCCTGGGTTTATTATCTGGCTCCTATCTTTGTCGTTTTAACAACAATTTTTTCTGCTGCATTCTGGACATCCATACATCGTGCTATGCTAAATATGGTCCCGGAAAATCAACGCATTTCTTATACAAACCTATGGACAGTTACTTCCGGACTGGCATTAGGTATAACTCCTATTATAGCAGGGCAGGTTATTTATCACCTTTCATGGCTTGGCTTTCAAATATGCTTCATCACCAGTGGTATATTGTGTCTTCTATCTTCTGTTCTTTGTTATGTTTCTATTAAAGAACAAAAAGACTATTCCAATCCACCTCTTATAGAGTTTCTTAACCCCAAAACAGCACTCATTGCTGTAATTGAAGGATTTTCTATCAGTTTCGGTTTTTCTCAAAATATGACGAAAACAAATCGTGAAAAGAATGGTGAAAATATCTAAACATCAACAAGGAGTATTATAGACAAGAATGGGGTGGATAAGACGGATAGAACAAAGTGAATATGGAAGCATTATTTCAAAGTTTATTGCTGAGTTTTCTATCAAGGTTATATTTGTGAATATTTTTTCATTTTAATATAGACCTATTTACATAATAATTCTGATGAAATATATATTCATTTGTGATATTATGATAGTTGGCAAGTAAATCTGTAAAGCCGGTTATATTTAGGAGATAAAGCCATGCCCAAGCAGAAAGGTAAAGAAGAAAAAAAAGAAAAAAGCCCGGAAATAGAAAAGTCATCGCAAAAACAAGATTTGCGAGAGTTTACACGATGTAATATATGCTTGAAAGCCGAAGTCCGTCTTGCCAATGGTATCCTGTTAGAGGGAGAAACAGAAAATATCAGTATGAAAGGTTTATGGTTCCGTACAGAAAAAACTTTCCCGAAAGATACCCCAGTGCGAATACATCTATATCTTTCTGGCACTACGGAAAAAGAGTCCTTAGATATTCGTGGTTTTGTAGTTCGTATCGAAGCAGATGGTATGGGTATCCGATTTGAAGAGATTGATTCAGATAGCGTAGAACATCTCCAACGATTACTTATGTATAATGCCATAGAAATAGATAAGATACATCAAGAATTCGATGAACATCTGGGCTTAAAGAAATACAACAAGTCATTAACAATTGAACCCTAATTCAATCCTCAGGTTTCTATATATATGACAGTGCAGGGCAATCAGAAATATAATTGGATTGTCTTTACATTAAAGCCGTGGGCTTTGCAATATGGACAACAATATTTCCATACCCATTGTTATGTCCCGTTTTTACCAAAATTTTCGGAACTATCCCAAACACTTATTATTCCTCTATATTACACAATTACTGAACTTTTCCTATTGCCCATACTATTTACAAACAAGTTTCAAAAAAAATTAAAGGCAATAGTCCCTGCAGTTTTAATGGATAGTCCATTAGGGAACTATATTATCCAGAGAGGACTTGACAGTTATAACATCCAGAACGAACCACAAAATTGGGCGACGGACCTGCAACAGAAAGATACTTTCTTCTTATGGTTTCCTCGAAATGTATTTACCACCAAAGAAACCTGGATAAAATATCATTTAGGGTTGTTACCTTATGATGACCTATTAAATAAAATAGTTGAAGAATATACATTATTGTTTAATACAGAAACTCAACCTATTAGAAATCTCTACCTATTTAAATCTCATTTCTATCCCTCAATTTATAGTGAAAATCCATTAGAAACTATCTGTGGAATTTCTTATGAAGAATTAGCCTATGGAGTACTTAAAGAATTAAATATTAAAGATACTTTGCTGGATATCAATCATCTTTTAGAAGTAATTTTGCTGGAATACTCAAAATCAATAAAAAACCTTGTCTCCGTGGAAGAATCAAAAGACTTATTTAATAGATTTTATGAACAAAGTTCCCCTGATTTTGAAATTTTATTATTCAAACTTATTACAAATCTATTTCCAGTACGATATTCATGGAAAAATTTTTGCAATCGTTTTCTATCCCTCTTACAAAAAACTATAGAAACGCAAAATAGTCCGATTGTCGAACCACTTAAACTAATACACGAAAAAATCTCCACAGGAGAAAATTTTCCCGTGTGGGATAAAATTCTTGCTTTCTTCGAGGAACAAGGTTTATGTAAAAACTATCCCGAAGGTATTTCTATAAAATCTCGATATTCTTTCTGGAAACAACCCCAGATAGTATTACAATCTCTTTCTTCTTCTCACAATAGGACTTCAAACAAGGAAACATCTATTATTCGAAAATTAAAATGGACACCCAATTTCATACTTTCATATAAAATAGCAAGGAATTTTTATCAAAAAGATGTTGTCATTTTTGAAAAGGATTTTATGCGTTCCTTTCATCGGGAATGGAGTAAAGATGCAAATATGGGACGCCCATTTTTTCATCATGTAGTAGGTTCTCGAATAGGTATCGTTCTTTCGCATGGTTATCTCTCTGCACCGATGGAAATACGAGCATTAGCAGATTATTTATATCGGCAAGGCTATTCGGTATATGGAGTTCGCTTAAAAGGACATGGGACCTCCCCATTAGACCTGGCTCATTCCTCCTATGAAGATTGGTATTCTGCTTTAAATAGAGGTATTGCCTGTGTGCGTGCCCGTTGTGAAAAAGTTTTTCTTTGCGGTTTCTCTGCGGGCGGTTGCCTTGTCCTTTCCGCTTCTGCCAATAAGCAAAAACACATTGAAGGGGTTATTAGTATTTCTGCCCCACTAAAATTGCAAAATTATGCTATCAACCTTGTCCCCACCATTTCTACCCTCAATTTAGTACTTAAAAAATTTGGAGGTAGTGGCTGGGAATTGTTTGACCATCATCCGGAAAATCCACATATTAATTATCAAAAAAATCCTCTCGCCGGGTTACAACAACTACGATTGTTAATGGAAAAAACAGAAGAACTCCTTCCTCAGATAACTATCCCAGCCTTGATTATTCAGGGGTCAAATGATACAACAGTAAATCCGGATAGTGCTAATATTATTTTTCACTCTATCTCTTCAGAACAAAAAAAACTGGTGCTGTTTAATCGAGCCCGTCATGGAATTCTTAATGGTTCCGGCAGTGAAGAAATCTTCGCCTGCGTAAGCCAATTTATAAAAGATATAGCGGAAAGAAAGTTTGAAACAACGAAAAAGTGAAAGGAACTTAAAATGTTCGATTACATGATGACCGAAGAGCAAATTAAACTTCGTGACGAAGCACGGGCATTAGCGAAATGGGTACCGCGTGAACTTATCCTTGATATGGATGCGGAAAAGATACAATTTCCCCGTGAATTTTTGCAAGAGGCAGGTAAACGAAATCTTTTAGGTATTCGTATACCGAAGAAATACGGAGGTCGTGGGCTGAAATGGGTAGATGATATTATTGTTGCAGAAGAAGTTGGAGTTGCCAGTTATTCTTTAGCCTGTTTATGGGGTGTTGGTGGCGATATTGTAGCAGAAGCCATTGTAGAATTTGGTTGTGAAGAGTTAAAAAAAGAAGTTGTCCTTCCCTTACTCAAAGGGGAAGTATATGCCGCTGAATGCCTTACAGAACCGCGAGGTGGGTCCGATTTCTTCGGAACAACAACAAAAGCACGGAAAGTCGGTGGAGATTGGGTTATTACAGGACAAAAACGCTTTATTGTCGGAGCAGAAGGTGCGGATTGGTTTATGGTCTATGCAGTCACCAATCCGGAGGGACAGGATCATGAAAGACTCACTTGTTTTATGGTACCACGAACTAAGGGTGTCGAAACAAAATACTTGTATGGTCTTATGGGGGTTCGAGGGGGTGGTGCAGGGCGATTAATTCTGAATGAAGTCAAAGTTCCTGAACGATATGCTCTAAATGGGATAAACGGTGGTTTTAATGTATTTGTGCGGAACATGATTCCTGAACGGTTAGGAACCTCTGCCATGACTATCGGCTCAGTTCGCCCTGCAATTGAAATTGCCACAAAATATACTTCTCGTCGTAAAGCCTTTGGACAACCTATTGCCAATTTTCAGGCTGTCGGATTTAAGGTCGCAGATAGCGTTATGCTCCTTGACGCATCCCGTGCTATGGTTTATAGTACCGCACAGGCAGTAGATTCAGGAAAAGTTCATCCTGGCCGAGTTCGACGCATGATTTCTCAAACGAAAAAATTCGTTACAGAATCCTCATGGACTATTGCAAACAATTGTATGCAGGTTTTAGGAGGTATCGGTTATACCAATATTTATCCCTTGGAGAGAATTGTCCGTGATATTCGTTTATCCATGATTTGGGTAGGGACAAATGAAATTATGGACCTCATTATTCAGAATGAGTGGTACAAAGAATACCTCCGCATCGGTTCAGAAATACCTACCCGTAATGTGGAATTCGATGCCCCTCAAGCAGACCAAACAGACGAAAAAGTATTTGAATAATCTTATTTCTTTGACATTTCTAACTCTTCCGACCCATCTGAAAAAAATTTGATTGCTTTCTCAATCTTTACTTATAATATCTAACAGGGAAGGAATGGGTAATTGAAACCTTATGTCCTTAGACAAAAAGAGCAAAAAAGTCTTCCTTGCGGGTTTAAGTTAAGATTTTTTCTGCTTACAAAATCTCTAAACAGGAGTTTTTTATGGATTTCAAAAAAACTTCCCGTATCTTTTGTGTCTTCGCACTTCCATTAATTTCTCTTTTATTTTTAACTGGATGCGACTCAGGCCCTTTGATTCCGGACAGAATTGTTCCGGATGAGTATGCCAGTGGGAATCATCAATCAGGACTTCACGGGGAAGTGCTATCCAAACCGTTTCGCGTAACAGTGGAAACATCAATTCAAAAAGGAATATTAGGCGGAGAAGGAGGTCGTTCCGGTGTCGGTGGAGTTCGTGTCCTGTTCAAAGTAGTAAACCCGGATACAGGAGCCATCTTCGTAAAATCAAATACTTACTCAGAGGAAGTTATTACAGATGCGGGAGGTTCTGCCAGTGCAACACTAAAATTAGGGAATTGGTGTGGAGATATCTGGATAGAAGCAAGTTTACCTGATTTCCCGAATATAAAACCTGCAAGACTACGAGCCATTGGAGGTATAGAACAGATACTGTCTACAAAGGAAACTGTTGCAGGTGGAACTGTGGATGCTTTTGGTGTCCGATTAGTAAATAGTGACGGCACACCTGCTCAAGGGGTTGAAATATTTTTCCGAGTAGAAGGTTCCTCAAAAGGGGCTTCCATGAAAAACACCTATATGGTAACAGACAGTGAAGGTAAAGCCATTACCTCATGGAAGTTAGGAACAGAAACAGGTTTAAATTATGCATCTATTGAAATTCGTGATACACGACCCAATGTAACCCCTCGTGATAGATTTGATACCCGTTCCTTAGAATTTAAAGTAATGGGAATGAATAAATGGGGTCTGCTTCTTACCTTACTGGGTGGTTTAGCGGTATTTATTTATGGTATGACGCAGATGTCTTCAGGAATACAGTTAGCCGCAGACCGTAAATTAAAAGCCATTTTACAATTTATGACCCAGAACCGCGTTGCAGCTCTTTTAGCAGGGACTATTACCACTGCCCTCGTGCAATCTTCGTCCGCAACCACAGTTATGACAGTGGGTTTTGTAAATGCAGGACTTCTATCGCTAAAACAAGCCATCGGGGTTATTTACGGTGCCAATATTGGAACGACAGTTACAGCCCAATTAATTGCTTTCCGTTTAGAAAATATGGCTTTACCGGCGATTGCCATCGGTTTTGTAATGTTATGGGTTCCTAAAAATACAAAAATTCGAGCATTTGGTCAGGCAATATTGGGCTTCGGATTGCTCTTTTTAGGATTAAACATTATGTCTGATGTATTAAAACCTCTAAGATACAGTCCCGAATTTATACAATGGTTCCATAAATTCGATTGTTCCCCAGATATGAACGGGGTTATGCCTTTTGTCCCTACCCTGATGTGTATTCTAATCGGCACTATTACAACCTGTATTATCCAATCCAGTAGTGCTACCGTAGGACTCACTCAGGCGCTATGTGCTCAGGGATTAATTAATTTTTATACTGCAGTTCCAATTATTTTAGGAGATAACATCGGCACAACCATTACCGCTAATCTCGCAGCCCTTTCTGCGAATCGAAATGCAAAACGCGCCGCTTTAGCCCATACTTTTTTTAACTTACTGGGAACTATGTTTATGTTTGGTTTTTTCTTTCTCCCATGGTGGAATCATCAACCTTTATTCTTAGGTTTTGTGGACTGGGTTACCCCGGGAAATGTATTCTCAGAACATCCAGAAAATATCGTGCGACATGCAGCAAACGCCCATAGTCTGTTTAACATTATAAATGCCTTCCTATTTTTACCTTTTGTGAATTTGCACGCAAAACTTTGTATGTTAATCATCCCTGCAACACGGGAAGACCGTGAAACAGTGCTTGAATATCTGGAACCAAAATTACTTAGTTCACCCCTCTTTGCTCTGGAACAAGCAGTTAAAGAAGTAACCTATATGATTCGCAAAGGGCAAAATTCGTTAAATGATGCTTGTGACTTATTCTGTGATGGAAAAGAAAATCTCATCGAACGAATTCAGGAAAGAGAACAACTTATAGACCGATTGCAACACGATATAACGGAATATCTTATCGAACTATCTCGCAAAGAATTAGAACCTGCAGAATCAAAACTTATACCTGCATTAATCCATGCAGTAAACGATGCGGAACGATTAGGAGACCATGCAGAATCATTTATAGAACTATATAATATCTTAAAGCAGAACGATTTAAAATTGACCCCATCCGCCCTTCATGAAATCCGTGAGATACAACGCCAGTTAAATGTCCAGTTAGAATATCTTTTCCAGACATTTGAAAAACATGATATGGATGCATCAAATAAATCTATCTTCACAGGCGGAAAAATTCAAGAACTAATATACGAATTTACAGAAAATCATGTCCACCGTCTGGATACAGGAGAATGTTCCGTAAAAGCAGGTGTGGTATTCTTAGACTTATTAGGTCATCTGGAACGTGTAAGCGACCATATTGTAAACATAGCAGAACGCGCTGAAATCATACTTAATGTAATACGATAAAGAAGAATAGAAGCAAAAAATGAAAACAGCCTGTTGGGTCGGTCCACATAAAATAGAGATTATCGAGAGACCGAAACCGAAATTAAAGCCCGGAGAAGTTCTTATTCAGGTGGAATCAGTCGGTATTTGTGGGTCAGATATCCATTATTTCCTTGAAGGGAAAATTGGCGACCAGATTATTACACCACCGCTTGTTTTGGGGCATGAATTTGCAGGAATTGTCTGTGAGATTCAAGGATCAATACATGAACATCTTTTAGGAAAACGGGTGTGTGTTGAACCCGGTATTGCCTGCGGAATATGTGAATATTGCAAAAGAGGACATTATAATGTGTGTCCCAATATGCGTTTTTTAGGAGGACCGGGCTGTGATGGTGCTTTATCTGAATATGTAGCCGTTCCCGCAGAATATTGTTTCCCTGTTCCACAATCTATAACCGCCCCTATTGCTTCTATGGTAGAACCAACAGCAGTTGCTTTACATGCAGTAGAGTTGGCGGATGTTCATCCCGGGGAAACTGCACTGGTTGTAGGATTAGGCTCTATAGGTTTACTAACGGCACAAATTCTGCTTCTCAGTGGAATATCCCTTGTTGCAGGGATAGATATTATTCCACATCGCATAATCGTTGCAAAACAATTAGGGGTTCATCAAACTTTCTCCGCACCCCTAAAAAATAATATTGAAGAAAGTGTTACATGGATTCGACAAATAACAGGCAATTACAATTTTGATATTACTTTTGACTGCACAAATCGTTCTGAGGGGATCGCCATCGCCTGTAATGGAACACGACCCGCAGGTCGATCTATACTTGTTGGTATCTCCGGAAAAGATTATGACCCGATACCCGTCAGCATTGCTCGACGGCGAGAATTAAAACTTCAATGGTGTCGGCGTTTCCGCCATAACTTTACTGCCACCATTAAACTAATTGAACAGGGAAAAATCAATATAAACTCTATCTTGACACATCATTTCCAACCTGAACAGACTCAGATTGCCTTTGAAAAGGTTGCCAATACAGAAGACAATTTAATAAAAGCATCCATTGATTGGATATAAACATTTAATTCCCTATGCATAATACCTACTTATTACAAACAGAAATCTACAACTTCATTCGGAAATCCCATAGTTATAAAATTGTTATCCATTTATCTAAATATTATACACACAACAAAAAAATACAATAAGTAAACGGGTAGAATTACTTTTGTTATAAAGACATAGTATTAAAATTAACTCTTTATTCTTTTTATTACATTTGTCTTATATACCTCATTTTTCTTTCTAACCTCCATATCATTCTTTTATAAATCAATATGTGCCTGTATATTAAATATTTACTTTAAAGTACAATAGAATAGAAAAGAAGAGAAAAGAAAAGAAAATATGCATTGAAATTATTTATAATCTTATTAAAAATA
>JBMFRC010000002.1:230299-231982 GCA_049968235.1 Candidatus Hydrogenedens sp.
ATTATTTTTATGCGTGTTATCGCTGGAATAGCAAAAGGAACAAAATTACTGACTCCAACAGGTAAAGATACAAGACCTACTTTGGATAGGGTTCGGACAGCTCTTTTTGATATTTTAAGTAAACAAATAGAAAATGCTAAATTTTTAGATTGTTTTGCAGGTACAGGTGCCAATGGGATAGAAGCAATAAGTCGCGGAGCTCAATGTGCTTATTTCGTAGAATATTCTAAACGAGTCATACATTATATTGAAGTTAATTTAAAAAAAACACATTTTATTGATAAAGGAATTATCATAAAGGCGGAATTACCACAAGAAGTAACTTTACTTCCTATCGGGATGGATATTGTTTTTATGGACCCGCCTTATGAATTTACAAAATGGGAAATACTTTTAGCCCGAATGCAAAAACACGGTGTTTTCTCTTCAAATACACTATTAATTATAGAACATAGTAAATTTAATCCTCCTTCGACACAATTCCCTCCATTGGAAAAATACCGGGAAGAAAAATATGGGGACACATTTTTGTCGTTTTATTCTTGACAAATGAGTTAAAATGTGATAAAGTAGTAAAATACAATGATCATACTATATATATCTTTTTATGTTTATTAGAATAAAGGATGTTACTATATATTGTGTTGATGAGCCTGTAAAAAAAATTATTCCATAATATAGAAAATAATTATAAGAAAGGGAAAAGGTTATGAAATGTCCATTCTGTAATCATGCGAGGAGTAAAGTTGTAGATAGTCGAACTTCTCTGGAAGGGAATGCCATTCGACGACGGAGGGAATGTTTGAAGTGTGGTCGAAGATATACCACTTATGAACGCGTGGAGGAGGTAAGTTCAATGGTGGTGAAAAAGGATGGCAGACATGAAAATTATCAACGATGGAAGGTAAAACAAGGGATTATAAAGGCAATCCATAAAAGACCGATTAGTCTGGAACAGGTAGAGGCGTTGATTGATGATGTAGAAAAAAGTGTCTTTAATGCAGGGAAACAGGAAGTAACCTCGCGAGAAATAGGTGAAGCAGTTATCCAGCGTTTGAAAAAGTTAGATGAGGTTGCCTATGTTCGTTTTGCATCAGTATATCGGCAATTCCGTGATATAAATGAGTTTATGGATGAATTAAAAGGAATGTTAACAACTCCGGGAAGTTAGGAAATAAAATTTATAGAAAGAAATGTTAAGTTAAATGAAAATTGAATAGATATTTGACTACAAAACAACATACCATAGCCCTTTCCTTTGGGCGATGTGGCATACCCTTCCCATCCCCTGGTCCCCTTTTTCTCTACGCCACATCGCCCATCTCCCTTTTAAATACAAGAAGGAATGATTCCCTGTATGAAAAAAAATGGACTTGCAAATGAAAAAAGTATTTATCTTCTAAGTCATTCGGAGGACCCTGTGGATTGGTATCCATGGGGAACAGAGGCATTTCAAAAAGCAACTGAAGAAGAAAAACCTATTTTCCTCTCCATTGGCTATTCTGCATGCCATTGGTGTCATGTAATGCAAAAGGAATGTTTCCAGAATCAAAATATTGCTGATGAATTAAATCAAAACTTTGTATCAATTAAGGTTGACCGCGAAGAACATCCCCATATTGATGAAATATATATGCATGCAGTAGTCCAGATGACAGGCTCTGGTGGCTGGCCTCTTTCTGT
>JBMFRC010000002.1:232081-279092 GCA_049968235.1 Candidatus Hydrogenedens sp.
AGTAGTCCAGATGACAGGCTCTGGTGGCTGGCCTCTTTCTGTATTTCTAACACCCGATTTGAAACCTTTTTTTGGTGGCACATATTTTCCACCGTATTCTGTAGGTCAACATCCCGGTTTCATGGATATACTTCGTTATATACAACAATTGTGGACTCAAAAGCGTGAACAATTAGAAACAACTGGGGCTAATTTCGTGGCTTTGATAAAGTCCCATTTATCACTACCTGCAGGACAAAGCGAAGGACATGACTATCAACAACTAATAGACAGAGCAGTTGAATCTCTGTATCAAAATTTTGACAAAGATAATGGGGGGTGGGGTATTGAACCCAAATTCCCGCCCAATTCTATACTCCCTTTTCTTCTACACTATGCTTCTATCTATAATGATGTGCGTGCAAAGGAAATGGTAGAAAAGACTCTGGTTCTCCTTGCTTTTTCTGGGCTTCATGACCACTTAGGTGGGGGATTTCATCGATACTGCACTGACCGCATCTGGCATGTCCCTCATTTTGAAAAGATGCTTTATGACAATGCCCAATTATCTAATATTTATTTTCAATATACTTCTCATATAAAAGAACCTTTTATTAATTTTGTCGGCAAAAGAACTCTCAATTACATTATTTCAGAATTGCTCAAAGAGAGTGAAGGTTTTTTCAGTTCACAAGATGCAGACAGCGAACATGAGGAGGGAAATTTTTATGTTTGGGAATATGATGAAATAAAACATATTTTAGAAAAAGATGCGGAGCATTTTATTAAATATTTTGGTATACAAAGAGAAGGAAATTGGCAAGTTTTTTCCATGAGAGATAAAGAAGTGGTTAAGGGTAAAAACATACTTGACCCGAAATATACCGGAATTCCCTACAACAATTGGAAAATATTTGCAAATCAATATTTTACTTTACTTCCATATATTAGTAAACTTTATTCTATCCGCAACGGCAGAGAAAAACCTCTAAAGGACAATAAATGTATAACATCATGGAATGCCCTTGCCATAAGTGCCGGTATAAAAGGGACCATATTTATACAAGACAAAACATATTTAATGATAGTTACCAAAATAGCCGAAAATTTCTTGTATGATTATAAAAAATTAGGTTTCTTGCCCCACATTCTACATAACCCTAAAATCGAGGGATTCATCGAAGACTATGCATTATTTATAAATGCATTATTAGATATCTACGAAACCACTCTCGATGATAATTGGATTGAGAATGCAATAATGTTAACCGAAAGAATGATTCACCAATTCTGGGATAAAGAAGGGGTCGGTTTTTATCGGACATCACAATCTACTCGCAATCCATATCTGGCGTCCTCAAAACCTATTCTTGACTATCAGGAACCCTCTGGGAATTCTGCTTCTGCTATGGCTCTGTCAAGATTAGGCTTCCTTGTGAATTCAGAATATCTGGATATGGCGGAACAATTATGTCAGGGATACTATAATTGGATACAAAGAGCACCGGAGGCTTTTCCTGCGTGGTTAGACACCATGCTTTTCCTTAAACACAAACCTGTAGAATGCACAATATTTTCTCAAGGAATCAAATTATTACCTTCCCCTATTTTAACGAAAATTTATCATTCGCAATACCCCTATTTTGTTATGAAAAGGAACAAAGATATAGCCCAGGAACTAAAAGGGAGTATTGCTATGTTTTGTCATAAACAAACCTGTTCCGCACCCATATACAATCTCGACGATATAATTCCAACCCTCAGGAATTTAACAAAAATAAAAAATTGATTAATAACAAATATTCTCCAGTTTTCTTTTTCAATAACTGAAAAATAACATCCTTAACTTTTTTTTATCGAATACCTTTCTTTATGCTTTTTTCGATAACGATGGATATAAATTTAGATGCGGAAGAAAAGTCCGGGACATTTATATAAAATTTATCTTCTATTCTAAATATCTTTTTTGTTAAGATATTTACTGACTATTAACAAAGGAGCAAGATTATGAACAAGAAAATAGAATTATTATTTATTCTGGTAGTTATGTTGTGTCCTCTGTGGGTGTTTGCGAATTCTGTCATCACAACAGGACATCTTATTGAAGAACTCACGGATATATCTCAATTAACAGAGTTTCCCGATGTGAATTATAAACTTGTTCAGTTTTCATCATTTGACCGACGAAGCGTTCATCGATTACATACGGACTGGTTCAGCAATTCTGATGGCTTTGGGAGTGAACCTATTCCCAATTTCCTTTCCGTATTAAAAGAGGAAAAAGACGGAAATGACGGAGAATATCTACTTGCGGAAGTAAATGGACCTGGAGCAATTGTTCGTTTCTGGACTGCTGCTATGAAAGGAAATATTCAAATGTATTTGGATGACGAGGAAAAACCGATATATGAAGGACCTGCTGAAAGTTTTTTCAGATTTCCTTATAATTCCTTTATTAATAGCACAGAAATTAAAGAGGACTTATTGAAAGGCAGTTTATATCAACGGGATTCCGCTTATTGTCCTATTCCTTTTGCAAAATCCTGTAAAATTATATGGATAGGGAAGAAAAAGGATATTCATTTTTATCATCTCATGGTTCGTATATATGAAAGTGGAACCATTGTTCAGACTTTTTCACCCGACGATTTGAAAAAATCGGAAAAAGAAATCATTCGGGTTTGTAACACACTAAAAAATCCTGATGACATACTAACAGGTGAGAAATTAGAACGAACTCCTATAGAAAGTGAATTACCCCCAAGAGAAGAAGTTGCTATCTGGAACAATAAAACAGGACCGGGATCGGTTGCCTACATAAAATTGCGTGTGAAAGATTTTACCCCAGCACAAACACTTCGTGAATTAATACTTCGCATATATGCAGATGGAATTAAGGAACCGTTAGTAGATAGCCCTCTGGCTGACTTTTTTGCTTCTGCACCGGGAATAAATCCGTATCGTTCTCTACCAATGGAAATAACCACTAATGGGTGGTTAATTTCGCGTTTCATAATGCCGTACCAGAAGGAAATGACCATTACATTGAGAAATCTCACACAGAATAAATTATCTATAGAGGGCGAAATATCTTCACAACCCTATGAATGGAATCCACAACTTTCGATGTATTTTTGTGCTCGCTGGAAAGGGAGTGAGGCACTCTGGGTGCGTTCAAGTCGGGCTTATGATTTACCTTTCCTGTATGCAAAAGGGAAAGGATGCATCATCGGTGCAGTGAGTCATGTTTTTAATCCTTCTCCCATACCTACCTCCGGTGGAAATTGGTGGGGAGAGGGAGATGAAAAAATTTTCGTTGACCGTGATGAACTCCCCTCTATTTTCGGTACAGGTTCTGAAGATTTTTATAATTATTCCTGGTCCGCAACAGATATTTTCTATTATCCCTATTGTGGTCAACCTCGCAATGATGGTCCAGGAAATCGAGGCTTTGTTTCTAACTTCCGCTGGCTTATTCTCGATAAAATACCTTTCAATGAATATACCGCATTTTCATTAGAATTGCTAATTCATGAAGAGGTTTTCAACATGGATTATGCTCGTATTGCTTATTACTATGCTCGACCCGAAACGACGGATGACCATTCTCCTATTCCAGACCGCATTTACGATCCTTTAACTGCCCAGGAGGATTGGAGTTGGTTACCTGCACCCAAAGGAGCAGCTCATAATGCGATGTATTATCAGGCAGAGGATTGTCTCGCATTTGCAGATAAAACAGAATTAATATCATCCTACATGTGGGCAGGCAGAGGATTATGTCTATGGAAACCAGCACAAGCAGGGGATATTTTAAAATTCTATATTCATGTTCCAAAAGAAGGAAATTATGATATCCGCCTGATATGTGCATTATCCTCTCAATCTGGAAGTATTCAGGTTCTCTGGGATGATAAATTAATCACTCCTCAACCTGTAAATCTATATGATGAACATCACTTATTATCACGCGAATTCAATTTGGGTAAGCAGCAAATATCTGCGGGTGAGCATACTATAACTTTGAAATATTTTAACAACGAACCCAAACATATCGGGATTGATTTCATCTGGCTTCAGCCTGTAAATTAAGAAATATATTAAGTCGAACCCGACAATCTGTAAGACCCGTCTGATATGTCTAACTTATAGGGCTTGTCAGGTTCGGTGGATTAATGGGAACAAAAACTTCTTAATTCATATAAAATATTTTGAAAGTATTCAGGTAAGGGTGCTGTAAACTCTATATACTTATTCGTTGCAGGATGAGTAAAGCCGAGTAATCCTGCATGCAATGCCTGACCGGGTAATTTCTGAAAGGCATTAATGATATTTTTAGGGAAACCTAATGTAGAATAATCTATAAAACCATAAACAGGGTCTCCAATTATGGGATTCCTAATAAATCGTAGATGTACGCGTATCTGATGAGTTCTACCTGTATTTAGTTTTAGTTCTAACAAACTTAAAGATGAAAACTTTTCTCTCACATAGAAATGAGTAACCGCTTCCCGTGCATTAATTCCTGTAATAGACATCCTTTTCGGGTCTGCAAAACTGCGTCCAATCCCAGCGTCAATAATCCCCTGTTCTGTCTTAGGGATACCTTTTACTAATGCTAAATATTTCCGCGAGAACTCCCTATTTTCAACTTGATTTCGTAGGTGACGGTAACTTTCCGGATTTTTTGCTACTACAAGGACACCAGAAGTATTCATATCCAGGCGATGAACAATACCTGGTCGTTTAGGGGCACCCGAGATTACAAAGTCTTTACAATGATACAACAATGCATTTACCAATGTCCCAGAAATATGTCCCGGTGCAGGATGAACAACAAGACCAGCAGGTTTGTTCACAACGACCACATCTTTATCTTCATAAAGAATTTCTATCGGTATTTTCTCAGGAATCAGTTCCGTATTCTCTTCAATGTTCGGAAGTATTATCTCTATACAATCACCCGAACTTATCAGTGTAGAAACCTTTTTTATCTGCCTACCATTAACAAAAACTTTCCCCGCTTTTATCATATCCTGTATTCGGGTTCGAGAAATCCCTTCAAATTGGTCTGATAAAAAAAGGTCTATTCGAAGTGAAGGGGTTTCATCTGAAATAAAAAATTGTCGTATATCGTTCATTCTACCTTTGTTTTTTATAATGAGAAAACCGTATTCATGTTCTTTGCTTCTTCTTCCTGTAATAAAGTATCACACAACACCCTGAGATAAAGCATAGCAAGTATAATAATACGGGATAGTAAATTGCCAGTTTGCTCAACCAAACAATAGGTGTCAGCAAACAACGGGTAAGAAATGCAAATAGCGGATGGCACGCAATCCAATTCGCTAATGGAGGACTCATATTGTAATATAGGTCAACAAAAGCAGTTCCACCAGCATTCGTTAAAAGGTATTGGTCACGGAATTTTCTGAGAATATCAATTTCTTCTGCCATAGGTGTGCCATACGCAGCGGTAGCAATAAAACAGGGTCCACCACCGCCACTATTTCCCCCAGCAACGAAGCCCAAAGTAGTAAGAAGCATTCCCACAGGAATTAAGCCCCAGTTATCCAGAACTACAGGATTTCTATAATACATTATAGCATTGTCTAATATAACCGCCGGCACCGTAGGTTGACTATTCAAATATATGAGAATATCTACAATACCTGTTTTCGTAACTTTAGGGGTCTTGAAAGTTAGGAGTCCCTCGGTCTGTCCCACAATACTTTCAGGTCTGACAACCTCATCAATTCCTACATCTAAATTGAGTAATTCGATACGGTCCACATATGCAAGCCCTCCTCGAGGAGCAGTAATAGTAACATCTTCATCACCAGCAGTTTTTGCAAGCATAACTCCATTGTTTGTTGGTATTCTTATGATACTTGATACATCAAAGGGAAGTAATGATTGTTTTCGTATTCCAAATCCATTAAGTGAATAAACCCGAAGAGTTATTTTTTGAGTGGAACCTATGCTACTTTCTGTCATAACTGGGTCTATATCTGTGCTTAATATCTGTGATTGATAAGCAGTCCGTTGTCCAGGGATAACCTGATTATCTACATAGTTATACTCTGAAGATTGTCCAAAAACAGTTATCCCTCCACGGAAATAATTGTAATCGAGACCATTTGTAGGTAATGTAATTTTTATCGTTGGAACATCACTTATAGTACCATCAAGGTTGTAAGGGAAAACATCCTGGCTAAACAACGGCCTTTTCTGTGCATCTTGTGCGGGTGTATATACTGCAGTCCCAACTTCCGGTAAATCTATAGATGTATCATTCTGATAAAGGTAGTATGCCACTTCATAAGTACTTTCTATGGGTAAACCATAAATACCCCCATGAATCAGGGTATTCCCTAAAAGACTTGCCACTGCTGAAGGTGTTGGATTATTCAAAATCTGTGTAACACGGACAAGACCATAAGTTTGAAGACCACTTTCCCCTATTCCAGGAAATTGTATAGAACCCTGGGCTGTTCCATCAATAAAAACGGATATATTCTCGGCTTTCGATAAATCCGTTATAAATGCTGTAGAATAGATATTAAAGGTGTCTTTTAAATAATGATAATAGCGAAAAGCAGGAACTATAGATGTTCCTGTTTTTATATCAACATCTACAAAAGATGGCATGGTATCCGAATAAAGAGGATACGGTGGAATAATAAAATCAATATAGGTTCCGTCATCTGCAATGTTAATACCTGTAAAGGGTGAGCCAATATCCTTTCCTGTTCGGGCATCTACAAGTTGCAAGGTTGTAGTTTCTTCTAAATTGTACCCATTTATCCGCCATACAAGCCCACCAAAAGCCCAAACAACCAATCGTTCTTTACCCAAATTATCTATTTCAAAATTACCATTAGCAAGTCGGGCAATACCTGAAAACTCTGGTGGTCCCGTTTCAAATACCGCCGTTACTGAATAATTTTCATCTATAGTAAGTTTCAAAGGATTATCCGTGGAAGTTTTATTCTTTGAAAGAAGCCATTTTGTAAACTTAAATCCGGGTATAGGTTCTGCGGTAAGTTCTACCTCTGTCCCCGGGGCAAAACTTTCACCCGAAGGATTTAAGATAACCGTTCCTGTATCCGATGGTTCTACGGCGACACTTAAAGAATACTGTCGTCGCTGAATTCGCGCTTTTAAGTTCAGATTCTCATGCACACGAATGATAAGTTCTGTTAAACGGGAAAATAAGGTTCCATCCGCAGAATACCAACCATCAAACTGGTCTCCTTCATCAATATTTTGAACAGATAGAGTCACCATATCTCCATCGAAAAACATCCCATCTTCGGGAAGTGCAGAGTTTTTAACAGGATTTATAATAACTTCTGCTTCTTGTGATTGAGTATCAGGTCCTCGTTCAATCCCTGCTGTGATACGAAATACATCCAGAATAGTAATAGCGTCGGGAAAAAGAAACGATAATCCATTAACAGTCTTGTCTATAATCTCAAGGTCAACACTACCCGAATCAGAAATTGCTGGAGCGGTTATGAACATCTTATTTTCATTGGAGCCATTATAAGCTGTGATAGCAATATCCGATTGATTTGTAGAACCATCACGGAAAAAAGCGGTTTTCCCTCCTATTAGAACCTCATATAACTCAGATGCCTGAGATATACTTTTTACTGTGTTTACAGGAATGATTCCCTGTAATGTTAAAGGGGTCTCTATCCCCTGTGGAATTTGATTGGGCGTAATGCTTGTTATATTAATTCCTAAATTGTAAAGAGCAATAATTCCATTTCCTTGAACATTTAAAGTCATTCCTTGTGAATTTGTAATTGAAGGGATTTCTATCCAGTTGTCTTCTTTTTCCGTGTCGTTAGTTAAATAATTTTCTACCACAGTTGACGGAAACGAATATGGTTTTATCTGTACCCAGTTAGGTTTTGACAGCCCCCGTATATTCACTTCTATAGGAAAAGATTCTGGCAAGGATAAAACATGGCTTTGCCCCTGTTCATCTATATAAAACAGATGAATACCTATGAAACCTATTTCTTGATTGACATTTCCGGGTGCTTTACTCATAGCATCATTAATCCATGTGGACAAGTCTTTTTCTCCCGGGTTTTGTGTAACGATATCTACCTGTGCAGAAATATCATCGGAAACAACAATCATCAAATATGCAAAGTTTGTCTGCATAGGAATAACCGCTTCTTTTTTTAATTTTTCAAGTGTAGGAAACTCTATTTCGACCAAATTTAAGGGAATAACTTTTGTGGTGTCTCCCGGAACATCTATATTCTGAATATATACATTCCGTAATGCATTATTAATCCATCGATTTGCTGACCAAAATTCACCTGACAACAGGACATTTTTCACGTCATCAGGCAAACCGTTGCCATCAGTATCCACATCCGCAGATACTTCTTCGAGACGAACCTGTATGGTTTCAGATAGATTATTTGTGTCGGTATAGGAAAACACTATCGTTGGTTCTGTCTGGACATTCTGGGCATTTATAAGTCCGTATATAAATAGATCCTGAGCAAAAACTGAACCGGTTATATATGACCGAAGATTAATATGACTTTCTCCCGGAATAAGAACAGTGTCGGAAAAAACATTCCCTATCCATTGTCCATTATTAAAACAAATATCACTTTCATTACAGGCAACAAAAGTAATTGTGTCCGTTGTAATTTCGGGGTATTTGGCAATAACAGGCACATAAATATTTAAGCGGGACAAGTTGTAACTATCCGCAAGAACTTTCAGGGTTTTTCCTTTCATTGGTGAGGATATATGCATATTGTTCACATCAAAATTCCGTTGAGATTGAATAACGTAATCGAGCAATTTAATCATATTTATAGGAGATTGTACATAATTCCCTGCATATACTTTTTCTAACATGACCCCTGTCAACAGGACTACGGTTACAACTATAATAAATAACATGAGAAGGGTTTTGCTAAATGAAATAAATTTTTTAACAAACATGGCGTTTTTCCCTGTATTTTTTCCTTTAATAGTTATATTAAATAAATGTATTAAATAGTCCTTTTGGTTCACAGAATTTCTGTTATTACATTATACAAAAGATAAGTACTATATGTATTATTTGTTCAGACCTATCCGACAAATCCGACAGGTTCAACTCATCTAATACTAAAACTAATCAAATTCCTTTTTTGACTTTTATCCTTTATCCATATAGAATTAAGAAAAATAATTCTGTATAGTTGGAGGAAATATATTATGAAATTTTTCAGTCTTCTTTTACTTCTAATACTACTCATTGGTCAATTTGCTCATTCTTTTCCGGAAGTAGTGTGTGTGAATCCTGAAATATCTATTCAAAAAGTATTCGGGACAGAAACACCCGGAGGAAAGTATAAACATCCAGCATCTATTACAGAATTGAATAATGGCGATTTATATCTGGCTTATTATTGTGGTTCTGGAGAATATGATGAAGACACGAAAGTATTCGGTTCAAGGTTACCTAAAAATTCTAACCAATGGCAATCACCAGTAGTTATTGCAGATATTCCCTGGCTTGGAGAGGGAAATCCTGTAGTCTGGCAAGGACCAAATGATATTGTCTGGTTATTCTATGTCGTGAGGTATGGAACGACATGGTGTACTTCACGAATACATTACAAAATATCAAAAGATGGAGCCAACACATGGTCTGACTCCGCTGTGCTTGCATTTGACCCTGGTATGATGGTGCGTTCACAACCCCTATTATTAAACAATGGTAAATTCATCTTGCCGGCGTATCACGAGAAAGGGGATAACCCGGAATTTACATCTCCAGACACAAGTTCTGTATTTTTCATTCACGATTTAAAAACTCGCACATGGACACAGAGCAATCATGTCCACTCACGTATCGGTAATTTACAACCTTCTGTAGTAGCCTTGAGCGATACACATCTTCTTGCATACTGTCGTCGTGGAGGGGGATATGACCCTATACCAGATGGTTTTGTTGTGCGAACCGAGTCTTATGATGGCGGAAAAACATGGACAGATGGCGTAGACACAGAATTTGTAAACCCTAACGCTGCTATCGACCTTATAAAGTTAAAAAATGGACATCTTTTGTTGTTTTTCAATGACAATCCCGGGGATAGAAATCCTCTTTCCGTGGCAATCTCAATGGATGAAGGGAAAACATGGAAGATAAAAAGAGACCTTGTGCGGGGTAAGGATTCGTATGCTTACCCCTATGCCATACAGTTGAAGGATGGTAGAATAGCATTAACATTTACCTCGCATGAACGCACACAAATTAATCTCGCTATTTTCACAGAAGACCAACTTATTAACTGGAATGAAAAAAGTAACAATAAGGAATAATCCATGATTAGCACAACTTTATTTTCCATACATTTTATCCTTTTCCATGCCATTCTCTGGGTTAATGCTTACGAATGGGGCGAGATAAAGGTTCCGGAAGATGGAAATTACACCGTTTGGGTCTGGACGGAAAAAGGTAAATCAGGAGAAGTAATTATTGATAATCAAAAATTATCTTATTCGGCTCCTGAAAAGGAAAAAAATAAAAAAGACACTACAGACCATATCTGGTTAAACATAAGTTCATTACCTATAAAAAGAGAACAAACCATACAGGTTCAGGGAGATGCAAATGTCTCCTCTATTGTCATATCCAATCAAACCGATTACAATCCTGAGGCGTGGTGTAAATATGCACGGGTCCTTCAAGAACCGGAACGAGTATTCGACGCACGCGTAGAGATAAGACGTAATACAGATACGGTTTTTACGATGCCCCATTTTGAAAATTTACAGGACTGGGAATCTTTTGCAAAATATCTTCGCAGAACCATATCTATTGCATGTGGACTCTTCCCGGAGCAAGAAAAGTGTTCGTTAAATGCAAAAATATTTGATAAGTTTCAAGGGGATGGTTTTACTGTGGAAAAAGTATATTTTGAATCATTCCCCGGATTTTATGTTACCGGTAATCTATATCGTCCTGTTAAAGAGGGTAAACATCCTGGGGTGTTATGCCCCCACGGACACTGGAAAGAAGGACGATTTGAGAATAGCAATATAGGTTCTGTTCCGGGTCGATGTATCACTATGGCTCGCATGGGTTTTGTCGTTTTTAGTTATGATATGGTTGGTTATAATGATTCACAACAACTCCCACATAACTGGGGCACTAATTTACTAAAATTGTGGGCTATTCATCCATGTGCTATCCAGTTATGGAATAGCATTCGGTCATTGGATTTTCTACAAACATTACCGGATATTGACCCAGAACAAATTGCCTGCACAGGTGCGTCCGGCGGAGGAACACAAACATTTCTACTATTTTCAGTGGAACCGCGAGTTAAAGTTTCCGCACCTGTTAATATGATTTCCTGTTCCATGCAGGGAGGCTGTATCTGCGAAAATGCCCCGTTAATTCGCAGGAATGCGTCAAATATGGAAATTGGAGCCTTAATGGCTCCACGACCTATGATACTGGTATGTGCCACAGGTGATTGGACACGAGCAACTCCACGGGTGGAATATCCTGCAATCCGAAGCATATATAAATTGTATGGTAAAGATACAAATTTAGAATACCAGCAGGTTAACGCAGAACATAACTATAATAAAGAGAGCCGTGAAGCGGTGTATCGTTTCTTTGGAAAACAGTTCTTTCCACAACAAAATTGGGAACAATTTTCAGAGCCGGATTTCGAAATTCCACCGAAAGAATCTCTTCGCGTTTTTACAGATGATAAGATTGAAAAATTGAAAAAAGTAGGTTATGACGAAACCCTAAATAAATTTGTTTCCGAGAAAAAGTCATTACGGAATAAATATATTGCAATAAAAAAAGAACAGGTAAAAGAATTCCGTGAAAAAGATAAACATTCCCTCGCCATTGTAACCGGCGCAGAAATACCTGCTATGAATGATACTTTGGGAACATGTGTCTCTGTGAGTAGAGAAGCAACATTTGTGTTAGAACGATGGATTATATCACGGGCAAAAATTCACGACAAGGTACCTCTATTATTTTACAGGTCTAATAAACCGGAAACACAAAAAGTGGTGTTATGTGTTCATCATGAAGGCAAAGGATACTTTGTAAATCCGGATGGCTCACTTCATCCCGCACTTCAAAATCTTATGCAAAAAGGATACGCAATCGCTTTGATAGACCTGTTTTTAACAGGAGAACATCAATCACCATTTGAAAAAGTTAAAAGGAAAGAAACCTCAAATTATCTGGACACATTCTTAAATACTCGCTCTGCCGAACAGATACAAGATATTATCACATCGCTGGTTTGGTTAAGTTCCCGAAGAGATTTACAAACACCTATTACATTAATCGGTATGGGAAATGCCGGTGTATTGTCATTACTAGCAGGGGCTATTTGTGATATTGCCGACCCTATCTTTGCAGATATGAATGAACTGGACATAAACGATGATAGTGTTTGGGAACAACATTTTTATATCCCATGCATTCGAAGTATTGGCGACATACAGAATGCCCTATGGTGGATTGTTCCTGAACGAAATTGCTCTGTTTTCAATGTCAATCCCAATACCTCTTTCTATGCACCCGTATCTATCCAGGAACAAATCAAGGACCTAAATGACCTCACAGCATTATTAAATTAAGATATAGATTTTCACACAGATGAAAGATAACAGCTTGAAAATAATTCATATTACTGATTTACATTTTTTTCAATTTCCCGGAAATGTCTTAAAATTGTTCAATAAGAGAATATTAGGCTGTTTAAATTGGGAATTAAATCGTAAGAGAAGATTCGATTTCACAAGTATAGAACAATTTATAACTCTCTTAAGCCAGTACAAAAATGCGACAATAATTGTATCCGGAGATTTAACTGTAACCGCTCTTGAAGAAGAATTTCTCCTCGCTAAAAATTTTCTTGATACGGTTCAGAAAAAAGGTTTCCCGATTTATATTATCCCCGGCAACCATGATTACTACACCTTTGAAGCCATCCGTTATAAAAGATATGAAAACCTATTTTCAGAATATTTTATACCTGAAGATTACCCTGCCATTATTTATTTGTCCGATGGAACACCTTTAATCCTTATTCACACAGTCCGACCTAATCTTATTTCCTCACGGGGGGTAATAGATACAAAACAATTAAAACGACTTGAGAAAATAATTGTATCTCTTGATAGACCGGCGATTGTTTGTGGACACTATCCTGTTTTACACCAGACGCCAGAGTATTATTCTTCCTACTCCCGGAGACTTAAAAACTCAAACCTGCTTCGTAAAATACTTATACAAACCACAGTACCTCTACTCTATCTTGCTGGACATGTTCATCATTACAGTGTAAATAAAGACGATACCCAGCCACTTATTACTTATTTATGCTCTCCCCCTCTATTTTATTCACAACCAAGAAAAGGTGGATTTTCCGAAATCACCCTAAAAGACAATCAATTCAACATACAGATGAAAACTCTTTATTAGTTTATCTATCTTCAAAAAAGAGAATAGACTTTTTATTCTTATATAACAACCCGTCATTAGTTAATGCTTATATTGGGTAATAGCGGTAAGCCTAATTGCTGAATAATGGGATTATCCGAATCATATCGAGGGATTATGATTTCCTGTTCTTTCCCAATCATTTGTCGTGCTATAAATAAAGCAGAGGGAGGATGTTCATAACATAACTCCCTTAAGTATGCCCACCAGTCTTTTTGATTAAGTGTTCTTCCCAGAAGTCTCTCAGGAATTTCAAGATATTTCTCTGTATTCAATCCCTCATCCCATTCATCTTCCCATAGATGTCCATCCGCTATGCGTCCTATTCGTATTTTTATTTCCTGATATAGTTCCTCCATAAGAGGGATAACTTCTTTAATATTTTGAATAAACTCTTCCCATTTTGTATCTATTTGTCGAACAAGTTCTATAAGAAAAGGGATTTGTATTTCTATCGGTTTTGTAGTAATTTTACCGGCATGTTCTGGTAGTAGAAATAGATAATTAAATCCTACTCTCAAAAAACTTTCCATAGGCATATTCCCGATACATTCAGACCATTTGTTTTTATATTCTGCATGTAGTATTAATGCCTGGTCATGATAACGCGGAACAGCCGGCAGGGGTTCAGGAAATGCACTATAATCATATTCTAAAGCGGAAGCAATACGATAGGCACGAACCGCCAGTGAGATATTATTCCGAGCCAGTTCTCTTTCCCCCTGTTCAAAGAATAAATCCTGCATACGCCGTCGGATTCGTAATAGTTCATAGGCTTGTGATGCGGAAGTAAATTTTTCATGACGAACGGCATTATCCGCTAAAGCTAGTAACAAATCTGATGGCAATTGTGCAGGTCCTTTTTTATGTAATTCTTTTTGCACATGTTCGCGAATATCTTTGCGAGAAACTAATTCCAGAGATTGTTTAAATAATGGATTTTGTTCTTCCTCTTCTGTGGGCAATAAATAGGAATATTTTATGGATTCTATATCTTCGGTAGAATCTTCGCGAAGAGGAGAATAGGGCAGAAATAAAAAACGAAAATTGACAATATCTCCATCCGCGATTGCCTTGGCTAAGGTTAAATCAATCATTTCTTGTTCAACGACTTTTCCGGAAGGGAGGTTTTTACCAGTCATAGTTATATCTTACCTCCTTGTAAAATTTGTTCAACAGTACGTTCACGCTCAGACCAATCGATATTGGGTTTGGTTACATCGTAATACGGAAGCCTTTCATGAATTTGTGAATAAAGTTTTTGTCGATAGTGTCGGAGAACCCTGCTTGCGTGTCGTTCATGATGGGCATCCCAATTACTGGTTTCAACACATTCTTTATCACGACCTGCTTCCAAAACCAGTTCTTCCATATATTTCGTTAAAAAATCGCGAAGAACACGGTCATATTCACGGCGAAGTTGGTCTGCCTCTGGTGAAGAAGGGTCTTTTTCTCCTTTTTCACACCACTGCTTTTCAAGTTGGATTACTCTCTTCCGTTGCTCTACATACGCATTCCGTCGTTCATCATCTCGAAGAATATAGAAACCTGCGTTTAATTTTGCCATATTTAACAAATATTGGTCTAATCGGTCCGGGGTAACTTCCGTGCTATGAATTTCTAAAATTAAATCCTTCATCATCTTTTTGTAATTCTTACGCACATCTCCCGTTTTACAGTCCTCCTCCAGACCTAAAACCGAAAAATAATTTATATAAACATCCTCATCCATATTCTTTCCCTTGTACATCTTTTTTATTAACGATTTGTGGTTTCATCATTATTTTGTTCCTTATTAGTTTTATAAAGTTTATAGTATATACTATCAATCAAGGCAATGAACGATGCAGTGATAATATTTTCCGATACACCAACAGTACCCCATTGTTGTTTTTCGTCACTGGATTCAATAAGTACACGGGTCTTTGATTTTGTAGCACGTTGTCCATTAAGTATGCGGACTTTGTAGTCTTCGAGATGCACATTTTTCAGTTCGGGGAAATAAGGTTCTAATGCTTTACGAAGTGCATTATTCAAAGCATCTACTGGACCATCTCCGTTCGCAACTGTGTGTGCAATAGAATTATCCGGAAGTTGGATTTTCACTGTGGCTTCTGACTCCGCATGTCGGTCCATTGCCCACTGATTTACACGCGTGTGAAAACTTAATACTTCGAAAGAGGGCTTATACAACCCCATCGCTTTTAACAATTCCAATTCAAAAGATGCATCAGCCCCTTCAAACTCATATCCTTCCGTTTCTAATGCCTTGATGCGTTGTAATAATTTACGAACCTGGGGACTATCCTTATCAAGATGGATTCCTAATTCTTCGGCTTTTTGGATAAGGTTTGAGCGACCGGAAAGTTCACTAACTGCAACGTGTGTAAGATTTCCTATCCATTCGGGATTAATATGTTCATAACTGCTCTTTGTTTTTCGAACCGCATCCGCATGCATCCCTGCTTTATGGGTAAATGCATCCCTGCCCACATAGGGGTCTGAATCCTTAGGAGTAACATTAGCAAGTTCAGCTATGAAATGTGCTGTATAAGTCAACCTTTTCATCTGTTCTTCTTTAATTACATTAAACCCCATCTTAAATTGCAGGTTAGGTATTAATGTGCAAAGATTAGCGTTCCCTGTCCGTTCTCCATAGCCATTAATGGTCCCCTGAACATGCCTTGCTCCTGCATAAATCGCTGAAAGACTATTTGCAACGGCACAACCTGTGTCATTGTGCGTATGGATACCTATGGGCGTCCCGGGAAAAGTTTCCACAACCTTTCTCGTAATCACTTCTACCTGTTGAGGGAGATGTCCCCCATTTGTATCACATAAAACTAATAAATCCGCACCACTATCCAGTGCCACTCGCAATGCCTGCATAGCGTATTCCTGGTTTAAATCATACCCATCAAAAAAATGTTCTGCATCGAGAAACACTTTTCTATCATGTTTTTTAAGATATGAAACCGATTCTTCAATAAGTTTAAGATTTTCTTCTAACGAAACACCTAAAACTTCTGTTGCATGCAGTGCAGAAGTTTTAGCAAAAATAGTTACAATTTCTGTTTCCGCTCGAAGTAAGGCGTTAATATTGGGGTCTTCTCTAATAGATGACTTTGGATGCCGTGTGCTTCCAAAAGCCACTATTTTTGTATGTTTTAATTTTAGGTTTCTTGCTTTCATAAAAATTTGTTCCGCCTTGGGATTGGAGGCTGGTTGTCCCGCTTCAATATAATGTATCCCCAATTCATCCAGTGCAAGGATAACACGAATCTGGTCATCGGTAGAAAATTTTATACCGGGTCCCTGTGCACCATCCCGTAAAGTTGTATCATAGACCTCAACTTTTTCTTTTTGTGTGGGACTATTCATATTTAAATCTCCAACAAATTAAAGTTTATATATTATATATGAAATAGGCAAAGTAAGGGTTCCTGGTTCAGCGAATTAAAACAAACTAACTTCCTATATAAAAAGGTGCCCCCGTAAGAAAATTACGAATGAGTTCATGAGCCTCAGGGTAAAAGATACCTGTTTTTTGTGCTGATGATTCATTGTACTCTTCAACCCCCGAAAATTCAATTTCGGTTCCACACATCACAAATGGGACTGCTCCCTGGGCATGGGTTCGTGTAGAAAGGGCAGTAATATGGTCAGGAGAAACGAACAAACGAATATCCTCTCTGGATTGTTTTACAAATTCCAAAGCAGGTCGAACTATTTTTTCATCGAAATCTTCTATCGCTCTAATTTTTAATTTTAAATCGCCTTGATGAGCTGATTCGTCTGGTGCTTCCACATGCACAAGAGCAAAATCAACACGAGCAAGAGCAGACAACCCCGCTTCAATTTTCCCTTGATAATTAGTATCAATCCAACCTGTTGCTCCCGGTACATCTATAGATTCCAGTCCTGCACAAATCCCTATGCCTTTTACAAGGTCAACTGCAGATATAACAACACCCTTAAGATTAAATTTTTCTTGATAAGTTTGGATTTGCGGTGTTCTTCCCTGGCCCCATAACCAGAATGAGTTAGGTTCGGGTTTTCCCTGCTGAACTCGTTCCTTTGCAACAGTATGCTGTGGAAGCAACTTTTGCGAGGACATCATTATAGATTGGATTAATGATTCTGCAGGACCCTGAGGCATGTAACTTTCCCATGCTTGACCTGTTATATCATGGGGAGGTATGCAGTTCGTTCGTTCCAAGTCTTCCACAGAATAAGTGTTATCCGCATCAATAACTGCCAGATGACGATAACTTACCCCCGGATAAAACCGAACAGGATACTCTTTCTCTAACATTTTACCAATATCCTGTATTAACAAGGATGCATCCTCTGTTGAAATATGCCCCGCTGTAAAATCATGCATTTTCCCGTTCTGCAATGAGACAATATTACAACGAAATGCAACCTGCGAAGATGTAAGGCGAATCCCCTGTCGTGCCGCTTCCAGCGGAGCACGACCTGTAAAACAGGTTCGAGGATCAAACCCAAAAATGGAAAGATTTCCTATATCACTACCCGGAGGCATTCCTTCCGGAATAGGACAAAAAAGTCCAATCATACCCCGCTGAGCAATTTCATCCATTGCCGGGGTTCGGGCAACCTCCAACGGCGTCTTTCCATCCAGTTCTGGAATTGGAAAATCTGCCATTCCATCTCCTACAAGAATGAGATATTTCAAATGCACTTCCTTTTTGGAAAATAAGAATTCAATAAAGAAATAAAATTACAAAAATTAAAATATTTTGTCCAATATTTTAACTCTTATCATATAAATGTTTCAATGCAATAATTTATTTCCATCAATGAAAACATATCCGTGAAAAATTGAAATAACATTATCCAGGAGTTTGTTTTATTATTATGATATGAAAGGATTTTATTATGCTGGATGATAAACAGAAAGAAGATAGAGAGTTGAGCAGAGAAGCCTACTATGTTTTGAAATGTAATGGTACAGAACCAGCGTTCACCGGAAAATATTGGAAACATAAGGAAAAAGGGGTTTATATTTGTGCTGGATGCGGTCAAAAACTTTTTTCCTCAGAGCATAAATTTGACTCTGGAACCGGCTGGCCCAGTTATTGGACTCCGATAGCAGAAGGAGTAATTGAAGAAACGATAGACACAAGTTATGGGATGATACGAACAGAAGTCCACTGTTCAAATTGTAAAGGGCATTTAGGACATGTCTTTCCAGATGGTCCTCTACCAACACATCTTCGCTACTGTATCAATTCTGCAAGTCTAGAATTCGTGCCGGAATGAAGATTTTCTGACAGGGACAAACAAGACGAATAAACCCAAACAGTCTAAAACCTATCTTAATCGTTTTCGGGCTTTTTGGAGGGCTTTTCTAACACAGGAAGGACTGGTTCCCCCCGGAGAATTTCGCCTTTTTACTATGGTGGCAGGCTGCAGAATTGCAAAAACATCCTTATCGAACAACGATAAGAAAGATTTATACTCATCCAGAGTTAATTCACGGAGAGGCTTTTTGTTTTTAATAGCATAGAGGACAATTTTACCAATAATAGAATGAGCATCGCGGAAACTGACACCTTTCTCCACCAGATAATCTGCAAGGTCTGTTGCTTCCATATAGCCCAGGTTAAGGGCTTTTTGAATGTTATCTACATTTACTTTAATAGATTTGACCATCTTAGTACATACAATTAGAGAACTTTCCACCGTATCTGCAGTATCAAAAACTGCCTCTTTATCTTCCTGCATATCACGATTATAGGTAAGGGGTAAACCTTTCATCAACGTCAGTAAAGAAAATAAATGACCATAAACTCTGCCGGATTTCCCGCGTACCAGTTCTGCCACATCCGGATTTTTCTTCTGTGGCATTATACTGGAACCTGTTGTGAAAGCATCACCAATTTCAATAAAACCAAACAGAGGCGATGACCAGATAATCAATTCTTCACACCAGCGTGAAAGATGCATCATAAGCAAAGAGGAAGAACTGCAAAACTCTATCAGGAAATCACGGTCGGAAACTGCATCCATACTGTTGGCACATAATTGTTCAAATTCGAGTTGTTTTGCCACAAATTGGGGGTCAATGGGATGAGGTGTCCCTGCAAGAGCAGTGGCTCCCAAAGGCAATGTATTGACACGATGACGAAGTTCATAAAAGCGTTGTTTATCCCGTTGTAGCATTTCAAAATAGGCTAAGATATGATGGGATAGCAGGACAGGTTGGGCAGGTTGTAAATGTGTAAAACCAGGAATAATAACATTTAGATGTAATTCCGCAAACTCAATTAATGCACTCTGAAATTGGGCTATATACTCAACAATAGTATCCACTTGCGAGCGTACCCAGAGACGCATATCCGTAGCAACCTGGTCATTACGACTGCGTGCGGTATGCAATTTCTTCCCACAATCACCGATTTTCTGTATAAGTGCATGCTCAATATTTGTATGAACATCTTCCAATGATGGATTCCATGCAAACTTTCCCTGCTCTATTTCTTTGAGAATACATTCTAATCCCTGAACAATTTTCTGAGCATCCTTCTGAGGAATAATCTTTTGCTTTCCCAGCATTCGGACATGGGCAATACTTGCCTGAATATCAAATATTGCCAATCGGCAGTCATAATGAACCGATGCAGTAAATGCTTCTACCGTCGGGTCAGTTTTTTCTTCAAATCTACCACCCCATTGCTTGCTCATACTATTGTCTCCATTAAGTTTTTGTCCCTTTTCCTAATGTAATGATTAGAAATCCCTGATTTGCCCACAAATCATTGGACAGAATGTTATGTGTATCCAGAACAATTTTATTCCGCATTAAACTATGAATCTTCCCCGGTTCAATGTGCTTAAATTCATCGTGAGCAGTAAGAATAACTAGACAATCTGCATCCTGCAAGGCTTCCTCTTGTGATAACAACGGAACAGGAGAATATTTCACATGTGGGTCATGAAGCGAAATGTTGTAGTTCTTCAATTGAAGTAAACTATATACATGTAACGAAGGACTTTCGCGTATATCATCTACATTCCCCTTATACGACAAACCGAACAAGGCAATTTTAGGTTTATCAATATTTTTAACAAGGTTTTCAATCTTTTGAACAACAAATGCAGGCATAGAATCATTGCGTTCTCGTGCCATACGAATTATCTTGGCATCCTCAGGGAATCCCTCCACAAGAAACCATGGGTCCACTGATATACAGTGTCCACCCACACCCGGTCCAGCACTATGAAGATGTACACGCGGATGTCGATTGGCTAATTGAGCAACTTCCCAGAAATTGATGCCTAATCGTTCACATAAAATTGCAGTCTCATTTGCTAAGGCTATATTTACATCACGGTATGTATTTTCAATCAGTTTCACCATTTCTGCTGTAGTAGCATCTGTTAAAAAAATATTCCCTTCTACAAAAGAACTATAGATTGCTTTTGCAGCCTCCGCACATTGGGGAGAAATCCCGCCAATAATTCGGTCATTGTGAATTAACTCATGTAAAATTTTACCGGGTAAAACACGTTCCGGACAATGGGCTAAATGTATTTCCGTTCCCACCTTCAATCCCGATTTCTCAAGGATGGGTGTTAATAAATCTCTGCATGTCCCCGGGGGTGATGTAGATTCTAAGATAACCAGATTTCCCTTTTTGAGATAAGGAACGATACTCATCCCCGCAGACTTTACAAATGCCATATCCGCTTTTTTTTGTTCGGTAATAGGCGTTGGGACAGCGATAATAAACACATCCGCATGTACCGGTTCCATTTGAGTCCTAAGCCGACCGGAAGCAATTCCTGCCTGCACCATCGTTTGTAGACCCGGCTCTTCAATGTGAATTTCACCCTTGTTAATTGTTTTTACAACTCGCTCTGAAATATCTACTCCTATTACCTGATAACCACAGGTTGCAAGCACACTGGCAGTAGGTAATCCAATATAACCTAAACCAAGAACACAAACTGTTTTCATAATCACTCCTTACTCTGATAATTTCTTAATTAAATGCTCTGCAATCCTTTTACCTGCTTTTCCGTCACCGTAGGGATTTATCCTGTTCGCCATATTTTGATACATCTCCATATCATCAAGCAATTTTTGAGCAGTGTTTACAATTCGTTCATAATGAGGACCTACAAGTAATGCAGTTCCAGATTGCACGGCTTCCGGTCGTTCTGTAACATCACGCAAAACCAAAACAGGCTTCCCTAACGAAGGGGCTTCTTCCTGAATACCCCCCGAATCCGTCAATATCAAATAAGATTTCTTAAGCACATGCACAAAAGGAACATATTCCAGCGGAGAAATGAGATGTACTCGTTCTTTACCCTGTAAGTATCTTTCCACCGATACCATGACATTCGGATTGGGATGAACAGGAAATACCACTTCAATATCATCGTTTCTATCTATCAAATCCGAGACAGCATGAAATATCTCATCCATAGGTTGCCCAAAACTTTCTCTACGATGTGCCGTTAAAACAATAAGTCGTCGTTCCCTTCCCAGTCGCTCTAATAAATCGTCCTGAAACCGATATGGTTTCTCTGCAATATATAAAAGGGCGTCTATTCCTGTGTTCCCTGTAACTATAATTTTGTGTTCCTCAATATGCTCCAAAAGAAGATTTTGCTTGGCTTGTTCGGTCGGAGCATATAGAAAATCACTCATTGCATCTACAAGACGACGATTCATTTCCTCAGGAAACGGATGATACTTATCATAGGTTCTTAAACCTGCTTCTACATGCCCTATCGGAACCTGTTGATAATATCCTGCAAGCCCTGCGGACAATGTCGTAGTTGTATCTCCATGCACTAAAATTGTGTCCGGTTTGTCTTTCGTAAATAAATCAGATAGACCCTCCAGAACACGCGATGTAATCTTAACAAGTGTCTGTCCCGGCGTCATAATATTTAAATCATAATCCACAGGTAGATTAAATGAATGAATTACCTGGTCAAGCAATTCACGATGTTGAGCGGTTAAACAAACTTTTACATGTATATCATTAGATACCTCCTGTAATGCACGCACTACAGGAGCCATCTTTATCGCTTCAGGGCGAGTTCCCATAATAACCCAAATATTCATCAGGACAAAACTTCCCTCTAATATCAATTAAATAAATTTAACTAAACACCATGAAAACAAGTGTATTATAAATAAATACTCTCTACATAAGAAAATAAGAGGGTTATATACGATAAAAAGGTAAGATAAAATCTATTGACTTGAAAATGTTTCTTCCAATTGGAATAGCATTAAAACCTAAAACATGAAACATAATTATAAACTTTTTATGTTAATTATAACTTCTTCGATTAAAAAATCGTTTTAGATATAATAAACACTGTAAAATAAAAAATAATTGTTCAGAATACATTAGGTCAATTTTATAATTGTGAATATTTCATCGTTGATAAGAATCATACATACTATTCGATTTTTCAAATTAGAACAATTATATTGGTTTGCTTTTTATCGGACACGAAAAGTTTTACCTGTAGGTCTGTGGTTTCACCAAAAACATTTACCTGAACTACAAATAGATAAAAAACAACTTACAAGATATGCAAAATATGCCCAGAATTGGGCTTTCGTCGAGGAAAATCTTACTTTAAAAGCGAAGCACATACTAGCAGGAACATGGAAATATGCAGGGGAAACAATTCCATTAAATATTTTCTCCAGTGAAATAAAGCCAAAATTGTCTCCATTGGCAATGTATGGCTTACATAGTTTCGAGTTTTTGTGGATACTCTCTTTAGCCCATATTCAATACCCTGATAATCGCTATTCTGGTTTTGCCAGGGAATGTGTCCTTCAATGGATAAAAAAATATCCACCGGGCACAACGACAGCATGGGACCCCTATCCGACATCGTATCGTATTCGTTATTGGATACTGGCAATGCATCTCTGGCAATGGGATAATGAAGAAATTTATAACTCTTTGGCTCTTCAAACAAAATATCTTTCTAAATCTATAGAATATCATTTAAAAGCAAATCATGTGATACAAAACCTTTGTGGTTTGATTATAAGTTCCGCGACATTGTTCCCATCCGAATTGCCCGATTTGCTTCAAAAATTAGAAATAGAATTGCGGGAACAAATCCTCGAAGATGGTGGACATTATGAACGTTCACCTATGTATCACTTGCATGTATTTTTGGACTTACTCGCTGTGCTGGCAATATTAAAAAACACTCCTGAATTTTTGAAAGAAACCCTTTCCAGAATGTTTACCTTTTTAGAAAACATAACATTATCCGATGGGGACACGCCCCTTTTTGGTGATACAGTTCATAGACATTTACCCTCCTCAGAAAAAGTTCTATGTGTAGCGGAAAAATATATCCCTAATGGAAATAAATACACCTTTCAAAACAAATCTGAATATTTCCCTCAATCCGGATACTATCTCTATAAGAATAATCATAATCCACAATTTGAAATAGTGATAAAAGCAGGGGAAGCAGGTCCCTCCTTTCAATTAGCTCATGCTCATTCCGACCAATTAAGTTATGAATTTCTTATCGAGAAACAACGGGTCATTGTAGATTCGGGAATGCATGGTTATAGAGGTAGTCCTTTCCGTTCATTTCAGCGTAGTACACGGGCACACAATACTATATATATAGAAGGGGAAGAACAATTAGAATGCTGGAGTACTTTTCGTGTAGCACGACGAGGAAAGGTATTATGGACATCATGGAAACCATATAAAGAAGGACAATTGTTTGCAGGTAAATACCAGTATTTTAATGGTACAATACATTTTCGCTCTTTGTTTATCCTTCCCCAAGAAGGATTCTTATGCTGGGATTGGGTAAAAACATATAAACAAAAGCCTATCTATAACCTATTACATCTTCATCCTTCTATAGAAGTACAAATTATAAATTCGTTTGTTCTTTTACAATGTGATAAAATAAAAATTTCACTTTATTCTATTCAAAATGAAATGATTGAAATTGTTGCAGGAAACCGTTTCCCACATCAAGGATGGTATTCGGAATTTTTTGGGACTGCAGACCCAAACCCCGTTCTTGTTCTTAAAAAAGTTTCCGCAGCAAATACTTTAACACAAAGTGGTTATTGGATTTCTTTTAATGATGATGCAACTAAATATCTGAAAGGAATGATTCAGCAATGGGCAGAAGAAATTGGGAACGAAATACTCAACGAAACATTGTAAACGATACATTATCCTCCTTTCTGCGTAAAACCGCCATTTATGTTATTATCCCACTATGGTTATTAGCAGTGGTTTTGTCATTAAGTCCTTTTACAGGAGACCCTGCCGCACCCATCAAATATCTAATTATCAGCGTTTTTGTCATGCTCCTTTCCGCTATCACACTGGGAATAACAGGACTCGGGAATTTCCAACCACAATTTAAGATGTCCCTCATTTTTGTGCTAAGCGGTTTCCTGTTATTTTTACTGTTATCCACATTATTTGCAAGGAACAAAGGTTTTGCCATCAGTGAACTTTCTATATGGATAATGCTCTGCGGAATAGCCCTTTTTGTTCATATTCTTGTTACTAATGAAAAAGAGATACGATGGATATTAACCTGGGTTATGGTAGCCATCGCCCTATCCAGTGTATATGGCTTTTTTCAGCGATGGGGCATTGACCCATTCCCATGGTCAACAAAGAATGTAGAAGAATATCGAGGACTCCCATCGTCATATGCAAACCCTAATTTTGCAGGACATGCATTACTTTTCGCCGTAATTACAGGAATAGGTTTCCTTGTTACTTTATTCAATGAATTTAAAAATATTAAAAAGGAAGGGATTTCAAAATCTCTGATTTTAGTACTGCTCAAATTGTTGTTATTTTCAATATGTTTTATTTTGACTTTTATTCATCTGTACCTTACAAAAATGAGAAGTGCCCGCATTGCTCTTGCTGTTGCAATTACATTTTTTGTTTTTTATTTATGTATAGGGAAGAAATGGAGGACAAAGACAATTTTAACCTTAGGAGGAGTCCTTGTCTCTTTTGCCGTTGTAAGTATTATAATCATTTTTGTTTTATTAGCCAGGGGTTACCCTGAAGGTTCCTTACCACTGGATAACTCTTTAAATCTACGACTTAACGGTTATTCCGGTGCCGTGCAAATGATTAAAAATAGACCCATATTAGGGTATGGTCCCGGTAATTATCGCTTCGAAAATATCCCCTATTGGACAAGATATGAAAAACTATGGTTCACCTTAGCAAAAAAGAGAAACTTTCATGTCCATAGTGACCCATTGGAAGCAATGACCGATGCAGGAATTCCAGGTGGGCTTTTTTATTTCGGACTTATTCTTCTCGGTTTTATTGGAGGATTATCTTTCATAAAAAAAGACCAACCTTTCCATGAACAGATTCTGGGGATTACTATTGCTTCTGTTTTTCTTGCCTTTGCAATGGACGCATGTTTCGGATTTAATATGCGAGTCCCTGTTTCCAGTGCTTTATTCTTTTTATATTTAGGTCTTTCGCAGGCAAATGTTAACGATGTAACAATAAATATAAAAAAAGTAAAGTGGCTGTTAGGAATTGCCTTTTGTATCTCTATTTTGTTGGTAATATTACAATCTCGCTACTACTATGCGGATGTTCAGTTACAAAAAGCCCGGGGGGGAATGTATTGGGCTCAGATATTTGCAAACCAGCAGAAATTTAACTCTCGCGAATTAGCTCTCGAAAGAGCCTTGCAAAACGCTGAGACGGGAAATCAGATTAAATATTTTGACCCTCGCTTCTTTGAAATTACTGCTCGTATTTATATGGCACAAAACAATTTTGAAAAGGCTCTCGAAAATTTTGATAAAGCGATTTGCTACGATTCATACAATCCCGAATTATGGACCAGCAGTGCCCAGTGCTATTTAAATTGGATCCATCACTCGCAAATAGAAAAAAAACCTTTATCACAATCTATTGAAAAGATATTAGACGAGGCGGAAAAATCATTAGCCAATGCAATCAAATACTGTGATTTATATCCCGATGCGTATGAAGGGATGGCTCGCACTTTATTTTTCCAAACAGCATACTTAAAATTGCCAGAAGAGAAAAAACAAGAACTTATGCAGGATGTTATACGATATGGAGAAAAAGCCTTTGAAACAGGATTGCAGAACAGTCAATCCCTACTTCAGATACTCATACAGGCACATCTGGCTATTAAAGATTATGATGGTTGTGCAAAAGTAATACAACGCGCTCTATCCATTGAACCGGGCAATATTGAACTCTGGTCAAGGTATGCTACGGTAATGAAACAAAAAGGCTACCCGGATGAATATTTATCTTTCCTCGAAAAAAATTATGCAAAATTTAAAAAAGATGCCAAAACTATGGCTCCAACACTTTCTCAATTAGCCTTAATGATTCATCAGGAAATATTGCGAAAAACAAACGACACACGAAAAGCATCCGAAATTATTTTAGAAACTTTAAAATTAAATCCGGGTGATTTAACCACATGGGGAACTGTAATTCAAACAGTTCCACGAGAACAACGATTGGAAAATATCCGTAAATTGATGAATTATTTCAAGAACACACCCGATATCCCCGATTTGGTACAAAAAATGAATAAACAAAAGGAACAAATTGATTGGCTTGAAATATCACGCAATGTAATCAATAAAATTGAACAGGACGAAAAAAACAAAGTCCCTTATAAAACAATTGTATTAAAATATGTCTGGATAGCAGATGTAGTTTTTCATGAAAACACAACATCGGAAAATGAAAATAAGGGAGAAATATATGCGAACCTCGCTACAATCTATCAGAAACTCCGCTTCGAAGACCTTGCTTTGGTATGTTTCCCATTCGCCAGTAAATCTACAAGCAAAAGTACACAACTGAAAGTAATGTATACATGGGCGGATATCCTATATAGGAAAAATAGATATAAAGAGGCAGAAGAAAAATTACAGCAGGCGTTACAAATTGACCCCAATAATACACAAACTCGTGTTTTACTTGTGAAAACTCTGCTTCAACTTAAGAAAATACCCGAAGCTAGGTTTGAATATCAATCACTTAAACAGTCTTTACCTGCTAATTCAAATACATTAAAGAGTTTGGAACAACTCTTAGCCCCTTATTTAGAAACTCATTAAAATAGGAATAGAACTTATGGACATAAAGTACGAAAATATAATTAAACAAAAAACTGAACAAACAACCAATATGTCCTTTCCTCCATTACTTCGTCAGACAATTACTATGGCATGTATTCTTCTTATCGCTGTCTTAATTGTTTCAGTTGCATACCAAATTTACTGTCCCTCCATCCTTCAACGGTTGGATGACAATGTTGGAGAAAATCTCATGAAGTTTGCTCAAGCCTTAGAACAAAATAAAAATACAGAAGATGCAAAAAGAATATATGAAAGAGCCACACATTCACGGTTCGCAGGAGAATTTAACCGTACTTATATCTATTACCGATTAGGTTATCTTTGCTGGGCAGACCAGGAGTTTGAGAAATCTGCAGAATACTTGAGACAAGCAGTTCAGTCAGAAGAATATCCACAAATAAATGCCTATGAATTACTAATAGACTCCCTACTACGACTTGGAAAACATACAGAAGCACTCCCATTTACAGAACAATGGCTTAAAAAAGTTCAGAAACGAGAAGACCTGGCAAATGCGCATTATTATTTAGGACGAATTTATCAACTTTCAAATGACATGCCTATGGCAGAAGAAATATGGATAAAAGGACACAAAATTTTACCCGGTAGTAAATCATCTTTTGAACTGGCTCTTTTATATAAAAAGCAAGGGGATTGCAAAAAAGCGGTTTATTATGCAGAATCGGTATTAAAAGCAGGACTCTTGCCCACACGTGAACCCGCCATAAAAAAACTCATATCTCAATGTAATTCTGCGAAATAAATTTTTTCACTAATATACAATACGATGGGATATTACTTAACCAATTTTAGTAAATTCTTTGGATATTTTTTGTTATTATCTCTTTTAATGTTAATACGGTCACCAAGATATTTTTCCTGTGCCTGCTCAACAGGATTGACTTCTATCTGTCGCAATTTCTGTGCCTGTCGGCGTGCTTCCTGTATTTCCCGTGCTCTAACAAGCCGTTCTTGAACCTGTGCATCACTTTCCAATTGGACATGGTCTAATGCTACAAGCATTGGAAATGCGGGACCACTACACATAAATTCTGTTACATTTTTCCACACACCATCCGATTCAACCCATTTTGTCAATTCTGTCTTTTCCTGATAATGTTTTGGTTGTTGGGGTGGACATGTGAATAATATACCTTTCCAGAAACTATACAGAAACTCTGTAGTACCATTCCGTATTCCCCGCGTCGTTTCTACCGTGCCAAGAATGGGTGTATTCATATTCCCCTCAATAAATTTCTCTTTTGTCTGATGTCCAAACGCAGTAATTCCTCTCCATATCCATTTATATGGACGTAGCGCTGGCTCTTCCGCGTTGCCCAATGGACCTACATATGCCGGTTCAATAGCAGATGCAGATATTGCCAATATTAAACCCCAAAAAAGCACAAGTAAAACAACCCTTGTCATATCAGGTTCTCCTAATTCAATAGCATTCTATAATATAAATTTATTTTTATTGTAGTATAATATAACATTATTTTAACACAATATCAATTTATTTTAAAATACTTTACAATATTTTGACAAGTAATAAATATTTAAAAAATTATCTATTGGAGTTTTATTATGTATCGTCCGGAAGTGAAAATTTTAGATGTAACCATTCGAGACGGTGGGTTGATGAACAACTGGGATTTCCCTAAAAGTATGGTCAAAGAGGTCTTTGACGGTCTTGCGGAAGCAGGGGTAGATTATGTTGAGTTAGGATACCGTGCAGATAAACGAGTATTTTCTAAAGACGAATATGGTCCGTGGCGTTTTTGTGATGAAGAAGACCTTCGTGATGTGGCTTATGAATGCAATACAAAGATAGCGGTAATGTGTGATGTAGGCAGAACAAATTTAGATGACTTCATTCCAAAATCAGAAAGTATTATCTCTATGGTACGCGTGGCATGTTATGTCCCTGAAGTAGAGGAAGGATTAACAATCGCACAATATATGAAAAACTTAGGATATGAAGTGAGTTTGAATTTAATGGCTGTATCCACTGTAGAAGAGAGTTTGATAAATGATGCCTTGAAAAAAATAGCACAATCCCATATAGATTTGGTGTATATAGTTGATAGTTTTGGCTATTACTACTCGGAACACATACGGTATTTAACAGAAAAATATATCCATGCTCTCCCGGGGAAAGCAATAGGGATACATACACACAACAATCGACAATTGGCTTTTTCCAATTCAGTAGAGGCACTTCTGGCGGGAGCACAATTTGTAGATTGTAGTTTATATGGCATGGGCAGAGCAGCAGGTAATTGTACGACAGAACTTATGCTAAGTTTTATGGATAATCCGAAATACGATTTAAGACCTGTATTGGATTTAATAGAGCGATATTTCATCCGTTTGAAAGAAGACCTGAAATGGGGATATGAATTACCTTATCTTGTTACGGGTGTATTAAATCAGCATCCCAGAACTGCTCTGGCGTATATCAAGGGACAAGGACAGGGCTCGCAGCGCAGTTTACGCGATTTTTACGAATCACATATCCGTCAAATGAAATCTAAATAATTATATATCGATAATAGAATAGAACAAGATTATAAAAAGACATGGACAATTTATTTGAAAAATCGGAGCAACTCAAATCACTTGCACATGTGCCTCTAGCTCGTAGAGTTAGTCCTCGCACAATAGATGAACTTATAGGACAGGATGCAATACTGGGACCGGGAAAGGCATTACGGCGTGCAATTGAAACCGATTGTCTTACATCATTAATCTTATGGGGACCACCAGGTACCGGGAAAACCGCACTGGCACGGATTATCGCCCGACGCACACAATCCTTCTTCGAACCCATTAATGCAGTTACTTCGAATGTCCGTGAACTGCGAGCCGTTCTAGAAAAGGCACGATTGCGTTTGCAACGGGAAAAACGACGTACAATTTTATTCATCGATGAGATACATCGCTTCAACCGTTCACAGCAAGATGCCCTGCTTCCCGATGTAGAAATGGGGCATGTAATACTGATTGGAGTTACTACTGAAAATCCATATTTCAGTATTGTTTCTCCACTACTTTCCCGCTCACAGATTTTCCGTTTTGAACCGCTTAGTGAAGAAAGCATCTTCCAGATCTTACAGAAGGCACTTCAACATCCCCAATGTGGTTTTCAGGATTCTGAAATAGATTTCGATGAACATGCTCTACGGTTTCTTGCTCGATATGGTGAAGGGGATGCAAGACGCTCCTTAAACGCCATGGAACTTGCCATACTTACCGCAAAGGAAAACAATAAAAAAATTTATATTGACATGGCACTGGTTCAGGATTGTGTTTCTGAAAAACTCCTGCATTATGATAAAACAGGAGACGAACATTACGACATTGCCTCAGCATTTATTAAAAGCATTCGGGGAAGTCATCCGGATTCCGCACTATACTGGATGGCTCGTATGCTGGAGGCAGGAGAACCGCCCCGATTTATTGCTCGCCGATTATGTATTTCCGCATCAGAAGATATTGGTAATGCAGACCCTCTGGCTCTTGTTGTAGCGGTCTCTGCATGGCAGGCTACGGAGTTTATTGGCATGCCAGAGGCACGGATTATATTAGCACAGGCGGTAACTTATCTCGCATGCGCCCCCAAAAGTAATTCATCGTATATAGCCATCGAAAAAGCTATGGAAATGGTAAAATCACAAACTACAGTTTCAGTCCCTCAATCACTTCGGGATACACATTATCGCGGGGCAGAAACGTTAGGGCATGGTATTGGTTACCAGTATCCTCACGATGCAGAAGAAGGTTATATTCCTCAGGATTACGGATTACCACGGGGAATTTTCTATCAACCCTTACCAAGGGGTATGGAAAAAACATTGCTTGAACGATTAAAACACTGGTCGGAAATGGACCAACAATTAGAAATAGAACGGAAGAAGCATAATGAGTAACACCAATCCGAAAAGAACTGTGTGGAAACCTTTTTTATGCGGATTCTTATTAGGAATTTTCATAACGATATTTTTAACAATTTCCGGAATTGTTATCGGAGCAAAGACATTAAAATTCTGGATAGCCAAAAAAGAACTGGTTTCATTAAAAACACCCAGGATACAATCCTCAGAAGGTCTGGATTACTCAGCGACAGCAATAAATATGAAAGGAGAAAAAGTTTCTTTTAATAATTTCAGAAATAAACCTTTATTTATACTCGCATGGCATCCGGAGTGTGTTCATTGCCTTTCCACTTTGATAACTGTCCAGAACCTTTATGATGCAATTAAAGATTTGAACATGTCTGTATTGGCACTGACGGAAGGGAAAAAACAAGATATTGAAAAGGTGCAAAAGGAATTAAATATCGATATTCCTATCCTGATGGTTAAGAAAGAATTCTTAAGGTCTTTATGTGGTGATAGCATCCCCTGTGGCTTGATTGTAAATCCGCAGGGAAAAATCATTTATTCTCATGTAGGTAGTGCGAACTGGTGTGCCCCGGAGATTATTCAATTTTTCATGAATCTGGTGGTGAACTAAGGTTTATCTATCTGATGCATCTAACTCTTCATGCGTGGGGGTGAGTTTTCAAATAGACATCACGGAGATGTTCTATGCTAACATGCGTATAAATCTGAGTGGTTGACAATTGCTCATGTCCCAAAATCTCCTGTACTACCCGCAAATCCGCTCCACCATCCAGCATGTGCGTTGCAAAACTATGTCGTAGTGTATGAGGAGAAACATCATCACGATAAGGCAATACTTCCCTCGCATACCTTTCCACAATACGCTGAATACTTCGCGTCGTAAGCGGTCCACCTCGAACATTCACAAACACAATATTATGCGTAGGTTTTCCCAATTCCGACCGGACAAGTAAGTATTTCATTAAATATTGTTTTGCATACGAACCTAAGGGGACAAGTCGTTCCTTCCGACGTTTCCCAAACACACGAACAAGCCCGGAACCTAAATCCAGCGAACCGATGGTAAGTGTTGCACATTCATTAGCACGCATACCCGTGGAATAAAGGACCTCCAGCAAAGCACGGTCTCTTAATGAAACTGGGTCTTCACCATCAACCGCATTTAGCAATTTCAGTACCTCATCAATAGATAATACAGCAGGTAGATAGCGATGTTGTTTTGGAGTGCGTGTAGTCATAACCGGATTCGTTTCCAGCAGTCCCTGTCTTACAAGGAAACGATATATGGTCTTTAATGCGGAAAGTTTTCTCGAAACTGTTTTCACAGACCCACCTGAACTTTGCACATGAGCGAGAAAAGAACGAATTTCATTTCGTGTCGCTTTCTTCAATGTTTCAATGTCTGCAATAACGCGTTGTTTGCGTGTCTCTTCAGCATCCGGAGCAAAGGCTTGTGCCTTATTCTGAATATAATCACAGAAATGTTCCATATCACATTCATATGCACGAATGGTATGTGCAGATAGTCCCCGCTCAACTCGTAAATGTTCAAAAAAATATTCCAATGATGTATCAATCATAATTTGTTTATTCTAACAACGAACAATTAGAACCTTAAATTTCCTGAGTATCCTCTTCCGTTTCCTCAATAGTAACCTGATGTTTACAATCGGGATTGGGGCAAACTTGAAGTTTTTTGCCACCGCGTTTCTTTTGTAGAAGCATCCAGGAATGTCCACATTGCGGACAGAATGTATTCTTTTGTATTTCACCGTTCAGGATGACCTGACACTCCGGATAGTTTGAACATCCTAAAAAGCGACCTCGTCTGCTTATACGATATTGAAGTTTACCTCCACATCCTTTTCGGGGACAGCCAATATCCAAATCCATCGGTTTCGTGAACCGACATTTAGGATACTTCTCACAACCATAGAATTCCTCATTATTTTTCGACTTGCGGATAACAAGATTCGCACCACACTTGGGACATTTTTCCTCTGTTTTCCGTGGTTCTTGTGATACGATTTGAGATAATTCACCATTTTCATCAAAAGCATATATAGATTTACATTCTGGATAACCAGTACAGAGAAGTATAGGTCCAGATTGGGTATAGCGAAGGTTTAACGGTTTCCCACAGTTAAGACATTTTTTATCCGTTTTTCGGTTTAATACTTTGGGTAAAGATTTAATAAACTTACAATCGGGATAATTAGGACATGCAAGGAAAAAACCGTATCTCCCTTCACGTACCTCAAGCACTGCCCCACATTTTTCACAAACGACATCCTTACCAAAAATCTCACGGACCATATTTTTTTGTGCTTCGGTCAGGTCATTTTGGAAAGTGTCATAGAAATTTTTTAGCAAGTTTTGCCATGTTAGTTTACCATCCTCAATCTCATCCAGTTCTTCTTCCATCTTTGCGGTAAAACTATAATCTAAAATATCCGGAAACAATTGAACTAATAAACGATTAACTTCCTCTCCCAGGGGTGTCGGTTTTAATCTCCCTTTTTCTCGGACAACATAGCCCCGGTCACGAATTGTTTTCATTGTAGGAGCATATGTACTGGGTCTCCCAATACCTTTCTCCTCCAGAGCACGAATAAGGCTTGCCTCGGTATATCGGGCAGGTGGTTTCGTAAAATGTTGTTCCCCTTGAAAATCTGTTCCCTGCACCTCTTCATTCACTTGAAGTACTGGCAGTTTTTGTTTCTTATTTTCTTCATCACCATTGGTATCTTCCTCTGTTTCCTCATAGATAGTCGTAAATCCATCGAAAACAGGTGTGGTATCAGTTGTACGAAAGATAAATTTCTTTTGTGCTCCTTCAACCTCTATAACAAGTTGTTTATAAATAGCCGGAGTCATCTGTGATGCGAGAAATCTCTGCCAGATAAGTGTATAAAGTTTATATAAGTCTTCTGATAGATAATTTTTAACTTCCTCCGGTGTCCGATTGGCAGAGGTAGGTCTTATAGCTTCGTGTGCATCCTGAGCCCCTTTTTTAGAACGATAATAATTGGGTTTCTCAGGCAGGTATTTATCCCCATATTTTTGATGAATAAAATCCCGTACCTCCGATAAGGCATCCGGTTCGATACGAAGCGAGTCAGTTCGCATATAAGTAATCAGACCTACTGCCCCTTCTTCTCCCAATTCAACTCCTTCATAAAGGTCCTGAGCTAGTCGCATGGTATATTCAGGGGCAAAACGAAGTTTTCGAGAGGCTTCTTGTTGAAGGGTACTGGTAATAAAAGGAGGTAGAGGATTACGGCGAACATCTTTTTCCTCAATACTATCAACACGGTAATTCTCTATACCCTTAAGTTGAGAAATAATTGCCTGTGTTTCTATTTCATTAGCTAATTGAGGTTCTTTACCATCCATTTTTACAAGTTTTGCGGTAAAGGTTTCTCTATTCTGTTTGGCAAAAGTTCCTTCAACAGTCCAGTATTCCTGGGTAACAAAATTCCGAATTTCTTCTTCGCGTTCACAAACCAGACGCACCGCAACAGACTGCACCCGTCCTGCACTCAATCCTTTACGAACAGACCATTGCACCAACGGACTGAGTTTATAGCCCACAAGACGGTCTAATATCCGCCGAGCCTGTTGGGCGTTTACAAGATTCATATCAATACTTCGTGGATTTTTTACTGATTCACGAATAGCTTTCTCTGTAATAGCATTAAAAGTAATCCGTTCCACAGGTTTTTGGGTAGGTCGGAGTATCTCTGCAATATGCCAGCCTATGGCTTCTCCTTCACGGTCCGGGTCAGAGGCTATAATAATTTTGTCTGTTTTCTCTGCCTCTTTTTTAATCTGAGAAACAACCTTCCGCGATTTCGGAAGTATTGTATATTCCGGCTTAAATTCATTCTTTATGTCAACTCCCAACCGTTCCTGAGGCAAATCACGAATATGCCCATAACTGGATATTACGTGGTAATTCTTACCTAAATATTTATTAATCGTTCGTGCTTTTGCTGGTGATTCTACAACAACTAAATATTTACTCATACTAATACTCCATCATTTTTTTGTATAAATTGTAAACGATATATTGTTTTAAGGGTTTCAAGTAGAGAGAGTCAAAATAGAAAAAATCATTCGTGCCACTCATACCCGCTCTACAAAACAGGAAAATACCTCCTGCTTACCATAATAATACCAATACAATAATTTAAGCAAATATTTTATCATATTTTTCTTATTTAGCCCACAAATACAAACTAAATCCCAATTTATATATTCCAGAAAAATCTTCATCTCTTTCGTATCCACTCCCTTTTGCATACATCTCACAACGATTGATAAATTCATATTTTATTTATATCTACCCAGGTAAAAAAATATGGTGGTTAAAAAACTTTGCTCCCTTGAAATAATGTCAAATCAAGATATTATTTTGTCCCTTTATTGTAATAGGGAAGGGAAATATTTATTGATGATACTCCCTTTATCCTTTAATTGAAATGTTGAAAATAGGTATTTGATTAGAGATACCATATAACTAGAGTTTGGCTTATGAAAGTAAAAAAGAAAAAGTATAAAGAAATATTAAGTTACTATCCGGAGGAAAACTGGGATTTAATTGCTCATTGTAAACAGGTTAAAAAACTTGCTATTCAACTGTTTGAAAAAACTTACTCTTTACATAAACTGGGAAAGAAAGAGAAAAAATACCTATGGTACGCTTCTTTACTTCATGATATAGGCTATATAGTTAATGGTTATTCGCATAATAAACATTCCTGTAAATTTATCTTAAATAGTCCTCTGTTATCCTGTGCCAAGAAAAAAAGGAAGATTATTGCATGTATCGCACGATATCATCGCGGTCCTTCCCCAAAAGAATCTCATAAGATATTCGGGAAATTAAATAAAGAGAAAAAAAGGATAGTTCTTATACTATCCGCTTTACTTCGCATTGCAGATGGATTGGATTATACACATCAGAATTCTGTTAAATCTTTAAATGTAAAGATAGAAAAAGATAAGGTAACTATTGAAATCATTACAGATAAAGATATTGTCCCACAAATAGATATGAATAGGGCTAAAAAGAAATCAAACCTTTTGGCAACTGTTTTCCATTTACAAGAAATTACTTTTTGTTTGAAGGATTAAAACAACTTTCCAAAATTGAGGATGTTCTTGGGGTCAATTTGATATTTAATTTGACGAAGAAGTTCATAAACAAGGGCAGATTTCTCTCCCGCAAACCAGAGTTTGTGGTCGGTTCCAATGCCGTGATGATGTGAAATGGTAGCATTGTGTTTACGAATTACATCAGAAGCACTGTTTTTAATTCGATACCACTGTTGAGATGGGTCTTTCTGTGAACGGGGAAATATAAATGTGAAATAAAGACTTGCACCATCCAGATATGCATGGCTTAAATGAGCCATAACGATAGGAAATTGAGGCTTTTGATCCGGGTCATTTTCGATGGTTTCCCGAATGGCTTTATATATGGCTTCATGCAGGTCTAACAATTTACTCCAACGTATTGCAGTTTCTAAGGTATCTACGCCAATTCCAAAATCTAACATTTCATCACGAAGATAAGGAAGAAGGAAACGCTGTTGGAACCAATGGTCTGCAATACCTTCTCCGAGAGAAATTGCCTGATAATTTGTAAATATACGCTCTATTATTTGTCTCCCTGCTGTAATACATGGAGCATCCCCTTCCAGTCCTATAAGCATTAGACAGAATTGAGGCAGTGATGTTGGGTCTCCACTACCCATCTGCATAGCAGTATAAAAAAAGGTCTCCTGGGCATCAGATAGGCGTATCATGGCAAGGGGAATATCTGTTTGCATAAGTTGTCGGCTGGCTTCAACACCAGCATCGAAAGAAGGGAAAATGTATGCATTGTAATATTTTTCTTCAGGTAATGGGTGAATACGAAATTCTATATCGGTCATAACACCCAGTGTCCCTTCAGAACCGGGGATAAGGTCTTTAATTTGAGGTCCACACGCGGAAGATGGAAATGCTTCCGTTTTCCATGGTCCCGGGGGACTAATTATCTCCGCACCCGCAAACCAGTCCTCCGCTTTACCATAACGGATGGATTGATGACCTGCCCCACGCGCAGAAACCCAACCCCCTAATGTCGAAAATTCAAATGACTGAGGATAATGACCTAAGGTAAAACCTTCTTTCTGTAAAAGTTCTTCCAAACGAGGTCCTTCTATTCCGCTTTCTGCACAGGCAATTCGTGATTTTGCATCAATATGTATGAGACGGTTCATCTCACGCAGGTCGAGAGTTACAATTCCGATATGTTTTTGAGCCTTTACGGGATTTACGCCTCCTACAACGCTTGTACCACCTCCAAAAGGAATAACGGCTATATCGTTTAACGAAGCCCATCGGATTACTTCAATAACCTCCTCTTTTGTTTTGGGGTATATAACTATATCCGGAACATTAGGTAATTCACCTGAACGCAAGGCTAAAGTATCTAAATAACTCTTACCACGCGCATGTATAATTCGTTCTATGGGTTCAGATGTTATTTTGCCTTGTGATATTTTTCTTCTTATTTCGGATATGAGCGAATGCGGCAGTGCCGGTTCATTTATTTGAATGGTATGTATATCTACAGGTGGCGTATGTGGTAATTCTGTAAAACCTGAAAGTTCGCGTAACCAATTCCAGAATGAATCCCTTTTATCTTTAAGCAAATCGGGACCTTGTTTCAATCCCCATCCATACCATTTACGCTCTGAAAGATTCATGTAATTCCTCCTTTTTTATATTGTTTCCCTAATATCAGGAAATTTTGTAGAAGGATTTTACCATACTCCGTAAGGATACTTTCAGGATGAAACTGCACACCCCATATAGGCAATTTCTGATGTGCTACCGCCATGATTTCGCCCTCTTTTGTTTCGGCGATAATTTGTAATTCTTTTGGGCACGTATCTCGCTTTATGAGAAGAGAATGATAGCGAGTTGCTTCAAAGGGTGAGGGAATCTCCTTAAATAAGGGGGAATGGGTATGATAAATCTCACTAATTTTCCCATGCATGATGCGTTCCGCACGAACAATCTCACCACCAAAAGCATAACCAATACTTTGATGTCCAAGACAAACGCCTAAAATAGGGTATTTGTGCCCCAATTGTTTGATAACTTCCACAGAAATACCTGCTTCGCAAGGTGTGCAGGGGCCCGGAGAGATAACAATATAATCGGGGTTGATTTGCTCAATCTCCGGGATGGTAATTGCATCATTCCGATAGACATTCATCTCCGGATGCATTTCACCCAAATATTGAACCAGATTGTAGGTAAAAGAATCATAATTGTCAATGAAAAGAATCATAGTTCTAATCCTTTCTCAGCAAATTCTACCGCTTTGAATAATACTTTTGCTTTATTTACGGTTTCCATATATTCGCGTTCAGGGTCGCTGTCATAAACGACGCCCGCTCCTGCCTGTAAATACGCTACACCATCTTTCACAATCATAGTGCGAATAAGGATACATGTATCCATATCACCAGTGAAACTAATATAACCTGCACCGCCGGCATAGGGTCCGCGTCGTTCCGGTTCTAATTCGTCTATGATTTCCATAGCACGAATTTTGGGTGCACCTGAAACAGTTCCCATAGGAAAAGTTGCCTGTAAGGCATCAAAGGCATCGCATTCCGGGCGAAGTTCTCCTTCAACTTCAGTTACGATATGCATGACATGAGAGTATCTCTCGATAACCATAAATCGATTCGGGACAGGTTTAACAGTTCCAATTTTACAAACACGACCCAAATCATTTCTTCCAAGGTCAACCAGCATAATATGTTCCGCACATTCTTTTTCATCTGCAATTAATTCTTTTTCCAGAGATAAATCTTCTTCGGAAGTATTTCCACGAGGTCGAGTTCCTGCAATAGGACGAAGCAGGCAACTTCGTTGTTTTACCTGTGTCATTACCTCAGGACTGGAACCGACAAGTGATAATTCAGGAAATTGCATGAGTAACATGTAAGGGGAAGGATTAATTCTCCGTAAAGCACGATATAAATTAATAGGACTGGTATAGACAGGTCTTGAAAACCGTTGAGATAAGACAACCTGAAAGATGTCGCCAGCACAGATATATTCTCGGGCTTTACTTACAGCTTTGCAGAAATCTTCTTTGCAGAAATTCGATGTAATTTCAATCTGTCCATTTGTTTGATAAACATGTTCAGTAGAAACCGCTAAAGGACCACGAAGCCGTGCTTCAATCTCACCAATTTTACGGATGGATTCATTATATGTATTCTCTACATTTGAACGAACATGAGCATTGGAAACAATTACGATACGATTGTTTAAATGGTCGAAAATAAGTAAGGTATCCGTTATCATGAAATAAATGTCAGGCAAACCTAATGTGTCCGGATTCTTATCCGGAATGTTTTCAAAAAATCGGATGGCATCGTAGGAAATATAACCTACGGCACCTCCGAAAAATGAAGGAAGACCGGATACGGGTACAGGAGTGTATTCTTTCATAAGTTTTCGTAATTCGTTCCATGGCTGGTCGGAGGTGAAAGAACCTGTGATGCCATTTCGAGTAATGCTAATATTATTCCCGCGTGCTTGAAAAATAACCGATGGATTGGCTCCTAAAAAGGAATATCTACCAAGGACTTCCGCATGTTCTACACTTTCAAGAAGAAATGAATACGGATATCCTCGAGAGATTTTTAAGTAAGCACTCACAGGTGTTTCCAAATCGGCTAATATTTCTTTATACACTGGCACAATAGACCCCTGCCTCGCTATTGTGCGAAATTCATCAAAAGATGGGTAAATCATATATATTTCCTTTCTTGTGTTATTCTTTGGCTACGCCATCGCCATCTAAGATTATGGTTCCATCGGATTCTACTCTACGGTAAAAGCAAGTCGTTTCATTAGTATGACAGGTAGGTCCCGCAGGTTCGCAACGAAGTAATAGAGCATCGCCATCGCAATCAATGCGAATCTCACGCACTTTAAGGACATTTCCGGAAGTTTCACCTTTTCGCCAGAGTTTTTGCCGAGAACGGGACCAGAAGCAGGCAATACCTTCTTTTAAGGTGATTTGCAATGATTCAGAATTCATATATCCGACCATAAGAACCTGTCCTGTTTCTGCATGTTGGATAACAGCGACAATAAGACCACGGTCATCAAACTTAATTAAATCATTGAGTTTCATGTGTAATCTCCTTTTTTACAGGTTATATTATTACAATGGTTTTGTAAAGATAAATTTTTTCTAATTAAAGGAAGGAAATTTAAGGAGCGGGTTTTTAAGGTATCACCATCGAAATATGTGGGCAGGATGAAGACTCAATCCTTGTGTACTTGAGAAAATTTCAAAAATAAAAAATCCTTTTTTCATAAATTCATCCTGTAATTTTTTCATTGCTGACCTTATAATCGCACAGGAACACCTTGCTTTGCAAGAAATTCTTTTGCTTCCCGTATGGAATATTCTGCAAAATGAAAAATAGAAGCGGCAAGAGCAGCATCTGCTTTCCCTTCCTGTAAGGCAGACCGTAAATGTTCTAAATTCCCGGCACCACCACTGGCAATGACAGGGATATTAACCGCTTCTGCTACTGCACATGTTAGTTCAATGTCATATCCTTCTTTTGTGCCATCTGCATCCATAGAAGTAAGCAAAATTTCTCCGGCTCCGCGTCGTTCTGCTTCTACTGCCCATGCTACAGGTTCTAACTCTGTTGGCTTACCACCATCTCTACCACCATGACTTTTCACTATATATCTATCGCCTACTTTCTTAGCATCAATAGCAACAACAATACATTGCGAACCGAAACGAGCCGATGACTCGTTAATAAAATCTGGGTTAAGAATTGCAGGAGTATTTATAGAAACTTTATCCGCACCCGCACTGAGAAGAAGTCGAATATCTTCAAGTGTTCGGATACCGCCTCCTACACACAGAGGCATAAATACCTGCTCTGCTGTTTTTTGAACAACATCTAACATCGTTTTGCGATTATCTGTTGATGCACGGATATCTAAAAATACAATTTCATCTGCACCCTCTTCATCATAACGACGTGCTATTTCAACAGGGTCGCCCGCATCACGCAGACCCAAAAACTTGACACCTTTCACAACTCTACCATCTGCCACATCTAAACAGGGAATAATACGTTTACAAAGCACAGAAAAACTCCTTAATATTTTGGAAGTTCTGTGTTATTGGACAAATCTGACCTCTCAGACTCTTCGGACAGGTCAGGAAAAGTTGAACGGGGTTCTACCTCTTCCTGTTGGGACTCCTCTAACTTGCAGGAAAGATAATCATTGGAGATTATCTTTTCGTCTTTTGAAAGTGTTGGTATAGAGGTTTCCATTTTTACAGATTCTTCCTGTGTGGTATTGCTTCCCTGAGCCTCATATTTTTGTGAAAGGGTATCAAAAGCAGTTTTTCCTAAGGACGCATAAATTTTGTCGCTGTCTAACTGAAAATTATCTAATTTAATTGTTACCGGAGTTAAAATGGAAACTCCAAAATAATTATTAAGAAATTCTTCGATACGGTGAATTATCAGTTCCTGGATATCCGGCATGTTCTGGTCTTCTGTCAAAATAATAACAGGACTAACCTCTACACATACCTTTTTCTGGTCCTTGCTCGGTGAGAGAGCAACAGATACTTGTTTTAATGGTGCAACTTTTTTGAGCATGGCTTCACATTCTTTTTCTACTGTTGCGAGATTAATTTCTGAAATGCCATTCTCAAGATTTTGTTTAATAGTCCGGACTTCAGGTTTTTTTCGCTTTAATGATGGGAGGAAGGAATAAATACCTATGAGAATGAACGCAATCCCTGTTAATAATTTAAAAGAACCCGGAAATAGCACATCCAGAGAGCCATCCGTCGTCCGTGCAATATAAGAACATACATACGGACATTGAACAAATTGTCCAACAAACGCTAACCCCACAATTATCACCAATAAAGCAGAAAGTTTCAAACAGATAAGTTTCATTTTACATTCCTTATCGTAATTTGTTGTTAATGTTTAATTTTATCATGTTATCCACTGCCCTTTCATTTGTGGAAGACTTTTTATTGCTATTATAACGAAATGAATCTTCCCTGAGTTTCCATTTAAATCGCTTCTGTCCCTTTTGAACTTAAATAGTAAAAAGATTTAAATTATATATCTCTTATTGTTTTTATTGAATTGTTCGTTTCTTAACATACAACAGCAAAGGGATGAATATGAGTAAAATTTGTTTTTTAGGTGCAGGAAGTACTGTTTTTGCGAAGAATGTTTTAGGTGATTGCATGCATGTAGAAGCATTACGGGACGCAACGGTTGCCTTACTAGATATTGACCCGGAACGGTTAGGAGAATCGGAACGAATGGTCAAAAATCTGAATAAGACCTTAGGGGCGAATATGAAAATTGAATCGTACCTGGCAGAGGATGCCAACAAAGCATTTAAGAATGCAAATTATATTATTAACGCCATACAGGTAGGCGGTTATGAGCCCTGCACCGTAATTGATTTTGAAATTCCAAAGAAATATGGTTTGAGACAAACCATTGGTGATACTTTAGGTATTGGTGGTATTTTCCGTGCATTGCGGACCATCCCCGTAATGTTGAAATATTGCAAGATTATTGAACAGGTAGCACCTGACGCTTTACTACTAAATTATACGAACCCGATGGCGATGGTTACAGGGGCTATTTTGAAAGCAACTTCCGTGCGGACAGTCGGATTGTGTCATAGCGTTCAGGTCTGTGCTCCACAATTATGTTTGATGTTAGAACTGCCGGATGACAATTTACAGTGGCGGATTGCAGGTATTAATCATCAGGCATGGCTGTTGGAATTAAAACGACATGGTGAAGACCTGTATCCAGAAGTTAAACGTCGAGCAGAATTGCCAGAATACCGCTGGAAAGATACAGTTCGGTTTGAGATTATGAAACGATTCGGATATTATGTAACCGAATCGAGTGAACATAATGCGGAATATGTCCCGTGGTTTATTAAGAGCAAAGCGCCACAGTTAATTGATGAATTTAATATCCCGTTGGACGAATATCCAAAACGCTGTATCGCACAGATAGAAGCATGGAAATATATCCGGGATGAACTGACCGGATTAGATAAGCCATTAGCTCACGAGCGGACACATGAATATGCTTCGTATATATTAGAAGCAATAGAAACGGGTAAACCATTCACCTTTGGTGGAAATGTATTAAACTACGGGTTGATTACTAATCTGCCTTATAAATGTTGTGTCGAAGTAATGTGCGTTGCAGATCGTAGTGGGATAACCCCCACCTATGTAGGAGACTTGCCGGTTCAATGTTCAGCACTTAATCGAACAAACATTAATGTGCAGGAAGTAACCATCGAAGCGGTATTGACAGGAAAGAGAGAACACATCTATCAAGCGGCAATGTTAGACCCACATACATCAGCGGAACTAACTATTGACGAAATTATTCATCTCTGTGATGACCTAATTGAAGCCCACGGCTCCTGGTTACCAGAATTCCATTAGTGTCCTTTACTGTATAGAAAATTCTGATAAGAACATATGACTATATTCGATTATTCTGCATGCCAGTGGAAATTATAGTGGGCACCACAAACGCGAGATTGTAATTGTGATGTAAGTGAATTAGCAGGTGCATTACACACATGAATTGCCACTTCCAGGATATCTGCTCCATAGTCCTGAGCCCAATATATCATGGTAGCCACCATATCTGTATAAATGCCCTTATTTCGCGTATTCGGTAATACACCAACCATATCCCCCTTCGTAATCCGCACTCCTAATGTATCCCTTGTACTTTCATCTTCCACACTCGTAATATACCCCACAATTTGTTTATCCATCTCAACAATCCATACACCCTTGGCTCGAATTCCCAATACAGAGTTCCGGAGCCAATGCTTAAACATCTCAGGAACCTTCCCCGTAGCCATTAATTTCGTGTCAAGATAAAAACGACTATGTTTCGGAAAAATAGAAAAGTCAATATTTACCAAATTATCCATATCTTCCTTCGTTGCTGGACGAATAGGAACAGTAATCTCGTGGTTCAGATTAAAACCTGTCCGAAAATCCCAGACATGATGAATATGTGTGGCAATTAAATCAAAACCATTTACCATTATCGCTTTTATTCTACTAAAATCGAGAGGATGCGAATATATGTCCATAAATTGTATATTATGTTTTTTCGCCCAGAGAACAATTTCTGTCAGGAGAGTTTTTTTTACCCAGTAAGCATCCTCATTTTCTTCTGCTAACAGATAATGAATGCGTGCAAAGGGAAAACCAAAAATTTTACTATCCCACTCTAATTGTTCTACAAGAATAAAACCACGTACCTTGCCAACATTGTCAAATGCACAAAAAATACAAACCGTATCACGCTTCATTAACTTTTGTATGTCGGAGTAGATATAAGAGATATATGCAGATTTATCTATTCCACGGATATAATCGTAAGGATAAAAATTCTGGCACTCTGCAAGCCTTTGCAAATCATCATTTGCAATATTCTCAATTTGTCGAATGTAGATGGGGGTCATCGGTGAGTGTCTCCATAACAATAAAATAAGGTCGATGCTGAACCTCTCTATATACACGGCTAACATACGCACAAAGGACACTTATGCATAATATTTGAATACCCACAAAAATCAAAAGTAACGAAGTTATAATCACGAAAGAGTCCACACTCTTATTTAATAAGAGTGTGCGGATAAAAATAAAAAGACCCAGTAAAAAACCTAATAGGGAAAAAACCATACCTATGAAACCAATGGCTTCCACCGGTACCGTACTTATACTGGCAATAATATCAAAATTTATCCAAAATAAAGACCAGATGCGGTATCTACTCTTCCCCTTTTCCCTCTTTCGATGCGTGATAGGTTGTGATTTGATTTTCAATCCCATCCAGCTGATTTCCGCAGGGATATACCGCGAATGATGTGTCGCTTGAAGTAATCTCTTTACAGCATTCCGACTATACACCGCCATGCCACAGCCTGCATCCTTCAATTCAGCACCTGTCATCTTTTTTATAAACCAATTCACAAATTGCGAAAAAAATCGACGGAAACCACTATCTTTTCGTTGGGTTCGCCAACCTTGAACAAAATCATAATTCCCTCCTTCCAGTACCTTAATTAAATTCGGAATTTCCTCCGGTGGATTTTGTCCATCCCCATCCATTGAAAGGAGTATTTTCCCACAAGCATAACTGAACCCCGCATACACCGCCGGGTGCTGTCCAAAGTTACGCGTCAGGCGAATAACCTTTATCTGCGGTTTCTCTTCATGATACCTTTTCAACACCTCAAATGAACTATCCTTACTCCCATCATCCACAACTACAATTTCATAAGAACGACCCAGATTCTCCATAACCGACACAATCTCATCCAATACTGAGGCAATATTCTCCGCTTCATTATACACTGGAATAACAATACTTATTTCTACTTCCTTCTCTGTCTTCATGGAAAAATAATCCTATGGTAAAAGTTTTCGAATTTGTTCCTGCATCAATCGCAACGACGGCATAAACTCATCCCTATCCAGACTACCTAAACTATCCTCAATCCATTGTATAACCTGCATAATAACATTCCGACGCCATCGCTGTGCTGGACGAGCAAACTCATCCCGTAGATATTGGATATCTCTCAAAAGACACTTCCGCACGTCCCCTTCCAGAGGCGTTAAATCCGCCTCCACAACCAACTGTTCCATAATCTCCAGCAACTCCGCCGTTTCATTTTCAATGCCCGCAGGATAAGCAGGAAACAACAAATCAAAATCATGCGGATTCTCTACTAGATCAATTCCCTTCGGTGTAATACGCGTAGCAACAAAAAGCGGAGGATTATACCCCGTTATAAGTTCCACCAGTTCCTTATCATATAAGTAATGAATATTAGAAGCCAACTGCTTCTTGTCAACCAATTCCGTTCCTAAAAAATCCTCCGGACCCAACATTTCCGTCGGATTTTCTAAATACCGTTCATATAACTTTTCCAAAATCCACCGTCGAATTGCCTTAGGATGTTTATATCTTCTCATAATCCACCAACTCAAAAAATATCAATTTAAATAATTTTACCAATTTACCAAACACAAAAAGTATAACAAATATACCCCAAAACAAAAACAGAAATAAAGTAGACAAAATATTTCAAAACCAACACAAAACAGTATTGTAAAAAATTTTTAAAACATATAATGAACAAAAAAAAAGGTATACCGTTTTGACGCCACAAAGATTTCAGATTTGTTATAATGTGAATTGAATGTTATCGTTGTTGTAGCCAGTTTTGACGCCACAAAGATTTCAGATTTGTTATAATCAAAAG
>JBMFRC010000003.1:0-18352 GCA_049968235.1 Candidatus Hydrogenedens sp.
GAAATATTTGTTGGACTTTGTTTTAGTAGGCATGCTCATACTCACCCTGAGCGGTATGCGAAGAAAGAAATAAAAGGTAATACGGACAGAATATATTTATTTGTAACAGTTCGAATGGTTCAGAAGGGGAGGAAGTGAGTTTTATTCATCTATTTCTTTATCATACTTTATGTTTTCTTCGTATTTTGTTACTTAGATACAATTTGATTTCAGGTATATATTTTCTATATGTTTTTTTGAAGTAATTTTGACGATTAATTAGGATAACGCTTCATTGCGGACTAAATATCTTTTTTATCCTATTTCTTATTGACAAATATTTTTTATAACATAATATATTCCTATAGATATTGAACAACTGCATCATATTGTATACTATCAAAATGAGATAAGTAATAAATAATAATTCAATAACCATTCAGGAGGTTGTTATGAAGAGCAAGTCTTTTCATTCTCGCTATACATTTTTTATTTCACTCTTTTTCCTGATATGTTGTTGCTTTTATGGTGAGAGTATAAATCTTCGTGATTTTGGTGTAGTAGGTGATGCCAATACAATAGATACACAATGTATTCAGAAAGCCATTGACACAGCAGGAGAAAAAGGTTCTACATTGATTATTCCTTCTGGAATGTATTTAACCGGGAGTTTGCATTTAAGAAGTAATCTTCATATTTACCTTGAACCGGGGGCTGTAATTTTAGGCAGTCAAAAAAGAGAGGATTATGACCCATTTGAAGAGTTAAATTTTCCGAATGATGCGGACCATGAAACTTCTTTTTTCCATCATTCATTACTTTGGGGTGAGGAAATAGAAAATGTTTCCATAACAGGTTCTGGCACAATAAATTCCAATTTTGTAAAACGTGGTGGACCTAAAGCCCTTGCCTTCAAGCGATGTAAAAATATTTGTATTGAGGGGATTACTATTCGGAATTGTCCAAACTATTCTATCAGTTTATTAGGTTGTGAACAGGTTGTTATTGATAAGGTGCAAATATTGAATGGCTACGCAGATGGGATTGACCCGGATAGTTGTCAATTTGTATTTATTTCTAATTGTCGTGTAGAGACTGTAGATGATGCCATAGTTCCTAAAAGTAGTTTTTCTCTTGGCTATAGACGTCCCTGTACAGATATTACAGTAACTAATTGTTATTTGTCTTCGCGCTGTAATGGATTTAAATTAGGTACGGAATCTGGAGCGGATTTTAAGCGAATCACATTTAGCAACTCCGTAGTTCGCGGACTGATTACCGCACAAAAGCCAGGTATTTCCGGTGTATCTATTGAATCTGTGGATGGTTCTCATATTGAAGGGATTAGTGTTACGGGTATTGCTATAGACTGGGTTCGGACACCGATATTTATACGGCTTGGAAATCAAGGGAGGGATGGAGCCACTTCCCCGGGTAGTATTAATGGGGTTACTATAAGTAATATTGTAGCAACCCGTGTAAGTAATCCTAATATCATTGCTGGCATACCCCATTATTCGGTAGAAAATATACTTATACAAAATGTTACCTGTTCCTTTATTGGTTCTAATCCTCTCCGTCCCATAAATGAACCTGTTCCCGAAGAGATAGACCGCTATCCGGAAGCCTTGATGTTCGGAGCATTACCATGTTATGCCTTCTATATACGGCATGCAAAGGGAGTACAATTACAGAATATTTCTTTTGAAGCATCAAACTCGTTCTGGCGTATTACTACTCATAAATATAAAGATATTATCTGGGATGAACAAGGAAATCCTACAAATTATTTTGAGAATGCCTCGCCAGGTATTGCTATTTGGGTGGAAGATGTTCGTGATTTTGTCCTTTCGGATTGGCAGGAAAGAAATGTATCGGACAATACGGAAATTTTGTACTTAAAAGATATACAAAACGCACAAATAGATAGACCTAACAATTATCGTGTGAATAAACATTGGTGCACAGTCCACAGTGAAGGCACAAAAACGATTCATATCAAGAATTCTGAACTCGTAGAACAAGATAAGGGTGTAAAAATAACAAGGTAAATAATCTTTATTATAGGGGAATCACATGCTGTTACTTACTAACTACGAAGGACGAGGTGGGGTAGAAAAATCTGTTGAATTATTGAAGAATAAAGTGGATGCTATCCGTGCTATTATTGAGGGGATAAAATTAGTGGAGATGAATCCGGAAATACATACCGTTGGTGCTAATTCCCTGCCAAATCTTTTGGGGCAATTGGAACTGGATTCCGCTGTGATGGATGGTAATACACGAAGAAGTGGGGCAGTAGGAGCCTTGAAAGGATTTAAACATCCCGTAGAAATTGCATATCATGTTATGACAGATACGGAACATGAGATATTGGTGGGTAATGGGGCAGAACGATTTGCAGAAGAAATTGGAGCGGAAAGGTATGTAAATGAGATGGAACATACACAAACTACTTGGAAAGAGTATTTATCCAGCATTCTGGATAAAGAACAACAAAAGGATTTTCCAAATATTCGTCTTCTGGATATAAAAACGAAACCGGATGACCCTGAAAAGTTATTTGACACAACCGTATATCTGGCACAGGATTATTCGGGAAGGATAGCAACCGCAACAAGCACATCCGGCTTGCCATGGAAATATCCTGGCAGGCTTGGTGATAGTCCTATTATTGGAGCAGGAAGTTATGCGGACAGCCGATATGGAGCCTGTGCCTGTACTCATACCGGTGAAATGACCATTCGTGCAGGTACCGCAAGGTCTGTCGTTCTTTACTTGAAAATGGGATTAAATCTATCCGATGCAGTTTATGAAGCAATTATGGATTTAACAGAACTAAAAACGGGTTTAATCAATGCAGTAACTGTTCACGCTATGGATAACAAAGGCAACTACAAAGTTGTGGGGCTGAACCCCAATAAAGAAGTGAAATATCTCGTATGGTATCCAGACATTAAAGAACCTCAAGTCAAAAATGCAGAAATCATACGAACCTGATAACTTTTTCTTTTATGTGCCCCAATTATGTTTTTCTTCACCATATATGAAATTAACTATGTGTTATTTCTACTGCTACATTTAGATGTTCGGTTTAATATTTGCTTGTTTAAAATAAATACGATATACTATTATTTATTGCCTCTGAGTAAAATGTAAAACATACCTTATATCTTCAATATTCAAACTAAGGAGACCAAGAATGAATACTTTTTTGAGTAAAAAGTGTTTTTTTGTTTCTTTACTACTGATAACATGTTTTGTGTTAATGCCATGCCTGTATGCGCAGGAAGATTCTATAACTCCTGTTCCTCGTCCGGATAAATGGTGGCAAGACCGATTCCAGAATAATCAGGAACGAATTCAGCAAGGAAATGTAGATGTCCTGTTTATAGGGGATTCTATCACACATGGTTGGGACAATGCGGGTAAAAATATCTGGGACGAATATTACGCAGATAGAAATGTGGTGAATATGGGTTTTTCCGGCGACCAGACCCAGCATGTTTTATGGCGACTGGAAAATTTAAAATGGGGCAATGTTCAGCCGAAACTATCCATGATTATGATTGGAACAAACAATTGTCATCAGCATACAGGCGAACAAATTGCCATGGGCATTGAAAAAATTATTGATAAATTACACACGCTTTTCCCTGACATGAAAATTCTTCTTCTCGCAATTTTCCCACGGGCAGATGTACCGCAGGATAAACTAAACAACATTGCGGATGCCAATAAACGAATTGCAGAGATACCGAAGAGCAAGCCCTTTGTTTATTTTTATGATATAGGTGCAGAATTCCTTGATGAAAATGGTAACCTTCCCAAAACTATCATGCCTGATTTGCTTCATCCAAATGCCAGAGGATATGAAATCTGGGCAAGTGCCGTAGAACCCAAAATTGCAGAATTGTTGGGAGAATATAGTCCGGAGAAACCACCCGCAGGATTTGTACCTTTATTTAATGGAATAGATTTGACTGGCTGGAAAGGATTGGTAGCAGATCCGATAAAACGGGCACAAATGTCCCCTGAAGAATTAGCGTCTGCACAGCAAAAAGCAGATGAGGAAATGCGTGCACATTGGAAAGTCGTTGATGGTGTATTATCCTACGATGGACAGGGGAATAGTCTTTGCACAGGTCGGGATTATGAAGATTATGAACTTCTGGTGGACTGGAAAATTGAAGCAAATGGCGATAGCGGTATCTATCTTCGCGGAACACCTCAAGTGCAAATCTGGGATAACAAAGACGGTATTGGTTCTGGGGGGCTTTATAATAACGAGAAAAATCCAAGCAAACCTCTCGTTTTTGCAGATAAACCTGTTGGGGAATGGAACCGCTTTTTTATTCGCATTATAGGCGACCGTGTGACAGTATATCTAAATGATAAACTGGTAGTAAATAAAACTGTTCTTGAAAATTATTGGGACCGCTCTCAGCCTTTGTTCCCCAGCGGTTCTATTGAATTACAACATCATCATTCCCCATTATGGTTCCGTAATATTTTTATACGCGAACTTCCAAGAGGTGATGGTTGGAAAAAACTTTTTAATGGTAAAGACCTGACGGGCTGGCAGGCATTCGGGGGAAATATGAACTGCTGGAAAGCAGAAAATGGCATACTGGTAACCGAAGGTGGAGAAGGTTGTGGCTGGCTTGCTACTGCGGAAGAATATGGGAATTTTGAATTGGAATTGGAATTTCGTTTACCTCCGGGAGGAAATAGCGGTGTATTTATCCGTGCTCCGAAAGAAGGAAATCCCGCTTTTGAAGGGAGTGAAATTCAAATTCTCGATGATTATTCTGACCAATATAAAGACTTAAAACCATGGCAATATTGTGGTAGTGTCTATGCGACAGTAGCACCATCTTGCCGCGTATCACGACCTGCTGGCGAATGGCAGAAATACCATATCTCCTGTGTCGGTTCAAAAGTAAAAGTTTTTCTGAACGGTATACAGATTATTGACGCAGATTTGAATGAACATCGCGATAAGATAAAGGACCATCCCGGCTTAAAACGCACAAGTGGTTTTATTGGACTTCAAAATCATGGGACACGATTGGAGTTCCGCAATCTGCGTATTCGTCCACTATAAAATAATGAACCTATAAGGAGTTTGGAGTATGAAACTATTTCAACCTCATTCCGAAGTGTTTGTTCCGGATGGAACACCTTTAGAAACCGCACTATCTCGGACTACACATCTGGCGGTAGGTGCTCATCAGGATGATATTGAAATTATGGCATATGATGGAATTTTAGCATGTTTCCAGAACCCCAATTCATGGTTTTCTGCGGTTACAGTTACAAATGGCAGTGGCTCACCGCGAACCGATTTATATGCAAATTATACCGATGAGGAAATGATGGCTGTCCGACGCAAAGAGCAGAAAAAATCGGCAATTATCGGTGAATATTCTGTTCAATTTCTTTTGGACTATCCTAGCAGTGCTATCAAAGATAAGAATAATCGTTCCACTATTGAAGACTTAAAACAGATACTATCCGCAACCCAGCCGAGAATCATTTATACCCATAATTTGGCAGATAAACACGATACCCATGTAGGCGTTGCCCTTCGACTTATACAAGCACTACGCGAGATAAAAGAGCAATATCAGCCCGAAAAACTCTATGGGTGCGAAGTATGGAGGGATTTGGACTGGCTACCGGATGAAGATAAAGTGCCGTTTGATGTCTCTCCTCATGAGAATCTACAGGCATCCCTTTTAGGTGTATTTGACTCACAAATTGCAGGAGGAAAAAGATACGACCTTGCCACTATGGGCAGAAGAAAAGCACACGCTACTTATTTTGCGTCTCATGGTGTTGATACCGCAACATCTCTTATATTTGGAATGGACCTGACACCCCTGATTAAAGATACCTCCCTCAATCCATTCTCCTATGTCCAGCAATACATCCTTAAATTCGCTTCAGAAATAGAACAGCGAATCAACAAATTTTTATAAATGCAAGTTTTCTGAAAACTTTATATGTAAAACTATATTGACTTGATATTTAATTGTTGTACAATATCAACAGGATGTGAGGTATGTTATAAAAAGTATCTATGAATAAAAAATAGAATAAAACAGATAATATTAGAAAAGCAAGAATGAGAAAGAATACCTTCGATTGAGTATCACCTGAATGCAAAGACTACCCTACCAACATTCTAACAGTCCACCTCTTTGAGTTATTCCGGATACATTTGGGTATACATATGAGACTTTAAGCATTGACGCCTCCGAATGAACAGATTAATATTTATATATGTGCATAAGGGGAATTATATATAAGGCGAGAACAAGCAAGGAGCAAATAAATAGCAAAAAGGCATGAGAAACAATAAAAAATAATAAACAGATTGGATAAAATAAAACGAGGTAGATAGAAATAAATCCTTCATCTCTCATGTATTTAAACTTGAGTCTGTGCAATAATTTGTGTGCATGGTAAATTGAGTTAGGTGTAGTCATTGTGATTTATCTCTAATGTAAAGAGAATCGATGGAGAGGACAATTACCCAATTGCATATTAGCATAGTCCATTTTTAGTTATATCTTTATAGGTTAAGTATTGCATCTTTTTTGGGGCTTCGTCTTTGGAGAACAATGTTCTTGATTTTGTAACCTTTCGGGATTGACGATGTAGGGTTCCCACGGGGTTCGTGGTATAAGCAATGGTTGGGGTATTTATAGTAAGTGGTGATTTTGTCCTACTTGATTCTCCATGATTTAACGACAAGAATATTTCATCCCTCAATTCAACTCCAGTTATTCGAGATTTGTCAAGGGCAATTCTTCGGTAGGAACTTTATATACGTCTTCAAGTTCCTTGACAAATTGTTTTCGGTCTTTATAAGCGACATATTTTCATTTGTTTTCGATTTGATGGGTAGTATAAATCTGGATTTCCATTTTTGAGGAAAGAATGTATTGTTTCCAGAAAAAAAATACAAGCAGGGATAAGTAGATACTATCTCTGCTTGTATTTTATAGTCTTCAGGTGTTTATTAGATGAAGATTCCGACAACTTGAGCCACACCTGCATTGACAGGGGCTTTACTTCCTCCTGTAGGATTATTGGGGTCTTCGCCTACATAACGAATAAATTCTACATGCCCATCTAAGTATAAGACATTTGAGCCACCGGGGACATGGTTAAATCCTGCGGGATTGGTCGCTACATGGTCAAACATAATCCAAACGGAACTTTGAGCCTGTGCTGTTGCAGCAGGATTATTAATATCTGTAATAAGGAACCGTTCAATACCTTCTCTCAGCCGATATACTGTCGAACCACCTCCATTGCCATTTCCAGGGTCCACAGTTATATCTTTATCAACATAATTTGGCCAGAGAGATGGGGTTGCAATCACAGGTGCTAATCCATTGATAGCGGTTTGCACTAATTGTGCTGGACCTGTAATAGATGTGGAAATTAGTGGAGGTAGTGCAGGTAAGGTTATTGGATTATCTGTTGTTTCTGCACGGTCAAAGACCCAGCCGAGATATGCATAACTTTCGTCAACGGCAGCTGCACCGTAATTAGCATCTGTGCATAGCCAACCAAAAGTATTTTCTCCCGTTTCATCATTCGTAACATCTTTAATGCTACTTTGAGCATCGGAAGGACAGAAACAAATAGCAGGGTCGGTGAGATATTCCGGATAAATTGTAGTAGGGTCGGGACCCATGGCAATGAACAAACCACTACTGTAAGTGGTTAAAGTTGTATTGGCAGTATCGCACTCTCTAAAAATTGCCTGATTCCCGTCCCTTATCAGAATGCGAGGGAATCTCTCTCCTTTTGATTCACCAGAATACATTTTAAATACAATTCCCCATTGTTTTAAATTATTCTGACAACTACTTCTGCGAGCCGCTTCTCTTGCACGAGCAAGGGCTGGCAATAAGATTGCAGCAAGAATACCAATAATTGCAATAACGACAAGCAGTTCGATGAGAGTAAAACCTTTCTTCATAAAATATCTCCTTATTTAAGGTTAATAATGGATTATATTAAGATCCATTAATATAATCATAACAATATATTCTATTGTATGTCAATGTTTTAAAATACATACTAAATTATTAATAAGTTAATATTATATGTTCAAATCTTAATTTTAAAATTTATGAAATATTATTAATCTTATAAAAGTGAGTGTGTTAAATTCGTGTTTTTATTAATATTAATTAGAAAAGGCAGACGTTTAAATCCGTTGATACTACTTTCTTATTCCAATACTATTTTAATAAAAATGCTATTAAACAAGGAATAAAAAATATTCAAGGGATGTTTATAGAATAAAACAAATATAAAATAATAAGGAAAATAAACAATGAAGAACCAATTTCAATACAGAAAGAATCAATCTTTTAGAGCGAAAGTGTTTGCTGGTTTTGCACTATTTTTTGCAATTACAATTATTCTTTCTTCATTAACTTTTGCAGAAGAGCAGAAGAAGGAAGAGAAGTCGGGATGTCCTTATATGAAGGCAGTATCCGGTTGTTGTTCTGCAGAAAAAACCTGTGCTGACAGTAAGGATGCTAAAAACGAATGGAAAAGCAAAAAAGATTCAAAGTCTGGCACGTCCGCATGTGGAAATAAAAGTCAACCTTCTGCTGATGGAAAAAGTTGTGAGAAGAAAAATATGAGTTCTAACACCCAATGTAGTGATTGCAAATGCTGTTCTGCATGCAATTGCACAGGACACAAGGAGACCAAAACCGCTTGTAATTGTGGAGACAAGTGCAAGTGCTGTGCCTCCTGCTGTTTAAACAAAGCATAGATAAATCTCCAAACCAACAACCCTCACATACCTACTATACCTCCTATATTAGTTGGGATTAATCGCCGTTGATATGGTGGTTAATCCCACCGCTTTTTAATACATGCCATATATTTCTTAACTTATCCAAAATAACTTTCTGCTGATGAAAATTATCCTCTATATTTTCAAAATTTATATCTTGAAATTCTGTTAGGTGCATTTGTTGTAATAACTTTTCAATGGTATGGAAAAGGTTTGCTGGCTTAAAAGCAAAATCCCTCAGATGATGTAATAATTTAAGGGTTTTTAAGCCATCGAACCATTCATGTAAGTGAAATTGTAATGATTTTTTATTGTGATTTTGCTGGAATATTTTTTTTGTTTTTTGTAGCCAGTAATTGGTAACAAGGAAATGGGCTAATTCCGGATGAATCTTCTCTGCCTGGAGCAACATGAATTCTGGATTCGCTTCGGGATTATCAATACATTGTAACCACTTTTTCAGGATATCGAAACACTCGAATGGATAGGTGAGGTATTTTGTTTCAGGTTGGTTTATGTATTGTTTTAATTTAGCACCTGTGCCGAAAGGAACCCGGTCCGAAAGTCGTGCAGACGGATAAACGATAGCTTTTGTAAGTCGCTTTATTTCTCCGACACGGGCAATCTTTTGCAGGAAATAAAAATCTTCACCTGCTATCCGAGTATTCATACCACCACAATTTACATAAAGCGGGATAGAAACACCAATCGTTGAACCAATAGGTAAAAATGTATAAGGTGAATTGGCATAATGCAGACCTAATTCATAAGAGCGGAGAAAAATTTCGTATGCAAGCATACATTGTCCGGATAAGGTATTTTCTATGGGATGCTCAGAATACATAATGCCTGCTGAGTAATGATTACTTCCGAAAAAACAGTTCCATTCATTCAGGTAATTTGGAGATACTTCGCAGTCCGCATCTAACCAGATAAGTCCTCCTTCTGTTTTTCCCTGTTGAAATAGAGAATAAAGTCCCCAGTCAAGACCTATTTTTCGTGCCAGTCCTACTCCATACTCTGCTGAAAATTCATAGCCCGGAGAAGATGCATCAATAATGCCGATGGGGAAAGGAAATACTTTTTCTCCCATGTAATTTCTTAATATCTGCAGAGTATTCTGATTATTCTCAATATGTTCAGGAGGAGTTATGGTTTCATTTCGATTATTTACCACGATAATAATTAAAGTTTTTTTACATACAGAACAATCGTTTCGGGAAAGAGAGTGAAGAAGATTTCGAATATTGTGAAATTCATGATAGGCAGGAATAACGACAACTTGTTCTACTTCATCGTAGTTGGATACTTCCAATTTCCATGGAGCAAGTATAGCCCTTTTGTTTAAGTAATCCGTTATCTTCTCTTTCATAATAATTCTTCAATCCATTTTTTCGCAGAGTTAAAATCTCCACCTTGTAGCCAGTAAATTTTGTGTCCATTCCGTTCAAATCGGCGGAACCATATCTCCTGCTTCCTTGCAAATTCCCAGATAGCAGACCGTAATTTTTGAAACATATCATTTTTATTTTTAATTTTACCTTGCAAATATAAAAGTACATAGCGATACTCAAGCCCTAACTGGAAAAGTCGCTCATCAGAAATCCCTTCTGTTCTTAACTGCTTAATTTCTTCAATGAGTCCATGTTCTATTCTTCGTTTAAGCCGTTCACTAATTCGACGTTTTAATTGTTCACGCTCATAGTGAATGCCAAAAATAATTGGATTTAAGGGAGGAAAAGAGACAATTTCTTCTCCATTTTTCTCTGCAAGTGCTATTTCGATGGCTCGAATAATCCGTTCTTTCTCCAGCAGGTCAGTGGTGTTATGTAGTTTGGGTTTCAATTCGAGCAATTTGTTTTGTAATTTTTCTATGGGCAATTGAGATAGTTCTGTCCTTAATTTTTCATCAATGGGAGCCTTTGTTAGCAAATAGCCATCCATAATCGCGGAAAGATAAAGCCCTGTCCCTCCTACAATAACAGGCAATTTATTTTTTAATGTTACTTGCTTAAGGGCAAGAGTAAAATATTTTAAATAATCAAATAAACTGAATTCATAAGTAACAGGGACAATATCAATCAAATGATATGGGATAGGAGGAGAAACGTTGGAATACTCCTCGAGGTCCTTCCCTGTTCCAATGTCCAGTCCTATATACACCTGACGGGAATCCGCAGATAATATTTCGCCGTTAAAAGTATAGGCAATTCTTACTCCTAAATTTGTTTTTCCGGAAGCGGTTGGACCTAATATAACAATACTTTTTTTTGCATGTTTCATTCCATACGCCTATTTTTCATAAATATTTTATAATGATTTAGTGTAGAATTTGTTTATTGATTTATTATACATATACAATTTGATAAGAGTAATACAAAAATCAAACAAAAAAGGGTGCTTTATGAAAAAGGTGGATGTGTGTATTTTTTTATTCATATGCTTTTTTATGACCTGTGCATCGTTTACCATGATGGGTGATTCTGCGGAAACAATTTTTCTCCCTCCTGTGCCGGGTGCATTACAAAAGAATATGGGAGCGGAAGCCAAAATAAACAGTGTTCCTGTATCGACACTGCTATATAGACCCTATCCAACTTATACTTACACGGGCATGACTGGGAAAAAATTTCTATTGAAACAGGAAGCAACTGGGAAACAGCCTTTGCGTATAGCCGTGGAGGAAAAAGTGGAAATTGAAGGTAGGTTAATTTTTAATAATCCTCAATTATTTTCGGACGGTAATTATTATGCGGTAGGGGAGTTCCGTGTTGAAGAAGCAGAAGGGATACGACTAATTCTTGATGTTTCAAAATTATCGGAAGATGATAGGATATGGCTGATTATTCCTGACCTATTTATTATTTACGGTCCCTATCCCCAGAGAGAAGATGTATTATCGGAGACATGGTTGCCTTCCGTTACCGGAGAAAGTGCTATCCTCGTCCTACAAACAAAGAAGGACACATTGCCCGAAGTAAAAGTTGTCGCTTTCCAATTTTATTATCTTTCTTCAAAAGATATGGCAAAGGCATTGCCCTGTCCCTTACCATCTCCATGTGTGGATAATACAGAATACCAGCAAGTTACAACGGCAGTGGGAAGAATAGATATACCAGTGAATGGTGGAATTATCCTTTGTTCAGGCACACTTCTAAATGTTCCGGATACTTCTGAATTAGAGCCCTATTTTATTACCGCACATCATTGTTTTGAAGAAACAGATATCCGCTGGAATGAAATTGAAGTAATATGGGATTTCCGTGTCGCGGATTGTGAAGATTATGCTCCCCCTAATGAAAATACATGTCCACGAACTTATGGAGCAGAAAATCTTGCGGAGAGTTTGTGTCTGGATGGACAGTTTTTAAGACTTAAAGGGGATGTACCTGTGGGTGAGTATGGTAGAGCGTATGCAGGCTGGAACTCAGGGCAATTGAGTTCAGGGATGACAGTTTATGGGGCACATCATCCAGAAGGAACATTCTTAAAATCAGCCATTGGCAATATAAAAAGAACAGAAGTGGATAGTTGTATGGACTCTTTATGTATGAATTTAAGATATTACACTATTGAAGTGTTGTGGAAAGAAGGAATCACATCACAGGGGTCCAGTGGTTCGGGACTTTTCTGTCAAGATTTGGGTTATCAATTGGTGGGTATGCTGAGTAATGGTCCGACCCATAGTTGCATAGACCGTTCAGAAAATTATGATTATTTTGCATCGTTTCGATATTTCTATCCCCAAATTCGCTGTTATTTAAAACCCGAAACAGACTGTGCGTCAAAAGCAGATTGTGATAGATTTTGCTTTTTCAAATATATGCTAACCCCCAATTCTCAAGAATTGCAGTTCTTCCGTGATGTGCGTTTATGGTTAACCCAACAGGGGGACTGGGGCAAGGAACTGATACGGTTTTACTATAAGCAATCACCAACATGGATAAAAGAAACGAGTAGTAATCCTTCATTGCAATCTACGATAAAGTCAATTTTGAAGGGAAAATAAAAGCGGATGCGTTGGACAAGTCGGACTCTTTAAATGAAACTTAACAACGCATAAGCAGTCTATTATGTGTTAAAATACTCTCATTAATTGATAATAAATATGCAGGAATTCATATTTATTATTTGTCGTTATAAATAATAAAGAGAAAACGAACTCTCCGGAGGCTTTTTTATGAGAAAACTTAAAAAAATATTATTGATTACCCTCATTGTTATACTACTTTTAGTGGGTTCCTTCCTGCTGATTATTGGTCCCTGGCCTGTTTACAAAAATACCGATTTTAAATCAGCAAAGTATTATCAAAAAACTTTAACTGAGTTAAAGAACGCATCGAAAAATATTCACCTTTCAGAGACTCCCGAACCTCTGAAAGCGGGTTGGGCTTCGCAAATTATTACTCCACCTATCGGGACACCGCTGGGCGGTTATTCAGACCGAAAAGGAAAACCCTCTACGGGAGTACATGATGAACTCTATGCCAAAGCCATTGCTCTGAATGATGGAGAGGATACTGTTGTAATTGTTGGGACGGATTTACTTCTCGTTCCTCCAAATATTGCGGAGAAGGTTCGTAGGGAAGTCAAAGAAAAAATAAATTTGACTCCCGAACAACTCTATTTTACAGCAAGTCATACCCACTGTGGTCCCGGAGCATGGGCACCGGGTGTTGCGGGAAAAATTGCCTGTGGTAAATATAATCCTGCTATTGTAGATTATCTCGCAAAAAATATAGCGGAAGTGGTCATCAATGCATATAACCAAATGGAACCCGCAAAGATGGCTTCCGGTAGGATTGATGGGAGTAAGTATATTCGCAATAGAACACGAGAAGAGCCTGTGGATACGGACCTGAATTTTATGTTGATTGAACAGAGTAGTGAAAACAGATGTTATGTAGTTCGTTTTTCGGCACATCCTACTATTTATGATGGAGATATGATGGAGTTTAGTGCGGAATATCCCGGTGCATTACAGCGGTTTATCGAGCATCAGCCAAAAACAACCGCTATTTATTTAGGAGGAGCATTAGGTTCCAGTGGTCCCCGGGCTCCAAACGCTCCCGACGCAGAATCACGAGTGCTGGCTATGGGAAATGAATTGGGACAGTTAGTCCTTGATAATTCACAGAATTTAACTTTTAAAGAGCAGGTTGAAGTGGCTTCCTTTGCTTTTTTAGTTCACATGCCTTCGTTCCAAGTTCGTCCTGTAAGTGCAAAATGGCGTCTATCACCTTTCGCCGGGAAGATTATGGGAGTACCTCCTTATGGCTGGCTGCAGGCATGTAGAATTGGTGATATATTTATGATTGGACTGCCTTTTGATTTTAGTAGCGAAATCAGTCGGGCATGGAAATTATCGATGTCAACTATGGATATCGACCTGTGGACTACGAGTTTTTCTTCTGCTTACTGCGGTTACCTTTCACCCGACCGATATTACTGGAAAGAACCATTAAATTATGAAACGGGATTGATGAGTTGGTTCGGACCTTCATCGGAAGCATATTTTACGGATTTATTTCATCAAAGTTTGCAATGTTTATTCCCGAATATTAAACAAGCATCCTTATAATTAATATTCTATGAGCCAGGACCCCATATTGGAACAGGGTCAACCTGTTAATGAAAAAGAACACTCCCCGGTGGATAGTCCCAACCCGGGAGAAGCACATTCCAATGTTGAAAAGGAAAAGCAAACACAGAGTTCTCTTTCCGAACCTCAACCTGAGGGAGTTGTAGGCTCATTATATCGGCGGTTCGATTCTCTCCTTCGCTGGTTCCTTTTAGGAATGCTTTGTCTTTTATTAATCGGCCATTGGGAAAATAAGCAGATTCAAAAGAAACCCTGGTCTCGAGGAGTTATTATTTGGGACGAACAACTTATTAAAGAGTTATTAACTAAAATTTCGGATGGAACCGATTTTAAAAAACTTCTTGTTATTCCCGATGTACAAATTTCAAATCAGAACAACGAATTTTTAGTAGAACTGTTGAAAAAGTTAGAACTTGGGAAGGAAGAAAATATTCCAGCACTTACTTATCCCGTTTTTGTCTGGATGGATTCGATGGAAGACTTTTTACCAATGCTATCTTCAGGTAGATTGCCAGAACCCGGAAAATATGAGGCATTAGCGGGCGACCTCAGTCCTGTGGTACCTTTACAAATTCATAATACTACTTATAACATTGTGGGAACATTATCGCGTGATTATTCCCCCTTTGTAGGAGCCTATGTTATACCTTCGGAGAGTATCGATGATATTCCGGATACGATTGTACCGGGTCTTGCTTTTCCGGATGCAGTAACAATATTCTCAAATTTACATGGAGAAACAAAGGGCAACTTAAAAGATATAGATTATATGGAAGGAATTTCCAGTTTACAGGCACGGACTTCCGACCTGTTCTCTATCGGAACGGCTATAAGCCTATTAATAATATGTATAGCATTAAAAGAAATCTTTAAGTTACTCTACCGTCGATTGGCAAGCCCTCCAACTCCTGTTATTGGACCACTATTTAGCGAGATACAGCAACGGAATAAACTATTTCGCTTTGTCAATACATTCTTCTATATGGTTTTCTTTATAAATCTTTTTACGGCGTTATATGAGCCTGAAACACATCGGCTAATCATATATTACATTACACATGTTTTTTCTAAGGGCGATTTGCAATATATTGGAGAAGCATACGAACAGGGGGATATTCTCCGTGCAGCTATAACGACTTTTCATAATAATTTCTGGGTTCAGACTTTTTTACTTACTTTTTTAATTTCTATACCTCCATTGATGCTGGGCGTGTTTAAAAACCTTGCAAGTTTTGCTTTTGCGGGTTATGCCATGTCACCTATCTGGTCAGGAACTGCTGTTCGCCTTACCTTTCATTCTATTACTATTGTGCTGGAGTTAGAAGCCTACATATTAGCAATTTTTGCTGTAGTTCTGTGGACATACTATTTCTGGAATGCAGTATTCACAAGAAGACAATTTCGACAAAAAATTTGTAAGGGTTTCAGGGTCATTATTTCCGCAATTATTATCACAGGATGTATTCTTGCCATTGCAGGACTATATGAGGCTATAACCATTATCTTATTCTCTTCATACTGATAAATTTGACAAATACATAGTGATGATTATATTAAAATTCACAGTTATATGAGAATAATTCAACAGAAAAAATGGTATAAAAACTATTAGCTTTTTATCTATTTGTTATGTATTTGTTTATACTTCGAACAAAATTATGGTATGATACTTTCTATATATAATGATATTATGCAATAAGTAATAATATATTTCATTCATCTATATTTAGAGAGTTGTTTTGGTTAATAATTCTATTATAGGATTTTTCTATAATTTCAATAAATATTGTTCTAATAACTGGAATATTAAATTAGAAGGGAATGTGTTATGTTAAAATCACTTCGTCTCTCGACAAAACTCTTTTTATCTTTTGGGCTCATTGTCCTTATTCTGGCTCTTATCTCTGGTGTGGGATGATATGGACTTAATAGGATTTACTGGAGCATGTCCCTTTCCAATCAGGCAAGCAAAGTGTATAAACAGGTAGATAACTGCGGAAAACTTCGTAGAGATTTTGCCTATCTTGCTCAAACGGGTCAGGCGTTCGTTACTGAAGAAGGTAAAAAAAGTGTAGATGAACAGCTCCGTGATGCCCAGAAGGAGTTGGTTTCTATGATAGAGCAACTCCAGCAAACTAAAGGTATTTCTACGGAGATGGCTCAACAAATGGAGACAGCCAAAAAAATCGCTGGAGATTATCTTACAGCCTTTGAAGAATTGGTTAGTGCAGTAAAACAAAAGAATGATGTCTTTTCTGTCTGGCGAGATTTAGGCTGGAAAATTACAGAAGGTATTGGTAAAGCCGGTGACCAGATAATTAAACCGGGATTGAGCACAACATTAAGTAATCAGGACCTTGCTGGTTATCAGAAATAGTCTGAAATTCAAATGGGCTTAGACCAGAAAGTGATAGAACCCTATTTCTTATTACGAGTGAATGCTCTTTATTTAAGGGCTTATCAAGGAGATAAAGAATGGGAGAATTTCCAGAAACAAGCCCAGACCTTAAAACAATCCTTTGAAGATTGGAAAAAGATGGTTCAGAGTGTTTCTGAATTAGAGGGAATAGTATTAGAATTGGAGAAGAATTTTAATGATTATCTTGCTCAGGGAGATAAATTTTATCAGGGGATACTCACAGATAGAAAAGCAACCCAGAATTTAATAGTATGTGCAGATAATCTGGTTAAACAGATTACATTATTTACAGATGCCATTGAGCGGAATACTCAAACGATTATGAATTCAGTTCGCCTTACGGTTTTAGTCTTCTCCATAATAGGAATTATTCTTGGAATAGTCCTTGCTTTATTGGTAACATGGGCAATAACAAAACCATTAAATAAAGTTATCACAAGTTTGAGTGATGGCTCCAAACAAGTAAATCAAGCATCGGGTCAGGTTGCCGCGTCCAGCCAGGCAATGGCAGAAGGAGCCACAGAACAGGCATCCAGTCTGGAAGAAACTTCTGCATCTCTGGAAGAGATGTCTTCAATGACCAAGCAAAATGCAGATAATGCAAAACAGGCAAACAATACTGCGATGGAGGCTCAACAGGCTGCGGAACATGGTCGCGAAATTATGATGAAGATGTCGAAGGCTATTCAGCAAATAAAATCTTCGTCAGATGAAACCGCAAAGATAATCAAAACTATAGATGAAATTGCTTTTCAAACGAACCTACTCGCATTAAATGCGGCGGTTGAAGCGGCTCGTGCCGGAGAAGCAGGGAAAGGTTTTGCTGTTGTTGCGGAAGAAGTTCGTAGACTGGCTCAACGCAGTGCAGAAGCGGCAAAAACAACCGCTCAGTTAATCGAGGAATCGCAGAAACACGCCGAAGAAGGCGTGCTGGTCAGTCAAGATGTAGCAAATGTTTTAGAGAAAATTACGCAGAATGTTGAAAAAGTAGCAACATTGATTGGTGAAGTTACTGCTGCAAGTAATGAACAGGCTCAAGGGATTGAACAGATTAATCAAGCGGTAGGACAGATGAATCAGGTAATTCAATCGAATGCGGCAAATTCTGAAGAAGCGGCTGCCGCAATCGAAGAATTATCTGCTCAAGCAGAAGAATTAAATCGGATGGTAGATGTCCTGCGCAGTATATTGGAAGGGGAAAAGAGAAGAGGTGAAGTTAGCCAGAATATGGCTTTACCAGAAGGTAAATCTGTCCGAAAACCTACTATAAGTAAAAGTTTGCCTTCTTCTACTCCTAAAGGGAAAGATACGAAAGAGCGGAGGAAGGTAACACCTACCGCTTTACCACATCACCCTAATAATACGAATGTCATATCCCCGGAACAGATAATACCTTTAGATGATGATGACTTAAAGGAATTTTAAGGATAAAGAGAGCATATTGCTTTTCAATATGTTTATGGTCGGACAGGACTGATTCCTCAGACCTGTCCGATTTATTTGTTCTGTCTGACCT
>JBMFRC010000003.1:18450-141067 GCA_049968235.1 Candidatus Hydrogenedens sp.
ATTCCTCAGACCTGTCCGATTTATTTGTTCTGTCTGACCTGTCCATGAAAAGACCACAAATTATTTTTCTGGAACGACCTGACTGAAATTAGGTTCCGCTTTTGTTTCTCCCTGACCACTTGCCCAGAGAATATTTGCTCTTAACAATTCCTGATATTCTTTGCTATCCCATACATCCTCACGATGTCCTAATCCATTATAAACTACCCTTCCTTTACCATTAGCAGAACACCAGACAATCGGATAACTCGGAATATTGTATATTTCTTGTTTTTTCCGTTCCGCCCCCGGATTCAGTAATACAAGGACATGCATTGTATCCTTGTTTAAATTTTTCATGATATACCATTCTTCTTCTTTCTCCCAGCCATCTGGAAAATTTCCTAACGCAGGATGTCCTTTACTTACAATTTCTAATTTTCCCTTAAATTGTTTGCCATGTTTCAAAAATTCTCCTCCTAACATTTTTACATAATCACTTACTTTATCTCCTTCCGAGTGGAAACTATCATTTGCAGGATGAATACCGACAAAACCTCCGCCGTTTTGTATCCATTGAATTAATTCTTGTTCTCCTTCGGGTTTCATAGCAGGTTGCCCATCGGTACCGGTTTGCCTTAAATCACCGGAGGTATAGAATATGACTACATTATAATTTTTCAGATTCTCCGCATTGATTTTTGAAGCATCTTTTGTGCATTCCACCTGCCAGCCATTTTTGTTGCCTAATTCTACAAGGATTTTTTCGGAGTATGAAAGTTGATTGTTTTCTCTCTTTACAACGCTATGTTCAAAGCCTGAAGATTTGGTTAAATACAGGATTTTTAAAGGTTCTGCATATAAGTTTGCAGAGAATAACATTATTGGAACGATTGGAATAATGAATAATGTTTTCATATAGGAACTCCTTCTGGCCTATGGTTAATGATTATTAGACTTACACCGTTTCTTTTTTTTATCATTTATTATCACTACGAACAGGTCAATAAAATCAAATGGCTTTTTTCCTCTTTTGTTCTGGTTATTATAAAATGCAACAAGGTCCTGATAGTCCTCCTGATGTTTTTGGTCCTCTTCCCAGATTTCTGCCAGATGCTTTGCATATACAATACCATCACGATGTTTGGGACAGCCTACATCTTTATGCAATGAAAAGGAGTGAACCTTTCCTGTTCGAGTTTGTCGTAACTTAAATGGGAACAATCGACACAATAAGGGTCTATGTTCATATATCTTACAAATTCCCTTTTTGCTATCACGAAAGACGCAACCTTTTTTGGTTCTTTTCAGGGTCATTAAATATTTTTTATTGTCAACTTTTAACCAGGTTGGGTCAGATTTATTAACCCCCTGTATTTCTTCAGGTCCGATGAAACTTATAAACTTTTTTGGGGAGATATGGGTTGCCTGAACGATTCGGCATACATCATAAGGGGTAGGACAACAAATTACATCTGTACAACAATGACCACAATGATGACATCGGAAACGAATAAATTTTTTTCCCATAGATTGAAATCACATCCTGATTTTCGTTATTGTGTTTTAAGTGAAACAAAAAAGGAAATATTAGGATATTTTTATCATCAATTGCTTATCTAATGAAAAATCTTTAAGTTTTATTTTTTTATTCTGTTTTCATTCCTTGCTATATTGAGACAAATAAATTTGTAATATTTAGTTAAATTCTTAACATATTTTTAATTTTTAAGGTATAATTATAATAAACATAACTTGAAATAAGGAGCGAAGTTTATGGATTTTTTATTGGTTCTTGACGCCATACTTCAAATAATTAACATTATTGAGGCTGTATTCCGACTTGTTGGGCTTTTTGGTTCAGGGGCATAATTACTCCTGCGATTCTAACCAGCGTGTTGCTTCTATACCAGCCATACAACCGCTACCGGCGGCTGTTATCGCCTGCCGATAATAGGAGTCCTGAACATCACCACAGGCGAACACACCTTCTATGTTTGTCGCCGTTCTATTAGGCTTTGTGATAATGTATCCTTGTTCATCTAAATGTAAAACGCCCCGAAACAAATCTGTATTGGGCTTATGTCCAATGGCACTGAAGTAACCGGAGCAGGGTATTTCCCGTATTTCTCCCGTTTGCACATTTTTTATAAGGACACCTGTAACACCCTCTTTATCATTCCCTAAGATATCTTCGACTACGGAGTTCCACTCTACAATAATTTTGGGATGTGCAAGAACGCGGTCCGCCATAATTTTACTGGCACGGAATTTATCTCTACGGTGGATAACATGCACCCGTTCTGCAAATCGTGATAAGAATAGGGCTTCCTCCATAGCACTATCACCGCCACCTACTACAACTACAGGCTTGTTCCGAAAGCGAGGTAATGCACCATCACAGGTGGCACATGCGGATACACCCTGATTAAGAAATTTCTGTTCAGCGGGCAAGCCTAAATATCGGGCACTGGCACCTGTAGCAATGATAATAGATTTTGTTTCTATTTTATTATCACCTACAAATACGATAAAGGGATGTGTATTCAAATCAACGGCTGTTGCTGTTTTATACTCAAATCGTGCTCCGAAGCGCTCTGCTTGTCTTTTCAAATCTGCCATTAGTTGTTGCCCGGACACTCCTTCTGGATAGCCCGGAAAATTCTCCACTTCTGTTGTTGTCATTAATTGTCCGCCGGGTAGAATCTCTCCACTGGGTTCTCCTTCTAATATAAGCGGATTTAAGTTTGCACGGGCTGTATATAGACCCGCCGTACAACCTGCGGGACCTGCACCTAAGATGACAACATTTTCCATATAAAAGACTCCCTTCTGAAGTAGATGTATGTATGAAACAAAAATTTATTTTACAATATTTCCTGCCTGTTTACACGGCTAAAGGTCTATATTTTCTCCCACCACCGGCTTGTATCTTACGTACTTCGGAAATATTCTCCACCACCTTTTTCACAGCATCTGCGACCTGGTCCATAACGGAGCGTGGGTTCATCAGCATAACATGATGAACAACAATACCACTTCGAGTATGAGCGTCTGTACATACAGGTAATTTGAAACGTTTCGGGTCAATGGCTTTCCAGTATTCATCATTTAACTGATGGCGTTTTTTGGTAAGGGGTTTATATAATCCACAGGCGTTTAGTGGCTCATACGGTGGTTCAAATGCATCACCTACACTTAACTCTGCATTGAGAGCTGCGCAGAACTGTGCGTTTGTTACTTTTAATTCTTCAGGGTCAATTCGGAAGGCAAAATTGAAATAACTCTGCTGGGTAATTTGCGACCTCCGTATCATAGGTTTGATACCCGGGATTTTAGCAAGAAGAGAATTTAAGTAGATGGCATTTGCATCGCGGAATTTTACTTGCTTATCCAATCGAGATAAACCACCTAATAATATTGCCGCTTGCCATTCTGTAAGACGGAAGTTTCCTGATTGTAAGGTCATGTTCATACCAACAGGTTTTTTCAATCCAAAAACAGCGGGAGACGCAGGATAAGGTCTTCCACAATTTCTTAAACTGTAAATTTTGTAGAATATATCTTTGGTTTTGCACATGTTAAAACCGCCTTCTCCACAGGATAGGACCTTCGATTCCTGAAAACTCCATGAGCTCACATCTCCAATAGAACCAACTCCTTTTCCCTTCCAGAATGTCCCATGCTGATGGGCACAATCTTCAATCAGAAACAAATTATGCTTCTTACAAATTTTTTGTAAACGGTCTAAATCTGTTGTTGAACCATAAAGATGGACAACAATAACTGCTTTTGTCCGGGGAGTAATGTTTGCTTCGAGTGCATCCAAGTCAATATTCCAGCTATCGGGTTCAATATCGGTTAACACGGGTATAGCATTGACATCTAAACATGCCGCAGCTGTTGCCTGCCAGGTCATTCCCGGCACAATTACTTCATCATACGCACCGATACCTAATGCTTCCAGTGCCAACTGTATTCCTACGGTACCATTTGCACAGCAAAGTCCATAATTTGCCCCTTGATATTTGGTAAATGCTTCTGCAAATTTCCATTCATATTCCCCGTCAAAAGACCAGCGATTGGAGAGGGTTATCTTTTTTACCAGTTCCGCATCTTTTTTGTCGCTGATTGGCCAGGTTGCTAATTTCTGGTTCTTCGAACGAACAGGTTTTCCGCCAAAAATTGCTAATTTGGACATAGTTAGCACTCCTTGTAATTTAAGTTCTTAATTTAATCCTTTAATGAATATAACAAGCATATCATTTTAGAATGGAATATTTCTATTTGAACTTTAGATGGTAGATTTCGATTTATTCCGCTCTGGCAACAGTCCAGAAGGAGTAAGTAACTTCCATATTACGACTGCGTTCACTAATGGGGGTAAAGGTTACCTTGCATAACTCCGAGAAGCCCGAATGACGATATGGCAATGTAAGACGAGGTCCGGATTGTAATGGATAACGGACTTCATCTTCAAAATGAATTTGTTGTTTTAATTCTTGTAAAGTTCGAGGTAAAAGAATGATATTGTCAGAATAAGGTTCCCCGTGGAACATTGGATTTTCTATTGCGTTAATACCTACAAGCCATGGTCCAATAAACAAGGCAACTTTTTGGGGAGTTGATAACTGGTCTATTGATGCTTCCTTATGTTCGGCGTTTAATATCTTTATTGTAGGCTGAATTTTCAAGGTAACTCTGTCCCCCTTCGCCCAGACGCGTTTTATGGATATGGCACCCGGGTCAGAACTGTTTAACTCCATCTTGCCATTGAGTATAACTTCGATGGTTTCTGCCCAGGTTGGATGACGAATAATAAGTGACCATCCATTATCGGATACGGTAAGCCAATCAATTTGATAATTAAATGTTCCAGCCTGACCGCCTGTGCGTTGCATCTTAATAGCAACATTTTCCCCGTAATATTCACCACTGAGGAAAAAGTTTATTCGTGTTTTTCCGGGGGAAGGAGTATCGACCACACATTGTTTTAAGTCATGCATTGCCCGCAATCCGTGCATGGAGCAACACCACCAGGCACGACCGGGACCCGGTGAAGATATATAACCCCAATCATCAAAGGTATGATGTCCGAAATCACCTGTCTCAAATTGATTTGGGAATAGGCTGTTAAAAAGACAACGCTCTGCATATTCTAAGTATTTTTCATTATCAGTGGCTTTCCATAATTGCAAACACCAGCGGAAAAAGTCCGCTTCCGAACAGCCCTCGTCACGAGGGTAAGTTTTATCAAAATATTCCGCAACACCACCATTTATTTGTATCCATCCTTCATCAACTAATTGGGCAAATCGTTTCTCATTCCTTGCGAGGATATTTGCATCGTGAGTTGTTTCCCATATCAACATGTCTCCGCGTAAAGTGGTAATATAACCATGGGAATGCTGTTTTAATGGGGGTTGCAATAAGGGTTCCATCTTTATGGCGATTTCCCGATACTTTGTCTCACCTTCCGCACGGGCTAATAATTCCAGACCTTCACTCCATTGCGTAAAGCAGATAAATCCGTTAGCCGCTTGATGAACCAATCGTTGGATAACTTCTGGTTGAGAACATTCATCAAAGATTTTAATAAAGAAATCACCCATTTTTTTGCATGTATTCAATATGGCTGGGTCTTTTTTCTCCTGATAATAACTAATTAATCCTACAAGAAGTCTGCCATTACCCCAAAGTAAAGCCATATGCTCCCTTCCTACCTTATCCTTACTAAATACAAGTTCCGGATAACCAAATCGTCCATCCTCTCGTTGACATTGAATAATTTCGTGAGCGATACGGTCTGCCCATACTTTGTAATAATTGTTCCGCGGTTCTACGGATATTACTTCCAGAAATCTACCCGAAATGTCACCACTAAACTCTTGAAAACGGCGGGGACATGAAGGGTCTAACCGAACATCCTGTAAGATGAATGCATCAGTAAATGCAGGGTCATGAACAAAATCAAATCGGTCTTGTACCCATAAAATACGCTTTTCCAGTTCACCTTTAGGAAAGAAAGAACCGCTATCTGTATGGACTACTGTCTGTGTTAAAAGGATAACTGTGATTAAAGAAAAACATGTCTGCATCATAAGAATTATTCTCCATTTGCTTTGTTGTTCCTTTTCTAACTTTTATTTTTGCATATTTATTGGTTCTATTTCATAATCCATAATGATAAGGTATACAAACCAATTGCAATAGAAACGATGAACGATATGGTATTAGATAATTTTTAATTGTAATTAATGACACAAATCTAATCGATTAGAAACATTTATAACGCGGAGAGTTAAGAATAATGAATATTCTGTTTAACCAGAATAGATAGGATGGATTATATAAGGCAGCAGTAAATCTTAAGGATAATACAAAATCACATTGGCAGGGGTGTCCCTTCCATTATAATTGTTATAGCAAAGCGACAGTTATATTTAGTTAATCTGTCTACGCTAAAGCCAATTATATTTTCTCCCTGTTGAATGAGGGGTATTTTTCCATGTAATGGAATGTCGCTAACGAACGCTCCTTTTGTGTCGTAGAGTTTGGAATGATCTCTGGATAGAAATTCGATATAACTGCCACTTTCTATCTCTACGGGGAAGGTTAATTTTACATCACCTATTTGAATAGCAGGATTCTTTACTTTCGTTGGTTTTAGTGGAATTGATTTGATGGGACCAATACCTACTTCAACGGACTTACCCGTAGGGATATTATTAATGCCGATAGTCAATGTAGCGATATTTTTAAAGTTGACCCAGTAATGATACATGGGATAAGCGAAGGACATAATATCACTTGCTCCTGATAGGAAATCTTTACGCATGCGGGTATGTTGCCATTCGTAGCGGGTTAACTGATATGATTCCGGTTCGACGAGTTCAAAATATCGCCAATCGGTAAAATCTACTGTTATATAATGGTCTGCAAAACCGCCTATTAAATGTTTGGGTGCTGAAATCTGGAAATTAAGTATTTCTCCCTGCCCATCTCCCTTGACCCATATACCTATTCCTTTGTTGGAGCAATCAATCATGTCTTTAAAGTCTTTGCGGAATATAGCCCATGACCGTTCTTGTTCCGTATCTGTATTATTCGCATGTAATATCGCTTTTAATCTTTCATCTTCTCTTCCTGTTACTGGATATTGAAGCGTTGCGGATACCCCTTTTTGCGTTTCTGCGTTGCTAAATTCATTTGCATTGTTGAAGTCTGCGAGAGCGTTATTGTCGGGACTATCTTCTGTATCCATAGCGAGCAGTGCTTCTATACGCATTTTCAGTGGTTGGGGAGCATAGGGATTATTAACGATGAATTTGTTCGCTGTTTCGTTATCTGTTACGATGTGTTTGGAATAAACAATGGGTAGAAAACGAAAGTTTTCATTCTCATTTGTGTTTAGTGTGTATTCTTTACCCAATTTTCCGAGTTGTTCTTTTACGGGTTCAGGGACAATATTTTTAAGACGGAGTTCTTCATATTTCCTTGCTATTGTTGCAAATCGCTGAAATTTATCGCTGTTCAGATTTTTCGGTGTAAAGCCTGCAACATACGATAAACTACTATTTGTTGCCAGTGCCTTTGCACAGATATATTCCAATTCATCCGGCATACTTCGTTCTGGCTGGATACCATCCCAATCAAAAATCCCCCACCAGCCCAGATTTGTTGGTAGAAATGAATACTTCCACTGACGATTGCTAATAATATGGTAATCCACAAATTCCTTTTTGCCACGCATGGGACAATCCCATGCACCCATTCGAGAACGAACACACCAGAGGTGATGTGAAAAGGTGCTCATTTCCATAATGGGGGGCTTATTAAGCCGACGGACCAATTCATATACGAATTTGGCAGAATAATGCCATGCGTTCTCCCAACCTCCTAATATATCCGAACCGTCCAGAGCATCCAGATACACCATATCAAATCCACAATAGTTATATAAATCTGCTGTCCGCTGAATTACTTCTGTAAAAAGGGGCGAATTTACCTCCGGCACGAATAAACCGAAACATTCTTTCAAATGATGAATACGGGTTCCCTTTTTGTGTGTAGAAACCTTTGTCCCATACGCACCTCGAATACATTCTGTAAATGTATAGGGTGGGTTTTTCTGCACATCTTTATATATAATCAGTTCATTATCAATCTGCAAAGTTGCGCTATTACGGATAAAAAATCCTGTAATCGCTGACATATTTTCTGTGGTTTCATTAACAACGACCTGATTTGTTTCAGTATCTAAATCTTCTGATAGAGTAAAAGTGGCATCTTTAGCCAGTCCTGGGTCGGGAACAGGTGTTACCTAGGGTGTCTTTTTGTCTATAAAAAAAGAATAGCTATGTAAGCCCGCATACAAGCCTGCTTGGTGTATTGTATCAATAACTGCTTTTAAACTATCTCTACCTTGCGGATATAACTCAGGATTTACTTCAAAATCACCCCAACGGAACGGATATCCGCCATGCAGGTCAATTTGGGTGGCACCCATACTTTTTGCTACTTCTATCCATTGCGATACGGTTTCTTCTGTAACATATTCCCCTGTTGAAATCAAATAGGAACCTTGATTTAGTTTAGCATCTAAAGCCCACGGTCCGCCCAAATCCGATTGAGGTAAATCCGGGGATAATTTTATGACATCTTTAAGTGCATCGCGAATGTTATCTATCGAACTGGCAATTAACGCTCCTTTTGCCCCTTCAAAACCGAATCGTTTATAAACAGTAAAACCGCTTACTTTAGAACATAACCCTGGTATCTGATTGCAATTCGTTTTTAGGTCCAGTGCCAGAGGGGTAACTGCAAATGTATCATCAAAAGTGCCTTTTAAGGTAAGGGGTATCTCCGCATAAGAAATCTCTTCCGCTTTATCCCATGACACCGTCTGTACCTCAAATACAATCCGTCTGGGCCCAGGAATTACTCGGAAAATAACCTGTCCCGCAATTTCACCGAATTCCACCGTTAACAATTCTCCCGCATATTTCACTGCTTTTGCAGAAAAACTTTGTTTATCCCCTCGTACCACAGCAAACCCGGTCTTCTGCTTCTTGTCGATATAATCCTTCCCTGTTGCTTTATCTACAAAATGCACAATATTTCCTATATCCTCAATTTGTAAAGAAAAACTATCTGTTTCGAGATTAACTATCCCCTCTGCCGAAGTTGAGATTGCGATAAAAACATTACTGAGATGAAGTAATCCAATGATAAATAAAATATGCAAAATGTTATTCCGGGTCATAAGAAAACAATGGGGTTGAAAAAACATTGTAAATTCCTTTACTGTAAAGAGTATGTGGTAATAATTATTTTTATAATATACTACTATGAACATTATTGCTAATCAAAGAACAAAAGGAGATTGGTAAATGAAGAAACAATCATTAAATCGTGCAGGGCATTTAACACCTTCCCGTAGAGATTTTATAAAGGCAAGTGCCATGACGGGAGTTTCTTTCTTTATTGCGCATCATGCTTTTTCTGAAGCATCTCCATTGAAAGTGGGTATTATTGGTTGTGGTAGGCGTGGGATAGGTGCAGGATTGGACTGTGTTCGTTCATCGCCGAATATGAAAATAACTGCTATCGGCGACCTATTTCCGGATGCTATTCAGAAGTGCAAGGAGAAATTAGCCCAATTAGGTGAGGCTTTCCAGGTGGAGGATAAGAATTGTTTCACAGGTTGGGATAATTATAAAGGTGTTCTGGACACAGATATAGATATTGCCATTCTCTCGGCTCCGCCGGCATTTCGACCTCAACATTTTCAATATGCGATTGAAAGGAACAAACATGTATTTATGGAAAAACCTGTTGCAGTTGACCCTGTCGGCATTCGTTCTATTTTAGCCACAGGAGAAAAAGCTACAGAAAAGAAATTAAATGTCGTTGCAGGTACACAACGCCGTCATCAAAAACCGTATATTTCTTTAATAAAACGAATTCACGAAGGAGCCATTGGCGATATTGTTTCTGCTTCCTGCTATTGGATTGGTGATTACGATTATTACACACCTATTCCACGCAACCCTTCCTGGTCAGATATGGAATATCAACTCCGCAATTGGAACTACTATACATGGATTTCAGGCGACCACATTGTCGAGCAACATGTGCATAATATTGATGTAATCAATTGGGTCTTAAATGCACATCCTATACGTGCTATTGGTATGGGGGGCAGGCAACAGAGAACCGGACCCGAATTTGGACATATTTACGACCATTTCTTCGTAGAATTTGAATATCCGGGCGGTATACGGGTAACCAGTGCTTGCAGGCAGAATAAAGATACATTGAAACGCGTGGGTGAGTATGTTGTTGGCACGCAGGGTAAAGCAGAACCCGGAAAATATATTTTTACAGATAAAGAATATCCTTACGTCGGCGAAAATAACAATCCTTATGAACAAGAACATGCTGACCTTATCTCTGCCATCCGAAACGGTACATACATCAATGAAACACGAGCCATAGCAGAAAGTACCCTGACTGCAATTATGGGACGTATGTCTGCATATTCTGGAGAAGAAGTTACCTGGGACTGGGTAATGAATGAATCAAAACTGAATTTGTTTCCTGAAAAATTAGAGTTCGGGCCTATGCCCCTTCCATCTGTTGCAATCCCCGGTGAAACAGAACTAATATAAGTTTTATCCCATTTATCTAATTTGTCTTAACCTGTTTGACACAGTCCATCTATTACTTAAACCATTGTTTTAGGTCTATTTTTGTAAAGGGTCTACGTGTCGCTGTTACAGGTGGATTACTTCCTGCAACGGATACATACGCTACCTGTTCCTTAGGGTCAAATACAAAGGAATGCAGAGTATCATCGCCGAATACCGGTCCATTGGCAAGCAAATCAATAGCACGGCGAATATCTATCGATTTCTCCGCCTTTGTTATTTGTTTGCCTAACCAATCATAACGTTGGTACGAATCCTGTGATTTTAACAACGGAAGAATAAGTTTTACATCTTCCCATGTTTTTACATTGATATTAAAACGAGAACCGTAGTGCTGAGCCAGGTCTAACAACCCCTCTTTATTAATCGGATGATTTGTCCTGCGAACCGCATCTGGAATGCTCCAATGATCCGTTTCCTCTGACTCCTTGGGGTCATTATCCGTATATACAACTACACGTTTTGCGTCGGATTCAAAAGCACGACCGGAAGGAATTTTTCCATCACCTACAATAAAATTCCAGCCCGATGTTTGAGGTCCTTTTACCAATACATTTACCGCTTGTTCCAGTGTATCCTGTTCCAAAACACGACGCATAATAACAAATAATGGCATTCCATCAAATGTCGCATTTGGGCTGGGAAGAGTCATTTCTCCAATTGTTAGCCCACTGGCACTCATTCCACTAACACTACCAATGGCACCTGCCCAACTTAACATCATGTAGGGTTTCTTCCCTTTAGGACGCCAAACAAGTAACACAGAATCTTCCTGAGCTTCCGCATTTACTGTCCAATCCAGATTTCTACCATGAATTAACCGTCCATCCGGTGTCCATTTGCCCCAGCAAGCAAAATTTGAACAACTTTGAGGCATGGTTTGAGGCATTGAAGGGGGCTGATTGGGAGGAAAATGTAAAATTTCTGCAACTGTCGCACCTAAAAGCACCTCTTCATAAGAGATGTCTTTCTTCCCGACGGACTGAACACCTTCGTAAATTCCTTGAACCTCTCCCAAATATTCTGACGGAATATATTTTGCCATACGTTTCGATTGCTCAAATACATATTCCCGTGTGTATCCTCTATTCCAGAGTGCTTTCACATAATAGCCAACCTTCATTATATGTTCTATCTTATCCGCCAACAATTTTCCATGCTGGAACCCCATCTCCTTATGTGTTCCTTCCATTACACACAATAAATGTTCTCCTACTTGATACAGTTTTCCAGCACCCTCTTCTGTCAGTAATTTTATATTCGGGTTCTCAATAATTTCTGGCTGATACCACTGTGTTTCCTCTTTTTGGACTCCCGCATCCTGGGCAAAAATAGGAACAGTAAGCCATAAACAGCAAATAAGGAATAGCAAAAACAATTTTTGAAGGTTTAAAGAATGGCACATTTAAAAATCTCCTCTATTTATAGAATTGATAGGTAGACTTTCTCCCTGATTATTTTGTTTCACTCCCTTTATTAAATTAAATGATTTTTTCTTATTTCTCCGTGTTCTCTGTGGTTGATTATATTTTTTTCACCACGGAGGAAACTGAGGAACACGGATAGGCACAGAAAGAGAAGTATATTCTTTCTTGTTAATGATTGCATATAATTTGAATTGCATGTATGGGGAATTAAGGAAGTACGAGTGGAAGTATGCATAGATAATAAGAAGATAGAAAATTAATAGAAAATAACAAATAAAATGGGCAAAGTAGAGACACAGACTTTTGTATTTTAATCTCTCATCGGGGTTTTATCTCGTAAAAGAATGTGTAATTTATGCCATTACATCTTACGCCACTTGTTCAAAGGTCTCATATACTTAAATTAAAGGTAGATACTCCAGAAGGGTGCAGTAACTCTTGTGTTTCTATATTACCCTCTGTTACCCCTGCGTCTTTCTGATATATTTCAAATGCCTCTTTCCATGTTTCTCGCATACTTTTCATATGTTCAATACTTTCTCGGATAGGTTTTACATCTTTTTTTAGATTTCCCTGTACTAAAAGGTAATAAATATATTCATAAATACGGTCTATATTCAGGGCGACTTCTCCACCTATCTCTATTTTCAAGGAACTACGAAGTTCCGCAATGATTTCTTGTGCACGGATTAAATTACGATGTACTGATTCTATATTGTTTTTTTCTATCTGCCGTATGGCTTCCTCTGCCCTCTTTATAGCACCATCAAAGAGCATAAGTATCAATTTCCCCTGTGATGCGGTATTAATGTTTACCGATTTATAAGCATTTACAGTTGCTGTTTGAGGTGTCATGTTCCCATCTCCTATATTCGTAAGTTTATGTTAAGGTGCTACCCAATCGTGATAACGAACTATTTTGCCCTTGCAAACTCTGCATCATTTGTTCCATCAAAGTAAATTGCCGACGAAGCCTTGTTTCTTTCTGGCTTACTCGATATTCTATTCTTGAAATTTGTTCATTTATCGAATTTATTTGTGAATCAATAGAACCGTTGGTTTTAATCCGTTCATTTAGAAATCCATTGTATCCTGTAATTTCATCTAAATAGGGGAAAAGTGTATCCACTAATCCCGTTGAGGAGGAATTGGAAAACAGTTCTACTACATTCGTTTTATTGTTCCTTAGTGCTTCCTTAAATGTATCTACATCCAGACTAATACTGGGGATAGCAGAGGAATCAAAATCACTCCCTGTAGAAAAACCAATATCCACCAGACTTTGATACTGACCCGAGATTCCACTAACGGTATTGAAGAAGGTTTGTTGTAGATACGAAGATATTTCCCGGATAGAAGATTCATTACTAAGGTCTGCACCCGATGCTGTGGACTCTCGTATCTGTTTTATGGCGTTATTAAAAGTAGTCAAAAAGTTCTGTATATTTCCAACTACCGCATCTTCATCTGTGTCAATAGTAATGGTTGATGTTCCTGTTTTCAAAAATGTTAATGTAGTCCCTGTAATTGCATCTGTAACTACATTGCTATTCCGTGTCTCTTCTGCTCCACCGTTAATTTTAAAGATAGCATCCGAACCCGCTGTTTGACTTGCCGAAGTAAGGTTCATTACGGAAAGGAAATTGCTGGTATCTGAAGTTCCTCCAAATCGAATAAGCCGACTGCCCATATCCCTGGCTACAAATCGTAATGTATCCGTTAGAGAATCATAACTTGCTGTAACACCTGCATCGGAAGCATTAATTCGTGAAATTATATCCGCCAGTGTATCCGATGTCGGGTCAATGGTAATACTGAAACCATTGATGCTAAATGACCCCCCTGTTATTGCCCCATTCTGTAAATTCAGGTCCTGTAGTTTAACGCCTGTATTTATCGCACCTAATGGCTGTCTGCTTCGTAATTCCGTAGAACCGTTACCATTGGTATATTGCACAACATTTGTCCAGCCCAATGCCGAAATCAAATTACTGGTATCATTAGAACTACCTAAAACTATTCGTGTCGTATCTCCCGGCGTAGTATTTTGGAGATAAATTCGGTCCTCACTCGCATTGTAAGTAGCGGTTACACCAGCACTACTCGAATTTATCATTGAAACAATATCATTCAAACTTTGTGTGGTAGGGTCAACAGTAAACTCAACTCCATTTATCGTAAAAGTTCCTGATTGTACGGTTGTCGTCAATCCACTATTTTCCAACGCTACATTGGGGTCTATTGAAGAACTTACCCGTCCACTGCTATTCGCCACAGTTGCAGATGCCAACTGTATTACCTCTACCTGATATGTCCCTAAAACAGGATTAGAATCAGACACATTCGATTGAACAACACTTGTATCAGAACTGGTAGACTTAAATGCAGTAAAAATATTATTTAAATTAAAATCTTGAAGTCTATTTCGAAGTGTCGTTAAAGCAGTTCGCACATTTTGTATAGCAGTTCTCTGCCTCTGTAACCTTGTTACTTTCTGTTGAAGGCGAGTTATTGGCTGTCGCTCAATCTGTATTAACTGGCTAATAATCGTATTAGTATCTAACCCCGAAACTAATCCGCCAATATTAAATGTGCCTGACATATCAATTTCTCCTAATTCAGTTATACTCTAATCTATATTTCGGCAAGAAAATTTAAAACTTTAGTCTATTTACCAAAAATATTCTGAATATCTGCATATTTATTTCATAAATTATATAAATATGATATTTGTGCTAATGTATGGTATCTGTGTTTTGTTTTGTAAATCGTCTATTTTTAACAAGTATATTGATTGTAAGTATATAGCGATAAGAGATAGGATAAAACAGATATTGACAGAAAAGCAAGGGGAAAAGTATTTGGAGAAAGTATGAAAAATGATATAATAAAATTTCCCCTTTTTCAGTTCTCTTTCTATCTATCAAAATATATAAATCTGTCACATATTGTCGAAACCAAATATTTAATTTATTAAATTACATTTTGGTAGAACGGGATGCTGAACAAGTTGATTATTCTTTGATGATTTTTATACGGATATTGCGAAATTGGACTTTCATAGGTGGTCCTGGATGCATTTGTAAAGCGATATATCCTTTCCGACGTGAATATTGTTTATCATCATCAAAAACTTCACACATTTTTGTTCCATTAATAAAGAGTTCTATATGGTTTCCAATCGCTCTTATTTCATATTCATTCCAATCTTTGAATTTGACAGCCGATAGTAATTCCTTTGGGTCTTTAATTTGTTCTTCTTTGCGGTTTCCGTCTTTGTCTATCCATGCTTTATAGCCCCGTTTAACAACAGCCCATCGGTCATGTTGAAACAGGCAACCTGTCCATTCGCCATTTTCATCTATATCTGCCTGGTAGCCCCAGATATCGTAGTCTGGTCGTTTTTCACTCCGGAATTGGACGCCTGAATTGTTATTTTCGAGGCGAAATTCCAGTTTTAAGATGAAATCTTCAGGTTGACCACCCATCCAGTATAGGTAATGTGCCTTTTCACAGGGTTTTTGTTGTGTACTCTGGCTTGTTATTGCCCCATCTTCAAGCCACCACCAGCCTTCCAGTCCTTCCCATCCTTTTAATGTTTTCCCGTCAAAGATAGAAACAAAGCCTTCTTCTTTTAGAGCGTCAGGAGCAGATATAAAACCCTGTAAAAGTAATACTGTCATAAGGAATATGTACATGAATGGACTCCTTTTCAAAAAATGCATTTTGATGTATTTTCATGAAGGTAATTCGTAGCCTTTGCGACGGGGACGAGAGAGCATAGCATTCCCTTCATCACAATTTTTGAATTGTTCTTTCTTCGGGTCCCATTTTAATACTTCACCCACTTTTCCCACATCACGGGCAATGTTCACAAGGATACATAGTGTATTGCTCCTATGCCCAATTTCAATATCTGCATGACATTGTTTTCGTGTTTTAATTGCCTGAATCCAATCTTCAAGATGTGGTTGTGTTTCGGGCACGGCTAATTTTTCCGGTTTATCAGGGCGTTGTAATATTTCTGGAGGATTTGAGGAGATAGCATCACGATTTATTTCGATACTTCCATTTTCACCCACAAAGATACATCCCAATCCGGGACCTTTATCGGAATCATAATATAATTCCAATTCAACACCATTTTTGTATCGCATACGAACTTTTGCGCGGGGACCTACGATTCCTTTTGTCATGGGATAATATGGGGCCCCTGTTTCTTCCGGTTTAATTTCACGTTCTTCAAACAAGCCCGCAGGCATATCCTTAACAGGTTCCTCCAGTATTACCTCAACAGGTCCTGTTGTATCTGTTCCTAATCCTCTTTGAATCTGGTCATAAGCGTGAGCACCCCAGCCTGTTACACCAAAGGAAGTTCCTCCTCCATCATAATCCCACCATTTTGCCCAGCCACGATGTAACTCTTCATGATAAGGTCGAAATACCGCCTGATTTGTCCATAAATCCCACCAGGGTTCATTTGTATAGGGTGATTCGGGATATTGTGTATTTTCATTCCATCGTAATGGACTTACAAAATTGGCAGATATGACCTTCTTTAACTTACCAATAGCACCATTTTTAACAAGGTCACTTGCCCAGTTGTTTAAAGGAATAGAACGTTGTTGTGTTCCTACCTGCGTAACACATTTATACTTTCGTGCCATTTTTACAAGTTTGCGTCCTTCCTCCACAGTTAAAGCCATCGGCTTTTCCATATATACATCTATTTTTCGAACCATAGCATTTGCGGAAACCCACGCACGCGAATGGGTCGTCGTAGCAACCACAACTCCGTCTAATTTTTCCTTATCCAACATTTCCAATGGATTTGTATAAGCATGCCAACCATTCTTTTCACCAACAGATTTCATTGCGGAATCAATTCTTGGCTTAAAACAATCACATGCAGATACAATGCGAGCAGTGGGAATATTAAATAAAGTTTTAATCAGTTCACGAGAACGACCGCCAATGCCGACTACACCGATTAGCACCTGTTCTGAAGATGGAACACCCTGGGCTCCTAACACAGATGATTTAACAATTAGTGGAGCACTAACTGCCAATTTTAAAAAATTACGCCTCTTCATTGTTCATATCCTTTTATTTCTTTAGTTATCAGAAGGCATACTAATAAATTACTACTTTTTATCTATAATAAACAAATTGATTGCTGTGTATCCGAGGGAAAAGATGTTTCATGCCAACGAAATTATTTTGACAGTCGTTAAGATATATGGTAAACTATTATTAGCATTCTACCTTAGTGAGTGCTAAAAGGTGTTGTGTTATGAATATGAATTTTCCTCCATTGAACGAACGAGAACGAACCGTTTTGGAAGCAGTTGTGCATATATATATTACAACTGCAGAACCTGTGGGTTCACGAACTGTTGTAAAGAAATTGGGCTTAAATTTGAGCCCGGCAACTATTCGCAATGTAATGGCGGATTTGGAGGATATGGGTTATCTCACTCAGGTTCATACAAGTTCTGGTAGAGTGCCTACAGATATGGGTTATAAATATTACGTTACTTACTTAATGAAGGTTCAGGAGTTAACATTAGCAGAGCGTGAACATATTAAACAGGAATTAACAAAAAAGATAGATTCCGCAGACCAGATTCTTCGTCAAACGAGCCATTTATTGGCTCTGGCAAGTCATCAGGCGGGACTGGCAGAATTACCGGCTGAAAGCACGGCAGTTATCCGTCGTGTTGAACTTGTCCCCCTTTTAGAACGACAGCTGGCTATTTTGATAGTGGATAGTTTCGGATGTGTTCACACATCTTCGGTTATTTTAGATAATACCGTATCACCGCAACTTTTAGAAACATTAAGTAAATTCTTAAACGAATCTTTACTTAATGTTTCGATAGATAATATTTATCCTGTTGTTCGGGAAAGTTTAAAGAAATTCTTTGATGAACGCAGGAAATTGGCTGAGTTAGCATTAAAGATTCTGACGCAGGTGGACCCTCCTGCCAATCAGATGTTCTTAGATGGAACCAACAATCTATTTGACCAGCCAGAATTTCAGGAACCGATAAAGGTGAAAAGTATTATTGGCATCATGGAGGACCCATCTCCATTAGTAAAAGCATTAAGAGAATCCCTCGCTCGTTCTGAAAACCGACAACGAACTGTTTTAATTGGTTCAGAAACGATGATGAACAATATTAGTGAGTTTGGAGTTATTGCTTCTCCATATCAGTTAGAGGAACAGGAAGAGCCTGCAGGTTTTATTGGCATTCTGGGACCGAAACGGATGCCTTATGAACGGCTCTCTTCCATCGTAGATTATACAGCGGGAATGGTAGGGAAAATGCTAACCCGTCTGTGGAGGTAACTGTATAATTTTATTTAAACTATTTTGAGTTGTAAAAATCATAGGTAAAGGAGTGGTGATTTTATATATGGAAAACGGGAAATCGGAATTAGAGAAAAAATTTGAACAGGATAAAGAAAGCACTGCATCCGATTCTGAAATTATAAGACGGGCTTCTATAGTTCCTCCTTCTTTAGAGGAACCAGTGGAACAGGAAACTGTTTCAAAATCGAACTCTCTGGAAGAAATTTCTAAATTGTTTGAAGAAAAGACAAAAGAATTAGAAGAATTAAAAGACCGTTATCTCCGTGTCTGTGCGGAATATGACAATTATCGAAAACGAACAGTGCGGGAGATAAAAGAAATTCGTGAAGTAGCCACAGAACAATTGGTTAGGGACCTACTTCCTGTCTTAGATAATTTTGAAAGGGCTTTACAACATGTTGTGGACCCGGAGGACGCTTTTGCTTCGGGTATTCGTATGGTCTTTTCTCAATTGAAAGACACACTCATGGCACGCGGTTTGCTACCTATAGAAGCGATAGGACAACCGTTCGATCCCAATGTTCATGAGGCAATAGCCCAAATGGAAACAGAACAACCGGAGGGAACGGTAGTCCAGGAATATCAAAAGGGTTATTTATTCGGTAAACGCGTGCTACGACCTGCAAAGGTTGTAGTAAGCAAAAGACCGGAGCAAATAACTGAAAGTAATGAAGAGAATAAATAATTAAATTTTTTGAAAAATATGTTCTATAATGAAACATTTTATTAAAATTTTATAAAAGGAGGTTGAAAGACCTATGGGAAAAGTTATAGGAATTGATTTAGGAACAACAAATTCCTGTGTTGCGGTGATGGAAGGTGGCGAACCTGTAGTCATTGCAAATGCAGAAGGGAACCGCACAACACCTTCTGTGGTAGGTTTTACAAAGGATGGAGAACGATTGGTGGGTGCTATTGCAAAACGGCAGGCAGTTACCAATCCCCAGAATACCGTATTTTCAATTAAGAGATTTATGGGTCGTCGTTATCATGAAGCAACAGAAGAAATTAAGCGTGTCCCATATAAAGTAACGGAAGCCTCAAATGGAGATTGTCAGGTAGAAATTCATGGCAAGGCTTATAAACCCCCCGAGATTTCTGCGATGATTCTTCAAAAAATGAAGGAAACCGCAGAAGCCTATTTAGGGACAAAAGTTACGCAAGCAGTTATTACAGTCCCTGCATACTTCAACGACTCTCAAAGACAAGCAACCAAAGATGCCGGTAAAATTGCTGGACTGGAAGTTCTGCGGATAATCAATGAGCCAACAGCAGCAGCTCTGGCTTATGGTTTAAATAAGAAAAAGGATGAAAAGATAGCCGTTTACGATTTAGGTGGTGGAACTTTCGATATTTCTATACTGGCTATCGGTGATGACAGTTTTGAAGTATTGAGTACGAACGGAGATACCCATTTAGGTGGTGATGATTTTGACCAACGCGTAATAGACTGGTTAGCGGGTGAATTTCTGAAGGACCAGGGTATAGATTTGCGAAAAGACCCGATGGCATTGCAGAGATTGAAAGAAGCGGCAGAAAAAGCAAAGTGTGAATTATCCACCACAATGAGCACGGATATTAATCTGCCCTTTATCTCAGCAGATGCGTCAGGTCCGAAACACTTAAATTATACACTGACACGGGCAAAATTGGAGCAACTTTGTGATGATTTACTACAACGGACAAAGGGACCCTGTTTACAAGCATTGCAGGACGCGGGCTTAAAAGCAAGTGATATTGATGAGGTTATCCTTGTCGGTGGTATGACACGGATGCCCGCAGTTATACGCCTTGTTCAGGATTTATTCGGAAAAGAACCACATCGAGGTGTAAATCCGGACGAAGTGGTTGCAATAGGTGCAGCAATTCAAGGTGGCGTTCTTGCGGGTGAAGTAAAAGACATTCTATTGCTGGATGTTACTCCTCTATCATTAGGTATTGAAACATTAGGAGGCGTTTGCACCAAGTTAATTGAACGGAATACAACAATCCCTGTTAACAAACGGCAGATATTTACAACGGCTGCAGATAATCAGACCTCTGTAACTATCCATGTGCTTCAAGGAGAGCGTGAGATGGCAAGGGATAACCGCACATTAGGTCGGTTTGACCTTGTAGGTATTCCGCCAGCACCACGTGGTGTCCCGCAAATTGAAGTAACCTTTGATATCGACGCAAATGGTATATTACATGTTTCAGCAAAAGACCTTGCTACCGGCAAGGAACAAAAAATACGTATCGAAAGTTCCAGTGGACTGACAGAAGAAGAAATCCAAAAGATGGTGAAAGAAGCAGAACAACATGCGGAGGAAGATAAAAAACGTCGTAAGGAAATAGAAATACGCAACAATGCAGATTCTCTGTTGTATAGCACGGAGAAACTGTTAAAAGAATACGGCGATAAGGTTTCTGGACCTGAAAAAGCAGAGGTAGAGTCCGCTCTGGAAGAATTACGCAAAGCCTTAGCAGGAGACCGTATTGAAGAGATAGAATCCGCAATAAATAAAGTAACTTCCGCAACGCATAAATTATCAGAAGCCATGTATCGTTCTGCAACTCAGGCAAAAGGTCCTTCTACAGAACAAACAACCCAGACTTCATCAGACGGCGGAAACTCTTCGTCGGAGGGTGAAGGTGGGCAACGTGTTGTAGATGTATAAAAGGAAGACCTCAATCTATCGAATAGGACTTCTGCCTTTTTGTATAATACAGCATAAATCGTAGTAGGTGATGAGTAGTAAATATGGTTCGTGGTAAGGACTTATATGAAATATTAGGTGTCCCGAAGAACGCTTCGCAGGACGAGATTCGTCGTGCTTACTTAAAATTAGCACACAAATACCATCCGGATAAAACCGGCGGAGACAAAGAGGCGGAAGAAAAATTAAAAGAAATCAATGCGGCGTATGATATTCTTAAAAATCCTGAGAAAAGGGCACAATATGACCGCTACGGTACGGTTGATGGTCAACCCTTTGATATGGGTAATTTCACCGGTGGTTTCCGTGGCTTCACGGAAGGCTTTGGAGAAGGTTTTGAATCGCCGTTTGACGACCTGTTTGATATGATTTTTGGCTCCGGTACCCGTCGAACGGGTCGCCGGAGCAATGCCCAGCGTGGTAGCGATGTTGAAACCACATTAACAATAACATTAAAAGAGTCTGCCACCGGAGCCAGAAAAAAAGTCCGTTATATTTGTAAAGAACAATGTAGCGAATGTCATGGAACAGGTGCAGAACCGGGTTCCAAATTGGAGGTTTGTCCTCAATGTGGAGGGACAGGACAAATACGGGCTTCTCATGGATTTTTCAGCATTACACGGACCTGTCCTCAATGTCGTGGAGAGGGGAAATATATATCACGACCCTGTATGCGTTGTAGCGGACAGGGGAGAATTTCCTCAACACGCGAAACAGAAATAAACATTCCACCGGGTGTGGATGCCGGGACAACTTTGCGTTCCGTAGGTGATGGTGAAGCAGGAATAGGGGGAGGTCCTCCGGGGGATTTATATGTTCATTTACAGATAAAAGAACATCCTTTATTCGAGCGTAAGGGTAGTGATTTGTATTGTGAAGTTCCGGTAACATTGTCTCAAGCAATTTCCGGAACAGTCATTAAAGCACCTACGCTCATTGATGGAATGATTGACCTAACCATTCCTGAAGGCACACAATCCGGAGACCTTTTAAGAAAAAAAGGCTTGGGGATGCCTCGATTGAATAATCGCGGAAGAGGTGACTTATACTACAAAATTGTGGTTGAAATACCCGTTCGTCTATCCAAACACCAGCAAGACCTGCTCCGAGAACTGGATGATTTAGCCAATGCCAAAAATTACCCCAAATATTGGAAATTCCGTGAACTCAAAGAAAAAAATTTTGATTAACCCTGCAGGTTTCGTTATTCTATAAGTTATATTATATTATGGTTAAATTTGGAAGGAGGAGTAAATGGCGTTTGTTGTTTGCGAACCCTGTATTAAATGTAAATATACCAGTTGTGTAGAAGTATGTCCGGTGGCATGTTTTCATGAAGGAGCCAATATGCTGGTCATAGACCCACAAGAATGTATTGACTGTGCGGTTTGCGTGGACGAATGTCCCGTTCGTGCTATATATTCGATTGATGAGGTTCCAGAAGAGTGGAAGGAATACATACAACTGAATGCAGAATACTCCAAAATCTGGCCCGTTATACGAAATAACAAACCCGTCTCTCCTGAATCTGAGGAATATCGAACTGTGAAAAATAAACGGGGACTCTTTGACCCAACACCGGGCACGGGAAATTAAAAAAGATTAAGATATAAACAAAGATAATAAAAGGAGAAACGTCATGAAAAAAGAGAAAGAGAAGAAATATGTCCATTTTATTTCAAATACACATTGGGACCGCGAATGGCTCTATTCTTTTCAGGAAACGAGAATTCAACTTATTGATTTTTTCCAGCGATTGTTAAATATCCTTGAAAAAAACAAAGAATATAAGTCGTTTGTTCTGGATAGTCAGGTAGTCCCTGTTGAAGATTATCTCGAAATATTTCCCAATGAACGGGAACGAATAAAAAGGCAGGTAGAAGAAGGACGATTGCTTATAGGTCCATGGTATACATGTCCGGAATGTTTTCAGGTTGGGAGTGAATCTATCATTCGAAATTTACTATACGGACATAGTATTGCAAAACAGATGGGCGGTGTAATGAAAGTTGGACACACACCCTTTTCATACGGTCAGATTTCACAGTTACCACAAATATACAAGGGCTTTGGAATCCACATTGCTCTTTTTTATCATGGTGTCAGCCATGATGAGGTTCCCAATGAATTCTGGTGGGAAGGAGCGGATGGAACAAAAATTTTGGCAAGTCAGATGAGTCGGCATGCACGATATAACTTCTATCATCAGGTATATCGCCCTGTTGTATATGGCATGGAGCCGGAAGAACGGACCTGGGACTGGAATAAAAGAGGAGTTCCTTTCCGCCTTGCAGATGAAAAGGCACAATTTGAACATTATTTGCTTTTACAACCTACCCGAAACTTTGATGAAAAACAGTTAAAGGAACGGGTAAAGAAACTCTTGAAATCAGAATGTGAAGTGGCAACTACACCACATATTGCTTTTATGATGGGACACGATAGTAGTGTTCCGGACGAACTGGAAGTATGTCTCATTCATAAAACGCAACAAATTCTTGAAGAACATATTGTTAAACATGCGAACTATCATGATTATGCAGAAGAGGTTTTAAGGGAAGTGCAGAACAAAGAAATTCCTACTTTACAAGGGGAACGACGAACTCCCAAACCTATGCCTCGAATCTACCATTTGTATAGTGATGTGCTTTCCAGCAGGACGCATGTAAAACGAGAAAATTTCTATTCCGAACGCGATTTACAACGGTTAGCAGAACCGTTCTCCGTTTTGAGTGCATGCTTGGGCATGGAGTATCCAAAGGATTTCATTGACCTTGCATGGAAAGAACTTCTACGTTGTCATGCCCATGATACGATATCCGGCTCGGGTGTAGATATTATTGAGCAGGATACCTTGCATCGGTTACGGCAGGTTCGCGAAATATCACGAAGTGTTATGCGTCGTGCCTTAGCTTTCTGTCAAAAGAGTATAGATTTTTCAAAAGAGGATAAAAATGCTGTATTAATTACCGTATATAACCCATTACCCCAGGAAAGAGAAGAGACTATTTCTACAATTATTGACTTTCCAGGGACTATTTCTGCAGGTGAGTTTTGTCTTGAAAATATAGAAACAGGAGAAGAAGTACCTGTGCAGATACACTCGCAAGAACGAACAAATGTGGTTATAACCCAGCCCGAAGATGCACGACACTCCATGAAAGTTCAGCGGTATAATGTATCATTTACTACGACTAAAATACCACCCCTGGGATATACCTCCTACCGTATTAAACAAAATAAGCCTTTCCTGCAAGGAACACTTATTACAAGTGACCGCGTATTGGAAAATCAATATATGCGTGTGGCTATTCGAGATGATGGTACTTTCGATATATACCATAAAGCCTCCGAAAAAATATATTGCGGTTTAGGTTACCTTTTAGATGATGGGGAAGCCGGCCATGCCTGGATGCATATAGCCCCTGCCCATAATGAAGTGATTGATAGTCGTCCTTTTCCGAAAAAAATCTCTCTTTTGGAAGATGGTCCTCTATCTGCCACATATAAAATTGATTACGAAATGATAGTCCCCGGTCAATTAGTCTCCACAAATGAAGATTTAAATGACCGATTGGATGGTGTCGGAAATAATTCAAAACGAAGTATTCGGCAGGTAAGTATTCCTGTTCAAATGTTTGTTACTTTAAGAAATCAAGCACATTCGTTAGAATTGAAGGTTAAACTTATCAATAATGCTCGTGACCATCGTCTGCGAATAGCATTTCCAACCAATCTGGATGCAGATATTGTCCGGGTGGAATCCGCTTTTGATATTGTAGAACGAGAAATTGTCCCCGGTCCAAATAATCCCTGGAAACATACAAAATCCGTTACATTCCCTCAATATCGATTTGTAGATCTGGATGATACATGGGGCGGAATTGCCATTATTAATGATGGACTAAAGGAATATGAAGTCTCTCGTGATTTAACAAGGACAGTGCTTATTACCTTATTAAGAGCCTATACAATCCATCTGGCAACTGTATCTAAACAATGGGAAACCCATCCCGAAATGAACTTATCACAATGTCCCGGAGAACATGAATATAATTTCTGGATATATCCGCATGCGGGAGGTACAATGAAAGGAAATGTCGTTCAAGAAACAGAACGGATATATTCACCCCTAATACCTGTCCAGTCTGGTGTTTCAAAAGGAATTCAGCCTCCATCAAAGACTCTTATTAAAATTCAGCCGGATATAATCACAATGTCCGCTCTTAAACTTGCTGAAGATAGACAGGGCTATATATTACGCATATACAACCCATCTACCGAACCGATAGAAGCAGTTCTGGAATTTGGAGAGCAATTAAAAGAGATTTATGAAGTTAATTTTGAGGAAACTATTATCCAAAAACTGGAAATTACCTCTCCAAATATCGTGAAATTACAATGTAATGGGAAGAAAATTATTACAATTAAATTTGTTATTTGAGCATTGCCATTATATCGATTGGAAAAGGGAAAAAGTATATCAGAGCGTAATCAAATGTGTTATTTACATCAGAGGTGCGATAAGCAGACTCAGATTTTCGAACCAAACATGAATGGAATCATCGGGCAAGGATGATATTTTTTGGGAATTGTTGATGAGTTGATAAATCCACCCTGCGATAGCGTCAATTTCATTGGGGGAGTAATGAAACAGAGCAATTTCAAAGTTGAGATACATACTTCGAATATCCAGATTGGGTGAACCGGTAACAGCGAGAAATCGGTCAAATACAAGTAATTTGGAATGCACCATGCTTTTCTCATAAAACCATATATTTGCACCACTGTCGAGGAGTTCTCGAAGGGCAGGACCGCGTGCAAAATCCGCTATTCTGTGGTTGGAATGTTTTGGCATAATGATAGAAACATCTACTCCTGCCCGTGCTTGCAAGTTGAGTGCTTTTAATATCGGTTCATCCGGCACAAAGTAAGGTGTAACTATCCAGATACGCTCCCTGGTTTCCATACATGCGGTTAGTATCGCATCATATAATATATCTTCGGAAACATCAGGACCACTGGCGACAACCTGCACAAGACCCGGAAGGGAATGAGTATCCGTCTCCACATGGAAAGAATCTGTTTTGGGCTCTGGCAAATCTTTTTCTGTTGTGAAATACCAATCGCTTCGGAATACCTGTTCTATGTCGTATATGGCTTCTCCCTTCAAGAAAACAGTATTATCCAGAAATCTTTTAGGCGAAGATGTAGGACCTAAAAAATTATCCGAGAGGTTCATCCCGCCTATCATTGCAATATTCCCATCAACAATGACAATTTTTCGATGATTGCGGAGGTTAGCAGACCATTTCCTACGGAAGGGTAGAACTGGCAGAAAAAAGCCCACTTCTCCACCGGCTTGTATCAAGGGGGCAAGGGTCTTTTTTGTAACGGTTAAACACCCAAGGCTATCTAAAAGCAAACTTACTCGAACCCCTTGCCTGGATTTTTCTGCTAATGCGTTAATAATGCTCAGACCTGTTCTGTCCTTGCCTAAGATAAAAGTTGTGCAATAAATGTATTCTTTTGCTTTATTTATGATTTCCATCAATCGGTTATATGCTTCAACACCATCAAATGAAAATGAAACCGAATGGGTTCGCCGTATAGGAGGCATGCCTGACGATAAAAGAACGCGTTCTACCGGATTTCTTGTAACTTGCTCCGGTTTTGTAATTGGCTTGGTATATAGAGGTTCTTTCCGGTTTATTTTTTTGGCTATTTTTCTACCTCCGAATATGAAATATAGAGGGACACCGATATAGGGAGCAAAAATAATGGCTATCACCCATGATATAGCACCGCCAGGACGACGATGTTCTCCGACTATTTTTAAGAGAAGGAAAACCGCAAACAAGAACCCAATAACAGTGAAAAAATGTTCAATCAGAAACTGATAAATTAAGGTGTTCATGCTATTAATGGTTTCCCTTTATTTCTCTTTAGGTTTTAGTATGATAAATGTTGGCAAACCTAAAACTTCTAAATGGTCAAGCACTTTTCGGACTTCCGATGCATCCGGATTTTCCGCCTGGAATTTAATCTGAACAAATTTGTTGAGTTTCTGCTTTACGGTTTCGTCAGATAAAACGGTTTTATTCATAACGATACAGTTTTTACACCATGTCGCCCAGAAATCAATAACAACAGGCTGATTGCTTATTTTCGCTTTATTCAGCCCTTCCGCTAATGAGGTATGCCAGCCTTCTGTAATTTTATTCACGGAAATATCTCGGGTAGCCAATAGGGTATAGGTAGTATATCCATAATAACCTGCAAGGCAAAGTAAGAACACACCAAAAGCATATTTCACATATTCCATCCATTTACCGGGTTTGGGTAAAAGCGTCATACCAGCACCTAATATGGGCCAGGGTAAAGCCATTCCGACACCTAATAGCAAGGGGAGGAAAAGAGCAGAAGAATAACCCTGACTATACAAATCCTGTGCCTGCAGTATTGTGGATATGACAACCGGAGCCACACAAGCACCCGCTAATAACGCAGATACCCCACCCATAAATAAGGCAACGAAAAAACTTCCTTGTGTATTTCTGCGAATGCCTATAAAAGATTGGAAACGGGAAAAATCGATGATAATAAAATCAAACATGGCTAATGCTAATATTATAAATAATAAAGTTATAAAGCCATTGAACCAATAGGTTGAATTGATGGCTCCGAATGTTTTGGAAATACCCAGAACGACAGCAATCCCCAATCCGCCATAGACAAGAGAAATACCCAACCCATAGGCTAAACCCAGTAATGAACCGCGTATGCGTGAACCTGCTCGTGCTCCTGCACCAATAATCGCCAAATTTAATGGAATTACAGGTAGCACACAGGGCGTAAGATTTAACGCAAGTCCACCTATGAGGATAATAAAAAGGAGGGAAATAATACTGCGGTTTGTTTTTTTCGTGACAGAGGTTGTGCCGTCCTGTTCTGCGGATTCTATAAATCGTATAAATTCATCCCGATTGGCATAACCATCCAATCGGGACACTACTCGAAAATCTTTTATAAGTTCCTCCCAATTCTTTTGTCCAGTAACGAGGGCACTTATTTGTGATGGTGAGGTTTTATCAGAAACTTTTTCCTGTGGAACTGTTTCGGTTCCCGAAAAGGTTTCTGCTTGAGTCCATTGTATCGTTTTTATTTTTTGTTGTATCTCATCACTGGCAAGAATGGAGTTTTCACCGATGTTTAAAGATATTTTTACTGGAATGGTCGAAGGAGGAAGGCATTGCCGGTCATTACAAGATTGATATTTCAAAGTTCCCGTTAATTCTATTGAACCGCGATTTTCAGCATTATTTAAAACGACAATTTCAATACCGATGAAAAAATCATTTTCAAAAACCGATAAGGGTTCTTCCGAAAAGGATAATTTCACTTCTTTAGATGCAGGATAAATAATTTTTTTTATCTGAATTAGCGGGTTTTCTTCAAATGTGAGTTCAGTAGGTATTAAAAATTCATCCAGAGGTTTATTGCTGTTAATATGCCATTCAGGTTCTAACTGAAATTGTATAACTATCTTAGAAGGAAGTCCCGGTTTTATACGTTCATATTCCACAAAAACTTTATAAGTTATTTCAGGTCCTTTGGAAATCTTCTGCCATTGTGCCGGTGCATCTACGATGATAAAAAAAATAAAAATAAATAATGATACCGCTATAAAGTAAAAATCCTTTTTCTTCATAATATATCCTTTTGTTAAAACAATTTTATATAATATTATATTCTACTTTTTAAAGATAAATAATTAAAACAAAATAGCATCCATCTGTGTCTAACATCTCAGTATAATTTTAACGAAAACATAACCCAAACTATTTCAATGTGGTATAAGGAGTATGTATATGGAAAGCAAGGTTTTATTCTTCATTGTATGTTTAACAATCACCACTTCGATTGTTGCTCAGGACTCATCGAAGAAAATTCCTCTGGTAGAACGATTGGGATTTCCGCCTGATACCAAGGTATTAATTATAAATGCAGATGATTTTGGGATGAATCATGCAACCAATATGGCGACGATTCGAGCCTTAAGAGTAGGTGGTGTTACATCATCAACGGTGATGGTCCCTTGTCCATGGTTCCCTGAGGCGGTAAGTATAATAAAAGAAAATCCAAAGGTAAGCATAGGCGTGCATACAACATTAACCAGTGAATGGGGAAAGTATAAATGGGGTCCCGTTTTAGGAAGAACTGCTGTTCCCAGTTTATGTGATGAGATGGGGTATTTTTATGCGGATGTGCCTTTTGTATATCTGAATGCAAAACCTGAAGAAGTAGAAAAAGAAGTCCGTGCTCAAATAGATAAAGCTTTATCCGCTGGAATTGATGTAACGCATATTGACTCTCACATGGGAACATTGCAATATGCACCGGGCTATCACGAGATTTATATCAAAATTGCAAAGGATTATAACTTGCCCTGTCGCATGGCGGGTCGTGAATTAATGAGAAAATACGGTGGTGAATATTTGATAGATAAGGCAGATGAATTAGGTGTTCTACATCCCGACGAATTGTTCATGGATGACCCACCAACGATTGAAGAAACCGAAAGTTGGTGGAAAGAACGACTGGCACAAATTCCCGCAGGGAAAGTTTCTGAAATTTATATACATTGTGGTGAATTAACACCGGAAATGAAGGCAACTACGGGTTCTGCAGGTCGTAGAACAGCAGATACAGACTTTTTCTGCAAACCGGAAACGCGCGAATATATCAAATCACTCGGAATTGAATTAATTAGTTATAAAGAATTGCGTTATCTTCAAAGAGAGGGAAAACCCATGCCTCGTGTTCAATATGGCTGGGCAACAGAATAACGAATATCGCGAGAAAAATTTTGAATAGGCTCTATATTTTTTTATAGAGCCTATTTTTTTTGAGGTATATTTGAATTGTCCTATTTTGTATTATTATAAAATTGATAAATATTGTTTAATGTAAAACAATAAAAATAAAAATATAAGGTATTTCTTGAAGTAGCGAAAATAATTTGCAATTTTGATTTGCAGATAGTATTATAAATGTTGTATAACGAACGGTAAGTATATATGGTTCTATAAAAATTTAAACACTAAACCCAGTGATAGGAGTAAAAAATCCATGAGGGAAATTCGAAAAGCAGCAGTTTTAGGCTCTGGCGTTATGGGTGCCGCAATTGCCGCACACCTTGCCAACTGTGGAGTTCCCAGTATTATGCTGGATATAGTAACTCCAAACCTCTCTGAGGATGAAAAGAAGAATCCGAAAAAAAGAAATGCGCTGGTTGAGGGTAACAAAGCAAATCTGCTGAAAGCGAAACCGGCTCCTCTTTACAGTAAAAGTTATCTCAATATGATAGAAACGGGTAACTTTGAGGATGATATGCACAAGATAGCAGATTGCGATTTAATTATTGAAGTAGTGATGGAAAATCTGGACATTAAGAAGCAGGTATATGCCCAGGTTGCTCAATACCGCAAGCCGGGAAGCATTGTTACATCCAATACAAGTGGTATTCCGATTCGTGCTATGGCTAAGGATATGCCGAAAGAGATGAGTCAGCACTTCATGGGAACTCATTTCTTCAATCCTCCTCGCTATTTGAGATTGTTAGAATTGATTCCCGGCCCGGATACTCTTCCCGAAGTGATTGATACAATGGCATGGTTTGGTGAGAATGTATTAGGGAAAGGAATTGTTTATGCAAAAGATACTCCAAACTTTATTGCCAATCGTATTTTGACCTTTACGATGTCCTGGATATTGCATGAGATGACGAAGGAAGGTTTAACGGTTGAAGAGATTGATGCATTAACAGGACCGGCTATTGGGCATGCCAGTTCTGCAACTTTCCGCACAGCAGATTTGGTAGGTTTAGACACCTTTGTGAAGGTGGTGAAAAATGTATATGATGGTTGTCCGGATGATGAGTGCAGAGATTACTTTAAGATGCCCGATTGGGTAGAGAAGATGGTAGAGAAAAAACTGTGGGGGAATAAAACAGGTAGTGGGTTCTATAAGAAAACCGATAAGAAAGATGAAAAAGGGAAAGCCATTGTTCAGGCAATTGACCCTGCTACGGTTGAATATCGCGACCCCGTTAAAGCGAAGTTTGAATGCACAGGTGCTGTTCGCAGTATTGAAGACCTTGCTGAGAAATTAAAGGTTATGCATTTCAGTGAGGATAAGGGTTCCAAATTTGTATTTAAGTTGTTTGCTAATGTTGCTAAATATGCAGGGAATCGCATCCCTGAAATTTCAGATGATATTGTAAACATTGATAATGCAGTGAAATGGGGATTTGCATGGGAAGCAGGAATCTTTGAGACCTGGGATTTGTTAGGTTTTGAAGAAGTTTGCAAGCGAATGGAAAACGAAGGGTTCGATTTACCAGAGATTGCCAAAGCGATAAAGAAAGCAGGTGGAAGTTCCTTTTATAAGACTGAAAATGGTGTAGATTATTATTTTGATATTGCCACGAAATCCTACAAACCAGTACCAAAGAATCCGAAAGAGATTCGTTTGGCATCAGTCAAAGCACAGCCCAACAAAGAGATTGATAGAAATGACAGTGCCAGTTTAATTGACATCGGTGACGGGATTATTTGCTGTGAGTTCCATTGCAAGATGAATGCCGTGGATGCAGATATTGTTACCATGTTAAGTAAAGGTGTTGACCTTCTGGAAGAGGGTAAATATGAAGGTATGGTCGTTGCAAATCAAGGACCGCATTTCAGTGCCGGTGCCAATCTGTTCCTGATTTTAGGACAAATTATGCAACAGGATTGGAATGCAATTGAGGCGATGGTGCGTGGTTTGCAGGGAGCCAATATGCGGATGAAATATTGTTCCAGACCTGTGGTTATAGCACCGCATCATTATACCTTTGGTGGCGGGCTTGAAATCTGTATGCACGGTGCAAAGTGTGTGATTGCAGGTGAAACTTATGCGGGTCTGGTAGAAGCCGGTGTTGGTGTTATCCCCGCCGGTGGTGGAACGAAGGAACTGACGGTTCGTGCTCTGGAATTAGTTCCGGAAGGAGTAAATGCAGACCCATTCCCATTTATCCGTCGTTCATTTGAAGATATTGCTATGGCGAAGGTTGGCACCAGTGGTGCAGAGGTCGTTGAATTAGGATATTTAAGACCCACCGATATAATCGAACCGAATTTTGAACTTCAAGTAGGTAGAGCGAAGAATGTATGTTTGAGTTTGATACAGGCTGGTTATCGTCCTCCACGTCCACCAAGATTATGGGCATTGGGCGAAACACCACGTGCAGCATTTGAAGCGGCGGTATGGGGTATGAAGGAAGCCGGATTCGCATCAGAACATGATATGCTTATCGCAACGAAAGTGGCTTATATCCTGACCGGCGGTGACCGTGCAGAAGGAACACCGATAACCGAACAAGACCTGCTTGATTTAGAATGCGAAGCCTTCTGCAGTCTTTGCGGAACAGAAAAAACACAACAGAGAATTCAACACATGTTACAAACAGGTAAACCATTGCGGAATTAACCTTAAAGTTGTAAGGAGGATTATATATGGAAAAATCATATATTGTAGCAGCATGTAGAACTGCGGTAGGCAAGTCCAAGAAAGGAAGTGCTATCGCACATGTTCGCCCGGATGATTTATTAGCAGCAGTATTAAAAGAAGTCGTAAAGCGGTCGGGTATTCCAGCCGAGCGGTTTCAGGATTGTATCATCGGTTGTGCGTTCCCTGAAGCGGAAGCAGGGATGAATGTCGGTCGTATTGGATTGCTTATAGCAGGATTACCGGACACGATTGCGGGAGAGACTATAAATCGGTTCTGTTCGTCAGGTCTGGATACGATGGCAATTTTGTCCACGAAAATCGAATGCGATATGTTAGATGTCGGCATTGCTGGTGGTGTGGAAAGTATGAGTGTAATCCCTATGGGTGGAAATAAGACATGTCCAAACCCAAGGTTAATTCGCGAGAATCCGCGTGCCTACACCTCTATGGGACAATGTGCTGATAATATTGCTAATGATTTCGGTATTACACGCGAAGAATGTGACCAATGGGCTTTGCGTAGTAATCAATTAGCTGTGAAAGCAATTAAAGAAGGTAAATTCAAAGAAGAAATTGTTCCGATAGAAGTGAAAGGGTTGGATGGGAAAACCTTTATCTTTGATACTGATGAAGGACCCCGTGCTGATACGACACTTGAGGGATTAGCCAAGTTGAAACTCGCATTCCAGGGTCCTGCCGGTAAAGGCGTAACGACTGCAGGAAATGCAAGTCAAACCAGTTGTGGTGCGGCTGCAACAGTCATTGTGAGTGAGGATATTGTAAAAGAGTTCAACTTGAAACCGCTGGCAAGGTTAAGGGGATACGCAGTTGGCGCTGGGGACCCGGGATATTTAGGACCTGCCCAGATTCCTGCTATTCAAGAAGCATGCCGTCAGGCAGGAATTAAAATAGATGACATCGGTTTGATAGAATGCAATGAAGCCTTTGCTTCCCAGACACTTTATGTGATTAAGACTCTTGGATTAAATCCGGATATAATAAATGTCAATGGAAGTGCTATTGCACTTGGACATCCCTTAGGTTGCACTGGTACAAAACTTGCATGTACGTTGATATATGAAATGAGACGCCGTGGTGTAAAATGGGGTCTCGAGACCATGTGTATTGGCGGTGGTATGGGTGCTGCAGGTGTGTTCGAATTATGTGAATAGTTAATACTTAATAGTCCTTGATTGCCTTCAACCTTTGCCTCGTATTACGGGGCAAAGGTTGATTTTTTTGTCGGATAAGTCGGACAGGTTGAGCAGGTCCGACGAAAGATTATTCTTCATAAGTTCTTAGTGCTCTTGCCCATTGTTCCATACGCCAGTCTGCATTTTTTATTCGCCAGCGGAGAAGTAAAGAGAGGTAATAATTTATAAGGGAGTGATACCTCTTATCATTTGCTAAATCATTTATTTCTCCATCCGAATAAGAGATGTCAAAAAGTCGAGGAGGTAATATATCTTCTCCAAAGAAGACACATTTGTATCTTGTATCACGGACCACACACAGTAAACATTTTTCGGGGTCTGTTTTTTCTTGCTCCTCCGGAGTAAGATGATAGTAATAGTAATATTCTGAAAAGATGGCTTTGCGGTTAATCGAATATATTTTATTATGAATACGGGGTAATAAATTATTCCCTTGAAAAAGGGGATAGATGGGAATGTTGAGGTAATCACAAATTGTAGGTGCTATATCAATTAATTCGACCAAATCATGTATTATTTGCCCCCGAGTGGAACTTGCTTGTTCTGATGGGTCATATATAATTAATGGAACATGATAAGCACCATCAAAGTAATGAGATTTGCCAGTTAAAAAATGGTCCCCTAAATGTTCTCCATGGTCGGAAGTAAATATAATCAAAGTGTTATTCCATAAATCATGAGATTTTAAGTAATCAAATAAAATTCCGAGATTAAAATCTAATTCTGTAATCATTCCATAGTAGGCAGAACGAAAGTCCTGCAAATGTGTCGGATTTATCAAGGCATTACAAGCGTCTTTTCCCAATCTTTTGAAGTAAGGGTCGTTTTGGTAATAATCTAATCTGGCTCGTATAGGGGGAGGAAATGTGGTATTCCGATAGAGTTTATGGTAAGGGTCCGAGCATAGATTGGGACTATGCGGTTTAATATAATTCAAACTCAAAAACCATGAAGAGTCTTTTTGATGATGGATATAGTCAATCGCTTTTTCTGTTATGAATCTACATTCACTATGTTCCGCTTTATAATGTGCAGGATAATATTCAGGTAGATGTTCTTGTGGTCCTGCAGTTGGGACATCGGGTTGACACATGTATTCACGAGTGCACTGCTCCTGGGGGTAACCTTTTTCCCGCAGGAATACATACCATTCCGGCGAGTCATATTCATGTTGAAACAGGTGATTAAATCCGGGCAGGGCATATTCATAACTCAACGAAAAACGATGAGGGTGATTCGATGGAAGAATCTCAGGGTCTTTCGCATAGTCATTGTAGCCAATCAATGTTGGGTCATAGTTATAACGACGCAAATAGAACGCAAGATTTTCTTTGGCATGGCGAAGAGGTGTTTTATTCCAGAGGCAACCATGCGAAAACATATACCTGCCTGTGAACATACACATACGGCTTGGAGCACATGGGGTAGCCTGAGCAAAACAATTGGAGAACACGGCACTTTCTTTACACAGACTGTCTAGATGGGGTGTTTGTATTATTGAATTTCCTGAATACCCTAAACAGTCTGCTCGAAACTCATCACTAATAATCCATAAAACATTCTTCGCTGGCATAAGGTTCTTCCTAATAAATAATTTCCCAGATATATTTCATAATCTCTTTGTTTTGTATCTCTTGCCATTCTGTTAATTTTTCAAGAAAACCCTGCTCATCATTTAATAGAGAATAGGTATCCATCAAACCAAGCCAAGCAGGGGCATAATATGGAAATATTTGAACCGCTTCTTCCAACAAACAATTCCCCTGCTCAATATCACCTCTGGATAATAACTCCTCTGCTTCTTTCGTAAACAGACAGGTTAATTTGTAGTAATTGTATATATTTGAGGGTGAAACTGAAATTGCCTTTCGTAATAGTTCTATTGACTTCCGGATTTGATTTTCATCTTCATAGATATTAGATAAAAAACTGTAAGGCAACTCGGATTGGGTATCCTTTTGGATTATTTCCAATAAGGTTTCTTTTAATAGTTCCTTTTCTGCTCTACTCTGGGCTTGATTGCTAATATATTCAAAACTATCAAATGACCATGGACTTTTCTGCAGGACTTCTTTCCATTGTGTTATTTTTTGTTGGAAGGATAGATTTTTGTTTTCATTGATTAAAACACATTGGGCTAATGTTTTTCGGAAAGGCAGAGAGTAGGGTTCTGCTATTAATTTTTTACTAATCTCTATTGCCTTTTCTTTTTTATCCTGTTTTATTGCCCATTTAAGAGAGAGATTTAGATAAATATCATGCGGGTAAATAACAGATTTTTTTATCTTATCTAAAGCGTATTCCACAGTTTCCTTGTCGTCTGCATAATAAGCAAAAATAAATAATAAGTAATAAAGATTTATATTTTCTGGATAAATCTTACATAGTCTCTTTGTCTTTGAAATACCCTGACGAAAAGAACCCAAATTATTTAAAATGTCCAAACAGATTAAGGATAAATTAATGTCGTTAGGAGTGGTGTTTAAAATCTCAAATAGCATTTCGGCAGTTCTTATATCATAATGAAATTCATGAACGGCTTCTCTGGGAGAGAAAGGAAGAACGTTTTCTTTTAATTGTGTAAGGATTTCTTTGTAATTAAACGTTTTACATTCATTCGGGAAATAAATTAAATTTGTAGGTGATTCTATGTAGGCATGAACGTAATACTCCTGTTCTTTATTTTTCGTAATGCCTAATCTTATTTTCACATCTTCAAACGAAGGGATTGGAAAGGATTTTAATGAGTAGTAATGGATAATTTCATGGAGATATGCACAGGCAATAAGATAACTTCCATAGAAATTAAGATGACATGAATCTATAAATAAATCATTGCCGGGGATATTCTTTATTGCATGTTGAGAAAGTGTTTGTGTTACAGGGATTAAAGAGACATTTTGAGATTGAGAATATTCCTGTGCGATTTTGGTAATGGTCTGATTGATAAAAGGTTTTGCTCGAACAAAACCGAAACCATCTTTATCACATGCCTCCAGAAAATATTTTCTTGCTTCTTCCGTGTTATTCTCTGCTAATAATGACCATGCGAAAAAGAAATTAAGAATAGCAGGTGAAGAATCAATCCGCATGGCTTGTGTAAAAGCATTCTTTGCCTCTATAATATTTTTTTCTTTCAGGAAGTCCAAACCTTTATTAAAATCTTCATTCCATTTTTCTGCTTCTGCATTTGTTATATCACTTCGGAACCACGACTCTATAGGTTGCCAATCACGCAAGTTGGCTCCCATCGTGCTGATGAAAATAGGGATATGTTTTTGGGTTAGTGTGTTTATAATAGATTTAAGATTTTTTTCAAAATTATTTTTTACCATATCCACTTTAGGGTCATCCCATCGAATGGTATGTGTTGATTTTTGAGGGGAAGTTATTCTTAGAGAGATTGCCCATTTACGGAGTTGTTGGACGAGATAAAAATTTTGCAAATATATATGAGTTTGCACAATCCAGGGAGAAAAAGGAATAGAATTTTTAAACGAATGAAGCAGACCAAAAGTCCCATGGGTTTCATTATTTCCCATATAAAATATAACAAGGTCCGGTTGTAAGAAGAGGCTATTTTCTACCAAATAACGAAGGATATGTGAATTAATTCCAGCAAAACATAAATTGAACACTTCCCAGCGATGTTCTGGATAAAGCATGTTTAACATCACTTCCAGAAACTTTCCCATCGAATAACTCGAATCCGGCCAGCCTAATGCGGCAGACTCTCCGAAAACGAAGATACGGATAGTATTATCTGGTTTTGGTAATTGAATAACTGTTATGTGGGGTTCGTATTCTAATGGATTAACAGGATGTTCAAAGAATTGTTGATAGAAAGCAATATTTTTTGTATATATTCTTTTATCTCCAACAACCTGTTCTCTCCATGGAAATCGGTTTTCACCCCAACCTTTATAACGCAGAAAGCCTTCTATGCCAGCAAGGATAAGAAGAGGAATAATGAGATAAAAAAACAAATATTTACATAATTTTATGATAAATTTCATTATTTGCTGGATTCTTTTTTCTCCTGGCTTGTATCGGTTTTGTTAGTCTTTTGTGCAAGGCATGTTTTTATGTCCTGTTGTATTTTTTGGAGTTCTGAAATATCTCCCTGAGGCATCCATACGCCAATGATTCGGTTTTTTGATAATGATATAACTGCCGTTTCTGATGCCGGAGAAGTAATCACAATTTCATTTTCCTGAGATTGATACTCTGCCCCAATTTCTTCTAAGTAATTTCGATATTCATTCCATCCTTTATTCGTTTCTATATCATCATGGAACATTACTATGAAGCCTGTTGCGGTTTTATCTCCTATTTTGTAAAGTGCGGTAGTTCCGCGAGGTAGAAAGGATTGTGCGAGAACATCTTTAGCAAGATAGCATTCCGAACGAGGAATTTTATCAAGTTGGTCTAAACATAACAATTCCGGAACGGTATCCTCTGATTTGGGAAATAATCGAGATATTTCTTTGCCAAAAAACTCAAGAACTGATTTTGCATTTTGCGTTTGCTGTATCAGGAGTTTAACAAAATATTGTGCCTGGTAAAACATGGCTTGATTCTCACCAATAAAACCGTCCTGCCCATATGGGAAAACATCCTTATTGCGGTCTCGATGGACAGAGTATATTCCAAAGGCTTCCAGAGGCGTTGCCATCCGGTATATTTGAACCTCAATACTATTTTCAGGATTGGAATCATTATGATAGAAAAGGACGGTTAATTTCTGAAAGTTATAAGGTAAATATCGGTCAGCATCGCCATCAATATAATCGAACAGGGTATCCGGCAGAAATTCTAAAACCTTCTGCTCCTTTGTCCATGAACCGATTTTATCGGGAATTTTATCGATTGAAAACGACCCGGCATTTGTCCCGATAGCACATAAATATATTGCAGTTATGATGTATGCCATTACAAGTATCCTTTACTGATGGTTGTATTATCACATGTCATCTTTGTCATAATTATAAGAATAAGAAAAAAGCACTATATATTTCACATTAAGTGGCATATCATTTGTCTTGCTAAAACGATAGGAGTAGTTCTATGTTGTACAAGGAATATGGAAAGACAGGGTTAAAGGTTTCGCGATTAGGTATGGGCGGTATGCGTTTTGAGGACCCGCATAAGACAGAGAAAATGGCTGAAGTGCTCATTCGTGCATATGAATTAGGGATTAATTTTTTTGATACGGCTCCCTCTTATTGTGATGACCAGAGTGAGATTATTTATGGATGTGCCTTCAAGCAAATGAAAAAGCCTCGCGATAGTTTTTATGTCTGTTCCAAAACGATGGCAGATAATCCTAAGGATATTCGCGAAGCATGTATGCGTAGTCTGGACAGGCTCGGGCTGGATTATCTGGATTTTTATTATGTCTGGTGTCTGGTGCATCCCGAAGATTTGCCGAAACGGAAGAGGAACGGAGTATTGGACGGCTTCCGCCAACTAAAAGAAGAAGGACTGATTAAACACATTTGTGTTTCTACTCATCTGGAACATAAAAAAATTGCAGAGATGTTAGACCAGGGCGAGGGTTTATTTGAAGGAATGTTAATCGGTTTGAGTGCTATTAATTTCCCTTTGCGTTATCCCGGTGTTGTAGAGGCTGGAAAACGAGGTATGGGTGTAGTTACAATGAACACTTTAGGAGGTGGAATTATTACCCAGCATCCCGAACGGTTTTCATTCCTGATGAAAGAAGGAGATAAAAGTGTTCTTGATTCCGCTATTCGGTTTAACCTATCCCTGCCGGAAATAACTGTTGCATTGGTGGGTTTTCGCAATGTAAACGATGCAGAAACCGCCGTAGAAAGTGTGAACCGATTCGAACAAATGGATTGGTCTGAGATTGAAGCGTTGCAAAAGCACATAGCGGAAGTTCAACATGATTTTTGTACCCAATGCGGATATTGTGAAGGTTGTCCAGCAGAAATTCCTATTGTGCGATTGATGGACACATACAACTATCGGCTTTTATTCGGTCCCGAAAAGGCAATGGAACATCTAAAATGGCACTGGTGGACCGAAGACATCCGCAGTATTATCGACAAATGTACCCAATGCAGACATTGCGAAGAAGAATGCACACAAAGCCTCCCGATATTAGAGCGATTTCAGGAGTTATGCCGGGACTACGAAACATGGAAAAAGTAAGGGAGAAATAAAGATATACCGAGAGATAAAGGAGACTTCAATTTAATGATATATGGATAACTGCGTTAGGGGATATGTGTGTTATCTCTGGATTGGCGATAATCAGGACTATTTTTGTGTAAGTTTTAAAGATGTTTTATATACATTAGTTATAGAGCAAAGAATCAAAGCGGTAATTGCCATATCAAACAAGGTATAACTAATACGGATTAGTGAAGTTAGTTGATTACCTTTACTTGCCATGATACCTCCACTAATAATTGCAATTACCAAGAAAAGTCCAGTAATCCATGAAAGTATTTTACTGTGGGCATCTCTGTGTTGTGTAATTAAGAAGAATAGCGATACAAAGACAGGAAAAGCGGTAACATAAAAATGGTTTTTGTCGAACCAGAGCCTCTCAGGAATAACCCAAAAGGCAATATCAGGTTTGATGATTAAAATGAAGACACCGACTAAAATCAGTAAATACACGAGTGAAATCTGAAGAGATGTTAAGGCAAATTCGTTATGTGATGAACTTAGTTTATGTAATAGCCAAACTAAAGTAAAGAGAAATAGTAAAAATACAAGTTGATATTCAATGGGTTTTAATATTTGTTCTCGAAAGGCTGATAGGGTAACCATCCACCGACTTAAACCTAAACGAATATATTGTGGTTCGTAAACAGGTTTTCCATCCTTGCCAAAGGGATATTTAACGATATTTCTAAACAACATACTTTGCGATGAAAAGGAATGACACTCAACGCAACCTTTTCTGCCGAGTGCTGATAAAGCCGGCGATACATCATGGTTATATTTATATACAGAAGCATATGGTGAAGACTCATACAAATCTTTGTTTATCCATTGGAATTCTGAACTATTAAAGTACATTCTATCATCGTTAACCCAAACTACCTTCTTATGAGCTAAATCATAACCTTTGCTTGTCAGCATATCTGTTACTGATTTAATAATCGCATCAATTTCTTCATCTCGATTTACCTCAGGGATGCCATCATTGTTATCGTCTTTAATTTTTGCTAATTCAGGATATGCATTGGGGTCTTTCTGGTGAGTAACCCACATTTCATATACATCTTTCATCCGTGGTTGATGAAGTCCATTTTTACCCTTGGTGTAGATACCGGGCCAGGTACTATGCACAGGGTTAACAGGGAATATTTGTCCTTTATAGCGAGCATATTGTGGATAGAACAGGTCGGTTGGTTGGTCTTTTTCAGTAAATTGAGCCAGTTCTCCATAGTGATTCCAGTAATTCATATCTTGGTCATAAAAAGTCCAGACATACTTGGGTGGTGGTGTAATTTTAGGACCTGGATTCAGCACATCACTTACTTGCACAAGTGCAGATTTTACTTTTCTTACAGGAATATGACAGGTTTGACAGGATAAACTTTCCATGTGAAATGGAGGCAACCATTCATGCCGGGCTATGGGCGCATTCATATATCCCTTAATGTGGCAATCGGTGCATTTCCGCATAGTGTTATCTAAATCATCGCGAACAAAACCAGAAGGGTCGTCGCCTTTTCCAAACTGATGTTCTTCCTTCCCCTTAATTCGAGTATCTACTGCCATAGAACCAGCAGGATGACAATCAACGCACTTTAATCCTTTTGCTATGTGTACATCTGTTAGCGGAGAAAAAGAGGCTCCTCGTTTTTTCCATTGAGGCTTAGAATGACAATTCAAACAATTTTCCACTCTCGGTTCACGAACAAGATGAAGGGATACTTTCCCATCTTTATCAAATTTGGATATATCATATTGAATATTAATTTCCTCATTATCTTTTATAGAACCGTTTATCTTTGCTAAACCGCTTCCAATAGTTGCCATCCACTTAAAATTCCATTTTAAAAGATTTTCATTTCTTTCCTTGTAATCGTATTCAGGTAAATGACACATGTTGCAATCTGCCTCTGCAACGCCTGATTTTTTCCAGAAAGATTTATAGTAATCACCATCATAATTGTTTATCCCCCCATCCTCATAATTTGCTTTATTCATATACTTATCATACCTGTTTCCTGTTCGGTCATATTCAAAAGGTCCACCCCCCGGATGACAGGTGCCACATCCATTAGCAAAAATGGTGAATGAAGTCATATCCATTTCTGTATCGGTTGTGTTTTCTTTTTTGGAAAGATAATTATAAAGGGGTGCTGGTGAACACCAATTACCCCCATAAAGACCGGGATATAATACCCATTGGTATCGTTCTGCTAATTTATCCGTTACATTTTCATCTCTTCCCTGTTGGAAATGAAAACCTTTTGTTATCTTATCGTAATTATGACACTTCCCACAGGTCTGTTTTGTTGAATAAGGTTTGTCGGTATTAATATTATGAACAGGGTCAATCAGATTTCCATCTTCATCATATAAATAGAAAGGTGGACATACTCCTGACTGGGTAACTAAATCTCGTTTTATTGGGGGTATTCGTTCTTCATATTGATAATTAACCCGTGTAATATAACATGAAATCAATATTATCAAAACAGTTAAAAAAAGATAACAAATTTTCATTCGAGACCTCTAAATAAGTTATCCGAGTTAGGTAGTATATAAAACAGTGTATAGAAATGAGACCTCTGAACCATTATACTAATTGTTCAGAAGTCTCATTTGCAAATTGATAATAAGTTAATTTAAAGGGCGGAAAATATTTTGTTATACATTAGTCTGTATTTTGATGGTGAAATGGGAATCTTTTATTTCATAATGTGAAATATTGTCCCATATTAAATTAAGTAATTTTCATGCTTTTATATGTTTATTTATACTATCTATGAATTATTGCCTTCTTTGTTAATCTGTTTTATTAATAATTTATTCTATTCATTTTATCAGTTGAATTGCTGTCATTGGGACTATTCTTCGCAATTGTAATTCAGGGATTATCCCATGATAGGTGGTGATGTAATAATCTTGACCGGGTTTGTCTATGCAATGTAAACATCTATGGGATTATATTTATTATGGAGGAATAGGGCATCGCGGAAGGTTCCCGTTTTTTGAAATTGTAGTTTCTCTATAAAAGAAATCAGTGGTATATCATTGGGATTTACATAAATAAGCCAGCGATTTTTGGGAAATCGGCTTTTGATTTGATTAAATAGAATCTGGAAGTTATCCTGAATATCTTTATTCATATAATCATCCGGGTTATGAAAATATATATACACTACGGATAGATTGGGGATTGTATGCATGTGTATTTTTATCAATCCACGAGGTTTCGTCTTTTTATCGATGATGACCCATTCTTCATATTCTCTGCTTGTATTTAAAATCTCCTGCTCTTTCTCATGCCTTGTGGTTGTTAAAATATTTCCCCATTGAAGTGTAAAATAGATATTGCTATTCCATGTTTCCCATTGAGCAAGCCAATCTTCATCTTGTGGTCGTAGAGGTCGGATAGAAATATGTTCTTTAAAGAAACTACGGAAAATATGTTTCAGGATAGATAATTTGCCGGGTTTTTGAACATCTCTATTTATAGGCATATCTGCGAAAAGAGCAACCCCGGCATTGTTTAACTCCTGATAGCGGACAATTACTTCTTCTATCCATTTTCGTTGTGCTATACACCAGTCCTTTCTAGGTTCCGTTACTTTTCCTGTATATCGATAATGAATTGTTCCATGTCCACCTCCGCAGAAATTTTGAGCCCAGCAAGTAATACATGCAGGAGTTGTATTAATCCCCAGACGATATAGACATTCTGCATCTTTCAGAGGGATTTCGTCCTTCCGTATATTTCCCATGTAGCAGAGGTTCTTTTTATAGTATAAATATCCACCATACACATCGCCAGTAGATGTTATAAACCATTCTTGTATACCTGCGGGGTCTCTTCGTTTTGTAGGGATACCATGTTGAATGTTCTGAAACAACTGCATAATGGGTTCTAATATGTATCTGTTCCCTTTTTTTAATTGTTGTGTATATACGGCGGTTAGGTGTGTTAGTTCCTGGAAAAAGGTTCCAATATTCCTATCCGGATTTAAGGCAAGGGGCGAAAATATGTCAATTAGTATTTTTTTTACATCATAATTAAAAACTTTTTCAATGGTTGGAGTAAAAGGTAATTCTTCGGGAAGGAAAAGAATGTGTCCGTTCTGACTATTTAGAAAATTATGGAACACTGATTCATTAATGGTTTCTATTTGTTGTACAAGTTCAGCGGAAATTTTCGGAAAGACTAAAAATAGTTTTCCCATATCCTCTATTTTCAATTTCGCACGGATATAATCCGACATAGGGAGATATAGATTTATAACCACATTTTTATCTCTATTCGGGCACTGTTCATGAATGAATAAATTAAGTGTATTAAGAATATCCTGAATAGTTTCGTATTTTTGGTGAAGCCATAAATTTATCTGAAATTTTGGGTTTGCCTGAATGTAAGGTAATGCTTTTAATATTGCCAATGGAATTATCTTTTGAATGAGAGAGAAATTGGATTCATCTATCAAGAAGGAAAGTGTGTTGAGATGGAGAGTTTGGGTAAGAGATTGAACCCAATTCTCTATTTTTTGATATTTCAAAATAGAGCCAATTGAACGCAGGTATTCGAGTTCATCCCAGACTTCCCGTAGTTCTTTTTCCGTATATTGTGTAGATAGGATATTTTGTATTTTATGTTGTGTATTTTCTGGGTAGTATTGCAGGGTATCGTATGTAATTTTATCGCATTCAAAACAGAAAGTATCAAACACATCTACAGCAAAGAATCTTCCCTCTCGTTCAAAGGTATATATAGGTCTTATCTTGCTCATTAATAAATCCCCAGCGTGCCTTTGTATCTACTATAGTTTTCCATTATCTTAAATAAAGAAATTCCGATAAAAGTCCAGATAATACAACTAGCACAAAGCCAATAGAAGCAGGGGTGTAAGAAAACGGACATAAATTGTCCCGGTGCCATTTGTTGACCTTTTACAAGCACATATTTTAAGCAGATAGAAGCGTCTGTGATAGGTAAAGCATGCATAAAAGCAGATATAAACCAGCCCTGCTGTAAAAATTCTTCACGGGCAAAGATGGCTAATGCGAACAATGCCATTCGCACAATAATTGTCAGTTGTCCTACTTGTTTAAATACGAGCACCAGTCCTCCTACCAAAAAACCAAATCCCAATAAATTGATAAAGGACAGGGTTAGTAGAACAACAACAGGGATAGGGTCAAAATAAAGTTTTCCACCGACACTAATCACAACAAAATAAACCATAATAGCGGAATAAAGAATTGTTGTTACTGACGCAACCACGGCACGGGCAAGAAAATTCGTTACCAGACCATAAGGGCTCATACATAATTGTTCTAACACACCCGTTTGTGCCATACCCTGAATTCCCTGTGTGAACATGCCAATTACGCCGAAGGCAAATAATCCGATAATAAAGCCCAGAATATAGTTTGTGGCACGTGTCGGGTCATCCAGTTGATTTATTCCCTTTTCGATTGCGGGCTGGCTATAAAAAAAACCAGCAATGAGTATCATGAGCATCCCATAGCCAATAATCAGTCCTGTTAATGTACGGAACCAGTAGCGTCGGGTGATAATCCATCCACGTATTATCTCTGCTTTCATAATGAGTAGAAAACCAAGCATGATATTATTCCTGTTCTTGTGAATTTATCGCATCAAATACGGGTTTTTCACCTGTAAGTTGTAAAAAGACATATTCCAGATTTACCTGTTTTTGTTGTATGGAGCGTAATTGATATTTTTTCCTACGAAGTGTTTCAAATAGAAGATATAATGCTTCTGACCGTTCTTCATACGGTTCCGGTACCTGCACCGTAATTGTAGGACCATCCGCCGTCAGGTCTGATTGGAGAAAAATAATCTGCGGACCAAGAGCATCGAGGTCCCCATCTGCCAGGTTACGGTCTAATCGCAGGGAAAAGATTTGTTTTGAAAATAGTTCCAGCAGTTCAGAAGTAGGTTTGCAGGTAATAAGTTTTCCCTTGTTAATAATTCCAATACGATCACAGAGTTCTTGAGCCACATGCATATCATGAGTAGTAACCAGCACAGAACGACCATATTTTCGGGTCAGTTCCAGAATTTTGTCTTTAATGGAGCGACTGCTTTGCACATCCAGACCCGTAGTAGGTTCATCTAACAGAATAATTTTGGGGTCAGCAATCAGAGCGATGCATATCGCTAATTTTTGCTTCTGTCCTCGTGATAGTTTGCGAACTTCTATGTCTTTTTTGTCATTCAACCCGATAAAATCAAGTAGTTGATGGGCTCTTTCTTTGAGGATTTTTCCGCGAATATTTCGCAAATTTCCATAATAATAAAGATTTTCAAGAGGTGTCAGGGGCCAGATACTGGTTCGTGTTCCTTCAAGCACAACGCCGATTTGTGAAAGGACCTGTTTCCGTTTCTTTTCTACATTCATCCCATCCACATAAACTGTTCCACTATCCGGTTTTACTAGTCCTGAAATCATTTTTACCGTGGTTGTTTTTCCAGCACCATTGGGACCCAATAATCCCATAATTTCACCGGGCATAATACCAAAAGTAATTTTATCTGCTGCACATGCTTCTTTCTTTTTTATTAAACTCCTCTTACCTGTTTCCTCGTCTTTATAAAGAAAGTGAGATGTGTGAAAGGTCTTTGATACCGCATCAAGATAAACCGTATATTTTTTTATATTTGTATTCAATTCATTTTTATACATTATGAAACTCCACCTCCTTCAAATAATGTCCTTTCTAATTCGTCCATACATTTATCGGGGTCATTTATCTCCTGCAACTTGTCTAAATACTCAAGGTAATTGCTTTCCATATTACGAATGAAATGTAGAATTGTTACAAAACCCAGGTCATTTGTAACATGGTAAAGAATGCTTATGATAATAGAGAATATCAAAAATTCGATGTTCTGGCGTAGTTGATTTTGAAAAATATGTTCATGCACCAATGTAAAAGTGAGGGATACGATAAGAATCGCAATAGCGGGACTTCCCATTATCCCTATCAGAATAGGTTGGATTGTAGCCCGATAAATAATCTCCTCTGTAAGTGCAACTGTAAAAGTCTTTCCTAATAACACCGGCGAAAGAAATGAGAAACGGAACACCTGTAAAAAGGATAGAAATTGATTTTTTACAATAGAATTAAAGCCTACTGTAATAAGAAATCCGATGGTATATAAAATATGTCCCAATACTAATCCCACTATCCAATTAGGCACGAAAAATAAATTTCTGGGGAGTATTTGCTGGATAAATAGATAAAAAATCGCACAAATAAGTAAAAGGGATTGAATAATTTTTACAATTGTAGTTAATTTCTGAATCTGGAAAAAATTGCGACATAATTCCAGCAGGAAATTCAAGGAGAAGAGGACTACAAGAATTATTTTGATATTCACGAAGACTTCTCCAGATAATTCTTTATGCTTTCAGCCATTTTTTGTAGTGTAATTTCCCTTGTATGTTCGGTATTTTTTTCACGCCAGATTTGAAACTCCTGTTTTAATAATCCGTAAACATAAACATCATGCCAGACCCCGTTTCGTGTAATGTGTTCCTTTAGTGTGAGTTCTCGTTGGGCACCGAGAAATTCCAATAATTTCCATGATGGTTTATTGAAAGCATAAATAATAGCGGTAATGCGGTGTAAATTGAGTTCATCAAACGCATATTCCAATGCACGAAAAACATTAATTCCTGTCGTCAAATGATTCCGATGTTCCGGTGCTATATATACATCCAGATTGCAGGAACGATTCCGCCAGCTGATATTTTGTAGTGAAATCATTCCTAAAGGACCCTCCGGTGAATCAACGATGAAATATACACCAGCAGGGATAGGACTACCTGTATTTTTACTTAAAAACCCGATAATCTGTTCGCGAATAGTTCTTGGAGAACGGGCAGGGTCACCATACAGGAAGTATTGAAAATCTTCATCTTCCATCCAGCGGATAAGTGTGTCGAGGTCATCGCGGTCTGCTCTGCGGATAAAAGATTTTGTAATAATACTCACGAAAAACCCCTTCTTATTTCAATTCGACCGACAAAGTATTACTATTTTGAAATTTTGCCCATGTCTCAAGATTATGCCATTTCCCACAGGTGAATAGCACCTCTCGCATACATCCTTCACATTGATATGAATGATTTAATAGAAAGTTTCGCAGTCTTTCTTCCACATCCAGACAGGTTGTCATTAATTTTCTTAAATGGAGTTGTTGAAATGCCCGCACCTCAATAAATTCTAATGCTTCACCAATCAGAGCGGATTCATTATCGTAGGTCTCATTTTCAAACAGGAGCATCATCTCCCCAAAAAGTGCCTCCGCATTTATCCCTTTTAGGATAACAAAGCCGGAAATATCTCCAATTTTATTTTCAACAGCATAAAAGGACTGAGCAGTATCTTTATGTTGAAGAAGTTCCTCCAACTCACTTAGATTGGGCATGAGCGGTTCTCGTTTCGTATCCAGCAGGGTGGCAAAGATGGGTTTGTGCAGGTAAAAACGGAGCAGTTCTTTTGCATCAAAACGGTCCGCATTGCGAATAGTCGCATAAGTCTTTTTTATCATATAGAAAGGTTATATCCCGCAGTTAAAATTACACGCTTCCATGCCCTAAAATGGCATGAAGACAACTGAAAAAATCCCTGCTTATAATAACGAAAAGTTAAAAGCCAATTTCGTTTTTCTTTTCGTAGCGGAAATCCTGCCAGGCTCGCCACACCGCATTAAAAAAGTTTGTAAAGGCATCAGCTTTCCGTAATGTCAACTTTTGAATGTGCTTCATGTTCTTATTTCCCATATTACAAGTTTTAGGTGTTAATATATAAAAATTTATTTAACTGCTTGAAGAGGTTGTTGTAGTAGTTGTTGTCCCGGTGCTCGGCAATGGAGACTCCGGGTCCTTATTCTTGAAAACAGGAATAAAAATTTTTATTATATCTTCAATAAATTTTATTATATTAACTGTGGTATAGGGGAAATCACTCGCGGATAGGGGTTGAGTTATCTTCTGAATATGTATCTTATTACGCACCATACTTCCCACTTCCGTCCAATGTTGAGGTATCTTCTGTATTTCTCGTTTCGAGTAAAGTTCGAACTGCTGTCAATATCTGAAGAAAAATTGTCAAAATAACATCAATCGTAACCGCTTGAACAGGTCTACTGTATGTCTGTCTTTTAATATGTTTCATAAAAATACCTTTAAACTATAAATCTATTATACTAAATATAAAGTATTTTACAAACTACAAAGATTCTGTATCTTACTAACTGGTCGTAGTATTTGTTGTTTCCTGAGGTTTTTTTACTTCCGCTAAAGGCAAGAAGAAATTTGTAAGCACAGAAAGCAAAAAACAAAGAAATGCCTGATAATCACTTGTGATATTTGTGCAAAAGTTAGAACTTTGCTGTGCCCTTGATGGTTTAACAGTGATACATTGGATTCTCTTCATTATTTCTATCTCCTTTTATTTAGACTACGAAGAAGAGGAGGTGCCTCCTTCTTTAGCGACAAAAGCCTGAGCGACGACAGATAAAATATTCGCAATCAGGGTTAATATCTGTCCAATACTCAAAGTTGTCTCTATTTGTGCTTTGTGTAATGTGGCGGTTAATCTTCTTATATGTTTCATTTTCCAACTCCCGTATATTGGTTATAATATTATCTAATATAGAATATTGTTTACATTCTATTTCATTACAGATTTCTTTTAATATCATATATTAATTTAATACCAAATTACATAAAAAAGTTTTCCCTTTCCACCTCATAATAACACGGAATTATAAGATATATTTTACAAAATAAGAAGCAATATAGGAAATATTTAACAGAATTTAAGTATATCAATAACTTTTTATTTCTTTAATCGAGCACTGCTCATCATAAATAACAATATACCGATAAATATAAAATCAAACAGATATTTCAATAAGGAATTGTTGTTTAAGGATTTGTTTATACAGCCACAAACATTTGTTGCTCCAGTTTCTTCCTTACTGATATTTCCATCACCATTCGTATCTATTTGATTAAATATTTCATGGGTTAACCATGGATACACAATACTTAACTCATCCCAACTTAACATATTATCGCCGTTCGCATCAAACAATGAAAACCGTTTCTTGAGTATATTCTTTAATTCCTTTAATGTCATTGGACATGTACCCGCAGAAACCGTAATATTAACTACTGATTCCGGCTCTACCTGAGTTCCTGCGGGTGGATATTGAGTTATGACATTGCCTGTAGCTATGTCATTACTACACTCCTGGGTAACATCCCCAACCTTCAGGTTTGCAGATTTTATAACATTTTTTGCAGAATCCTGGTTCATACCAACTACATCCGGAACCACATTTAATCCGACATACTGAGACACTAATTGTGGATAAGATTTATTTTCTTTTATATACCATACTTTTTCAAAATCCCAACCATTAAAAGTGGCTTGCTGTTTCATTTTTGCCGTTGTTTTACCCGTGCCACCTGCAGAATTTTTTTGTCCGGAAGTCTCTGTGTCCCAATATGAATTACTTACCGTACCGGAATGGTTATATCCCAAAAGCCCCCCAATATACGAAGCCCCGGAAGAATTGGACACAGAACCTGCTGAATAACAATAATTTATTGTGCCTCTATAATTTCCACCTACCAGTCCACCACTGTATAGAACTCCTGAAACAGACCCTATGGCATAACAGTTGCTAATTTCATTATTATTCTCACCTACCAGACCACCAACATTTATATGTCCCTGAGTTGTAACCTCCGCACAACAACTACTTGCCTTACCCGAATTTGAACCTATTGCCCCACCAATAGAACTATATCCTGTTACAGACCCCTCTGCATGACAACCACTTACTGTACCATAATTCTGACCTGCTAATATGCCTATAGAAGAAATATTCGTATCCCCGGAAACAGAACCTTTTGCATGGCAATTACTCACAGTACCATAATTTCGTCCTATTAATATACCGACGGAAGTGGAAGTAACAGAAAGAGTATTTGTATGTCCTGATACGGAACCTTCTACATAACAATTACTTACTGTGCCATAATTTTGTCCTGCCAATATACCCACGAAAGAAGAACCCGCGACAATAGCATTTTCTATACTTAAATTTTTAACCACACCTTTCATATCAATATAGCCAAAGAAACCAACATAGTTTTCAGAAGGACGATTTATCGTTAGACCAACTATTTTATGCCCTTTACCATCAAAATTGCCTTTGAATGGATGCTCTTTATCTGCCCCTATAGGAGGCAAATCTATTCCTGCAACATTAATATCATTAATTAATTCATAATCGCCATTCAAAGGATAAATGTCCCCTATCTTTTGCAATTCCCCGACATTATCTACAAGGATAGTCCCCGGATTAATATTTCGCAGGAAAGGATATTGATATGGATAGGAATACACATCACTGCTGACATAGATTCTCCAAACTGTTTCAAAATCCCAGCCCACATAAGTGTTCTTTAATTTCATTTCTTCCGCTGTTTTCCCTGTTCCCCCATCAGAAGCACTCTGTCCGGATGCTATTATGTCCCAGTAACAATTACTAACATAGCCACTTTCTTTCTTTGCAATAAGCCCGCCTGTTATATGTTCTTCCGTTGAAGTCGCTGTTGACCGAACAGTTCCTCGACAATAACAATTAGTTACACCATTTTCATTGCTGTTATTGTAGCCAATAAGTCCCGCAACATAATTCTTCCCTGTAATAGAACTTGAACTGTAACTATTATCAACAGAGCCTATATTTTCACCTATCAATCCGCCAACACGATTTATTCCTGTTATAGATGCAAGATTATAACACTGACTTACTGTTCCCAAATTTTGACCCGTAATACCGCCAACATAATCCGTTCCTTTTACCGTTCCGCTGTTAACACAACTCTGTAATACTACACCGAAATTCCGACCGACAATCCCACCAACATTTGAATTACCTTTAATTGATATATTTTCTAAACGGAGATTATGGACTTTCCCACCAGCATCAACATATCCAAATAATCCAATATCATCCTCATCTCCCCGCGATATAACAAGACCTTTTATCTTATATCCTTTGCCATTAAAATCACCTGTAAAAGGACTATTAAATGTTCCTATGGGTTTAAACCCCGCTTTATCATTCCAGGTCGATGTGCTACTTGCGTCAATATCTTCTGTCAATTCATATTCCGCACTTAACGGGTAATTTGCATCATTACCTATTTTCTGTAATTCCTCAATACTGTTTATCTGGATTACAGTTGCACCATAACTGTTTCCGAAATAGAAACTCATGCAAAAAATAAAAAATAAACAAAAGGGGAAATATATGGTCTTTTTTGAAAAACTTCGATTATTCATCAAACAGCTCCTTGTTATTAATAAAATTACATGCAATAAACGCAATCAAATACATAGCTCTATTTCGCAATATATCTCTTTTAATTTATAAAATATCTTGTTGCCTCGGACTATCTTTGTATTTTAATAAGAAAGAGGCAATCCGCTTAAAATTTAAAGAAATACTATCATAGTATTATTGAATAATATAATTCTATTTTCAACATTTTAGAGTGATAATGAAATGTTAAAACAAACAAAATATTAACGGCATCTTTTGTGTCTCCGCTGACTGAATATAAAAAGATGAGCAAATAAGAAAAAGTTGTATTGTTTATAAGATAAAATCATTACGCATGTTATAAACGGTATTGTTATTTTATAATATAATTCCCGCTGTTCGTTGATAATACTATGATTATTTCATACATGCTATTACCATACGGTCATTGGGAAAGATAGTTCAGGTTGCAATTTGATAATCACATAGAATTGAAATTACACTTATTACAGATTTTTTGTGTTCTGGAAAGTTAAATATAAGGAATGGGAAAATGAAAAATGTATTGTTGCACATCTTCTTTATCTTGATTTTATCCTGTATTGCGACAGCACAAAATACGGATGTAGGAAATGCATCAGGCACAACACCTCCAGGGTCAGAAACGGAATTAAAAATAGGGTTAATAGGACTGGATACTTCCCATGTCATTGCTTTTACGCGATTATTTAATGACCCTAATAATCCGAAACATATTCCCGGTGCCAGAGTAACATTGGGGTATCGTGGAGGCAGTCCGGATTTAGAAGCGAGTTATACACGTGTGGATGGCTTTACGGAACGATTAAAAAAAGAATATGGCGTAGAAATTGTAAATACTATTGAAGAACTCTGTTCTCGTGTGGATGCTGTTATGTTGACCAGTGTTGACGGTAGGGTGCATTTAGAACAAGTAAAACCTGTGTTTCAAGCCAAAAAACGGGTATTCATTGATAAACCATTGGCAGGTTCTTTGATAGATGTCATAAAAATTGCACGGTTAGCGAAAGAAAATGATATTCCATGGTTTTCCAGTTCCTCCTATCGCTATTATTCCAGTTTAACAAAGTTACGCCAGCAGGACGTGGGTCCCATTCATACAGTTATTTCGTATGGACCCTGCCATTTAGAACCTCATCACCCTGATTTGTTCTGGTATGGTATACACCCTGCTGAAGCATTGTACACCGTCATGGGAAGAGGTTGTGAAACCGTATCCCGTGTTAGCACAGCCGATACCGATGTGGTTACAGGTGTGTGGAAAGATGGGCGTGTTGGTATTCTCGTTGGACTGAGAAAAGGACCTTTACCTCATCAGGTTATTGCTTTCGGTGAGAATGGAACTGCCTATCAGGAAGAAGGGGGCGATTATGCGGAATTGGCACAGGAAGTAATTAAATTTTTTAAATCAGGGGTGCCTCCTATCACACCGAAAGAAACCATCGAAATTTTTGCTTTCCTGGAATCTGCAGATGAAAGTAAACGACAAGAAGGCAAACCAGTACGATTGGAAGAAGTTATTGCAAATGCGGAAAAACAAATCGCCGAAGGCAAATAATACAAAAGAATACTTCTTTAGATTTTAATAAATATTGTTAAAATGTTTTTCCACCGTCATTGGGTAATTATCTGTGTAGGGTTTGTATGTGGTGCTTTCTTTGCCAAAATACAATGGATAACATGGGCGTTATTACCTGTTATTATCAGTATCATTGTCATTTTTCTTTTAATAAATTATCAGAAGAGAATACGATATGCAGAAAATATCGGGATTTTTCTGTTTTCCTTCATTATTGGTTCGTTATCTTATTTATTACACCCCTATCCTCAGGAAGGGGATGATTTTTTCGTATGGTTGAGACAGCAACAACCTAATATATATGTTGAAGTTGAAGGATATGTAACAGAAAATACGCTTTTTGACCCTATCAATAAACAAATTCGCTTTGTGATTAATATCTCAAAGGTAAAAGAAAAAAATACATGGAAAAATATAAAGGGGAAAGCCCTTGTTTTATACAAAGATGCTCAATCTCCCATCTATACACATACCCGGCTTCGGTTATCCGGGAAAACTTCTCTATATTTAAGTCCAGTAAATGAAATATTAAGTGATTATGAAACCTATCTTCGTTCCCATAGAATTTATTCATTAATTTTTGTATATGCACCGCAAATACAAACAATACATACTTACACATTTTCTCCATTTTATCACATATCCCGATTGCAACAATATTTTTATGAACGAATAATTCAATATACACCTACTTCCATCAGGGATATGACAAGAGCTATTTGGTTGGGAGACCGAAGTGGTCTGGATTATAAGGAAGAACAGAACTTTATGCTCACAGGAACCATACATATCATTGCTATTTCAGGACTGCATATCGGTCTGGTATTCTGGTTTACTCAGGTTGCGATACGGGCAATTTTCAAAACAAGGAGGCGATTGGCAGATATACCTGCCCTATTGTTATGTGTTTTTTATGCACTGATAAGTGGTGCTCATGGCTCTTCTTTGAGAGCAATCCTTATGCTGTTAATTTATGAGTTGTATGTGTTTAGTAGAAGAAATGCGGATATTCTAACAACTCTTTCTATAACAGCAACACTACTTTTTCTCTGGAGCACAGATCTCATCTGGGATATAGGGACAGAAATGTCCATATTAGCAGTTGTTTCCATCATATTATTCAACGAACCCATCTCAAAACTATTACGCATCTTCCCATGGACAATCCGTTCCTATTTTTCGGCGATTATATCTGCACAGATACTTTTACTGCCTTTACTTATTACAATAAACTCACAAATAAATGCTTTAAACCCTGTATATAATCTTTTTGTTGTTCCGTCAATTACACTTTATTTAATGACCAGCATTTGTGGATTGGCTTTTATTTTTATTCCATTTTTACCGACTTTATTTTTCTACGCAAGTGGAGTATTTTTAATCTTCATTCAATCGTTATGTAAATGGGGTAGTTCTTTTTCCTATACTTTGTTTGCCATTCCCCATCTATCCTATTTCGGAATCTTCCTTTACTTTATCCTTTGCATGTTCCTTTATCGCTGGCTTATTAAACAAAAACGAAAAGAGTTTTTGATATTCATTGCAGGATGTGTCGTGTTATTCTTTTTCTGGAGGGGTATCCCGTTTTATAGAGAAACGACTGTGCATATACTCGATGTAGGACATGGTGATGCTATACTTATCTCAACCGCAGAGAAAGAGAATATCCTTGTGGACGGGGGAACCCCATTTATGGGAGAACGAGTTGTGCTTCCTTTTCTGTTTGCAAAAGGAATACGGACATTGGATTATGTCATCGCAACACATGCAGACGAAGACCATATAGGGGGGCTATTTAACGTTATAGACAAACTGCGTGTTCGACATTTTATTTATGGTGAAGGGTTTTTAAACACCGAACCCGGTAGTAAGATTATAAAAAAAGCCATGTCCCGCGGTATTAACCTTATAAAAACTGAAAAAGGACAACAAATAAAATTGAGAAAGAGTTTTTTAAATGTTCTTTATGCGGGTAGAACTTACTACAATGAGACCAACGAAAATTCACTTGTCTTGAAATTTGTAAATTATCGTTTTTCCATATTGCTAACAGGGGATTTTCCTGCCCACTTGACAAATAAGGAACTTGCCTCTGCCGATTGTTCTACAACAATCATAAAAATAGCCCATCATGGTTTGAAGAATTCACTAAATCAGGATTTATTGGAGAAATCACACCCCGAGATTGCCGTTGTCTCTGTTAATGAATTCCAACGCAATTGGGGTGTGCGGAAGGAAATTAAAGACCTGCTACAACAATACCAAATTCCACTCTGGCGAACAGATTACTATGGAGGAATTATTATACGAACGGATGGGAACAAAATAAATCTCTATGGGGCAAGACAGAAAAAAGGATACCTTCTCAGAAAAGAAACTTGTTTTTAATACACTTCGTATTCAAAAACTTATTATTCAAACATAACTCTTCTTTTTTCCCTACCTATTTCTTTATTACAAACTGTCCCATAGTCTAATCATTCTTTGCATCATATTTCTTTTCCAAAAATTTGTTTTTAAAATAAATCAAAGACAAAATGGGATGATACAAGAACATTCTGGGTCCGGAAAACCGCATTACTGTTTTAATACGCTCTTTATGTTTCTTATCATAACAGTGGATATGGCAATTCTTGCAGGTAGGTTTATCTGGCATGAGAGGACATTTCTCAATACGTTTATAAGCATACTCTAAAAGTTCATGGCACTCTCCACACACAGGATTTATATGATGAAACTTGCAATAAATTTCTATCATGCTTTTGATAGTTTTTTTCTCAAACTTTTCTCTACGAAGGTTCTTTCTATTTTCTTTTTTTCTCATTAGGGGTTAGTCCTTCCTTTTTATCGAGCCTGTCAGACCTGTCGGAGGCTACACCGTATAAACTGCTTTACAACGGGGACATATTACCTTCCTATTGTAACCCGGTGGGACTTTCAACGTTACTCCGCATTTACAGTTAAGGAAGGTATATTTCTGTGCCTTCATTATAGCATCACCACTTAGACGTGCATTTTGAAGAGGTGTGGTAGAAACCTGCGACATGGTTGTCGTTGCGCTAGAAAGCGGATTTGCAGGAGGAGTAATAGCCCCTTTTGTCCATTTCTTCCCTTCGACTTCCTGCCATGCTTGTTCATAAGTAAGAAAAGGGCTTCTGGCAATATTTCGTAATATTTGTATCCGTCTTTGTAATGGTGGATGTGTGCTAAAAATAGATGATGCATCGAGGTTCCGCGTCTCTAATGGATTTACGATATAAAGAGGGGCAATTATCTGGTTTACATCTGTAGCAGGTTGTTTTTGATAACGTTTTGCAATTGTTTCGAGAGCCGAAGCCAGTCCTTCCGGATTGCGTGTAAATACAACCGCTCCTGCATCGGCTAAGTATTCCCGCTGACGAGAACAGGCAAAATAAATAATTTGAGCAAGGAATGGTGCTATTAGTGATAGTAGTAGAGCAAAGATATAGACCAATATCAAAAATAGGATAATCCCACTTGTCTCCTTTCGATTGCGTCCACTATACCGTGCGGAACCATGAATCCCTGCTCCAACAATTTCACGCAGTCCCACAACCAGCAAAATAATAGTGCCGAGTGATACCGCAAGCATGGTCATGTACAATGTGTCGCGGTGTGTAATATGACTAATTTCATGAGCAATAACACCCTGTATCTGGTCCCGGTTCATCGTGTTTAGCAATCCGCGGGTTACCGCAACAGCAGAATGTTCCGGCGACCGACCTGTTGCAAAGGCATTTATAGATGGGTCATCAATTACATATATCTCCGGCATCGCAGGAAGTCGCGAAGCAATTTTCATCTCCTCAACGATATTATATAACTGAGGATGGTCTACCTTTTCAATTTTAACAGCATTGCTGATGGATAAAAGCATATTTCCGCCGGAGTAGTAAGCAAACAACATTTGTATAAACCAGATTACAAATGCAACCAGAGCCCCGAGAGGTCCCCAATACAACCAGATAAAATACTGGACCTGCTCGTAAGTCAAATGATTTTCTTCAGACAGACGAGGAGAGTAATGATTGGGTGAGGAGTAAGGAGCGTATTGTTGGGTAGGATTATTTATTATCCTGTCATTGGCAAAGGCATAGGGTTCCGAGAAGTAATAGAAAACAAAAGCGAGAAACGAGCCAATAACATAGCCTATTAACAGCATGAAAATAAGCATAAGAATGGCAAGTAAAATAGAACGGCGTTTGTTTTGACGGATAAGTTCAAACATCGTTGAATTTTATATCCTTGAGTGGTGTTATTAAAACGATACTTTTGGCACAGCCCGTTCTGCAATATTCTCCAGTTCAAAGAAACTTTGTTCTTTAAATCCGAACATAGTACCCACAATATTTGTCGGGAACATCTGCATCACATTATTAAAATTCATTACCGTATCATTATATGCCTGACGGGCAAAAGAGATTCGGTTCTCTGTAGAAGTAAGTTCTTCCTGCAAGGCAAGGAAATTCTGGTTCGCTTTCAGGTCAGGATAATTTTCTACTACAACAAAGAAATTATGTAACGCCTGTGTTAGTTGTTGTTCCGCTTGAGCCCGCTCATTAACAGAACCCGGCTTCATTGCAAGATTGCGTGCCTGAGTTATGTTTTCCAGTGTTGCCCGTTCATGTTGCATATAACCTTTAACCGTTTCTACCAGATTGGGAATAAGGTCATGTCTGCGTTTTAACTGCACATCAATTTGTGACCATGCATTTTTCACCTCATTTAGCAATCGAACCAGTCGATTATATGTGCTGATGAAAAATAACACTAACAGTACGATAAATACCAGAACAGCGATTAGTATTCCTATTGTCATAGTTCGTTTCTCCTATTTATGGTCTAAAATCTATAACAGACCGTTTTGTTAATAGTAACATAGTTAACAACATAAGCAAAAAAATAGAGGTGTTCTGTCGGATTTGTCGGATTCGTCTGAGTTATTTAAATTTAAAAGAATAAAATAACTCTTACTCTTGTTCCTCTTTATGTATAAAAGAAATTTTCACCAATTCCTTCCGTGAGGGTTGGATAATTGATAGAAACGAAACAATATAAATATTATAATGGTAAAATAAGTAATGCAATAATATACAGGAGTATTTATCTATGTTTAGTGATGCACTCATGTTAGCACGAATTCAATTTGCTTTAACCGCCATGTTTCATTACCTTTATCCGCCTTTAACAATAGGATTGGGCTGGATTATGGTTTATATGTCCTATCAACGTTTCAAAACCGAGGAAAAGATTTATGATAAAATGGCACGCTTTTGGACCAATATCTTCGCTATAACCTTTGCTATGGGTGTTACTACGGGCATAGTTATGGAATTTGAATTTGGGACAAACTGGTCCGAATATTCTCGATTTGTAGGTGATGTTTTTGGTTCCCCATTAGCTGCAGAAGCATTAATCTCTTTCTTCCTTGAATCTACATTTTTAGGTATCCTCGTTTTTGGATGGAATCGCGTATCCAAAAAGGCTCACTTTTTTGCTACATTTTTGGTAGCTTTAGGAGCGACTCTATCCGCGTTGTGGATTATAGTAGCAAATTCATGGCAACATACCCCCGCAGGTTTTCATATTGTAGAAACGCATCTGGGACCGCGAGCAGAAATCATTAGTTTCTGGCAGATGTTTTTTAATCCTTCCACAGTGGGCAGATATTTCCATGTCATTTTCAGTGCCATGTTAAATGCTTCCTTTTTTGTCATGAGCATTTCTGCACTTTATATCTTAAAGGGCAGGTATGAAGAATTTGCTCGTCGTTCCTTAAAAATTGCTCTGATATTTGGTGTTATCGGAGCTTATTTCACATTGCTTTTTGGACATCATCAGGCAATAGTGGTTGCACGACATCAACCTGCAAAATTAGCCGCCTTTGAAGGACATTTCAAGACAACAGAAGGGGGCACTCCTTACTATCTTTTCGGAATACCAAACGAGGAGAAGAAAAAAGTTGATTATGGTATTACTGTCCCCGGCTTTTTGAGTTTCCTGGTCTATTTTGACTTTAATAAGCCCGTAAAAGCCTTAGACCAGTTCCCACCTGAAGACCCGCCACCCGTAAAATTACCCTTTTTCACCTTCCATTTGATGGTAAGTTTAGGAATGTTCTTCATCGCTTTAACCACACTATCTTTATTTCTCTGGTGGAAAAATAAGTTGTTTGACTATCGCTGGCTTTTATGGATATTTGTTTTTTCACTTCCGTTACCTTATATCGCCAACATGGCAGGCTGGATTGCTGCGGAAGTGGGTAGACAACCCTGGATTGTTCAAGATTTATTGCGAACCAAAGATGGTGTTTCTCCGGGTGTCTCAGCCAGTCAGGTTTTCTCTTCTACTGTAATGTTCACCATGATTTACTCCCTTTTATTCATTCTATATGTGTTTATTCTTGTTAAGAAAGTAAAAAAAGGTCCTGAACTCATAAACCATTAAACTTCAATAAGCAGAGGAGTTTTTTATGTTACTTAATGTAATCTGGTTTGTTTTAATGACAGTCTTGCTCATGGTTTATGCCATTCTGGAAGGTTTTGATTTAGGTGTCGGAATTTTACATCTATTCACACGAAAAAATGAGCATCGGCGTATCTTGATGAATTCCATCGGTCCTGTTTGGGATGGAAATGAGGTCTGGTTGATTACCTTCGGAGGTGCCTTATTTGCCGCATTCCCAACAGCATACGCTACCGTTTTTTCTGCTTTTTATACACCCTTTATGATATTGCTTACTACTTTAATATTCCGTGCCGCATCAATGGAATTTCGGAACAAAGTGGAGTCGCCCGTGTGGCAGGATATCTGGGATGTCCTATTTTCTATCTCCAGTCTTATAGCAACACTTTTATTAGGTGTGGCAGGAGGAAACGCCCTACAAGGGATAACTATCAATGAAAAAGGAATTTTCCAGGGCAATTTCTTCTCTTTCCTCAATCCTTTGGGAGTAATCGCAGGTTTATTTGTTATATTCCTTTTCGCTTTACACGGTTCCTTATACCTTCAAATGAAAACAGAGGAAGAACTAAACTACCAGATAAAACAAACATCAAAGGTATTAAGTTTTTTTGTCCTCATCCTTTTTGCAGTGTTAACCTCTGTTAGTTTTTCCTCTGTCGCATGGGCAAAGCCTCGGCTTATCACATCTATTTTAGGCTTGATTGCGGTTGCTATGTTAGGACTAACTCTCTGGTTATCCTGGAAAGAGAAGGGTGGTATTGCCTTTTTAAGCAATACAGGCTTTATTGCTTCCATCATCCTGCTATTTTCATCTAATATGTTTCCCTATCTTGTCCGCTCTTCCCTAAATCCTTCTTTCAGTCTTGATATATACAATTCCGCTTCCAGTCCTAAAACGCTGGCTATTATGTTAGGCATTGTTCTAGCCGTGTTACCCATAGTCCTTGTCTATACAGGGTATGTCTATTGGGTATTTCGCGGTCCTGTCAAATTAGATGAAAATTCCTACTGATGGCAATATTTCAGGTTTAAATTCATGATTTGAAAGAGGTAAGATAAGTAGAAACAACGAATTAATGACCTGAATAATAGGAGCGACAGGATTATGAAGGATACCTATGCCCTTGGACTGGATTATGGAACCAATTCGGTTCGTGCGTTGATTGTCAATGTTCATACGGGTGAAGAAATTGGGACCGCAGTTGTAAATTATACCCACGGTGAACAGGGAATTATTCTAGCCTCGAAAGACCCTCATCTTGCCCGCCAGCATCCCAAAGATTACATTCAAGGGCTGGAACAGGTGGTAAAAGATGCAATAGAAGATGCTAAAGCCAACAATCCCTATTTCAATGCAGAAAGTATAATCGGTATTGGTGTTGATACTACGGGTAGCACACCTTTACCTGTGGACCGCGAAGGCACACCGCTTGCTTTCCATGAAGAATTTGCCAACGACCCCAATGCAATGGCATGGCTCTGGAAAGACCATACCTCATATGCAGAAGCGGATGAAATCACACAGCAGGCAAAACAACAGAGACCCCATTTCCTTGCCAAATGTGGTGGGACATATTCCTCCGAATGGTTCTGGTCAAAATTACTTCACTGTCGGCGTATTGCCCCCAAAGTGTTCACATCCGCTTATACCTGGGTCGAATGTGCTGATTGGATACCTGCAGTGCTCACAGGAACGACCCATCCGGATAAAATTAAGCGATGTATTTGTGCCGGTGGGCATAAAGCTATGGCAAATCCCTCCTGGCATGGCTATCCCGATGAAACTTTTTTGGGCTTTCTTGACCCCGAATTAGCACGAATTCGTCAGACCTTACCGGATATTTTATTCTGTGTAAAAGATAAAGCGGGAGATTTAACGCAGGAATGGGCAGAAAAATTATCTTTGCGTGCAGGTATTCCTGTGGCAGTAGGTGCCTTTGATGCTCACTTAGGGGCAGTCGGTTGTGGAATAGCTCCCGGGGTGCTTACGAAAATTGTAGGCACATCCACCTGCGATATGATGGTGGCACCTATGGACCAACCCCTGCCTGACATTCCCGGACTTTGCGGAATTGTTCCTGAATCTATTTTACCCGGCATGTTCGGATTGGAAGCGGGACAATCTGCCTTTGGGGATATTTATAACTGGTTTGTACAGTATATTCAACCCGGTGGTCCTGTCGAAGGGTCCCATGAAAAACTTACCGAAGAAGCAGAAAAATTAAAGCCCGGTGAAAGCGGATTGTTGGCATTGGACTGGCATAATGGGAACCGAACTATTCTTGTGGACCCGCAATTAACAGGAGCGGTCATCGGTTTAACACTTCTTACCAAACCTGCAGAAATATATCGTGCATGGATTGAAGCCACAGCCTTCGGGGCTCGTGTTATTATGGAACGTTTTGAAGAGTATGGCGTTAAAGCGGAACGCGTTATCAATTGTGGTGGTATCGCTATGAAGAATCCATTGGTAATGCAAATCCTTGCAGATGTTATGGGTAAAACAATGGAACTTTCTCGAAGTCAACAGACCTGTGCACTTGGCTCTGCTATATGTGGGTCTGTTGTTGCAGGTTCCGCAAACGGGGGACATACCGATTTTGCCTCCGCTATTAAAGCAATGACAGGTGTTCAATCCACAAAATATATACCCAATCCGAAAAATCAACAAATATATAACCAACTATACAAACTATACCGTCAGTTACATGATGCTTTTGGGACTAAAGAATATCAGGGCAACCTTGCCAATGTCATGAAAGAACTTCTGACCATTCGACGCAATATCAGCCAGTAAGGTTATAAAAATATGATAATATAATATATATAAGCAAGAATCTTTTTAAGGGTAGAGTATGAGTCAAAATATCGAGGGCAATTTAAGTTCGCCAATGGGACAGGCTCTGGTAGACGAAGGTGTTATCACCGAGGAACAGTTAAGACGGGCTCTACGTATCCAGAGTTTACTGGAACAACCCAGACATCTTAGTGATGTTTTAATTGAATTAGGCTATGCTACCCGTCAGACAATTAATCAGGCGATTACAAAGCATGGGGGGAATCTTCGTTTAGGGGATTTGTTAATAGAACAAGGAATTATTACACCAGAGGTATTAAATTCCGCACTGGCTCTTCAAAAGGAACGCGGTATTCGACTTGGGGAGGCTCTTATTGAATTAGGGGCTATTAACGAACGCACATTACTTCGAAATTTGGCACATCAGATGAGTGTGCCTTTCATTGAACCGGAATTCCCTATGATTGACCCCCGTCTTTTGCAGGGCGTATCTCCGGCATATTTGCGAAAGTATAATTTTATCCCTTTCTCGAAGGAGGAAGATGGGAGTATTACCGTTGTAGTAAGCGATATTAACAATGACCAGGTTCGGCAGGCTATTCAAGATGTTTTTCAGGGACAATTTAATGTGGCGTTAGGACCACAAGATGCTATTCAGGAGTCCATCCAGGCGTTTGAAGAATACCGACGACAGATAACACAGGCCCCTGGTACAGCACATGCAGGAGAAGATAATATTATTCAATTGGTAGACCATCTTCTTATAACTGCCATTGAACGCCGTGCTAGTGATATTCATATTGAACCTATGGCGGACAAAATTAGAATACGCTATCGAATTGACGGCGTATTGGTATATCATACCGACCTACCCCTGACAATGCTACCGCGTCTTATATCCCGTATCAAAATTATGGCAGGCTGTAATATCACAGAACATCAACGACATCAAGGGGAACGTATTCTTTTTCCATATAAGGGGAAAGATATTGATTTGCGATTATCCATTTATGTTACGGTATATGGCGAATCCGCAGTTATGCGTGTTTTGAACAGAGATTTGGCTTTGGTAACTCTGGATGAATTGGGGATGAACCGTAGCATGTTGGAGCGTTATCGCTATGATGTTCTGGACTTGCCCACAGGGGTAGTGCTGATTACCGGACCTACCGGTTCAGGAAAAACGACAACATTATATGCCAGTATTGCCTATTCAAATGATGTATCACGAAAAATTATCACTGCGGAAGACCCTGTTGAATTCACTATTGATGGAGTTGTGCAATGTTCCGTTAACGACAAGGTCAATCGCACTTTCGACTCTACCCTGCGTGAAATTGTGCGTCAGGACCCGGATATAATTGTTATCGGAGAAATCCGGGACCGTGAAACAGCCCAGGTAGCCATTCAGGCTGCATTAACCGGGCATAAAGTATATTCGACATTCCATACAGAAGACACCATCGGTGGACTTCTACGTTTGATTGATATGGATATAGAAACTTTCCTCATTTCCTCAACTGTTATCTCGGTACTGGCTCAACGATTACTCCGTCGCATCTGTCCCAAATGCATTGTCCCTTATATCCCTACTGCAAGAGAGGCACAATCATTGGGATTAGACTATGCCGAGGTGCGAGAATATGAATATAAGCGAGGAAAGGGCTGTCAGTATTGTTCATACACGGGTTACCGGGGAAGAGTAGGGGCTTATGAATTGCTGGTCCTTAATGAAGATGTGAAGGAAGCAATTCTTCAGAAAAAGACCGCTCACGAAATACGACGAATTAGCGTAGATTCCACAGGACTTATTAGTATGCGAGAAGATGCCATTTCAAAAGTCATTCGTGGCACTACTACATACGAAGAAGTCGTTAAACATACACCGCGAACCTTTAATCTGCGTTCCATACGGCAAATTATGACTTTATGTTCATAATCAGTAAAAAAGGGCTTAATTTATGAATCTTACATGTCCATTTTGTCAGGCAGTTATATCTCCTCCCCAAAAAATGCGAAAGTGGTTTTTGTGGATTTGCAAAGAATGTAATAATCCTTTATGGATACAGGCACAAGGAACGAAAAACCTTGTTCAACCGTTTAGCAATTACACCGATGTTCGGTCGGTGCTACAACCCAACTCCATTGGAGCAAAAATTTTTGAACATCTGCCCGGGTATATCGAAAAGATACCTGTCATTCCTCGTATCGGACAGCGATTGCTAAATACTATTCAAAAACCGGATGTCTCTTTTTCAGAATTGGTTTCCATTGTCCAGGAAGACCCTTCTTTATCCATGTCCATATTAAAAATGGCAAATAGTGCTTATTATGCAGGTTTGCAGGAAGTTAAAGATTTATTAACTGCCTGCTCACGCCTGGGCTTACAAACTTTAACGAACTTGGCACAGGTTTATGCAAGCCAGAAAGTATTTCAATCTTCAGACCCAAAATTAAATGCAGAGTTTCAGAAATTATGGAAACATTCCATTGCAACCGCTCATGCTTCGTATGAACTGGCGATTATTGTTGCAGAACCCCATCCGGAAGTTATGTTTCTCGCAGGTTTGCTTCATGATGTAGGGCATATTGTTCTACTTCAAATATTAAATGAGGTAAAATCATCTGCTTTTTCACAACTTATCGCCAGTCCTCAATTAACACAAGAGGTATTGATGCAATTTCATCCATTGGTGAGCCTTTTCGTCTTACAAAAATGGGATATACCCGATGAATTTGCCGTTTTATCTTTTTCCCATCACGACCCATCACTTACACCTATGGAAGATTTACGAACACAAACACACATTCTCTGTCTATCCAATTTAATTGTTTCAAGAGAAGGTTATAATTTCTTCCCCTTGACCGAAAATATTGTTTTCCTACAACATCCTTCCACACAATATTTAAATCTGAATGATTTGAAAATTGCGACATTACGTGTGGACCTTGCAGACAAACTGGATGCTTATTTCTCCTCTATCGGGTAGCTGAACCTAAATACCGTCAAACGGGTCAGACTTATCGGATTTGTCGGACCTTCAAAACACATGGATCCTTGGCTTTACCCGAATATGTGGAATTACCCTTTCATGTGTATCCATATACCACGCTAACAGTGCACATCGGTCTGCATCAATAATATGGTCATTCCCTTTCGAATACACATATTGCCCTTGAGCATTTAATACATAGGTGTGATTTGCATATTGTTGCTCCCGCTCTGCGCTTTTCGGAAATATAATTGTATGCTCCGCTAAACGCCGTTGTAGCAATTCCGTCATCCATTCTTTGGTTCGCCGTTTCTGAAGCACCCCATTTGATAACTGCCCCGTTTCTATCATTCCTCCAAATTCGAACGCACAAACTCGATGTTCCCAATCCTTACCTGATGCCATTAATTGATGTGCCACCGCTCTACCACTATTCCCACAGTCAATCCCTATCTTACAAAAATGATAATGATTATCCAACTCTTGTATCGTCATCTGTTGCTGAACATAGTTTACATTCTCCAGATGCATACGCAGTACACAAATCAAATACGGTGGTTCATTTTTAAAAACGATGAATTCAGAAGGGTCTCGCGAAAAGCCTAAATCACAGCCTAAATAATACATCCCCTTTTTTACAGGTTCCGGCAATTCCCATTTTATCTCTGACCCTTTAAGTCGAATCTCATTTGCCGGCAAACTATCATCAACGCAAAGGAGATAATCGTCCAGATTAAACACCGCATTCATCGGTTCTCCATGCAATCCCAATACCCGATGTACATATCCTGGACTATCTCTCCCTCCGTACAACAAAGCCAGTTCAGCATCTTTCTCAGGGATAAAATCCGGATTAAGATAACTGGGCCAGTGATATTGTTCCGCCTCCGGTAAAAAAGTCATACGGTAAAATGTATTCCGAAGCCCATTCGGTACACCATAAACCCATCGTTTACCCCCACCTTTCAGGGATTGATACAATTCCCCCCAACTTGTTTCTGTCATTTCCTGTGCCTCATCTACAATCTGCCAGTCCACATGCATCCCCTGAAAATTTATTCCACGCGGTCCTGCAATCCGACCCCATAGAGTAAATCCATTCACAAATCGTATGAAGTAGGAAGGGGAACGACGCAATTCTGCAATACCTCCTGCGAATTCCGTCGTTGTTTCAAAACGACGCACCAGTCGATTCATTACCGGGAACAAATGATTTTCACATTGTGTAGCAATTAACATGGATTTTCCCGGACAATTAACCATAGCCCAGCAGGCTATAATTTCTATTTCCGTCGTTTTCCCTACATCTCTTCCATCACAATGCACCTTGCGTAATGCCTGTGATTCCAGAGAATTGCGTTGATAATTGCGAACTCGCCAATGCGTACCATCAACATTATGAAAGAAACGATATGCAAACAATTCCCGCCGTTGAAGTAACTGAATTAAAGTCTGTTTCAGAACGGACACACTACACTCCCCTGAATAAATAAAAATCAGAAATTAAAAAGACGCGATTATTTTCCCGGTGGATACCACACCTTCACCTTTTTAGTTTGTCTTCCCCAACGCATTGCTTCTTTGTGTTTCTTAAAAAACAGGTCTATACTATTCCCTTTTACAGAACCACCACGGTCTTCCACTCTGCCATAACCATAGCCCGGAATATACATAACCGTCCCAAAAGGGAAGCGACTTATATCGGCTGAAATGGTTCCCTTCTTTGCTTTAACACCACTGGCAGTCACACCTACTTTCTTGGGTTTCCCTTTATTAGGACCATGGGCAACTACCGGACGGAAATACCAATTCCTTTTCCAATTACAGCATTTACCACATGGACAATACCCACGCGTTTCTAAAGTTAATATCTCGGAACGAGAACCCGCCTGAGGCTTAAATCGAGATGAAGTTGTAGCACAGCCCGCAGAAAAAAACAAGAATACTGTTAGCGTTAGTATCAAATATCGTCGAAGCATCTTTTCAATGTTCCTTATCCATTGTTTATTTACTTTAATCATATCCTTTACTATTCTATCAAATTTGTTGAATGATTAATTATCTTGATTCACAAGAATTTCTTCTTTACTTCCCACGACTAAATTCTTTTGCATCGTTCCATTGCCTTTCTCCAATTCGTGCATACAACACACCAAATCCTGAACAAGTTCCGCAATACTCATAGAAGATGTTTTTGCTTCCACTGGCTTGATATTTTCAAATTCCTGCACCAACTTGCGTTGCCGTTCCATATATTTACATAAAATCTCATAATATTGTAAAGAATGGTTTGTCTTTTCTGTTTTTTTGGAAGATTCTATACACACATCTTCCTTTTTAGACATCAGTGGAGATAATAGGAATTCCTGTTCCAGCCTCTGGATAAAAAAAGTGAGTATAAGCAATTCTCGCAAACGCACTTGTAGCCAAGGTGATATTTCAATTCCATTATTCTGAAACCACACTTGCAGTGCTCTATATTTTTCTCGCCATTGCCGTTTTTCATATGGCGTTAGCCATGCTTCACCTTTTTCAATAGAATAAAATATCGAGTCCATAAAAATCTCCTATTATCTTTTATTGATATCTCTAAAAATATAGGAAAAAATTTTGCCCTGAAAAGCAGATAAACCTTTGACATATTTGAAGGAACACTTCCTTGCGATAAGTTATATATGATTTGCAGAAAAAGAATATAAGTCCAACACAATGATATTGAAATTCTATTTATTTAGCATGCCAGCGGGATTATGAAACACGATATTTTAACATATATTAATATTATAATGTAATGTAATTGTATGCATACAAATATCACTCATTTATAAAAAATAAATATCATATAATAAAGATAGAATAATTTGAATAACTTTACTTTTAATATGTATTTATTATTTAAATAATTATTAAAATTTACTTGACAAATAAAAATATATTTATTATAATTATCCCGTAACTACAATTTAATATTTTCGTTATATTCATGTGCCCTGCATGAATAAGGATTAAATCAATCAAAGGGTTTTCAGGGCAAACCCAAGAAGGAGTTCTAATATGAGTAAAAAAGGATTCACACTCATCGAATTGCTGGTAGTCATAGCGATTATTGGCATTCTTGCGGCAATTCTGTTGCCGGCACTTGCTCGTGCGAGGGAAGCAGCGCGTAGAAGTAGTTGTCAGAACAACCTTAAACAATGGGGACTGGTCTTCAAGATGTATTCCAATGAATCGAAAGGAGAACGGTTCCCGCCGATATGTCTTACAGCAGACCAACGAATGAATTGTAATGTCTATCCGTTTACACTGGAAGGTTCCTATGGAATTATTGCAGCTGGACCCAATCCGAAAGTCCTTTATCCGGAATATTTAACCGATTTAAATATTATATTCTGTCCTTCGGATTCGGCAGAGAAACCCGGACTTCAATTTAATCCTGCAGCACAAGCGGCAGGTGTTGAACTGACAGATGTAAATATCCCGTGTAATGATGCAGTTCGTGGTATGTCTATAATAGATTCCAGTTATAACTATGTGGGTTATGTTCTTGACCTCTGTAATGCGGATGGCACAGACCCGTTGACAGATATATCAGGATTGGCAACACTGGTAGGTGCTACAGGAGTTACAGGAATGGGACCTGCGCAGTTGGTTGCAGCAATGCTGGTTGTATTACAGGCATACATTAACAACCCTGTAACTGGCGCCCAAAGGGCAGACGAGGACCTGGATGTAAGTTCATATGCAAATTTAGGAACACCTCCCGGACCTGTAGGTAATGGCAGACAAAATACGATATATCGGCTTCGTGAAGGTATTGAACGTTTCTTAATTACTGATATTAACAATCCTGCTGCTTCTGCCAAAGCCCAGAGTGAGACATGGATTATGGCGGATACAATCGCAACAGAAGTTGGACATTACAACCATATTCCGGGTGGTTCAAATGTCCTCTACATGGATGGTCATGTTGAATTTATGCGTTATCAGGAAACAGGGGAACAGCCGGTTAATGGCGCGGTTGCTCGTGTCGTAGGACTGATACTAAATTCAGAGAATTTAATATAGTACTCCCTTCCTTTCGCTTCTGTTCAAAACCCTCGCAAATCCCCGATTACTACGGTAATCGGGGATATTTATTTATAGAACAAATAAATTAAAGGGGACTTTTTATTCAGAATATTCTCTGACTTAACTTGCGAGTTGTTTTATTTTTTCGAGGATATGTTCAGGGTCCAATCCTTGATAGGTAATATGTTCGGACAGTCCGCCTTTTCCGGGCTTGCTAACGCCCATGTAATCGAATTTAGGCATAAACCTTCTTTGAAGTAGCCAGGTACCAAAACGAATGCCTAAACCTGTTTTAATATTTTGTGCCTCAACCACCAAAACGAATGGGGATTGTCCTAAAGTATTCATTATTTCTTCATCTACGACATTAAGTGTCGGTTTATTGATAAGGCCTACATCTAATCCCTGTTCTCGTGCTTGTTCCACAGCATCCAGTGCACGGTGTAGCATTTCTCCGTAAGACACTACATATCCCGCAGAGCCTTTTCGGATAATTTCATCTTTTCCAGGAACGAACTGATAATTACCCTCATAGAACTTTGTCCCATCTTCTTTGCATATGTATGGAACTTTACTGCGGGTAGTAAAAATAAACCGAATACCTTCATCTTTCCAGATACGATGAACCACTGCTTTAAGTTGTAATGCATCTGCTGGGAAATAAAGCCTTGTATTATCACCTTCCGGAAGTCCATTATCCGCAAAGAAAATGTTAATTCCATAGTGGCATGTATTGTCTGCAATATCATCAACACCTGCATGGGAAAAATGACAGATTGCATTGGCTTTATTTAACCGTGCCATCGTTAATTCAGAAAGAATCATCTCTAAAAATGCAGAAAAGGTGCTGAAGATTCCCTGTCTACCTTTTTCAAAACCGAAGCCTGCTGAAGCGGAGAAATTACCGCGTTCCTGAACACCTCCATTTATAAATACATCCGGATGTGCCACACGAATGGCTTTTAACCCTGTAGAACCTTCAAGGTCAGAATCAATAACTAATATTTTTCGTTCACTCTTTTCTTCCGGATGTGCCGTTAAATAATCCTTAACAATATTTCCAAATTCCGTGCGATTACTACCTTGTTCTTTCGAACAACCCCGATATGTTCTGCTCCCGGATATTTTTTCCACTTTATTTAATGCTTCAATAACTTCAGGCATCCCTCGTTTTTCAAAGTAAGCAATGGCATTATCTTTTCCAATAACATCATGTCCCGAATGATTCCCTTCTATTCCGGGGACACCCGGTGCCATTACCCGCTTATTAATCAGAGCAACAGGACCTTCTGTACGAACTGCATTAATCATGCGTTTTGTTAGACTTTCTAAATTCTCGCCTTTGCCCACATCCACATTCAATCCGTGTCCGGAAAGTGTTTTGCCAATATCATATCCGGGTAGATATTGGGACGGATGACCTGAAATCGTTACATTGTTGTCATCAATACATAATTTAACATTTATCTTCTGAGCGACCGCAAGTCGTGCTGACTCTGCGTCATCTCCCTCCTGCTGAGAACCATCAGAGCCCAACATAAATACAACCTTATCCGGATTCGCTAATGCCACGCCATTAACAAATGACCATAAATGTCCTAACCGACCGGAAGCAAACTTTATTCCCAATTCATGTTCAATTTCAGGATGTCCATATAATCCATAATTTGCCTCGCGATAATGTAATAAATAATCAAAGGGAATAATTCCATTGAAAGCAGACATGGCATACTGAATAGCTACACGATGACCCGCTTCATCAAAATATACGGGATATACTTTTTCCGAACCCTTTATAAAACTGTCCAGAACCAATACTTCAGGAACGATACTATACGCTCCACCCGTATGTCCACCTAACCCACGTATTCCTGCAACAGCGGTATAAAAAATGATAGTATCACGAACAATTTGAATATTTGTTTTTAACTGTTCTAATTGTTCCTTAGTAAACTCCTGAGTGAATGGGTCAATAGCAACAGGTCTATACTTCTCTACATTAATTGGGAAACTCATGTATATATCTCCTTTGTTATTAAATTCAATTTTTAGAAATGTAATATATCAAAAATCGGAGAGAATTATCTATCTGGTGAACTTTCCCCATTGTACTTGTGCCGGATATTTGTTGTTATATGCATCATCAAGTTTGAATTAGTATTCGTTTTTTGGTAAAATCATTAGTGCAAAAAGTTGCGGGAGTAACTCAGTTGGTAGAGTGCAACCTTGCCAAGGTTGACGTCGCGGGTTCGAGTCCCGTCTCCCGCTCCATTTTTTTATAGGGCCGTTAGCTTAGCTGGTAGAGCAGGGGACTCTTAATCCCAAGGTCGCAGGTTCGATTCCTGCACGGCCCACCAGTTTGTGAAATCTACACGGTGAATATACCGTTCCCACCTTTTAGCATGTGTAGTAATACCTCCCTTATTTTTCAGTGTAATTATCTTAACAAAAGCAGAAAATTTTTGGGGAAATAGAAATATATAACATAGACAGGTATGTAGATATTACATTTTTGTTCGCTTTATTTGTAGATGAAAAATAAATAAATGTAAAATAAACAGGGGTACAAATACCCCTCTGTAAATACAATGCAAACGAAACTGTTGCAACTTATCTCTTTACAAAAGGATAATATTAATATAGTTTAATGAACTACCTATTTTCACAAATAGCATAAAAAAGGAAATTGTTGCATGTTCAAAGGGAAAATCTTTTTTTTGTTAGTTGCTGGCATTTTTTGTATCACTCTGTTTTCATATGCACAAAGTAGTCCTGATATGACGAATGTTCTACCTGTTCAGCAAAATCTTACATTATGGGACATGATAAAAGCAGGTGGGGTAATACTCTGGATAATTGGAGGTTTGGGCTTTATTGGATTGGTATGGGCATTTTATCTTCTGTTGACATTAACTCCGCGGAGGGAACTTCCTTCAACCCTTATCCGTAGATTGTTCCATTTATTACAAGCCAATGATTACAAAGGGGTGTTGGAACTTTGTGAAGGGCGAGATGAACTTATTGCCAAGATGATATTTGCTGGAGTAAAACTGGTAGGTCATGACCGCTATGTTATTCAGGACGCTATGGAAAGTGAAGGGGAACGAGGAGCGAGTATTTTATGGCAACGCATATCTTATTTGAATAATATTGCGGTCTTAGCTCCATTATTAGGTCTTTTAGGAACTGTATGGGGTATGATGCAGGCTTTTGGGGCTATCGCATTTAATGATGCTCAGGTGAAAGGGCTTACAATGGCATACAGTGTTGCCACAGCAATGGTAACTACTGCAGGTGGATTGGTCGTTGCAATTCCTGCTATGGCAATTTATTTTTATCTGCGGGGTAGAGTAAACCGAATTATTGCAGAGGTAGAAGCCATTGCCAGTGAAATGGTAGAGCTTATTTTGAGAGGAACACGTCCATGAGAATCCGTCGTAATTATGAAAATGAGCCCGAACCCATTCAAATGGCTCCATTAATTGATATTGTATTTTTGACCCTTGTTTTTTTTATGGCAACAACTGTATATGGCGTTCTGGAGTCGGAAATTGACATTACTTTACCGACCGCAGAAACTTCGGTTCCAACAACGCGTAGTCAGGGAGAAATTTATATTAATCTAAAAGCAGATGGGTCCATTGTTGTTAATAATCGTTCTGTGTCCCTATCGGAATTGCAGGAGGTATTGAACAAGGTGTCCCAATTTTTCCCCGGCAGTTCAGTTATTATCCGGGGCGACCAGAGTGCCATGTTGGGCAATGCCATACGGGTTCTGGATTGTTGCAGGAAAGCCAATATACAAAATGTAGCGTTCTCCGCAATTAATGAAAAACAAACAACCGATTCAGAACATTCCGTAAACGCAAATACTTCTCCAGATGCAGTTTCTCCAGCCACAGAGCCCACAAAACAATAAACAGGATTCACATATGATATTTACGAAGCATTTATATAAATTATCCATGATTTATTTCTTAATGGTATGTAGTTTCGCCTGGACACAATCCTCTGAATCTCTTTCGGGAGAAAACACACAACTTGATTTTGCTAATGGTCTCTACAGCAGACAGTTCTTTAAAGAAGCCATTGATGAGTATAAAAAGTTTATTGCTCAATATCCGGATTCTCCTAAAATTGCTGAGGTTTATCTTCGTTTGGGAAAATCTGCTCTTGTTGAAAAACAATATGAAACCGCTATGGGTGCCTTTGACCAGGTGATTAACAAAGCAACAGATGCCAATCAACGAACAGAAGCCATTCTTCGTAAAGGTGAATGCTTTTATTATCTAAAACGTTGGGCAGAATGTAGTGAGACATTAAAACCCTTAATTGAGGAGACCACACCAAAGGATTATCGTCCCCGTGCTATGTATTTTTATGCCCGTGCACTTGTACAAACGCAGAATTTTGAAACTGCAATACCTGTATTACAAAACATGGTAAAAACTTTTCCGGAATATCCCCTGGTACCTTTTGCAAAGTATGTTTTAGGGAACATTTACACTCGTCTTAATCAATTAGAAAATGCTGTATCCATTTTATCTGACGTGGCATCTAACGAAAAGATAGACCCACAATTACGAATGGAGTGCAATTTCCGTGTCGCAGAGATATACTCCCAGTTAGGTTGGTATGAAGGGGCGATGAATGCATATCAAACACTCAAAACACAGTTCAAAGAAGGTCCCTATAAAGAAAAATCGGATTTTGGATATTTATGGACATTATATCAGGCAAAGAAATTTCCAGAAGCAGTAAATGAAGGGAAAAACTTTATTCAGAATTATCCGCAATCTGAGAAGAAGCCTTTTGCCATGTATATCCTTGCCAATTCATTGCTGGAACAAAATATGCTGGATGAAGCCCTGTCTTTTTATAACTCCTTACGCCAACAATATGCCGATACTTCTTACGCTACCGAATCGCTATATAAAATTGCATGGGCACACTATTTAAAGAACGACCTGAACATTGCAAAAACGAATGTAACCGAGTTTCTGGACAAAGCCGGGGAGTCTCCATTTCGAGCGGATGCTTACTTTTTGCTGGGTTCATTATATACTGCCGAAGGAAATTATGAGGATGCTATGGAAGAGTTTCAGATGGTATATGAAAAATACCCAACCTCCAAATTTGCACCTGAGGCATTATACAAATCGGCGGAATGTGCAGAATTATTAGGCATCATCAAACCTGCTATGCAATTATACAATCGTTTTATCCAGACCTATCCCCAGCATACATTAATTGTTTCTGCCTATCTCCACTATGGGGATTTACAGGGTAAAGATGGGAATTGGGAAGAAGCACTGAAAACTTATCTCAAAGCAAAAGAAATCTCAGAGAATAATCCTCTACAAGAACAAGTATTCCTACGATTAGCACATTGTTATGAACAGTTACATAAAGGAGAAGACGCCTTTCAAATTTATCAGGATTTCATCAGTAGGTTCCCACAATCTCAATATGTTCAAGATATGAAGTTAAAATTGGGAACCTATTATCTAAAAGAAAAGAAGGACTCTATAAAATCAATCGATTCCTTGCAAAATTTATTAGCCCAGAATCCTGCTCCGACCATTGCAGGTCAAGCCTGGCTGGCAATCAGCATCGCCTATTATGAAGTAAAAGATTATGAAAAATCTGCGGAAGCGTTATTGAAAACCATTGTGGACTACCCCCAGGTTACAGTAGGAGAAGAACAGTTCGCATGGTTAGCCCAATACTATCTTGATGCGCAAAAATGGGAGCAGGCACGTCAGGTGTTAAAACGAATGCAGGAGGTATTAAAAGATTACCCTGCTCCTCAAAGATTGCAATTCCGATATGCAGAATGTATTCATAATTTAGGGAAACTGGATGAAGCCATAAAAGAATACCAGAAAGTTGTGGATATGTCCCCTTCTTCCACATCCGCTACAGAATCTTTGTATCGCATAGCTCAAATATATGAACAAAAAAATCAGGTATCTCAAGCCTTAGAATTTTATGAACGCTGTGCAAATAATGGTGGAAGTGAAACAAGTGCCCGTGCTCAATTTCGAATTTCAGAAATTTATGAGAACCAGAACGAATTTGAAAAAGCAGGAAAAAATTATCTAAAAGTGGCTATTCTTTATCTCCATCCGGAACTTTCTCCTGAAGCATTATGGCGTTCCGGAAATTGCTATTTAAAAATCAATGAAAAGGGAAACGCACAGAGAGCATTTAAAGAATTATTAGATGATTTTCCTTCGCATCCTCTGGCAGAAAAAGTAAAAGGCATTCTGTCCAGTGAAAAAGAAAATACACCTGCATTATCAATAGAACTGAGGTAGATGTATGTCCCGGGCGAACACATTAAATAATCGTTCTATCTCCTCAGGAACACTCGAATTCCTGTGGAGTAAACGAATTCGCTTTGGGATTAGTGTTATCCTGAGTATCCTTTTATATTTCTCGTTAATTTACACTTCGCAATACATACCTCTTTTCACAACCGGACCGAATAGAATTCCTTTAAACATTCGTGTTAAGTTGCTTGATGAAAAAATAACTGTTTCCCAGCAAATAGAAGAACCTGTCAGCACATCTTTATCTACTCGTCCCATTTCTTTCCAGAATTTTATTGAAGAACTACTTCCCGCTACAGAAATACCTGAAACTCCTCATAGTCCATCCTTACAAAAGGAAGCATTAGCAAAACAGGCAGTAACAGAACCCATTGACCGACCCACAGAACCGCTTACGCCGGACGAAATGATACAGCAAATAGAAGAACAAATCCTCATGATTGAAAAGGAATCCGAAAAAGACACCGTAGATGTTGCCCGACGATTATTGCCTCCCCCCGAAGAAAACATATTGAAACCCGGTGAAACACCTGCTTTTTCATTGGATAATACAACTCTTCCCTCACAGGGAACGCAAATTTCTTCTTCTGCCATACCGCGTATCGTTGGCACATCACCTTCTACAGAACAAACGGGTTCTGATACCGGAGAAACAAATCCAGTCCCTGTAGTATTAGAACCCATAGAACCTCCTATTCCGTTAGAGCAAGTTTTAGAACAGGAAATTATTGAACAACCTATTATTGAGGAAGCACAAAAAGAAAAGGAAAACCGTCCTTATGAATTCTGGGATGACCTGTTCGAGTTACAGTTAAAAACTTACTTTGAACAGGATAAAACGCAGGGATTCTTTCAATTAGTTATCTCTCCTAAAAAAGATGCCAAAATTATCCCATTACCCAAACAGGTTGCCTTCATTATTGACAGTTCCGCAAGTATCGGACAACGAAAATTGGACCGAACGGTGCAGGGAGTTTGCGAGGCTTTACAACAACTTCGTGATGATGACCTCTTTAATATTATTTTGTTCCGTGAACGGGCTACCTTCTTTGCAGAGGGATATATAAAAGCAACACCTGAAAATAAAAATTCTGCTCGGAAATATTTGAAACAGATACCTTCCATCGGACAAACGGATGTCTTTAATTCCGTTCGCCAAATTATACAACTTCCCACAACCCCAGGATTGCCTAATATCCTTTGGTTATACTCCGATGGGAAACCGACCATCGGGCTTCGTGATACCCGTGCTATTATTGCCAATCTCACGTTAGAAAATCAGGGAAGATACGAAATATTTACAACAGGCGGAGGAAACACTGTTGACCGATACTTGCTTGAATTACTGGCTTATTTGAATCGGGGATTTTGTGTAATTCGAAATAACATAGAGCAGATTTCAACAATGATACCGCAGGCATTTCAGAAGATACAAAACCCCATACTTATTGATGTATCTATGGACTTTGGTGCTATACCTCGCGAGGAGATATATCCCTTTATTTTCCCCAATTTCTATCAGGGCGTTCCTGTGTCTATTTTTGGAAAGTTTAATCCCCAGACTCAGAAAAATTTTGTTTTCCGTCTCCAGGGTAATTCTGCTGGGAAACGAAAAGAAATTATTTTCCGTACAGATTTATCTCATTCCGATTCGGGTGATTTTGAGATTGCACAAAGGTGGGCTTTTCATAAAGCTTTTTATATAATAGGTAGAATTGTTCGTGAGGGCGAAAAACCAGAACTATTACAAATATTAAAAGAACTAAAAGAAAAATATAATGTAAAAACAACTTATACACCATGATGATACTTGCAAGTAAATGGATTGAATTTCTTCTCTGTCATTCTGCGGAACAAAAAAGGTTTCTTAATGAGACCTATGGTAATGCAGGGCAAGAGCGAATGAAATTAATCATTCAAACCTTACAGAAATTTGTTGATACATTTGGAGATAAACATGTCTTCATTACAAGATGCCCCGGTAGAATAAACCTTCGTGGAATGCACATAGATACACACGGTGGTTTTTTAAATCTAATGACCATCGAACAAGAAGTTATTCTGGTAGGACATCCCCGTGATGATGATACTTTTTGTATATACAATTTAGAATCCAAACATAAACCCTTTCTCTCTTCTTTCCAGACTTTGCAGAACGAGTACTCCTTAGAATCTTCCTGGAAAAATATTTGTCATCACGCTCAAAATCGCACAGATACTTCCCGTCATTGGCACCAATATATTACGGGCATACTTCTTCGTTTTGCTCAACAAACAAAAAGACCTCTTACCACAGGTATGGAAATTGTTATAGGCGGGGATATTCCCGAAGGTTCTGCATTGAGTTCCTCACACGCTTTGTGTATTGTCCTGCTTCAATCTCTTATGTATAACAACCATTATGATTTTGACATAACCACTCAGTTGAAAATGGTTCAGGATGCGGAATGGTTCACGGGTGCAAGAAGTGGACTTAGCGACCAGACAGCAGAGTTGTTAGGGAAAAAAAACACTTTATTAGGTATTCGTCTCAATCCTGAAACGGCAGAAATACTGGAAAAGGACTATTATCCTTTCCCGAAAGATGTTTCTGTGATTATTACCAATTCCAGAACACAACGTGATATAAGTTCAACTCATGCCGTTTCATATATCAAAAATCGTTTTGCCTACTCTGTAGCATTAACCATATTAAAGGAAATTATGAAAAATCAAGGAGTAGAAAAAGAGATATTAGAAAGTTTCCAAACCCTATCTGATTTTTCACCGGAGCGACTGGGAGGTATCCGAAACCTTTATACTCTATTTCGTGCCATTCCTCATGCCTTACCGGTTCAAACATTGTTCGAAGATTTTGATATTCCCGGGATTCATGAGATATTTGAGCGATATTATGGACATCTCCAACGAGAAGAACATCCGCAAGTAGTCCCTATACGGGGACCTTTAGTTTTTGGAATTTGCGAATCCATTCGTGCCCGCCACTTCTTTGAAGCCATCCAGCAGGGGGATGTATTGATGGCAGGTTATTTAATGACGTTAGGACATAATGGTGACCGTATCCTTGATAGTGCAGGAAATCCATTCCGTCGTGAAGTAACTGATGACATGTTATTTGTATACGAGGACCTTCAAATCGCTCCCTATTCGCTTACAGGCGATTTTGGTGCAAGCACTCCTGTCCTAGATAAATTGGTGGACATAGCAAACCAAAACGGTGCTTTGGGTTCTTCCCTTACAGGGGCTGGATTAGGTGGGGTCGTGATAAGTCTCTGTAGAGAGCATGATGTCCATGCAATTAAAAAGGCATTACAAAACTGGCTTTGTTCTCATGAATATGCACAACTGTTAAATCGCACATCTCCGTTATCACCTGAGGAAGCAGAAAAGTCTGTGTTTATCCATAACTCTACGCAAGGGGCAAATATAATGCCTGCTCCGAACCTATCTTTTGTTCATTAAAAACGATTTAATCCCTTCCACAACATACTCTACCTCCTCAGAGGTCATTTCGGGATAGATAGGTAATGCCAATACTTCCTGCGATGCTTTTTCTGCCTCTGGATATTTCTCCTTTGAGGAAACAAACTTACGAAAACAGGGTTGTTGATGAATAGGAATAGGATAGAACACTGCGGTAGAAATACCGCGTTCCTGAAGAAACTGCCGTGCTTTATCGCGGTCAGGTATCCGAATAACATATTGATGATATATAGCATAACTACCTTGCCGTTCCACAGGAAGTTGTAATTCCGATAATTCTTTCAAATGTTCTGTGTAATATCGAGCTATTTCCCGTCGTTTCTCATTCCATTTTTTCAAATAACGAAGTTTTACACTTAATATACCTGCTTGCAAAGTATGTAGATGGCTGTTATACCCAATGCATTCATGTTCGTAAGTCTTTTTTGAGCCATGATTACGCAATGTTAAAATTTTTTCTGCTATTTGTTCATTATTTGTCGTGATTAATCCCCCTTCTCCCATGGCTCCTAAATTTTTTGTTGGGTAAAAACTAAAGGCACCCACATCACCCCAACTACCCGCATTTTTTCCATATAAACGAGCTCCAATGGCTTGAGCAGAATCCTCAAGAATATAGAGAGAATAGCGTTCTGCCAGGGAAACAAACGCTTGCATATCCACACATTGACCGTATAAATGTACCGGTAGTAGAACCTTTGTTCGTTCAGAAATTTTCTGCTCCACTTTCACCGGATTTAAATGATAGGTATCAGACTCAATATCTGCAAACACAGGTATACCCCCTGCCAGCACAATGCTACTGGCAGTAGCAATAAAAGAAAATGGGGTTGTGATTACTTCATCACCCGATTGCAAACCTAAAGCCCTTAATGCAATTACCAGTGCATCTGTTCCTGAACCAACACCTATAGCATAAGAACATCGAATAAATGCTTTTATTTCTTCCTCAAACCGTATGAGCACATCCCCTCCCCGGAATTGCTGGGTTTCCAGAACTTCTTCTATTGCCTTTAATATCTCTTCTTTGATTTGTTTATATTGAGCTTTTAAATTTAGCATGGGGATTTTCATAAAACAGAGTTCATCCTTATTTATTCAATAATATAATTCATAGGCGAGGTATTTCTAAAACAAATTACATAGAGCAAACTAATATTAATCCGCTCCCTCTTTCTTGCTAAAGGGACACTTTGAGTAAGAATAACTTTTAATAAATAAGAGGGAATAGGAATGATTACATTTTTTGCATGCTATTAAGGAAATCGGCGTTACTCTTTGTTTTCTTCAACTTTTCAATAAGTAGTTCTGTCGCTTCTACGGTGTCCAAAGGACTTAAAACACGCAATAATAACCAGATTTTTTCAAGGTCTTCTTTGGCGATAAGTAGTTCTTCTTTCCGGGTCCGCGAAAGCATTACATTAATGGCAGGGAATATCCGTTTTTCCATCAGACGACGGTCTAAATGAATTTCCATATTTCCTGTGCCTTTGAATTCTTCAAAGATAACATCGTCCATACGACTGCCGGTATCAATTAACGCTGTGGAAAGGATTGTCAAACTTCCTCCTTCTTCTACCTTCCGTGCTGCGCCAAAAAATCGTTTCGGTTTCTGTAACGCATTGGCTTCGATACCGCCGGAAAGGACCTTACCACTGGATGGCACAAGAACATTATAAGCACGGGCAAGTCGGGTCATTGAGTCCAATAAAATGACCACATCTTTTTTATGTTCTACGAGACGTTTTGCCTTGTTGAGAACCATCTCTGCCACTTGAACATGCCTATCCGGAGGTTCATCGAAAGTAGACGCAATAACTTCTGCGGCGACAGAACGCCTCATATCCGTTACTTCTTCAGGTCTTTCGTCAATCAGCAATACAATAATAGTAACCTCAGGATGATTTTTGGTAATACTGTTGGCGATTTTCTGTAACAAAACGGTTTTTCCTGTGAAGGGTGCTGCAACAATAAGCCCGCGTTGTCCTTTACCAATAGGAGAAATAAGGTCCATAATCCGCATGGCAATTTCATCCGAAGTTGTTTCAAGGTAGAAGCGTTCATTGGGGTGAAGAGGAGTTAAACTATCAAAAAGGAGTCGCTGATGTGCAATTTCAGGTGAGTCTCCATTTACGGATTCTACTTTCAACAGGGCAAAGTATCGTTCCCCTTCTTTCGGTGGACGAACATGCCCGCGGATAGTATCTCCTGTACGCAATCCGAATTTCCGTATTTGAGATGGGGACACATATATATCATCCGGTCCCGGAAGATAGGAAGCATCCGGTGAACGCAAAAATCCATAATTATCAGGCAGTATTTCCAATGTTCCTTCTCCAACAACAGAACCCGAGTGTTCAAAACTTTTTTGCAAAATTTTGAAGATAAGGTCCTGTTTTTTAAGTGAACCGGGGTCATCAATAGAAAGGTTTCCCGCTATTTCACTTAACTGGGGGACGGACATCTTTTTCAAATCCGCAATTGAGATTTCAGGTCCATCTGTCCGAATTTCATCAAATTCCTCTTCTGCCACATCCAGCACAGGAGGTTTTTTAGATAGATTTTGGTGGTTGTTCCGATTATTCCGACTGTTTCGGACGTTTCGGTTGGAATTTTGATGAGAGTTTGAACGATGTGAGTAAGTCTTTTTGTTTCCCATAGTTCTAAACTTCCGTTGTTCCTGGTGTTTGTTGTTTACTGTTGTTCGGTAATCATTCATAAAAATTTCCTTATTTTGTAATAGCGAAAGGAGCATCCGCTATTATTTGCAAATCTTACATATACTAATGAGCCTCCGCCCAATTATTACCCAAACCGATATCCACTTTCAGAGGGACCCGCAGAGAAACAACTTTCTCCATAATGGATTTTACCTGTTGAGCAATCTCTTCTGCTGATTTTTTGGGGACTTCTATAAGCAATTCGTCGTGGACTTGAAGTAAAAGCCATGCACCTACCTCTTTCAAATATGAGTCCACTTCTATCATTGCTTTCTTGATTATATCTGCTGCACTCCCCTGCACTGGCGTGTTTACTGCCATCCGTTCCGCTGATTTTCGGATAATTTGGTTGGAACTATCCAGACCGGACAAATATCTCCGCCGATTAAACAAAGTCGTTGTATATCCCCTATTTTTTGCTTCTTCTATTATCTTATCTAACCATTCCTTAACTCGTGCAAAACGGTTAAAATAGGAGTCAATAAATTTACTTGCTTCGGATGTGCTAAAACCAACCGCTTTTGATAAACCGTATGGAGTCATTCCATATATAACACCGAAATTAATCGCTTTGGCTTGTCTTCGCTGTTCTTCCGTAACTTTTTCAAAAGGAATGCCAAATACTTTCGATGCTGTTTCCCGGTGAATATCCAGGTCATTATAAAATGCCTCACAAAGGATAGGGTCCTCCGAGAGATGTGCCAATATACGTAGTTCAATTTGAGAATAGTCCGCCGATAGTAATGTCCAGTTTGTATCCGTAGCAACAAAACCTTCGCGTATCCGTTTACCGTATTCCGTGCGGATAGGGATATTCTGTAAATTGGGGTCGCTACTGGAAAGTCTACCCGTTGCTACAACCGTTTGATTAAAATTGGTATGGATACGACCTGTTTCCGGATTTACCAGTTTGGGTAATGCCTCTATATATGTATTGAGTAACTTCTGAAGAGTGCGATATTCGATAATGATGGCAGGTAGAGGATGGAGCATCGCTAATTCTTCTAACACTTCCGTATCTGTAGAGGAGCCTGTTTTCGTCTTACGAATCGGCTTTAATCCTAACTTATCGAATAGGACCACCTGTAATTGCTTCGGGGAATTAATATTAAATTCCATTCCCGCCTGCTTATAGATTTCCTGCTCTAAATATGCAATTCGTGATCGTAGTTCTTTTTCCAATTCTTTAAATACTTCAAGATTGATAGCAATACCACGTTCTTCCATTCGGGCTAAGACAGAAATAAGGGGGTGTTCTATTTCTTGATATAAGGTCTCTAATGAATGCTTTTTTAATTTCTCTCGAAATATAGGATATAAAAGTTGTATCATTTCTGCTCTTCGACAAACTTTTCCAATATCAATTTCAGACATTCCTTCTCCCACAGAAGCATCGGATTTTTCAAGGGACAAAACATAATCGCTTAAAAATCGTTCCGCAATCTTTTCAAGCGAATGATGGGTAAAATCTGTATCTGTGAGGTAAGAGGCAACCTTTATATCCATTTCTGCCCCTTGTAAGTTAATATTATTCTTATGAAGTATTTGGATGGATTTTTTCAAATCAAACCCCAGTTTTTTTAAATTGTTATTTTCAAATATTCCTTTGACTGCCCTCTGCAGTTCATTAAAATCAAATTCATTAAATTCTTTTATTAAATTTTTGAAGGGAATAAAATAATTTTCTTTTTCTTTGAGGGAAATTACAATACCTACTAACTGCTCTTTTAGTATACCATTATTTAGAGTAGCGAGGTCAAATGAAAAATAACCTGCTTTTTCAATTTTTTCGAATATGTTATTTAATAACTCTGTTTCCTTAACAATAGTATAACATAATTTTATTTCTTTTGCCGTTTTTTCCTCTACTTTATTTAAATTTAATTCCCGCACTAAAGATAGAAAAGAAAGGTTTAATAGTTCGTCTCTGAGTATTTCGTTATCTATAGGTTTTCGTTGTAACACATCCAGGCTTATATTCAACGGTACATCTTTCCGTAAAGTTAGTAAATCTCTACAGGCGAAGACTTGCTCTTTTTTTTCAATTAATGAATTTTTTATTTTACCGGAAAGCGTCTGTATATTTTCATACAGTTTTTCAAGGGAACCAAATTGTTCCATCAATTTTTTTGCCGTTTTATCGCCGATACCTGGAACACCAGGAATATTATCTGCGGTATCACCGATAAGAGCAAGTGCATCGGGGACATGAATTGGGTCTGTTCCAAACCGTGCCTGAACTTCTGTCTCGGAATACCATTTGCCTTTTTCTCCATGCGTGGGGTCAAACATCTTCGTATGCGGACCTATTAATTGCATAAGGTCTTTATCAGAAGAAACAATAACCACTTCCAAATCTTCCGATTGTGTATTTTTTGCTATCGTTGCAATAATGTCATCTGCTTCAAATCCCTCTACAAAGATTAGAGGAATATTCAAACACTCCGCTAAATGGATTGCCATCGGTATCTGGTATAAAAATTCCTGCGGGGGTTCCGGTCTATTGGCTTTATACTGAGGAAATTTCTCCTCTCGAAAGGTTTTTCCCGGTGCGTCGAAAGCAATAACTACATAATCCGGTTCATGTTCCCTCAAAACTTTTAATAGTGCACGTGTAAAACCGTAAACAGCATTGGTAAACTTTCCGTCCTTACTCCTCAAAGGTACCTTAATAGCAAAAAAAGAACGGAACAGAAAAGCCATTCCATCAAAAAGATATAGTTTTTTCTGTTTAGGGATTTGTTGCTGATATGAAAATAAATCTACTTCGGTCATTAGAACGCCTTCTTCTCATTTGGCAATTTGGGTATTACTTCTTCATTCATAAATTACTGAACAAAGTTTTTCCTTCAATTCACAATTATTTTGAGGGACTTATGCCCAGAGTTCTTAAAATTTCAAAGGCTGTCTGTTTCCCTGCTCCGGGGGAACCTAATTTCTCCCTTAACTGTTTAAAATCATATATCATACTTCCCCTCAAAGTCGAATTTTGAACAAGTGAAACTAATCGGTTGTATATATGTAATGGAGTGGCATCGTTTTGTATAAGTTCCGGAACAACTTCTCGTCCCATTAATATATTAACAATACCAATATGTGAAATGTTTACCAGCAATCGTGCAATGTAATATGTTAATGGATGGGTGCGGTAAATAAGAACAAAAGGCATTCCAGAAAGTGCGGATTCCAATGTTGCCGTTCCCGAAGATACGATACCCGCATGAGATATTTGCAATACCTGCTCTATTCCTCCTTCATAAATTTCAATAGCAAAATCGCCAGATATGTCTCTAATAAGTTCTACACAACTCCTGTTGAACGCAGGCACGACAAATTTTGTTTGGGGATATACAGATAGAAACTGTTTTGCTGTCTCAAGCATAACAGGAAAATTTCTTTTTATTTCTTGAGGTCTACTACCCGGCAATAAACCGATTGTATAAGGGGGGGTATAATCCAGTTCTTTTCGCATCGTAGGTATTTTGTCTAATAGAGGATGCCCTACATAAACACATTCAACACCTTCTTGTTCATATATCGGCACTTCAAATGGGAAAATAACCAGCACTTTTCGAACCCATCGGGCAATTTTTTTCACCCGATTTTTTTTCCATGCCCATACCTGTGGGCTTATGTAATAAATAATAGGGATATTTAACTCTTTTATCATTGGGGCGATATGCAAATTAAAGCCAGGATAGTCCACCAGAACGACCCCGGTCGGATTATGCTCTTTAATCCAATTCAGTGTATTTTTCATTAATTGTCTTATATCCCCTAAATGTTTTACAACCTCCACAAAGCCCATAATCGCATTGGTACATAAATCATACAACAACACGAAACCTTCCTTCTCCATATTTTGTCCCCCTAAACCCACATGTTTGACCTCCGGTGCCAATTGCCGCAATTCGCGTATGACATTGGCACAATGCAAATCGGCTGACGGGTCACCTACCACCCAGAAAATTGTGCTCACTTGTAACTCCGTATTTGTTCAACAATTTGACAAGAAAGTTCCAATGCTCTTAAACCCTCTTCCCCGGATACTTCGGGAGGTGTTCCATCGCGAACCGCAGAGACAAATGCCTTTATCTCTGCCTGTAAAGGCTCTTCATTGGATACTTGAATTGGTGTTATCTCTATAAACTTCATCGGATTACTATTCGGTGGAATGTCTCCTCCCTTTTTACGATACACAAGTAAACTTTGCGAACTGTAATCGGTTGAAACATATTCACTATCCGAGAATATGCGTATTTTACGCATCCGGTCCATCGAGACACGACTTGCTGTTAAATTGGCAACACAACCCGACTGAAAACGAAGACGCACATTTGCAATGTCTTCAGAATCAGAAAAAACCGATACGCCCACAGCATCCATAGATATTACAGAACTACGGGTAAGAGTTAGAATAATATCAATATCATGTATCATTAAATCGTGAACCACACTCACATCGGTACCCCTACCCGGGAAAGGGCTTAAACGATGGCACTCAATAAAACGCGAATTGTTTATTAAATTGAACAAAGCACGAACTGCACCATTAAATCTTTCCACATGCCCTACCTGCAAGATACGATTATTCTTTTGGGCAACAGATACCATCTTTTTCCCCTCTTCTACCGTTGCCGAAATGGGCTTTTCTACTAATACATGAACCCCTGCTTCCAGTAATGGTATCGCCACATTCGCATGAGTAGATGTCGGAGTTACTACTGAAACAAGGTCTAACGGTTCCTTCAAGATTTCATCTATGGATGAAAAAACCGAAACCTGAAAGTCCGTCTTTGCTTTCAACCTCCGCTCTTCAGAAATATCTACAACCCCAACCAATTCTACATCCGGAAGAGTCGAATAAATACGGACATGGTGAAATCCTAAATATCCAAATCCAATAACTCCCACTCGCAATTTACGGTTCTTTTTACTCATTAATTTCTTTCCAGATTAAACTTAAAACTTTATCCTTTAACCCCAAGATATTCTATCACACCAAAACAGAAATTACACCAACTCATCACTGATAGGGTTAACCTGTGCTTCCTGAGGAGATAAAGGACCTTTAGATAAGCCTCGCTTTGAATTTTTAATAAAATCAAGGATAACCCTCCGTTCCGGGCTATCTTCGACTTGTTCCAGAATGGTTTTAACTGCCTGTTGTGTGTTTAGATTGGAACGGTAAAGAAGACGATACATCTGTCGTATCCGACCGATAGATTCCGTACTAAAACCCGCTCGTTGTAAACCGATTACATTGGGTCCAAAACATTGGGCAGGGTAGCCTTCTGTAATCATATACGGTAAAACATCTTTTCCTACACGGGACATTGCTCCTACAAAAGAGTATTGTCCCACCGTACAGAACTGATGCACACCACTTAATCCACCAATGGACGCATAGTTCTCTACTGTAACATGCCCCGCAAGAGCAGAATTATTTGCCATAATTACACGATTCCCCACATGGCAATCATGGGCAACATGGGTGCAAGCCATAAAAAGACAATCATTACCTATAACTGTTGCTTTTTCGTCTGTATCATCTGCATAGACCGTGCTGGAACTAATGGTTACAAATTCACGAAAAATGTTGTTATCTCCAATCAGTGTTTTCCCATACCGTCCCTTCACATGTTTTAGGTCTTGCGGGAGAATCCCTATTTGTGCACCTGCAAAGCAATGATTGTTTTTCCCCATTACTGTGCCAGAACCAATGACACAATGGGGACCGATTACCGAGTTATCACCAATAACAACATGGGCTTCAATAATTGCATAAGGATGGATTTGAATATCCTTACCCAATTCAACAGACGGATGTACAATTGCAGTCGGATGAATACTCACGCTTTTCCCTTTCCGTTTTGATTGTATCTCATAATTATCTATCGCACAGGGATACCTGTTTCAAATATACGATGGAATTCGTCAATATAAAAACGGGCAATTTCATGATTGTCAATAATTATAACATTTTCATCATTCCGTTTTTCCGCTGAATCTGTAAAATTATAACTCCCTGTTAAAACTTTTTGTTCATCAAAAATCATAACTTTGTGATGCATGTTCTTGGGTTTGCTATCCCAGCGAACATTTATACCCGCATGTTTCAAATATTCGTCCTTAGAAGCAATATTCCCCGCATTCCTTTTTTCAAATACCCCCTGAATATCCACCCCTCTATCTTTTGCTCGAACGAAACTATTAGCAATAGATTCTGAAGTAAACGAAAAAGCCATAAATCGAATCGACTTATTCGTATTTTGAACCTCTTCAATAATTCTTCTTTCTACTCCATCTTCCGGTGCGAACATGTTTAGCAAAGTGGTGTCCTTATCAATATATATTCTTTGATACTTCGTATTTCGGGGAGATTTCATGCCGTAATGATGTTCAAAAAACATTTCATAGAATTCGTTAATATAATTTTCCGCAAGTTGCGGGGATTGAATTAAGACACTATTATTGTTATTTAAAAAAAGACCATTATAAGTCATGTTTGTCGAACCTGTCCATACATAAAAGTTGTCCACTATAAAAAACTTATTATGCATAAGTGCTGCGTTATTATCCTCAACCACAGAAATACCTACCGATTTGCATCTCAAAATACCTTCCTGTTGGCTATTATCTCGCTCTATAACCAATCTCACATCAACCCCTTGCTGAAATTTTTGAATAATCAATTCCACAATGGGTTCATAATCAAGTTCATATATCGCACCATAAATACTTTTTTTTCGCCGAATTTAAAAATGAGATGAGTCCCGATACAATCTCTACCTCCTCCCCTTTTACTCCCGGTGATGTGAAGTAAACAGAAATAGAACGACCTTGCCACGCTAAATATGACTTTTGCCTCTCTTTTGTTTCAATAGAATTAGAAACAGGGAAAAAGACATGGTTTTGTTGTTCTAAAGCACAGAGAAATAAAATCGAGATAAAGGCACAAAATAAAAAACTGAAAAATAGAAATATAGAAAATCTTCTTTTCTCAGAAAAACTTTTCTTCAATCCGAATTTACTGTAATAAAAAAAAGACATTACAACTATTCTGTTTATGCTTTAATAATTAGATGAAAATTTAATATTGATGCTTAAATAATTTATCCTATCTATCCTGCCTATTTCATTTTTCCAATCTACCCCCTATCACGAAATAATCCTTACCTGCCTACCACATTTCATTTCTATTCTTTTCGCCAGCGAAACACTGATCATACTCCCCAAAACACAAGATAATTGCCAATAATAACCTCCATAACAACAAATCATTCACCCATTCAGATATTTTTATTTATTCCATCACGACATTTTCTATACATGCAAAATAATGTATAGGCGAAATATTTTCTCCCCATTCTTGTAATTGTGATTTATTCATTGGCTTTGTGAGGGCATGTGTGTTTGGGGGATTACAATGATTGGATTCATTATTTGTATGTTCCGATTTTATACCGGACAGATACATACAGGCACATGTAAAACTGAGGATTTATTAGAGCAAATAATTATAAGTCCCTCCCAAAAGACACATTTGCCATGCAGGCGGGGTTGGGATGCGACTATAAAAACCGCCCGTCTGGCAAGACTTTCAGTGGAGGTGATGTAAGGAGGTTGAAGTTTTTTGTTATCAGGTGTTTAAGTTAGGTGGAGGGCAAAGATTGTGCTTTATTTATAGAGGATATTTTTGTAAGAGGGTATGGATATGATACGAGGTATTTTTTCGGATTATCGTTGGCGGAACTGGTTTCGGATATTTTTTTCTTCGCGTGAGAATTCGAAGATGAGGTCGAGGTCGGTTTTGCGTCGTTCTCTTGTTTTCAACGCGCCGAATGGTTATTTACAGGGTTTTGTTCCGCTTCCGGATAATGTTCCCTTTCAGATGTTAGAGGTGTATCGTTATCTTCGGGATAATATTCCGGATTTGTCTGATGCGGTGTGGACATGGAAACGGTTATGCAATACGGGTTTTAGGCTTTCATGGTCGGAGAGAGTATCGGAATCGTTAAAACGGGATGGACAGGTAATTATTGAACAGTTGAATCGTCGCATGAATCATGGTGAAGGTGGTTTGACGCATCTGTTGGATATTTTGTATACATCCTTGTTTACATATGGTGCTTCTGCTATAGAAATTGTATTTTCGCCGCGAGGGAGTCAGATTTATGATGTGGTTCCGGTGGATGTATGGACGGTTCGTTTTCGTTGGGAGGATGGGGATTGGCAGGCGTATCAGGTGTATGCGGAAGAGGTGATACGGCTCCCTCGCGAACGGTTTGTGTATATTGCTCTGGACCGTGATGGAACCAATCCGTATGGTCGTTCTTTATTTCGTTCTCTACCTTTTGTGGTACGGATACAACAGCGGTTAATGGAGGATATGTCTCGTGCTATGCATAATGCGGGTTGGGCTCGTATGCATGTGCAGTATAAGCCTGAACCGCGTGGGACGGATGAAACGGAGGAGGAGTATCAGAGTCGTTTGGATGCAAATTTAGAGCAGGTGCGGAATCAGATGAGTAATTTGGGGGTAGACCAGAATGTTGTTACTTTTGATAATATTGGCATATCGGTTGTTCAGGGGGCACAGCGTTTTTCGGCGTATTATGAAACACAGCGTGCTATTGAGGAACAAATCATTACGGGTGCGCATATGATGCCTATTTTGTTGGGTCGGAATTATGGGACGACGGAGACTTACGGCACGGTGCAATATGAAATCATGAATCGACAGGTGGATACCATTAATCAATATTTAGCTCGTGTTCTGGAACGGATATATCGTCTGGAATTGTCGATGCATGGGATAGAGGCGGAATTTACTGTGCAACCCCAATCGAATAGCACTGCGGATACGGTTAAAAAATCTTTAATAGAAACGAGACGAATTAATACGCTTCTTCAATTAGTACAATCGGGAATCATTTCTAAGGAAGATGTGCGTAAGGAAGTAGAAGAGATTTTACATTAGGATAAGGTTTTAAGTTTGATTTAACGAACAGAGGAGGCTTTTTTATGGGTATGCTTGAAAGGCTGTGTTTTTGTGAGCGTTTGGGTGAAGTGGTAAACAACCATTCCGGATTTGCTTCTGAGGGATGGGATAGAGAAGCGGAGTTATCTGAGATTAATCGTTATACTTTGCGGTCGTTAACAGAGGATGAATATGTTGTTTTTACACTGGACCTTTGCCATAATCAGATTGACCGTCATTTCAGTTGTTTTCCGGAGAATGAACTGGAAGTGATAGATAAGAAGGTGCCGGGCAGACCTTTAATGGAACGGCACGATTTAAGGGGATCTCTACCGCGAGGGACTTTTTTCTATTCCCGTCTTCATCGGCAGGGAGATGTTCTATCGGTTCGACCTAAGGTTTATGTATTGAGATTGGAGGAGAATCGGAATTTCATTGCCAATATTGAGGGAGGTATTTACAGGGAAACTTCCATTGGTTTTTCTTTTTTATTTCCGGAATGTTCCATTTGTGGTCGTGATATACGGCGCTGTGTGCATGTTCCTGGTGAGAAATATGAGGGTTCTCTGTGTTTTTATCGTATGCGGGGTGTTCAGGATGTATTGGAGGGGTCTGTGGTAGCGTGTGGTTCACAGGGCACTTCGTTTGTATCAGATGTGCGAGCACACATATTAGAGCAATTTGGTGAAAAGGGAGGGATTCTGCTTCAACGGAGTTATTTTGGTGGGATGGATAAAAATAAGGCATGGTGTAAGGAATAGGTTTTCAATGAATACAAAAGGCGATAGAACAAGAGAGGAGGTGATTTTATGCTCAGACCATCCACGGTAGCCAGGCGGAGAAGTAAGTATGATGCGATAAATAATTTATGTGAAGATGTAAGCGAATTGCGGGAGCGTATTTTGCGGTTGGAGCAGTCGTTATTTCGTGGGCTATGGCTTTTGATAGCCAATCTGCTTGGGGTTGTGTTTTCTTTAATACAACAGGGGATATTTTTAAACCATTGAAGAAAGGAGGTGGTTTTATGTTTTGCAGGATGATAGAGCATCAAGGAGAAATCCCTGTGGATGTTCCGCTTCATTCCGAAGGTCGTTTTGTGGTTCATGCGCATAAGGACCGGCAGGGTCATCATCTTGACTTGCGGATAGAACAGAGGGGCTATCTTCTTGGCTGGCGAATTGATGATACCGAATTACGAAGTGAACTTTGGGGAACGGAGAAACTTCCTCATGACTTTTCGTGGCTGGATGAGGAAAGACCGGAGGGAACAGGAGTTACGGGTGATTATCGCTGGTTCAGTCAGGGTGATGGAAATGGTTATCTGAATTTGCGGATGAGTAATAATGAGCAACGCACATATCGTGTGGAGCGATGGGGCGGTTTTTCCATTCGTTTTCAGCGGGCATTGTGGCAAAGTATGCGGAAGTGGCAATTATCGCCTTTACAGGTTCTTTCTGTTGTAGAAGATGGGATTAATGCCCGTGAATACGCAATTCGGCGGATATGTGGTTTAGGCAGGTTTCTTGAAGGGGAAAATTTTGATGCATCCCAATGGGAAAAGGTTTTATTGCGGTGTTCGTTAAATGAAATCTATGCCCATTTAAGGAAATGGGAAAACCGTCTGGAAAGTCAAAACCCACCCCAAAGAATTTCACAGCCGGAAAAGGTTGATGAAGTTTGTGTAGAAAAAGGGAATTTACGAACAAAGCCTGACCTGTTAAATTTAGTGCGTGGTCAGGGGAAAGTATAAATAACAGGAAGAAGAAAGGAGGCAAATTATGGCATTTGGAGATATTGGTGGGACATATACCGAGTTGATTATTACATGTAGCACACCAGAAACGGGACCTGTAAGTATCCGTCGTGGTGATGCACTGAAACTTATCGGAGGGTATGTGGTAACGAATACTTTTACCGGAGAGGATGTCATTTTCGGGCAGGCAATGAATGATTGTAATGTGAATGATACCGCTATCCCTGTAAAGGTGCGAGGTATATGCATTTTTGAGTATGAGGGAGTTCCGCCCACAGTAAATGGAGTGCAAGGGATTGCGGGTTCGACTACTCCGGGTAAAGTGAAAGCACCTGCGTCCGGGAATGGTTCTGGCAGGGTAGTGAAAACAGAATCTTCTATAAATCGGGTCCATGTATTGCTTTAACAGGAAAGGAGGTTATTATGATGTTATCCATGCAGACAAAATTGACAGAACAGATGCAGTTTCTGTCACAGCCCAAAGAGAAATTATTATCCATACGCGGGAAGGAATTGTATGAGACATTAAATTCTTTAGGTCTAACCCATACTCAATTTTTCCGTGCTATTGGGACAGATATTGAGGAATATTGTGCTCGTGAGTTTGGTGTTGATTTATACCAGATTACGGTGGAGCGTTTTTTCCAGACAGACCCTAATGCGAAATGGCTTTTTCCGGACCTGGTTCGAGAGTCGGTTATTTCAGGGATGACGGGGAAGCCTGTATATTCACAATTGATAATTCGGGATGAGCGTATAGAGAGTGCGGTCTATGATGTGCCATATGTTAAGGAGTCGGAGGAAGAGGAAGAACTACGGAATGTCGGCGAAGGAGCGGTTATTCCGGAATCGGAAATAAGGTACGGGAATCGAATTATCCAGTTACAAAAATTGGGGCGTGGCATTTTAGCGTCGTATGAGGTTATCCGCCGTATGTCTGTGGATATGTTGCGGGTTCATCTTCGTCGGATGGGTGAATGTCTTGGCAGAAATCTGGATAAACGGCTTGCGTATGTGCTGGCTTATGGGGATATGTCTGGGGAAACAAGTCCGGATGTGCTGAATACGGAGACTGCTAATATATGGAAATATACAGACCTCGTCCGTGCTTTCTTGCATTTAACTACGAAGAATTTTTTTCATCCGACGCATCTGCTTGCGAACTCCGATACGATGGAAAAGATAATGTCGTTGCCGGAGATTACCGATTCTGCATTGTTTGATTTTGCGAAATCGGGCAATTTGCCGACACCTTTGGGAGTAAAATTGGTGCCCATGTCTGACCATCCGGAAAATTGTTTTACTTTACTGGATTCTCGCTATGCAGTCCAGAAGTTAACGGAACAAGATGTGCTTGTAGAAAGTGACCGCCTGATACATCAACAATGGGACCGTAGTTATCTTACGGTGGTAACAGATTTCGCCATTATTTATCGAAAGGCGCGTGTGGTTATGCGTTGTGACTGGAGTTAATCATACATTGGAAAAATAATCGGGAGAGGCTTGTAAGTTGTTTTTAACTTATAAGCCTCATCAGGAAAGGATAATTATGAGGGATAGAAATAATGTGCATCTTGCTATTGAATTCGATGGAAGATGGCTAATAACCCACTTTAATTTGAAAGAGTTTGAGAATAAAAAGGGCTGGGTGATGATACACCGTTCGGTGATTATTTCTCTGACAAAAATTCGCGAAGAACTGGGTCGATACTTTGGTGAAGAAGTGGAAATTGTAATAACTGATTCAACACGCACACCTGAGCAATTGCAAGTTTTAGGTGAAAAATTGGGCTGGATTGATGAAGGTGGTGTAGTTGCACGAAATTCAAAGCATCTGGAAGAATTTGGAGGGATTGCGGTGGATTTCTATGTGCGGTTTAAGCAAAGCAAGAAACGGATAGATTCATCGACTATTGAAACGATATGTAAAAAGTATTTTGATTATGTTAAATCGGATTATGCGGATGGGCATATTCATGCGGATAATCGAGAACATATAACCAACACATGCAAGAAATAAGGAGGCGGAAATAGGATGATTCTCAGTATACCTATGTTAGACCAATTTCTTTTTTATTTGATAACTGGTGTGTTCGGATGCATCTGGGCAGTTATGCGTGTTTATGAGATTTACCAGCAAATTAAAAATTCACGGTATCGCCTGGCACTAACAATAATTGAAAGTGCGGTGCAGAAGACTTATGATACCTATACACGGGAGATAAAGAAGGCACGCGAAGACGGAAAATTAACACCGGAAGAACGAAAAAAGGCGTTTGAATTGGCAATGCAAACCGCTTTAGAGATGGCACGAGGGGAAAATATAGAATTGTATAAGATTCTACGGAAGGAACTTCTACCTTACTTTATTCATAATGCATTGCAGAAATTGAAGTTGCGAAGAGCCAGGTAAGGGTCAGAGTAATCAGACAGGTTAGATAGGGACACAAAGACAGGTTGCATAAGCAACCTGTCTTTTTATGATAATATATTTTCGGATTCTTTTATGGAATAAAGTGAACATGAAAAATAAGAAAGGAAAATTTATGAAACTATGCCTTTTCATAATTATCGTAACTGTATTGCTTTTCGCTGTATCTATAGAAGCAGAAGAAATACCCCGGCCTGAACACCCCCGACCGGATATGCAGAGGAATACCTGGCTGAACCTGAATGGTTATTGGGAATTTGTGGAAACGGATGATGATAATGCGACTTTTTTAGATACCGGTGCAAAGTTTCCGGACCGTATTCTGGTTCCGTTCTGTCGGGAAAGTGAATTGTCGGGACTGAACCGCAAACATTTCGTCCGCAATGTATGGTACCGTCGTTCCTTCTTTGTTCCCGCGGAATGGAAAGAAAACCGCATACTGCTCCATATTGGTGCTTGCGATTGGAAGACGCAGGTATGGGTAAATGGAAATTTATGTGGTGAACATTTTGGCGGAAGTGCCCCAATTACCTGCGATATAACTACCTCTATAAAGGATGGTGAAAATACGATAGTTGTCCATTCGTATGATGATGTTCGCACGGGTATTCAAGCGGGTGGCAAACAGTCAACGAAACCAGAAAGTTATGGCTGTGTTTATACCCGAACAACAGGCATCTGGCAGACGGTCTGGTTAGAAAGTGTTGGGAAAACATACATTGAGCGATTCCGTTTATATCCGGATGTGGATAACCGACAGGTCAAATTACACGCAGTATGTCGTGGCGATTTGCCTGCGGGATTAATGCTACAGGCGGATGCGCTTTTTAATGGTGCCATAGTTGGTTCTGCGTCTGTAGCCATAAAGGGAGATAGTGCAGACTTAACCATCCCGTTAAGTGTGCTTCAACTCTGGGAACCCGGACAGCCTAACTTATATGACCTTAAATTATCGCTAAAGCAGGGAGATGTGGTAGTAGATAGTTTCATGTCGTATTTTGGTATGCGTAAAATAACATTAGAAGGGAGGAAATTCCTCATTAATGATAAACCTATTTTCCATCGCGCAGTGTTAGACCAGGGATTTTACCCTACGGGTATCTGGACTGCTCCGAGCGATGATGAGTTGCGTGCAGATATTGAACGTTCTATGAAAGCAGGATTTAATGGTGCGAGAATACATCAGAAAGTTTTTGAACCGCGTTTCTTATACTGGGCAGATAAGTTAGGCTATATTGTCTGGGGTGAATTTCCGGATTGGGGCTTTGACCATAAAAATCCAGCAGGACAGTTATATTATATTAATGAATGGCGGGAAATTGTAGAACGTGATTTCAATCACCCTGCAATTATTGGCTGGTGTCCCTTTAATGAGACACCGAAGGAAGCAGTCCCTCTACAACGGGTTGTATTTGAACTAACGCGTGCCATCGACACAACCCGTCCTATTCTGGAAGCCAGTGGGTGGACACATGGCTATGCTTACCCTATGGTGATAGATGCACATGATTATGAGCAGGACCCAGTCAAGTTTCGGGCAAAATGGGATAAGGTCGGTGAAAACTCACCGAAGCCGGATGTTCCCTATGCGGATAGTCGTCCCGTTCCATTTTTCATTAGCGAATACGGAGGAATTGGCTGGAATGTGGAAAGCGGAGGTTGGGGCTATGGCAATAATCCAAAGACACTGGATGAATTTTATGAACGGTTAGAAGGATTAACCAAAGCCATCTTGGATAACCCCTATATTTTCGGCTTTTGTTATACACAATTGACGAACATCGAACAGGAGCAGAATGGTATTTATACCTATGACCGTAAACCGAAGTTTGACCTTGATCGAATCAAATCTATTTTCTCTGCGGAATCTGCATACGAAAAGGCTGGGAAATAAAATCCCCTTTTTAAGGTTGAAAACATATAGAGAGGTGATATGAGCGAAATAGCTATAATTAAATATGAATTTGCACCATCGCCTGATGTAGAACAGGGTACAATCCTGCGGATGCCTTCATTCGTTAGTTTGGAATTGGAACAGCAAATCCGCAAGAATGCCTTGCATGGGGCTTGTCTTCGTGGTGTAAATTTGACAGGTGTCTGGCTCGAAGGAATTGATTTTTCATCTGCAGACCTTACCGATGCATGTCTTGAATTCGCAGTGTTGAGTTCGTGTAATTTTCAAAATTGTAATTTAGAAAAGGCTAATTTAAAGCGGGTAAATTTAATCGGTGCAAATCTAGACGGCGCAAATCTAAAAAATGCGGACTTGTATTATGCACGGCTTACCTGTGCAAGTTTAAAAAAGGCAGATTTAAGTGGTGCGAACTTAGAACGAACTATCCTCCGTTGTGCCGATTTGAGTGGTGCAAAATTAACCAATGCACGCGGAAATCCTGTGCTTGACCGAACAAGGATGGAGGGGATTATTTCATGATAATTTATCACTTCTGCACACGGGTCAATGAAGCCAATGCATATTTGTTGATAGATACAGACACCAAGGAATGTTTACTCATAGATGTGCCTGCATGGACAGAACGAATGCAGAAAATCCTTGATGAACATAAGGCACGACTTATTGGAGTATTCATAACCCATGAACATTATGACCACACTTCCGGTTTGAGTGAGTTATACAAGACATACCCTGATATAAAACGATACCCACAACAAGAGTTTTTTAATGATACTGATAATGAGCATTATAATAAAATTAGTGTAGGAAAATGGGAAGGAAAGATATTATACCTGCCGGGGCATACCCCGGAAAGTGTCGGGTTATATATAGGTAATGTAGTCTTCACCGGGGATGCTCTTTTTGCAGGTTCTGTCGGAGGCACTGTAAGTTTGCGGGAAGCAAAACAACAGGTGGAAGCCATAAAAAAGAGAATATTGGCTTTGCGGGAACATACCCTTGTATTGACAGGACATGGACCAGCTTCGTCTGTTGGAATAGAAAAGAGGTTCAATCCCTTTCTGCAAGATAACAATTCCGTATAAACTGAAAAAATAGCATAATATTACAGGTACCCCGCATATAGATAAAAGGATATTATACGCACATCACAGTAAAATTTTTATTGATGAAAATAGAAAGAAAAAAAACTGAGCACTCGGAACTATTTCTTTACATCCTATCCTTAGTCGTTTTTTCAAAATAAAATAATTTGTTTTACTGCATGTTTTATATTGTGTTTGTAGTCAGTTCGATATCAAATTTTAGTACCTGTGTTCGGAAAAACAATGTGCGAATTGTCAGGGTTATTTTTGTAATATTGGGGAGATTTTGTTTAATACATTGAGTATCTATCCCGAACGTTTTTTCTGAACCGGGTGAGATTTCGATGCATGTTGAGGTTACCGGAGAAACAATTCCATCTTCGGTATAAAGGCAGGTCAGTGGAATTTGTATATTGTTTTTTTGTTTTGATGAGGTTGTTTCTGTGGAACATTCAACGAAATAGATATACGGTGCTAATTCCCATTGGTGTTGGTTGTTTAAATAGATTTTTGCATTTAACATTCCTTTATTAAGGATACGTATAATGTGCTTGTTATCGTTAGGTATGGGGGTATGTTCAAATTGGGGTTGTTGGTTTCGGGTATTCCATGTCCATGTAAGATATACCGCAGTAATAAGGATAATAAAGCAAATTGTTATTTGTCCGATGTTGCTCAGGAATAGAATGCGTAAAAAGGATAGGAATAGTTCGTAAAAATATCGTTCTATCGGAATAACATTTTGAAAAGGGACTTTATCTTCGAGAACTTCTCCAAATATCTTATTTTCGTCATCTGAACTGGAAATGAGATTATCTTCATCTGTTGGGTATTGAAGGAGTTTTCTATAAAATTGTATTTGCCTATTTAATTCTTCACTATGTATATGAATTTGTTGATTAATATGGTTCGCTTCTTCGGGTGAGTATTCGCCGTTTTTAACTTTTTGTATTAAAACCTCTTGCTGTTGTTGTAAAAGGCTTTTTTGTTTTACGAGGCTTTCAATTCGTTGATAGCATTTTCTCTGGAATTCTTTTTTCTGGTCTTCCCAGAATTGTAATTTTTTGGGGTCTCCTTCCTGCCATGCTTGTTCTGCGTTTTTACAAATCCATGCAATTGTTTCGTGTGTCGGTTCAATATCGTTCATTTTGTTCTTTTGTATTGCAGGGCGGACTTTATGAAGGCACAGAATAGTGGTTGTGGTTTTAGGGGTGTACTTTTAAATTCGGGATGGAACTGGCAGGCACAAAACCACGGATGAATATCCGTTTTAAGTTCTATCATTTCTGTTAATTCTTCTTCCATATCCATAAATTTTCGGCGATGAATACCACTCACAAGCATACCCGCCTTCTCCTCAAAATCTTTACGATAGGCGTTATTAAACTCATAGCGATGTCGATGTCGTTCATAAATCAAAGTTTGCCCATAGGCTTTATACGCCAATGTATCCTGTTGCAATTCGCACGGATAAGCCCCTAGACGCATTGTTCCTCCTTTTGAGGACACACCTTTCTGTTCTGTAAGCAGAGAAATTACCGGGTGTGGTGTTTGAGGATTTACCTCTGTGGTATGGGCATCTTTCAAGCCTAAACAATTTCTGGCTATCTCGATGACGGCTACCTGCATTCCCAGACATATACCGAAATAAGGGATACGATTCTCGCGTGCAAATCGTGCTACATTAATTTTCCCTTCTATTCCGCGTGTTCCAAACCCGGGACCGATTAAAATTCCATGATACCCATGAAGGACATCTTCTGGCTTTTCCTTTCCGGGGTCGAATCGTTCTGAGTCAATCCATTCGTATTTTACTTTGCAATTGTTCGCAATACCTGCGTGGACAAAGGCTTCGTTAATACTCTTATAGGCGTCACCGTGTCCTGTATATTTCCCTACCGCGGCAATACGCACTTCTTCTTTAGCAGAGACAAGACGGTTCACAATGTTTATCCATTCGCTTAAATCTCCTTCATGGATATCCAATCCCAACATTTTCAAAACGGTTATGTCTAAATTTTGCTCTTTGAAATTTAGTGGGATAGCGTAAATAGGAGAAATATCCTGTGCGTTAATAATAGCATTTTCGGGCACATCGCAAAACAACGCTACTTTCTGTCGCTGTTCTTTTTCGAGTTTACTTATTCCTGTTCGACAGATAATAATATTTGGTTGGATACCAATATCGCGTAAAGCACGAACGCTATGTTGTGTTGGTTTCGTTTTCAATTCGTTTGCCGCTTCAATATACGGGACCAATGTAACATGGATAAAGCAACAATTTTCAGGTCCTACTTCCAGACGGAATTGTCGCAGTGCTTCAAGGAATGGCAAACTTTCAATATCGCCGACAGTCCCTCCAATTTCTATAATAGCAATATCTACATCATCCTCATCAACTGTCAAAGCCCGAATACGGTTCTTTATCTCATCTGTTATATGGGGTATCACCTGGACTGTTTTTCCCAGGTAGGCACCATCGCGTTCTTTCTGAATTACCGTATTGTAAATAGCACCTGTAGTCGTATTACTTCTTCGGGATAATTTGGCATGAGTAAAACGTTGATAGTGACCCAGGTCAAGGTCCGTTTCCGCACCATCATCCGTTACAAAAACTTCCCCATGCTCGAACGGATTCATTGTTCCCGGGTCAACATTAATGTAAGGGTCTATCTTCATAATTGCTATTTTATAACCGCGAGATTCTAAAAGTAACCCAAGACTTGCACAGGCAATCCCTTTACCTATTGAGGAAACTACTCCTCCTGTGGTAAAGACATATTTTAACGGTGGCTTTTTATCTGACATTTATACTTCCTTTTCTCTTGCTTTGAGAATTTTTTCTACATGTTCCAAATCTTCTGGTGTATCCACTCCCAATGCTTCATAATTCGTCGGAACAACCGCAATATCATAGCCGTTTTCAAGCACCCGTAATTGTTCCAACTTTTCTAACTTTTCCAGAGGTGTCTGAGGTAGTTTTGATATATGAAGCAAGAACTCCCGACGATAAACATACAAACCGATATGTTGCCAATATACGCCGACACTATTTTTTCGTTGCTCTTCATCACGAATATAGGGAATCGGAGAACGGGAAAAATAGATAGCATGTCCTTTTATGTTTGTAATCACTTTCACTACATTCGGATTTTGAATCCATGATGGGTCGGTAATATTCCGACATGCCGTTGACATTTGTAATTGAGCATCTTTCAACAATGGCTCTATTGTTACATCAATACATTCGGGTGGAAGTAAGGGTTCATCTCCCTGAACATTAACAATAATCTCTTCCGTTCTCTTTTCGGCTACTTCTGCGATACGGTCTGTTCCGCTGGCATGGTCTGCTCGTGTCATTACAACAGGGACACCCATTGGCTCCAATGCGGATTGGATGCGTTCATCATCCGTTGCTACCAGTACATCCCCTACATATTTCGCTTTTTTTGCCTGACGATACACATGATACACCAATGGGTAGCCACATAGATTTACAAGCATCTTTCCCGGGAAGCGAGTAGAAGCATAACGGGCAGGAATTACAACCAGAACGGATTTCTTTATTGCTTCTGAAATATTACCTCCTTGTATCATCGTTTAGCCCTGAATATCGTTGGTTAGATTAAAAAAGTATCCCATACTTCCAAACTCTATTCTGAGAAAATATTAGTTGCTATATAAAATTTTCCTTTGTTTAACTTATCATACTTTACCATATATGTTCAATACTGTACTCAATAACTTTCCGGATAAACTTGTTGAAATGAAAAATTTTAAATATAGCAACAATAAATATAGCGGAATAAGAAACACCGCTCCTTTCCGAACACTATTTTTTGTTGGAAACAGAACTGTTTTATTCTTGGGACGAATTATTGTTGTTCAGGATTGGGCTTAAATCCTGCTTGTCGTAACTGAGCCTCGTGATATTGCTGATTACGCACGAGATAGATTTCTTGCAACTGGGCAATTGAATTATTAAGAATCCCTTCTTCCTGTGGAGAAAGATTTCCCTTGGTCTTTTCACGTAAAACCATCAGCAAATCAATAAAGAACTGTGCCTGTTCTAAATCTATCGTAACCTGCTGAGTTCCTTGAGGGGCAATAACCCCCAATGCCACCATGGCATCGGTTGTCAGAATGCCTACAATGGTTTCAAAAGAGGGAGTGATTGCTTCTTCCGGGGAGACTTCGCCTTCTTCAGGTTTTTTGGATTTTTCCTCTTCTAACTTTTTTTGAAGTTCCTCTTTCTCTTTCTGAACTTTCGATTTCCAATCTTCGTCAATGATGATTTTCTTTTCTTCGTCGCTCACATCCATTCTCCCTTGTAAATGTTTAATAACCATTAAAACTACTACACCGGGAAAGGAATTATCCTTTCCCGGAGAGCGTTCTGGTTATTCAAATTACTTCTTGTTCTTATGACGATTCAAGCGTCTTTTCTTCTTACGCTTGTGCTTATTAATCTTGCGTTTACGAACTTTTCTTCCACCTGCCACGAATAATACTCCTTTTGTTAGATTTTGGATTTATTAAAAGTTACATCCCTTTACTTATTTGTTAGCCATTTTTCGTCTTCCGCCTTATATTCTAATATATCCTGAGGCGTAAAATAAAGTGATATTTCTCGCTCCGCAGATTCCGGACTATCCGAAGCGTGGATAATGTTCATCTGCGTTATTAAGGCAAAATCTCCACGAATCGTTCCTGGTGCCGATTTCAGCGGGTTGGTATTTCCTACCATATTACGAACCTGATTAATTGTATCTTCGCCTTCCCACACCATTTGAACTGTAGGACCGGAACAAATAAAACCTACAAGACTTTCAAAAAAGTCTTTTCCCTTATGTTCCTGATAATGTTCCTCCGCTTTTTCACGGGTCAATATCTGCATCTTTATGGCTATCAATTTCAGACCACGCTTTTCAAAACGGCTGATACATTCGCCTATAAGACGGCGTGCAACACCATCCGGTTTAATCATAACGAAAGTACGCTCTATTGGCATTATGGGGGAACTCCTTGAAAAAAATAATGCAGATAATTATATTACAAAAACGCAACTTCTTTCAAACCTGCTCATATCGTTATATCTGCCCACTCTTGTCTCTTCATATTTCCTCTTTCAGTTTTAGATACAACACCTCTGATTTTTATTATTTAAAACTCTTCTGGCATAATGTTAGTCAAATCAAAAAGTTATCCATAAATAATATAATTGTGATAGGGATTTTTAGTATGTCAAAACGAATTGCTTTGTATGCGGGTAGTTTTGACCCACCTACCTTAGGACATATCGATTTGGTGTATCGAGCCCGCCGTATTTTTGACCGCGTTATTGTTGCTGTTGCTGTCAATGAAGCAAAGACCTCTTTATTTACCGTTGAGGAACGAATACAGATGTTAGAGGAGGAATTAAACTGCACCCCGGATATTGAAGTTACAAGTTTTATTGGTTTATCTGTAGAGTTTGCTAAAAAATGCGGGGCACAAGCACTGATTCGTGGGTTGCGGGTTGTTTCCGATTTCGAATTTGAGTTAAGTCTGGCAATAAATAACCAAAAGTTGGACCCAAGTATTGATACCGTTTGCCTGATGCCCAGTGAACCGTATTTGTTTTTAAGTTCGCGTCAGGTTAAAGAAATTGTCCGTTTTGGTGGAAGTGTTTCGCATTATGTATCACCAAAAATAGAAAAGAAACTGCGAGAACGCCTGCTTAACCCGTGAATCAGTATTTTTTCTTACTTTACTTTTAAATTCCTGTCAAGCCATGTAAAAACTTCTTCCTGCATTTCCTGATTAAATTCATGAGGGACATCCCAGATTTTTGTATGCAGGTTTTCGGACTTTCCTTGAGCCTGCCAAACTTTTCTCATAATTTTGTAGGCTTCTTCTACACCATCCAATGGGAATAAAGTATCTTTCATACCATTGAAAAATAACATGGGTCGCGGACATGCTAAACTGGCAATATCCGGAATATCCAGATACAAATACAGGTTCGGTGCTAACATTGAATAAGCGGATTGTCCGCGTGTCTGATTATTATCAGGAACCATTAAAGACGGTGTTGTAGCCATCCAGCAGATAGCACAGCCTGCTCTAATATCATCCGATAAGGCACTGAGCATCCATGTACGATGTGCACCCATAGAAAGACCTACAGCACCAATATGCTCACCATCTACCTCCGGCAGACTTTTTAAATATTCCACAGAACGAATATCATCCCAGGTGATAATACCCAGCCATGATGTCCCCAAATGAAAAATATTCGACCCTAATTGCTGTTGATGGTCATATTGACTACCTTCACATTCCTGTCGGGCACCCCAGAACAAGGCATCAATCGCCAGAACGACATATCCACGCTTTGCAAGTTCATCGCCAATAAACCTGCCCCCGTAATACTTATTTACCCAGTTCACGGCATCATCAACAACCGCATTATTTTCCGCAATAGGTCGAACAACTTTCTCTTTCCCGATGCTGAAATGAGCCCCATGGTCATGCAAACACACAACCGCAGGGAAGGGAGGTGTCCCTTTAGGAATTAGTAGATACGCCGGGATTCGCTCCCATTCGGATATATTCAAAACCACTTTCCGTGCCACATAAGTATCCCTATCCTCCTCGATAATCCATTCCGGTCTAAAAAAAGTAAATGGCGGTGGAACCCCCAAACATTCAAAGATCTTTTTTCGACTTTCCTTCTTCCACTCTTCGAAGTTAGCAAACTTTTCCTGGTCATAACGAAACGCAGGGACATAACTCTTTAGCCAGTCTGGGGTAAATTTAGGAAGTGTCTTCTCGATGGAACAGTTTTTACCTGTTTCAATATTCATTTCTGTTTCCGGTATTGCCAGTCGCATCAATACTGTCCGTAATTCAGGATGGGAAATAGTTAAAATGTGTTCTGCAGTTCTGTGTTTCAGATAGTAATCCAGAACCGTTGCAAAGAAAACTACTCCTTCCGGAGGCAGGACATCTGAGCAGGAAATATTTCCTTCTGTGTAATCCCTTGAATAATCCCGCTCCTCAAAAGTTTTGTATATTTCTTCCAGACTCTTTCCGTATTCTACCTTACCTGTTGCATATTCCCAGGGATTTATACTATTTAACGCACATGGGTTATGTATTAAACTTGCAACCCGTGCTTGTAAAACCGTTTCAATTCTATCCAAACATAAGTCAAAGTAGGGCGATTTCCCTTTCAATACTACACAAGCATTTGCCAGTTGCTGTGCATGCTCAATTCCTTGTCCAATAAATGTGAGTGGTGACCGCGGATGAGGATAACGCCAACCCCCAACAGGGTCTCCACTTTCTGCAATAAACTTTGCAACTGACTCTATTGTTTCGTATAAGCGGGGTTCGTCTGGAAATTCCTTATACAGTTCTGGCAACCCCTGTAAAGCATAGCCCAAAATATACGGTTTCGGGAAGGGGTATTTGTATCCTGTTTGGTCATTTTGAATAAATGGCACTTCATTTATTAATGGTTCGCCTCCCTGAGAGAATAAATGATTATCACATAACTTTTCCCGTAATTCACGGAACAATCGTAAGGCATGTTGTGCATATTCCTGTTTTCCTAAAGCATGGTATAGAACCATAAAATCTTTTACTACTCCTACATTTCGACATTCCCCTGTATTGGCATGAACATTCTGTTTTGCATATTCAATTTGCCATTTCAAACCACACGCGTAAAAAGGGTCGCCTGTCTCTTCGTATGCAAAAAGTAAATTATTAAAACCTTTTGTACAGAAAGTAACAGAGTCATTGGAACGCCACATAAAGGTATTATCATCCTCATGTATTTTGGGGTCTCTTCCTCGAATATTGTTATAACGCGTTCCTCCGAAATTCGATTTTTCTAACTCACCCCACCATATTGATAACTGCGTATAATTCTGACACCAAAGTAGGAATGTTTTTCGTATTTCCGGGTCTGCTGTTCGTAGGGCTTCGTAGAATATCTCCGTATTATGATTCAATCGGTTCATTCCAAAAACAGAGTTTACAGGCATGGTAGATAGATTTCCGAAATCATCTCCATAGAGCCTGGGTATTGCCATAGCGTTCCTGTGCCAGCGAACAATTTCTCTCAACACTTCATTCTCAGGTTCCGGACATTCTTCACAATGATATGTAGATTTCCACAGCGAAAATGGGACATGGCATATTACAGGCGGTTCCAATAACTCGTTCCATACGGGCAAATCCGAAGGACCCATATACAAACATGCAGTACGCCATGCCATCGGTTGGTGTGGAACTTTATCCGTTTCACGACTTCGTAAGTAAGTAATTTTCCAGCCATTGGAAGTAGGTTCGCCGTGAACAGCACCTTTTCGCCAGTTTATAGCATCTGGAAAGCATAATTTTTTACCTGTTTGCATCTGAAATGAAATGCTTTTCCCTTCCTTTAATTCATGTTCAAAGGAATTCTCCAGTTGTGTAATGCTATCCCCGATTATCTTTGATATATTCCCCGCACCTTCGATATCCAGGCCAAATTCCGGAGCATAGCCATCTTCCTTTGCACATCGTTGTAAAAATAGGCGCACGGCAAATTGCCCCTCTGCATTTGCTCGCAATTCAACAATTTTAGGATACATCGCATCCCACTGTAGCCAGCGGACCCATAAATATTGATTTCCTTGCTCTATTATTTCCTGTTTCACTTCCCCATTATTTGTTATCGGCCAAATTAACATTATTTTTAATGACTTATCTTTATCATTAGAAACGATGATTTGCTTTCCATCATATTGAAAGGAATTACCACCTATTTGTAGGGAATGAGTATTATCCTCTTCCTGTAAAACGGGTTTATCACAAACAACAATGTATCGATTCTCTTTCCCTTCAAAATTATCTACAAATGTAAGCAATGCCCTGCGAACATAACCTTCTCCACCTCCATAGGTAGTGAGGACACGACAATCCGCAAAAATATTTGTTCCTTGCGATTGTAATACTACCCTTTTACGCTCCTTCATCTTACCATACGGAAAAGGAACTGATACACGAACAAATTGACGAGATGGATTATTTACCTTTATGGTAAATTTCACATCATCATTGCTCTTTTCACCTTGGGGGACTATTTCTCCTGAGGGCAAAGGCTCAAATAGAAATTTTTGGAACCACAATTCCTTTGTTTGTCCCATTTCATCTGCCATAGATAAAGAGGTATAGCCGATAAAAAATAGAAATACAACGCAAATAAACTGTTTTGCTGGAATCATCGTATTAATTCCTTTCCTTGTCTTTTCTTTTTATACTATCACACTACCATCGGAGAAAAAGCAACCCTATAGGTCCTGTTTAACCTGTTGTCGTACTTGACAGATACTAAAACTTGTGCTATAATTACTTATTGTATTACTTTGTAATACTATGTGGATACCCTATATGAACCTCGAAAAAATACGAAGATACATACACCGAACTCTCAATTGTGCCTTTATTTTAATACTGTGTATCTCTGTTTTTGCACCGTTTCTTCTGCATCATCACCATATCTATTTCTGTTGCAATGAACCTGAGTTAGGTTATTCGGAAGAATTCTGTCCTATTTGTTGGTTTGTTCTGCAACTCAATACCTTTGCATTTTGGGTTATAATTTTCACCTTTGTTTTATCAATTACAATTGTTGTTCGGATTGAAAAAAATCCCCTATTTTTCTCCTGTCTATCTTTATACCTTTCCCGGGCTCCCCCTTTAACTATCTAATTTTTTAATAGACACCTTTTTTATTTTTTCTTTTTATTCTCATTACTTTTTACGAATTACTAAGTTTTCATTGATTAATAAACTTGTCTTAATAAAAGGAGAATCTACCATGAAAAAATCAGGTTTTACACTTATAGAATTGCTTGTAGTTATAGCCATTATTGGTATTCTTGCGGCAATATTATTGCCAGCATTAGCACGGGCACGGGAATCAGCACGACGCTCATCTTGTGCGAATAACTTAAAACAGTTAGGTCTAGCTTTGAAAATGTATGCAAATGAAGCAAAAGGAGAACGCTTTCCACCTATTAAATCCACGAATTGTGATGGAAGTCCAACCATAGGTCTCGCCACAATAGTGGATATGGAGACGATGTATCCGGAGTACTTGAATGATTTTCAAGTTCTGGTTTGTCCAAGTTCGCCATTTGCAGGTCCGGCTTTGCAGTTATGGGATGAAGGAAAAAATCCTGCAACTACTTATGAAGAAGCATTGGCGGAAGGGCACATGCGACTTAATGGTGTTTCTATCCATGGCAATGGGATTATTGAACCCTGTGAAGTGTATGAACATCCGTATGCATATTTTGGCTGGGCTATCAACCCAACACTATTTCAGGCAGATGAAGATTTTCATTTCTTCGAATTGGCTGTAGAAGAATTGGTTGAGCGTATAACAAATCCAGCCAATACAACACAACAATGCAAGCAATATGCAGACGAGGATTGGACATTCCCGACACCTCCTATACCTTCTATTCTTGCGAGTACAAGACAGGCATATCGTTTGCGTGAAGGGATTGAGCGGTTTCTAATTACTGACATTAACAATCCGGGCACTGCCAATATGGCTCAATCTATCTTGCCTGTGATGTGGGATGAAATATCCGATGGTGAAGCGTCCCATTTTAACCATGTCCCCGGCGGATGTAATGTGTTATATATGGATGGACATGTTGAATTCTTAAAATATGTCCCACAACCAGGTGCTGATATTAACAAAGGGAATTCATTCCCCGTAAATACTGGGGGAATAATTATTCACGAAGCATCGCACCACGGAGGACATCAGCATAATCCTTAATGGCAAGAAAACAATCGTATATAAATTTATCATACAAGTCATAGTTCAACTATTATCGGTGGGGACTATGATGGAACGTATTAAAAATAATTTGGTTTAGCGGTCTATAGTTCAATGGAATTTATTTTCATTGAGAGAAGGGGGATTTGTTAATACCGTTATACCATCATTCTCCCCACCTCTCTTCAGACCTGCTTGAAATAATGCTAATAGAGATGTAACGATACCGACACAATATATCTCTCTACCTTTTTGTTGTTGCTAATAATAATAGAAAGTTCTATAATATTTGTGTTTCTATTATAGAATGTGGATAGGTATCACTACGGATATTATCGGATTGAATAAAAAAGGATATTTGTGATGAATCAACTCGTTTTCACGAAAATGCATGGATTGGGAAATGATTATTTATATATAGATGCCCGAGGGGGTCTGCCTACTGAGAATATTCCTGAATTGTCGCGACGAATGAGTCATCGCCATTTAGGGGCAGGTGCAGACGGAATTATTCTAATCCTTGCTTCGGAGACTGCCGATTTTAAGATGCGTATTTTCAATGCAGATGGAAGTGAAGCGGAGACCTGTGGAAACGGTATACGTTGTTTTGCAAAATATGTGTATGAACGGGGACTAACCCATAAAACGGATTTCGTTATCGAGACATTAGCCGGACCGAATCGTGTTGTTTTAAATATAGAGAATGGTAGGGTAAAATCTGTCCGTTCATGTATGGGCAAACCGAGTTTTGAGCGTTCTCGAATTCCCATGATAGGTTCCACAGGTCAGGTTATTGAAGAGCCGATTGATGTGGAAGGGGAGGTCGTTAACATTACCGCAGTTAATATCGGAAATCCACATGCGGTTATATTTGTTCCGGATGCGACAGAAGCACCCGTTGCGGAGCTGGGACCAAAGATTGAAAATCACTATCTATTCCCGCAAAGGACAAATGTCGAATTTGTTTCAATCATTGACCGTTCCAATATTGTCATGCGCATCTGGGAGCGGGGCAGTGGAATTACTATGGCAAGTGGTAGTGGTTCTTGTGCCTCAGCCCTCGCCTCCATGATAACCAATCGCACTGACCGTAAGGTTAATGTGCATCTTGTTCATGGTTCCCTTACTATTGATTGGGCAGAAGACGATTATGTCTATCAAGAAGGTCCTGCGGAAGAAGTATATACTGGCACATGGCTTCTCCCTATCCCATAATCTACTAATAAACCCCTGCTTAATTGAGTAGTTTATTCTACAACGCATCCCCCTTTTCTTGATAAGAATACCTTTCTTTGTTATTATAGGAACATTCATAATCACTCAAAACATCAAGAATAAGGAAAACAAGGTATGAAACGATTTTTCTATGTATTTTCTTCTTTCACTGCCCTTTTTATAATTCTGGCGAATGTTTCTGTTTTTTCAGACGGGCAGGAGTGGATATACAAAGATTTCGCTGAGGCAAAACCCGATTTTTCACCGGTGCCTATATGGTGGTGGAGTGGAGGTAGAGTTACAAAAGAGGGAATTACATGGCAGTTGCAAGAATTGGTCAAAGGTGGTATTCACAATGCTATTATTCTGAATTTAGCCCCATCAGGTCCGCTATATGGCAGTGCTCCTGATGACCCATTGTTTCTGACGGATGAATGGTGGGATTTATTCGCATATACACTTCAAGTGGCAAAACAGGTAGGTGTACGGATTTGGTTCTATGACCAACTGGGATTTTCAGGTGCGGGTTTACAGGCACGCGTGGTCCGTGACCATCCGGAATATCGAGGGATTTCCCTTAAACGATTTGTAAAAGAAGTAACAGGACCCGGCACAGTAACCATAGAAACACCTGCGGAGGGAAATCCTCTGGCTCTTTTCCGTTCTGAAAAGTTCGTTGAAGAACTTGCTCCATCTGATACCATACCTAACTGGATTTGGGGAAGTAAAAACGCAGAGGACATTCCGAATGTATATTTTCGACGCCTATTTGAATTAACAGAACTACCTCCGAAAGCAGTTGTAACAATTTCCTGCGATAATGGTTATGAACTTTATATTAATGGGAAACGAGTTGGAAACGAATTACTCTACGATCCCGATGGATGGGAAACTGCGGAAGTGTTCGACATCCTACCTTACTTACAAACGGGGAAAAATGTAATTGCTATTCATGGCACAAATTTAGGCGGACCGGCTGGCTTGATTTTTTCATTACGAATGGATGATAAAGTTCTGTTAAGCGATAATCTATTTCGTATTGCATTGGAGGAAATACCCAATTGGATGAATGTGGATTTTAATGATGAGAACTGGAAATCCGCAGTTGTTATAGGTCCGCTGGGTTCTTCTCCGTGGAATAAAGTAAACAATATGAATGGAGGAAAAGCATTACATACACTCGGAACACCCGTAGTGCGGGTTAATCGTATTCCGATAAACATTTCTGAACATAGTTTTACAGTAGATGTGCCGGAGGGGAATTATCAATTGGAACTTTTCTATACCGTTCCTGCGGGGTTTGATTATCACAATCCTTCTGCCTGCCATGCTTTGTTAGATATACTCCACGGTGAAATTGAAAGACGTTTCCCGGAAGAATTAGGAAAAACGATTGCAGGTTCGTTCCAGGATGAATTTCCACCGACCCCGCGTTTCTCCTATCTGTTTATAGATGAATTCAAAAAACGGAAGGGCTATGACATTCTGGATTACTTACCGGCTTTGTTCGAAGATGTGTTAGACCATTTTGGTAGTGAAACAGCACCGGGTACGGTAAAGGTTCGATGTGATTCTGCAGATGTAGCCGCATCATTATCAGAAGAAGCCTTTTTTATCCCACTACATCAGTGGCATGAAAAATACGGTATGCTCTGTGGTTATGATCAGACCGTTCGAAATGGGGACCCATTCCGCGCAGAATCGTATTATGTAGATTACTTTAAGATTATGAGGCATTTTTCTGTCCCTGGTAATGATATGGATGGCGATTGCAAACCACATCAATCCATTGCTGACCTTTATAAGAGACCTCGCGTCTGGGCGGAGGTTTTCCATTCCAGTGGTTGGGGTCAAACTTTAGAAGAAATTGCTGTCCTTTTTCACCCATGGCTGTTGAATGGAGCCACTTTATTTGACCCTCATGCCATTTATTATTCTATACATGGTTCCTACTGGGAATGGGCTCCCCCAGATACAGGTTGGAGACAGCCTTATTTCGTGCATTACAAAACATTGGCAGATTATAATTCCCGTCTCTGCTGGCTCCTGTCACGGGGCAATCACAAAGTAGAAGTCGCCATTATCCATCCAGCAACGACAACACAAGCTTATATTGGTTATCAATTAGACCTGCCCACAGCAAGGCAAGTTGCAGATGCCTACTGGAATGTCCAGAATTTTTTGAGAAAACATCATATTGATTACATCATTATGGATGAAGATTCTTTAGCCAAAACAGAGGTTTCTCCGGAGGGTATAAAAATTCATGAACTTAATTTCAAAGTTTTTATTCTCCCTTCCACTCAATTTTTGCGTTCGACTTCTGTGGAGAAATTATCGCAATATGTAAATCTTGGCGGTAAAGTCTTTATCTATGGGTTTATGCCGGAACAAATATCGGATGTAATACAATTGAGCGATGAACAAAGGAATGCGTTATTAAATCTTCGTGAGAAGGGACAGGTAATTGCTGATTTGAATACATGGGCATGGCAGTTACGCACAGATTCTTATACCTCTACTGTCGAATCGGTACCTGTATTAGAACGGAATGTGGAGAATAAACCATTTTACTTTGTTATGTCGGATGAAGGGACCCCCGCAACTTCACGTGCACGGTTTGATATCAACAAACGTGCATTGTATGAAACTCCTTCTGCAAAATGTGAGGTAATGCGATTGACACTAAATCAAGAGGGCATTCCGGAATTCTGGAATGCGGTTACAGGAAAGGTTGAAACAATCTGGAACTATTCCATCGAAAATGGTAAAACAAAGGTTGTAGTTGACCTGTCCCAGACACCGGCTCCACTCATAAGTATTCGAAACAAATCCGAACAGGATATGGATGAAATCAAATCTGACCTGAGGATTTTGTCTTGCAAGGAGGAACAGGGGCAAATTCAATTAACAGCGATGCCTTTCTTTAATCAACTCAATAATCAGCCAGCCACTCAGACTATTCATATACATAAAGGGGCACAGGAACGAGATACAACGGTTGATGTTCCGCCAACTGTGGAAAAGGTTTACGAAGGACCCTTCTCCTTTCAGTTAATTCCTACATGTGATAACAAAGACGGAAGTTTTGCTTATCCTCCATCGCCAGGACCTATTCCTGTGGAAACTCGAGCATTTAAGGGACAGGAAGAACGAGATAACAACACCGACTGGTTAAATCCGGATTATGATGATTCCACATGGGAGATGATGCTTGCTTCATTTGGTCCGCGGGCACGATGGAAAGGACCTATATCTCTACCTGAAAACACTACTCTGGATAGTCTGCAACAGGTTCCGGACTTCGATGGAGAATGGAAAAACAGTGAATATTCCCTGAAATTAGGTATTAATGAGGACCCGGTATTTTCCAGTGCTTTAGGAGGAAAAGGACGAATTCCGGAGGAATTTATTGATTTGGGTAAGGTGAATAAAGGAAAGATTTTCCATATTCAGTGTTTTGTAGAATTACCTCCGGAAGGAGTCCCTGCTGACCAGCGGTTGAATGCAATCCTGCGTGTCGGTGCTACTGCTAAAAAGAAAGTATTCCTGAATAAAATTCCTGTAGTGGGCGAAGGGAGTGGAGATGAACGAGTGTTCCAGGGGAAGGTGCAGTTGTCCTATGGCGTAAATATTGTGGATGTCTTTGTTGAAAGTATTGTAGAGGGACGTTTGAGGTTATATGTCCATTTTATGCCAGAAAGTGAAGATATTCCTACGCCGGAATGGATATGGAGCAATACGCCCAGTCCGACCGGCAAAACAAAATTTGTACGTACCTTTGATATTCCCGTAGAGGTTGCATCCGCTAAAATGGTCGTGGCTTTGGGAGATATACACCAGATTTTTATAAATGGACAAAAAATTTCAGACCAGGGGAACTTTGACCCTTACTTTACGAGTCGTGCGGAACAATATGACATCAAACCGTATTTGAAAGTTGGTGAAAATAATATAGAAATAATTGCACGAGATATTGATACCCAAACAGGGCTTTTACTGGATTCGGATATTCAATTAATCGACGGGAAAGCAGTAATTATCGTTTCGGATGCCCATTTCAGATGTATTGCAGAACCTATATTGGATGGGCAAACCGTTCCTGTAAAATTACTACCCCAACCGGCACATGGATATATGGGCGATCCCGCATTATTGCTAATTAAACAACGACCCCATCCATTGCCTTTAGCAGGTTGGTTACAGAACCAGCCCGAACCACCGGAGCCTTTTAACAAATTGGTATTCTTCCCATCTACAGATATGCCGGTCCCATATCATTTCCGTTTCTTGCTTCCACCGGGAGCAAAATCTCTGAATTTGAAATGTGTCGGCAAATTGGAGTGCTGGATTAATGGAATACCTTTATCCGTTGAGGGCAATGGACCGGTTTATAAAATATCATTGCCGGAACCGGAGTCGCCACGGCGAGTTGCCTGTTTGCGAATTGAAACGAAACGTGGTTTTGAAAAAGGTTCCGCTATTTTAGAACCGATTACCTACGAAATGGGTGAAGGTAATATACCGTTAGGTTCATGGAATGAATTGGGCTTTTTGCATTACAGTGGGGGCATGGAATACCGTTTAACAGTTGAACCACCCGCAGAGCCGAACCGAAAGGTATATCTCAGTTTAGGTCGTGTTCGTGGTACTGCAGAGGTGTTTGTAAATGGGGTGTCCTGTGGCACGCGTATCTGGCATCCTTACCTGTTTGATATTACCTCCACTTTAACTCAACCTACCAATGATGTACGCATTCATGTATTCAACACATTGGGTCCCCATTTCGCACTCGGTCATCCCAGTGCCCATGTTTATGAAGGACATACCCAATCGGGTATTTTCGGTCCCGTTAAAACATTACAAATACCTATTGTTAATGTTACCTTACAATAAAGAGCATTTTACTACACAAAATAAATTTTCTAGGTATCGAAAATACCTTATAATACCTTTATAAAGAAATATTTTTTTAATCCTGAAATTGCACAGGAAGCCATAAATGCACTTAATAATTTTTAGGGAACCTTATTTAGTAATGCCTATGGATGCAAAAACAACTTACGCAAGTCAGGTGATATAAAAGGAAGGTCTTATTTAGAATACCGAAGGGATATGAAGCAGAAAGCCATCGCTGAATTAGAAATGTTGGTGTATCTCCTTGATAATTTGACTCAAGATTTTATTTATAATTATGGGGTGAAAAGTTTAAATCCCGTAAAACGAATTTTTAAAAGTGTAATTGATAGTGTAATTGATTTTTCAAAAGCATACGATTTTGTAAAAAGTGATTGTTAATTATTCTTTTGATAAAGGATTTGTATTATGCGGGTGGTTTTGAGTGATAAGGAGTGGTATTACGGAAGGTATGTTTTTATTGGTATTGTCGCTTTGTTTGCGGTATGTGGTGGAGTAGGGATTTATTACTATGAAAATCGAACGAAGGATTTATCTCAAACTGATAATGGAATTGTTCAAACAAAAGTAATTCCTTCTACAAACAAAACGAAAATACCCGCCGAAGAGGAAAATAAAACGGAAAAAAAGGAAAAAGGAATCCCTGTTAATATTCGATTGGAAGATAGTTTAAAGAATGTAACTCCTGAGGCTAATCCTGTGTTTCCTCAAACACAGGATAAACCTCGCATGATCGCGGTCGGTATTCAAGGGGCAATACAAAAGCCTGGTCTTTATTGGCTTGAAGAGGGGACCCGATTACAAGAGTTGATAGATAAAGCAGGGGGACCTTTAGAGACTGCGGAACTACGGTATATGAACATTGCAGCGATATTGCTGGACGGTACCACTGTAGTTGTACCGGAAAAACAAATGGTCAAATTTGATGGACAGAGACTTTCCGCCCGGGGCTCATCACAACCGATACCTTCCTTTCTGTCTTCGGGGAATGCTTATACTGTAAACACAGGTAATACAAATACAACACAAAACAATTCCAGTTCATCGTCGTCCATCTCCAATCCTACCCGTAAAGAAAATACATCTGTGGCAAATGCCAGTGGGTTGATTGACATCAATCATGCAAGCCAGAAGGAATTGGAAACCCTGCCGGGTATTGGTCCTGTTTTAGCACAAGCCATTATATCCTATCGCGAAAATCAACCTTTCCAGAGTGTTGACGAATTACTACAAGTCTCAGGTATAGGACCCAAACGCTTCGAAAAAATCCGTCATCTTGTTACTGTAACACCTCCATAAGTGAAACACCTATTGTGTAGGATATATTGAATTCGGGTTATGGTTTTATATTTTAAAAATCGAGAGAGATAATTCCATCTTTTTATTTCTTTAACACCCTGAAGACCGATCTATATGCACATATCTCTAAAAGTATGTTAAAGTATAAACAAATATTTAAGACCTTAGAAGGTATAGAAACGATTTTCATGCAAATGACACAAAGTATTTCCGTAATTGTCCCGACATACAAAGAACGCGATAATCTACCGGAACTTATTAGCCGTATTCAGAAAGTTAAAGAGGAACACTCGTTAAACCTTGAATTAATTATTGTCGATGATAAAAGTGAGGACGGTAGTGAGGAATATGTACAATCGTTAGGACTTTCCTGGTGTCGTATTATTGTGCGTCATGATGAAAAAGGGCTTAGTTCCGCAGTAATAAAAGGCTTTACAGAAGCACACGGGGATATCTTTGTTGTAATGGACGCAGATTTGAGTCATCCTCCTGAGAAAATACCGGAGTTCATCGAGCAAATTCAGGCAGGAGCGGATATGGTTATGGGGTCGCGATATGTCCCCGGTGGAAAAACAGATGAGGAATGGGGGCTCTTTCGTTGGATGAATAGTAAAATAGCCACATTGTTAGCACGACCTCTAACCTCTGTAAAAGACCCGATGAGCGGTTTCTTTGCTTTACCAAGAGGGATATATGAAAAATCAGCACCTTTGAACCCAACAGGATATAAAATTGCTTTAGAATTACTGGTGAAGTGTCCTGTAAAGAAAGTAGTAGAGATTCCCATCTTTTTTTCGCAACGAGCCCGAGGAAAAAGTAAACTCTCAATTAAAGAACAAATTAAATACTTAATACACCTGCGAAGATTATATTTTTTCAAGTATGAAAATCTCACTTATTTCTTCCATTTTTCTATTATAGGTTTTTCGGGGACCTTCGTTAATCTGCTGGCACTGACGATTCTTATATTTTGTGGAATCCCGGTTCGTCTCTCCGTCGCAATAGCCATAATAATTGCGATGCTTTCCAACTTCATATTAAATCGCTGGTTTACCTTTCCACATGCAGTAAAAAGCCATTGGTTTCCCCAATTAATAGGTTTTATGAGTGCTTGTTCTATAGGTGCTGTGGTAAATTACACTACCGTTCTTATAATTTTATACATCTTCCCTTTATTTGAAAAACTACCCCAAATCCCAGCCCTTATTGGTATCCTTACAGGACTAATTTTTAATTTTGTCCTCAGTAAGAAACTTGTTTTTCGTAAGAAGTAAAGCGGGAAGTTGGACAGGTCAGAGGCATTAGTTGCGTCGGACCTGTCCGATAATATTATTTTTGTCTTGCAGGGGGTTTTGTATTCATCTGTCGTTCAATACGGCTAATGGCATGTTGTGCTTGACGCACCTGTGATGGTTCTTTACTATTTTGAGCAATATATTGGTACATCTGTAAAGCACTACTCACATCACCCTGTCGTTGATAGGTTTGTGCAAGCAATAACTGTGCGGTCGTATTATTCGGTTGGAGTTGAAGAACCTGTTGATATTGTGCTTCCGCTTCGGAATACATTCCCATTCGGCTATATAAACTACCTAAAGCCACATAGGAACTAATATTTCCCGGTGCCAGTTGTATTGCAGTCTGATACTGATTGATAGCAGAATTATAATCATTACTTCGTCGATAATAATCTGCAAGGGCTAATCGTGCATCCGGCGAGTTCGGGTCCGTATTTACCCAATTTGTTAATGCCTGCCCTTCTTCTTCTTTCATTCCCATCTGGCGATATACACCGGAAGCCATTGCATAGGTCGAAGGTTTTTCTCCATTCATCTGTGTAAATTGCTGTAACTCACGGTATGCAAGGTCGTAATTTCCCTGCCGGCGATAAGTATCCGCAAGGAAATAATGCGGGGTTGGGTCATTGGGATTATTACTCATCCACCGTTTATACACATTCATTTCACTCTGATAGTCCCCTGTTTTCTTATACAAATTAGCCATAGACCGTAATACATCTCTTGAATTGGGGTCTAATTCCAGACTTTTTTGTAAAAGTTCTGAAGCCTTATTATAATCACCCTGATCTAAGGCTTGTTTTGCTTCATTCAATAGTGACTTTACCTGAGCCTGAATTTGTTGGCTTTCTGTATCAGCGGTTCTTCTTCGTATTTTGTCGTCTTTATCTTTATTTTTACCCCTTCCAAAATCAATATCCGTATTCTCTTTAGAATTGCTTTGAGAAGATAGGGTTCCTCCTGTTTTGGCACCATCATCTTTCAGGTTACTGCCTGTTTTATTTTTCCTATCCGCCGAATTATCTGTATTTTTTGACATAGACTTCATCATATCTTCGAGCACATTTTCTAATGATTTGTCACGAAGATTTTCAGAAATCTTGTCATAATCCGTAGTTGGGTCATTTTCCTCACTGGAATTATCTGATTGAGTTACATTTGACCCATTACCTCCGGAAGAAGTCAAAAATGAGCCTGCGGGCACATTATCTTTATTCCTTTCAGAAAAGGTTCCCTGCATGGGTTTCACATTTACTATTTCATCCGTTGAAACATTCCCATTCCATCTCAATAATAATACGGCAGAAATAACACAAATCGGTATCAATATTAACAAAAGGATATTCTGTATCTTCATCTTATTTACCTGAGACTTGTTGTATATTCAATTCTTTACGGTATTGGAACAGGACCAAATACGGGCACTGCCATATTGGATTCATCTACTATATTACAATACGGGTCAAAGCCACGTCCATACCATAAGAACGCTTGTTCGGGCATTTTTGTTATCCATAATATAATCGCATTGGGTTCATTTTCGGGGAATGTAATCTTATAAATACAGGGTAAAATTGGGGCCTCTTCTGCGGTGCTAATTGAGAAACCGGATGGACGACCTGCAGATTTTAGTTTCCCATTAACACCGGAAAATGTAACTTTTACCTGAGGACCATAAGGAGATGATAATCTTTCTATTTTTTCTATACGCGGTCCTGCCAAAACTTTTCCACCAAACAAATCGTGTTCAACGAGATTTACCAACCGATACCCTAATATCTTTAATCCTTCTGTTCCTGCGTGAATAAGGTCATCCAGGTCTAAATCGATTGCGGGCACCATTCCACCGGGAGCCAATTCCTTTTCCAGTTCTAATTGGTCATTCTGTAACTTATTCCAGTAAGTTGCATCGGGATTTTCAAGTATAAATCTACCTATTTGCACATAATAGAAGGGGAGTTGCGCATTTCCGAAATCTTTACGGAAAGATTCTACAAGTTTCCGCATCCGTTCTTTATAGAATGGCTGTGGGTCTTTGCTGGCATCAGACTCTCCCTGATACCACAAGACACCTCGCACCTTTCCGCCAGCAGATAGAACTTGTTTATACATTGAGCCATACAACGATTCACCTCCCTGGTCTCTAAGGGCAGGGTCCCATTGCGTCATGGATGTTCCGCCATGTGCTGATGCAATCAATCCCACGGGTCTACCTGTCCTTTTTACCATTTCGATAGCAAAAGGCAAACCTAATCCTGCACCTTTCGTTGCATTCATTCCTTCCTTAATTTTCTGAATTCTTTCATCCTCTGATTTTAATACCCTACTATAATGGACAGGGTCTGGAGATTCTTGCAGTAAGTGTATAGGCTCTTTAGCAATACGCCATTGGTAACCCATCGAATACAAATGCACCAGGGGATGTGGTTCGGTTACATTTTCCATATTACCCACCCCTTGCATATTTGACTGCCCTGCTAAAATCCACACATCACCCACCAGAACATCATGGATAGAGGTGCTTTCTTTTACTTCACCGGATGTATCTTTTATCTGAAATTCAATGGTATATGGACCCCCTAATGGAATATCGGTTAATGTTGCCTTCCATTGCCCGTTCTGAGCAGAACCAACCTCTTTCCATGGGGCTATTTCGTATGCCAATCCCATTACACGCATTTCTATTTTTCCATTGTTGGAACAGGTTCCACTTACCTCAACAGGAAAATTCTTATCCTCTGCGTTCGCCTGTAACACTTGATAATTTACCAGACCATTGTCCATTGTCAAAGAAAATGTAGCGACACAATACATAGTAAAAAGAGCGGAGAACATCATGATAATCATGACATATCTTTGTTGTTTAAGAAAAAAAGTATTCATAGACCATACCTCCTGAATACGGATATTGATTGAAAAATTAAACACCAAAAATATAAACATTTTTCTCTTGCTATTTATAACATAAAATAGGGATAAATATAAAAAGAAGATATTTATTATGCAACGAGGAGTGGGAATTTGCTATTCTTAAATTTCGTTAAATATATTTATAACGATATGAAAATAAAGGAATACAGGGAAGAAAATGAAACCGAAGTATATTAAGGAAATTCTTGAATGGGTTCAACAAGGAAAGTTGAACATTGAGGATGCTATTGAGAAAATCAGAAATTTCCCATACGAAGATTTAAAGGATGCAAAAGTTGACCATCATCGCCCTTTACGGAAAGGGTTTCCTGAAACTATTTTTTGTCCGGGCAAAACAGCAGACCAGATAATCCGTATTTGCAAATCCATGATAGCACATAAAACAAATGTTCTTGCGACAAGATGTGAGAAAGAGGTTTTTAATATAGTCAAAAAACAAATACATAAAGCAAAATACCATGAGTCTGCCCGCATTTTTACAGTAATTCAAAAACCAATACAATATCGTGAAGGATATATTGCGATTGTTTCTGCAGGCACAGGTGATATACCTATAGCAGAGGAAAGTGCTATTACCTGTGAAACCTACGGCTCCCGTGTAGAACGGATTTATGATGTAGGTGTTGCGGGAATACATCGATTAATTGACCAGATTCCGAAGATTCGTTCCGCAGTGGCAGTGATTGTTTGTGCCGGTATGGAAGGTGCTTTGCCCAGTGTTGTAGCAGGACTTATGGATAAACCTGTTATCGGTGTACCGACTAGTATTGGCTACGGTGCTAATTTCAAAGGGGTCTCCGCTTTATTAGGAATGTTGAATACCTGTGCATCCGGGCTTACTGTAGTAAATATAGATAATGGCTTTGGGGCAGCTACTTTCGCAGTTACAATACATCAACTTGTTTCTCCACTCTAACCTTAATATAAA
>JBMFRC010000003.1:141165-143063 GCA_049968235.1 Candidatus Hydrogenedens sp.
TATAGATAATGGCTTTGGGGCAGCTACTTTCGCAGTTACAATACATCAACTTGTTTCTCCACTCTAACCTTAATATAAACACAAAAATTTCACTGAATACAATCTTAGAATCATAAAAAATAACCTGAAAGGATATATTAAAATGAAAATAGCCTATTTTGATTGCTCCTCTGGGATTAGTGGGAATATGCTGGTGGGTGCATTTTTAGACCTAGGTGTGCCATTTCAGGAACTACAAAACGCATTAGAAAGTCTACCTATATCAGGTTATAAAATTGAAAAGCAAGAGGTAATAAAACACGGATTTCGGGCAACCCATTTTCAGGTTTACACAGAAGATACTCATAATCATGGACATCACCCGCATCGTGGGCTTAATGAAATAAAGGAAATTATCAATCAATCTGCATTACCTGAGGAAGTAAAAGAAAGGTCTCTAAATAGTTTCGGACAATTAGCATCCGCAGAAGCAACAGTTCATGGTACAACACCGGATAAAATACACTTTCATGAAGTAGGTGCTATTGACGCCATTATAGATATCGTTGGTGCCCATTGGTGCTGGTGGCATCAAAAATTAGAGCGAGGGTTTGTTTCTACTGTAAATGTGGGAGGTGGAACAGTGAACTGTGCCCATGGAGTTTTGCCAGTCCCTGCACCTGCAACCGCACTACTATTGCAAGATTATACTTTACAAATAGGTCAAGCCCATACAGAATTGACAACTCCGACGGGGGCTGTGCTACTACGAAGTTTTACTCATCCCCAGGAAACCATCCCTCCCTTTGTTATCGAGAAAATAGGTATTGGTGCAGGAACCAAAGATATTAAAGGACAGGCAAATATTCTCCGTTTGTTCATTGGCGAATGTGAAGAACACACATCTGCCAATATGGAAGAGATTTGTATCATAGAAACGAACATTGATGATATGAGTGGGGAATGGCTACCCACAATTATTAATGAACTACTCCATGCAGGGGCACGCGATGCTTTTATTACACCCATTATCGCAAAGAAAGGTAGACCTGCATATATCATTACCACCCTGTGTGAACAAAAACAAATATCATACATTCAAGAGGTGTTGTTTAAATACACCACAACCTTCGGCATACGTTATCGGATAGAAAAACGAATAATACTGGAGAGAAAATGGATAGATGTGGAAACTCCCTGGGGTACAGTAAAAACAAAAATGGGATATCTCGGAGAGCATATCTACCAAATCAGTCCCGAATTTGAGGACTGTTACTCCTTATCTCAAAAACACAATATCCCTATCCGTGAGATTTATCATTACGCACGAACCATTGCCCAAAAACTATTGAAAACAGACAAATAAAAATCTTTTTTCTCTCTGTCCTACAAGTCCAATTTTATCTTATTCCAGTTATTTCCCAAAAAAGACTTGATGTATTAAAAAAAATGTAGAGACGCCGAACAGTGCGTCTCTACATTTATAATCTATTTATCCTGTTATTCTATTTTGGAGGCAATTGACCGGCACAATAGCCATCTTCTCCACCTTGACATGGGTAATAACCACCAACATTGAAGAACTGAATTACCCGGAGTAATTCGCTTAAATTAATTGTCCAATCTGGTGGAGCGTAGTCTGATGCATGTGGAGTGCAGGTCTTATCACCTTCTAATCCGGGAGCATATCCATCTTCACCTTGCGGGTCACAGTGATAACCTTGAGAGTTAAAGAATTGTATTACACGAAGCAATTCCGATAAGCTTATTTTCCAATCACCATTCTGGTCCGCACTATGCGGAGGTGTCGGCGTTTCTCCTTCACCTTCACCTTCAATGAGCCCTTCCGGTGTTCCTTCTCCTTCGAGAACTCCTTCTGGTGTTCCTTCCGGTGTTCCTTCTCCTTCGAGAACTCCTTC
>JBMFRC010000003.1:143163-267462 GCA_049968235.1 Candidatus Hydrogenedens sp.
CCTTCCGGTGTTCCTTCTCCTTCGAGAACTCCTTCTGGTGTTCCTTCCGGTGTTCCTTCTCCTTCGAGAACTCCTTCCAGTATTCCCTCTCCTTCGACGACACCTTCTGGCGTACCTTCAGGAGGTATCTCACCGGGTCTATCCTCAGTAATAAGAAGTTGATAACCATTCTTTAACGGAACAGGACCGACAAGGAATATCGTATATACACCACCGGGCAGGAAGTGCACTCCTGTCTGAGTTGCGATTACTTCTTCAGGCAAACCTGCATTAGAAATAATGATATCCAGCGTATCGGGAGCTGCTATTCCATAATACGATGTTGAGGAAAGAGCCGGAATATCGGAGAACAAGGGTGTTAATTCCGGAGGCCAATCGCCAAAACTAAAGTCTACATTATATCCTTCTTTCACTGCATTTACAAAGCGTATATTGGCAAACCCTTCTGCTGGAGCACGATTGTCATCTTCCAATGTGAACAATTCGAGGCTATCTACCCAACCTGTCGCAACCACAGTTATACTGCTATCACCGAATACATTTAAATCCGTGGAAATAATCGGTGTATTTGAACAGGTATCATAACCACCTGTGCCCGGGAGTATCCTCAAATTATAATCACCTGAAAGAACAGACCTATATTCCGTAGCGGAAGGATATTGTGTTAAAACAAATATCGGCAATCCATTCATGCAGACATCTAAGGTTTGTGAGTCAAAACTTGCGTTTACAAACCGTAACTGGTTTGTACAATCTAACTGGGCTCTCAGTTCCCCTTCCGGATAATCACTACTGGTAATCAGAATATATAACTCCTGACCACTAATCAGTTGTGCTTCTTCCGGTGTCAAAACTCTTTCTATAGGAGAAACAGCATTACCCAGGTCTAAAACAAGAGTACCGTTTTCACCTACACCACCCGCATAAAGACCTGCTGAAATCGGATTGGCAACAGTATGTTCTACCGTTATTTTATAAGATATATTCTGCGTATCAAGATATAAAATAGTATCCACATATACCGTTCCAGTGGATATAGGAGGCACAGGAGGAACGACACGGTCATTTTTGAGTTCAATATGACAGCCACGCACCATAGTGCAGTATTGGGGACGTAATGCTGGATTTAAAGCTGCATCCGTATATCGGATAACTTCTTCCTTTTCCTGTTTCCATCCCTTACCCGAAGAGCCAAACAATGTAGGACAATACTGGACTAAATCAGCACCAATTTCACCACGGTCAGTAATACCGGGTTGATTGCTTGTACAAATAATTAAATGTGGATTGGTCGCTTCAGGCATGGCATCTAACTCTGCTTGAGTAATTCTATGTTTATAAGGAGAGGATGTAAAAGGTCCCGGGAAATTATAAATTAGTGGAGCCTCATTATTCTTACCATCGAAAATGCCAATTTGTGTTATTTTACTCAGTGTTACTGCGGGGGTAATTTCAACATCTAAATAGACTTCATCTGCTTCGGGGTCATGCCATAATCTAAAAACAAAACTTCCCTTTTTTGTACTCAGACTTCCTGTATCAACTCCATCTTTTGTAATTACCTGATTACCTGCACATTTAGCAACAAGTTCTCTGCAATATTCTTTATCAAACCATTCATATTCACAACGATTAGTAGCACCATCACCATCTGCGTCTGCATCCGGAAGCAAGTCGCTCAATCCAATATAATTCTCTTTATTCAAGTAAGGATTATCAAATCCTATGGCCTGACCGAATTGCTCCTGAGTGGCTTTCCGCAACTGTTCATCAAGAAGGGCAATTAATCCTGCAATAATACCGAAAGAACCTTCACCTTCTGCCAGGATGGAACGAGGTTCTAAATCACCAAGTCGAATCGCTATTTCGCCATCCGGGTATGCAATCGTTTTGGCTATGATATAGAAATTGTTCCAATAATCATCGTTTGGGAATACCTTTGTGGTGTCAATCATAGCAAGTTGTTCTGGTGTTACTGTGTATTCAATGGACAGGTCTGTCTTTCCAAAATTAATAGACCACCAGGTTTCCGTTGTATCCACTTTCACTGCGGTTATCGAAGTTATCCCTTCAATATTTGTAATATCAATATTGAAAGTAATTCCTGTAATATTTGTTTTACTTTCGTCCAAAGTCTGCGTCATCTTAACAAAACCTTTTGCAATGGATGGTGTCGGCGGACTAATCATACCCCCATTCATATAACCTTCAAATTGATTGGGAGTCGGTTGAGAATAAATCTTATAGTTCCCATCACCCAAAGTTAAATATGCAAGGAAGATTTCCTGAATACCGGGGATAAGACCTGGCAAGAGTGCAGAAAGAGTTGGACCCATATCCGTCTGAAATTGGGTTAAATTGTGTGTCCACGCATTATATACCTGCTCATGGGTCAACACACCGTTATTAAATGTTTCATCATTACCTATTCTCTGGATAAGTCCAAATTCATTGGCAATATCTAAAATTCCATTTCCACTCAAATTACCAATAAATTCCACTGCAGAGATACTATCAATAGGTGAATTTTCCGGACCTTCCCCGGTAGATACGCGGAGGCGAACATCACTTCCTGCAATCACCCGTTTATTTGCTGAGGGGTCTGTCCGAATAACCTGACCTGCTGGTACCGTAGGATGTGTCGTGTAGAAAGTAGTAACGACATTAAAGCCCCATGCCTTTAAAACATTTCTGGCTTGTTCTTCAGTTAAACCTGCTACATTGGGTATCGGTATCGTACGCAGGTCTGCGTATATCTTACCATTCAAATCCATGCTGTTCGGCTGGAACATGTCCAGAAAGTATTGAAACTCGCCAAGGTCTACTCCTTCCAGGAGTGAATTCTCAAGTACCTTTTGAAGACTGTCACAGAAGTCCAAGTTAAGAGCTTCTGCTCCCGCAAATAACGGCAGACCTACCAAACCTACAGTTACCATAATACTTACAAACTTCGCTTTTAACATATAACCATCCTCCAGTTATTGTTTTTTGACATTGTTATATGAGTAGTATACTTTTATCAGGGTTAAAAAACAAATTCTATATGCTATATTTCTTTTCTTATAAACTGTCTTATATAATAATTTTATCATATATTTATATAAATATATCTATATAAATAATACTAATTTTTTACTGGGGCGTTTATTTTACGAGAATTGGAGGTAACCAATATGAGTAGAACGAAAAAAAATACGACGAAAAACCGTCCTTCGAATCTATTAACATTTATCATTGCTTTATTTATTTTATTGTTTAGCATCCAAAAAATACATGGCTTGGATACATGTACCGTAATTAAATATAGTTTCTCCATTCCTTCAGAACGGGTTTGGTTAGGTCCATATCTATGGGCAAACCGTCTTCAAGATTGGCGTTGTGTACCAGAAGGGATTAAAAGTGTTACAAAAGACACAAAGCATGATTATCGCACCGTTCATATACTCAGTCATCGTATTGGCAAAGAAGAAGGGATTTTTCAATTAAATGTAGAGATAAAACCTTTATCCGCAACATCAGAGGTTTTTGATAGTTTTGCAGGCTTTCTAATAGGTGCCGGTAGAGATATGGATTTTCAATCATCTGCATTAGTTCATCATAGCCCGGGAGTAAATGGTGGTATTATGGGGGGGATGGACGAAAACGGTAGAGCTATATTTCGCGACTTTTCAAAGAAAAATGCCCCTGTAATTGGCACAGGAAAAGTACCTGCCAAATTCTGTTCTGCATATCGAATCCAACTCCAGGGAAATCAGAAAGGAGAATGGATATATCTCTGGTTGTATATCTTTAATGCGGAGACAAATGAACTTTTATCAGATGTCTCTCTTGAAAAAATGAATGTGAAACAAATAGAAGGAAACATCGGTTTGGTATCACATCCCGGTAAAGGTTCCATACCTGCTAATTTCATATTTCAAAATGTAGAAATGAAGGGGAGCAAAGTTGCAGAGGTAATTTCCGAAGAGAAGGATGTAGGTCCAATCATAGGTGCTCTCTATACAATAAGTCGTGGAAATCTGTATCTCTCTGCCCAATTATTTCCTTTGGGAGCCAGTGAAGGAGAAGAAGTAAGTCTGGAAATAGAGCGGGGTATGAAATGGTTCGAAATTGCACGAGCCAAAACAGACCTGACCGCATGGGTTGCTCGTTTTGAGGTCCCGAAATGGGAAGGGAATAAAGATATAAAGTATCGTGTGGTTACTCAGGCACATGATATAAATGGGAAACTTCGGTCATTTGCATATTACGGAACCATTCGCAAAGAACCGAAAGAAAACGACACCTTCGTTTTAGCTGGTTTCACAGGGTCAAGAATGGTTGGTGGCGAAGGCGTTGATACAGGTTCGTATGAATGGACACCTGCAAAAGTCTGGTTCCCTCACGCAGACCTTGTAAGCAAGGTAAAATACCACAATCCGGATTTTCTATTTTTCTCCGGCGACCAGATATATGAATATGCCAGTCCCACTCAAAAAGAAGTAGATATTTTGGATTATCTATATCGCTGGTATCTATGGCACTGGTCTTTCCGATATTTAACGCGAGAACGACCTACTGTTTGCATTCCCGATGACCACGATGTCTATCAGGGAAATCTCTGGGGTGCAGGGGGAAGACCCACAAAACAACAGGACGACGGAGGCTATGTTTATTCCCCCGAATTTGTTAATGTAGCACAAAAGACACAAACCGCTAACCTTCCTCCTCCTTTCGACCCAACATCTGTTGAACAGGGTATCACTGTTTATTATACAGACATTGTCTATTCAGGAATAAGTATGGCTATCTTAGAAGACCGAAAATTCAAATCCTCCCCCAAAGAACTTTTACCTGATAGCCAGTGTGATAACGGTTGGTTTCAAAATTACAATTTCGACCCCAAGAAAGAAGCGGATGTCCCTAATGCGGTTTTATTGGGTGATAGGCAGATGAAATTTTTAAATGCATGGGTTGAAGATTGGTCGTATGGAACACAATTCAAAGTAGTGTTATCTCAAACCTTGTATGCAAGTGCCAGTACCCTGCCCGCAAACGAGACAAGGGATAACATTATCCCGAAACTGGAACTTTACCCACCGGAAGAATATCCGGAATTCTATGCAATTAAAGCGGATGCAGATACCAACGGCTGGCCTCCCTCTGCGAGAAATGACGCTCTACGCTTATGGAGAAAATGCTTCGCTGTCCACATCTGCGGGGACCAACATTTAGGAATAACAGTCCAATATGGAGTAGAGCAATGGAACGATTCATCGTACGCATTTGCAGTCCCTGCGTTAGGCACTCGCTTTCCGCGACGCTGGTTCCCACCGCTACCGGGGAAAAATCGTAAAGAAGGGGCTCCTCGCTATACAGGGGAGTATGAAGATGGGTTCGGAAATAAAATTACTGTGCATGCGGTTGCGAACCCCATGCTCTATGGGATAGAACCCCAAGAATTATATAATCCTGCTACGGGTTATGGAATTATACGGCTGAAAAAGAGCGACCGTACCATTACCTTTGAATGCTGGCCTCGATGGGTATCCCCTGCTTTAGAAAATGCAAAACCTTTCTATGGCTGGCCTATTACCATTCAGCAACAGGATAACTACAAAAGCGAGATAAAAGGCTATCTACCGACATTAAATATCAAAGGGCTTCAACAGCCTGTAATTAAAATCCGAAAGGCAGACGATAATAGCCTTATATACACACTTCGCCTGAATACAACAACCTTCAAACCGTTTGTTTTCCAGGAAGGTAAATATAATATTGAAATACTTGATCCGGATAACAATAAAATGCAAGAAATAAGCCAGGTAGAAATGCTTCCCTCCGGAGAAGAAAAAACATTAGATATACAATTTTAATAATTGTAGTGTGCCTACTTGTATTTTTATGGTAAAATGAAAACACACAAATAAATTTACCTGTAAAGAGGAAAGGCAAAACATATGAAACGGCAAAGCATCCAGAAAGGGGGATTTCTCTCCATCATTATCTTAGCATTTCTATTATTTATATCTACAACCTATGCAAAAGAAACAACCGTATTACAATCCATCATTCAATCAGCAAAAAAAGTGGCTATTTCTATTGATACCTTACCTGATGAATTTGTTATATCCGTATCACCTGTTCGACAAACGTTACAAATTATACACAGTTCCGCACGACTTGCAGGAGCATTGATTTCAGAAGTTCAGAATGAAAACTATCGGAAGGATTTACAAGCAGTTGTAGGGGATTTGAATGGAACACAAAAATTTCGGAATGCTATCCTTGAAACATTAAAAACAAAGTTGCCGTCGGAATTTATCGAAGTTCCACCTTTAGGCTCAACTGCAAAATATAATACGGACCGCGAGGCACAACAGGACCGAATGAACCAACTCAAAAATAAAGGAATTGATATTCTAATAGACCTTAAAATCACCACAGGAATTTATGGTCCTGAAGGAGAAATGTTTTTCCGTATCAACGGAAAACTTTACGATATAAAAAAATCAAAAACATTGTGGAGAGATGAATTTGTTATTACACCAAACATAGATTTAAAGGTAAATCAATCTTTCGATACTTATTTCAATCCGTTCAAATCCAATATGTTCTCCCCTCGATTAATCATGGCTAAAAATGCATTAACACGATGGACGGAAAACAAGGGCGAGAACTTTAAAAAGGCGGAAGAATTCGGAATTCGGTTATCCGTAGCACAATTATGCGGAGCATTACAATTAGACCTTTCAGAGGAGTATTATTTTTCGTCTGGTATTTCAAAACTCTATGCCCGAAAAGCCAAAAAGGCAATCCCTTTCTTTGAAAAGGCATGGAACATAAACCAACAGAAACCCGAACAAGGCAACGCTCTTATTGTCGCTCTATATAAATCTAAAAAAATAGACGAAGCCATAAAACACGGTGAAACTGTTCTTCAAACCCCGGAAGGAAAAAACTATTCCTGGCTATATTACAATCTGGCTTATATCTTTATCGATAAAAAGAAAAATCCTGAAAAGGCGAAAGAATATTATCAACAATATCTGGCACTCTCAGGTATCCCGGACACGAAATTAGAGAAAAAGTTACAACAATTCCAAAAGAAGCGATAGTCTTCTCTCACATGTTCACATCCGAACAAACCAATAAATTTATAAAATCAACCTTTATTCTCCTCATGTTTGTAACTGTTTCGGGGATAAGCTTGTTCAGGATTATGAGTCATGGCTTGTATCTATCTCCCGATTCGTATATCTACCTCGATACCGCACAAAACATTTATCACGGACATGGCATTGTTCATTCCTTCATACTCACCAGTGAACTGGAACAGTGGAAAGGCGGGACCTCGTATATCCCGATGGGCTACTGGGCACCCGGTTTCCCCATTTACATATACCTCCTAAAAAGTATCGGAAAAAATATATCCTTTATTAATACAGGAGCAATAGGGGTTTGGGCTGGTTATATTTTTACTTTAATTTCTTTGTTTTTTTTACTTGCCCAAACTTACAATTTTCGCACAGGTTTATGGGGAATCCTCTTTCTCCTTATTTACTATCCTATTCTGTACACCTATTCATGGGTCTGGAGTGATGGTATCGTTATTCCCCTGATACTTACATCGCTATGGCTGGTAATGGAATACCGGAAATCTTATTATAGACTACGACTCTTTCTGGCAGGCATTATTGCGGGTATCGCTTTTTCCATACGATATATTCTGGGCATATTACTTCCCTACGGAATTTTTATAATCCTTATACTTGGTTTGCTCACTCCGAATAATGTCCCCCAAAAGGTAAAAACAAAACAAGGTGTCTTAAATAGTTTTACATATCTCCTTGGTTGGGCATGTTTATCAACACCTGTTATTATCCGGAATCTCACAAGCACAGGAACACTTATGGGAACTTCACGACCCGCAAGTTATATACCTATATACAAAAATATACAATATGCTTTTAATGCCTTAACAAACGAATTGGTTCCGCCAACACTTATTCCTTTAGAAATTCAGTTTCATGTCCTTCTTGCTCTATTTCTTATCTATATCCTTTTTATCGTCATACGGAAAAACAGGGCATGGATAAAGCATTTCCTCATAGACCGATTTGTTCTCATTTTTATTGGCTGGGGACTTTTATATTTCATTAGCATAATAGTATATGCTTCCTTTTATCAGATTGATACACCGGGGCATCGTTTATTACTCCCTTTCTGTATAGTCCTTATAATCCTGATATCCGTTCTTACCGAAAAAATCATCCCTTTTCCGTCATGGCTAATGGGATGCGTTCTCATTCTAGCAGAAGTAAGTTTTTATTATACATACCCCGTGGATAACTCCCCATTCCAGACCACTACTACCCTTATGAACAATAATGCTCGTGGCGAGTGGGTTTGTTCCAATACACAACCCGGAGACTGGATTGTTGGCGATTCAACCTTTGACCTGCACCTATTTTGTGATAATCGTCGTAGTTATTGTTTCGTTCCCGGTGCAATTCGGGATACACCCCCTAACGAAAAAGATTTTTATACCTTCTTTCAAAAAATACCCTCAAATACAAAGAAGGCATTTATTGTACTTCGTAAAGGTGTCCCTTTTGAAGAAGGCTATTACAATAATTGGGTTCAATATTACGGAAATGTTATCACAGAATTATTTTTCACGGGGAAATATGGGAATATTGTTGCGGTAAGTATCTATTCGAGAAAAGGTTTTCTATCTGCAGAAATACACCTACAAGAATAATAAACAAAGGCTATTTCCTCTTGAAATTCCCATTACACCCATGATATAGTTATATAAATTTTATGCAGTAAGATTGCATAAAAATAATAGAATTTATGCACTATGATAAATAAATATATAATACAACAAGTAGTTATAGACCAGAAAGGGGAATTAGACTACCTCTATAAACGGGATAAGATAGTCGAACGCACTCTTTTACATCCCTACCAGAAACAAGCCGATTCGGAAATCATCAAGGTTATCACCGGCATAAGAAGATGCGGAAAATCCGTATTTGCACATCAACTATTTCGAAATAAAAATACAGCCTACCTTAACTTTGATGATGAACGACTATTCTCTTTAGAAACAGAAGACCTGAATACCATCATCGAGGTATTTTACGAAGTGTATGGAGACTTCCAATACATCATATTTGACGAAATACAAAATATACCTCGATGGGAATTATTCGTAAACCGTCTTCACCGTCAGGGTTTTAATATCATCGTAACAGGTAGTAATGCAAAACTATTGGGGCGTGATTTAGCCACACATCTAACAGGACGACATATATGTCTGGAATTGTTCCCTTTTTCTTTTGCAGAGTATTTAAGTTATTACGGGATACAACCCGGGAAAATCTTATCCACTCGCGATACAGCCTTAATAAAAAGAAAATTTAACGAATATCTTACAAACGGGGGTTTTCCAGAGACACTCAAAGAAAGTATCGATACCAAATCTTATTTACGCTCATTATACTCCACATTAATCACAAAGGATGTTGTGCTACGACATCGGATAAAGTATGTAAAGACTATCATGGACATAGCCAATTACCTTATCACACATCACTCGGGCTTTGTGAGTTTTAATAAAATCAAAAATATATTCAACCTGAAAAGTATTCACACAGCCCTGAATTACACCCTATATCTGGAAGAAGCATACCTCTTCTTCTTTGTCCGAAGACTTACAAATAAATATAAAGAAAGCCTGCTTGCCAATAGAAAATGCTACTGTATAGACACCGGAATCATACAATCGTTAAGTTTCAAGAACTCTGCAGATAAAGGAAAAATATACGAGAATATCGTAGCATTGGAACTCTGGCGAAGAAAATACCTGGATGATACCGATTTCTTTTATTGGCAGGATATATACAAACATGAGGTTGATTTTGTAATACGAACAGGAACAAAAATAAAGCAGTTAATACAAGTCTGTTATAACATAGATAATCACGAAACAAAGAAACGTGAAATAAATGCACTTATAACTGCCAGTAAAGAATTAAAATGTAACAATCTCCTTGTCATCACCGAATACACCGAAGCAGAAGAAATAGTAAACAGAAAAAGAATACATTTCATTCCTCTCTGGAAATGGCTTCTACAAGCACATTACGACTAATCCACAACGGTCATAAAAGTTATTTTCTCAGTGCATAAAATTTATATATTTTATGCAGTAAGAATGCATAAATTATATATTCCTTTCTTCTCGCCTATTTAAGATAGGAAAAAGGAATACTATATATTAACCCCATCTATTTGTTACAATGGAATACAGAAATAATACCCAGATTCTCTTTATAAATATAAAAGGAACCTATTATGGCAATAGAAACAACTCCTACAAGTTATTCTATCCGTGAAAAAATAAATTTTGCTGGCAGAATTGCCCTTATCACCGGGGCAAGTCGTGGGATAGGCAAAGCCATTGCCCTGGGATTGGCTGAACTCGGTGCCCATGTCATTATCACAGCAAGAAATGCGAAACCGTTAGAAGAAACCGCCCATCAAATTAATGCAATGGGCGGAAAAGCAACTCCTATAACATGTCATAGTGCCCGCAGTCAGGATATTGCACAATTATTTGAGTGTATCCAGAACGATTTTGGCAAACTGGACATCCTGGTAAACAATTCAGCAACCAATCCCTACTTTGGACCCATACTCGAAGCCACAGAAACTGTATTTGATAAAACCTTTGAAGTCAATTGCAAAGGTTATTTTTTAATGTCGCAACATGCAGGGAAAATGATGATATCCCAGGGGAAAGGGGTGATTATCAACATTGCCTCTATTGAAGGTTTACAACCGTCTCCTTTTATGGGCATTTACTCAATGACCAAATCCGCCGTAATCATGTTAACAAAAGTTCTTGCTCGTGAATTGGGTCCTGCGGGTGTACGTTGTAATGCAGTATGCCCGGGATTAACAGAGACCCGCTTTGCTTCCCTTCTTGTAGATACGCCCGAAATCCGTGAACGCTATGTTCAGGCCACTCCCTTAGGAAGGCATGCCCAGCCGGAAGAAATCGTAGGTGCGGTGATTTATTTAGCATCTGATAGTGCCTCCTACACAAATGGAGCCATCCTTGTATGTGATGGTGGGAAAACCGCATAATACCCGCTTCATCAATCTATGAAAAGGATTAGCGGAGTATCTTTCTCATCAAACGAAAAAGAGATACAAGGACATAAACGCTCATGGAGGTAAGAACAATTATAGGTCCAGCAGGCAGGTCAAGTTTATAACTGCCAATTAATCCCAGCGTACTGGTAAACATACAAAGGATAACCGAACACAGCATCAATAAGGAAAGACTTGATACGAATTGTTCTGCAATTAATACAGGAAGAGATAATTGAGCCAGAACAAGGATAATCCCCACCATAGGCATCATCATAACCACTGTAACCGCAGACATAACCAGCAACAGCAGGTTCAAAAACATTACGGGAATATTCCGCACACGCGAAAATTCCTCGTCAAAGCAATATGCCCAGAATTGTGGATAATATATAAAAACAATTACAAGAATAGCAATATCCAGAAATATAAGATTTTTTATTTCGTCCTTTGTAATTAAAAAAGTACTCCCAAAAAGATAACTCATGGGGTCAATATAACCAGGGGTATATGCCAGAAAAACCATCCCGATTGCCATCCCTACTGCCCAGATAGCACCAATAACCGCATCCTGCCTCCCTGTGAGATAATGCGATACAAAAGAAATAATACATGCGGAAAAAATTCCCGCTACCAGAGCCCCATAAAAGGGAGTTATATAATGTATCTGATAGCGATGCTGTAGAAATAAAGCCATACCTACACCTGCAAGCACAGAATGTGAAATGGCTCCCACCAGTGAAAGCATATTCTTTGTAACCACATACGAACCAACAATTCCAAAACCAATACTTGCCAGTATTCCCGATACAAAGGCATATCGTAAAAACGGAAAATTGGGGTCAATAAAGGCATGCCATAATTCATCCATGGTTATGTTGCTCCTGAGCTTGGATAAGTCCATGATGAACCATTTCGACATGTCTTCCATACAATTCCTGAATAATCGCGCCGGTAAGTTGGTCTGTTGGATGTTTTTGTACCGTTCTGTTAACACAAACTACCGTATCTACATAGTTCGATACAAACCCAAGGTCATGGGAAACCAGAATAACTGTCAATTCTCTGCTAATCTGCTTTAATAAAGCCATCAGATTCTTTTCTGCAACCGTATCTACATGGGCTGTCGGTTCATCAAAGAGAAGGATTTCAGGTTGGCTCACCAATGCGCGAGCAATTAATACCCGCTGGCGTTGTCCCCCAGAAAGATTACGAAACATTTCCTTCTCCAACAGTCCCAATCCCACTACCTCCAATGCCTCTCGGGCTTTCTTACGTGCCAGAGATGAAAAACCAAACCATTGCCGTTTGTGAATTAGCCCCATTAAAACAACTTCCAGCACCGTCGCCGGAAAAGATAAGTCTAACTGAAAATATTGGGGTACATAACCTATTCGATCACGCTTCTTTTCAGGCTTTTCACCAAAAATATGGATATACCCCTTTTGAGGTTGTAAAAGCCCTAACATAAGTTTCAATAATGTCGTTTTACCACTACCATTCGGACCAATAATGGAAACAAACTCACGGGCATATATATCCAGATTTACATTTTCAAGAATGTATTCTTTTTGATAAGAAAAATATAAATCCTGCATGCAAATTGCCGGAGGAGAAGTTTTTCTCGATAACGAATTCGACTTTCTATCATGTTCGATATATTCCATCATAATTTCTTTTTAACGCTTACCTCTTCATTTATACGATGCAGATATTTTTTCAGCAATAAATAAATAATGTTTTAATATATCCCGTTCAAAATCATTCATCACTTCTACCTTACCTCCAATGGCTTTTGCAATAATCTCTGCAGGTTTCCAGTCAAATTGCGGTTGAATAAAAATAACCTTTGTCCCTTCTTTCTGCATCTGCTCGAACAACAGTTGTATCTGCCTCGGCGAGGGGCTCTTCCCCTCTTTCTCTATGCAAATCTCATGCATACCATAGGATTCCGCAAAATAGCCAAAAGCAGGATGGTAAACAAAAAAACTTTTCCCTTTGTAGGGTAATAATATTTCTTCTACTTTTTTATTTACCTCTTCAAAGTTATGAAGCCATCTTTTATAATTCATCTGATAAGTATCTTTCCCCGCAGGATTCTTTTTAATCAGTGCGATATATATATTGGAAGCCATAATCTTTAAGTTTTCAGGACTGAGCCAGCAGTGTAAATCTTTATCCTCCTCATATTCATGAGAATGTTCATGTTCAGAATGAACATGTCCCTCTCGCCAGTGAATATTACTTGTTACATCCACACAAACCACCTGGCTTTCTACCTTTGTCAAAGTATTTACAATCTTTAATTCATAAGGAAATCGTGTATGAAAAAATATTTTTGCATACGATAACTTTTGCAACTGCGACGGAAATATATCAAAAGTATGTGGATTTACATTCGAGCCACAGATAACTTCCACCTTTTCATTTGAAAGCACCAGACTATCAAGAATACCCGCAATGGGGGGAATACCGGCATAATAAACATTTCCTTCATCTACTGCCCATAACCCGGCTGGACAGAATAAACCCCAAAAAATAATACAACGAACAACAGAGAAAACACACACTTTCATTTTATGAAAACCCCTTTTATTTCTTTGCGGAATGCGTGCAGGTCAAATGACGCTGATTACATTCTTTACATATAACAACCTCATGATTTTTCAAAAAATTCTGTAAATGATTCCTTTGTGCAGCAGAAATTAAACCTGTTCCACCACACAAAGGGCAAACATTATTCAAAGCCATCAAGATAGCATTACGGATAAATTCGGAACGGTTTGTAATTCCTTCCAGAGCTTCCCAGAGTGCTTTATCCGCTTTGAACGAAATAACTTGCGGTTCAGAATTTGCAGACATATCTCTATTTCCTTACATATTGAGTTTTATGCTTTAACCCGTATGGTAATACAATGTAATACCATAAATGAAAAAGACATGTCAACTCAAATTATGCCATACCCGCCAGAACCATCGGACCGGTCATACCCAACGGAACTAACCTCCTAAGGGAACACTTCCATAACGACGAAGATAAATAATATCCGTTGTTGCTCGCGGATGTTGAGTTAATAAATACATAACTGTATGGGCAACATCTTCCGGCATCATCCAATCACTCATATCTCGCTCCGACATATTTTCCTGACTGAGTCGTGTAACAACACCACCGGGGCATATTGCATGAACACGAATGTTATACGGTTTCATTTCCATTGCAAGCGTGGTAGTCAAGCCAATAACTCCATGTTTGGAAGCACAATATGCAGATTGCTTTGGAATAGGGCGAAGACCGGAAACACTGGAAATATTGATGATACTCCCCGTCTTTCTTTGTATCATGTTCGGCAAAACGGATTGGGTTACTATAAAAGTACCGGTAAGATTCACATCTATCGTTTGCTTCCACTCTTCTAGGGTCAACTCTTCAAAAGGTTTAAATTTTGCAAATCCTGCATTATTAATCAATATATCTATTTGTCCCCATTTTTGGAGGATTGTTCCTACACATGGTTGTATTTGTTCAGGATGAGTTACATCTGCAATAAAGGGAAGGGCTTTCCCGTTTTGCTTCTCTATTTCCTGCACCGTTTCCTGTAATTCATGCTCTGTTCTTGAAAGTACAGCTACAGCAACGCCTTCTTCTGCTAGTGTTACGGCTATAGCCCTACCTATACCTCTACCCGCACCGGTTACCAGTGCTACTTTCCCTTGTAACGACTTTGTATTCATATCAACTCCTTCTTTATATTCTTACAAGGTAAATTATACTTGAAAATAAGAACAGAACTTTAAAGCATAAATTTCCGCAAGGTTTCTTTATGAATAAATATTTTATATTCTTTCTATTCATACTTTTAGTTTTTAACTTTCACATAATCTATGCAGAAGAGATTATTCTGGAGACTAACTTAATTCATTGGACATTTGAATCCGAACATGGATTATTAAAAGAAATTCGTTCTCTTGTTCATCCCGAACAGAATTTTGTCTTTAACCCACCTTGTTCCATCTGGGAACTAAAAGGGAACGATTTGCTTTTTAACGCTGAGGAAAAAAATATCTTATTTTCTTTCTCCTCTGAAAACAATATAACCTACTTCCGGTGGACACCCATACCTGACGATAAAAACAGGGCGCAAACGCAATGGGAAGTTTCCTTACAAATGAAGCCCGTTGATGGATATACATTAGAACTATTATTCTCCTGCAAAACAAAGCAGACCCTGTTTGCTGAACTTACTCTTCCTCGAATAAATAATATGCCTATGGCAACAGATTCTTATCCCGTCATTCCTTACTGGATGGGAGAGATTTACGATAGCCGTATTTATAGGAATAAAAATCAAGGTTTTCAAGGTAAGCGTCGATGGGAGTATCCTGGCACATTATCCATGCAATGGATTGGAATATACAGTAATGCTCCTTTTGCTCTCTGCTTGTGGACAAAAGACACGCAACAAAACTTCAAGTCTGCATATATTCACGGTGACGGCGAACAAGGGGGTATGGGTTGGACGCATCTACTCCATGACAATAAACAGGGATGGCTACACCTCTCCTATCCTGTATGTATAACCGCCATTCATGGGAATTGGTATGATATGGCTCTGTTATATCGTCAATGGGCACGGAAACAATTCTGGGCAGAAGAAAGTAGAAAAAAACAGAAACAAACCGCATCATGGGTTGAGGACACAGCCTTATGGGTCTGGAACCGAATGGAATCCGAAAAGGTGCTGTTGCCCGCCATGGATATGGCAAAACGATTGCAACTCCCGGTATCTGTATTATGGCATTGGTGGCATGGCTGTGCATATGACATTGGTTTTCCAGAATATCTGCCTCCTCGGGAAGGAAATATTTCGTTCACAAATGCACTGGAAAAAGCAACTAAGGAAGGTATCCATACCCTGATATATGTAAACCAACGATTATGGGGAACAGAAACACGCTCATGGAAAGAACAAAATGCAGAACGCTATGCAGTAACGGATAAAGATGGCAATATTCATCCGGAAATATATAATATCTTTCAGCCTTCTCCCTGCGTGCCTATGTGTATGGGAACAGAATTCTGGCACAAGACACTCCTCAATATAATGATACCTACATGGAGAGATACCACAGTTTCAGGTTTTTATCTGGACCAGGCATGTGCTTCTCTCCCTTGTTTCGCAACCAACCACGGACATATACCCGGCGAAAAAGATTTCTGGATGAAAGGTTTTCAACAACTAACATCTCAATTGCGGACAGAATGCACACCCCGAAATAATGATACTGTCGTTTTAGCAGGCGAAGGTTGTGGCGAAACATGGCTTCCTTATCTAGACCTCTTTCTAAGTTTACAAGTTAGTAAAGGAAGATACGCCGGTGGAGATGGCTGGCAACCTGTCCCCCTTTTTCAGGCTGTATATCATCCCATAGCCATACAATTTGGCAATTATGCATCCCTTACCGAACCTCCTTACGATTCTCTCTGGACCCGAAAATTTGCCCCACCAGAACCCTTGCGAACACTGGATAAAACATGGAATACACAATTCCGCTATGAACAAGCATGTGCCTTCGTATGGGGACAACAACCCATGATTGCAAATTACAAAAAGGAACTATGGAATGAACGAAAAGAAGAATTGGAATTTGTCCTGAAACTTGCAAAACTTCGTTATAAATTCCGCGAATATTTTTTGCAAGGCGAACTCCTGAAACCTTTACCCGAAGACATGCCGGATAACTGGGATGAAATTTGCTTGTCTGTATATGCATATCGTAAAGAAGGAGGAAAGATTTTTAATCGTCGTGGAAATCTTCTCTTGACCATGCCCTGGAAAACAGATAGCGGGAAAACAGCCTTAGCGGTTGCAAACGCGGATAATAAAGACAGACTCTTAAAATTTACCATTTCATCCCGAGATTGGCTACTCCCTGACAAAGGCAAAATTATAAAGAATGATATAAACAACTCTATCATTGTAGGTTCCTTTTCGGAAGGAATTATCCATTTCTCACAGATAATTGAGAAACAAGATGCTCTGCTCTTTGAATTTCAATAGAAATGTCGGACTCGTCGGACTTCTATAACATTTTGTTCATCTCTTTCCCTTTCAGTATAATCAAACATCTCTTTCACCAATCGAATACAGCAATCCACCATAAAGAGGACTTTTTATGAGCCAATCTAACGAAAACAATATCCCGTCCCAGAATAATAATGTTACTGTCTCTGTCCCTCGTATATTATCTGTTGACGCTCTCCGCGGATTTGATATGTTCTGGATTATGCAAGGCAAAGAAGTCATTGTTAGTTTCATTATATTAATACTGGGTAGTGTTCCCCCATGGTTGCAGTATCAATTATCTCATCCGGAATGGGAAGGCTTTTCCGCCTGGGACATGATTATGCCCCTATTCCTTTTCATCACAGGAGTAACAATTCCCTTCTCTATGAACAAATATATACAGGGGCAGGGAAGTCATAAAAATTTTTATATGCGACTCATCCGAAGAGTTATCTTGCTCTGGATTTTAGGTATGATAGCACAGGGCAACTTATTATCTTTTGATATAAATAAACTTCGTCTGTTCAGTAATACATTACAAGCCATTGCAGTGGGTTATTTCATGGCATCGCTCGTGCTTTTATATGTACCATTTCGTTTCCATATATTCATTACACTGTCTTTGCTCGTTATATACTGGATATGGATGATGTTCATTCCACTACCGGGTGTCGGCAGAGGCATTCTCCTGCCAGAACAAAACTGGGCAATGTATATTGACGAATTGATTTTACGTAGATTTCGTGATGGAACACACTATACATGGATATTAAGCGGTCTGGGATTTGGTGCCACTGTTATGTTAGGAACACACGCAGGTTATATCTTGCGGAACATCCAGAGTCGATGGAAAACCTTTGGCACTTTAGTCGGTGTCGGAATTTTATGTCTTTGTCTCGGATGGTTATGGTCATTCCATTTCCCAATTATCAAACACATCTGGAGTAGTTCCATGGTACTATGGTCCGGAGGTTGGTCATTTTTACTGCTGGCTCTATTCTACCTGGTTATGGAAATTGGTGGGCTAACGACATGGGCTTTTCCCTTTATGGTAATTGGTTCCAATGCAATTATTGCATATATGGGAGCACCCTTTATTAAAGAAGGGATACTATGGATTATCGGGGACCGGCTTCCTCCCTTTGTTCAACACCATATTATCCCTCTGTCTGTCCTGCTTATTACCTGGAGCATTTTATACTTGCTCTACCGCAAAAAATGGTTCCTCCGTGTTTAGACAAAAATAACGATAGCAAACTATTTCCCGGCTCGCTTTTTCTGGATAGCGGTCATCAAACCCATTGCATTGATACGTGGGTCATCTCCAAGCCAATTCATTGCCAACTCCACATCCTGCACGCCACACCATTCAATTTGTTCTCGGGTCGCTTCAACAACTCTCGGATACAACCAATCCATCAACTTCTCATCCGGAACATTTTTATCAAGGGCTGTCTGCATAATCACATTCATTGCAGATAAGGAACGAAGCAAAAAAGTAGAACTATGCAACGGATTCCGGTGGATACCATAATGGGGTAAAAATACATAGTCTGGGTTTAGTGATACAATCCGCCGAATGGTCTTTTCCTCTTCTATAGGGTCAAAATCAGCCGGGGCTGTGCTTACAATCATAAATTGTGTTTCATAAGTCTGTGGGTCAGACTGCCCTAATCCGAATGAGTCCCCCGTAAACACACCGTTTGTTTTATCATCATATATGCAGATATGATGCGTGGCATGTCCCAAAGTATGCATAAAACGAAACCTCCGTTCTCCCCATTTTAGAGTTTCCTCATCCGCAACAATTTGTATTCTATCTTCCGGCACAGGTTCGATTTCACCAAAAAGTTGCGTAAATAACGGCTCTCCATAAACTGCTCGTGCCCCTTCGATTAACCGTTCCGGTTTCGCAAGAAATTTCGCCGTCTTCGGATGGGCTATCACTTTCGCATTGGGACAATGCTTCAATAAAGCAAAAGTTCCCCCTGCATGGTCGAGATGAACATGCGTTACAATCAAATAATCCACATTTTCCGTTGGTATCGTATGTTCCTGCAGTGCCTTTAATATATAGGGAACAGCAAAAACTGTATTATTATCTACAAAACTCGCCCGATTATCTTCTATCAACATAAAGGAACATGCCCGCAACGGGACCTGATAATGACAATCAATTGGAACCAATACCTCAGTAAGAACTTTTGACATCTTTATTCCCTTTCTTTTCTAGAAAATTTAACATTTACGAATCGAAAAGAATTTCCCTTCCCAAACATTATACCAATAATCCACTTTTCTTACACCCCTGTAAAAACCTTTGCATCCCACTTCAATATATTGTTTTATTTATCCGAAAATACAGACCTCACTCGAATGTTGGAACTTTAAGCAATTCACCATCTTTGAGTGCGGACTGATGAGCAATGAAACCCGAAACAGACAGATTTAAAGCCATTGCTACATCAATAAGTGGACGGCGATTCTCGATGATGGAACGGATAAACTCATCCGTTAAATAACCATGCGACCCTCCATGTCCACCTGCATGCACTGTCGGTGGTAATGGCGGTTTTTTAATATTGATTTTAGAAACATCTTCTACACCTTCATAGTCTACTCCACTCACCGAACCTTTCTGCCCACGAACACGCCCTATTTCTCCTTCAAATCCCGGCGTATCCCAACTAACCGCCATCCGTGCCATGCCACCTTCTTTCGTGCGAAATAGGGCTATCTCCGTTCCAAAGGGATTATTGTAAACATTATTTTCCTTCAACAAATGCTGAACTTTTGATGGCATGCCCATACACGAAACTTCCGTAAAATATCCCCCGTTTACACAGATATAATAAGCATTAGAATGTGTGGGATACCATTGCGGAGGAAGACCTATTCTCCACCCCTTATATGAATCCAGTGGTGTCTCCATATAGTGATAATATTCTCCTTCACAGTAAACCAATTCGCCAAGAGCCCCCGCTTTATATAGGGCCCGCATCGCATAGCAATCATCACGATAAGCACTGGTTTCCATCAGCATGTAATTAAGTCCTGTTGATTTCACCGTTTCATACAGAGCATACGAATCTTCAAGTGAAGCAAAGGAAGCGGGTACTGCGGATGCCACATGTTTACCATGTTTCAATACTTCTATACAATGTTTCGCATGGTTCGGAGCATCTGTAGCAACAAAAACCGCTTCTATGTCCCTGTCTTTTACCATCTCCTCCAGAGAGGGATAGGTTTTTGAACAGCGACAATCTTTCGCTAAACCAGCACATCGCTCGGGTATCAAATCTGTAACCGCAACTACCTCTACATTGGGATGGTCTTGAAAACCAAATGCAGCACCAAATTTACATAAACCATAGCCGGCAATTCCAACACGAATTTTACGGTCGGAATATGGTTCCCACTTCTTCTCCGTATCTGTATTTGAGCGTGTCTCATCAAAACCTTTTATAACCTCCTTTTCCGGAGCAGAAAAGGATACATTGCTAACCATCATTCCCATACCCATAGTAAACCCTTTTAATAATGTTCGTCGTGAAAAATCTCCAAACATACAAGTCCTTTCTTTATATAATAATTAAATCTATTAAAATTATACCCCTATGCTAAAATAAAACAAAAATAAAAAAAAGAAATTTTTATGTCCTTAAATATAGAACTGTATAAAAAACGAATTCCTTTCTATCCCATAGACTGGGAAGAATGGCAAACGGAGATTTCACAATATATATCCCTGCTTAAAGAATGGAACCCCTTATTAAATCTTGTATCCAAAAATGATCTCGAAAAAAATTGTATTTCTCATATCGAAGATAGTTTAAGTCTTATACCTTATATTTATAACAAGATGAACAATTATAAGGAAAACCTCTGGTTAGACATAGGCACAGGGGGCGGGTTCCCTGCTATTCCTATTCTGTTAACAAAGAAAGATTTCCCGACACTCCTTATAGAAAGAAAATCCAAAAAAGTTGGCTTCCTACAGATGCTCATTTCCCGATTCAAACTAAAAAATACAAAGGTAGTCTGCGATATTTTTCCTGAATGTTTAGACCATATCAATATCCAGATAGAAAATATAGGTGTGATTACATCACGAGGTATTGAAAAACCTGAAAAAATGGCTCTGTTTCTGAAGCAATGGCTTCCCCAAAAAACCTGGTTACTATGTCAAACACCCCATCTGGAACAAATATTCGACTCTGAAATCTTCCAAAAAGAGATTATTCAAGATGAATTTACAACAATAAATATGCGAAGAGGAAAACTTGTAATAATTCATAGGAAATAATTTAAAAAATATCTTATAAATCTTATATGAATACCACGAATACTTTTTAATCCTGCCTATATCGTTATTGTTCATATCGATATATTGATTTTTTCAACTATTTAATCTATTTGTTCCATGTATTAAATAAAAATTTGAGAACAAACATGTTAATATGTTAATCTAATGATAACAAGTTAATGTCAGATACCTCTTTTTAATCCTAAACATAAAGGGGAACCTGCTCTTGATACGATTAAATAAACGAGAACGACTCAGGTTTGTAAAAGAGGACTTAATTAACAAAATCCTCGACCAGTATTATCCACCCGGGTCCGATTTCCCATCCGAAAAAATGCTGATGCATGAGTATAGTCTTACCCGTGGATATATCCGACAAATCCTGCATGAATTACAATTAGAGGGATATTTAACAAGTTCTCAAGGAAAAAGAACAAAGGTATGTCCGCCTGATAACTACAGTCCTTCCCCGATAACTCCCGAACAAACTACCTTCGCTATTGCCATGCAGGATCAACAGACTCATCATACTCAACGCATACTTCAGGGATTTATGGAAGTTGCAGGTAAAAATCTTATTCAAACTATTTCCTATAACCTTTACTTTGATATTCATACAGAACAAAAGTTTTTGCGAAACATAAAACGGACAGGAATTCATGGTTTTGCTTTCTGGACACATTTTAACAATGAGCAGAATTGTGAACTTCTGCAAAAACTGGTACACTCTCATTTCCCTGTTGTGCTTGTTGACCGTTACTTACCCCAAATCTCTATTGATGCCGTAGTTTCGGGTAATGAATATATTGGTGAAAAACTAACAGAGACCCTCATCCAAAGAGGACACAAACGAATTGCTTTTGTTTCTGCAGAACTAAATTCCACCAGCGCCTTTGAGAGATATAAAGGGTATAAGAACGCCCTCAAAAAGAACCACATCGAGTATAACGATTCATTTTTAGTTGTCAATTATGATAATGAATTACCCCCTTCCCTTTACAGACTTCTTGCGATGAAAACACGACCCACAGCAATAGTTTTTTCTTACGATAACCTTGCTCGAATTGCTTATCAGGAAATTACAAAATTAGGGTATAAAGTTCCAGATGAAATTGAATTTGCCACGCTCGGAGATGAAGGAATGGCTCAGGCTTATAATTTTCCTGCTTGGATGTTTTCTCAGGACAGTATTAAAATGGGACATCTTGCCTGTGAGAAACTTCTACAAAGGATACAAATGCCCGATAAGCCTTTTGAAGTCATCAAACTTCTACCCCATCCATTAGAACCACAGTTATTTGTGCCATGAACGATATAAAAAAGTTTTTGTAACACTTAATCCATAATTTAAGGAGTCATATAATGTATAAAAAACAAAAAGGTTTCACACTAATCGAATTACTGGTAGTCATCGCTATCATCGGCATCTTAGCAGCCATCTTACTCCCCGCTTTAGCCCGTGCTCGAGAAGCAGCGCGTCGTTCTTCCTGCCAGAACAACCTGAAAGAAATGGGGCTGGTGTTCAAGATGTATGCAAATGAAGCCCCGGGGGAAAAATTTCCGCGCGTTCAGATGAGAGATTATCCTGGCACCACAATAAAACCGCAGTTTTCATTAGCACCTGATATAATGTCCATCTACCCGGAATATTTGAATGATGCGAAGATTCTTGTATGTCCTTCCGATACAGATAATAAAATCTTTTTCCGTGATGAATGTGTTTTCAATGACCCTACAGGACAACTGATAGCAACCAAATACCCGGATGCCCCTGCTTTTATTTACTGGCCCTTTGAACAGGCAGGGCACAGTTATTCCTATTTTGGTTGGGTATATGACAAATTTGATGAAGACCCAACAGACCCGGAAATCTCTGCAATTGCAAGTCAGATGGGTGTGCAGGTGCCGGCAGGAACAAAGGCACCTCGACAAATATTTGAGCATTGGGTCAATAAATTGGTTAACTGGTATCTTACAAACAATCAGACGTATTCCGCATGCCAGCCAGATGAAGACGGAACTGTAAGTCCCGGATTTGGAAATGCTGGAGGCTCCACAATATATCGTCTGCGGGAAGGGATTGAACGATTTCTTATTACAGATATTAATAATCCCGCAGAATCTTCAAAGGCACAAAGTTCCATATTTATCATGTTGGATAATTACAGTTCTTTAGCCAGTGAATTTAATCATATTCCCGGCGGGTCCAATGTATTATTTATGGACGGACATGTTCAATTTATGCGTTATCCCTCAGAACCGCCTATGTTAGCCCGTTTTGCTATCATATTAGGTATCATCCAGAAGGGCGGTTCATAAATTCTGTAATTATCTGAACATTATCAAACAAAGAAAATAAGAAAAAGATCTTGTAGCACAGGCATTCCTCCCTGTGCTACTTTCTTTAAAGGAGATATCTATGTATAAAAAAAAAACCCCTTGAAAAAATACTGTTCCTATTCGTCAAGGGGTTATTATTTACGCCAAAATATCTAATGAATGACTATTTTTTACTACCGCTGTTGGGGTTTCCGTTTTTACACTTTGTTCCACAACAGGTGGATTATCAGGTTTCTGTTGTTCTTTTACTTTCTCCACCTTTTGCGGTAAGAGTGCATGATTATCGGAAAGAATCACATCAACCTCTAATGGTTTTTCTTCTTTGGGCATAACTAATTCACGCGGGACAAAAATAGAACCTGTCGGTATAATAGGTACAACACCTAACCCGATGGGAATTTCTCCATCTTCATACCGGATAGAGGTTGATGCTTCGTTCTGACGGACTGCAGGTTCTTCTACTTTTTGTTCTTTTCCTATCAGACCGTTTGTCGGTTTAACAATCCCTGTTATTATATTTTCCATCATAATGTTCATAAGCCTCATCCTTGAGTTTTCTACATATCCTTCATCTATTCTATCGGCAAAATTTATATAAACTTTAGTAAATTTTTTATAATTTCTCATAATAATTGTTTCTGTTAAAACTTTTTTATCCAAATCGTTTATAATTGATGAAAAACAATATATCTGCTGGTGATTAGTTATGTTTATAGATTTAAGGAAATATATAAAACCAGAGACAGTTTGTGTATATACTGCATCTCTTTCTAAACATTCCATTATTGAAAAGATAGCGGACATTGTGTCCACCTGTAATGAGAATTACGCATCATTGAAGCTTTCTATTTACGAAGGATTGCAAGCACGGGAGATGTTAGGTTCAACCGCTTTAAGCCGTGGGCTTGCTCTTCCTCATTGTAGAGTTGAGTGCATTAGCAATTTCATTGCAGGGATACTCGTCTCTCCTGAAGGTGTTGCTTATGGTTCTCTCGACGGAAGATTAACTCATGTATTCTTTTTTATCATTGCTCCAAAAGAAAAAACGGATGAATATTTGGGCATCATGGCAGAAATTGGTGCTTTTCTTGGTAGGGAGGAAAATATAACACTGTTAGCAGAAAGTAAAAATAGCGAGGTCTTATATCAAAACTTTTTGAAATTCTGGGAGGAGTATGTTAGGAACATTAATCAATAATGAGTATAGATTGTGGTTCAAATTCCTGTAGTATTCAGAAAGACATGGGTATTGTTTCAGGTGTAAAATCCATAATTACCCATCCTAACTCACACTGTCCCTTGTGGAATTCCTTTTTAATTGTAATTATTATATCTGTCTTTGGACAGGTGGTATATTTTGACTTCATCTATTATGATGATTACCTGTATACCGTTTCTAAAGCAGAAAAGGGGGATTTATGGACATATTCCTTCTTACACTGGGCTATAACTTCTACAGATGACGGTTTCTGGGCACCTATAACGAAAATTTCACACAGGATAGATACATATCTGTTCGTGAATAAAGCAGGTGGTCACCATGCGATTAACATTCTATTTCACATTATTAATTCCTTACTCCTGTGGCGTTTTCTATGCCGAATTACCGGTGATAAACTGGTGCAATTCTTATCCGTCTGTATCTTTGCAATACATCCAATGCATGTAGAACCTGTCTCATGGATAGCAAGCAGGAAAGATCTACTTTGCACTTTTTTTCTCTTACTTATGTTATTAAAATACATTGATTGGCAAGAGAAAGGAAGGAAGAAAGATTATCTTCTTCTCTTTATTTTCTTTCTCTGTTCCGCTATGTCAAAACCAGTTAGTATCACTTTTCCTTTGCTCCTCCCTGTTTTAGATTTAGTTATTTCAGGGAAAAACAGTTTTTCTACCATTAAAAATTTCATCTTTTATATACCCTTTTTTATTGTCTCTTTGTTCCTGTTATTTATAACGATTCATTCAGAGCAGGAAGCGATTATTCCCGTTTCTTTAACTATAAAGGAATGGACTTCCCGGATAATCGCTTCCCTCTCACTATATTTCATTCTTACTTTTATACCTACAAGCATGCATATTCCTTACGGGGCAGAGTATTATCCATTTTTTGGTTGGACAAAAGGTATACCTGTATATGACAAGTTTAGCATACTTACGGTTGCTATTATCACAAATGTACTTTTTACTTTAATATGGATTTTAATAAGAAGAAAATATAGAGAGAACCTATTGTCCTTTTCTTTCTTCATACTTCCACTTCTACCTGTGATTGGGATTATTCCTTTTGGTGACCATCTCATAGCGGACCGGTTTTCATATATACCTCATATAGGCTTGTGTATTCTTATTTGCACATCCCTCACGGGTGTTAAAAAGATGACCTATATGTTCTCCAATATTTTTTTATCATTTATTATTGTTCTATTTTCTATTAATTCAAAACACTATACATCCCTCTGGGAAAATAGCGAAAAACTTTTTAGAAATACATTGAAGTATGAGCCTAATAATTATATAGCACTTTGTAATTTAGGCAGTGCATTGGTCAGGCAGGGACGATATACAGAATCTATTTCTCATTTACAAAAAGCAATTGAAGTTTATCCATTACGGGTAGGGCCTTACAATGACCTTGCATTCTCTTATCTCTCGTTGGGAAGGTATAATGATGCTCTTACTCTATACGAGAAGTCACTCCAAATTTCCGGAGGAGACCCAGAGATATTGAGCAATGTTTCTTATCTATTTTTTAAAATGGGTAACTATCAAATGTCGAAAGAATATGCAGAAAAGGCTTTAAAAGTGAACCCTGGATTATCAAACGCAAGGAAGATTCTTGAACTGTTAAGAACGAAATAAAAATAGTAACCCGCACTGACGTATCTTACAGGACTTATGTGTTTAGAGGAGGAAACTCGGGCTTTACAAGTTCCTGGCTTAATACCATTTCTAACATACCAAACTTTTCATAGCGGAATTGCTCTGCATAACTATAGCCTGGGACCTTTCCTTTCTCTGCTGTATAACTTTTCACAGCGTTTGCGATTATTTGATTTCTTGTATCCTTATCTACGTTTCTCATACCTGGTAAATCGACACCTAAAGTCTTCGCTTCTAACAATAGGGAGTCAAAGGTAAGTTCCATCTGAGTTTCATGAGCCAACAAGGACTCTACTTTCTTATCTATACTATTTGTAATATCTACGAAGGTCAGTGCATCTTCCGGCTTTTTTGCAAACCAATATGCTTCCGAAACAGAATGAGGTGGATAGAGTCCCGGTGTACCAAAGTTAGGATTGCTACTAAATGTTATTGCTTCGTAGGTAGCCATTGCAGTAACTCTGTGGTCAGGATGGTCTTCTCCTTTAGCAAAGGGATCCCAACTTAAAACTATATTTGCCTTTACCTCTCTTATCATATCTATTATTATATTTCTTATGTGTTTCCTAGGCATATCCTCCAGTTCCCCATCTATAAAATTACCGAACCTTACTTCTTTCAATCCAAGTATTTTACCTGCCTCTATTGCTTCCTGTTTTGACAATGTAACAATTTCACTTTCCCTCAAAGTATATGTCCCCTTTCTATTATCCGTTAGTATGAGTTCATAAACGGGAAATCCATATTCTTTTATCCACCGATATGCTGTTCCCGCACACATAAACTCCATATCGTCCCCATGAGCGACAACAACCAGAACCGTTTTCATCTTTTCTTCTCCTATTATAAACTAAGTTATCCACAACTTTTTCACAGTCTATGTTAATAAAGTAAGTAAAACTTATATACTCTTTACAGTATGGATATATAAAGGTTTATAAATAAGAGACTTAAATAATAAAGTGTTAAATATAAGAAACAATACAGGAAAAATAATTTTATTCACATGTTTTCCACAAATACTATAATTTCACGGGCATTATAATATTTATATATCTCTCATCTTCCTCTGCCTCTGGAGTTAATGGCTTTATAACACAGGGACTGCTTCCGTCTTTTACAGACATTACCAATCTATCTGTTGTTATATGGTCAACAACATCTACCAAATACTCAATATTAAATCCTGTCTTAACTTCATCTCCATCGTATTCTACTTCTAACATATCAGAAAATTCACCTACTTCTGGATTTTGAACTTCTATATCTATACGCCCCTTTTGAACACGCACCTTTACGGACATTGTTTTCATTGCTTCTGCTCTCTTTAAAACAGATTTCCAATCTTCTGTTTTTATTATTATATGTTTACTATAATCCTTAGGTATAACAACTTCATAATTTGGAAACGTTCCCTCTATCAAACTACTTGTCAATCTCATTTTATTAAATACAAAAGATACCCTTGTCTCACCCACAAAAATCTTTATATCACCTGTTCCATCCATTTGATTCATCAGTTCTTTTATTGTCCTCTCCGGTATTGTTATACGAACATTTCTCTTAACAGGAACACATTCCTTTTCTCTCCTGAGACTCATTCTTTTTCCATCTGTCGCTACCACAGTAAGATTGCCCTCATTTATTTCAAATAGAACACCTGTTAATGCATACCTTGCTTCTTCTGTGCATACCGCAAATGCCACCTTACGGAACATATCTATCAACAATGATTCCGAAATAATTATTGGTTCTACATCATCTACAAACATTACAGGCGGAAATTCTTCCGGAGTCATCGATATATACTTTACTTCCGTCCTACCACTTTTAACTATTACTTGATTTTCTCCTGAGGACCTTATAATCACATCACCCTTAGGTAAATTTGAAAGTAAATTTGAAAACAAATGAGCCCTTAATGTAATTCTTCCTTCTTCTTCTATCTCACATTCCTCCAACTCCTGCTCAATGGTCATTCGAAGGTCTGTACTTGTTAATTTTAATAAACCATTTTCCGCAGTTATTAAAATAGAAGATAAAATAGGTAAAGATGATTTTGCAGGAACTGCATTTCTTACTTTTGATAATGCTTCATTTAATTTTTCCTGACTTACTGTAATTTTCATGTTTTTCCTCCGAATGTTGCTTTCTTCTTCTTTCTTCTTAATATATTTAAAAATATTGTAGTAGTAATAGTAGTATATGTTTATTTGTGGATAACTATAAAAGATTATCCTTTTTTGATGTTCAAAAGCAACTTTTTATTGTTAATATGTTCTTTATTTTATTGTAGAAAAGTTTGTCTTTTCCACAATAAAAAATTGATTTAATTTTTTAAGTTAATATTTTGTTAATAAAAATAAATAAATTCACAAATAAATAACAACTTTTACATAAAAAACTATAACCTTACAACCCTTAAAAATTCTTCAGGTGTAACAATCCCTTCTTTAATCTTTTCTCTGCAATGGTCTGCCATTGTTTTCAATTTTGCTGTTTGTGCAATAACTTCAGGTGTAGCACCTTCTGCAATTAACTTTCTGATCTGCGGTGTGATTTCTAATAACTCAAAAATTCCTGTTCTTCCTTTGTATCCAGTATGATAGCAATTATTACATCCCTTACCGCGGAATAACGTCTTCGTGGATAGTGGTAAACCCACTTCTTTGAGTATAGATGTTCCTGGCTTATAAGCGACCTTACATTCATCACATATTTTTCTAACAAGTCTCTGTGCAATAACTGCGGTTAAGGCGCTTGAAATGAGATAAGAGGGTATTCCCATGTTGCGTAGTGTATTTATAGCATCAGGCGCATCGTTTGTGTGTAGTGTACTAAATACAAGATGTCCTGTCATTGCTGCCCTGATTGCTATATGAGCTGTCTCCGTGTCACGTATTTCTCCTACAAGAATAACATCCACATCCTGCCTGAGAGCTGCCCGCAATGTGTTTGCAAAAGTAACATTAATATCCGGATCAATCTGAACCTGATTAATACCCGACAGCTGATATTCAACAGGGTCTTCGAGAGTAACGATACTCTCTGTCATAACATTTTTCTGATTCAGGGCAGCGTATAAAGTAGTTGTTTTACCGCTCCCCGTAGGGCCAGTAACGAGAATCATTCCATAGGGCTGTGCAATAAGTTTAATAAAACGGTTTTGTTCTTTCTCGGATATTCCTAAATCTCCAATACCTGACATCACAGCAGATTGGTCTAATAATCGTAAAACAACACGCTCGCCTAAGAATGTTGGTAATGTTGCAACTCTTATATCTAACTCTCTTCCTTCGACTTCGAGGTTCATGTGTCCATCCTGCGGATGCCGGGTTTCTGTTATGTCAAGGTCAGAAAGAATTTTCACACGGGAGACAACTGCATTTTGCATAGAAGGGGGGATGCTCATAACATCATGTAATATACCATCAATACGGTAACGTACGCGCATCTCAGGTTCCTGTGGGTCAAGATGAATGTCTGTAGCACCTGCTTTTACTGCACCTTCGAGAATCGTTTTTACTGTATTGATAGCTGATGTGCCGGACGCTTCTTTCGCTATTTGTTCAAACCTTTTATCTACTTCATTACTTTTAGCCTCAGTTTTCTTCATACTCGGCTCCGCATCCATAATTTCACCCTTTCTCTTTTGCTTGTCTATCTTCTCAACTTTTTTTACTTCTTTTACCACAGGTTTTATCTCTTCATTTGTTTCATTTATTACTGCTATCCCCCTATACCACTTTTCAATAACAGCAGACATATCATCAACCGCTGTCAGCATAGGATAGATTCGTTTCCCTGTGAGTACAGATAAGTCCTTCGTCTTTTGAACATTCTGCGGTGTGGAAATGAGAACACTTACCTTATCCCCCTCGATATATACAGGAAGTACCTGATAACGACGGGCTAAAGCCTCAGAGATTGCATTCAGAGCATTCGGGTCCGGTTTCACAGTTTTAATATCTACATATTCAAGATTGTGCTGTTTGGCAAGAGTTTTACATATGTCCTCCCTTGTAACATAGCCAAGTTCGAGAAGAATATTTCCCAATAGACGGTTGGTTCTCCTCTGGACTCGGAGTGCTTCTTCCAATTGTCCTTTTGTGATTACACCATCATCAAGAAGAGCCATCCCCAGAGATTTGTGTTTTTCTTGAGTATCCCGCGAGTGCCATTCATAACGAAGGACATCTTCAATAACGGAAAAGGTAACTTTACCCATCTGGATGAGTTGCTTGTGCCAGGGAACACCGCTAATTTTTTCCCGTTCACGAACCCTGTCAAGTTCCTCTTGAGTAATATACTCACCTTTTACAAGACCTTCTGCTATCTTACTATCATTGGTTCTTTCATCAGACATATTTCCTGCTCCCACATGATTAAAAAAACAAATAAATTATACAATAATTATGTTAAAAGAAATTATATATGCAATATACAAATTACAGAGTAAAAAAGTCAAGAATTTTTTGCTATATTATCTTATTGCAAAACGATACGAATAATCGGTAATATTCTTACAGAATTTTTATAAGGACTGGTAATGAAGATACTCGGAATTTCTGCATTTTATCATGATAGTGCCTCCGCACTACTAATTGATGGTGAAATAATCTCTGCGGCACAGGAGGAACGGTTTACAAGAAAGAAGCATGACCCTCGTTTCCCTAAAAACGCAATTGAGTATTGTTTAAGAGAAGGAAATATAGAAATATCTGATGTTGACTGTATTGCCTTTTATGATAAACCTTTTTTGAAATTTGAACGACTGTTGATGACCTATCTTGGAACTGCTCCTGCAGGACTATCTTCCTTCTTTGTTCAGATGCCTTCATGGCTTTCAGAAAAACTAAACATGCGGGGAACTATTCGGAAGGAATTGAACTATCAAGGAGAAATACTATTCTCTACACATCACTTATCCCACGCCGCATCTGCATTTTATCCAAGCCCCTTTGAAGAAAGTGCTATTATTACTTTAGACGGTGTTGGAGAATGGGCGACATCTGCTTATGGTGTCGGTCAGGGGAATAAAATAAAGTTATTAAAGGAGATTCGTTTTCCACATTCCTTAGGTCTGCTTTATTCTGCTTTTACCTATTTCACAGGTTTTAAGGTGAATAGCGGTGAATATAAACTCATGGGACTGGCTCCCTATGGAGAGCCGAAGTATGTGGATGTGATAAAGAAAGAACTTGTGGATATACATGAAGATGGTTCTTTCCGCCTTAATTTGAAATATTTCGATTATTGTGCGGGTCTGAAAATGACCAACAATCGGTTTGCCAAACTTTTTGGTGGTCCCCCGCGAAAACCGGAATCGAAGATTACGCAAAGGGAAATGGATTTAGCCAAATCCATACAAATTGTTACGGAAGAAATTGTCCTGAAAATTGCAAGGCATGTGCATAAAGAGACAGGTATGAAAAAATTAGCCATGTCCGGTGGTGTTACACTGAACTGCGTTGCCAACGGTAGATTATTGAGAGAAGGACCTTTTGACGAAATATGGATACAGCCCTGTGCCAGTGATGGAGGGAACGCCCTGGGTTGTGCCTTACTGGCATGGCATCAGGTATATGGTAAAGAGCGTATAGCTCATTCGCGACGACAAAAAGCCAGTTATTTAGGTCCATCGTTTTCTGATGAGGAGATTGAGAAGTTCCTGAGAGAAGAAAATATTCCGTATGAAAAACTATCGGAACAAGAGATTGCGACACGCGTCGCACAACTGATAGCCGAAGAGAAAGTTGTTGGTTGGTTTCAGGGGAGAATGGAATTCGGACCGCGTGCACTGGGAGCACGGAGTATTTTAGGGGATGCACGTTCCCGTGAGATGCAATCTGTACTAAATCTCAAAATAAAGTTCCGTGAGTCGTTTCGTCCCTTTGCTCCTACGGTGTTGTGCGAATATGCAGATGAATACTTCGAACTTAATGGGGCAGAAAGCCCGTATATGTTATTGGTTGCAAATGTTCGAAAAGAACACCTTCGCAAACTTACGGAGGATGAACAGAAAGCCACAGGTTTTGATAAATTAAAGGTGATACGCTCCGACATTCCCGCTGTTACGCATGTTGATAATTCTGCACGCATACAAACCATTCGTCGGGAAGACCATCCCCGATATTATGATATGATAAAAGCCTTTTATGAAAAGACAGGTTGTCCCGTTATTATCAATACTTCTTTTAATGTTCGAGGGGAACCGATTGTTTGCACACCGCAGGAGGCATATACCTGCTTTATGAGAACACATATGGATTACCTTTGTTTAGGTTCATTCCTTCTGGATAAAACAAAACAAAAAGCATGGAAAGATGAAGTGGACTGGAAAAAAGAATTTGAATTGGATTAAATACTATGGCTCTAAAGATGAATTATACGGACAAGAAAGAACAGCGTAAATTCGGGTTGCTTGTGGGTGTCGTGTTCATCATAATCGGAACTATACGTTGGGCGATTCATGGCTTTATTGGGATACCTTATGTATGGTGGGGTATTGGTGGAACTTTAATTCTTTTAGGTATCCTTTTCCCAAAGATCCTCCAACCCGTTTTCTTCCTCTGGATGAAATTAGCGGAAGCATTAAATTGGGTAATGACACGGTTTTTCTTGTTTGTCGCTTTTTATCTGGTTATTACTCCCACAGGCATACTTTATCGGTTGTTCAAAGGAGACCCTTTGAATCGTCAATGGCTTTCTAAAGATGTAACATATTGGGATGAGGTAGAAACACAGCCTGAAAATATAGATGAATTTCGCAGGCAATTTTAATTGAACATAAAACTTAACAGGATAGGAGGTTATATTATGGAACATGTTGTTATTACATCAGGTGTTCGTACCGCAATTGGTTCGTTTGGTGGAAGTCTCAAAGATTACCCTGCACCTGACCTTGCGGGTCTCGTTGTAAAAGAAGCCCTTCAACGGAGTAAAGTAGAACCCGATGCAGTCGGCGATGTCATTATCGGTCAGTGTATGCAACGGACGGATGAATTGCCGACAGGTAGGCTTGCTGCGTTAAAAGCAGGTTTACCTACACAGGTGCCCGGTATAACGATACAGAGGAACTGCGCCTCAGGAATGCAAGCCATTGTTTACTCCGCACAACAAATTATGCTCGGTGATATGGACATTGCGGTAGCAGGTGGTGTAGAGATTATGAGCCGTGTCCCCTATACTGTGGATAAGGCACGCTGGGGCATACGCCTGCAACATGCCACACTTGCAGATGGTGTCTGGGATGGACTTACCGATTCATGGAGCGGTCTTATCATGGGGCTAACCGCAGAAAATTTAGCAGAGAAATACAATATCACCCGCGAAGAACAGGATACAATCGCATTAAAGTCTCACAATTGTGCTGAGAAAGCCATCAAGGAAGGAAAGTTCAAAGAGGAAATTCTTCCTGTGGAGATAAAAGGTAAAAAAGGAAGTGTTACTATTTTCGAGCAGGATGAACATGTGCGTATGGGGTTAACAATGGAACAGTTAGCCTCTCTGAAACCTTCTTTTAAGAAAGAGGGTACCGTTACTGCTGGCAATGCCTCCGGTATTAACGACGCAGGATGTGCGGTCGTTTTAATGAGTGAGAAGGAAGCCAATCGCAGAGGATTGGAACCGTTAGGTCGCCTTGTTTCGTATGCTGTAGCCGGGGTGGAACCTGAACTTATGGGATACGGTCCCGTACCCGCTACAAAAAAGGCGTTGGAAAAAGCAAAGATGAAATTAGATGATATTGAACTGATAGAACTAAACGAAGCCTTCGCATCACAATACCTCGCCTGTGAAAAATTGTTAGGGCTAAATCGCGATATTACCAATGTGAACGGTTCCGGCATTGCCTTAGGTCATCCCGTCGGTTGCACAGGTGCTCGAATTGTATTATCCCTGCTTAATGAAATGAAACGAAGAAACCTCAAATACGGACTCGCTACACTCTGCGTTGGTGGTGGTATGGGGATGACCACAATCTGGGCACGGGACTAAAAAAGAAGTTATAACTCTCGTGTAAACGGTTGAGATGGTATAATGATACGATACAAGACTATTAAACGGTAGAAATTTTTGGAACGAAAATTAAAAATTTCCCATAAACATTATAAGTAATAATAATTAAATGATGGATTTAGTCCTATGAAAAACCTGCATATTGTAGCGTTTTTGCTCATTTTTGCATGTATTGTATCTTTATGTATCGGTTGCACACGCACACGAATACCTCTCACAAAGATAGAAGTCCCTATGGTTGCTGTCCCTCTACCGGAACTACCCCTGCCCTTGCCCAAAATACCCCTGTTGATGAGTGGTGAAGGCGATTATCGGCTATTACCCTGGAAAAAAGCATTTAATAGGCTTTGTGACCAGATAGAACGCGAATATCCATATACAGAATGGAAAAATATAAATTGGGATGACTTGCGGTCGAAGTATTTGGAAAAAATAGCACAGGCAAAAGAGAAAAAAAATCGCGATGCCTACTATCTTGCCCTCCGTGAATTTATGTATTCCATCCCTGATGCCAATGTCCGCATAGAAACAAATGAATCCGTTCTTGCTTCATCTATCGGTGGCGGTTATGGCTTTGCTATGACACGAACCGATAATGGAGAATACCGGGTGTTTTATATCCAACCGGATAGTTCAGCGGACAAAGTGGGTATGAAACCCGGTGCAAAACTTTTGCAATGGAATAATATCCCAATAGAACAGGCTGTTCAGGAAACATCCGTCCTCTGGGCAGATAATCCACCAGCGACGAAGGAAGGAAAATTATACGAGCAATGTAAACTTTTGGGAAGAGCACCGGTTGATACAGAAATTGAAGTAACTTTTTTAAATCCATCACAAACAGAGCCCATAGTTGCAAAATTGAAGGCACAAAAGGACGACTATGCTACCTTGCAAATTCCGGTGTGGGATAAAGTCCATGTGGGTCCTACTGATAATCCCTTACAAAAGAAGAAACTGGAAGGGTCTTATGGATATGTTCGCATTCTCTTCTTTTCCCCGAGTATCACCACACCGTTCCCTGCACAGGCATTCCAAAAAATTGTTAGTGATTTTATCCGTGATGGTGTTCCCGGTCTTATCATTGACCTACGCGGAAATACAGGTGGTGACCCGGAATTAATTCCACGCTTCGCAGGATATTTTGTTGAAGAAGAAACCTTCTTGCACGACCTTGCTTTTTATAGCAAAAAAGAAAAGGGATTTAAAGTAAGCCCGGGCGATAGGCTGGTTATTAAGCCATTACCTATACGGTATCGGGGAAATATCGTTGTTCTTGTAGATTATGGCACAGCAGGCTGTGCAGAAGGATTTGTTTCCGTTTTAAGTAAACAAAAGAATGTCCAGATTATTGGAATGTGCAATACAAGAGGTGCAATGGGTGTTCCCGGTGGTGATGTGCGTATGCCGGAAGGCATTACTGTTTCATATCCCGTTGCTCGTTCACTTGATAAAGATGGACAGGTGCAGATTGAAGCCAATGCACAGGGCGAAGGTGGAATTGCTCCAACAATAAAAATACCCATGAATGAAGACAATCTACAAAAAATCTTTATAGATAAAAAAGACATTATCTTAGAACGGGCAATAGAATATCTAAATAGCAAGAAATAAAAAACCCCTCCTGTTAAAGGTCCAAATTGTTCGAGTTGTAGAACGCGTCTTGCTTATCCGGTACCCTACAAGAATTTGACAATCTCTAATTTTATGTGCATTATAATAAAGAAAAAGATTATGGGACCTGATATGGAAAAAGTTCAAAAAAAGTTTTTTATCTGTTTAATCCTGATAGCCTTTGCCACTCTTTTTCCATCCATTGCTGTATCTGATAAGGCACAATCTCCATCCGATGAAGAAACAAAGGAATATTACCAGACCCTTTTGCAGACAATAAATCTCATTAATTTTTCCCTTCACCATATCTTTTATGCTTACAACAATGATATGGTAAACGCAGGATATTTTTATATTCTCGATAATATTGACTTAGATAAAGTTTCCTTCCCCGAGGAGATAAAAGATACTTATCAGGAAATCATCAACTTTTTTCCCAATTCAGGAGGAGCAAAAGAAAAACAAGCAGGAATGGAATTTTTAGAAAAGTGGAAGTATCGAGAACTGGATAATCAAATCACAGAGGTAGTAGGCAATCTTGAAAATGGTAATATGGAGATCCCTTTTTCCCTGATGGAGTATAGTAAAATCCTCTATCTTCGCCTCTTGTTGGATAATCGGTTAAATCCATTGCGTAATGAACAAAATGAAGAGATTAGAGACAGAATTTTAGATTTTATAAAAAAATGGTTGGGAGTAATACGACCATATTTTGATAATCAAATTTTACCCAAACTACCCGATGCATATTTATTAGAAAATAGGGATATTGCTTTATTTTTAAGAAATTTCTATATACAAAATAATGAGGTACGTCTGCAATCGTTAAATGAATTACAAAATCAAGATAAGAGACTCCTTCAAATACCATGTTATTTGTTGTTATATACATTTTCAGCCAGGAGAGCAGGTGATAGAGAACAAACAGAATTATATATAAATAAATTTTTAGAATGTTATCGGAGCATATTAAAAAAAGAAATTTTTCTTGAAATATTTTATATTGGCAAGTTAGAAAACCTCCTTCAAAAAGACCCGGAATTAAAAGATGAAAACATCAAGCAACAAATACTGACTACTGCGGAAACTGCCTGTAAGTATGTTAATGATAAGAATGTAATCTATAAAATCTTTCTTTCTGCAATATTCCATAGACTGGGTAAGATAGATAAAACTCAAGAATTACTATCGGGGATAAATCCGGAGTTTATTGATAAAGAAAGTAAATGCGAGTATAACTTTTACAGGCTCGCCATGTACGATTTAGAACATGGTCATGATATTTTAGGCCATATGATACTATTATCAAAAGTTCTTAAAAGGGATTTCGTCACAATTGAGCAATTAGAAGAGATAAAAGATAGTAAAATCCCGGAAGTCTTAGATTTGTTAGGTCGTAACTATGTATATACAATAGAAAATAAAGACCCGGAAAAAGGATTAGCCTATATCGAAGAAGCCCATAAATTGGGCTTTATAGATGCAACCTATCGTCTTGCGCATCTATACATGTATGGGGATAAATACGGAATAAAAAAAGACGAGAAAAAAGGATTTGCATACTTTCAAATTTTAGCAGAGAAGGGAGAGAAAGAAGCCTTTTGTGAACTGGGTAAATTTTATTATGAGGGGAAAGTTGTCCCACAGGATTTCAACAAAGCAAGAGAATGCTTCGAAAAAGCCGGGAGAAATGGCGAATACTGGTTAGGAATCATGTATAGCAAAGGAGAGGGAGTCCCACAAGATTATCAAAAGGCACATATGTATTTCTTAAATGTAGTTAGAAAAAATTATCTAGGTTATGAGACATATAATCCTTATAAAGATAAAGCATATATTGCTCTCGGGGATTTAATTTCACAGGTAAAATTGATGTTGTAAATTATTTGAAAGCAATGGAATATTATCAGCAAGCCGGAGGTGACCCTGAAGCACAGGTCAAAATAGGATACATTTACGAAAATGGTTATGAAATACAGAAAAGTTATTTCAAAGCCAAAGAATGTTATGAAAATGCCGGAAAACGCGGGAATCTAAATGCCCTGCTTCGTTTAGGTGACTTTTATCTTTATGGATTAGGAGGAAAAAAGGATTATGTATTATCTTATGCCTATTATACTCTAGTGATACGATTAATAAAAGAAGGCAGTGAACATCCACGCGCCAAAGAGTTAGCCCAACAAGCAGAAGATGCACGCAAAAGATTACTTCCCCGTATCTGGAATTTCTGGACAGGACTAAAGCATGAGGAAATCAAAGAAGCAGAAGAACTCGCCAATTCATGGGAAAAAGGCTACCTCCTTACAAGAAAGAGAAATTAGTATAACATTCAACAAGATTCTGAAAATAGATAATCCGTCATAAAAGTAAGTTGTTATTAAAACTAGAAATTCCCAGAAAACATTAACGAACCAATAGACAATTATCTTATCCAGACCAATTCGTTTTTCAAATTACCTTATCTTCTCCCAATTATTTACTACAGCGTTCAGAATGAGTTCTTCGATGTCTTCTTTCCATTTGGCAGGCATTTTGTATTCCAATTGGGAAGTATCACCTTCATAGCCTCCTTCACGAATCACCCGAGCAGAAGGGATATAACTCATCAGGTCATTAGAATAACCCAATACCATTGCATTGGGTTGTAACCGCTGTTTTATAGCAATTGCATAATCAACAACAACCTCACCCCCCAATGCAATTAAAGGAAAACCACCAATATTCCATACCTGTATCGGATACGGATACGAAGTTCTTAAAGGAATTCCGTGTTCCAGACCTTTTAATAAATAACGAGCCGAACTACGGATATACTCTGCCTGTTTTGTATCATCGGCTATTCGTTGAAGGTCTTCCTTTGTTAAAGGTGTTTCCAACGGTAGAGTAACTGTTTCGTAACTTGTTTTAAGAGAAGAGGGTAGCTCTTGAAGATTATCTTCTATAGCACGAGTGACCGCTACCGAAAGTTCTTTCCCATACTGTTGGGCTAATGCAACTGTTCTACGTGGTAAAGGATTTATATCCGCACCGCAACCCGCCACAAAAAGTGCTTTTGCTGTCGGATATGTTTGTTCCAAATCTATCTGTGCAAACCCTGGATAATCTCCACACCATTGATAGCCAGATAAAACGGTTGAATGGCATGCATAACCAAATACAATAGAGCGTATACTATCATCACCAGCATTTTTAACCACAAGTATAGGTACAGAATGGTCGACAGGACCTTTATAATCATAAGTGGATTCAATTTCTACCTCTTTGTTATTCCGCCGATTAACAGCAAAACGAACAACCCCTCTCCCCATAAATAATTTTGCAGGTTCTAAATGCTCCATTGCATTCATAATAGTATCCACGACCTTTCTTTCAAGTTCTTCCGTGTATTGTTGAATTTTATTCAGATGTTCCGTATCCTCAGCAATCTTATACATGGCTATCAGAGAATCGCCAACAACAGGACCGGAATGCGTATGCGAACTGTTTAAAAGTATATCTCCCGTTTCTAATCCTGTTTTTTCTTTTACATGTTGTTTTATCCTTTGCGACATTTCTGCCGTGAAACCAAGTATATCACTGCTAACAATTACCGCTGCTTTCCCATTCATATCCTTCAAAACCAGAGCCTTTACCCACAAAGGATGTATCATCCCTTCCGCAGGATGGTCCCGTCCTGCATAACCTGCCAGCCATAGACCTGTGGGCGGTGTTATATCACATACCGCTACACCCGCTTTCCATACATCATCTGCAGAACCTATAGATAAGAAACAAAATAAAAATACAAGAAATAAACAAAAAACTTTTCTCATAATAAAATCCTTCTAAAGAATTTAAAATCTCTAAACAATTATGTGGATTATATAAAATAATAAACAAAAATGGCTTATTAGGTAAAGAGTGAAAAACATCCGTAATAAAAAGGTTTTGTTTTAATTATTAGTGATAGCATAAAATGATATAATATCAGGATGAACAAAAATACAGGAGATGGATTATGAGTAAGAACAAAAAGGAAGAAAAAAGTTTTTCTACTCGTAGGGAATTCTTAAAATCTGCAGGCGTTATGACTGCAATGGCTGGTAGCACAACAGTAAAAAAAGCATGGGGAGACAATGAAACATTGGCATTGTTTGGCGGTAAACCAGCAGTAACAGTTTCACAGGACGATTCTGCTCGCTGGCCTCGTTATGGCAGGGCGGAGGAGGATGCGGTATTAGAATTGGTACGGAATCCGTCTTACAATCCGATTGATAAATTAGAGGAGGATTGGAAAAACTATATGCAGGTCCCGTATGTAAAAGCACATTTTAATGGAACAAGTGCTTTAATGGCAATGTTCTTTGCTCTCAATTTACCACCTGGCAGTGAGATTATGGTTCCTTCATATACATTCTTTGCAACTATCCTACCGATGCGTTTGTTTGGACTGGTCCCCGTCTTTGTTGACATCAATCCGCAAACACTCAATTTCGACCTGAATGATGCAAAAAAACGGTTAACAGCAAATACGAAAGCAGTTCTACCGGTTCACTGGATAGGATTACCGGCAGATATGGACGAAATCAATGACTGGGCAAAGGAGAAAGGTCTTATCGTTCTTGAAGACTGTGCCCATGCACACGGCGCAAGATTAAAGGGAAAACTTATGGGAACATGGAGTAGGATGGCAATTTTCAGTTATCAAATGAGCAAACCGTTGCCGGCTATTGAAGGGGGTATGGGCATATATCAAAATGCAGATGATTGGGGAAGAGCGGTTGCCTTCGGCGATTATAAAGTAACAAATCTACCGAAAGATAATCCCTACGCAAAATATGCAGGTTCCGGTTTGGGTGTAAAGTTGAGAATGCATCCGATGGCTGCAGCACTTGCTCGGTGTCAATTGGTCCGCTTGGAGGAAAGAAATGAGGCAGGTGTCCGACAAATACGAAAACTGAATGACCAACTCTTGGAACTCGAAGGAATTTCAGAACAAACCAGTGGACGAAAAGATATAAAAAGACTTCATTATCAATGGAACATGTTATTTGTTGATGAGAAAAAAACAGGCGTTCCACGAAATCGACTTGTAGAGGCTTTAAGAGCGGAAGGTGTTCATGCAGAAGGAATACATTATACATTACAGCATGAATTGCCCGTATATGCAGAGGATGAATGGTGGCATCACAAGCCCGTTATCCCTGAACTACCGGGCTCAAAGCAGGCAAATGATACCAACATTGCACTACCTTACTTTACAAAGGAAGTTCCAGAACTGGTTGAGCAATATGTAAAGGCTTTCCAGAAAGTATGGGCACATCGCAAAGAACTGGTGTAATATAAAAAGAGCAAAATGGGGTGTATAACAAATAGACACCCCATTTTTTTATGTATAGTAAAATAAGAATCTACTTTATGATATTCAAAATATAACTTTTCCCATAATAGTTAAAAAGGGATAAAGACGCATTTGCCATATCCACAAGCTCGCGAACATCTTCAAAGTTATGTTCCGCTAATGTAAGATTCAAGATATTGCTCCGCTCTTCCAGGTCATTTAATTCTACAGATGGGTCATTTACAAAGCGGTCTGGTAATATTTTGCTAATAAGTTTATCTAACTGTCGAGACCAATTGTGTGACCGTAAAGCAAGACACTTCCGGGGCAAATCATCACGATACTCCGGTATTTTTCCTTCAATGAGTGGGCAATTAAAGGTGAATCCAAAAGCAGATTTATTATCACTATTATTACTATTATTATATATTTCAAGTAATAGGAAAGGGTCTTCTCCATCTCGAACAGCATTTAGATACACTGTTCCCATAAGTGTTTCAATTGCTAAATGACGATTTGAGGACAATTGAACAGCATTATTTTTAGGGCTTGACCAGCCTAAAATATCCAGCACATATATCCAGAGCATTCTTAACGCTGAATAGCCTGGCAATGCGGTAGTGTGATAAGGCATAGATAAATCCCCTAAATAATGCAATCCCCAGCCCATAAATCGCCAGCCCCAATAATCATGTCCTGTTTCAAATGCGAGTTTTGATAACTCTTTATATAAGTATATCCGATATTCCACATAAGATTGTTTCAAAAAAGGAGCGAATAAGGTAATTATCGGATTTTCATGGAAAAATCCCATGTGGAATGGTGCTTGAGAACCGAAATCAAGGTTTGGATTTCCAAATGGCTGATTCCCAAACCCAGAAATGGCTCCAAATTCCGTTTGATTATCCGAGAACAAGCCCGTATCCATTCCATAATCAGGTTCATTAGAAGCAGATGAAAGAATGTCTATTGGAGAAACGGATTCTCCTTCATTAACTTTTATAAAGCAAAAAACTCCAAATTCTTTTGTATTATTTAAAATACATACATCTTTTACATCTAATAAAGTTTTCCCTTCGGGAGGATAATTCGCAAAACCTAAAATATAAAGGGGCGTTTTTGTATTAGGATTAATACGGATTGCTTTGAAAAATTTCGTTTTGATTTCTGTTATATCTGCAGTTGGAGAGAAAAGTAAGTCCGGAGGACAGGATGCATACATTGTTATATTCTTTTTTGCCCAGGTTTCAACATTTGCAAGTACCTGGGCAATATTTTGTCCTTCTGCGGTGAGAAATTCCTCTAAAGTTTCTGCGGGAACAGAATTTGCGTTATTTACTTCGGGCAATGTTTCAGCCACGAGTTTTGTAAATAATGGATGATGTTGCCATGGGTAAACGGATGTGGAAATTGAAATTAAAAGGAACAGGAAGATGGATACACGCTTCAAAAAGGGTTTAGAAATCATAACAATTCTCCTTATATTTGTTTATTTTTTTCTTATTATTATACCATGTTTCACATGAAACATTTCATTAATTTATTAATATTTAAAGACATATAAGAATTTCTTAAAAGCAATGCTTAAAGATTGATTGTTTCACATGAAACATAATCTTAACCTGTTTTATAACAATAAGTTATCGATTAACCTTTCATCCCGGTTAAAGTAATACCCTGTATAAATTGCCGTTGGGCAAAGAAAAACAGTGCAATTACGGGTAAAGTCATCAACACAGCCGCAGACATCATAAGTTCAAATCGTGCCAGCCAAATCATCAATGCATGTAAGGCAAATAAACCTAAACTTAATGGATATTTTTCCTGGTCCGTTAGGAAAATCAAAGGACCCATAAAGTCATTCCATACCCAGAGAAAAGTAAAAATTGCTACAGTGGCTAAAGCAGGTTTAATAAGGGGAAGTATAATATGCCGATATATACGCAAGTATCCACAACCATCAATCAAAGCACTGTCTTCAAGGTCTTTTGGTATACTTAACATAAATTGGCGTAATAGAAAAATGAAAAAAGCATTCCCAAAAAAAGAACCTGCCCATAAGGGAACAAGAGTATTATACAATCCAAAGGTTTTCCAAATAAGAAACTGCGGAACCAGTGTTACCTGTGCAGGTATCATTAATGTTGCTAAAATCAAAATGAAATAATAATCTCGTCCAGGCCAGCGAAGTCGAGCAAAAGCATACGCAACAAAAGAGGCTGAAAAAATCTGTCCTATAATGTTCATTAACACCAAAAATAAACTATTGTATGTATATCTAATAATAGGAACTTCCCTTAATACTTCACGATAGTTTCCCCATATCTTCCGTGCAAGGACAACAGGATATGATGTTTTCCGTATTTCCAGTTGGAGACGCAATTTGCCCCGGGGTGTTTCCGGACTGTCCCCTATTTCCTTAATTGTGTACCAACTTTTCATCATGATGCTCTTATCTTCATAGCTATATACCTGCCAGAGACAGTCCTGCCATTGATTGTATTGAAGATAGATAGGCTCCACAGACTTGAAACGTTTTCCCCCTACATCAATAACTGCGTGGATGCTATACCAGGACTTATCCCCGTGAAGGCTCAATCGTAACCGCTTAAATTCCCCCGCAGAGACATTACAATCAGCAAGAGTTTCAACTATGAAATGATTCCCTTTTGAAAAATCATAATGGATTTCAATCCCTTTTCGATTGAAATACTCCAATCGCGGAACAAACTTAGCACAATCGCTATGTAATTGCCACTTTAATGTCTCCGCATCGCCTATCTTTATCGTTTCTGCATCCCATGTTTTCACAATAAGTTCCCCTAGGGCAATACGCCGATATATGGCATCAAAAGCATCGATTACAGTTTCGGCATTTATCTCAGAACTTATCCATGAAGAAAAAACATCAGGACTGGAAGTCCATAATTCTTTTGGCATGCGCCGGAAAAAACTACCTAAGATGAAATCTGTAAGATAAGGCTCTTCTACATAAGGTCGAATAAAATCCGGCAATGTATCTCTGTTTGCTGATAGTTTCTCATGTACTGTTTTCCGCCCTTGCTCTAAATATATTTTCCATGTATCATTATCCACATCTACCGGCTGAACAGGGAGTTCATTGGCATTTGCACCAAAATAAGGAGATGTAATAACATTGTCAGGCATAGGCGGAAACCAACTGGGAGGATATAACTCATCCGGCGATTTAAAACTTGTTCCAATAAGCCAAACAAAAGGAGCGGAAAACATTAAAGCACCTGCAAGTAGAATCGCATGGTATGTCCCAAAACGAATCGCATGCCCGATTTTTTTTAGGATGTTAATATTGTTCTCGCTCATAATATACCCACTTCTGTGATACTTTCAATTGCAATATTGTCAGTAGCAGGATGATTATAAACAATATCCATGCTAAAGCAGATGCATAGCCCATGCGTAAATACTGAAAACCATTGTTGAAAAGGTAATAAGCATAAAATAGAGTTGAGTCTACTGGTCCTCCCTGTGTCATGATGAATGCCTGAGTAAATATCTGGAATGTCGCAATAAACCCCATAATCAAGTTAAAAAGTATGTATGGACTTAACATAGGCAAAGTTATATAGAAAAATTTCCGAAATACTCCCGCACCATCTATTTCCGCTGCTTCATACAATTCCACGGGAATTGCCTTTAAACCTGCTAACCAGATTATCATACTGCCACCCGCAGACCATACACTCATAATAATTAATGCAGGCTTTGACCAGTTGGGGTCTTGAAGCCAATTGGGTCCTGTTGTCCCTAATTGCATCAAAATAGCATTCATCATACCTTCTTGTGGGTTAAATATCCAAAGCCAAAGAATCGAAGCAGCCACTCCCGGCATGATTGCAGGTAAGTAAAATAATGTCCGATAGGTTGCCATGCCTCTCCATTCCCGTTGGAGTAAAAGAGCAATACCCAGACTAATAATCATCCCTAAGGGAACACTGGTGGTCATATATATCGTATTCCATAAGGATTTGTAAAATAAGGGATCTTTTATCATAAAACGATAGTTTTCAAATCCTACCCATTTCGGAGGTGAAAGCACATCATAATTACAGAAGCTCATTATTAGAGAAAAAAGCAAGGGCCCACCGCCAAAAAGCAAAAAGCCTAAAAACCATGGACTTGCAAAGAAATAGCCCGCATAATACTCTTTCCTGAAATAACCTCTTGCCTGTGATTTTCGGAACAAAATATAAGTAATTATTATGAGAATAACAATTATTATAATAATATATAAGATTACCACAGGAGTCCAGGAAAGGGTTGGATGTTCGAGGGGATAGTTTATCTTATCTAACTCTCGTTGGATAATAAGGGTGCTTCGGTCTAAAGCCTGCTTTGCATTTTTTAGATAGTCATTATCATATTTTTTATATATACCCTCCCACATAGCCCGCACATGTTCGTTCCAGAGGAGTTGACCGACGGGGGTAACCGGACGATACCTTGCTTCGGGCATCATGGAAATGAAGGTTTTCATGGCATTTTTGAATGTATTTTCGACAGTAGAGTCAGAATATAGATAATATTCCATAATCCATTCTGTCAGGTCGCGTCTTGCACTCATTCGAGGTATGAATATTGTACCACTTCCACGAACTTTCTCTGCTTCTGCATCGTTTCGTATGCGAATGGCTCGTTTTGACATGAGATACTTAATAAACAGCCATGCTTCCTCTGGATGACGGGCACTTGAAGGTATTACATACGAAAAACCACCCGTCCAGCCGACGCGTTTTTTACCTTCCGGTGCGGGTGCAGGCACGACACCGAAACGCATAGAACGACGGGCATTGGCAATGGGTATCATTGCAAAATCGCCATCAATTTTCATAGCAACCTTTCCGGCAACAAAGGGGTCAAGGTCACCAACCAGCATAGAAGACTGAAAAGCCATAACCTTCTCTGCACCGCCCATAGCGTCATATATTTCGGACATAAAAGCGAGTGCTTCTATTATCTCCGGACTATTTAAAGTGCAGGTTTTACCATCAGTAGACATGAATTCACCACCATTCAGCCAGCCGTAAATATACAGCCACGAATTTCCATAATTTGGGATAAAACCAATCTGCTTAATATCTCCCCGGCTATCTTTTTCTGTCATGATAACCGCTGCTTTTTTTAATTGTTCCCATGTTCGTGGTGGTCCTACTTTATTGGGGTCGTTCGGGTCAACACAACCGATGGTCTTTAATTGTTCGGCATATTTTTCAAGAAGGTCCAGATTATAATACAAACCACGATTATCCGTATCGCAAGGGATTGCATAGAGTTTCCCCTGATACTGACTTTCTTGCCAGCATGGAGGGAAGAAATATTCCTCTTTCAGAGTTAGTGGGTCATCAGGGTTTTCTTTTAAGTCCCTTTCGTAAAAATCTTGTAAGCACCGGAACGCACCTCTTGATGCCCATTGGGCTACTGCAAAACGGTCAAAGAAAACGACATCCGGGGGGTCACCTCCTGCCACGGCACATAATAAACGTTGGGGGTCATCTGTTTTGTTGAGGGAGGCACTTTGCCCCATAACCACTTTAATTTTCGGTTTTCCGTTTGTCCCATTATAAAGATGCTCAAAATCGCGTACTGTTTCACCAGCGAAGAGATCTAATTCATTTCCCCAGTAATAAATACGGATAAAATCTTCACACCTTCCAATTGTGGAACACGTCCCAATAAATATTATGGCAAAAAATAAAAGCACCCCTTTTTTATAAATATGATTACTTTTATATTGTTTTCCTGCATTCATTTCTTTATAGTAAGGGAAAAAAAGTTAAATTTTCAAGTGATACTTTTCAATTGCAAAAGTCTTATTAGTAGTTATTGTGTGTTCAGATAGATTAATAAAATAATATTCTTCCCCCTACACCTTTTTACAAGTATCACTACATTCAACTTTATCAGTTAATATGTCTCGTTTTTATGGACATTGGGAATAGTTAGTTCTGTTGTGAAGCCATAACATTCAATATCAAACCTGAAATGGAAGCGATACGTGGGACCATAGGTGGCTCCGATGGATAACGCATGAATTGCACGTGACCATCCATGAATAACACATTGGAACCACCCGGCACATGACTGAATTCCTGAACGAATGTTGTGAAATTGTCTAACATAATAAATATAGAACTTTGTGCTTTTGCCCCTGCAGAAGGGTTGTTTATGTCTGTTATTAAAAACCTTTCGATTCCCTCGCGGAGGCGATATATGGTGCTTCCACCCGCATTTCCATAACCTGGACTTACTATTCCATCATCATCCGGTTTTGCGGAAGCATATGTTTGATTACCGAAAATAAACCATTGTGTTAGTTTTTCAACCCAATGTTCAAAAATCTGTCGAGGTGCTTTGGTACCGAGGGGAATGTTTATTCCTAATGCTCCTGAAAGAAAGGATAAATCGGGGTCCGTTGGGTCTTCATCAAATTTGTCATATACCCAGCCAAAGTATGTATAACTATGCGCCGCCTGACAGAAGGGCCAATAAACAATAATCCATGAAGCATCGGGATACTTGTTCATAAGATACTCCCCCGTAGGGTCATCGAAGATACATTCACCATGCAAGAAAATTTTGTTATCAGGGTCTGAGGGACATACTAATATCCTTGCATCATTCATATACTCCGGGTAAATGGACATTATATCCGGTGACAGAGCAAATTGAGCACGTATGTTCGTCCCAGGATAATCTCGCATTTGTATTCTTGGAAATTTTCCACCCGGTGCTTCATTGGCATACATTTTAAATACCAGCCCCATCTGTTTCAGATTGTTCTGACAGGAAGAGCGACGTGCCGATTCTCTGGCACGGGCTAAGGCTGGCAATAAAATAGCGGATAAAATACCGATAATAGCAACGACAACCAACAGTTCAATTAATGTAAAGCCCTTTTTCTTCATACCCAATACCTCTTTTTTCCCTATAGTATTATTTCTTTATTTCTTTCAAACAACTTTATTATGTTTATGTTATTGTTACATTATAAATTGGATTATATTATTTATCAATAGCTTTATTAATATGGGTTTATATTATTTTTCTGAAAATAAATATACTTCTGCACCTTCCCTTGTTCGGAATATTCCTGTTCTCGCAATATTACAAATGTAGATGCGAAATATTTTTTGCCCCGGATGTAACCCAGGCATTCCTGTCTGTGTTCTCTGTGGTTGATTATATTTTTTTTACCACTGAGGATACGGAGGTATTTGTTCTATGATTTAAATTTTTCTTTCCTTTATATTTGAAAACAATAAGCACGGAGTAAGAGAACTGCGGTACAGAAGAGCATGAAAGAAGACCTTCCTTGTTTAGCCTTTTTTAATCCAGCAAATTACATTTTCTCGAGACCTGACAAAATTTTAATGTTATTTTGTTGCTAATTTTGTAGAAATGAATCCTATTTCGCCTTCGTTTACACCCATATGTTTCGCTACTACAGGGCATTTGGCTTTTAGAAGTAGATAAACATTACCGGGATAATCGTCTAAGGTCTCATAATTCCCCTGACCTTTACCTAATATAATATCTGCATTGTCCATTTTGTTTCGCAGAGGTTGTTCCAATTGTCTCCATGGAGCCCCAATCCAACCTTTTTCCATACTTATAACATCGCATACATCATTTAGTTTCACTTTATAGACATCTTCCATACATGCATCATTGATAATAGGAGAGCCTTTTGCAACAGCAATTACTTTTGTATGTTTTTGTAATTCTTCGATTAGAATTTTATCGAAAACAATTTCACCTGCATTGTCCAGGAAGAAGAGCAACTCTTTACAGTGTTGCAGGTCCTTTACAAACTGCTCAAAGTGATTTACCGCAAAACTTATCGTGATTGCATGTTTAATTGCTGAATGGACATCTATTTCATCTGATTTCAAAATTCCCAAATCAATAATGTTCCCTGCTGCGGAAAGTTGAAGTGCTGTTAGTAAAGGGTATTGACTTTGAGTTCGGATTTGTCGCAATTCATTTTCAATGCTGAGTGCCAAATCATTTTGCATCTTTTTTTGTTCCGCATAAGGGTCGGGATTTCTGGATAGTTGATTGGTTATTTGATAAATAATGAGGGAAAGTTCTGCGGGGGAATGTGATAAATCCATTTTTCCCAATTCTTCACCCACTTTTACTAAAATTTGTCTACGAATTTCTATATCATTGGTGGCTAATACCGCAGAACGATAGGCTTGTCTCATGAAACATTCTAAACACTCAACAGTAGATTTCATTGGTTGCTCCTTATATCCTTTGAAAAACTGTAGTAATCCTTATATATATCACAATATACTTGTTCATAGAAATGAAAGCATTAAAAATGGGAAGGTAGGAAGTCTTCGATGGTGGTCCATGAATCCAAGTATGATTCGCTTCCTTCCTTCTTAAAACCTATATGCAATAGGGATTATATCATAATTTTATAATTATTGTATAGTAAAATAGGTACATATTTCTGAATGTCCTTTTGTTTTATGTCCCTAAAGATACCTGCATGTAATTTAAGAATAGTAAGAAATTGGCGTTGTTATAAATGAATTAGTGAACTATTTTTTATGTGGTGGTATTTTAAAAAAGACGGGATTTTTGTTCCTGTTGTATTTGGATTGGGATATTATTTATCGGTATAGTTAAAATATAGTAAGATATTGTAAATCATTAGATTAGGATAGAAAGTGTCAAGTATCTCAGGAGACATACCTTCGTATATTGGTGCGTATCGCATAGATGAGCGAATCGCTGAAGGTGGTTTTGGTGTTGTGTATCGTGGTTTTGACCCGCGTTTGAAGCGGGAAGTTGCTATTAAGGTGCTTCATCCTCAGCATTCCTCTGAACCGGGGCGTGTATCTCGCTTCCTTCGTGAAGCACAAAGTGCGGCGCGACTGAACTATCCGGGTATTGTCCAGATTTATGATATTGTTGAGGAAAATCAGCGATTGGCATTGGTGATGGAGTATGTTCATGGAAAAAATTTAGACCGATTTATTCGGGATAATCCGAGCCTATCCCTTGTCGAACGAATTGATATTGGAGTGCAGATAGCAGAAGCGTTATATTTAGCCCATCAGGCAGAGATTGTTCATCGGGATGTGAAGCCAGCGAATATACTTGTAGATGAGAATGGAGTTGTTAAGCTAACGGATTTCAATCTTGCTCGACTGAGAGATACATCATTAACCCCGCTAACAGGTGAACATAATGTGTTGGGGACACCTGCGTATATGTCCCCGGAACAATGTTTGGGAAAGGAAGCATCTCCACAATCGGATATCTATTCTTTAGGTGTTGTCTTGTATTTTCTATTTACAGGAACATTACCTTTTGAGGCGGAAAATTATCTCGCCTTAATGAGGCAACATACCGATACTCCACCGACACCTGTCCGATTAATTAATCCTGACCTGCCTGTATCTCTTGAAAAACTTATTTCGCAATGTCTTTTAAAAAATCCGGAAGGAAGACCTGCTTCAGCCAAAGAAGTAGCAGAGCGTCTTCGCGAAATCAAAAATGAGTTGATAAAAAAAGAATCCGGTGAAATGCCTATTCTGGAACAAAAGACAATGATATTGTCGGACACACCGACACCTATAACACCGGAATATACCCTTCAAACCAAAGAGACAGCACAGGGATACCCTATAACGCCTACGGACAGTCAAAAAATACAATATCAATCACCCAGTCCAATACCATCACCATCAACTCCCCAGGATTTTAGAACCCCCACAGGAACAATTCCGTCCCCGCTCTCTTCAGGAGCACATATTCCGTATGAAGTTAGTGGTGGAACTGTAAACACTACTCCTATGGGAATGCCGATGCAATTATCTCCTTCTGCCTCCACAAGCACGCCTATTCCCACCAATCCGACGAACATAGGAACTCCTTATACACCTATACCGACCCCTTTCCCATATGAAATAGCACCAATTCCTTCGCAACATTCAAATTTTAAAATAAATTTCTTTATCCTGATACTTCTTCTCATTTCGCTAATTTCTCTATGTTTAAGTGGATTCATCGTATATACCTATTACCATAATGGAGCCCTTCCGGGAAAAGGAACTACTTTAACATCAGAAACACATCAAGTTGTGCCCAAAACGGAGCCTGTGGACTATTCGAGGGTATTGTCGAATTTTATAAAAGAATATGATAATAATTACAAGTTTGAAGTAATTGAAGAAAAACAGGGCAATGGCTATAAAGCATATATTCTTGATTTTACCTCGCAGAGTTGGCATCCCGAAAAGACAGCCCCCCCTGTATGGAGGCATTGGCTAACTGTAATTGTGCCCCAACAACGGGTAAAAGATGTCGGGATGCTTATCCTCACAAATGGTTTTTCGACATTAGAAACGCCTATGAGTGAAATCCCCCCCTATTTCATTTCGCTTGCAGTATCCTCAAAGTCTGTGGTATCCGTTCTGGAAGGTTTTCCACGGGATAATGTAGGAATTTACAAAACTCCAACACAAATCGTTCATTTAGAACCTGCTGAATTTGCCAGTTGGAGTTTCAAGCAATATTTTGAAACACACGAGACCAGTTGGATTGTTTTTTGTCCATTGGTCAAATCAATTGTTCGAGCCATGGACGCTGTTCAGGAGTTATTGTTGAAAAATTTGCGTTCAGAAATACCCTTAAAAGAGTTTGTTCTATGTTCCGAAACACCTTTCTTCGTATCATGGTTGGTTCCACCGGTAGACAATCGTGTAATTGGGCTGGTTTCCATAAATACGACAGGTTTTCATCTGGAACAACAAATCAAACGTATGTTCATGGATGAAGTAGAACTTCCGAAATTCTTTGCGGAGATAGATGATGCCGGGTTATTTCCCTTATTAGAAACGGAAGACGGAGAAAATTTATTAAAGATAATAGACCCGTATTATTATCGAGAAGTATTAAAGATTCCGAAACTCATCATTTCTATGAACAATAATCAATGGCAGGATATGATTTTTCTTTCGGAGCAGGTTCTCTCCGAAATACCGGAACCTGTTAACTGGTTGGTTTGCCCGCAATTGCAATTATCACGCGAATATGCTTTCTTACCTCAGCAAACATTTTATAACTTCACAACATCATCCAATACCAATCTCCGTGTATATGATTTTAAGGATACAATACAGGTATTTTATCAGCGGTTATTAGGACAAAAAAATATGCCTATTTTCCAATGGGATTTTTCCGCGAAGGGAGATTGTTATATTCGAGTGAGTGAAGAAATTATAGAGTGCCGTTTATGGTATTGTAGTAGCGATAGAAGAGGAACTCTACTTCAGTCCCAGAACAAAAACTGGAAATATAAAATACTTTCTGAATCCGCAGAAGGGATTTATCGGTTCACAATACCTATCCAGCCCCAGCAATATACTGCGGTATTTGCAGAAGTCATTTTTCCCAGTTTAATGGGTATTCATTTCCCACTAACTACCGATATTCATATTATCCCACCTCAAAAAACGGAGGAAACTAACAGTATAAATCCATAACAAACAACAATCATCGGGTCTATCTCTTCTTACTTTTCTTTTACTCATAATTTGTATGTCCATATTCACAATAATGATAGCATTAACCTCTGTGTGAAAAGGATTCGTGTCCGTATTACCGATAATGAAATAAGAAAGAGGCTGGTTTATATCAAGTATATTTAGCTTCGGGATGGAAAGAAATAACCGCAGCAGTAGTGCAAGTAGGATGAAATTGTCCGGATTCCAGTAAAGAAACACCGATGGGATCCCCTCCACCGAGTATATTCAGGATTGTTTCATTCATCATTATATTGGTCATACCGGGATAGCCTGGCGACCAGCGTCTCCCATGTTCATGGGGTATATGGAGTAAGTCCTGTAGATGTCGATGGATATATTCCGCAGTATCTTCCGCAATACGGTCTCCTAAACCTTGAAGAAATAAGGAGGATTCGCTGTTTCCCTGTTCTTTGAAATATGCAAGTCCCTGTTCTATCGATGGTCCTGCGGTGCAAACCTGAATACCGATTACATCCCATTCATTATCACGAATAGAGCGGAAGTATTGAGAGCCCGAAACGAGGTCTTTTTCTCCGGCCCCAATGACCGTTGTAAATTCAATCTTTCCTAATATTTCATCTAAATTCTCTGGATCATAAACAAGCACCCAATTATCATCGGATTTTGCGGGGAGTAGTCCATATATCGCCTGAGGTTCTATCCATTTTTTTTGTTCAGTAAGCGATGTCCATTTATTAAAGAGTAGTTCCAATTCTTCAATTATATGTCCCGCCTTCTCCTGACTGGTTTTCCCTCCAAATTTCCAGTTCAGTGAGAATAATGTCTGTTTATCTATATATTGCACGAATTTAGATAGAGGTATACGGAAAATACGGTGGCGGAATCGTGGAGATTTTGGGTATTGAGGGAAAGGAGTTGAAATGATACGACGGGGTAAGTTTAACAATTTCTGCTCTTCTTCTTGAAGACGCTTCGTTGCTTGAAGGTATCGCTGTTTTAAGGCTTCTCTATTTTGCTGGTATAGTTTATCGCGTGTTTCTGATGAAGTGGTTATCTGATTCATAATATTAACGCCGTCCATTGCTGTTCGGCAATAGAACACATCCGCCCGTATTTTACCTATATTGTCCTGACCCATCATTGCCACAAAGGCAGTATGCCGTGGCGTTACCGCAGCACCTCCTGTAAGGATAGGAATATCCAGTCCTTGTTCTTTGCACATGCGTGCAACGGTTATCATATGATTTGCCGTTTGTACTAAAAGTGCAGACATACCAATGGCAGTGGCATTATGTTTTTTTGCCTGGTCAATAAATTCCTGTAAGGGCACCATAACTCCCAAATCAATGACTCTGTATCCGTAATTTTCAAGCAGTGTTTTGGTCAGGTCTTTACCTATGGAATGCACATCTTGATAGACCGTTCCTAAGACAATGGTTCCGCGGACGGTATCTTCCGATTGTTCTCGTTTTTCTCGTTTTGCTTTATAACGCAGGTAGCCCTCAATAAAGCCCATGGCTTGCTTCATGACATCTGCAGAACGGAGAAGATGGGGCAAGGACACTTCGCCTTTACCGAACAAATCGCCCAATTCTTGCATGGCGGACATCAAGTAGTCGCTGACAAAGTTTAGTGGCTCATGTTTTTCCAATGCTTTTGCGACTTGTGGGACAATTAAGTCCTGATATTCATATATAAATCCTTGAAATTCAACTTGTCCTTTTGCATGTTGTTTTAAACCATCTTTTATCTTTTCGCAGATAGCCATCTCCAGAGGTAGTTCATCGTAGTTACTTTTTTTGACCGTCTCTTTTTGTTTTAGCGATAATGAGCGTTCCTCTAATATTGCGAAAGATTCCATATCTCGCTCAAAAATAATTTTTTTTGCGAGCCGGTAATCCTCTGGGTCAAGGTTTTCAACAAACACATAATGTTGTGGATTTAATATTGCGGAGTGGAGACCGCGTTTTCGTGCTTCATCTAAGAAAACCGATGTAAGTACCTTTCGCATGTGAGGCTTTTGGGCTAAGCCATTGGTTAGGTTTCCGACACCTATAATTGTGAAAGCATCCGGTAGTTCTTTTCGTACTTGTTCTATTCCCTGTAAGGTTTCCAGAGCATAGTTTTGTGTTTCATTGGGCTCTGCTCCGATAGGAAAGACATTCACGTCAATAAACAAGCGGTGTGTCGGGACACCGTAGTCTCTTGCTTTTTCAACAATTTGTTTTGCAAGTGTAATTTTTCGTTCTACTGTATCCGCAGGACCTTTGGAATCTGTGCAAAGAGCCACATAAAAACAACCGAAATCCTTTGTAGGTGGTAAAAGGATGTCTAATTTGGTTTTTCCTGCTTCCACTTCTTCCAGAGATATGGAATTCAAAATAGGCACACCGGCGTAATGATGAACCGCTTCTATTAAAGCATCCGGCTGAAAAGAATCAATACACATTGCCCCTTTAATATCTGCACTAATCTGGTGGACCACTCGGGATAGGGTTTTAACAGTGTTTACATGGTTGGAATCCATGCAAACATCAATAATCTCGCATCCTAAATCGTTAATTTGTTCTCGTGCTACTTCTTCGAGAGCATCCATATCTATTCCATTATCTATTTCGACTGCTTCTCGGACTTTTTTAGAACCACGAACATTCAAACGTTCCCCTATACGAATAAGGGAGCGTTCTGCATCGAGAGGTACTGCATTTTGCACACCTGCAATGAAAATTGTATCAGAAGGTTTTCGGGGAGCAGGTTTTTTGTCTCTTAATCGTTCTACCAATTCTGCAATATGCTCCGGTCTTGTACCACAGCAACCGCCAACGATATTTAGTCCATACTCTAATGCGAGAGAACTTAAAATCTCCGCAAAAGGTTTCGGCTCAAACCGAAACACTGTTTTCCCTCCTTCCGATTGGGGTAACCCCGCATTCGGTATCGTGCTTAAAGGGACATGTGCATAACGGGACATTTTCTCCACAGCGGTTTGCATCAGGTCAGGACCTATGGAACAATTAATACCAAAAACATCAACACCTAATGCTTCCATACTAACGATAGCGGAATGGATGTCTGTGTTAAAGATTTGCATACGGGCAAAGGGGTCTACTGTAACCTGTGCTATTACAGGGACATGTTTTCCGCACTCTCGCATGGCGTCCCGTGCCCCAAAAATACCTGCTTTCAGTTCCAGAATATCCTGTTGGGTTTCAAATAATATTACATCCACGCCCCCATCTAATAAGCCTTTTATCTGAATACGGAAATTTTCTCGTATCTCTCCAAAAGTTGATGGAGTTAATCCTGCACGCGAAAAAGTCAATACACGATTGGATGGTCCTACGGAACCTAAAATGAAAAGCGGTCTGCCGTCATATTTCTTTGAGTTCCGATATTCTTCGCGTGCTTCACAGGCAATTTCAGCCCCACGACGGCTGAGGTAATAACTCCATTCCTTATGGGTAATTTTCTGGAGGGTTATATTATAAGGATTGGCGGGAAAGATTTTTGTGTCCAGTTCTGTAAAATCGTATTCCGAGAGACGTAGATAGGATGCTCCGAAGGTATTGGTCTCCACAGCACTACTACCCGATTCAAAATAGGTTCGATGAATAGATTTCATTGCTTCTGGTGTGGAGAAATTTATTAAATCTGTAAGCATTCGATAAGGCTCACCACCGTAATACTCAGCACCTAAATTCAGGTCTTGCACCATTGTGCCTGTGGCACCATCAATAATTAAAATTTGTTGTTTGATATAATCCAGAAATTGCATAGATACTTTCCCGGGAACACAAGAAAAAAATTGGAGGTTTAAATAATATCATAATAAGGGGTTATGATTGTCTAATCTGTCCGGCGGGTCCGACGAGTTAAATGAGTTGGACAGGTCAAACAGGTCCGATGGGTCAGACTAAAGGCAAAGCATTAAAATGCTCCGGTAATAGAACAAGATGAATTTCTTCGTAACCGAAGCGGGATGTATTAAAAACGATTCCTGAATTGTCCGTTAAAAATGATGCATGCGGATGCACTTTAATGTTATTTCCTATTTTGCCAGAGACAAGTAATCTCCGTTCCTTTTTGTCCGGGTCTATCAACCAGATATTTCTGTCAAAATCATCACCCAGAACCCACTTAAAATCATGACTACCGTGAGTATGCCATGCAGGGTATTGAGATAATACATTCATCATACTTTTGCTCCCTTTTTCTCTATCTGTCTCTGCTACACCGTGAGGTAATTTTTTATGAACTTCATCATAAGGCCAGATGGTAAATAAAGCCCGCTCCTTGCCCCACCATACCTCATGAGTTATCCAGAGATTGTCATGTTCTACAAAGAAGGGTTCTGCCTTACGAGTTTGTTCTGACCAGCACCATGTGCGTTGAGGACCATCTCCGCCTGTTTCCCAACAAAACATAACCAGGTCTGTGTTCCAAAAGTTGGGCTGAACATGTCCTATTTTGAAGGGCATCTGTGCACATTCTTCCCATGTGCCTTCCGGAATACTCATCCGACGTAGGACACTTTGTTCTTTTCCTTCTTTGTGTGTAGCACAATATAACCATTTCTCATCTGCTGAAATTCCAATTCCCCCTATCTGTGTTCCAAATTCATCGGGATAAGTTCCTATTTCCGTTCTGCTCCCATCCATCTCTTGTTTGCATACTTTATTCCCGTTAAAGAAATAAACCCTTTCTGTATCCCATGATAATGAAAAATTCCCTATATTTGTTTCTAACACAGGAACAATTTTTTTTGTGGTTCTTTCTAAACGATGTAATTGTAATTTGCCTTCAGAGCGATCTGAAAAAAAGTAAAAATGTTCACAGGATTTTCCCCACATAGGATGGGTTTGATATATAGTTGTATTTTTCGAAGGACCGTTAACAATTCTGTATATCCTGGCTCCTGTTGTTTCATCTTCATACGACTCGAATTCGTCCCATACATTGTGAGGCTTCGTTGAAGTTACCGGATTTTGTGTATAAGCCACGTTTACAACAGGTAATATAAGGGTAGATGCAAGAAAACTACGACGGGTAAGATGTATTTTATTTTCTCTGAACATATAAACTTCCTGTCAGTTAGGTTATGGGGTGAAATCTATGGATGGGGTCAATGAAAGTATCCAATTTTTTATTAATTTTATAGCATTTTCTACATCTGTCAATGAGACAATTTCTACGGGTGTATGCATATAACGATTGGGAATACCAATAAGTCCTGTGGCAACGCCTTTACGACTTAATTGAATTGCATTTGCATCGGTTCCTGTGGCTCGCGGTGCAGGCATAAGTTGATAAGGGATTTTCTGATTTTGGGCTATTTTTATTAAACCTTCAAGCACTTTTGGATTGATATTAGGTCCTTTATCAAGAATAGGACCTTTTCCCAATTTAATTTCAGCATATCGGGCTTTGTCAATTCCCGGATGGTCAGTTGCCCAGCCGACATCAACTGCTATGGCGGTATGGGGTTCGCATGCAAATGCACTTGTAATAGCGCCTCGTAAGCCAATTTCCTCTTGAACCGTAGTAACGCAATACACAGCTACTTTCAGTTTATTTTTTGGCAGACTGCGTATGGCTTCAAGACAGACGAAAGCACCAATACGGTCGTCCAATCCACGCGCAGAAATCAAGTTGTTTTTGAGTTCGCGAACAGAAACATCTAAAGTAATCGGGTCGGCTACAGATACTATTTTTTCTGCCTCTTTCTTGCTCGTAACTCCAATGTCAATCCATAATTCATATAGTTCGGGAGTTTTTTCTCGTTCTTTCTCCGGCGTTAGATGAATGGGCTTTCTGCCAATAACACCATATACAGGACCTTTTGCTGAGTGTACTACTACTCTTTGTCCAGGAAGCACAGCGGTATCTACACCGCCGATAGATACTCCATGAATAAAACCATTATCATCGATTGAATTAACCATCAGTCCAATCTCATCTACATGTCCACAAAGCATAACTCGCAAAGGTGCGTTTTTATTGATTACAAAAAATTGGTTTCCATGAACATCTTTATAGATGTAATCGGCATAGCCGGTCATATATTCTTTACATTTTTCCTGAATTTTGACTTCAAATCCCGAAGGACTTGGAGTACTAAGTAAATCATAGAGAAAAGATTTTGATGCAGTTGATAACATGGCAGTAATCCTTTGTTCTTTGCTATAAACTAACATACAGGGAACAAGCAGAACAAGTGAAAAGGATACAATGAAGGCTAAAAAGCAGATATAAAAAATTTCTATTAACAATTAATTGTTGACAAAAATATAAAATAAACAAAATACTACCCCTATTCTTAAATAACAAGGACCTGCAGAACAAAAATGTTTTATATCTAACAATCTATAATTTTTTTATCACCTCGTAATTTATTATACCTCAATTCTCAAAATTTTGCTTGAAAATTTAACTTTTTCTGTAAAATAAATCCTTATATTCCATAGATATATACAAATAGACGAAAATTTTGTTACAAAAATTTAAATTTTTTAAAATTTTATTTGACAAAACGGGTTAATTCGTGTTAAATTTGAATTTACCTTAAAATTGAAAATTGAATTAATAGATATATATAAATTGAGGAAAGGGAATAAACCTTTTTCTATAAGGAGCCGAATCGCGTGAAATCGTGGACAATAATCAGGCTTCCTAAAAAGGAAGGTGAGAAAATCCATGTAAGGTTATCGCCGGGCGTATTTGGTTTTATTTTATTTTTAATTGCGGTGCTTACATTCTTTACTTCCTTTTTATATACCCGCCAGCATATTATTTCTACACATCTGTCGGAATTAAAGCAAATAAACCGCAATTTGGAATATGCAACGGGTAATGGAAATACTGGTCAGGCAGTTGCAAATGGCGTTTCTGAAGAGGAATTGCGACGCATAGAGAATCAACTTCGTTCAGAATATGAATCCACAATAGCGGTGATTACATCACAATTGAATGAATTGCTGGAAATAGAGACCAAAGCACGGCAGGCAACGGGTCTAACTCCGAAATACAAGACGCCGGCGGTGGATACTACAAACAGGAACGAGGGGGGAAAAGGAGGTCCAGCAGGGAAACCTTTTAACACGGAGTTTCAAGTAAATCGTAACACCATAAGCGTTCCCACCTTTTTACATAGATCCAATCGACTTTCGGCAGACTTAATATTACAGGAAATTGCGTTACGTAAAATAGGACTGCAGGATTTGCTCAAAGGGGTAGAGGCAAAAAATGTTAAGATTGAGCGTACACCAAATAGTTGGCCTCTTGCGAGACGGATGGGTAAGTTGACGTCCTATTTTGGATATCGTATAGACCCATTCACGCGGAGAATAAAACATCATGATGGATTGGACATTTCAGCACCTTACGGCACGCAGGTAATATCCGCTGGTAAAGGGACGGTAAGTTTTGCGGGGCGTGAAGGGGATTATGGGAAGATGGTTATTATTGACCATGGCGATGGTATGCAGACTGCATATGCTCATCTATCACAGATTCATGTTACTGTGGGTCAAAAAGTGGAAAAAGGACAGGTTATCGGTGCAGTAGGGAGCACAGGTAGAAGTACAGGTCCGCATTTACATTTTGAAGTCCGAATTGGAAAGCAATCCGTAAATCCGTTAAAATACTTGAGTAGATAACAATTGTTGGCTTTTTAATAAATCGGTCTTTTATAAAAACCAAGTGAATTAAAGAGTAGGAAAGTATTATGTTAGATGTAAGAAAGAAAGGTCCTGGTGAAATGGATGTAAAGAGTGTAATTGGTCCGGGCACAGTAGTAAATGGTGATATAACATCAGAAGGCTCACTCCGAATAGAAGGAGAGGTCATCGGTAAGATCACCAGTAAAGATACTGTTGTAATTCATGATAACGGAAAAGTTAAAGCAGAGATTCGGGGACAGCAGGTTATCGTAAGCGGTGAAGTCCAAGGAAATATCTTTGCAACGGAGCGATTGGAAATTACCGCTTCCGGTAGAGTTATTGGGGATATTACTGCTCCCCGCGTTAGTATTGCAGAAGGAGTCGTGTTTGAAGGAAAATGTACCATGAAACCCCCTTCATCTCCGAAATCTCAGCAGAAGTAAAAGAGAGTATTCAAGTCTGATAGGTCGGATGTATCAGGTACTATTATCTTTCAATTTCATTTTTTTTAGTTTCCTCCAGAGTGTGTTTCTGCCAATACCTAATCTGCGTGCTGTTTCTGAACGATTAAAATGACATTCTGCCAGAGTTTTTAGTATGGTTTCGGTTTCCAGTTCCATGAGCGTTACGGATTTTTTTTCGAGCATAGTTTTACCCGTTTTCCATTGTCCAAGGGCTCTTTGTATCATCATGGCTACTTCATCCGGCTGGAAAGGAATAAAAATATATCCATATACTCCTTGTCTCATTAATTCTACCGCCTGAGGTATTTGTTGTGCTGAAGCAAGAACGAGCGTGGGTTGATTTTCTGCATGTCGCAATGCAAACGAATAATCATCGGTAATCAATACATCAGCGGAATCGTTTACAATAACGTATCCATATGCCTCAATGAGCATTTTCAGAGTAAACTCGTTGATAGGTTGTTGAATAACTAATTTTATACGAGCCATGTAAACAATCCTTTTACTTTCCTTTTTTTATACATAGTATAATACATTCCAAAAAGAATTAATATAGAAGGGAACTATCGGAAATTTATGTCTCAATCCGTTTATGAAAATACTACTGCCAAACATTTACTATGGGTAGAAGCCATTCGTGAAGTGTTCTATATGTCCTGGCCTATTGTGTTAGGTTCCCTTTCCTATACGGTTATGGAATTCTGTGATAAATGGATGGTCGCTCAATTAGGAACGGTATCTCTGGCGGCGGTCGGTTCTGCAGGAATATGGTCCTATACGATGAGCACATTACTGTTGGGTATTGTCGGTTGCACAGGGACATTCGTGGCACAGTCGTATGGTAAAGAAGTGTGGAAAGATTGTTCGAGGTATACATGGCAGGGAATTTATCTGGCATTGTTCTCTATCCTGTTGGCAGGGGTATTGTTCGTTTTTTCAGAGTTGTTGTTTTCATGGATGAAGCACAGTCCCGAAGTAACCCGCCAAGAACTAATTTATTTCCGTATCCGATTACTGGGCTATTTCCCGATGGCTATGGGTTCCGCTTTAGCATCATTTTTCCCTTCTATCAACAAACCTCGTGTTCCCATGTATTCTGCCATTATAGGAAATATCTTAAATTTAATATTAAACTATATTCTGATTTTTGGTAAATTAGGATTTCCACGGCTGGAAATAGCTGGCGCCAGTTATGCTACTGTAATCTCGCAATGGACGCAGACATTAATTCTATTCTTTCTCTTTCTGAAACCGAAATTACATCAAAAATTTGGGACACGGACATATCATCATTTTGATTTACGACGGATGAAGGAATTAATACGAATTGGGATACCTGCGGGTCTATCTATGTTTTTAGATATTTGTAATTGGAGTATATTTACCAGTTTCATCGTAGGTAGGTTTGGAGATGTTTCCCTTGCATCCCACAATGTAGCCATCAGTTTTATGCACTTGTGTTTTATGCCTGCAGTTGCTGTGAGTATTGGTATATCTGCCATTGTAGGGCAGTGGTTGGGAAGGCGTGAAGTGCAGATAGCCAAACAACGGGTTTATGTAGCACTGGCGCTTTGTATGGGGTATATGGTAACAATGGGTATTATTCTTGCCGTTTTTGGGGGTAAACTTATTTACCATATATTTAGTAAAGACCCGGAGGTTGTCCGTTTTGGACATCGACTATTAATTTTGGCTGCTTTATTTCAAGCATTTGATGCCGTTAATATTATTTGTTTAGGTGCCTTGCGGGGTGCTGGCGATACCCGCTGGGTTATGTGGGCAATGGTTATCAATGCATATTGCCTTTTCCTCCCTCTGGCAATTATTATGGGCTTCATTTTGGGTTGGGGTGCTTTTGGTTCCTGGATTTCTGCTACTATTTACATTGCTGTTTTAAGTATGACACTCATATATCGTTTCCTTTCTGAAAAGTGGACGAAAATTATTATTTTTTCGGAACAAGTGCCAACTCAATAAAACTTCTATTTAAGATTTGCTTTTTATTTTATTGTCGGTTTTCAAATCTATGTTAAATGTGGTATTATGAAATTTAATGCAAATGTGGAATGTTCAGAAAAGATAAAACCATTATTAGAAGGAGCAATATATGAATTACAAAAGGACACTGTCAATAATGTTCACAATGATTATTTTTGTGTTCTCAATTATGATGTTTCTTAAAGCAGAGGACTCAAAATCTGCAGAGAAAGGCGATTGGATTTCATTATTTGATGGGAAATCATTACAGGGTTGGGTTCAATTTATTCCTGACCCCAATGCAGACCCTTCAAAAACATGGATGATAAAAGACGGAGTTATTCTTTGTACCGGGAAGCCAGCCGGTTATATTCGCACAGACAAAAAATTTGGGAATTATCAGTTACAATTGGAATGGCGTTGGGCAGGCTCTCCCGGAAATAGTGGCGTCCTGCTTCATGTTCAGGATAAAGATGAAGTCTGGCCTAAATCTATCGAGGCACAACTCATGCATAAGAATGCGGGAGATTTCTGGGTAATTGGGGGTACAGATTTTGAGGAGCATCAGAAACACGCAAGCAAAGATGATGACCGTCGTGTGCCAAAGCGGGAGAAATGTAGTGAAAAGAAGCCTGGCGAGTGGAATCAATATGATATTTGGTGCGATGGGGATACCATTCGTGTTTTTGTAAATGGTGTATTACAAAATGAAGCACATAAATGCACCGTAACAGAGGGTTATATTGGATTACAAAGCGAAGGGGCCCCTATTGAATTTCGTAATATCAAATTAAGAAAGTTAGAACCCAAAAAGTAACCATTCAGAAAGTAATTTTTATCAATTTTGTTTTGTTGTATAATTCTAAAAGTAAAGATATAACTCATTTCTAATAAGCAAGTTGTGTAAGTTAAAATGGATGAAAATAATTTTTAACTTAAAAAAGAGAAACGAAATGAGTATTCAATGTAATATACTTATAGGAGTAAAAAATAACATATATTGAAGGAAAACACAATGAAAACTTTCTTTTCTTTCCATTGGATATTTACTTCCCTGTTATTACTATGTATTATGGTATTTTTAACAGGATGCCCCAAACCGGATTTGCAGGTATCCGCATTATCACATCATTTTGGCGGGGATATATATACCGGTACTATAGAGACGGACTGGGAGTTTCAAATTTGGAACGCCGGTGACAAAAACTCTACCCTATTCTATAAAGTGGAACCTACAAGAAATTGGATTCTTGTAAATCCAGATTCCGGAAAAATTGCTCAATCTGATAAACCGGTAAATATTTCTGTTCATATCAACCGTAGTAACAATCAAAAGGGATTGCCTTCTTTTGCCACAGGATATATTAAAGTTTCAGGAGGTGGGAAAAAAAAACAATTACAGTAACAACAGTTCCTAATTTCTATACTGAAGTATTTGGTGGATTTTATAATCGACCTTTTGATTTGTCCAATACCACATTGGTGTTTATACCGGACAGTAATAGCCTTCATTTCTATAAGCAGGGAATAAAGAAAAATGTCCAACAATTTCCTCAACAAACACCAGATATAGGACAACCTGCCTTTTTTTCAATTAGGGACCCATTTTATATAAAATCCACAATAGCCCCGATACCTTTTTATGGAGTTAAATATGATGATATTTACATTTCCAGTAAAGGATTTATCTCTTTCGGAGCAGAGGGATTGGAACCTACAAGTGTGGGCAGACATTTTGCATATCCACAAATTTCCCTTTTACCTCTGGATGTATTGAAAGCAGATGAAGATGGCGGTGTTATTTACACTATTCTACCTCAAAAGTTAGTTATTTCATGGATAAACATTCCTCTTGCACAAAATCCGACAATCGGTGAAGATGGTAAGGCATATAAAAACAATATTCAGGTTGAGTTGTTCTATGATGGGAAGATTCAGATAACTTATCTTAGCATTGATCCGAAACAATTTGTCGCTGTTGTTGGTTTATCTTGTGGTGGGGGTGATGGAACAAACCCTCCTGTGCAGGATTTTGTTATCAGTGATTTATCAAGTGCTCCGGAAATATAAATTTTCTAAAATAAAACGCTCCGAACACCTGAGTTGGGAGCGTTTTGTTTTCGATTATCTCTTGTGCTTGTACTAAATGGAACAAATTTCTATTGAACTGTTTCGGATTCCATAATAGAACGGGATACCGCTTTGATTAGCCTTCTACGGCGGCGTTCCGATGGTTTTTCATAATGGCGGAGTTCACGAAGTCTCTGCATAATACCATCTTTATTGCACTTTTTCTTAAAACGCCTCATAGCCTTATCAAAAGACTCTTCCGGCTTAATTCGAACCTTTGTCAAAGAAATCAACCTCCTTTCAATATAAATTTATGAGTTGAAAAGGATTTTTATTATATAACAAATAGGGGTAATATTTCAATAGATAATCTATTTTTATTTTTACTTCTATTTATGCTAAAATAATAAATCAATGTAGTGGAGATGGGGTTCTCCTAAATCGCCGATGTGGCTGATGACTCCTACCTGAAATATCCTCAATGTAACTCTCTTTATTTTTATGAAAGGAATATGACATGGAACATCTATATCTATCTGCATCAATCTGGTTATTTCTCGCCCTAACCTCCGCTATCATTGCATATTACTTGAAGGTTTCTATTGCTTTGATAGAGATTTGTGTAGGTATTATCGCAGGATATATAGCGACCCATTTTCTACAGACCGATTTGCTTAATAATAATGAAGAATGGTTAAAATTTCTTGCAGGTAGTGGAGCCATTTTTCTTACTTTCCTTGCAGGTGCTGAATTAGAGCCTACTGTGATTAAAAATAAATGGAAGGAGGTTCTTCTTATCGGCTTGATTGGATTTTTTTCTCCATTTGTCGGTTGTTCATTGATTGCTCATTTTTTGTTAGGGTGGGACCCGAGAGCCAGTTTGCTATGTGGTGTAGCCCTATCAACTACTTCAATGGCTGTGGTTTATGCGGTGATGATTGACACAGGATTAAATGTTACAGAATTTGGGAAGGGCATATTAGGTTCTTGTTTTATCAATGATATCGGGACCGTTCTCGCTTTAGGAATCATCTTTGCACCGTTTACCTACAAGACCTTTATCTTTATTACTATAACAATTATTTATCTTGTTCTTTTCCCGTTTTTTACCAACCATCTGACGAAGGTATATGGGAATCGAACTGCTGCAATTCGAACCAAATGGATTTCATTCACACTGTTCGGATTAGGTGCATTAGCACTATGGTCGGGCAATGAAGCAGTCTTGCCTGCCTATATAGCGGGTATGGTCCTTGCAGAATTCAGTCAAAGAAATCCTATATGGTTACGAAGATTACGAACTTTGACCATCGGATTTCTTACCCCATTTTATTTTTTAAGGGCAGGCACACTTGTATCCGTTCCTGCATTAATTTCTGCACCATTTCTTATCGTTGCCCTATTAGGGGCAAAAGTAGTTTCCAAGATATTTGGACTATACCCTTTTATCATACAATTTCGGAAAGAAAAAAATGAACGATGGTATTACACCTTGATGATGTCCACAGGACTCACCTTCGGAACTATCTCTGCTCTATTTGGATATTCTCATAATATTATCAATACAGAACAATATTCCTATATAGTAATTGCTGTTATTGCAAGTGCTGTAATTCCAACTATGTTTGCATCCTACCTCTTCACACCGAGACATCTTTTATCTCAGAAAATTCATGTCTCAAAATCTATACATGAATTATCTGAGGAATAGTAACCCCGTTACAATGTAAATAAATTGAATATTCCCTTTAATTTATGCGATAATATAGTCCCCGATAAGTAAAGAGAGCGGTGAGGGGGAAATAATCAGGAAAAAATGCTTCCGTTCTAAAAGACGGATTGTTAATTGTTAATATACATTTGCAAAATAAAATCACTATATAGCAAACAAGTATTCGTATAAATAAAAACCAAACAAATAACTTTTAACAAGAAAGGGTTCAGTTATGGCAATCAAGGTTGGTATTAATGGTTTTGGTCGTATTGGTCGCACGGTATTTAAACTTTTGGTAAAAAGCGCTGATTTTGAGGTTGTTGGCGTTAATGATATTACCGATGCGAAAACTCTGGCTCACTTGCTCAAATACGACAGTGTATTTGGTGTTCTCGATGCAGAAGTAAAGGCAACGGAAAATTCAATTATTGTTAATGGGAAAGAATACAAAGTAACTGCAATAAAAGACCCGGCACAACTTCCCTGGAAAGATTTAGGTGCGGAAATTGTAGTTGAATCAACAGGGATTTTTACCAAGAAGGATGATTGCTTAAAGCATGTTTCTGCGGGTGCTAAAAAAGTTTTGTTAACAGTCCCACCGAAGGATGAAGTGGATGCTATTATCGTTATGGGTGTAAATGATGAAACATTGAAACCTACGGATGTCGTCGTTTCTAATGCCAGTTGCACTACGAATTGTCTTGCTCCTGTTGCCAAAGTCCTTCACAAGAATTTTGGAATTATTCGTGGCTTTATGACTACGGTTCATGCTTATACAAATGACCAGCGTGTGCTTGATATGCCTCATAAAGACCTTCGTCGTGCCCGTGCTGCTGCGAATTCCATTATTCCTACTACAACCGGTGCAGCAAGAGCGGTTGGTAAAGTATTACCTGAATTAAAAGGGAAATTAGATGGTTTTGCCATGCGTGTTCCGGTTATTGATGGTTCTGTGGTTGATCTTGTTGCGGAATTGGAAAAGAAAGCGACGAAAGAAGATATTAACAAGGCAATTAAAGAGGCATCCGAAACCTTACTTAAAGGCATCCTTGCATACACGGAAGACCCGATAGTCTCCTGTGATGTAATCGGCAACTCACATTCCAGTATTTTCGATGCACAAAGCACTATGGTAATGGGCGATAACTTTGTAAAAGTAGTATCCTGGTATGATAACGAATTTGGTTATTCCAACCGTTGTGTCGATTTGCTTAAATTGATGGCAAAATAACCTGTTTAACATATAGAAATAAAAAACAACACACCTTATTGAAAGGATGTGGATATGAATAAATTAACATTAAAAGATATTGATGTCCGTGGTAAGCGTGTTCTTATGCGGGTAGATTTCAATGTTCCGCAGAATGAAGACGGCTCTGTCCGTGATGATACCCGTATTCGCGCCGCTTTACCCAGCATTCAGTATGTTCGTGAGAACGGTGGAAAATTAATCCTGATGTCACATTTAGGAAGACCGAAGGACTATATTAAAGCAGGAGATACCGAAGGCTTAAAGAAATTGAAGTTAGATCCCGTTGCAGACCGTTTGCGTGAGTTAATAGGTGGTAATGTGAAGAAGGTTGACCAGGTAGTCGGTCCCGAGGTTGAGAAAGCAGTAGCGGAAATGCAACCGGGTGATATTGTATTACTTGAAAACACACGATTTGAAAAAGGTGAAGAGAAAAACGACCCGGAACTTTCCCAGCAATTGGCGAAGTTAGGGGATGTTTATGTAAGCGATGCCTTTGGTACCGTGCACCGTGCTCATGCTTCTACCGAAGGTGTAACGAAGTTTATGCCTGTAAGTGTTGCAGGTTTTCTGGTAGCCAAAGAAATTGAATACTTTGAAAAAGTATTAAAGAATCCGGAACATCCTCTGGTGGCGATATTAGGTGGCAAGAAGGTAAATGACAAGATTAAGGTCATTGAGAACCTGCTCAACCTGGTAGATGTTCTGATTATTGGTGGTGGTATGTCTTATACCTTCTTGAAAGCCATGGGCTATGAAATTGGCGATTCGCTTTTAGATAAGGAAGGAATTGAATTTGCTAAAAATGCAATGGAAAAAGCCAGAGAACGCAATATTCCTTTATTATTACCGGAAGACATTGTCGTTGCTAACCGTTTTGCCGTAGATGCAGATACGAAGGTTGTTCCCGCAGATGGAATAGAACCCGGCTGGATGGGTATGGACATTGGTCCGAAGACAATCGAAAATTTCTGCGATGAAATTCGTAAGGCAAAGATGGTGGTTTGGAACGGACCCGTCGGTGTTTTTGAAATGGAGCCTTTTGCAAAGGGTTCTCGGGCGATTGCAGAATGCCTTGCCAATAGCGATGCGATTAGTGTTATCGGTGGTGGTGATACCGCAGCAGCCATTGAAGCCTTTGGTTTAACAGATAAGATGTCCCATGTATCCACCGGTGGCGGTGCATCTCTCGAAATGTTAGAAGGGAAACAATTACCCGGTGTAGTTGCCCTTACAGATATTGATGCAGTCTCCGGATGTGGTTGTGGATGCACTTGCTGTTAAATCGCTTTTTGAGATAGGACAACTTTTAAGTTTATAATAGAAATGTAAATTTAACTACCCAGCACCTGGAGAGGGGAGATGTGAACCCCTCTCTAAGGTTGGGCGAATGAAAGGAAAAAATATGGCTTTAACAAAGGAGAAAAAGCAAGAACTTATTCAGGAATTTGCACGAACCAATGAAGATACGGGTTCTCCTGAAGTGCAGGTAGCAATTCTCACGGAAAGAATTCGCGAGCTCACAGAACACTTGAAAAAGCATAAGAAGGATTTTGCAAGCCGTCGTGGTTTACTGCAAATGGTAGGGAAACGGCGTTCTTTATTAGCATACCTTCGCAAGAGTGATTTTGAACGCTATCAGGCTCTCATTGATAAACTTAATCTTAGAAAATAACAATCATAATTCACGCCTAAATGTAAAGAAAATTAAATATGGTAGAAAGAATTTCAGTAACAATCGGTACCAAAGAAGTTTCATTTGAAACGGGGAAAATAGCAAAGCAGGCACAGGGGGCTGTAATATGCCAATGTGGTGATACGATGGTGCTATCCACTGCTTGTGTGGACCTGAACACGAAATTGGATGTGGACTTTTTCCCGCTGACTGTTGATTATCGCGAAAAATTTTATTCCGTCGGTCAAATTCCCGGCAACTTTTTCCGTCGGGAGTCCAAACCTTCGGAGCGTGAAGTTCTCGTATCGCGATTGACAGACCGTCCTTTAAGACCTTTATTCCCCAAGTCTTTCAAGAACGAAGTTCAGGTATGTCAAACGGTCCTGTCCGCAGATAATGTTCATGACCCGGATGTATTGTCCATTAACGCTGCTTCTGCGGCACTCCATATTTCGCCTATACCATTTTTAGAGCCTATTGGTGCGGTTCGTATCGGTTATATTGATGACAATTTTGTTGTAAATCCCACCATTGCGGAAATGAAAAACAGTCTAATTGATATTGTAGTTGCAGGGACAGAAAGCGCCATTTGCATGGTGGAAGGTATGGCGAAGGAAGTTTCAGAACAATTAATGATAGAAGCCCTTGAATTTGGTCATATCTGGATAAAAAAACTGGTTTCCGCTATTGAAGAGTTACGAAGTAAATGTGGTAAGGAAAAATTACATGTTGAAGAGCCTGTTAAGAACGAAGCGTTAGAACAAGAAATTCAGCAATGGCTTTCCGGAAAAATGGAAGGTGTCTTATTCCAGACTGTAAAGCAGGAACGTAGGGAAGGGATTAGCAAACTTAAAGAAGAATTGCTTGCTTTTTTAAAAGAAAAATATGGGGAAGAACAATATCCTGAAATAGAAATACAAGCAAAAGAAATTTATGAAGAAATGGTTCGTAATACATTGCGGGGACGGGTTATTAAAGAAAATCTTCGTGTAGATGGTCGTAAACTGGACGAGATTCGTCCTATCAGTATAGAAGTGGGGGTTCTCCCGCGTGCTCATGGTTCCGCATTGTTTACAAGAGGCGAAACTCAGGCTTTAGTAACAACGACATTGGGAACCAGTCAAGATGAACAGCGGTTGGATGAACTAACCGGTGATTCGATGAGTCGTTTCTTCTTGCATTACAATTTCCCGCCATGGTCTGTAGGGGAAGTGGGACGATTAGGTGCACCTGGAAGACGCGAAGTCGGGCATGGAAAATTAGCGGAACGTGCTCTAACATGTGTTCTTCCATTCGACCCGAACGATTCCACCGTTGTAACGGACCCGACAACATGTTTCCCTTATGTCGTTCGTGTAGTATCCGACATAACCGAAAGCAATGGTTCGAGTTCAATGGCATCTGTTTGTGGTGGGTCATTAAGTTTAATGGATGCAGGTGTCCCCATTAAGTCTCATGTGGCAGGAATTGCTATGGGCTTAATCAAAGAAGGGGAAGAATTTCGTGTCCTGACGGATATCTTAGGAGATGAAGACCATCTCGGAGATATGGATTTTAAAGTCTGTGGTACCCGTAAAGGAATTACTGCGTTCCAGATGGATACAAAGATTAAAGGTGTTCCTCGTTCTGTTATGGAGCAAGCCCTTGAACAGGCACGACAGGGACGCTTGTTTATATTAGATAAAATGGAAGCAGTTCTACCTCAACCACGCCCAGAAATTTCTCCGTATGCTCCACGAATATATACCATCAAAATTGACCCGGATAAAATCCGTGAGGTTATTGGTCCCGGAGGAAAAGTTATTCGTGATATACAGATGAAAACAGGGACAGAGATTACTATCCAGAACGATGGGACAGTATTGATTGCTGCGGTTGATAGCGAGAGTGCGGCCAAAGCAACCGCGATGGTATCGGGTATTACCGCAGAAGTTGAGGTTGGAAAAATCTATCATGGAAAAGTTACACGAGTTATGAACTTCGGTGCCTTTGTCAGCATACTGGGAAATCGAGAAGGTCTCGTGCATGTATCCGAATTGGCTCCCCACCGTGTCCAGGAAGTTACAGATGAAGTGAATATAGGTGATGAGATAGATGTGAAAGTAATTGAAGTAGATAAATTTGGTCGTATCAATCTTTCCAAAGTTCAGGCGGATATGGAAATGGGAAAAATTCCCAATGCACCGAGGAATAAAAGTAATCATTCCCAACCGCATTATGAAAGAAAGGACCGGGGGGGAAGGAATTTCAATCGTAACGACTCCAATAGACATCGGCGTTAATTCATATAGCAGAAATATCTTATCATCAATAAAATAGTTCCATGAAACATTTTAAAAGGGCAAAGCATCCCATAACCCCTTCATTAGAGGAAAATATCAATTCCTATTCATTACCCAATGGTATCCGGGTATTTACGAAAAGTATTCCGTACTTATTTTCCGTAAATTTAGGTGTATGGGTGCCTGTGGGTTCCGCATCAGAACCCGAAGGTAAAGAGGGATTGGCTCATTTTTTAGAACATCTTTTCTTTAAAGGCACAAAAACAAGAAGCACTCGCGATATTATGGAAGCAATTGAATGTAAAGGAGGACAGATTAACGCCTTTACAACACAGGAATATACCTGCTTCTACATTAAAACGCTGACAGAATATTTATCGCTCGCCATTGAAATTTTATCGGATATCTTAAAGAATTCAACTTTCAAAGAGATAGACAAAGAACGGAATGTTATCCTTGAAGAAATATCTTTATTGGAAGACACACCGGAAGATATAATTTTAGACCTATTTCACCAATTTGTATGGCAAAAGCATCCCCTTTCACGACCCATATTAGGAACCATTTGTTCTATAAAACACCTGACACGACAGGATATTATCTCGTTTTATAGAAAAGTTTACTCCGCACAGAATATAATAATCACAGCGGTTGGAAATTTTAAAGAGCAAGAACTTCTCCATACTTTCCAATACTGGTTTCAGGACTTTCCAAAAAAGAACCTGAGAAAGGAAATAGAACACAAGCCAATATTTCATACCGGTGTAAAACATCATTCACGCGATATATCACAAATGCATTTCTGTTTGGGTTATCCTGCATCATCGATAACGGATCAAGAGCGATTTGTCTGTGAATTAGCAAGTAATATATTAGGAGGGGGCTCTACTTCTCGACTTTTTTATCGTATTCGCGAGCAGGAAGGGCTTGCATACAATATATTTTCTTTCCACGACCTATTCCGGCAGGCAGGGACTTTCGGTGTATATGCAGGTGTGGCACCGGAGAATTTCAGGGATGTAGTCCATATTATCCTGAATGAGATAAAAAAATTGCATGATACACCTATTACAGAAGCAGAACTTGATTTATATCGTCAGGAGCTCAAAGGTGAATTGCTCATGGCTCATGAACATGCGGAAACACACATGACGCGTATTGGTAAAAGCATCATTTATCATAATCGTATTCTCTCCATCAAAGAAATCCTTTCTGCCCTTGACCTGATTACTCCCTTACAGATTTGTCAATTCTTCCGTAAGTATTGCACATTCAATAATATTGCTCTGGTGTCATTAGGTCCTGCAAAATATAAGCTATCTGTTAAAGATATTCGAAGAGAATTACTCTGATAAATATCTATTCTAAAAACTGTCTGGGTAAGGCTTTCTATTTATTTTTTTATAGGAGCGATGAGGGTAAGGCAGACCTGTCTGATATGTGTATTCCTCTTTTTTAGTTACTATCATCGGTCTCTTCAGTTCGTCTGGGTTAATATGAAAAGTTGAAAGGTTACTTCTCCTATAAAATAAAAGAGTGTATAATTATGTTAAAAGAAAAAAAGGTATGAAACGGATAATCTGAATTGGAGGATTAAGAACATTTGAGAATACATCAGCATGTAAACCCGCTGAATAAAAAATATCTTGTTGTTCCACCGATGCCCCAATGGTCGAATGTTTATAAGGAACCTTTTCTTCCCCTTCATCTTGATTTAGGTTCTGCGAGTGGTAAATTCTTGCTCCAAATGGCACAAAAGAATAGGGATTGGAATTATTTAGGATTGGAGATACGTGAACCGTTGGTAGAACGAGCCAATCGCTGGAAAGATGAGTTAAGACTTACCAATCTTTACTTCTTTTTTGGGCATACGCATGTTGTTTTACATCCTCTTCTTGAAAGTTTACCTGTTGGCGTATTGCACTATGTAAGTATTAACTTTCCAGACCCGTGGTTCAAGAGACGCCACCATAAACGGAGATTGGTTACGCCAGAACTGGTTCAGATATTGGCAAAATATTTACAGCCTGAGGGAAAGGTATTTATTCAAACCGATGTTGAAGAGTTAAGTAAGAATATTTGTGATGCCTTTGTAAATAGTTCTCATTTCCGAATTGTAAATACACCGACAGAACAAAATCCTTTTGGTATCCCGACAGAACGAGAAATGTCTGTGGCACGATTAGGTCGTTATATATATAGAACTGTATTGGAACGGAAAATTGAAATTTTGAAAGAAATCAATCCAAACAACAATTAGGACATAAATATGACCATGCGAGGATATTTTATCCCTTTAATTTTTCTCTTATCCTTTACAGCAATTCTTCCTTCTTTTGCAGGCGAGAAAATTAAATATCAATTAACAATTAAGAGAGTTGGTGATGAAGGGATTGTAAATCCTGGAATTGGGACTTTCTACTATGATGCAGGGACCACTGTTTTTCTCAACGCTATTCCGACTGCAGACTGGGCATTTGACCACTGGGAAGGTGCTGTTTCAGGGACAGACTTATTTACTCAAGTGCTGATGGACAAACCAAGGACAGTTACCGCTGTTTTTGTACCAGCACAATGGAGGCTGACCATTGAGCATAGTGGGAATGCTACCGGTACAACTTTCCCTGCTCCCGGGGTCTATGGATTTTTAGATGGTAGAACGGTAGGAGTTAGCTCTGGCACTTCGCCGGGTGTATATTTTGGAGGCTGGAGGGGTGATGTGATAAGTAATGAAGAATTTGTACAGGTGGTTATGAATTCTGACAAATATATAAATGCACGATTCACGGATACAGGGTATACCCTTAGTATAAGTGTAATTGGTCCGGGAGGAACAACCCCCTGGCAAGGGACAGTGCATCGGTATTCAGAAGGATTATCTATATCTGTTGTATCTTATTCAACAAATCCTTTATGGCGGTTTGACCATTGGGAAGGTGATATAGGCGATAACGAATCACGATATTATATCCTGTTGCAACTAACTATGGACCAGGACCGAAATATCACCGCGGTATTCATTGAGAAGCCATATTATAACCTTACATTGGAAATCGTTGGCGAAGGAGGTGTTTCTTTTCAACAGGGCTTTGATGACCCCGTAACTCTATCCACAGGTATCCATGAATTTAGCATTATTGAGTGGACCTATATTCGATGTGAAAAAATAATCACTTCACCCACATGGAAATTTCTCCACTGGGAAGGAGATTTTGGTGATACATTGCCTACCTATTATCGATGTGCTTTCTCTATGGACAAAAACCGTTATGTCCGTTGCATTTTTACCAATTTGACACAGGTCCCTGATGTTATAGGAACACCTCAAAATATCGCAGAAACGACCATTATAAATGGAGATTTGATAGTCGGTAACATTACAGAAATATGTAATGATAATTATGTATCAGGATATGTAATAGACCAATATCCACCTGCAGGGACTACTGTAGAAATAGGAAATTCTGTATCACTCTGGGTTTCCACAGGACCTTGTCCTGTATCAGTGCCAAATCTTATCGGATTAACCATAGAAGAGGCAGAGAATGCAATAAATAGTGCCGGCTTAACGCTGGGTAATGTGATGAACTCGTGTAATGATGAAATTGGGATGGGAATAGTATTTGGTCAAAATCCATTAGCGGGAGAGCAATTATTCCCCGGTAGTTCTGTAAATATTGAGGTATCTTCAGGACCCTGCCCGGCGGAAGGGATTATAGAAGGTGAAGGGATGGAGGAAGGTATGCCCGAAGGAGAAGGGACACCCGAAGGAGAGGTATGCGTCTGGATGGGAGCTTGTCCTAACTTTAGTTATGAAGGAATAAAAATGGGATATTTTGTCGGACAATTATGGAATAACTGCGATATTAATCAATCCGAAATCCCCGATGCATGGGAGATAGAAATTGTTAAGTATTTGCTGTGCAATCCTCAGGGAATATGGGAGGATAAATTTATTTGTAAATTTATTGAAAATTATAATATTCTGGCAACGGAGTCTTTATTCCATACAACTTATTATTCCTTCCGGCATATTTTAACAGGACTTCTTACTATAGGAACCAATATGGATATTTTAAGAAACACTTTCTTTCTAACCAAAAACTATTATCCATTTGAATATCCATCGGATAATTTCCCGTTATTGCCGGATGCGGATATTGATAATGATGAATTAACTAATTATGAGGAATACCTCAGGGTAGTCGAACTTAACGGAAGTAACAATGCATTTATTCGGAACATTTTCAATCCTTCGCCTGTTCCTCCCATTCACTCCGCAGATATAAATCAGAACCATAGAATAGAGTTGACAGAACTACTTCGCATTATTCAATTCTTTAATTCTTCAGGATTCCACTGTGAAAATGGGACAGAAGATGGTTATGCGCCGGGTTATGACGAGAGTTTCGATTTTTCATGTGAACAACACACGGCGGATTATTTGCCCCACGATTGGCATATTAGCCTTGAAGAAATTCTAAGGATGGTTCAGTTTTTCAACGCAGATGGCTATCAGATGTGTCCCTTTATTTCTGAAGATAGTTACTGTCCTATTTTCTCTGAGTAATTTTACAAATTGTGAAATAAACGGTTCTTCTTCTACAATATCTCATACACATAAGAAAGTAATTCACTTATAACATATCCGTAGAGAACCTTTTTTATGAAGAATAAACTGCTTTTTTTATGCTTATTTATTTCCCTGATAAATATGCAGTCCGCTATTCACGCGGAAGTGATTTTTGAAAAAGATTTCAAAACAAGTAGTATTCCTGAAACAAAAATTATCCGTTACAGAGTACTAAGTCATAATGACGAAAAAAAGGGCTATACTTTTTCATTTCTGGGGAAAGTTCTGAAAGGACAGGTTACTATTCAGATTGAAGATACTGAGAAAAACATTATTGAAAAAAGGGAAATTCCCGCTTTTTCTTTACTACACTGGCATTTTACATTGTCCGAAGAAAAAGGACTGGATAATATTTATATATCCTTACACCTAAAGGATATGGTTGGAAATATTTACTCCGTAGTTGTTCCCACTATACAAAGCCAGCAGGTTTACATTGTTCAGGGGATAGTCGTATCTATGAACCTCCTTTTATTTTTCGCATGTATATATATCATCAGAAGAAAATCCCTTTATCTCTCATGGTGGGGTTGGGGAATACTGCTTGGGATTTCTGCAAAGGTTCTCTTTTATATTGTTGATTATATTGACTTTTTACCCACCACACTATTAATCAATTCTACAACCCTTGAAGATGACCTTTCGGATTATCTTTTCTCTATCTATATCTCTTTACGGGAAACGGCTATCCTTTTCTTGATATTAGGCTTCTTCTCAAGCAGGTTATTATCGTTAGAACATAAAAAACAAATGGCTATAAGCATTTCTCTGGGTATTGCTCTTATATTCTTAACTTTCACCATTTTTGAGGGAGTATTACGAACATTTCAAATTATGCCATCATTAAATATATCTCCCTATTCCCTGGCTCTCTTTTCTGTGCAGATAGCACGAACACCCTTTTATTACTTCCTCATTCCATTAAAAAATATAATTCTATTGATATTATGGTTTAGTGCTTTTTATCTAGCACTATCCGGTGCAATACAGGCAGAAAGAAGAACGGTAATTCGCGGAATATTAATATTTATCTTCACAGAAGCAGTGCTCGTCTATTTTGAAAATTCCTATTTCATCTATCATAACTCCAGTTGGTGGGTTGTAGTTTCGGTATTAGTAATTAGTTTTTTCCCTGTGTTCATTTACAAATTCAAAACGTTTATATACGCCGAACCATCTCCCATCAAAAAATAAATCATCTTATACCCGACAAATTTCATATGAGACCTCTGAATAAGTCATCCGAGTTAGGTAGTATATAAGAAGGGGATGAGAGGAAAGATGAAACGAGAAGAGAAACTATTGAGGGTTGAATAACAAAGGAAGGAAAAACTAAAAATGAAGAAAGGTCTACACAGTATGGTAAAAAAGATAGAGCAAACAAGTTTTATAGATTACAAGATATCCCATCAAAGACAGCCCCGTCGTAGATGCTTTTTGAAACAGATGCAAGAGGTGATACGATGGATGGAATTTGAGCAGAGCTGCATAGAGAAAGGAGTATATAAATCGAATGGGCTAGAGCGAAGGCTTCCGTCTTTACTATTTTGTGCATTGTTGAGCAGTGAGTGATGATTTCTCTGTATTCTCTGTGGTTGATTATGTTTTTTTCCCACCACGGAGGACACGGAGGGTACGGAGAGGCACAGAGAGGCACAGAAAGGCACAGAGAGAGGAACCTATCATTTCTTGTTAATGACTGCATATAATTTGAAGTGGATGTATGGGGAATTAAGGTTAAAAAGGATCAATATGCATGGATAACCAAAAGATAGAAAAATTGACATAAAACAGCACATAAAATAGTAAAAGTAGATTTATAGACTTTTGTATTTTAATTTCTTATCAGGATTTTATCTCATAAAAACATATATAAGTTATACCCTAACCTCTTACACTAATTGTTAAGAGGTCTCATATGTATTTTATTTCTTCACTCTGCCCTATTATTCAGTACATTGCATATATTGTATCTGGCTCATTTTTATTCCCTGTTAGTGAGACACTACCAATACTTTTCCATTACAAGCAGAATACCTCTTCGGTACTCCATTTTTCTTGTATGATTGTGGCAAAGAAGTTCTCTTTTTTGCCTGTGCTGATTGTTAGTTGGCGGTAATAGGGTGGCTATTTTTACTTTTCTTTATTAACTGTAATAAACTATCTTATTATCTGTGCTTCAATAGAGTAAACAATAACAATAACTTACAAGAAGGAAAGATAACAATGAAAAAGAATGAATGGTCAAAAATGACACGAAGGGCATTTTTAGCCACATCCACAACAGTAGTAACAGCGGGTGCTTTTGCACAGACCCCGTCCACCCAGAATACGGCACAGGTTGTTCCCCGTAAGATTTCTCCGAACGAGAAATTGAATGTAGCTGCGATTGGTGCTGGTGGGAAAGGACTTTCTGATATTATGAGTTGCTTTAAGTTGGGACACAATGTTGTTGCTCTTTGCGATGTAGATTGGAAACGGGCTGAAGAGGCATTTTATCGTTTGCCGAAAGCGAAAAAGTATAAAGATTATCGTAATATGTTAGAAGAGATGAAGGAAATTGATGCGGTTACGATTTCTACTCCCGACCATTCTCATGCCCCTGCTGCATATATGGCAATGAAGATGGGGAAACATGTATATGTTCAGAAGCCGTTAACGCATACGATTGCAGAGGCGAGATTGCTTACCCTCACGGCACGCGAGACAGGTGTCGCAACACAAATGGGGAATCAGGGGCATTGTGGTAATGGAGTGCGTCAATTGTGCGAAATGATTTGGAGTGGTGCTATCGGTAATGTGAAAGAAGTTCATATATGGACACATCGTCCGGTATGGGATAATCAGGGAATGACAGAGCCATTACCGCCGGAAGTAACACCCGAAGATATGGACTGGGACCGCTGGATTAACTGTGCACCATGGCGTCCCTATAACCATAAATTGGCTCCGCATGATTGGCGAGCCTGGCAGGATTTCGGTTCCGGTTCTCTGGGCGATATGGCTTGCCATATTATGGACCCGGCATACTGGGCGTTGAAATTGTATGAGGCACCGGAATTTTCTGTTGAAGTGGTCTTTCAGAAGGGACAAAATAGACAAACATTTCCGATTGCAACCACAGTAAAGTATTCCTTTGTGGCACGTGGCGATATGGGACCTGTTGATGTTTATTGGTATGATGGACACTGGAAGGATGAAGCCACCGGTCAGGAAATCTATAATCGTCCCAAACGACCCGAAGGAGTGCCGGAGGATGAAGTATTGGGCGATGATAATATGAATGGTTCCATGTTTATTGGTGATAAAGGCATTCTTACAGCAGGGGAATATGGTGGAGAACCGCGATTGGTTCCTTCTTCTTTGATGAAGGATTATACCCTACCACCGCAAACGATTGAGCGTATCCCGATGGAAAGTCCATATTTTGACTGGCTTCGTGCTTGCAAGGAAGATAAGCCCGCCTGTTCGAATTTTAATTACTCCGGTCCCTTCACAGAAATGGTGCAGTTTGGCAATGTCGTCGTCAAATCAGGTCAAAAGTTAATCTGGGACAATATTAACGGTGTTGTTAAAAATGTATCCGACCCGAAATCAATTATAAGTAAAGAATATCGTAAAGGCTGGGAACTTCCCTGCTAACAGAAGATTTATTGATTATTTAACGACAGGACCCGATGTTGAACAGCATTGGGTCCTGTTTTGTGTTCGGGGTAGATTATTCATAGCGCAGGGCTTCAACGGGGTCAACACTTGCCGCTTTCAAAGCAGGATATACACCGGAGATAACACCGACAGCAGAACTGAAAAGGAAAGCAGTCATTACAGACCATAAGGATAGACCTATAGGTAAGTTGGGGTAAAGGGCACGGATAATGGCGGAACCCATAAAACCGAGAAAGATACCGGTCATCCCACCGAGAACACTAAGGGTGATGGATTCAACGAGAAATTGCAAACCAATATCGGTACGGGTGGCTCCTACTGCCATACGAATACCCACTTCACGTGTGCGTTCCCGCACGGATACTAACATAATATTCATAATTCCAATGCCACCTACCAGTAGCGATATGCATGCGATACCTACTAACATAAGTCGAAGCATACTGAAAATTCGTGAGAAAGCGGAAAGCATACTATCTTGATTTGTAATGGTAAAATCTTCTTCGTTATCGTGAGCAGAACGGACGATTTTTCGTGCTGATTCTGTAGCACGGGGAATATCTTCCTGTGTGCGTGCACCTATAAGAATTTCCATGACTTCTTCGACATTAAAAATGCGTTGTGCACTGGGTAGAGGGATAATAACAATATCTCCGAGGTCAATCCCCAATGCCATTCCGCGTTCTTCTAAGATGCCCACAACGGTATGTTTTGAACCGTTGATTGAAATTTTTTCATACAAAGCACGGTGTGTTCCGAACAATTCTTTTTTTACAGTTGTTCCGATGATGCAGACACGGCTATTGCGTTCAATATCTTCTTCCGTGAGGAAACGACCTATTTGTGTGTATAATTGGCGAACTTTCTCAAAGTCCGGGGTTGTGCCGATAAGTAAAACATTCCGCTGACGATTTTTATATCGGATATTGGCTAATCCTAATGTGTTGGAAGCCACACCGATGATACCGGGGACTTTCCGTTTTACCTGTCGGGCAATTTCATAAGTAAGTTTTTTGTGACTTCCCGCACTGATGGGAAACATACCTGTTGTTTCTTGTTTACCGGGGGTAATAATGATGACATTGCTACCCATAATGGCGAATTCCCGTTCTACATAGGCTTGTGCAGACTCTCCTAAGGCAATTAACAATATTACAGACATAACCCCAATGATTACCCCTAATGCGGTCAATGCGGCACGCATTTTGTTCTGATTCAGTGCAATGATAGCGGATCGTATAAGTTCCCAGAAAGACATTACGATTACTCTCCAAGTGAGGGAACGATTTTGATTCTAACTCCGTCTGTCAATCCTTTAATTCCAACGGAAGTAATTATGGTATCGCCTTCTTTCAATCCTTCCACAATTTCACGTGTTTCCCAGTTCCCGATACCTAAAGTTACCGGTTTACGAACAGCACGGTCTCCTACTACCACATAAGCAAATTCATCGCGGATAAGGCTTTCACTTGGGACATAAAGGACATTATCTTTTTCAGATACGATTACCGTTACATCCGCAGACATTCCTGCAAGGAAATTGCCCTGTTCCAGAAATCGAACCTTTACTGTAAAGGTTCGAGTAAATTCCTTTGTAATGGTAATTACTGGGGATATTTCAAATATTTCACCCATAAAAACCTGTCCCGGGAAGGCGTCTAATTCAATCCTTGTCTTTTGGTTCAATGAGATTTGTCCTGCATTGGCTTCGTCAAAAGGTGCTTCAATGTATAGGTCAGAATTGTCAAGCAGATACATTAGAGGCACGCCGATAGCAATACCTTCTCCTTCATGCACATTGATGGTGGCAACAACCCCATCGAAGGGTGCTTTAATAATGGCTTTATCTCTAATGGCTCTGGCTGAATTTAAAGCAGATTCCGCCTGTATGATGGCGGTTTCTCCCGCTTTTACTTCTTGTTCACGAACTTGTAGTTCTTTTACACTCGTGAGGGCAGATTGGTATGCCTCTTTTGCCACCTTGTAAGCCAGTTCCACTTTTTCCTGTTCTCCTGGTGAGAGAATTCCCTGTTCACGAAGTTTTTTAGCACGTTCTAAATCCGATTCCGCTTGCTTTAATTGTGCTTGCGTTTGATTGATTTGTGATTCAGAAAGATTTTTAGCCACCTCATAACCGACGCGTGCTTGTTCCAGTCGTGTCTTTGCAACGAGCAGGTTTGCTTCAGAAAGGGCTACCTGTGCGTCAAGGTCTTCATGGCTTAATTCAATAAGAATTTCATCTCTGGCAACATGTTGTCCTTCCTTTACATGAACCTTAGAGATGATACCCATCATTCCGCTTGCAATCATCGAGCGACGATGTGCCATAATTGTTCCGGAAGCGAAAGCGGAAACCGTTTGCTGGACCTTCCCCTTCTTTACAGTATCTACGGTAACCTGTATTGGCGATGTGTAGAAAAAGAAATAATGAACTATACCTGCTACGATTAAAGCGAGAATGAATAAGAAGATTAATCGGATTAGGTAATTTTTGTAATTTACTTTTGCCATTCGTCTGATATTACCTTTCCATCTCTGAAGTGAATAATTCGTTGGGCACGAGACGCTACATCTTTTTCATGTGTAACCATGACAATAGTATGTCCTTTGCTATGTAATTCATCAAATAATTCAAGGATACTTTCCCCGCTTGCTGTGTCCAGATTTCCTGTGGGTTCATCTGCTAATATTGTGGAAGGATTGTTTATCAGTGCCCGTGCAATAGCCACGCGTTGTCGCTGACCTCCGGAAAGTTCGTTGGGTCTGTGATACATACGGTCTCCAAGCCCAACGGCGATTAATGCCTCTTGAGCCCGTTGCCTTCGTTCTTTTCGTGGAACACGGTCATATATGAGAGGTAATTCCACATTTTCTAACGCAGTAGCACGACTTAATAGGTTAAAATTTTGAAAAACAAAACCTATCTCATGATTTCGCAGTTCTGCAAGTCGCATTTCAGAAAATTTATGAACCTCTTCACCTTTATACCAATAGGAGCCTGCGGTAGGTCTGCTAAGACATCCTAAAATATCAAGGAAAGTTGTTTTCCCTGAGCCGGAAGGACCCATAATTGCAACATAAGACCCCGCATCAATTGTCAAATCAACACAGTTTAAGGCTATAACTCTATTGTCACCGACTTCATAAACCTTTTCAAGATTTTGCACATAAATTAATCGAGACAAACTTTCGCTCACAAAACCCTCCTATTGAGGATTCGTAGTTTTTTCTTAAAATGTATATATTATTTGTTTAAAAATCCTTTGGGTAACTCAGCAGGTGGCTCATATTTATAAGGTTCAATATCGGGAACTATGCGAACAGGTGTTGTAAAGGTGAAAGTGGTATTATCCGGTCCGGGAAAACTCATTTCAATAAGGTATGCTTTCCATCCTTTTTCCGGAGGATTTACTTTCCCAACATAGACGCCTTTTTCTTGCTCCGTTAGTTCCTTTGCCTGATAGGCTTTGCCAAGAACATTTAAACGGAAGTCCCGTGCTTCTGGATTGGTGGCTTCCCATAAAGTAACTTTACCGGGTTTATCTTTTGTCCTGACTACAATAGTACAATCATCTGGAAATTCCCAGGAATATTGCGGAAGAGGTTTTTTCATAACAATAGCCTTGTAGAATGCAGATACACTGCTGACAACTTCTGGTTTAAGTCCATGACCTGTATTCGGCACATATCGGATATATGTAGGTGCAGGTAGGTCTGCAAGATAAAATTTCCATGAATCTGGCAGGAAAAATTCATCACCTGCGGAATTAATGATGAATTTGGGCATGGTTAGTCTATTAAGGTAACTATACGGGTCAACAATCTTCAACATGGCTGAAAATTCAGGAGTGGTTAACCAGTCCATAATATTCATTTCTACATAATCATCTATTGCGGGAGCCCAACCTCCATATACCGCATAGTGATGTTTAAATGAGGGGACTAAATTTAGTAAATCAATAACCATGGGTACACATGCCACTACTCGTTTATCTACGATAGTAGTTGTCCATGTGGTCCAGCCGCGTTTGGAAGCACCTGCTACTACAAATTCATTTACTTTCACTTTTCCGCCTTCTTTACTTGCACAAAATTCCTGCACGGTATCCATAGCCCGAACGACCGCTTTTGTCATCGGCATACGTGTTAACCATTCCGCTTCTCCTGTTTTCAAATATTTATCCCAATTATATGCGATAATAGCGTCTTCGCTACGCTTTCTGTCGTTATCATTTGCAAAGACCAGAGGTTGATTCGGTATTTGCTTTATTTCCGCCACTACAGTTTGCACATCTTTGGCTATTGTTCGTAATAAGGGACTAGAAGATGTCGGCGGTTCATCACTATTTCCCCCACCGGAAATAATAAGTAATGCGGATGAATACTTCACCTTTTTAGGAACAACAATTGTTAGCCAGTGTGTCCAGATGGGACGGTCAACTTCTTCAGGAGAACGCCAACTCTGGGAAGTGAGATGAATGTAATAAATAGTGAATTTGTCCGCTTGTTCTGTTTTTACAAGTTTATAACTGTAATTGGGGTCAGGTTTATAAACATAGGTATCCAGGGGGCCCGGATTTTTTGTTTCTCGGGCATTTGTAGAAGCAATAACCTTTTGTGATTCTGATATAGGTGCTTTTGTCGCACAGCCAATAACAGAAGTAACAAGCAAGATAGACAGTAATATGGACAATAATTTCTTACTATTTAAAATCCGTTGTATCATAGGAAAACCCTTTCTTTTGTTTAATGAAGAAAATAGACTGCGTAAAAATGAACTTTAAATTGACTAAAAGATAATACAATTTGTTTCAGTCTAAAAGCAATATAGCCGATACAATTTTGTATCGGCTATATGTATTATTAAAAGATTCTGTTCGTAATTATTTTTGTGTTTGAGCCGGTTCTTGCTGAGGAGGTGTAGTTGGTTTGGGTAACTGGTCTTTGGGTGGAATTTTAATAGAGGTTGGGGGCAGTTTGTGTGGCATGTTGGGTCCCTGTTGCGGATTCGGTTTTATCTCGCCACCCATAACATTCCGGGGTCTTGTGCTAAAATTCGGAATATCAATTACACGGAAAGGAATTTTAACTTCAGGTTTTGTTGTAGATGTTGTCTTTACAATAATTTCTTTGTCTTTCAAAGAATTGTCCATAGGGATATTCTTAACAAGTAACAGATAGTCACCGGCACTGCGTTCTGTTACTTCGACCTGAATATCGGGGGTGGGAGGAATAACTTCGACAATCTTTAATCCTTTCTCTTTACCTTCTTTGATACGTAAATATTGTTGCGTTTTGGCTTGAGGGTCTTCCTTATTTACTCGATAACTAATGACTTCTGGCGATACATCTATGGCACCGAGAAATCTACCATACATGGAAACATTGATATTCCTTAACGATGTTATCGATGGGTCATTTACATCTTTACCGGGAATTGTAGCATCTGTCTGGATAGTGAAAGTTTTGGATAATGTAATGCCGGGTTCCACTTTCTCTATCTGTTTAATTCTTATTTTGTAATATTTACCGGGTTCTACGGTTTCTACTTCTGCCTTGAATTGAGGCAAATTACTCATATCCACATTTGTAATGTTGAAAGTCAAATCGGGGAGATTGGATTTCACTTCCACAATTTTTTCTTCTACAAAATCCTCTATAATGGAATAACCCAAATTGACGGTCCGTGGTTCTATAATAATGGGTGCCGAAGCAATACCTTTCAGGGTTAATGTTAATACAGGAGTTTCCGGGTCATTGGATTCAACGGTTATATTTTTTGTCTGGGGTCCCTGGCGATTTGCAAGAGTAAGGGTTGCTTTAATCTTTGTAGATTCTCCGGGTTGAAGTTCTTTCTTTTCTGGTTGGGCGACGGTGCACCCGCAGGTCGTTTTTACTTTGTCAATTAGCAGTAATCCATCACCTGCATTTTTAACGACGAATTCGTGTTCCACCTTTTCATCGTTCCTTTTTTCACCGAAATCAAATTCTGGTTCATCGCATACGATTTTAGGTTTTCCCCCTGCTGTAGCGGAAGGGACCGCTTTTTGTTCTGCAGGTTGAGCAAGTGCCTTTTCTGCAGGAGGCGGTGTCGATGGTTTCTCTACTTTCTCTGTATCGGTTGCGGTTTTCCCTGCCTGCTGAGCAGGTGCCGGAGTAGATGGCTCTGACTTTTGTCCACCACAGGAATTGAGAATCACAATTAATGTTAGTACGAATACAAGACCCAGAAAAACTTTCATACCCTTACTCATAAAACTTACCCTTTCTATTTTATTTTTTGAAATGTTTGGTTATCTATAAGAGTAAAATTTTCACAATAATAACAAAAAACTCATTTATACTAAAAATGAATATAGGACTTTATAAAAACGAAAATGGTATATAATAATGTTGACATAAAATAGAATACTCTAAGAATTAAGGAAGATTATGAATGAATATAGTAAATTTTTTAATGTGTTTGTTTTTTGTTTCTTTGGCAGGAAATGAGCCAGATAAAGTAGATTTTATTTTAAGTAAACATACAACGATATCCCCTTCAGGTGCTTTTTGCTGGTTTCAAGATCCACGGGCTATTTATTTAGCAGGACAGCATCGACGAACTTATGTTGGCTGGATTTCCTCTCAGGGTAAGTTGGAAATAGGCTATTATGACCATGACACAGATGAAGTTAATACAAAAACAATAAAAGAATTCTGGGATATCGATGACCATAATGTCCTATCTTTGCTTGTATTACCTGATTTGCGTCTTATGATTTTCTATGCCCGGCATAATAAAGAAAATCTTTATGCACGCCAGAGCCTCAAACCCGAAGACATAACGACATGGGGAGATGAGATTGTGGTGGCGAAAATGGCGAAAGTAACATATAGTCATCCTGTATTTCTGCATAGCGAAAATTGTTTCTATGTTTTTTGGCGGGGAGAAACATGGAAACCTACTTTTGCTGTTTCTGAAGATAGTGTCCATTGGTCAGAACCTAAGGTCCTCTTTCAGGATAAAGGGAAGGAATCGGAGAATGTGCGTCCTTACTTGAAAGTGGTATCGGATGGTAAAAGAAGAATTGACTTTGCGTTTACAGATGGACATCCGAGAAATGAGCCGTTTAATTCGGTATATTATGCCCGTTATGAATCGGGAAAATTTTATCGTGCAGATGGGACAGTAATAGGTTCTATGGATACCCTTCCCATATTGCATTCTAATTGTGATAAGGTATATGACGCAAAAGTAACAGGTGTGCGGGCATGGGTCTGGGATATTGCCTTGACCACGGAAGGGAACCCTGTAATTGCTTATACACGATTACCGGAAGAAGACACACATTTTTATCATTATGCCTTATGGGACGGGAAGCAATGGATTGACCATGAAATTACCTTCGCTGGTCCCTGGTTTCCCGAAACACCCAAAGGTAAACAAGAGCCGGAACCTCATTATTCTGCGGGTATTTGTATCAACCATGCAAATACCGCAGAAGTTTATTTATCTCGACGGGTAAATGCTACTTTTGAGATTGAACGATGGATAACTTCGGATAAGGGCAAATCATGGAACTATATCTCTATTACAAAGAATTCGACAGTTATTAATGTTCGTCCTATCGTCCCATGGGGGTATAATAAAGAGAAGGGGCATGTCATCTGGATGCGTGGGCATTATACCCATTACACTCAGTTTCAGACATCTGTTCAATGCTGGATTGAACAATAAATTGTAAGTTTAAAATGTCGAGATAGTATTGATATACTCTTTATTTTTACGTGAAAAATAATGGACTACTAATCGGAAGATGGATACATGATTGCTTGTGGGATAGATTACGGGACAACTAACACCAGTGTTGCGATTGCAAAAGAGAATGGGCAGATTCAGGTTATAGAACTGGACGAGGAAAATGTTCCCTCGACCTCACTACCTTCTCTTGTTTATATCGGGTCTGATGGCTCTATTTTTACGGGGCGAAAAGCAGCCAATGTGTTTATTCAGAACAATGTTGGACGAGAAGTTATCATGCAATCGGAAGAAACGGGGCTGGAAATATCATCTATTAGCAGGGCAGAGCCGGATAAAAGCGAATTTTATAATCCGAATTTAACAGACCCAGATATTCTGGAAAAAATATCTATAAAGACGCTTGTAGATGTGAACATGCCTGGACGATTGTTTCAATCCCTTAAAACAAAGTTAAAATATGTGGACTTCAAAGGAACCGATGTTTTCGGAAAGCATTACCAGATAGAGGAATTGGTCTCCCTTATTTTGAAACGATGTAAAGAAAAAGCGGAGCAATATGTTTCTGATACGATTGATATTGCGGTAATAGGTAGACCCGTCCTTTTCTCTCATAGCGAATTTGAGGACCAGATAGCAGAACGAAGATTGCGAAATGCGGGAATGATTGCTGGATTTAAGGATGTAATTTTTTTCTATGAGCCCGTATCCGCTTCAATTGAATATATAAGCACAACATCCACGGAAGACCAGTTGGTAATGGTTGTGGATATTGGTGGAGGAACCTGTGATATTTGTATTATGAAATTTGAAAAGGCAGAGACGATAGAGGAGAAACTCAAACGAAGTGCGGTGCTATCTATTTCCGGAGATACTGTCGCCGGGGATATGATTGATAAAGAGATTATTCGCAAACGATTGTTCCATTATTTCGGTAGTACGGCAAGATATGGTCAGAATCATCTTCCCATGCCTAAAAACATCTTAAATGTTGTATTGGATTGGCAAAATTTGTATCGACTAAATACAGAAGAAACCATTAACTGGTTGATAGCGGTAGAAACTTTTAGTGACCAGCCGGAAGCCATAAGGGCTTTACGATTATTAATCCAGAAGAACTGTGGCTATCCTCTGGCTTTAGCCGTTGAAAAGGCAAAGAAAGAATTAAGTTTTCAAGAACAGGCAACAGTTCATTTCCAATTTGAAGGGTTGGACATAGAGGAAACAATTAATCGGGATGAATTCAGCAAAATTATCGAGGATATTTTAGAGCAGATTCATTCTTTAATTGTGGAAGCGGAACAGAAAGCAGGAGTGAAACCTGGCGATATTAACCTGGTTCTAACTACCGGTGGCACCTGTCTTATCCCGGCAATACAAAAGATGCTACAAGAACGATATGGTTCATATCGAATTATTTCACGCGATACATTTACCAGTGTTGCCCGTGGTTTAGCGGTGGTCAGCCGTTTTCTATAATTTTTTCGATTCACATACCGTTTTTTTTATCAACGATAAGGTATCCGTTTATGAGCATGAACTTTTCAGGAAACACATCAAAAGTCCCGATGATTCAAACAACGGCCGGAGACTGGGAATCTGAACGCTTTTCACGAAGACAAAATTTTATAGAAGCAATGGTGGTTATGCTTATTATTCTTTGTGCCTTATGGCTGGTAGCCTATCCTTTCGGTGTGGTGATGAAAATACAAGCGGTCAACTTCATCGTAAATTTACTGCTGGTATTAGGTGGGGCATATCTCCTCTTTGTAGCACCCTTTTTACATAAAGATACAGCCCAATCATGGGGACTGGGAAATCCGGTTCAATATTGGCATTTGATTACAAACGGTCCAATGATAAAAAGAGCAGTAATTCTCATATCCTCTGTTACCGTTTTTATAGGGCTGAATATTGTTAATTATCGACAATGGCATTATGTTGCTCGTTTTTTCCAGATGCAGGCATTGGCACGCACTTTCGGATTGTCTGTAGATGTTTATCAATTACCACACCATTTCCCCGGTGTGCTTTTTGTATTCCTTTTTGGTGTCATTATATCCGCCCTGATTACCTTTTGTGCTATCCGTTATGATAATTTTCACACAGCATTTCGAACTGCAATGATTATCGCATTGCCTTTGCTGATAGTAATTTTTATTTCTGCCTATATTCAACGGGGAATGGATGCTTTTCAGCATCTCAGTTTTTCTCGCTGGGCATTGGGGGTATTTGGCTATATTTTCTGGGGTTTCGTTCAACAACTATTATTCAGTTCCTATTTTGGCACGCGATTTCGTAAAGCATTTGCACCCTCCAATCATCCTTCCAACAAAGTAACCGGAGAAGAACAAATAAAGAAATCTCTTATGTTTGGTATTTGGGGTGCTTTGGGAGCAATTGTCTTTACCTGCCTTAGTATTTCCATTGCTTATGGGACAAAGGCGATACCCTCTATAACGGTTTGGATTCAAATTATTCTCTGGTTAACGGTTTTCTTCTTCCCTATGGGTTTTATTTATGGCTATTTTTACTGTAAAGATAAAAAAAGGATGCTGGTCGCAACTTTAAGTGCTTCCTGCTTTGGTATGATACACATTGATTCGTATGGATTGGTAGCAGTCACCTGGATGTTAGGAATCATGCTGGTATATGTTTTTATGGAAGAGAAAAATCGCAATTTAGTAGCCTTAGGATTTATCCATGGATTGTTAGGGAGCACTTTTGGAGAAATGTTCTCAAAAAGTTCTGCGGGTGTCTTAAATGTAGATTATTCTGTTGGTCCCTGGAATGTAGAAGAACCAACATGGGGGGTACTCATTATACCTGTAATTGTTATCGTTATATATGTCTTTATATTTATAACTTATCTAAACAAAGCACCCGAGGCAAAAAGTTAGGTTCTACGGGTGTTTTGAAATCATTGGTTCTCATCCGATAGTCATGAACGGTCAGACAGCATTTTCTCATCCGTCTTATGTTTTCTATCAGTCCATTTTGTTAATGGAGATATGAAATACCTTCATTCGGCGAGTTCAACTTATTTTTTTATGAGAAGCAACAAATCTCTAACTTCAAAAATTGACTTTTATACCTGTTGTAACAACAGGTCCTTCTATATCTTGTTTATGTTCTCTCTCAAAACTTTTCACATCAAAGCCGAATAAGTATCCAATTCCCAAAAAGACATCCATTCGTCGAGTTGCCGGAAAGTCTAAAGAAACAAAGGGAATAACAGATATAATATCTATTTTTTCTTCCTTGTATATTTTATTGGGAAATTGAAAATTCCAATTTTTGCGTCGCCTGATGCTTCAAAACGGGAGTAATTAATATTTAATGAGAGATAAGGTTTTGTATCGAATAGAGTTCTTTTCAAACGGTTTAAGAAAGTTTCATTTTTAACAGGACGATACTCTGTTTTCCCGAAAGGGAAATAATCCATTCCTGCTTCAAGGAGGAATTCCTCTCCTGTTAGGTCTAAACGGATTTTTAATGGACCGTATCGATTGTTATTATTAATTTTCCATATTCCACCACCCATGCCACTCCAGAAAGAAAGATATTTCCCACAATGCAAACCGATTCCTGCCCAAATATCCCCAAAAAGACCGATTTTCCGCATATCTTTAAATGTAATAAGGTTTTTCCAGCCCGGCACCATCCCTCTACCTATTTCATTGACTATATATACCGGCTTTTCCGAATTCAATTCAGGGAAATATGCGTAATGTCCCATTATAAAATATAATCCCTTTGTCTTATCTATTCCTTTATCCTCTTCCTGAGAGTGGCTACAAAGTGTTGTATTCCCTTGTAGAGCAAGTTTTTCTTTTCCACTATTATATAATGGTGAAATTTGTTCGTCTGTCCGTTCTGTAAGAAAAATTTGTTTTTCATCCGCATGTATAGAAAATGGAGTTATTATCAGGAATACAATAAAAAACCTTCTTACTTTTATGTAGTGATATGTAATATTTTGTATGATATTCAGAGACATTCTATTCCTCAACAAACTTCTCTCTCTTTTATATTTATATTTTCTCTGCTCTTTATTTATTTTATAGATTTCATGTCAAATAATTCCATATCAGGGCGATATTGTTAAATGTTATAAAACAATTTGCAAATGAAAATATAAAATATTCATACTACTTTAATGTCTATAAAAATTAGACCTTAAAAGATATATAAAAAAGTTTAACTCCATAAATAGAAGGAGATTGTTCTATGAGTGAAAAGTTTCGTTTAACACGGAGACAATTTAACAAAGCGGCAGCGCTTGCAACCTTTGCAGTGATTTCCAGGAACATGGATGCAGCAGAAACGAACAGCGGGACCTTGAAAATTGGTTTAATCGGTTGTGGGGGGCGAGGTTTTGGTGCCGTAAAGGATTGCATGGAAGGGAATGACAATATAAAAATCGTGGCACTGGCAGATGTTTTTGAAGACCGACTTAAAGAATGCAGGAAAAAATTGGAATCTATGCAGGGCAGGATGTATAAAGGGAAAGTGGAAATTGATGATGGACATTGCTTTGTTGGTCTGGATGCGTATAAAAAGATTTTGGAGACCGATATTAATGTCGTTATTCATGCAACACCGCCTTATGCCCGTCCTATGCATATTGAAGCGGTAATTGATGCGGGAAAACATGTATTCACAGAAAAACCTTTAGCGGTTGACCCTGCGGGTATCCGTCGATTTATCAAAACTGCTCAAAAGGCAAAAGAAAAGAATCTGTGTCTGCATACAGGCACACAAAGACGCTCCAGCAATGCATACCGTGAGACGGTTAAGAAGATACAGGATGGTGCTATTGGTGATATTATTGCAGCGCGTGTCTATTGGAATGGTGACCTACCGTTCTCTCATGACCGTAAACCCGGCTGGAACGATTTGGAATATCGCCTGCGTAACTGGTATAACCAGATATGGACCTGTGGAGATAATATCGTGGAACAACATATACATAATATCGATATTATCAACTGGATAATGGGTACCCATCCCGTGAAGGTAGTGGGGTCTGGAGGCAGAGCATGGAAACCGCGTGAAGAGAAATATGGAGACCTTTGGGACCATTTCGAATGCGATTATGAATATCCAAATGGTGTGCATATGTTCAGTTTCTCACGCCATTGGAATAATTCGAAGAACGATGTCTTCGAACAAGTATTTGGCACAAAAGGAAAGAGCATGTGCAATGATATGGGTAAAGATACCATAAATCCGTATGTTCAGGAGCATATTGACCTTATTAAAGCCATTCGTGGGGAAGCCCCTTATGTGAATACAGGTATTGAATGTGCAGAAAGCACAATGACTGCTATCATGGGTCGTATGTCTGCCTACACAGGACAGGAATTAACATGGGATGATGCATTAAACGCAGATTTAAGTATTGTTCCGGAAGATTTAGACTGGAGCAAATCTTACCCGATAGGTCCTATCCCTGTTCCTGGTAAAGCATAATTGTAGATAATATGGGCGGGTTAGATGTTTTATCTGCCCGCCCATGTCAATATATACCGCTCGTTATTACTCCTATGTATTTTCATTAAATGCGGTCAAAGATTTTTTCGATGACTTCAATAATATGAGTTGGGCAGGCGTAAACACCTTTTACAGGTAGGGTAAGGATTCTTTCTACTTCTTGTAATAAATAAGTATTATCCGGTTCCGTTGTTGATAGTAAAACTTGAGTTGTGTCGTTGATTCGTAAGGGGAGTAATAGATATTTCATACAAAAAGTGTAATCAAGTAAATATGCTTGTTCGATGTTTACATGCTTTTCATTTATAAATAATAAGGGGATATTTTTTTGTAGGGACAACGTCTGAAATAGAACAATTTCATCAATCCATCCCTGTTCTAATAATAAGGTTCCTAATCGGCAATATCGTTTATCTTTCTGTAAAATAAGCATTTCTTCCAATTGGGTATTTGTAATGAAGTTTGCTTTAACGAGCAATTCTCCTAATTTTAAATAAGGTTTTTCTGCCTCTTGAAGTGCCATAACCAAACGGATGTAAGTTTCTTCATATTTTCTTTTTCCTTCATAATTCTGTTCGTCTCCCAACAGCATCAATTGCTCCTGCAATGTTTCTACCTGATATTGCCAGTATTTCACGGATTCAGATAGTTCTTCATTGCGTTTCATAGAAACTCTGTATTCCTGCTGGAAACGCTCTTTTTCTTTTTTCAGTCCTTCGATTGTTCGCAAGAGTTCCTTACATTGTTCAATAATTTCTTGATGTTTTTGCTCCAATTTTTGCTGTTGTTCTTCCTGTTTCTTTTGTCCCAATATTGCCTTTGCCATCTCTGTGGATAATTTTTGATTTTCTTTGAGAAGTACTTCTTTTTCTTTTATCAATTTATCTAATAATTGCTGTTGCGTATCAATGTAAGTTTTTAATGTTGTGATATTCGCCTGTAATTGTGCAATTTGCGTGTTAAGTTGGTTGTTTTCAAATTGAGATTTTTTAATTTCATCTTCTTTGTCTTTCAATAGCAACTTTTGTTTTGACAATGTATCTTCTAACATCTGTTCTGTACTTTCTAATTCTGCTATCCGAACTAGGGCATTGCTTAAATCTACAGTTGTAGTCTGTATTTTTTTTATAAGGTTGGAAATTATTTCCTCCGATTCAGCATGACGGGTTGCTATTTCTATATTTTCCTGTTCCTTTTGATGAAGTTTTTCCTGTAATTCCCTTACCTTTGTTTTTTCTGCATGGTGGTCCACCTGGGTAGAATATAATTGCTGTTCCAATGCCTTTGAGGATAGTTCCGTTTCCTGCAATTGTTTTTTAAGGAGTTGTATTTCTTCATTTAATAAACTTTTTTGCTGTTCAAATCTTTTTTTATCCTCTTGAAGGTTCTGTATTACCTGCTGTAATTGCTCGTTTTGTTTTTGTTCCTGCAGTAGTTCCGATTTTAATTCCATTAAATCCAGAAGAAAATTATTCAATTGTTCGCTAAGGAAAGAAAGTGTTGATGAAGATGTGTCTTTTTCTTGTTTATCAGCAGGTATTGTTGGATATGTATGATAAATCTTCGATTTTTTCTTTTCTTCTCCATAACCACTTCCGCCTAACGGTGAGTAAATAATATGAAACTTCGGAGTAAAGATGGATTGCAAAAGGAAGGTGAGGTCTTTTTTTAGATAAGGAAGATATGTCTGGCTTCTTCTAACGAAATATTTAGTAAATGAGTTCATGGTTTTACAGGATTTATAAGTGCCTCTATCAGACTGTTTTCAAATTGTTCTCTATTTTTCCATGTTAAGGCACAACGCACGGGTCTTCCGTTATCATCCGGATAGGTCTTTCCTTCTTTATCAATGGACAGGTTCAAGGTTTTAATTTCTACAGCCTCTTCGGACCATGTGCAATAACCTGCTAATGTATCATATAACACACTACTTTCATCTTTAGGATAATGTTTGCGATTTGTCCAGATGTTATAGTTTTCAATGACTACTTTTGCGAATGGGGATTGTGATTCCTCAATCTTTCGATAGTTATCTCCTTTTAGAATGATAGTCCCGCAGGTATCTAATGGGATAATGGTAATCTCCCAAGGTGCGGAAAAGACCTTTCGGGCGCTTTCCACATCTCTACAAATATTGTATTCGCAATCTCTACTGTTCTTCCCGCCATATCCGATATAAACACTTCCTGCCATAGAAACAATTCGTGCTTTTTGAGCAATATCCGGTGCCATTTCTAAAGCCTTAGCAATATTCATCATAGGACCTATAACACAAAGTATGGTGGGTTCCTGAGCACTCCGTATCATTTCAATCATAGTTTTTACACCCTCTTCATGGATTTTCCCTTTATAATTGTCCAATGAATATTTTTCTATCCATGATAACTGATTAATATCTTTATTACTTGTTTTTACCCCTTTACCTATGGGAATATCTGTCCTTTCGACAGTTTCCAGCATTCGTGCCACCAGTTTTACCTTAGTTTCTGTGTTATCGCATGCAGTTACAATAAGTTTCAGATCTACTTTCCCCGCACCTAAAAGATGCATCAATGCCCATGTATCGTCAATATCGTCACCAATGTCCGTATCGAGAATAATTTGAGGCAGAGACATTGCACTGCATGAAAATAGCCATAGTAGGAGAAATAGATATTTATTCATACGAAATCCCTTATAGTTATGGGGTTATTAATTTTCCAGCCAGTAATAACGCACCTACAAGAACCACCTGTTCCCCTAATTCACAAGGAGATATTTCATACTGGTTGCGAAATGGAGTAAATACTAATCGGTCAACGACCGCACGAATTCGGTTTAAAAGCACATCCCCCATTAATGATACTCCCCCTCCTAACGCAATTTTTTCAGGATGGAATAATGTAATAACATTGGAGATAGCAATACCAACCGATTGAGCAATACGGTCTAATTCTTCACAGGCAAAAGAGTCTTCCTCCTCCGCACACTTACCTAAAAGGACACAGGTCATAAGGTTGAGATTCCCTCCTGTTTTTGCCCACAAAGAACTTTTTTGTGGCACATAATTTTCCGTTTGTAATCTTCGTTCAATGCTCCAGCCCGAACAGATATTTTCCAGTTTATTGTAGGCACCCCGTTCTTCTTGTGTCCAATCGGGAACATAAGTATGACCTATTTCTCCAGCGCCCAATCCCTGTCCATCATGCAATTTCCCATCTATAATAAGGGCTCCGCCAATGCCACTGCCAATATTCATATAAAAAAAGTTTCGTGTCCCTTTACCTCTGCCACAAACAAATTCAGCCCAGCCTGCAGAATTTGCATCATTTGCAAGAACTGTCGGAATGGAAAAGGTATCTTCGAACCATTGTCGGAGAGGGAAACCTTGCCAGCCCGTGATTTGATGTGAAATCAGAACTTTCCCCTCAACACTATCAACAGGTCCACCAAAGCCTATTCCAATACTTTGCACTCGTTGTCCTTCTTGCTCCGCTTTTTGAATTTGATTTTTTGTCGTTTCTGTTACCCAATCTAAAATCTCGCGGGACTGCCAATCTTTTTGAACCGTTCCACGCTCTAAATGATAAATATTCCCTTTTTCATCACCTAAAACAACCTGCAATTTTGTTCCACCAATTTCAATCCCTATCAACATTATGACTTCCTCTTTTCTTTATGAACTCCGGTGTTTGTCTTGTGAAGAACAATGCAGTTTATTATTTAAAGTATCCGTGGACCTCTTCTTCGCACAAAGAGACGGAATGGATTGTTCCACCTGTGGATTTTTACCTTTCTTCTCAAAATATTCGCGTATTACCTTTTGAGAAAAACTGGGCTCATATTTATTATAAATTTCAAATCGTTTTTGCACTTCGGGTAGATAAAATTTGTTGCAATATTTCTTTTCCAGGATATTCAATACAATATGTTTTCGCATTGCCCAGAAATGGGAATTATTATATGACTCGTCAAATCCGGGGGTTATATAATTTCTCAAATCTATCTGCCGAACCAATTTCCATTTTCCATCTATCCGCTCAATATAGGGAGGTTTCCCTCCACATAGGTCTCGTGCTAAGCAAAATCCTTGAAAATTTGCCTCCAAATCACCATGAGAGAATATCCCATCAACCAATTTTCCGACGAGATTATCTTCATGCACAATTCCCCACATTACAACTTTTTTCATGGCTTCCTCCTCAGTGTATCCTTCCCGCAAATGACGGCAATATCTCTGGTAGTATCTTCTGCCAAAGCCCAAAAAGTGGCACATTTTATCTATACCGAAATATACATCTCCTACGCGTATCGTTCGAGCCATAGGTAAAAAGAAATAGGGAAAAGCAAATCCCCGGTGTATACTCATTTTCAAATAAGTTTGCTTGCCTATACTAAGGTCGGGGAATTTTTCAATCTGTGGGTCATGGCGTATGAATGTGCGTAAACGCGACCAGCCGAGGAATTGAAAGAAATGGTAATAAATGGCAATGGTTAATTCCTCCGGGTCTTCAATTGGCTTTGTCCGTTTATTGACCTCATCAAGATATTTCGATAAAGTCTCATTAAAATAGCAATTCAGTTCATCTGCAGAATCTTTCAATTCAATACCCCAGGTTAGATATTGGTCTGTTTCTGCACTATAAGAAACTGATAAAATAAACAAGTTTAGAATGGCAATAGAGGAAATAAAAACAGATTTTTTCATAACACCACCCAAAATCTTCCATATAAATTAAATTTTTTCAAGTAAAATATTTTAACAAAATAAAAGCAGATTAACAATTTGTTAAATTACCCGTTATAAATCACATAAAAAATGTGCCGAAGTGATGGTCCCCGAAAAAGTTCCCACAGATTATTTTATAGGTATTGTAGTTTTTTGTAAATCAGCATTGGATAAACTTATAGAACTATGTCCGTATACATGTAGAAATAAATTAGAAAAAATGGTTACAAATAAGCCTTCACACTTTTTATTTTGAGAGGTAGGGACAAATGATTTCATATATATCCAATTGCAATGTTTTTGAAAGTTGTGCAGATGCCCTAGTTAATCCTGAAAATTGTAAGGGCGTAATGGGTAAAGGGATTGCCCTCGAATTTAAGAAACGTTTCCCTGAAATTATGCAGATTTATAAGGAAGTTTATAATAATAAAAAACTGGCTCCGGGGATTCTTCTATTCTTTCGTGTTGAATTTCAACTCGATTTGTGTGAGGTGAAGAAACCTGCTTTGATTCTTTTCCTAACGAAAAACCGTTGGAGAGATAAATCAAAAATGGAATGGATAGAAAAGGGGCTTATTTTCTTAAAAGAACATTATAAAGAATGGGAATTAAATTCTGTCACAATGCCTCAAATTGGTTGCGGTTTAGGCGGATTATCTGGGAGGCAAGTAAAAGTTGTATCGAAAAATATTTTGCAGAGTAACCTTTACAGATAGAAGTATACATCAAGAACGCGATTCCCAGAGATGGTAAGTAAGACTAAATATTAATTCTCTGATGTAAAAAGAGTGCCGGAGAGGGGACTTGAACCCCTATGCCCTTGCGGGCACATGGACCTGAACCATGCGTGTCTGCCAATTCCACCACTCCGGCAGATGAATAGCATGTTGAATATTTTAACGGATAAACTCGTTTTATGTCAAAGACCATGTATAGGTTTTGTAAAAATTTGTAAAAATGTGAAAAGGGAGGTTATCCTCAGCTATGATGTGTTTTGAGATTTTCATGTATTTTTGATATAATATTATCTCTTTTATGGCGGACGGGTAGCTCAGGTGGAAGAGCATCGGACTTTTAATCCGGTGGCCGCGGGTTCGAGTCCCGCCCCGTCTACCATTATGTAAAAATAGTAGGTAAATAAAAAATTAAAAAAGGAGGATTTGATTATATGTCGTTTATTAGGTGTAATTGCTAACAAAAGTGTAAGTTTTGGATTTTCATTCAGAAAATTTAAGGAATTCGGTGAAAAGAATCCGCATGGTTGGGGTGTCGGTTGGTATGACAGTTCCGGCAAAGCAAATATAAGAAAAGAAGGTTGCTTCTCAAAGAAAAGTAAAATCTATGACGATATATCTGATGTCCATTCTCATTTAATTATCGAACATGTGCAATATCGCACAACTGGCTCTGTGTGTGAAGAAAATGCTCATCCTTTTATATTCGCCAACTGGATATTTGCACACAATGGTTTTATAGACCATGATTCTTTATATGAAGAAATTGAACCTGATTATAGAACTGGATTAAGAAAAGATTGCACGGATTCAGAGGTATATTTCCGTTTCCTTTTGCAAAATATAAACAAGCAAAATGGTGATACCATTTTAGGTATTCGCAATGGATTAAAAGAAATTATTGGTAGCAACAATTATGGAAGTTTAAATTTCCTTCTTTCAAACGGACAATACTTATACGCCTATCGCAATGGAATGGAACTCTCCATGCTTAAACGGTTCTATGTTAATCCCCATGGCAATAAAGAATTTCAGGCACTCTCAAAGGAAACGCAGTTCCTTATAAAGAGCAAATCTCTAAACCGAGAAAAGGCGGTAGTAATTTGTTCTGAATCTATATCGGACGAAGCTAATTGAGAAGGAATAGGCCAGGGAGAATTAATCGTTATTGGTAACAATCTTAATATCACCAGAGAACAGATATACTAAAATTTACATAAAAAGTTTATATACACTTTTATTATTTAGTTTAAACAGCAGGGCCGGATTGTCAAAATAATAGAACAGGGACAAATGGATATTTGTCCCTGTTGAATAAGGGTTCTTGTTTCAGATATAACTAAAATGCTTCTGCAAATGCATCTGATGGTTCTGGCGGTTCTTCTTCTACTTTGGGTACCTCACGGGTTTTAATGAAAGGACCTGTTACCATGTCTTTGTATCCCATACCGGGACCCACCATTGGGAAAACGAGAGCTTTTTTATCAACCACAACCTCAAGAAAAGCGGGACCGTTATCGAATTTAATGAACTCCTCAAGTGTTTTATGAAGTTCTTCACGATGTGTAACACGCTTTGAGAACTTAAACCCATCCGCTTCCGCAGATTTGACAAAATCCTTTTTATGAAGGGATTTATCCGTGCCGGAAAATCGTCCTTCAAAGTAGAGTGTTTGCCATTGAACGACCATACCATCACCGTGATTGTTCAACAACAATATTTTAACGGGTATATTGTAATTCGTGCATGTTTCCATTTCACCAAAGTTCATTCGCAGACTTCCATCTCCATCAATATCAATTACAATTTTATTAGGTTTTGCCAGTTTAGCACCTATTGCCGAAGGTAGCCCAAATCCCATCGTTCCCATACTACCTGAGGTAATATAGGTTCGTGGATGTTTGATATGGAGATACTGTGCGGCGAATATCTGATGTTGACCGACGCCTGTGGTGAAGATGGCTTCTCCTTTTACAATATCATTTAACGCTTCTATGACTTCTGCGGGCTGTATTTTTTGAGCGTTACGGTCGTAGTTTAATGGGAATTCTTTTTTCAATTGTTGAACATGTTTAAGCCATGCATCATGCTTTAAGGTTATATTTTTCCCATATTGCATGAGCGATTTCAATGCCTTGCCCGCATCGCAGACATGCGACCAGACCACAGGTTTGACTTTACCTATTTCCGCTGCATCAATATCGATATGTAAAACTTTTGCGTTCGGAGCAAACTCACTGGCTAATCCTGCTACACGGTCATCAAACCGTGTTCCCACAGCAATAAGCAGGTCACAATCTAAAACGGCATAATTCGCATAGGCTGTTCCATGCATACCTAACATGTGCAGACAAAGGGGGTCATGTGTATTCATTGCTCCGATACCCATCACTGTGGTTACAACTGGGATACGGAACATTTTCACGAATTCTTGTAATATGTGTGAAGCATTACTGGATATAATTCCGCCGCCAACATAAAGCAGAGGTCGTTTCGATGCTTTCAAAAGGGCAAAAAATTCTTTTGCCTCATCGGGAGTAATCTCGTTCTCGTTAATTTTTTGCATACGACTTTGATACCCATGAAGAGGGAGTAAACCTTTCCCTTTAAACACACATTCGTAATTCTGAACATCTTTTGGAACATCGATAACTACGGGACCGGGTCTGCCCGTTCGTGCAATGTAAAAGGCTGTTCTAACAATCTCCTCTAATTGTTCTGGCTCTTCCACTAAAAATACATGTTTGGCGCAGGAGGACATTAAATTAAATACAGGTGCTTCTTGAAAGGCGTCTGTGCCCACAGCGGAGCGAGCCACCTGACCACTAATCATAACCAGTGGTATAGAATCTGCCATCGCATCTCGTATTGGCGTAGTTGCATTGGTAGCACCGGGACCTGAAGTAACTAATAACACACCAACCTCTCCCGATGCGCGGGCATAACCGGATGCCATAAAACCGGCTCCTTGTTCATTTGCCGGTACAATCAAATTTATGGGATGTCCTTTATGTTCACGATTCCAGCGAAAAATGGCATCATAAGTTGGTAATATCGCACCCCCACTATAACTGAAAATAACCTTTACCCCTTCATCAGCAAGCACCTGTAAAATTATCTCTGCCCCTTTCATTTTCGTACCTGCCAATTCATGCTTTTTTGTAACCATTGTGAAACTCCTTCTGTATAGGGTTGATATTTATAACAATTGAAAGTTATTTTTTATTTGAAACAATAGATAGATAATTTTAAAGTTAAGGCGCCGCAGAACAGGAATGTCTGCAGCGCCGAAATTTTCAATCTCCGCACTTTTCTGTGGGAATTTATTCAGCAGGCGGAGGTTCTTCCGCTGGCGCCGCAGGTTCCGGCGCCTCACCTACACCTACCTCTGGGTTCTCCTTTGTATGAATTAATTCTTCCGCTACTTCTTCAATAGATTTTCCTTGTTGAAGAAGTTCTGTCGGCAAAACATCTTTTAACATAGAACCGACATCCACAGGTTCACCTGCGGTATGTGTTTGCATAATTTCACCTTCAAGGTCTTTCTGATATTCGCGAATGCTCAGTCCGACTTTCCGTTCCACAGGGCTTATGCTAATAATTTTCGCCATAGCCCTCTGTCCAATATGAAGGAGATCTTCTGGACGCTGGACTTTCTCTAAGGACATTTCGCTTAGATGAATAAGTCCTTCGATTCCATTGTCCAACTTGGCAAAAGCACCGAAGCTAACCAATTTTGTTATCTCTACTTCGACATGTTTACCGATGGGCATTTCTTCGACCAGTTCCTGCCATGGGTCGGGTTCTAATTGTTTCAAACCGACACTGATTTTTTCCATTTCGGGGTCAATACTTAGTATCTTAACTTCCAATTCCTGGTCTTTGGTTAATACTTCTGCCGGATTGGTAATTTTCTTTGTCCATGAAATATCGCCTACATGCAGAAGTCCATCAATACCTTCTTCAATCTCAATAAATGCACCATAATCCATTAAAGCACGAACATGACCTTTCACCACAGACCCTTCCGGATATTTTTCCGCCATTAGTTTCCATGGATTGGGTTGTGTTTGTTTCAATCCTAAGGATATTTTTTGTTCTTCGGGGTCTACATGAAGCACCATAACATGGACTTCATCGCCAATATTCAATATTTCAGATGGATGCCTGACTCTGCGTGTCCAACTCATTTCACTAATATGTATCATTCCTTCAAGTCCATCGTCCATCTGAATGAATGCACCATAATCTGCAAGGCTTATCACGGTACCTGTAACAATAGAACCTACAGGATATTTCTCCTGGGCTGTTAACCACGGATTAGGCGTCTTCTGTTTCAAACCGAGACTTACCCGATGTGTATCAGGGTCATAGGTAAGTACCACCACATCAATCTTTTGCCCAATCTTTAACATCTGATGTGGATTTTTCGGTCTTCCCCATGTCATATCGGAAACATGGAGTAAACCATCTAAACCACCTAAATCAATAAAGGCACCGAAATCGGTGATGTTTTTCACTTCGCCCTGAACAATAGCACCTACCTTAATAGTTTCTAACAATTGTTTACGCTCTTCTTCTCTACGTTCTTCTAAAAGTTTCCGATGACTTACCACCACATTACGCCGCTTCGGATTAAGGCTCAAAATGCGTAATTCTAACCGCTTTCCAACAAACTCGTCAAGGTCAGCAATGGGTCTTGTGCTAACCTGACTTCCCGGTATAAAAGCATCAACACCAATATCCACTTTTAGACCGCCTTTGACCTTTCGAATAACGGTTCCCTCAATCACACCCTCTTCTTCAAATACTTTCTGGACATATTCCCAGTTCTTGATACGGTCTGCCTTCGTTTTGGATAACACAGGCATTCCTTCTTCGTTTTCCGGAACCTCAATGTAAAAGTCGTATGTGGCTCCCTCTTTCAATTCGGAACGGTCGGGAAAATCCGTTATTCTGACAACACCTTCACTTTTATAACCAATGTCTACCAGAACACGGTCGTCCAGTATTGCAACTACTTGTCCTTTTATTACCTCACCTTCCTGAAAATGTAACATTCCCTCCTGGAGAAATTGGTCCACATCGGGTGCTGTCAAAAAAGAATTTAACTCTTCTTTTAATGACTGTGACAACGCCTGTGTTGCCATTTCATCCACTTTTGCATTAAGTTCTGAATACTTATAACCCATGATTTAAAAAACTCCTTTCGGAAAAAAATATCCTGTTGTAAAAACAGGTAATTAATTATACTATTTTTATATAATTAAACTCAAATATTGTAAACAATAGTTTTTCATAATAAAAACAGATGATTTTTTATCGCGTTATCCTTGTCTGTTCCTATGGAACTTCTTTATACCAGAAGTATTATAGTAATAAAGAAATTATGTGTTAAATTAAAAATTAAAATAAAAGGGAATGAAAATGAACAAAAACTTACTCTTGAAAATTGTAAACTCAATCCTATTACTTTTATTTATAAGTCAGGCATGTTCAGGTCTTTTTCATCACGCACTCTCTCATAAAATGTTTGAAGTTATCCATGAGGGAGGAGGAATTGTTTTGGTTATAATGTCCTCTATACACCTTATTCTCAATTGGAACTGGATTCGTAACAACTTTTTGAGGATAAAACAATAAGAAAAAAAGACTTTTTTACCGAGTATTTTTTACAGCACGCGTTCAAGGTAGATTTGGCGTAATAATTCCGCTTTTTGACGGACGCCTTTCTGGAGAATTTCGTTAGCACGGGGACAATTTGGATTTTTACGCAGTGCTGTTTGTGCGGATTCAAGTTCGCGGTCAATTATGGAGACAGACCGCAATTGGCGAGAAAAATAACCTGTATTGTTCCTAAATATAGGGGATAAGGCAGACCCTAACAATTCTATCTCATGCCAGATATCTTTTTCTGGATTTTTTTCAACAGGAGTCTGAACTTTGGGTGTTGCCATTTGAACGGGGAAACCTGTTTTTCCCGTGGTATCGTCGAACAAAGAAGGATTGTAAGAAACCCCGAAAAGAATATACCCAACCATAAGCCAGATGGATAAACAAACTGCAACCAGGACCCGCGAATGTTTCTTTACGGGTATTGTGTTTTGTTCCATTTTTTGCTTCTGTTCTCGAGCCCGTTTCAGGATTTCTATTGTTAATTCTTTGGGTGGGTCAACTTTGGGGGCGGAGTTTAAAAACCGTAACGATGAACAGATAGCATCCACTTCAGCAGAGCATTGGGGACATTGTGTTAAATGTCGGGCTATGCCGGAAAAGATAGGTCCACTTCCGTCTACTAAAGATTCAGCGTAAGTAATTAATTGCGTTCTTGTTGGATGTTTTAGCAACATGATATTTTTCGTATATTTTACTTCATATCCAAAATTATTTTATCGTCACTATAATTAATCCGAAACCTGCGCCCAAAGTTTCGTAAAAAAACTATTGTTCCGTCAAATATTCACGAAAATGTTCTAAATAAGGTCTCAAGGCTCTTTCTGCACGAAGGACCCGCGTTTTTGCTGTCCCCAATGGCACATCCAGAATATTTGCAATTTCCTCATAAGACAATTCCAGGAAACGGCGTAAAACAAAGGCTTCCCTTTGCCGTTCGGGAATCTTTTTCAATGCATTATTAATCGCTTCTGAAATTTCTGTGCATTTTGTATCCCGCCATACATTCAGATGAGGGTCAGCATGATGTTCTACGGGATTCCAATTAGTGTCATCTTTAGAACTGTCCAGAGAATGCCACCATTGGGAAAGGCTAAAAAAGCGGGGTTTCCGATTTTGTTTGCTCCATTCCTTTGAGACAATATTACTGGCAATGGTATATAAATAAGTACTGAATTTCGCCGTTGGCTGGTAGCGTTCCGCACTGGATACTATTGCCATAAAAACCTCCTGAGTGAGTTCTTCTGCAATGTGCCAGTTATGGACCATGCGGAACATATAATTAAATATACTCCGTTCATATCGACGAACCAATTCCCCAAAAGCCTCTTCGTTCCCTTCGCCAAAAATAAGCATCAAATCCTCATCGCTCCAATCCGTGAGCGGGACAGCCCTCTCCTTCAGCCGAAGAACGTTTTTTTGCTCTGGCGTTACTATCTTAAAAGGAACAATATTTTCACGATGACTGTTCATGTAGCCGTATCTTTTTTGTTTTATTATATCATTCCATCAAATTTCATTTCTAACAAAATAAGAAAATGCCTTTATAATCCATTATATTATAACGATTAAAAACAATCTCTTATTTAATTTAATGTATTAAGGTTGTAAATTAGTTTCATAATTTGTATAATAGAAAGTCTCTCTATATTTTTTTACAATTTGTGCGGATAATTATTACAGTTTAACGGAAGGTTTTTGTTCATGTATATAGGAAGAATTGTTTCTGTGGCACAAACAGAAGATGGTAGGCTTTGTGCTATGTATCGAGTATCCAGTCGCTCTTTTCCGAACCGTCAAGCGGTTTTGAATAACAACAAAGTATCCATTATTCCGATGGCAGGGTATGAAACAGATGTTCAAAAAAATCCATACATTTCATACAATTGTCTAAGAAACATTTTAGAAGGTGAAGTGGCTGTATTAAGTAATGGAAGCCATACAGACCCGATTGCAGAAAAGATTATAAATGGCATGCCTACAAGAGATGCTATCGCTTTGACCTTAATGGCACTTGATTTTGAAAAAGATGATTATGCGACACCTCGCATTGTTGCAGTCGTTGATAAAGCGGAAGGTTCAGGCTGGTTAGGTGTAGTTCGTTCCGATGGACTGGAAGTCCGTCGTATGGATTTGAAACCGGGTCGGTTCTTTTATGTCGCAACCTACGAGGAAAACTTTATCAGTTCCTGCCATAGTGGCGTTTTCCCTGCCATGTCAGCAGAAGAAGCCTGTGCCTTTATTTTAGGTGGAGGTGTCTTCTCAGAACGGACACATCCAATTACTGCTGTTACTGCAATGGCAACGGAGGATGGCTTTGACATTGTAATTCAAAATAGTCCTATTTTTGCTAAGTAATTAAAATATACATCTATTGTACATAAATGCTTAAAACCAGAGGGGTCTGAGCATGAAAGATTATAACCAGTATATAAGTCCATTTGTTGAGCGATTTGCCACAAAAGAAATGATTGCTCTCTGGAGTCCACAAAAAAAATTTTCCACATGGAGAAGGTGCTGGCTTGCTCTGGCAGAAGCAGAAAAAGAGTTGGGGCTTGAAATTACAGATGAACAAATTGAAGAGTTGAAGAATCACCTTGATGATATTGACTTTGAACAGGCTCGGAAATATGAAGAGAAAACAAGGCATGATGTGATGGCACACATCCTTACCTATGGAGATGTGGCACCTAAGGCAAAACCCATTATTCATTTAGGGGCTACCAGTTGCTTCGTTACGGATAATACAGACCTTATTTTATGTCGTGAAGCCCTTGTTCTCATTAGAAACAAAATTGTAGCAGTATTGAAAAGATTAAGAGATTTTGCCATTACATATAAAGACATGCCCGCTTTAGGTTTTACCCATTTTCAGCCGGCACAATTAGTAACTGTCGGTAAACGTGCATGTCTCTGGGCTCAGGACCTTGTCCTTGATTTCCAGCAAATAGAACATTTCCTTTCCACAATTAAATGCAGAGGAGTGAAAGGGGCAACAGGAACACAGGCATCTTTCCTGGTTCTGTTCAATGGAGACCATGATAAGGTGAAACAATTAGACCAGCGTGTGGCAGAAAAATTAGGTTTTGTAGAAACAATCCCTGTTACAGGGCAGACTTACACTCGAAAAATAGATACACAAATCCTCCAAATCTTAGCAGGTATTGGTGAATCTGTCCATAAATTTGGAACGGACCTTAGGCTGCTTCAAAACATGAAAGAAATGGAAGAACCCTTTGAAAAATCGCAGGTGGGTAGTTCTGCCATGCCCTATAAACGTAATCCCATGCGTGCAGAACGAGCATGTTCCTTAGCACGCTTTGTAATGGGCATCCCGATATATAGTGAATTTACAACGGCTGTCCAATGGATGGAACGCACCTTAGATGATTCTGCTATTCGCCGAATTATCATACCTGAATCTTTTATGGCAACAGACGGCATACTTAATCTGTATTTGAACATTATGGAAAATCCTGTTGTTTACCCAAAGGTAATTGAAAAACATGTCCGCGAAGAATTACCCTTTATGGCAACAGAAACACTTCTAATGGCAGGTGTAAAAAAAGGTGGAGACCGTCAAAAACTCCATGAAATTATTCGTAAACATGCACAATCTGCCGGTGAAAGAGTTAAAATGGAAGGAAAAGAGAATAACTTGTTGCAAGAACTTGCCCGGGACCCCGAGTTCCCGTTAAACGAGGAGGAAATCAACGCATGTCTTGATGAAAAAGACTTTGTTGGAAGAGCACCGCAACAAGTAGCAGAATTCATAAATGAGGTGATAGAACCAATTTTACAAAAGTATTCCTCCGCGATTGAAATTTCTTCTTCTATTTCCGTTTAAAAAGGCATTTAATTATCTATTTCCACATCCTTTTTCTACTCAATTTATGAGGTCTATAAATACTTTTCCACAACTTATTCACATACTATTCCAACAGAATATCCTCAAAAGATTTCAAATGCTATTTTATTATTTATCAATGACTTATACTTGATTTTAGAATATTATTGACAAAATTTCGTGTTTTATTTCTTGACAATTCACCAGTTTATTCACATCATTAAAAATACCTGTTTTTCGATATTTTCAATCCGATAAACCAAGAACAGAAAAAGTTAAAAATGAGTGTATAAAGTAGGAGAAAAGCTTAGAACAACCAGGCAAATACGACAGGTTTTTTGTAAATTATTGATAGCATATATAAACAATTTTTATATGCTTTTATCAATTTTCTGTTTCCTCCTGTGTAAAAAACTCACTTGTTATTTATCTGTGACCTTTGAACAAGTGGTGTAAGAGGTAATAAGGTAATAGTATAAATTATACAGGAGACCTCTGAACAATTCATGTAAGAAATTATGGTATAAACTACATATGTTTTTATGAGATAAAATCCCGATGAGAAATTAAAATACAAGAGCCTATATCTCTACATTTACCTATTTTATTTGTTATTTTCTGTCAGTTCTTCTATTTTCTTATTACCTATGCATACCTCCCCCCTTACTTCCTTAATTCCCATACATCCGATTCAAATTATATGCTGTTATTAACAAGAAATGATAGGCTCCTCTCTCTGTGTCTGTCCGTGTCCTCCGTGGTGGGAAAAATGTATTTCGCCACAGAGAACACAGAGACACACGGAGAAAAGGGAGAAGAAATCGTTCTACCGCTACCATTCAAATTACATGCGAAGGGAACACAAAGGTTTTTGAAAGAAAGATATAAGTGGAAAATTTAGGTATTGTTATGTTTTAGATATTTTCCGGGATACAAGCTACTTTTTGTAGTCGTTGAATAAGTATATTTAGGGCATCTTCAACTTCTTTTCGGGTATTTTCAACCTGATGTTCGTCTTCTGATGAAGGGGGAGGAATTATAGGTCCAAAACCGACATAAATTTTAGAAAAAGGTTTCGGAACAGGAAAACGGTCCCATGATTTTAGATGCCAGCACTTATTAACTATAGCCCCCATAGGAACAATGGGTGTTTTTGTTCTTGCAGAAAGAACTGCAATACCGGGTTTTGCAATTCGACGCGGACCTTTGGGTCCGTCCAATGTCCAGCCTACACACCCCTGATGTTCCAGTGCTTTTTGTAGCCCTTTCAATGCCTCGCTCCCACCGCTGGAACTTGACCCGCGAACAGCCTCCAATCCGAAACGATGAACAATACGCGAAGCCAATTCTCCATCATAACTATAACTTGTAAGGGTATGGAAATGTGTTGCCTGGAATAAGTAGGCTCCAAAAGCCATGTGTTCATGCCAGAAAGCGATTAATACTCGTCCTTCCGTTTCCATCGTGTGGTCAACATATTCCTCTTTATCAAATACAGTCCATTCACAGAGGGTAAAAAGATTTTTTAGAAGAAACGAAATAACAGGAGGAAGAATTGTTAATGCAATTTTTTGTCTTCGTGAAAAAATATAAGGACTGTCGTATGGTATTTCAGGCAATCTCACGCTGTTCTAAACTCCGAACCAACTGATAAACCGTCTTCGTTCGTGGTGTTGTGAGAAATGCAGATGTTCCACGCCGGACGATTTCGCCACTTATGGCATCTATTTCGGTCCGTTTCCCGGCGCGTATATCCTGCAACATAGAGGAGATATTGTTTGCTGTTTGCTCACATACTTCTTCTGCCACTTCTACCAAACTTCGTGAGAAACGATAGCCCTCTGTCCCGGCTACCTTTGATGCTTCTATTACAAGTTCACGAAGTAATTCCCGTGCTTCTCGAATTTTTAACAGCATTCCGTTGGGGAGATTAAGGATAGCGGTTAGAGGATTAATGCCCGCATTAATAGCGGTTTTCTCCCAGATAACCTGACTGGGGCTTCCGGTAATTTCCACGCGGAACCCTGCTCTTTCTAAAATTTCCATAGGCTCTTTTACGGATGCGGTAGTCCAGCTTCCGAAGGTTGTTAGTCCTGATGCTGTATGTCGAACTTTCCCCTCTTCTATTAATGTGCATGCTTCTGTAGTTATTCCTGCAAGAATATTCTCTACCCCTGTTTTTTTACAAAGGGTTTCGACATTTCCCAATCCATTTTGTAATGTGAGAACAGGCGTGTCCGGAGGCAGGGTTAAATTGCCTGTTGAATAAGATTTCACTAAAACAATAATCAGGTTTTGTGTGGTGGGGATATGTCCGGTTACATGTACATAATATTTCTCGCTCTGGTCGTTTTCTATGATTTCTATCCCATTTTTCAATAATCGATTAATTCGTTCCTGCTGATAGTCAATTAAATGGACACGAAATCCCGCTTTTGCAAGTTTTCCTGCAAAAAGACATCCTAAAGCACCTGGTCCGACCACACTCACAGCATATACATTATTCATTTGTTTTGCCTCCTTTGGCTCTCATTGGCAATTTGTTTTTTATATTATAGACGAAGATATAATCTGTAAAAAAACTATTTCTGCGGTTTAACAATAAATGCCTTTTTGAAATCGGGTTCTTGTGAAAGAATCTTCAACGATTCTCTCGCTGTCTTTTCGTCAGGGATATTTGTAACGATAATTTTATAAAACTTTCCATCTGGCTGAATTTTGAATACGAAATGGCTCCCGTATTTTTTCTGCAATTTATCCACCATACTTCGGGCTCTTTTTTCTGCATCATCACCTGTTAAAGCAGATAACTGGATACTGTATGTTTTCGGTTTTTGTTTTATATTAACACTGGCAGTTACATCCTTTGGAGATGCAGTTTGTTTTGGGGCAGGAGATGTAATCATATCCTGGTCAATGGGCGGAGTTATTGGTGTTAACTCAACTTGGTTTGCAGGTTGTGAGTTATTGTTTATAGGGCTTGGGGTTGAGGTATCCGAAACAGGTGTTGTTGGTTTTTCATCTGTTTTCGGGGCTTCTGCATTGCTTTCCTTATTGGAAGGAGAAACGGTATTATTCCCTGTTTGTTCGGAAGTAGTTTTCTCAGAAGGAGAAGTAGTTTCTTCTTTTTCTGTTGTTCCTTCTGTGGAGGTTATATTTGTATCTCCGGTTGCAGGAATTTCATTTTTGGGTAATTCCGTTTTCTCTATATTTTTTGTTTCATCTGCCGTTTCTGTTTGTTTTGGGGGTTGTGCCAATTGCGTTGCAAATTCTTTTTTGCCTATGTAAACTCCGAACAGAAATACAAAAACGAAGAAGAAAATCAAACCGACCAAAATAAATAAGAATTTTTTTAGAGAGATATAAATCCCCCACGGTTCTTTCTTATTCGTCATCGGTGAATGAAAATCATTATACATGGGAAATACTATCTTGCGGGTTTGGGTTTTCCTTTTCGGGGTTACCTTCGAGTCGCTCTAAAACAATTTTTTTGGCTTCTTCCATTTCAGAGAAAGAAAAATTGGGGTCTCTTACCTCAATAACACGGTCGTCTATACGGTCAATATACATGATTATATAACCATCTCTCTGGGAGATTGCTATTTCTTTTATCTTTTTAAATATTTTTTCCCTTCTTAATAATTGGGAAGTAAGAAAAGCGATAGCAAGTTCCATACGCGAGTGTTCTTTTTCTGCAGATTCATAAAAAAGTTTTCGGAGAGGAGAATCTATGGTTTCTTGTTCTTTTCTTTGGACTTTTATATCAATATAGCGATGTCGCCATTGTGATAACGACTCTTGCTTGCCCTGCTGTTCCCAGCACGAAAGACAAAAGTCTTGCCGTAACCATTCTTTGTTTTTTTCAAGAATCCGTGACCAAATCCATTCTTCGTGTATAAACGGTTTCTCACAGGAAAGACATTTTATTCCATTCCGAGATATCTTTATTTCCATGTCAACATCACCTCCATTTCACAAACAATTATCGCAAATTGTGGAGATATACTTCATTTTGGAGGACCGGTTGTTGAGCCAAGCACACCCCCACCTAATTTGAGCAAATCCACCAATATTTTACGCGGTATATCAATAACACGGAAGGCTTCTGTTGTAATTTCCGCTGCACCACTGACCAGTGTAACTACGAGGGGGGGTAATTCTTTGACCTGTCCCTTAGGGCTAAATGAAGGTCCATGAACACGGAAACCTAATTGTATCGGATTCTGGATAATCTGATGTCCACGAATATTAAAACTATCTCGAATTACGGCTATTTGCGAAGCCAGTTGGGGTGATAATGTTACAGATAAATCATAATCCATATCGCCATCAATAATGAACTGTCCACTACCATTTATCTGCAAGCCTTCTGAACGGAATTGGACATTCGGAGTTTTGACGAGGTCTTTTTCCATCTGGACATCGCTTGTAAAGGTATAGAAGGGCAGGGTTGCGGGAAAATTTGTAGGGGACATTTCCGGAGCAAATCGGCTGAGAAAAAGGTCAGTCTTCACTTTCCCATTAACTACCTGGAAGGACCCTTTTCCGGATAGAGTATTGGAGTCATCCAAATCCAGTGAGTATTCTACATTCCCTGTGCAATTACCTTCCATAGCCTCCGGCAGATTTAGATGGCGAACAAGATAAATAACGGGAATGTTTTTCCATTGGGCTTTCAAAATACTCAAATTTTCAGGAGAAGTAACGGAATAGCTACCTTCTAATGTTCCATCTCCAACCTGAGCAGAAAAACGGTCTAATCCTGAAATTTGTGGTTTGTCATAAGCAATTCCCTTGAAGGAAGTTCCTTCCCATGGACTCATGGTTATCTTATCTGCATTTAAGGCAAAGGTCCAGTATTCCGGTGCTGAAGGGGGTTCTTTTTTTCGTATTCGTTCTGCCTCTGCTTCTTCTTTTGAACGTAAAGGTAACAACCATTTCACCCCGATTGGAGGGATATTTGCTTCTTTGGCAGTGATTGTGAAAGTGCGTGTGCGATTATTCAGGTCTCGTTCATCAATAAACGCCTGGAGTGATATGCCTTTTGCTTCCAGAGGAATGTCTGTTCCCTTCGCAAGGAAGGAAGCCCAATCAATATCCATTCCAATCCGCATGGTTTCCCCATATTTTTCTGTTCGTGTCTTCTTCTCCCAGAGGAAAGAACCATTTGTTGCGATGCCCCCTCGACCTTCATACGGGACACGCAAACACTTGCTTGCGGTATTAACATCTAATGCTTTTGTAGTTACATTTACTCTTCGCAGATTGAATTTCTTATTGTAGTAAGCATATTCAAACTTTGCATCCAATGGTGTCGATTCCAGCAAAGCGGAACCTTCTATTGTTAATGTTTTTTGAGGAACGAAAGTAATATTTAAATTAGGGATTGTCGCCCCGATACCGGAATGTTTACGAAACCACCACTGGAAACTTACATCAGCAGAGGTTAATTCTGCATTTAATTGGGTTGTTATTTTTTCCGGGTGATAATCTATAACTGCCTGAAAAGTGGCACTTCCTGCTAAAGAGACATCATCATCTTCTTTTAAAAAGGGTAGTTTTTCCAGAGTATTCAATGTTCCACTAATGGTAAAGTTCCCTACTTTCTCTGCAACTTTATAAATTCCTTTTGCTGTAATGGGGGAATTGTTATAAATCCCTGACAACGAATCTACCGTTATTTTATCTGTATCCAGAATACAGGTTGCAGAAATTCCATCTATTTTGACCTTCAAAGGAGCATACTCAATAACACCTTCTTTAAGGACTAATGTCCCTTGTGGTAATTTGCCTGCTGTTGCCCAGCCTACTTTCACCAATTCCAGTTTAGCACGGAGTGAAGGGAGTTCCGGACGAGTTGGTGTAAATTCTAATGTTCCATTGGTTACATCGGCTAATGCCTCCAAAATAGGTTTAGAAAATGGCCCCCGAATCCCCAAACGCAAATTATTTAACTGGTCAAAACTTAATACAAAATCGCCATAAGGTTTTATCTGTTGTTGTGTTAGAGAAGTAATAATATCCTCCAGCGGTATTTTACGAACTTCCAATGTTAGGTCTAATTCAGGAATAGGTTTATCAAGGAAGAGCAACCCTGAAAGACTTCCATCGAATTGCGGAGAAGTAATATCTGCTGTAGTGATTCGCAAACGCTTTTCCGATAACTTCAAATCTGCCAGAGCCATAATTTCTCCCGTTATTGTTTGAAAAGGGATATCTGGCGATTTAGCTTTGATATTTTCAAAAGGTGCTTCTACCGCAATAATCAATGTCTGATTGGGGTATCCTGCCACGCGCAACGAAGGCGTTATAGAACCTTCCGGATACAGGAAATCAGAAAAAGGAAGAAGTTTTTCCAACTGTGTTAACAGGATCTTATCACTGGAGGCTCGAACATCAAAATCTTCGATAGAACGAAATCGGACATCCAGATTGATTGTATTTTCTTCTGGAATCTCCGGCAGATAAGAAACCGTCGTTTCTACTTTTGCTCGGAATTCCGAAGAATCTGCGAAACGATAACAGTCAAATTGTAATTTTTTCAACTGCAATTCATGCTCCGGAATAAGTCCAAAAATAGAAATATTATTCCTTTCTCCAACAACACGAAACGAAATATCCTTCCAATCTATGGAAGTGTTTCCCTTTGAAGATTTTCGTATCTCTTCCCAGAAGGATGGGTCTTCAATATTTACTTTTATATCCGACTGGCTAACTTCAATACGGTCGAAACTCCATTCACCATAAAGTAAATTAATCCAGTTTACATGTACTATTGTGCGTGGAATGGTCATATCTGCCTTCATTCCCTTATAATCCACACGAAGGGAAATGTCATCAATTCGAAGCCCTCGTAATCCATTGGGGAGAATTCTACCTACAGAAAGTTTCCCATTTACTTTTTGGCTTATTTCTTGCTCAAAATTTGACTTCAATGCTAACAGTTTATACCGAGCATACAGGAAGCCCCCGGATAATAAAAGGGCAAGTAAGATAAAAAGTATGGAAATAAGACGCAACCTGTGATGGCTGTCGTGTTTCTCTCTCAGTTTTGATATGTTCTCTGAATGCGGAGCGATTCGTTTGTTCCTTACTTCTCTTAATAATTTAACTACTTTTCTTTCGTTTCAGGTGAATTTACAATGCCGTGTTTTTCCAGAACCTTGTTGCGAATTTGGGAACACAATTCCGGGTTTTCCTTCAGGTATCTGCGAGCAGATTCTCTTCCCTGTCCAATATTTTCACCATTGTAAGAGAACCAGGCACCACTCTTTTGTATAATTTTCTCATCGATAGCGAGGTCAAGCAAATCACCTTCATACGAAATTCCTTCATCAAACAAAATATCAAATTCCGCAGAACGGAAGGGTGCGCTCAACTTATTTTTGACAACTTTTGCACGTACCCGGTTTCCTATATCCACTTCTTTTTCCTTTACGGAACTAATTCTTCGCATATCAATTCGCATACTTGCATAAAATTTTAATGCTTTGCCTCCCGTAGTAACCTCGGGATTTCCATAAGTTCCACCTATCTTATCCCGAATTTGATTAATAAATATAACCAGTGTTTTAGAACGACTAATAACCCCCGTAAGCCGACGTAACGCCTGAGACATAAGTCGTGCCTGTAATGCCATGTGTTGGTCTCCAATTTCACCTTCAATCTCTGCTTTCGGAACCAATGCTGCTACGGAATCGATAACAATTACATCAAAGGCATTACTTCGCACCAAATTCTCACATATATCTAAAGCCTGTTCCGCATAGTCTGGCTGGGATACTAATAAATTGTTTATATCCACTCCTATTTTTCCTGCAAATGATGGGTCTAAAGCATGTTCCGCATCAATATAACATGCGATACCCCCTTCCTTTTGTGCATTGGCTACAACATGAAGAGCCAGTGTCGTTTTACCTGACGATTCCTGACCAAAAATTTCAACCACACGCCCTAAAGGCATTCCTCCAATTCCCGTGGCAAGGTCCAGAGATAAACAACCTGTAGAAATGGAACGTATCCCCTGCGTAAAACGGTCATCACCCAAGCGAATTAATGTTCCTCTCCCATATTGCCGTTCCAGTTGAGAGAGTGCAATTTCCAGTGCCTTATTTTTTGCTTTTGCATCTTCAGCGTTTGGTATCGTTGACATTTCTTTTCTCCATGGATTGCTTTGTTAAAATTTATTATGTGAAAAATATTTCACTATATATAGTATTATGCATATTTTCTTATACAATGTCAATTATACTACTTTTTTATTATACCTTTTCACTATTAACAGAAGAAATGCACACTTCGGTATCATTTTTTTACTGCTCTTTGCTTCTAAATTACTTCTACTTATTCAAAGATTTTATATACCTGTTTCAGTTAAAATATAAGGGAAATAAATAGTCCTTCTGACATAATTACCATTTTATGCAGGAACCGTTTTTAAAAGTATTTTGGATGTATGAAACATTTTGACGAGGAAATTGTTTCGGGGAATGTTCTAAATTCCCTATGGAAATTGACCTGGCCATTGGTTCTATTAAATCTAATCAATGGAATGCATGGGTTTATTGACCAGGTGTTGATAGGTCATTTTGTTCCGGGCAAAAACAATGAGGGTAATGCGGCGGTGGGTGTGGCATGGCAGTTGTTTATTGTAATGGTGGTATTAATTGCCTCTATTTCTCATGGGATGAATGTATTAATAGCGAGATATGCCGGGCGACAGAACCGAAAAATGGTGAACACAATATTCTTCGATGCCTTTTTAACCGGGGCTTTTTTTCTGGTTGGAATTGTGGCCCCTTTAGGATATATTTTCAGTCCACAACTATTACGATTTATTGGTGTTGAGGAAAGGGTTTATCATCTATCACTTCCTTATTTGCGACTTCTATTTGTATTCAACTGGACTTTGTTTTTGATGATACTGCTTACAGGGGCATTTCAAGCAGCGGGGGAACCCAAATTAGCGTTGATGCTAAACATATTGAATGCGGGACTGAATATTGTTATCAGTTTTGTCCTTATTACAGGATTGGGTATTTTCCCTTCATTCGGTGTTATAGGGGCAGGGATAGGAACAGTTCTGGCACCAGGAATTTCTTTACTACTGGCGTTCTATTTAATGTTACGAGGAAAGACATTAATACAACTCCCTTCCCAATGGCGCTGGTTCCCCAATTTCCATGTTTTGAAAATGATAATCCGTGTTGGGTTACCGACAGGGATACAGGGGGTTGTTCTGAATATTGCGGGGGTCCTTTTAATCAAATATATCAGTAGCATGCCCAATAGCACGGCGGGACAGTCCGCTTATACTATTTGCTACACTCAATTGTTCTCAATTGTAACATGGACATCTTTTGGTCTTCGTTCCGCATGTTCTACTGTGATGGGGCAGAATATAGGCGCCGGCAATCCGCAACGGGGCAAAAAAGCAGTTCAGGCGGGTGCTTATTTAGGAGCCTTATGGGGAGCTACGATTGGAGTTATCTTCGTTTTCTTTCCAACACCTCTGCTGTATATATTTAATGCTCAATCCGAATTGGTTTTGGAATATGGAAAGGCTTTACTGCAATGTCTGGCTTTTTCAGGGATATTACTGTCTGCAACTCTTGCTATGACAGGTGGAATTCAGGGTTCCGGCGCAACGCGATTACCTATGATAATTGCGATGGTATCACAGTTCGGAGTGCTGTTAGGAGTATGTGAAGTGCTGTATCTATTAGGGATGTTAAATATTTATCGAATCTGGTATGTCATTTTACTTGCCCATTTTGTCCGTTATGTGTTGACATTGACGATATTCAAAACAGATGGCTGGACAAAAACAAGGGTAGAAATTTCCCCACAATTCGAAAATTAAAGTTATGGACTTTTCTGAACGCTAAATGTGAATTTAGGACCGAAAAGAGCGCGATTAAAACTCTCCATAGTTAATTGCACGGACGGATTGTTATTCACGGGAATTTCAAAGTGGAAAGCGGTTGTTTCTCCGCGTTTTAGCGATTTATTTAACGGGACTTGTTGCTGTTTTTGTCCGCTACATATAAGTAAAGAGACATTACCTTCCGACAAGTCTTGTTTTGAACCTGCAATCCATTCAGCCTCCCCTAAATTGGTGCATATCACCCGTAACTTTATTTTCTCTGTTTCCTTCGGCAATCGGATTATATCGCCTTTATAAACAACTTTTTCCTCTGGATTATTTATCCATACGACAGAGTCAAAAAATGCATCTAAATATTTAGGGGGATTGCTACTGTTATAGGGGACATTACCTACCGCTAATAAAGGACAATTTCGTGAATTTGTTCCTGTTGCTTCACTTACTAATTTTGGATTTTTCCCTTCTTCTATCAACCGCCAGAATGTTTCTTTAATATTGTTATAAATACCATAAACACCCATCGAAGTCTTATCACGGTCAATTTTTATTTCGCAATCATAAGGCTGAAATTTCTGTTTATGAAAAATTTTTGTATGTTCCTTTATAACCGTAGTAGCGGGACGATAGGTCCCATCCGGATTAATAATTCCATAATCACTTTTCTCGTTTACACGATAGCCACCGGGATACCACCAGAAATAGACCCCGTCAGAACCACTTCGGGATAGCATTTTATAAAAATCCGTGAAAAAGTCTGCCTGAAACTTTAATGCACGCTGAGTTTGTTCCTCATTTTTTCGATAGACACTATATCCTATCTCTGCCCAGATTAAGGGTATATCGGGATTGCAAAATGTGCCATATTTTACCTGAAACCAGCCCGGTTTGACCATCTCCCAGTTCCCAATTCTACCATAGGCTTCCGGCTCGAGTATATCTACTGCCTGCGACAAGTAATACCAATCATACGGAAGTGGATTTGCCCAATTGTTGGTAGGATTGGAGCCTTCTGTCATACGGAAACTTACCGCATGATTTGTATCTACAGAACGGACTAATGTCCTTGCTCGATTGTAATATTCGTACAGGAGTGTATCCAGAAAACGGCGATACGCACATACCATGACGCGCCATTCGCCATCGTTTGTCATCATCTTATCGGTGGGGTTTGTGATATTCCCATTCTCATCTCGCTGTATGGGATATTTCCAGTCCTTTTCTGCATTTTCAATAGAGCCATATCGTTCTGTTACCCATCCCGCCCATTCCTTGTCCCAACGTTTTCTCCCTTCGTGTCCCGGAAACATAGGTTCCCATGCTAAATCATAAGCGAACACCTCATCATGCTCCGATAACCGATAATACTCTATCATTTCCTTTATTTTATCCCACTCAAAGTCAAAGGGTGTGCCAGGTCGCAAAGATAAATTGACCTTCAATCCTAACCGGTCTGCACGATACAACAAATCAAGCAGGTTCTGGTCTTTCATTACATCGTGATACTGAAATACACTGATGGAATTCAGCCCTATTCCCGCAATCCGTTCTAAATCGCGTTGAATAACCCATGGATCGTATGCTTCTGCTCCCATCCAATATTCGAAATAATGCCACCACTCTACACCTATTCCTGAGGAAGGCATATAGTTTACCCCATGCGGACACCAACGCTTCCCACGATAGATAAAATCACCCCGCTTCACCTTGACAAATTCTTTTTTTGTTCGTGGTTTCCAGCAATTTAACTCGTGATATACATAATCTTTGGTTTCCCCATTTACAATAAGATAACATTCCACCCTGACATTGTCCCCTGCAATTTGCGGATAAGGGATACTTTCTTCAATTCGAGATATTTGCTGTTTGCCCGGTTGGATAGGCAAATCATCTTTCCATAATACTTTGCCACTGTTACCCCGTAATAGCAATTGTATATCTGCATTCGGATAATCCGCATCAGATGTCATAAGAACAGTAGCCCCCATCGGTAACTCCTGGTCCGAAAAAACAGTGTAATAAGAACATCCCCCATCAACAAAAAAAACACCCTCCCTTAATTTTTTAATCCATTCGGAAAAGTAGTTAACAAATTGTTCGCATAAATACCATTCTGGGTCCTGAACAGCAAAACAGGCTTGAACAGAATTTTTATAAGGTTCATTATTGTATATCATCATTGCGGAAATAGTCCCACGATAATCCTTTCCCTTGCCCCAGGCATGCATTAACGGGACCCATCGCCATGAACGACGCTTATCAAAACCTCCACCACGAGGACGAGGATGAATTAATAAAAATTGTTTAGGAACAGGCATCGTCACTTCTTTTAGAGCTAACTCTGTATCCGTTGAAACGAAATGAACATTATTTGATGTATAAAATTTATATTCCGGATAGAACAGTTCTAATTTAGGTAGATCTGTCGTCTGTAGGAGTATTTGATACTGCGGTGTCATCGGTGCAGTGCCCAATCCTGCAAACCAGAATTCATGCCTGCCACCCGCGATAGGCGAATGGCTCATTGTTAAGCCTATATAAACCTTAACTGCGTTTTGTGGGTTAAATGTCGTTCTTGAACGCGAAGGAGATTCCCACAACTTAAATCTATCCGGTGTCAGTACATAAAACTGCCAGTCTGTGCTTAATGGAACAGATGTAATCCATCGCGAACCATCTTTCTCTCGCCATTCAACAGTGAGATAATCTGTTGTCTTAGTCCCTCTGGCAAAAAAAACGGTAACTTGATGATTATCCGGAAACGGATTTTCCAGAGCGGGAGACGCAAAAATATCCCAGCCTTTCATATCTATAATAAAAGCATGAAAGCCGTGGAAAGTTTGGTTCGGGATAATATCGTTTAATGGCTGATATTCAAAAACGACCGGCGATTGCATGTTATTGCTTTCCCGTTGCCAATCTTTCACATCCCCTTCCGCAAAAGAAAACAAATGGGGAAGTAATGAGGAAAAATGTTCCTTAACAAATTGTATAGGTTTTACACAACGTTTGCCATCCCATATAAAATCATTATTCCAGAGTGGTGCCCCAAACACCAGTAAATCACCACCTCGTTTTATGAATTCCATAATTACAGGAGCGGTCAAAGCAGGTAAAGAAAAACCAGGAACAACTACCAGCAAATCTGTACTATTGAATACATCTGTGTTAGGAATAAAATCCTCTATTCGAATATTCTTTGTTTGATATAAATCATTGTTCAAAATAGTAGAAATCTGTTCTCCAATAGAATTCCATTCGGAACTATTATTTGTATACAAAATAAGGGCATTCGGAATATTCTCAGTAGATAATGCCTCCCTGGATGATAGAAGGAAGAAAAAAAGTATCAAAGATAATCCCAATAAATACCTCATGAATTTATCCTTTTTTATACAGAAGATATAGTATAATTATATTAGATTTTACAATATAAGCCCTTTGAACATATAAAACCTGTAATGGGGAGGATATCAGCACTTGAAATGATTTTACAATATAAGTCCTTTGAACATATAAAACCCAAAACAGAGGATATTGAAACATGTGGGGGAAAAACTATACGGAATGGCTGGTCATACTCTTACCGGCTCTTTTTATAACATCAACATTATTGGCACAGGAAAAAATCCTTTCAGGAACAAGCCTGTATGCACAGGTTGATAGAAATAAAATAAAAGCAGTCATTGATGATTTACCTAAAACAACATTCCGATTAACAATAACTCATAGTGGGGATGCTACAGGGACTACTTTCCCGGGTCCGGGTGTTTATGAATATTCCTCTGGACAAACAGTAGGGATTAGCGTTGCAACCTCCGATGGCGTTTATTTCGGCGGTTGGTCCGGTGACTCAGCAGGTTCCAGTGAGTTTATACAGGTGGTAATGGACCGTGATAAAACGGTGGATGCCCGATTTACCAGTACGGGACACATACTAAATATTTATATTGAAGGGGAAGGAGGAACAACTCCGGGTCCCTTCGGAAATCCACATCGGTACTCAAGCGGTTTATATATCGATATAACAACTTACCAAACAAACCCATTGTGGCGATTTGAACACTGGGAAGGTGACATTGGTGAAAATGACCCCAGAAGTTATGTTATCTATAACCTGCTAATGGACCAGGACCGTAATATAGCCGCAGTGTTCATCGAAAAACCATATTACGACTTAACAGTAGAAATCATAGGAGAAGGAAATGTCTCTCTACAGGAAGGTTATGAAACCCCCATCATTCTAACCCCAGGTGTGCATACATACTCCTACCTCGAATGGACATATATCCGCTGTGAAAGAATAGAAACAAACGAAGATTGGAAATTTCTTCGATGGGAAGGGGACTTTGGGGATACCTTGCCAACATATTTCAGATGCAGTTTCTCAATGGACAAAAACAGATACATCCGCTGTATATTTACCAATAATACTCAGGTCCCTAATGTGGTCGGTATCACTCAATCTAGTGCAACTACTGCTATTACCAAAGCATGGTTAACTGTCGGGGAAATTACCGAGATTTGCAATGATGAATATCCTTCCGGGTATGTTGTCGACCAGGACCCGCCCGCAGGTACAACAGTAGAAATTAATACTCCCGCAGCACTCTGGGTATCCTCCGGTCCCTGTCCAGTACCCGTCCCAAATGTAATGGGGAAAACTCAAACAGAAGCGGAAGACGACATCACCTTAGCAGGATTAATTTTAGGAAATGTATCCGAGCAATGTAATGACGAAGTGGAACAAGGTAAAGTAATTAACCAAAACCCTCAACCCGAAGAATTAGTGCCACCCGGTAGTCGCGTAGATATTGTGCTTTCCTCCGGTCCCTGTCCTATCACCGTGCCAAATATTGTCTGGCAATTTCAACAGGATGCAGAAACGATAATAGCCAATGCGGGATTAGCCGTAGGGATAGTAACCGAGCAGTGTGATGACACCATACCAGATGGCAGAGTAATAAGCCAGAATCCATACGCCGGAACACAGGTTCCACCTGGCACAGCAATCAACTTTACCGTTTCCACCGGTCCGTGTCTGGTAACTGTCCCCAATGTGGTGCAATATTCACAAACAATAGCAGGACAAATACTTACATCCGCAGGACTAACCGTTGGCAATATTAGCCTGCAATGCCATAATAGTATTCGGACTGGACTCGTAATAAGCCAATCCCCATCAGCAGGCGAAAAAGTGCTACCAAACAGTGCTGTAGACCTTATCATTTCCTCCGGACCATGCATAGAAGGCTCACCCGAAGGAACCACAGAGGGCGAAGGTTTTGTTGAAGGGACTCCCGAAGGAACACCTGATGGTGAAGGGACAGTTGAAGGAACAACAGAAGGTAATGCCGAAGGTGAAGGCACCGTCGAAGGTACAACGGAAGGTATATCCGAAGGTAGTGCTGATGGCGAAGGTACCGTGGAAGGAGCAGTAGAAGGCGAAGGGACTAACGAAGGAGCCACTGAAGGTGAAGGTATGGCAGAAGGTGAAGGAGAAACACCATCACATAGTGCAGACCAAAATGGAGATTGGCAGATAAATCTACCCGAGTTATTACGCGTGATACAATTTTTCAATATAC
>JBMFRC010000004.1:0-254012 GCA_049968235.1 Candidatus Hydrogenedens sp.
CTTGTAATAAATACATTTTCCCAGGGGCTATCATAAATTTTACCATTCCCCTCAACAGGTAAATACGAATATCATATACCTGTTTTTAATGCAAAATATTTTTCGCTCCATTCATATGATTGTTGTTTTTTCATTTTGTATATGAGGACAAGCATGTCGGGGAAATTAAATTAAAAGGAAACATCAATAGTTATACTGTTTTAACCATCCAGAGGTTTACGTCCTTCCAGTGCCTGTCGTAAAGTATAATCATCTGTTAATTCCAGACCTGCACCCATAGGAACTCCGTGAGCAATTCGAGTAATTTTCACTCCTAATGGCTTAAGTTGGTGGGCTATGTATAAAGCAGTTGCCTCCCCTTCATTGGTAGCACTCGTAGCGATAATAACTTCTTTTACTCTACGGGTTATCACCTTTTGAAATAATCGTGAAATCCCCAATTCCTCTGGACCAATTCCATCTAAAGGACTTAATAATCCATTCAAAACATAGTATTTCCCCCGATACCCACCTGAACGCTCTATAGCCATAACGCCTGAAGGTTTTTCAACCACACAGAGCAAGTCTCCATCTCTCTCTAAAGAAGCACATATCGCACAAGGTTCTATATCACTAAAGTCCTGGCATTCAGAACAACGTTTTATCTGTTTTCTAATCCGGGATACGGTTTCTACAAAGGTATCTACATCCTTTTCTGAGGAAGATAGAATATGTAAGGCATATCGTTCTGCTGTTTTTTTCCCTACCCCTGGTAATGTTCGAAATGCATTTACTAAATTATCAAAAAGTTTATTGTTAAATAACATATAAAAATAGTCGGCTGTATTGCTTTTGTCTGCTAATTTAGAAAATTAACCTTGCTGTACTTCTGACAGCAGTTTTTTACGAATCTCAAACCATTCTTGATATTTTTCTTCACGGGTAATAATATCAATGTGGTCTAAAAATACAATTCCCTGTAAATGGTCATATTCGTGTTGAATAATACGTGCTAAGAAGTCTTCTGCTTCAAATTCTAATTTTTTACCACGAGGACTGTATGCCTTTACTTTTATACGCGATGCCCGGGGAACAACAGCATAAATTTTTGGTAAACTCAAGCATCCTTCTTCACCTTCGATTCGTTCTCCCTGAAGAATTAAGGTGGGATTTATAAGGCACAACGGTTTACTTTCGGGTTCGTGAATTACCATAATTTGTTTGGAAATACCAACCTGAGGACCCGCTAACCCCACTCCTTCATAGGCTATCATTGTTTCAAACATATCTTGAGCCAAATCCATCACATCGGATGTAATACGGTCAAAGGGTTCTGCTACAGATGTTAAGGGGTCATCGGGATATAAAACTAAATCTAAAATCGCCATTATCAAACCCTTCTAACTTAATTGTTTTAACTTCTAAAAACAAACCTTTATCTTAATGCATAAAAAATTGCTATATTATAGCATATTTATCTCTTTAAGTCAATAACTACTTGTATAATTAATTTTATTCCATTTTTTCATGTTTTTTTAGCAATATTTTCTGAATTTATTAAGCTTTTAATTTCTTTAATAACGATTCTACCATTCGATAGGTTTCAGTTTTCTTTTGTAGTTCTTGTTCTACTCGCTCACATGAATGTAACACAGTGGTATGGTCTTTCCCTCCGAATAATTCGCCAATATAACTCAGTGAAAGACTGGGTATTAATGAACGACATAAATACATCCCTATTTGACGGGGTAAAACATATTGTTTTTTCCTACATCTTCCTTTCAAATCAACCAGACGCACATCAAACGTCTCAGCCACAGCACGAAGTATCGCTTCGGGAGTAATCGTTGAAATCTGGTTTCGGTCTTCTATATCTCGGACCACCTGTTCCGCCTGTTCTAATGTAATTTTGCCATTCCCTCGAAGTTTCATCAAAGCAATGACCCCAGTTAATGCCCCTTCCAATTGACGGACATTAGAAGTAACTGAACGAGCAATATATTCTAAAATAGGGTCTTCTAATTCATAGCCTTTTTGCATTAGTTTACTTTTTAATATGGCTACCCGGGTCTCAAAATCCGGTGGTTGTATATCTGTAACCAGTCCCCATTCAAAACGTGAAACGAGCCGACTTTCCACACCGCGTATTTCTTTAGGGCTCCGGTCGGATGAGAGAACTATCTGTTTGTGCTGGTCAAACAATTCATTAAAAGTATGGAAAAATTCAATCTGTGTGGCTTCTTTTTCAGCAATAAAATGAATATCATCAATAAGTAAAATATCTACTTTCCGATACTTTTCGCGAAAGCGGGATTGACTTCCTTCTGAAATACTCATGATTAATTCGTTGGTAAATTCTTCGGAGGTTACATACATTACTTTTTTTGAACTATCTCTGCGAAGTAATTGATGACCGATTCCCTGCATCAAATGAGTTTTTCCCAGCCCTGTCATACCATAGATAAACAGTGGATTATAATTTCTTCCCGGACTTTCTGAAACAGCCTTTGCTGCTGCATACGCAAATTCATTTCCATGTCCTACAACAAAATTTTCAAAGGTGTAATTGGGATTTAATCTCAATCCATTGGAAGGCTTATGATTTTTTCTTGCTATGGGCTCCTCTGATAATTCTTTTACAGGTTTTACGATTTCTTTCCGAATTCCTGTTTTTGCCTCGTTTTCCGGTTGAATACAAAAATTAATGGAAATCTCTTTATGAAACACCTCGCGAATAGCGTTATCTAACACTTCACCATAGCGTTCCCGCAACCAGGAAAGAAAAAATTCATTGGGAACAGACAGAATCATACGCTCACCATCAAATCCATTAAAAGACACATGAGAAAACCAATGTTCGCAAACTTGTGGCTCTAACATGTTTTCAAGACGATCTAACACTTGAACCCATAAAGATTCTTCTGTTTGAAAAGACATATTGCTTTCCTTATATTACTTAATTTTTTATTTATTAAAAATTTTTATTTCATTGATTTAATAATGTAACAAATACAGTTATTCCACCTACTCCTCCTGCTTTACCCGTGTCCACAATGATTCTAAATATTCAATACGCTCTTCAGGAGACTCCGGAAGAACCGTTATCAAAGATTGAACCTTTTCCCAACGCCTTCGAAATGTTGTATAAGAAACAGAAAGACATTCCATAGGGTCTAATTTTAAGTACTGTGCCAGATGTAATGAAACTAAATATAAATCCCCTATTTCTTTCTTTAATTTTTCGGTATCCTGTGTGTGTATTTCTTTTTCAATCTCATCGATTTCTTCTCGAATTTTATTTAAGATACCTATGGAATCATTCCACTCAAATCCAAAATCACTTGCTTCTTTTTGTATTTCCAATGCTTTGCATAATAACATTGGAACAGAATTTATATCGTTTATCTTACCATGTAAATTCATCAAAAATATCTTCCCGATCTAAAAATCGTTTTTTTTTAAATTTGTTCTATTCACACGGAAACTCCCCAGAGCCCAAAACTCTCTTTTCATTTTTAATAAAACTAAAAGATAAATATAGCATGTAAGAAATCAAAATTCAAGAAGTTTTTTTTAATTTTCTAACCATTTGTTTAGCAACAACTTAAAAAGGAGAAGTTCTGTATGTTTTTAAACAATTTAATATGAATAAGTAAATATATAAACAAACACAAAAAAATATTAATAAGTTTGTTAATATTTATTTATGTTTTAATAGATACAAATAAATAATTATGAGATTCGGTATATACAGAAAATTCTTAGTGATTTGTAGATACATTCAAAGCAGATGCCCAGTGCATAAGAGAAAAACCGTAATGTGTTCTTAAAATATCTATACATCTTAAAACACGATGCATCTTTTCTTCTTGTGGAAAATAAAATAAGTTTTTTTGTTCTGTGAATACAACTAATCCGGAGAGAATAATTCCCACCAATCGTACCTGATATTTTCGTTCTTGAGCTTTTTTAATAAGAGGAGGTAATGCAGATATAAAATCATTGTCCAGTATCGTAGCATAGGGGAAAGAATATGAAAATGTTTTTGTAATGAAATCTGAGTAACGGACCTTTAGAGTTATCCTTCGGGCTTTCATATTTTTTTGTCTTAATTCATAAGTACATGCTTCTAATAGTTTCACGATTTGTGGAAGAATATCTTTCCAGTAGATTAAATCGTTATCAAAAGTAATTTCTCGCGAAATTATACGGGGGTTGTCTAAACAGATTATCTTCTCTACATCACGACCTCGTGACCATTGAAAGATATGAAAGCCATAATTCAGACCGAATATTTTTTCCAATTCTTCCATAGAAAGTCGCCAGATTTGACCTATCGTATATATACCCAAAGAATGAAAAGTTTGTTCGGCTTTAGGTCCCACACCCGGGATACATCGCACATGTAAGGAAGCCAAAAACTCCAATTCTTTCCCTGAGGGAACTGATAAATATCCATCTGGCTTTGCTTGTTTTACTGCCATTTTTGAAATAATATAAGTGGATGCAATTCCGACAGTACACTGCAGTCCCATTTTATCTTTTAATGTCCTTTTTAATTTTAAAGCCAACTTATCTTCCGAACCGAATAAATGAACAGAACCGGTAATATCCAGAAAAGATTCATCAATGGAAGTTACCATTACTTCCGGTGCAAAATCGTAAAGGTGTTTTACTACCTGCTCTGAAATATATACATATTTTTCGTAATTTCCGGAAATTAAAATGGCATGAGGACACTTTCTTCGAACTTCTCTTATGGGCATACCCGCTGAAACTCCGTATTCTCTGGCTTCGTATGAAGCAGAAGAAACAACTCCTCGCGGACCATCTATCCGGGTTACCACGACCAGAGGCTTCCTCTGAAATTCAGGGTGTTCTGCTTGTTCTACAGAAGCAAAGAAGGCATCCATATCCACATGTAATATTCGTGATTTCATTCATAAATCTCCTTTATTATATAGTGAAAATTTTTTCACTTTATAATTATAAGCTTTTCTCTTTCACTTCTCAAATCCTTTCTTATCCCCAAAAAATCTCCTGAAAAATAAAAAGGGTAATCTGGAGGTTGAAAATGACACTTCGATTGCGATATTCTTTTCGCTACTTTATGAAAAATTGAAAAAAGAAAAATAAAACAAACATCAGGAAAGAGTCTTTTTCTATGCCAACTATTAAATACATTTGTCCTCAATGTGGGAAAAAATTTGTAGAATGGGGCGCTCAAAAGTTTGACTTTAAATGTCCTAATTGTCGTGATGTCCAATTACAACGGATTGGTATTAGTAGCGAACAGATAACATCCACACCCAAAATACGAAGGAAACCACGACTTGTTGAAGACGAAGGAGACATTGAGTTCCCAGAAGGGTATGCTCAGGAAGAAGAATTTGATGATTTTGGAGTTCCCGATGTTCCTATTATAGAAGATGAAGAGATTCCTCTTGAAAATGATATTATTCCTTCGGAAGAAATTCCCCCCGAAGAAACTGAAATTGTAGAAGAAGACTTAGACACTGAAGAAGAATAATTTGATAGGGCAGAATACTGTATTTGAAAAATTTTTAGGGGTTAATATCTTTTTAGTCTGTTCGGCGCTGGGTTTAATTAAAAATATTCCAATTATATAATCTTATTCTCCGATAGTAAAAAGTATGATTACAATATATATTATAAAAATATAAACATAGGGTTTTATTCCTCTTTACTTCCCTGCAACTCGGGGTGTAAGTATAAGGTATACGAAGGGTCTAATCGCATTGACTTTTTCCGTTTCACCCAGCCAACAATCTGTATGGACAACCATTCCGCTCCGTATTTAAACCCAAAATTTTCCCAAACTTTTACTATACCATGCCAGAATACTAACACCAAAACAATAAAAGGAATGATATACAGTGGATTTTTGGGGAACTCCGTTGGAGAACCAATTACCCACAAATAAATTCGACCTAAACTTACGGCAACCGGCCCTTCTAATAAAAATATAGTCAAAGCGACCATACTAATCCTGCGTAGAACTATCGTATGTTTCATCCACCATTTCCGTTCATCGATACCTGTATATTCCATAACCCCGATTAAATAAGCCACCAGCATAAGCATTAAACCGACATCCAGTATCTGTATCTTAAAAGGAAGCGGAGATTGTGCGAATTCTATGGGCTTTAATCCATAAATCCACATTATACTTCCTGCCAACATTACGAAGGAAATCCCCAATCCAAAGCCATAACCGCGTATCTTTGATAATTCAATTCGTTCGGATAAGGCAATTCCGAATACAGCTCCCAGGTAACCGTATGCCATATTCGGCAGTGGTCCCAGAACAAATTTTAATAACCATGCCAGTCCCCAGCGTTCTTCCTGTATTGCTTGATGAAAAACATTATCTAATGCATGATGTATCGTTGGGGAGATAAATAACAAAGTCAATGCAATACCTGTTAAAATACGGAAAGTATATCTACGGTCAAACAATTCTCCTGTCCGCCATAACGCATATAAAGTTATATGAAGGAAAAATAAACTTATACCGATATTCCCTAATGCGTCTGTATAAAAAAGAATATCTATCGAAAAATCCGGTGAACTGCCTTTCCAGATAAATCCTGTTATTAAAGTCTCATAAAAACGGCCGTTAAACGGCATACGATGATGGAAGAAGGTCATATTGATAAAAGAATAACAGATGAGAAGAAAGGAATTAACCAATCCACCTAAAAGCAACCGGTTTAATTCAGGGGTTATATGAGATGTATCTTTATATTTCAATAAATTCTGATGCATTGTATATGCATAGGCTGTACCGGATAACATAACAAAAATAGGCGACCATGTTGCCAGAATAACCAGGGGCGCAAAAATAATAAATATCCACGGATTGGCATTTTCTATAGATTGGGGATTGTTGTTATATACAACCGCATTAAACGCATGAAGCCATATAATATAAATAATAAAAAAGCCTCTTAGACAATCAACATATATCAACCTTTTTTTCACTTCTTTGTCCCTTTCACTTCGTAACTGTTATAACTGCAAACTTTGTTTATAAATACAAATAAGTTACGGTTTTATTACATAGTTTCTCTCATTTTAAGATTAAACCCAACAATTTATTTCGTCTCATAAATAACAACACAAATCTTACACACAAAAATTCTTTTATCTGTGTTTTTGTTGATTCTTAAAAATGCCTCAAATACATTTCAGAGATAATTTCACATTTAATTACAAAGCATGTCATTATCAGCATGAAACAATATGTGAAGGAATAAAACATGTTATGTTATATATGAGAAACAAGAAGGAAAAATGAATACACGGAATTAAAAACCTCTCTCCCGCGACAAAAGAACAATATATTCGAATATAAGTCTTCTTTAAGATTTCTTATATTTTATAAAGAACTGGCTAAAAATGAAACTACATCCATTTATTAACAATTTAAGATAACCGAAATCAATCTTATGCCGTTCAAATACAATCTCAATCAGAAAATGAGTGAAATAAGAACACCTAATGGGTCTGCTGGGAATACACTGGGCCAACGAAGAAATTCTACATGTCCATCCATATACAGCACATTACCACCGCCCGGAACATGATTAAATGTTGACGCTCCAGCATATACTGCTATCTCATCCCACATAACGGGTATCTCACTTGATGCTTTGGCACTTGCGGAAGGATTGTTAATATCCGTAATCAAAAACCGCTCTATACCCATTCTCAAACGGGGCAGAGACGCAAGGTCACTTAATTTACCTAAAATCCGCTGTTCTATGGGTAAACTATCATAGTAGAAAATCTCTAACATCTTTGTAACAATATCATCTTTAATATACTGATACGCTAAATTAATTATGGTGCCTGCATCCGCATTTACATCAAGCCCAATTTCGGTTAAAGTTCTCGGAACCGTAATACCGGGGTCGAAAATTATAGAGGGATGTAAAGTCCAGCCAAGATAATAATAACTACCACGTGCTAATCTGCACGGCTCAACCGGTTTGGTAAGGTCACCATCTTGATGAAATGCTCGTCGAACTGATTCCGCATCGGAATCGGATGGGCAGACACAAATATTTACATCATTCAAATATTCAGGATAAACAGAAGGTCCATTAAAAGTTGCATCACGCGAAAAACCTCCATCACAGTTGTATAACTTTATAGGTGGGAACATTTCTCCCTTTGCCTCATTTGCATACATATTGAAAACCAGTCCCATCTGTTTCAGATTGTTCTGACAACTCGACCGTCTCGCAGCTTCTCGGGCTCTTGCCAGTGCAGGCAATAATATTGCCGCTAAAATCCCAATAATGGCAATAACGACCAATAACTCAATAAGCGTAAAACCTTTTTTCATGGAATAACTCCTTTTTTAAAGGTTTAACTTACCTTGTATCCTTTACCTATTTATAGTATAGAATTTTATTTATAGAAATTCAATATTTTCACATTAAAAATAAACTATATGTACAATATGAACAGGATGTAAGGTATGTTATAATGAGTATCTATGGGTCAGAGGTAGGAGAAAACAGATGATATTCGAAAAGCAAGAGGACTGATGATAAGAAGAGACTGTAGTTATTTAGAAAAGGTTCAAAATAAACAGGGGGTCAAAATATACAGGTAAGAAGCCAGTCGTCTTCTATTTTGTTGAGGTTGGGAGATAGGTAGATGAGATTTGATTGCTTATCCCATTTGTCATATTCAGTGCTGTTGAGCAGGACCTGTTTGATAGGTTTATTGTAAGGGTGTCGGATTCTCAATATTACCTTGCGGAAATTTTTATCTTTCGTTAGATGTATTGTTCCGATTATCTCATCATTATTTATATTTGACTGTAAACTATAACTTACTTTACCGAAGTAGGTATCTGCATTTTTAATTGTAATCTGCTTTCCTGCTTCGAGCCAGTAGGATGGAATAAATGGTGCTAACCAGAGGGTATCTTTATCTTCACGGAGGAACATTTTTCGTGTTTGAATGAGGAACCAGCCGGTTTCGTGTGTTTTGTTCCATGCTCCGATATTGTGGAAATGTTCCCAGAACGATAGGTTTTCTGTGTTCAGTAAAGAAGGAATGGCATTGAAATAGGAACGGATAAAGGGTTTTACTTCGTCTCGCAGGGCGTACGTTTCTGCTATTCGTGTATAATAGGGCTGTATCTTTGAAAATCCACCTAAATTGAATGGGTCTTGCTTGTTCCCTTCTTCCGGATAATCACCTTCCCCGCTAAAGGCGAACCAGTAATCGGAATGAAGGAACCAGTAATCTTCCATGTGCTGGACAATGTTTTCCGCATCGTTGCTGTATGGGTCCAGAATACCGAGAGGGATCAGATGATGCGGTCCCAATTCGACATCATACGCCCAACTTCTGCCGGCATCTTCTCCGGGAAACATTTCACCGGAGGTACCAAAGGTATATAAGTTGGGTGGGTAGGGTAATATCCATTTTCCGTTTGAAAGCGGTAATACGGGTGTTCTCTCCTTATTCCATTCAAATGCCCTCAGAATAGATACGGTTAATTCCTTTGCTCCTCTGAGATATTTATCTGCTAATGGGTAGTTTATATCTTTCAATATGGAGCCTATCCCATGAAGTCCCGCACAAAAATGTCCCTGTATAGCGAACCTATATGCGAAACGATTCCAATCTGCACCGACGCCCGGTGGCATAAGTCCGTATTCCGGTATTCTCTCCCCATCGATATCCACCTTTTTTGTCTTCTCGCACTGTGCCATTATCCAATCACAAACACGGGAAAGTTTATCTGCATATCTTGATAGCCATTCTTTGTCTCTCGTAAGTTGGTAATGCTCGGCTAATGTCCATAAGTGCCAGCCTGTTCCCATCAGTGTATAACCCGTGGTCAGATACCCTGCACGGTTATATTTACTGATAAAATATTCCAATGATTTCCGTGAAAACTCATGCCAGCCCATAAGGTCCATTCCATATACAATCGAATGTGCTTCACTTTCTAATGGACCGTATGACATGGAGGCTATCCATGGTGCAATGAACTTTCCTTCAGAACGACCTGCTATCAAGCAGTGAACCTGAGATGCTTTGATAACATTATTCAGCAAGGGTTCGGGTATGCTTATTTCTATTGAGTCTGCAAATAACTTTTTCCAGTATTCCACTGTTTTTTCCAGGAGTTGCTCTTCTTCTATGTGTTCGATTTCGTTTGTATTCATATCCGTATCGGATGGGATGATAACACATAACTTGATAAAAGAACCTGAAGATACGGGATGATTTATGAAGATATTTTCTCCATTTATCTCAGCGATTGCATTCTCTATTTTGCAAATACCTAATATCTTGTCATCCTCTTTTACAAATATAATCTGATTTTTCTTTTCTAATTCTGCTTTTATTCCCTCTCTTTTATGGGAGTAAAAAGAAAGAGAAAAATCGGAATGTTTCTCTTTCCCATCGTCATTTTTCATTTCGAATTGTGAGATACACAGTGATTTTTTCTCTTTATAGGGTGCAACAAAGGTTCTTGACCAATAGGTAATACCATCGTCATTTTTTTCTATAACAGGCACCGGCATCCAATCTTGATAAAGAGTGCGTTTTAATTTGTCGCTATTCCCCATACGAACCTTCATAAAAAAGTCGTTAAACTGGATAGAACCTTCTCTCTCCACGATGAATTTATTATTATCACATGCGAGGGACAACATTGTGGGACCATTGTCTTGAACGGGATGATGAATTTTTTTCATTGCATTTGAAAAGGTTTGTTCCGGAAGTGAACGGACACTATCAAGAACACTTTGTTTGCCTTCTATCGTCTTTTTGTATTCATTTATCGTAAGAGAGGAAGATTGCAAAACAGCAAAGACACCTACAGAAGGCACATACACACAGGGATGGGTTAATATATCTTCTATTGCAATACAAAGTTTTGTATCTGGCAGATGAATCCATAACAGGGTTCTATCCCCTTTATCACTTCGAGGGATGCTGTGAAGGAGATTAAGTGTAAGTGGCTCAGAAAGTTTCCATAATTGACACAACGAATTTGACGACTCTAAAAATGTTCCATTATAAATCTGGAGCGTTGCCTGAGTATTTGAATCGCCTTGTTCTTTTTCCAATCTTATAACAGTTTTGTCCCAGTATGAATTAGTATATGCATTCAAATTTTTAATATATAGTGGCTTATCACTTTCAAAAATCCACCTGATTTTCTCGGTGCCTTTCCAGATAAAAAGATTATCCCGCCATGGGATATGTAAAGAACATTGGTTCCCTTTTACTTCGACCTTGCCTTCTACATTTTGCCATTTCCCCTGCCATGGAGATTCGCCTGTCCATGCTTCCACTTTGATTTGTGATGGTATATTATTATCAGCAAATTCAACTGAAAGGTCTGTTAATTTTCGTCTTTCATACCATCGCAATCCTATACATTTTACTCCCTTATAATCCGGAACCTCATAGTTTCCTTCTTCCCGGGGCTGTAGTTTTGTCTCTAAAGATATATCCTCTGCCGGGAACTCCTCTACTCTGGAACAATGAGCCCCTTCATACCGCTTTGGGTCGCATGTAATTACATCTGCAAACAAGGCAATGTCCAGATTATTGGTTATATTCTCCTGTCTCGCATTATCTTCTAAAACCAATTTTGCATTAGCCCAATTCGCACAATCACAGGTAATGCCATCATTCCCAGCTTTAACTACAAGACGCAGTACACGGGCGTTATTCAAGTCAATCTTAACCGGCACAGGAGAATCTAATTCGCGTATTACACCACTGTCCCAGCGTTTTTCACCATCCACAAATATCTGGAAAACCACGCTACCTGTATTTGTCCCACTTTGCCTCTGAACTCCTGCCTCACACTCGAAATACTTATATTGACTGTTTAAATCAACTATAATCTCCCCCGAAGCATGATGTCCTATACCTTTTTGATACTTCTTTTCTCCTATTTGCAACTCCATTGGAGTTTGCCCGGATGAATGTGCGGATACATCCCAGCCTGTCTCTCCCCAACCCTGCGTAATTGAAACAATACGCTCCGGTATATCACTCAAATATATTATCTTATCCGCATAACACGGTAAAATTATAATAAATAAGGGAACGATTATCAGTCCACACATTTTCAATACACTTCTTGTCATTCGATTATCTCCTTATAGTGAATCATCTAAATATCAGAACAGATTATGTTTTAAAGAGTCTTGTGTTTAGAAACTTCGTTAAACTAAAATTCCTCCATTCTAAAAAGGGTTTTTAATGAAATACAAACAGAAATATTGTTCCGCGATGAATTTTCATACACTTAATAAATTGGTAATAATTTTTATCAATTTGTCCTTCTCTTTCGTATCGCTTATAGCAATTAATAGAAATTAATAGAGCCAGTACTGTTAAAGCATTATCATTTATTTTCTTTTTACCTGTCTTGTGATAGAGATAATGGTTTTTATCTAAAAAATAAACGAACAAAAAAGAGGCAATTCTTTTATTACCATCTACGAAAGGATGGTCCTTAATTATAAAATATAAGAGATGTGCGGATTTTTCTTCGAGTGATGGATACAAATCTTTACGGTCAAAACTCTGATATATATTGCCCAATATTGCCTTGAATTTTTCCCCAACTTCCTGACCAAAAAGTATGCCTGCTTCTTTTTTTGCCATTAAATCTTTCTTAATTTCCTCTATAACTTTCCGTGCTCCCTCATAGCCTAAAATAAATTTCTCTTTTGCCGACTTTACTATCTTAAGTTTTCTCTGTCATACTGTTCCAACAAAGTCAAAGTTTTAGCATAGTTAGCCAGTAAGTTTAAAATTTCCTGCTCTTGTCCAGCAAGTAATTCATGTTTTGCTTTTTCTTGTAAAAGTGATATTGCTCCGTGGAGTTCTTCAAACTGCTTCTGTGATCGTAGAAGCCTTTCTTCATTTATCGTATAACCTTTAACCAGATGTTCTTTAAGCGTTTTAGTTGCCCAGATACGGAATTGAGTACCGCGTAAAGACTTAACTCTATAGCCTACAGAGATTATTACATCAAGGTTGTAAAAATCTATTTCTCTTTCTACCTGTCTTTTACCCTCTTTTTGAACTATTCGGAATTTCCGAATAGTTGAATTTTTATCAAGTTCTCTTTCTTTATATATATTTTTTATATGTTCATTGATAGTTGGTATCCCTTTATCAAAAAGTATTGACATCTGTTTTTGAGTGAGCCACACAGTTTCATCTTTAAGTCGAACTTCTAATTGAGGTCCTTCCTTTGAACTATAAATTACAATTTCACCTTTTTTGAAATCGTCTTGTTGCTTCATTGGGAATATTCCTATTCACGCTTAATTAAATATCGGATTTAGGTAACCTTTCTATTTTGTCGTAATAGTTTGATGTTTTTTTTATGGAACTGATGTAATCGTATCTACTTTTTATCTTAACATAGTAGTCCACTAATCATATACATAGGATGTGCGAGATAAACACACAGGTAAGAATGTTGATAATACCTTTTTAATTACAAGTAGTTTGGCAGGCAAATAATGTTAGTACACATATAATTTTGTGGGGATGTTGCCATTCCAGCGGGACCATGTATCGTAATTTCTATTAATTGTTTCACTGTTGATGGATTTAATCACCCAAATTCCCGCAGGTGCATTAACATCGTATTCGATTTTATTATCATCTAAAAACACGAAGGATGAATATATTTTTTCTCTTGAAGGATTTTTGTTGATGAGTTCTGATAATAATTTGTCGGGTGAAAGGTTGTTTCTCTCGGGTAAATACAATAAGCCCAATTTCTCATCATTATAGACACAAACATACAAACTGCCTGCACATTCAGGTGCAAAAACGAACCACGATTCCTTTTGAGCAAAGGGTGTATATTGGGATGGAATATGTACGGGGGAATTTCCTACGGCAAATCTTTTGTAAACGCCTGTATTGTTCCAGCACCACCATTTACCCCTCCCTTTTATATGGAAACACTTATTAATATCTATTTCCCTATCATTCAATAATAAGGTCGTAGGTCTCGGAATAATCATGGCACGCAGACCTCTATATACTCCTCCTGCACTAATCAGATATTCTGGACCTCCACTATATATTTCAGGAGTTCCGTTTTCCCCATAACCTATCTGAACAAAATAATCATAGGGCTTTTCAATTGCCCATTTCTTCACAATAGGAGGGACTGTGTATGTAGATAAAACAGCAAAAAGTACTTGAGAAGAACGGGTCATTTCTTTGCCCGGTGCATCATCACTTTCAGGCAGACACCACCATCGCATTAATGCCGTGTGTGGGTCAATCACCAATGATGTTGTATTTGCATATTCAAATCTACGACGGAAAGGGGCACATCTGCGAAACTGTGAACTGCCTAACGCGTATTTCCAATTGATGCTGTCCAGAACCTTATGTGCTCTAACCTTCACCTCCGCCGAATCAGGAAATTCTTCCAGATTTAGTAATGCCTGAACCGCATATAACAAATAAGGAATGGAATTAAACTCATATTCGCCGTTCCAAAGCATTTCATCAAGATAAGTAACAAGCCATTTTTCCAAACCGTTGTTTTTGTTATCATGTTCAGGCTTGCCGGGAGTAGTTGTAGAATTCCCATATTTAAACAACCACTGATTTTTCAAGTATCTGCTACTTTCCGTCATCAATTGGTGATTTTCCGTGTCGCGAATCCAGCCCAATGACCTTGGCACCATCTCCCGTGGTTGCCCTCCTTCTTCTACCAAAAGGACTTTTAGTAAATGCTCTAAGGTCTCCGGATATATCAGGTCCTGATTATGTCCAAAAAGATATAGAATTTTGGTAAGCACTACCTCCGTAAAATCATAATCGCCTTTATATCCGAACCAGGAAGAACCACTGCCCGACCACGGCTCCAACTGTTGTAGATATTCATTTACTTCCTTGATTTCCTCTCCACAAGCAAGTTTTGCTAAACATACATATGGGGAATGTCCTTTTCCATACTTTTTCCAATCTAATATGGGTTTTCCTGCAATTGACTGGATATACTCCTTGATATAATTAGATTTGTAATCAATCTCATCCTTTCCATCTTCCACAAATATATTTTCATCCCATTGTGGACCTGCTTCACCCCAGGATAATGGGGTAATTGATTCGCGTCCTGCACCTAATAATTCATCAACAAATAAAGGTAAAAGAAATAAGGGAATTAAGAGGAAAGTAAGCCCTGAAAAAGTGTAAAAAATTAATCTACTTAGCAAGAAGAAAACTTTCATTTTCAATTTTATAGAATTACTTAGAAAAATCCATTTATACCTGCAAATATTATCAGGAATAAGCCTATAATCCACATGGCAATGGTTGTAGGGGTAATATAGATGTAATTTTCTTCATCACTACTGGTTTGCTTGAAAAATTCCTTCATATCTAACATAGATAATTTCCCTTTATTTATGGTTTATGTATTTTATGGATACCATATATTATATATATCCCCTCAGATTTTTTTTCGTTCTATTGTTTTAACAACCACATTTCACAAATTCGAGAGTGTTGTCGCCAATTCTTTTTTAAATCGTCTATGGGAAGTGTCCATTTTACAATAATTTCTCTATCCTGAATACTTTCTAATGGGATAATATAGTCTTTAAACTCGCCTAATTCAATTACTTTTTCATCGGAACTATTCATTTTTTTTCCATCAATCATAATCTGCGGTTTTCCCAACCCTATGATACGAAGGATATATGTAGCACTGGGTTCTAATCCTTGATATTGTGCCTCACCGAATTCCAAAGAACTCAACCAACTAATTCTTTTCCTTGTTTTTCCATTATCAAACCACCACAAAGTAGGTTCTTGCCATGCTTCTTCTGCAGGATTGGTATAATGAATTTCACACCGCTTTATATGAGGTGATTTTCCTGTATTTCCTACATCATCATAAAAAGAACCGTATCCTGGTGTTTCCCAGTGGGCAATTATGTTTAATCGTTTTATTTTTTCTTTTTCCGAACTTAATTTTCGTATATACTGAAATTGGTCTTCCAACCACCAACGATTATTTAAGGGTATGTCAATATAATCTAATGATGCACCTCGTTCCCCTCCAATGGCTCCATATTTTTCCACACTGGATTGTAATCCGATACTTTTAAATAATGCGTCATATAAATCTGCAATTTTCTCTTTTAAATCCGTAGATATCGGTTCTGACATTGTTTTATTTAAAATGTTCATTGCCTTTTCCATCACTACTTCTGCACCCATTTTCTCCGCATTTTTTAATACCTGATATGCCCTTTGTTCCAGTCCTTGTTCGTAGATAACCTTTCTTCGTATATATACATCGTAATAAGCACGCACAAGGCACATTTGCCAGCGCCAATTGTTCTTTAATTGAGATGCTTTTTGTTCCAACTCCTGCCACAATTTTAGTGTTCCTTCAATGGCTCCATTATCAACAATACTTCCCCGCCAATTATTTTCTAAAGACAAGATTCCTTCTGCTGATAATTCGGCAATTTCGCTACTAAAAAACACATTAGAATATTCAATTAAAACATCTCTAACTTTTTGTTCTGGATTCCAGCCCATTGCACTCCATATTATTTTATTTACATCGTCATGAATACCATCTGAATAAGTAATAAAGCCATCACAATAAGGTTGAAACCAATTATGAATATATGCATACTGAACAGGTCTCGGATTAATTCCTTCTCTTCCAATCACCGATGAGAAAGCAATGTCCCACCACGGTACTGGATATTGACAGAGTTTATTATGGGTTATATCGGGATACATTCGAAGTTTATATTCCGATGGTAAATTTTGCCGTAAATATGCTATGGGTGGACTGGAAGGTCCCTCACAAAGTCCTCCCATCCATTGAGGTTTTTTATTCTTGATATAATCAAAGACAAATTCAGATTGAGCAGTAGTAAACCCCTGTAAAGATAACCATATTCTTGCTTCTGGATGTAGCGGAATTAGCAATTTTGACAGCTCTTCTAAAAAAGGCAGAACTAATTCTGGCGGATTATCTCCCGGGTCTCCTCCGGGGAAAAACACACCTGTTATAACCGGGCAATCTTTGTATAATTCCTCATGTCTTTTTAACATATCCTCTCGTTTCTCTTTGTCGTTTAAATCAAAATCTGCAGGGGTCCATACCCAGTAATCTAATCCATATTTTTTACATATCTCACTTATTGCCCGGTTCATTTCTCTTCGAGAAACAGGCATTAAAGGAGCAGGTCGGTCATCTTGAAAAGGGATATTTTCAATACTATTGACCCCAAAAAAAGTTAATTCCCTTATATACTGGTCATATTGTTCAATACTCCATGCATCATAAGAATTTGCCTGTGCCCGGTAACCCAATTGATGCCCCCGTATGGGAGATATAGGTGATTCTATAATGTTCACTGGAATTTCTATCTTCAATGAATTCGGAGAATATTTCATTATCCTTAACAATTTTCCTACTCCGAATAAAATCCCCCGATTGTCTTTTCCTATAATCCAGATTCTATTTTTCTCTTGCACTTTTTCATTAAATATTGCGAAACCTTCCGATTTAATCTGCTTTAACTTGTCTTTGGGAAAAGAAATTAAATGTTTTTTGTCAACAGGCGATAATGAATTAATATTTGCAAGTAATATATAGTCGCTATTGGGTAAAATTTCTGGAGTATTTTGTAATAAAATATGAGTCCGTTTCTCAATTTCTTCCGAGAGAACTCTAACAATATTTTGTAAGACATCATCTTTCTCATTACCAATAAGGCAAATTTTAAAATTATTTAAATCTAATATAGAGCCATTCGTTTCAGCATTTACATTTGTCCACAGAAGACATAAAACACACAGGATAAACATTTGTAAAAAGATAATTTTTTTCATATAGTAACCTTCATAGATAGGTCTATTGTTTCAGCAATTTTAGATATTCTTATCTATGATACACTTTACTTTTCCGCAAAACAAAAATAAGCAATAAGGTGGGGAATATAAGCAGGAGGGAATTATTAGTAATGCTTAAACCATGCGAGACATGTAAATAGACTTTTGGAGTTTCCACTACATTCAAATCATCTGAAACATGACACCAATACCAGCCTGAATCTTCAACGGATAAATCTTCAATATAAAGTTCCTGCCCTGATACATACGGAATAATTGTTGGATTGGGACAAAGATAATCTTTGCAATAATACCACTCATAGCCTATATTCCCCTGTGCTCCTTCTACATGAATAGTAAAAAGTTGCGATTCTCCAACAATTTTATTAATATATGTTTCCCCTTCTATCCATGCTATTAATTCGCTATCACCCTCTAAATCCCCCTCTCCTTCAAATATTCCTTCGATACTCCCTTCAGGTTCTCCATCTATAATTCCTTCACTTTCAGGGCTCCCTTCTGATTCTCCTTCTATAATCCCCTCGCCTTCAAAAATACCTTCCGCCTCTCCATCTATAATTCCTTCACCTTCTGTAGGAATTCCTTCTGGAATTCCCTCGCCTTCACCATATCCCTCATTTATCAAGGTAAAATATGCTACATAATTTTTGTTCTCAATTATATTTGTATCTTTCCTGTTGGGAGTTAATAAACCATCTGACCAATGGTCAAAAAGATATCCACTATCCGCTACTGCAATTACTTCAGTTCCATCATTACCACGCATGATATTTTGCGTTGCATTTCCCAAAATATTTCCTCCAATATCCGCAGTATAAGTTACTGTAAATATCGGTGGTCTTTTTAATTCTGTAATTTTATAACTTATTTTCCCTCCTGCATAATAAAAATCCCCACCCACATATAAATTCCCTTGAGAATCGAACACCAGAGATCTGATTTCTTTATTTGAGCCATTTACTCCTGATGTTATGCTACGCCAGTTACCTGAATACCACCATGCTAACCCATTTGCACTTATATTACCACCTGCAATGGAAAAATTACCTCCAATAAAAATAGATTGTGATGATTTGGGTAAAATTGAATAAACGATGCCATTTACCCCGCCATCTAAAGAAGTCCACGAAGAACCATCCCAAATAGATATATTACTCACATTCACCCCACCTGCTTGTGTAAAACTTCCACCTGCATACAATCTACCCGTTTCATCTACCGCAAGAGAGTACACAGGTCCGTTAATTCCAGTTCCAAGGGAATGCCAATTCGTTCCATCCCAGCGGGCTATATTATTTGCAGAAACATTACCTGCATACTGGAATTGTCCCCCTGCATATATATTTCCATTAGAATCCGATGTTAATGACAAAACATAAGGAGAAGTGCCACCGCTCACACCCAAATAAGGTTCTACCCATTGAGAACCATTCCAATATGCAATCCGATTAATAGGTGTAGAACCGGACTGAGTAAATTTGCCTCCTACAAAGACTGTCCCATTATTTGTAATAGTTACCGTATATACAGCATCATTAAAGCCACTTCCTACCGCTACCCAACTCGAACCATTCCACTTTGCCACTCGATTTCGGAGATTTGAACCCGAATAGGTAAATGAACCCACTGCATAAATTTCACCCCCTGTGGATATACATATTTTTTCTACCGCATTATTAAAACCCTGTCCCATGGCTTGCCAATTTATTCCATTCCACCTCGCTACTCGATTTGCACTTACGCCATTTATTGAAGTAAAAGTGCCTCCACAATAAACAATATTGTTATTATCTATGCCAACAGAGGTTATTAATCCATCTGTCCAATTAGGACTTAAAGGTTGCCAATCTTCATCAAGATAATTTGGGATATCTTCTGAATATATAAAGGTCGAAATAATTCCAATAAAAACGACTATACCCAATCGTAGAAAAAATAGCATTCGTATCCCTTTCCTTTCATTTTTTCTGTTCAAATTTTGAGTATTTTACTACACTACTTGATTTCTCCTTCATCCAAAATAATTGTTCCGTCTTTGCTTGAATACATTCTTTTATTATCCGAATTAAATTCATATTTTACATCCAGAGATAATGATTCAATAGATAGAATTTTATAATACTTACATTTATTGGTTGCAAGTAATCAAGAGATTCTATATCCTTACTATCTTTTATTTTTGTATTTATTTCCTATTAATTTGATTTCTTAAAAATTAAAATTTTTTCTTTTTTCATTACATTGTATAAATCGAATATTACTTTATATTTTTTTCTAAACGAAATCCTATGTCTTCCATAAAATTAATAGTAAACTCTACTGTATCTATTTCCTATCCCGGATAAGTTGTATTACCAATATTGGGTTTGAGTATTCTATACATTTCTAAATAGAATTTTTTCATATTCTCGTTATATAATTCCACCTTATCTTTTCCATTTCCCCTGACACCAATAAAATCATTTCCTATCTGAACAGTATCACATCCCAGGTCTTTAAGGGAATGAACTTCATTTTGCACATAATCAAGAGCAATAGAGTATGATGGCGATGTTACAATTCCATCTACTGAATTATCTGGCAATTCTATTTTTCTTGCATCTCCTACTTTAATCTCTACATTGCCTAATTTCAGATTTAATTTTTCTTTTATTTCTATATAATCTTTGACGGATGCTATCATTAAATCAACATTTTTAATAGAAGAATTAATAAAGTTACGACCTCTATCTGAGTTATCACTAACAGATAATAATCTTGCTAATATATAAAAGTTTTGAGTTTTTTCGTTCTTTGTTAATTTACCGATATAATTGTAGTAATTATCATAACTATTAGAGTTCTGAAATAAAAGAGTTCCGGAAGTTGTAATATAAGAGACCACTTCATCTTTAATCTTTTTATTTCATCTAATACATTAATAGACTCGGTTTTAACCTTAGATTGAATAACGCATAAATGGGAGATATCTATCCTATAAAATTTATCCCTAATAATTGTAATTCAATGGCTGTTGTCCCACTTCCCAAAAAAGGTTCAAAAAATATATCCTCCTTCTTTTAATCCGATAATATTTAACAATGCCCGAACCATTTGAGGGTGAAATTTCCCTTTATACGGATAGATCCAGTGTGTTAAATACTGATTAACAGAGTGCGTCCGATTTTTTCTATTATTTGGAAATAATCTGTATATTTCCCAGATACAGTTTTAAAGTAAGACCCTTTTTTCCTAATCAGTTCTTTTTTTTCTTCAGTTGCCTCTAATATTCTGAACTCTCTTAATTCGTTTATCACTTCATAATCAATGCCTAATGCTTTTATTTCCATTTCTGCTAATGACAGTTCATATATATTGGATATTATCTAATAAAACAATATCTCTATTGGAACCGTATTTATCTTCTTTTTCTATTCAGAGAGAATTTTCTGCTTTTCGTTTCATTACTTTACCTTTTGTTCCTGACTTTTCATTTACATTTATTATTTATGTTTCAAATAATTCAAAATGAAATTTCATATTCAGAAGTATCAATCTACTTTTATAAGTATTAGTATATATAAACCTGTTCTCTATATTCATTCTTTTAATGTTTGGATATTGCCTTCTTTCTTCTGCATTCTTTTTTCCCAATGAGCTTTTAACTTATCCCTTTTTTTCCATCGGCGATGAAACCAGAGCCACTGTTCGGGGTGTTTACGGATAATATCTTCGATAGCATTCTGGCATGTTTGTGTGTTTATTAATATATCTTCTTGAAGGCTTCCTGTATTTACCATTTTAAGAGGAGGTAATATTTCAAGGAAAAAGGTTCCATCATTATTTCGAATTATATACACAGGATGAACAGGGGCTTTTGTTCGTGCATATAAGTAGGCGGGACCAATTGTTGCCCAACAGGGCTTACCAAAAAATTCTACAGGGGCTCCATTATCCCGCGGAGATTGGTCTATCAGAAGTCCCACAAACCATCCTTCTTTTATTAACTTAATAATTTCATTTGCGGAATGGTCTTTAGGTATTGTTTTTATCTTTGCATGTGTTCGAATGTCATCAACAAACTTGTTTAAATTGGGTTCATCAAACTCACGAACGATTTCCGCCACAGGATAGCCATGACTACACATTAAGGATGCCATCATCTCCCAATTTCCCAGATGAGCACTAATAAATAAGGCACCCTGTTTGTTTCGTCGATATTCTTCTATATACTCTACACCTTTATAAGAAGCAATATTTTTGTATTTCTTTTCTGCCAAATCAGGTAAATGTGGGAACTCAAATGCTACAAGGAACATATTTCTTGTGGCATCCCATAGTATTTTCCTCTTTTCATATTTGGTAAGTGTGTCTCCAAAAGCGTATTCAATATGTTTCCCACCATCTTTTTGGATTCTTGGATATAAATAATAGGATATGAAAGCAAAAAATATCGCTATCTTACGAGAAAGTGGAAGAGGTATTTTTTTTAACAAATTTAGTAAAGAGATGGCTATAAATGAAATTATTTTTTGTTTGATTTTTTTTGTTTTTTTGCCCATATTAAATTTCAAAGGTAAGTTTTATACCATTTTGAGGAATAAAGCAATTTGTTTTTGAATGAGTGTTTTCTTTCATCCATTCGAGTGCAGGGGGGTCTCCGTGAACAAAAACAACATTTTTAGGATTTAATTCATCTATCATCTTTAACAGAGCGGTTCTATATGCGTGCCCACTGAAATGAAATCGTTTGATGTTTTTTAGTTTAACTTTTACGGGTTGTGCATCCAGTTGAAACTGCAACTCTTCTCCTGGCTTTGAGTTTAACAGTTTATATCCTAATGTATCGGGATCAACATAACCTACAAAAAAGATACCGTGGTGCCTGGTTTGAACCATTTCCTGAGCAATTAAAGCGGAGGGAGTATTTTCTATCATCATACCTGAAGTAGCAATAATAATTCCGGGAACAGATAATAATTGTTTCATTACTTCTGGTTGCCATATATTCCCTAATTTACGGAAATGATTTAAAGGTCTTAATCGACTGTTCTCATCTAAATATTCCCGAAATTGCTCATAAATATCATAAATGGCTCTTCCCAATCCCGAAATATAAATGGGAACTTTTATTAATAATCCTTCTTCTTGTAGTCGTGCCAATATATTTGCCATCTCTTGCGTTCTTCCCAGTGCAAATGTCGGTATTAATACAGTCCCTTCTTGTTCTAATATTTGATTAATAGATTTAGCGAGACGCAAAGATTCTTCATCGTAAGAATTTACTTTGCTTTCATCAACTGCACCCTGAGTACTTTCTATGACCATCACATCTACTTCATCTAACCAATCCATAGGTTTATAAGGACCTAACAATTCCTGATTACTCGCACTAATATCACCTGTATATAGTATCTTAAAATTGTCTAACTCTAATAAAATACTTCCACTTCCTAATACATGCCCTGCTGGGTTAAATAATGCTTTAAACATACTTTTAGCACTAACATCAAACAGGTCATTGTAAAGGTGTGCTCTTGTAACATCCATAAGATTTTCTACATCTTCATGCTGGTATAAAGGATAATCAAAGATATTTCGTTCTTTGCGGATGGTGTTCATAACTACAACACTATTATGTAACATTCGCTCCATAACGCGAAGTGTAGGCAGAGTAGCATGAACTCTAAAATGAGGGAAAAGTTTGGTTAAATAGGGTAAAGCACCACAATGGTCTACATGTCCATGAGTAATTAACACAGCATCAGGAAACGATTCCATTAAGTCAAATGATGGTAGAGATTCGAAACCTTCCTTTTTAGGATGCACACCACAATCTAATAATACATGCTCGTGGGCATATGAAATTTCATAGCAATTGGCACCAATCTCTCCACCACCACCCAAAACTTTAAAATGAATACACCTTTCGTTGTCCATATTTATATTTTACTTTCCATCTTTTATAAAAATATATCCAAGCAATTCATGTAGGTTATGTGTTTTAGTATAATAAAGTTAGCATTATTTTATCATTATTTAGTTAAAGGAATATATATATGGGTTTAGAAAAAAGCCGTGTCATGGAGATGATAAAGAATAATGAGCTATGGCAGGAATGGGGACCTTATCTACCAGAACGGCAATGGGGAACCGTTCGTGAATGTTGGGCTCCGCCTGAAAAAGCGTGGGAATACACAACATTTGAGACTGCTAAAAAATATAATTACCTTTGTGGAGATGATGGTATTTTTGGATGGAGCGATAGGAGTGGGAAACTCTGTTTTGCACTAAGTTTCTGGAATGGTTCTGACCCTTGCTTAAAAGAGCGTTTTTTTGGGTTAAATGCTCTCGAAGGAAATCATGCGGAAGATGTTAAAGAATATTATTATTATCTGGATGCGGTACCAAGTTATGCATATGCAAAAGCACTATATCGTTATCCCTGTGAAAACTTTCCTTATGAAAAATTACTATCAGAAAATCAAAACCGAACTTGCTTTGATCCGGAATTTGAACTTTTAGACACCGGAATCCTGGATAATTCTCAATTTTTTGATATAGAAGTAGAATATGCGAAAGGAAGTCCAAAGGATATTGCCATTCGCATTACTGCGTGGAATAGAGATAGTAGCACTCGTTCCCTGCATATCATTCCTCAATTCTGGTTTCGGAATACATGGCAATGGTCATCTTTACTTGGGAAAATAGAACGCAAACCTCAGATATATGGAGGGGGAGCGAGCCACATTGTTTTTATGGATACACATTTAGGTGAATACCGATTGGAAGTTGGTATGGGAGAGGGGAAAATATTACCTCAATTACTATTTACAGAGAATGATTCAAACATTGTGCCCTCTCAGTATAAGTACAATCCACTTTTACCTTCTTTTCGCGATGCTTTTACTCAACATATTATTTATAATAATTCGGAGTATATTTCAAAAGAGAATAAGGGGACTCGTGTTGGTGTCTGGTATTCATTCCAAATTGAACCTCACTCCAAAGTCTCTTTTCAGTTGAGATTTTCTTCTATATCCGAGATACCACCAGAACCTGTCGGCGAAAGTTGTGATGCTCTTATTGAACAACGGAAAAAAGAAGCGGATGAGTTTTATCAGGAACTTCTATTACCTACAATAAGTTCTTCTGAAAAGACCGTGATAAGACAGGCTTATGCGGGATTATTATGGTCAAAAATTCACTACAAACTTTCCGTAAAAGAGTGGCTAAATGTAGCCAATAGTTTACAAAAACTTACAGCACATACAAGTTTTGATAACTGGAAGCATTTATATGCAGATGATATCTTATCTATTCCTGATAAGTGGGAGTACCCATGGTTTGCATCCTGGGATATTCCATTTCATTTAATACCCATGTTTCGCATTGACCCCATTTTTACTATTAAACAATTGAAGATTTTACTCTCTCCAGAATATCAAAATCCTACAGGTCAGATACCTTCTTCTGAATGGAATTTCTCGGCTATCAATCCGCCTGTAATGGCATGGGGGGTAAATAAAATTATACAAAAGATAGAGCAGATGGATTTCGATATACCCCGGGAAAACTTTTACTCGATGTTTTTAATAGAATCTTTTTGCAGTTTGCATGCCAATTTAATATGGTGGGTAAACCTCAAAGATAAAGAAGGGAAAACCTTGTTTAATAAAGGATTAATCGGTTTAGATAACTTTTCTATTTTAGAAAAATCACACAATAATTTAACAAGAAATGAGGAATCTCAGGGTATTTTTTGGACCCCATTTTGTATTGGAAATCTTATTGAATTAGCCTGCAAGACATCCATTATGTTCCCGTATTTTGAAAAAATAGCAATACGACTTTTACATTACTTTGTTAAAGCAACGGAAATTTTACAGAATAATGAGTTTCCCAGTCTGTGGCATGAAAGCGATTCGTTTTTTTATCCAATATTCAATATAGAAGGAGAAAAAACACAGTATCCTATTCGTTCTTTTTCGGGTCTTGTTCCTCTTTTTGGGACTGTGCGTTTGCCTGTATATGCTCTTCCGGAACTTTCAGCAGAAGTTGAAAAACTTATTAAATCTAAAATTCTTGCGGATTCGTTTTATAGAAGATATATAGACTCACAAACAGGGAATAATTGTATATTTTTATCTTGTATTACAGAACAACAAAGAAATGCTTTAATTAACTATGCATTGAACGAATCGGAGTTTTTATCTCCTTTTGGTCTTCGTTCTCTATCACGATACCATCGTGAAAAACCTATACATATCCATACATCAAGACAGCGGATTGAAATAAAATATTGTCCTGGTGAATTGGAATCCAAAATGTTTGGAGGAAATACCAATTGGTTCGGTCCTATCTGGTTTCCACTCAATTATCTATTTTTAGATAGTATGGATAAATGGGGAGATGTTTATGGAGATTTAAAAATTCCAGTTCCATGTATGAAAAAGAGTTTTACTTTTAAAGAAATAGCCTACGAAATCCGACAACGGCTGCGGAATTTATTTGTTCCCGATACACGGGGTGAAATCCCATCTTTAGGTTCGTTCGCATGTTTCAAAGACAATCCACTATGGAATAATTACTATCTCTTCTTTGAATATTTCAATGGGGATACCGGCGAGGGAATTGGGGCGAGTCATCAAACAGGCTGGACTGTACTTATTGCGGAAATAATTCATGAATTACACAAAGATGCCCAGTAATTTTCTTATGATGCAGATTCTTTCAATTCCGATGGATTTTTCATATTGGCAATAGCATCTTCATACGAGATAAGTCCCTGTAAATATAATTCTTTCAGACATCTGTCAAATGTTACCATACCTTCTTTAAAATTCGTTTCCAGCACACTGTATATCTGATAATTTTTCCCTTCACGAATTAGATTAGATATAGCATTATTCGCCCGTAGAATTTCATAACTAAGGATACGACCCTCTCCATCTTTTCTGGGCAAAAGCCGTTGTGAGATAACTGCTAACAAAACCATAGATAATTGAAAGCGAATTTGCTGTTGTTGTCCAGCAGGAAAGACATCAATAATACGGTCAATAGTCTGAATAGAATCATTGGTATGTAACGTTGCAAAAACAAGGTGTCCTGTTTCGGATGCTGTAAGTGCCGATTGAATGGTTTCGAGGTCTCTCATTTCACCGATAAGAATTACATCGGGAGCCTGTCGTAACACATATTTTAAGGCACGGACAAAACTTATCGTATCTCCGCCAATTTCGCGTTGGTCTACAATGCTTTTTTTATGACTGTGAACATATTCAATAGGGTCCTCAATGGTAATTATATGGCATGCCCGTTGATTATTAATAATGTCAATAAGTGAGGCAAGAGTAGTCGTTTTTCCACTTCCTGTAGGTCCAGTTACCAGCACAAGTCCCTGGCGTGCAAAAGCTAGTTCTTTAATACTATCAGGAAGTCCTAATTCGCTTAATGAAGGTATTTTTTCAGGAATAGGACGCAATGCGGCAGTTACACACTGCCTTTGATAATAAACATTGACACGGAATCGGTGTTTTCTGCCCACAGCCAGAGAAAAGTCGAGTTCCTTTTCCTGCTTAAATTGTTCTTTCTGTTCTTTCGTAAGAAAACTAAAAATCATCTTTTCGGTGGCTTCAGGAGTAAGGGTATCGGTTCGGGTTCGGTATAATTGCCCATTAATTCTCAATATTGGAGGGGCACCGGCACTTATAATAAGGTCAGAAGCCTTTTCTTGTATAACAAGGTCAAATAAATCCTGAATATTCATAATCTTATTCCCTTTGTTTAACTAATTCACAAATAGATAATAAATTTACAGAATAATGTTCTTCAAATGACGAATCTTCCTGTTGTTTAATACAAGGTCATTTTTTTCCATTGATAGGAAACTTTTTTCCTATTTTTATTTTTTTATCAGAACAGTAGATACAAAAAGTCTTGGTAATTAAGTTATTTATTTTTTTGCCGATAATTGGTATAAGAATTGCTATTTTTTAACCAAATAATTAGTAATTTGTTTTTATAAGGAGAAATCTGTGGGAACATTATTTAGTGCGTTGGATATAGCACGAGCAGGAATGTTAGTATCTCAGGTTCAACTGGATGTAACGGGACATAATATTGCCAATGTAAATAAAGAAGGTTATTCAAGGCAACGGGTAGAGGTAACAACTCGTTTACCGAATTACAAGCCCTATGGTGCTATTGGTCGTGGTCCCGCTATATCGGATATACGAAGAATTCGTGAAACATTTTTAGACTCAATTTTCCGGGAACAAAATCCTGCTCTTGGGAGAACCGAAACGGTTGCTAATTATTTTGTACGAATTCAAGATATTTTTCAGGAGCCAGGGGACACCGGGTTTAGTGCCCATTTATCGAGATTTTTTGATTCCCTTCATGATTTCACTAATAATGTAGAAGAAACACCTGTTCGTGTTGCTTTGCTTCAGGAAGGAGAGTCTCTTGCACAATCTTTAAATGAAATTTCGCGACAGGTTTATTTATTAGAAAGCAATACAAACGAGGAGATCCGCAATACCATACCTGAAATTAATTCTCTGATTATGCGAATCGTGGAAATGAACAAAACAATACGGGACACGGAGATAACCGGAAAATCTGCAAATGATTTGAGAGATGACAGAGACTTGCTTGTTGACCAACTTTCCAAAATTGTTTCCATCACTTCACGAGAACGTGAAGATGGGCAAATTGATGTTTTGTTAGGAGGAGTGGAAATTATAGGTGGAACAAAATATCGAACTTTAAGCACAGTTGTGGACTCTTCACTGGACTCCACTCGTCCCGATTTTCTCTCTGTTGTCTTTACAGATAATCAAGAGAAAGCCATAATATCTGATGGTTCTCTCGCAGGATTATTATATATTCGTGATACTGAATTAAGAAGGATAAAAGAACAACTTAATGAAATAGCAAGAGTCATTGCAGGTTCAATAAACAGCATTCACAGTCAGGGTCGAGGATTAGAATTATATAGTGGGACAATCAATTCTACCATTTCTGTATCTGATGTCAATACTTCATTATCCAACAACAATCTCCCCTATTCTATTAATGACGGCTCTTTTCAATTACTTGCTTATGATAGCACCGGCAATCTTGCAACAACCCTTAATATTAATATTTCTTCTACCTCCACTACATTAACCGATATTGCCAATCAAATTAATGCCAACCCCTTTTTCACTGCTTCTATTGATACGGATGGGTATTTAACAATAACACCTTCGAGCGGTTACTCTTTCCGATTTGCTAATGATACATCAGGAGTTCTCGTGGCTATAGGGATGAATCCCTTTTTTACAGGATATACTGCAAGTACGATTTCTGTTAATCAAGATTTACTCGATAACCCACGTTTTATTAGTTCTGGTTATAGTACAAACATAAATGAAACAGGAGATAATACTGCGGCTCTGGCAATGGCTAAACTGAGAACCCAACGCATACTTTCAGATAGCACTCAAACAGCAGATGATTATTATCAATCCATGATTGTACAGATAGGTATAAATGCAAGAGCAAACTCCGATGTGTTAGAAATGGAACGCTCATTTATAAATGATTTTAACCGACGGAGGCAGGAAGTCTCCGGTGTAAATCTTGATGAAGAGGTAACAAATTTAATGCTATTTCAAAGGGCTTTTGAAGCATCTACAAGGATTATTACCGTAACAGACCGAATGTTAGATGCATTAATAAATATTATTTAAGTTTTAATCGCATTTATATATTTTCAATAATTTTTTTCTCATCTACATATTTTGTATATAAATAGGGACGGGTAGTGAGGTACTTTTGTATTTCTTTTTCACTATTTGAATTATATTTAAATTTGTTCTTTTCTATCATAGTTCTTAAATGAGAAATACCTGAAAGTTTGTCAAAATGATTATTGAATTCAAAATGTTCCGGATGGTGAAGTTGAATTAAACGAATCAATTCTAAAGTTAACATAAAGGGTCTCGCTTGATTAAAATCTTTTACCTTCAGGGATAAACCGTTACAGAATTCATTTACATATTTGGGATTTGTTGCCTTACCGGGCATAGGTATGGGTTTAAAGGAACATGCCTCTATATCAAAACCTCCCGTATAATCTTTCGAAAGCGATGATAATATTAACTCGGGATTTAACCACGGGGCACCAATTGTTTGAAATGGATATTCCGTTCCTCGCCCTTCGCTAACATTCGTCCCCTCGAATAAACATGTCCCAACATAGCACAATGCCGATTCAAATGAAGGGATATTGGGAGAAGGGGGAAACCATTGTAAATCCAGATGGGGATATTGCAAATCGTAAAACCAGCCATCCATCTTAATTACAGATAATTCTAATGATTTTAACTCTGCATTGGTCTTTTTAATATATAATGCGGATTCACCTATAGTAAGTCCATGTCGACTGGGAACATTTCCCCAGCACACTTCTCCCCAGTATCCTTTATCGGGCAAAAAACCTTCTATGACTTCACCCCCTAATGGATTGGGTCGGTCTAATATTACTATTTTTTTTTGATATTTATTGCAGACTTTCATTAATTGTGATACTGAATAGATATAGGTATAGTATCTACTCCCAATATCCTGTATATCTATTACTACCCAATCTATATGTTTCAGTATTCTTCGCCAATCTATATTTTTTTGTTCGGCATATATAGCTATAATTTGTTTATTCTCCCATCGTCTCTGTTCATCTGATTTACCTGCTTCTTCAGTTAACAGCAATCCATGTTCAGCAGAAATAATGTACTGTAATTTTATATTTTCTTCTTTTGAAAATATATCTAATGTAGTTTCCCCTACAATGTTTTTTGCCGATGTGTTGGTAAACAATGCAACATTTGAATTCTTTATCGGTTTAAAATCATCCCGAAGTAAGACATCAATTCCACAATGGACATTTATCTTCTCAGGGTCGATTAGTAATGCTACTGAATTATAAAAAGTCTTTCTCAGTTTTCGATTGTCTCGTGTCTTTCGGCTGGGATGACATGAATTACTTAGCAAAATGGCATAATATCCTGATTTTCTATCCCACCACATACAAGTTCCTGTAAAACCTGTATGTCCCAAAGCAGAACGAAATGGCAATTGTCCTTCAATGCTTTCCCAAAATGGGTCTGTTTTCCAGCCTAATACTTGCCATGGATAATCAGGAATTATTCGGCTTGTAGCCATTTCTTCAATCACATCTTTTTCGAGAATATGCCCATTCATTATCCCTCTACAAAATCGAGATAAATCTTCTGCGGTTGAGAATAACCCAGCATGTCCTGCCACTCCACCTATAGCATATGCATGTTCATCATGAACTTCACCACGAATAATTTTATTTCGCCATGGACATTTTTCTGTAGGAGCGCATCTATTTTTATACTCTTCAGGAACATTAAAAAAAGTTGTATTCATATTTAATTTAGAAAAAATGTTCTTCTTACAAAATTGGTCGAAAGTCTCTCCATCGACCAACTCCACAATATGAGCAAGAAGCATAAATCCAAAATCAGAATACAGATGTTTTTTTCCGGGCTCAAACAACAATTGTGTTTTAGAAAGTTTGATTAATATATCTTCAAACGAAAAAATTTCTTTATACCATTCTTCATATCCAACCAAACCAGAACTATGAGTTAGTAAATGCCTTATTGAAAATTTATTAAAATTAGGAATAGAAATATATTTAGAAACAGGGTCATCCAAATGTATTTTTCCTTGTTGATAAAGAAGTAAAATCGAAGTTGTAGTGGCTATCACTTTTGTTAAAGAAGCAAGGTCAAAAATAGTATCTTTTTTCATTTCTTCTTCAGAAGGCAATATTGCACATTTTCCAACAGAATCAAAAAACAATACCTCATTATTTTTCCCTATGTAAGCGACAGACCCGGGAGCAGATTTTTTTATAGCGTTGTTCAAGCATTTTAATATTATTTCCCTCTCACGCTTACTAAACATACCGTATTACTCCATTTTTCTATAAAAATAATCTGGCCTGCAATTAACATAATTGCAGGCCAGGAGAGAACTACTTTGTGATGTTTTACACATCACTTTTGTTTACTACTTTTTCTTTGCCGGGGCTTTCTTTGCCGGGGCTTTCTTTGCAGCGGGTTTCTTTGCAGCGGCCATGTTGTATCTCCTGTTGTTTTATTTTAAGAGGAAAGTTTTTACAATGACTACAGGTCATTGCATTTTCCTCTTGTTATCTATTCAATTGTAATTATTTTGATAATGAACAAAATTATATTTAAAACGCAAATTTTTTTTTACTTTTTTGGGGACATTATTTTCAACCTCAATTTATGCGGGTTTTATATATATTATTTTTTAACACTTTTTATAAAAATAAAATTATTTTTGAAAATATTTTTATAAAACTTCAACTTTTATATTTTCATTTGTATATATACACACTTGAGAGGCGAGTTTTAGAGATTCTAAAGCAATCTCTTCTGCGGACAAATTTGTATATTTCATTAGAGCCCTTCCCGCAGTTAAAGCAAATCCTGAGCCTGAACCAATAGCAAGAATATCATCATCGGGTTCTATAATTTCTCCTGTTCCGGACACCAATAATATTTCTTCTTTATTGCACACGATTAACATCGCATTGAGTTGTCTCAAATATTTATCGGTTCTCCACAGTTTCCCTAACTCTACAGCAGAACGGGTTAGATTTCCACGAAACTCTTCTAATTTCCCCTCAAATCGTTCAAACAAAGCAAAGGCATCAGAAACAGAGCCTGCGAATCCAGCAAGAATTTTCCCTCCATATAATCTTCTTATTTTAACAGCAGTTCCTTTAACAATCGTATCACCTAAAGTAACCTGTCCATCTCCAGCCATAGCCACTGTTCCATTACGACGAACCGCTATAATTGTTGTACCTCGAAATTCACTCATAAAGATATTCCTTATTTATTGCATTTTTAATGAACGGCTTGTTCTTTGGGGTTTATAATTTTTAGGGTCAATTCCAAGTTTTTGCACGCGTAAACCCATAATTCTTTCCGTAATGCCCAATTCCCTCGCCGCTTTGGCTTTGTTTCCTTTTGCATTTTTTAACGCTTCAATAATCATTTCTCGTTCAACGCGTTCCAATGTTTCTTCTAATTTCCCCTTCATTATTGTATTCGAAGCCTCAGCGGTTTGTAGAGTAGGAGGCAAATAATGTCCATGAATAACATCATCGGTAGTCAAAATAACAGCCCGCTCAATAATATTTTCTAACTCACGGACATTACCCGGCCAATGATAACTCATAAGCATGTCAATTGCTGGAGTAGAAATCCGGCGAACATACTTATAATTTTCACGACTGTATTTTTCAACAAAGTAATTGGCTAATTCTAAAATATCTGTTTTTCTTTCTCTCAATGGAGGTAGAAAAATAGGGAATACATTTAATCGGTAATATAAATCTTCTCGAAACTTACCCTCCTGAACTAATTTTTCTAAATCACGATTTGTTGCGGTAATAATACGAACATTCACTCGAATTGTCTCACTCCCCCCTACACGCTCAAAAGTTTTATCCTGTAATACACGAAGCAATTTTACCTGTGTGGAAAGAGACATATCTCCAATTTCATCTAAAAAAATAGTTCCCCCATGTGCCATTTCAAATCTTCCTTTTCTTTGCTGATATGCTCCTGTAAAGGCTCCTTTTTCATGTCCAAACAATTCACTTTCTACAACGGACTCTGGCAGAGCTGAACAGTTTACTTTAACAAAAGGTCCCGAGGCACGATAACTATTGAAATGTATTGCATGAGCCACTAATTCCTTGCCTGTGCCACTCTCGCCACGAATCAGTACTGTTGCCTCTGTCATGCATACTTGCTGTATTAAATCGTAAACTTTTTGCATAGCCCCGGAACTACCAATCATATTGGAAGGATGAAATCTTTTTTTAAGTTCTTCTTGAAGTCGGGCATTCTCAAGAAGTAAAGCCTTCCTCTCCTGTTCATTTTTTAATCGTAAGCGAACTGCACGGGCAATCATGGAAGCAATAATTGTAAGAATGCGTAAGTCTTCATCTAATGAAATATCATCGGAATAAATTCTATCGGCACTAAGTGTGCCTAAAACCAAATTCTCAATTTTTACCGGTACACAAATGTATGAAATTTCTTCCTTTTGCAAATTTTTTCTTGAACCTGTTTTGTTTAAGAACATAGGTTCTGCAGATATTTTAGGGATAACCATAGGTCTGCCCATTTGTGCAACTTTACCGATAATACCTTCCCCTACTTTATACACCCCTCTTTTTAACTCCTCACCTGAAAGTCCATAAGCAGCCTCTATTCTTAATTCTCCTCTTTCTCTATCAAGTAAAGTTATAGTACCTCTTAACATTCCTGTATGATTTGATATAGCCCGCAATACAGGATATAGTTCCTCACGAAGGTCATAACTACGGTCTAATATTTCACTTATTTCGAGAAGAAGTGTTAATTCTTGAATAGCCCTATCTGTTTTTTCTTTCATTTCTGTAATTTTAATACCTTATTTTTTCTGATAAATCATTTTCTTAAATCAAAAAAATACATACTTGTATAGCGGTAAATTATAACTTTAAAAGTTATACTTATTCAAAAGAATAGCCCATTTTTATGTTTATATCTTATTTAACTTCGTGTTTACTTATTTGAAATAAATGTATAAAAACATATATATATTTTATTTTTTTATTTTACAAAAAAATTGTAAAATATAAATAAAATTTTGAAATGAAAGGAGTAGTGTATGGGCTATTTTTTATTATTACTCACCGTTCCGTTTTTTTCATTTTCTACATTAAATAATGAGTTGAATTATTCTATACCTCCTAAAACAATTCTTTTTTCCGCCTCACCAGAACAGATTATAAAAGATGCAGAATTATGGAAGGAGAATGGTGTAAATGCTTTCTTTCTTGACTTTATAGCCCGTGAGTGGAGCGATAATATCTGGGCGAATGATAAAAAACCGTGGACTATTGGGAAGGATGATGACAATTTTAAGAAAGCGGCAGAAGCCAATAATATTTGTAAAAGAACAGGTTCAGAAACCTTTCTTAAAATTTCATTTGACCATTATTTAGATTGGTTTGATGATTTACAATGGGAAAATGTATTGCACAATTTCCGACAATTTGCTATATTTGCCAGAGAGACAGGTTGTACCGGTTTTGCTATTGATATTGAATACATTGGGGAACAATACCATTTAAATTGGGAAGGATATAAGTATGATACATACACCCGAAAGGACCTTATTAATAAAGTAAAAGAAAGAAGTGCGGATTTAATTAACACGATATATAATGCATTTCCCAAAATGGTATTTTTGACTTTTCCGGAACAAGGTTTAAATCTCGGATTAATTATCCATCTGACATGGATTGAAGAATTAGCAAAGAAAAATGCTCCGGGCGGACTTCATTATTGCATAGAACATACATATCGCATGAAAGACCCCGATGAAGTTCTCACATATATGGGGGGGATAGACCAAATCTTTCTTACCTATTTATCCCCTCGAGGTAAAAAATACTGGAAGGAAAAATGCTCTATCGCACCGGGAATATGGCCCTTTGGTTATGATTATGATAAAGGTCATAAGGCGGGATTTACCACAGCAGAATTGAAACAATTATATGCTCTTCATATATCTGCATCGAAGAAATATCACTGGATTTACAGTCATAACTGTTATGAACAATTATTAGGTCGTCAGGCAGAATTGTTTGAAGATGAAGAACCTTTACAAAATTTTGTGGACATATTAAAACGGAAGGAATCTGTTTTAGATAGTTCTTTTAAGGAAAAAATTGATTTATTACAAAAAAGAGATTTCCAATTATTACAACAAAAAACAAATTTTACTTACATTCCGTTTCCCGTAGGACCTGATGATAGTCCCCGTTTCCAGACCGCTCCGCTTCATAATTATGAATATGCCCATGATTATTTCTGGGAAATAGGAAAGAAATATCTGCAGGGAAAAGAAGTATCCTTCCGCAGTTTGTTTAATCCCATCACTCATTGGAAAATTGCAGGTCCTTTCCATGCGGAGAATTTTAAGGAAACCCATGAAAAAGAATTCCCTCCCGAAACCGATATAAATACAGTGGATTGGAAATCTTTATCTATAGAGAACAATAAAATATCTATGGACCTTAATAAAATTTTTGGGAATCAGGAAGAAATCTGTGTTTACGCTTTGTGTACTATTGATGTTCTCCAACCCGTTTCCGCTCAAATACGATTTGGCTATAATGACGCGATTAAGGTATGGTTGATAAATGGAAAGAAAAAAGACCTAATCTTTGAATATTTTGGCGAATCCTCTGTGGTACCGGATAAGACAGTAATTCCCGTATCCTTTGATAAAGGCACATATAATATCCTTATGAAAGTAACAAATAATAAACGATTTTGGGGGTATATACTACGAATAACTGACGCAAAAGGAAATGCATTACCTGCGAATATAATCAAATATTAATTTTGATTGAATTTAATAAATAAGGAAAACTGATTATGCTGGATAAGATAAATTTGAATTCTCGTATGTCAAAAGAACAGTTTAAAGAGATAATGCATCAATGGGAATTATCTTTAGGCACATTTCAGAGGGAACTGCGACAAAAAGGTATTCCAACTATTATATTAATAGAAGGCTGGGATACATCCGGAAAAGGAACATTATTGAATCATCTATTATTAAATCTTGACCCCAGAGGATATTGGGTGCATAATATAACAAAGCCCACAAGAGAAGAACGATTGCATCCTTATCTCTGGCGTTTTTGGAACAAATTGCCGGGATATGGGGATATCGCCTTTTTCAATCATAGTTGGTACTGGCCTATTATTTTAGAAGCACAAAAAGAAGGTTGGAGCTCAAATAAAATTCGCTCGGAATTAGAAGAAATTTTAACCTTTGAACGACATCTCATAGAAGATGGCAATTTACTCATTAAATTCTTTCTGCATATTTCTAAAAAAGAACAGAAAAAACGTTTTGAAAAACTTGAAAAGGACCCGGATTTTCAATGGAGAGCAAAAGGGAAAAATAAAGAATTACTCAAAACCTATGAAGATTTATATAAAATTGCAAATATAGTATTAAATGAAACACATACAGACATAGCACCGTGGCACATTATTTCCGCTATGGATGAAAGATATTGTATTGCAGAAGCAGGCAACATCCTTCTTTCAAATTGGGATAATACTATAAAGAATGGGTTAAATATTCCTACATACGCAATAGCACCGAGACAGACGAACCCATTAGAAAAAGTTGACTTATCGCAATCTGTTTCACGAGAACAATATGATGAAATTCTCCCCAAATTACAAAAAGAGTTACGAAGATTACAATCTATTTGTTTTAAAGAAAGAATACCTGTGGTAATCATGTTCGAGGGTTGGGATGCTGGAGGTAAAGGAGGAGCCATCAAAAGATTGGTAAATGAATTAGACCCGAGAGGTTATGAAGTAATCCCCATAGGAGCCCCTCAGGGTGAAGAGAAAAAACATCATCACTTATGGAGATTCTGGAGGGCATTGCCGAAAGCAGGACATTTTACAATTTATGACCGTTCTTGGTATGGAAGGGTATTGGTTGAACGAATAGAGGGTTTTGCTCAACCCAGGGATTGGATGCGTGGATATAGTGAGATAAATGAATTTGAACTGCAATTAGCAAAATGGGGAGCAATTATTGTTAAATTCTGGTTACATATATCCCCGGAAGAACAATTAAAAAGGTTTGAAGAAAGGCAGTCTAATCCTTTCAAACAGTGGAAAATTACAGAAGAAGATTGGCGTAATAGGGCAAAATGGAAAGATTATGAAGAAGCAGTATCCGATATGATAGACAGGACATCAACGGTATATGCACCATGGACCATTGTGGAGGGAAATAACAAACTCTTTGCAAGGATTAAAGTTTTATATACCGTTATTAATTCTATAAAAAAATTTCTCAAAAATAAAAAATCTTAATTTGGTTTAACGCCATCTTTTATAGAAATTCTCTTCATTTTTTTTGCGTTTATTATATGTGCATTAAACAAATACTTTATTTGTTATTTAAATAACAATTATTTTTGTGCTTATTTTTTATTTTTAAATAGAAAAATCAAATCACAATTATTCAATATTTTTAAAATATTTTTTTATTATCTATAAGTATTTATAATTCAGAAGTTTAAACAGGCATTAAATATATATAAACAAATTAATATATATAATTGATATTTGCATTTAATTTTTATATATGTTATACTATATATGTTGGTAGCAGATCTGTGAATGTGTTCCCTATGCTACTACTACTACACATCAAGGTCCAATTGAATCCAACACATAGCGAAGCACATAAAATAGCTGCCAGTGGTTGTCCTCCCATTACCACTGCAGTACATATCTCTCTCTCCGGAATAACTGATATCCCGGTTTACCCCGGCCGGGAATCCTCTCTTCCGCTTCTCCGCAGATCTGCTACCTCTTTTACTCTGACCCCCCTCAGAGTTAAAACTATAGAGGTGCCGGTTACCCCCTACCGGCACCTCATTTTTTTTAGAAATGGTATTAATCTCCTTTACTCAAAGTATTTTTTGAGATATTATATTTATACTTCTTATTTCATTGAATAAGTCTTTTACCGTGCATATCACATTTACACCTGCTTGAGAATTTAACAGTTGCGTAATCTGGTCTGGATTCAAGGACTTAATATTCCATTCATTTATTTTTATAAGGGTTTCACCCCCTCTCAGATTCTCCAACCATGCAGAAGAGTTTTTTACGACGCCAATGACCCAACCCTCTTCATCGAGATAATCGAGCACGATACCTGTTCCTGTCCATTCCTTCACATCAGAAATATTCGTTTTTAAGAAACATATTTTTGATTCCTCATAGTTCATTTTGAGGACAAATTGTTTCCAGAAAGAAGTTCCTAAAGAAATTTCTTTTTCACCTGGAACTGAGATGGAAAGAAGATTCTGAAACTTTTGATTACCTAACCGTAATGTTTTTAATCGGAAATATTGAATTACCTTCTTATTACGGAAGTGAACAAATTTACTATCTCCTGTTATTAAAAACCTTTCATTTACAAAACTCATAGGAAAAATTACATATTCGTTCCTCACAAAATCAATATTAGCGACAACAACAATCTTATCATTGAGAGTAACTGGGATTTGTGGTATTGTACTTTCAGAAGAAAAAAATATTTTTTCACAGGCAATATCTTTTGTCTTAACTTTCTCTTCTATGGATATTAATTGCCATACAAGTTTCCCTTTCCCGAAATCTATATATATTTCAAAACCGGGATAATAAATAGGTAGTATTCCTTTTATAGGTACTCCAACTTTCCGTGATATATCTGATAAATCCGATAATATAATTTTTCCCTGATATTTGGGGATAAATGGTATATTACAATCAAATTCTTTTAAGGTGACATTTTTGTATTTCTGATATTTTTCTAAATTTGTATCATTTCTTTTTTCTAATATAGGGACAGAAATCCCCGCATCTAACAGATATAATGATTGTGGATAATTATCGTTTGCATTGATAAGAATTGCCCCTCGCTGGATAGAAAAAGAGGCTTGAATTTGGTTGCCCTCCATAGAAAAGCAAGTAAAACATAATAAAGTTCCAGTATAAATAAGAAAAGAGATTATGACTATATAGAGATATACCTTATTCCTAATCAGCACAAACTAATTTTTCCTTGTCATTATAGTTTCTATCCATAGTTTTATTTGTTCCTTTACATGGGCAAATGATTCTAATAAAATAAAATTCGTATCGTCTGTCGGATAGGTCCTCATCTCACAAAAGGAATGGTTTTTCTCGTATAACTGCAAGGAAAAATTATATGAGTTTTTATCATTTTCTCCCACAGATATAAATGTTGGGATATTGAGTAGATTGTTTTTTATTATATCATAATTGTTGGGGTCACAATAGGGAGAAAGAAGAACAAGCCCTTCAATACAATCGGATTGTACTTCTTTGCACAGAGAGAAACATCCTAATTTGCCGGGTAAAAGAACAAATTTTTTGTCCTGAGGGAGGGCATTATTTAGAAAATTACAAATGGAATTTATATCACTGTTCGTATTGGGAGAACTTATATAACTATGAAATATAGATAGCCAATCTGCTACTAAAAATACAAGTTTATATTCATTGCTAACAAAGTCATTTAATACTGATTTTATTTTTTCAATATCTTCATCTTCTTCTACAAAGACAATAATAGCAATCTTTTTCTCTATTTCATTAGCAGAATTATGTGATATGTTTTGTAAGAAAACTGTATTTGAATTAATTGAAAAGGTATGTTCCGCAACGGGCGGAGGGATATTCTTTTTACACTGACAAAGAAACAACGGAAATACGATAAAAAGGGTTATAAAAAAGAGAACGATAGTTATTTTCTTTTTTAAGTTCATAGAAAAGCGAGCAGGGAATACTTAACGGTAAGTATTCCCTGCAAAATAAAATTAACCCAGATTAAAGACAGACTGTAATTTCAACGCGAGTGTCATATCGCCCTGAATCTTGAGTTTGCCTGTCAGAAATGCAGTTTGACCGTTTAATTTTCCGGCAACCAGGTCAAGGAAATCACTGGCAGAAATTGTCAATGTAATATTGGATTTTTCTGCTTTTCCCTGGGTAACGGAAATTTGTTCATTAGCAACGGCAACTGCCCATTCTCCCCCATCATCCCCGGTGATGACGAACTGATAAGTTACATTCATCCCTTTAATTTTAGCGGGGTCAACTTTGGATGATAGTTGATTGAAGAATTCGGCTACTTGGGACATACGAATAACCTCCCTCGATAAAGGTTAATATTTCTCTGTAAGCCCATGCTTACAGAATTTCATTGTCTTTAATGTAAAACATATTCTTATTCAATTTCAAACTGGTATATTTTTCATTTTAACCTATGCTTTTGATAACATAGAATAATGTATAATTTTCTGATAATACAGGGTAAAGGATATGTCCATACAAATTGTTTCGTCAGAAGAAGAGATACGACATCCTCTGGATGCTTTTTTTATGCCACGAGCAGTTGCCGTTATTGGAGCAACAGATAAGATAGATAGTGTCGGCAGAACGGTACTATGGAATTTAATGAGTAGTCCTTTTGGAGGTACCGTTTATGCTGTAAATCCAAATCGACATCAAGTTCTCGGAATGTTAGCCTATCCGAATATTAAGTCTATTCCGGAGCCAATTGACCTGGCGGTAATTATAACCCCTGCTCCGACAGTCCCTTACATTATTCAAGAATGTATCGATTCTTCAGTAAAAGGTTGTATTATCATATCTGCAGGATTTAGTGAAACAGGGGAAGCAGGTAAAGCCTTAGAAGAAGAGATAAAAAAACTTATTTATCCTAATAAAATACGGGTTGTTGGACCTAATAGTTTGGGAATTATGAATCCCATTGTTGGTTTAAATTCAGCATTTGCACCGCATATCGCCGAAAAAGGGACCGTAGGTTTTATTACTCAAAGTGGTGCTGTTGGAGCGGCTATTCTGGATTGGAGTTTTCATGTAAAGGTTGGATTTAGCAAATTTGTCTCTTTCGGAACGATGGTAGATGTAAATTGGGCAGATTTAATTTATTATTTAGGAGACGACCCTTTCACAAAAAGTATCGTAATTTATATGCAGGCTTTAGGGGATGTTCGTTCTTTTTTATCTTCAGCAAGGGAGGTGGCGTTACATAAACCGATTATTTTATTAAAGGGAGGTAGAACGGAATTAGGAGCGAAATTAGCACGAAATACACCTTATTATATCGGTGGAGAGTTATGCAGTGATGAGGTATTTTCCGCTGCATTAAAGCGTTGCGGTGTGCTTCGTGTTGATAATATTCAGCAATTATTTGACATGGCTATTGTTTTAGGGAAACAACCACGTCCTAAGGGTAATCGTCTTGCAATAATTAGCAATGCAGCTGGACCCAGTATTCTTGCCACAGATGCACTTGTGGCAGAGGGAGGAATGATAGCCACTCTTAATTCGAAAACAATTAATGAACTCAATGAAATTTTACCTCCCTATTGGAACCATGATAACCCAGTAGATTTGTTAGCCAACGCAGACCCCAAAAGATATGCCCAATCTGCGGAGGTCGTTCTAAAAGATGAAGGAACGGATGGTCTTCTTGTAATACTCACTCCTCAGGTAATGACGAAACCATTGGAAACGGCTGAAGAATTAATAAAAGTAAAAAATCCTTACAAAAAACCTATCCTTGCGAGCTGGATGGGAGGTTATAAAGTGGAAGAGGGGCAACAATTGTTAAATAATTCGGGGATACCTACATTAGATTATCCCGATATTGCAGCGCGGGTCTTTCAATCCATGTGGCACTATTCATATCAATTAAAGGGATTATATGAAACTCCCAGTGCCCACGAGGAAACCAGTGAATATTACTCTCAGAAGTTACTGGCTAAAACAACGATTGAATATGCTGTAAGACAGGGACAGGTAATGTTAACTCCTTCTGCTACAAAAGATGTTTTATCCGCTTACGGTATTAATCTCATAGAAACGCACATTGCTCATGATGAAACTGAGGCGGTGCATATAGCTAAAAATATTGGGTATCCTGTTGTTCTCCGTCGTGTCCTTTTAAGTGGGAAAATATCTGCAGACCCTGGAGGTGTTCTATTAAATCTCCATGATGAAAGTGCTGTTCGAAAAGCATACCGCGCTTTACTTGATTTTGTAACAGAAGGAACTAATGCCTGTGCCTTTCCGGGTATTGCTGTTCAGCCTTTAGTTCCGCGTGATGGAATTGAGATTTGTATTGGAAGCAATATAGACCCCTTATTTGGACCGTATATATATTTTGGCTCTGGGGGAAAGATGTCATATATCTTTGAGGACCGTGCAACCGGATTACCCCCATTAAATACGACATTAGCCCGTAGAATGATTGAGGATACTGATATTTATAAAGCACTCAAAGCAGGCAAAATATGCAAAGGATTTAATGTTGAGGAATTGGAACATTTGCTTGTTCAGATAAGTTATATGATATGTGAACAACGATTAATTCAGGGATTGGAAATAAATCCCATTGTAATATCTCCAAAAAGAATTGTAGCGTTAAACGCCTCCATTTTACTTTACCCATTGGAAACACCTATGGAGGCATTTCCCAAATTAGCCATTCGTCCCTATCCCAATGAATATACATATAATTGGATATCGAAAAAAGGGAATGAAATCATTCTTAGACCTATTCGTCCTGAGGATGAAAGTCTAATGATTCGTTTTCATGAAACTTTAAGCGATAACACTGTTTATTTCCGCTATTTTCAATTGCAACCTTTACATGTACGGACCCAACATGAACGATTAACAGAAATTTGCTTTGTAGATTACGACCGTAGTATTGCTCTTGTAGCGATAGAGAAGAATAAAACAACAGGAGAAAGTTCTATTTTAGGTGTGGGTAGGATTGTAAAAATACATGGCACGCAGGATGCTGAATTTGCGTTAATGATAAGTGACCTTTATCAAGGACATGGATTGGGAACGGAAATGTTACGACGTCTCATACAAATCTCCAAAACAGAAGGTGTAAAAAGACTTTATGGCACAATATTACCTGAAAATAGATCCATGCTACGAGTATGTGCCAAATTGGGTTTTGCGTTAAAGAAACCTTCCGGGCAGGAAGTAATCGCTGAACTTTTTCTGAATTAATTGGAATTTAATTCTTCCTTTATATTCCCCTATTTTTTCTTTTGCAGAAATCTTTTAAATTCTATAGTAAAAGTAAAACTATCAAAATCTTCTCGAAGTCTTGCAAATTTTGAATATCCAAGAGAAACTACAAATTCATCTTTTTTATTGATAGGTATTTCAAAACCGATATTAGTATCCAGACTGACTGTATTCCACTCGTCAGACAGATTTAAATCTACAAGATATAAAAGGGGAAGAAATTTCACTTTTACCTTTGCATCGTAGGTAGCATAGGTATAGGTGGCAGATGCAGAGAGATATGGACGGGTCGCTTTTATTCGTTCTTTCCAACTTTCAAAATCCTTATGGATTGGGCTACCCCACGGAGAGAAATGGATTCCTATCCCAAAATAAAAAGCCATTCGCTTTATCTCAAAATCTGTGTGCAAAGGCATTAAGAGGATAGAGGGATGGGTTTGTTTTGTCCTAATTTTTCCGCCTTCTCCTCCTCCCTGTGCAGTAATAGACCATTTTGAATTAATCTGGTATCCAATTCCTGCGTGAGGAGCCCAAATTAAATGGTTATCCCGGAAATCGCTGACTGTTTTTACGGGTTCCTGGTCGGGAGCCAAAAAAACCATAATGGGGTCAAACAATTCCTTAACGGGTTTCTCACTTTCCATTTTGGGATATGGATTTACAAGACTGATAAACCAGAACCATTTACTGTTTTCATTTTCACATGGTTCCAACGATATTGCTTTTGAGTTTTCTTGGACGCCGGATGTGTTATTTTTTAATAAATCCGCCTGAGATACAAAAGAAATTATCATTCCTGCACATATAAGAAAGAAATTTATCCTCATTATTGATACTACTTCTTAGAAAGTTGGGGGGGGTTCCTTTATAATTTGTATTTTTTCACTATCAAGTTCAGAAACAAGTTGAGGTATATCATACCATTTCAGTACTCCGTGTACAGCATTGGTTATCTGCCCTTGAATACGGGGATTTTCTATTATATCACCCCATGAAATCAAACCTTTTAGATGTAATTCAATTTTTTGTGGTAACAATAAAAACGCTGTATGTAAAGCGGGTATACAAAGGATACCTTCCGCATCTATTGCTATATCCACATTATCCCCATATTTATTTTTTAAATACTTAATCACAGAAAAATAATCATATACTCTCATTCCTACAAAAGACTTACCTATTAAATAAGCACGAAAATAATCTTCCCAGCCTGGACCTACCGTGTTTGTAATATCATTTTTACTGGAGAGAGGTAATGTTTCTCCTGTTCCTCTTATATCTACTACACATACTGAAATATTATTCTTCAAATAATCCTTAATCACATGAATATCTTTATTTTTATCATCGGGATGGGTATATACAACCACTTTTGGAACTGATTCTTTGGCTTCAAATAAATAACCGGGGAGGAAAATACCACCTTCCGGATTTATAACAATAGAGGTAATAGATTTCGCTTCGGGGTAAGATTTTGCGTCTATTTGTTCCAACTGACTAACTTTTGGTTCGGAAACATTTTCCCAACTATCAACATTGATAAGTTCTCTAACTTTTGATTGTTTTTGTTCTAAAGTTAACGAAGCCCATGTAGTATCTCGTTTTTGGGCTAAAACCTTTGCTTTATCACGATTTATATCAATAATAGTTTTTGAACCGGGAATTTCTTTAATATTTCCCCCATTGCATACTTGATATTCTTCTTTAGTTAGTAATTCACTCTCATCAATCTGCTCTTCAATCTCTTTTGTTAGCCCATTTAGCCATAAGAGCATTCTTTCCACAATTTCTTCTCGTAATGATTTTCCCAGTCCATGTTGAGTATCCACCTCAATCAAATCACACATGTGATTCACTCCTAATTTTGCATACAGCCTTTTCGCTAAACGGAAAGTAGCCCATGTGCCTGTAATATCGAAAAAATCTTTTGTAGCGGAACAGATTAAAACAGGATTGGGAGCATGCATAAAAAGATATTCCGAATGGTCATATCCATGTTTTATTTGAGAGAAGATATTCTGTTCTGCATCCTGAGGTCCGATAGTGTTCAATAATCTTTCCCATGAAGTTAAATAACAGGAAGGAGCAGAAGCATAAATTCGTGGTTCTAATGCCATCAAATATGCCGTTTGTGTGCCTCCCCCCGAATTTCCGGAACAACCTATTTTATCTTTTTGAATTTCTTCTCGGGTTTCAATATAATCAATTGCTCTTATTCCATCCCATATTTCATATTGGGCATAATTTTCACCTAATAAGATACAACCTAACCCCAATATAGTATGTTCCGCAGTTCCCCAGACATCCGGAGAACCGTCTTCTTTTAAAAAGGTAATTCGTTCTCCCTGCCCGGGTGGGTCGTATATAAGCGATGCAATACCATTCTTTGATAATAAAATACATAGTTTTTGATATTCCGAATAGCCTTTGGCTTGCTGGGAATGACCACAGGGCACAATTACACAAGGATATGGGGGTTGAGATAAAGGCAAAAATAAAACAGCAGACACATAAAAATTGGGCTGACTCTCAAAATATAATACTTCATATTTATACGCAGATTTAGTTCCTTTACGAACAATGACGGGATTTAATGGAGTAGAATTGGGTTTACCACCTAATAATGACCAGTATAATTCTCTTCTCTCATTTTTATATGTCTCTATATTTTCTTTTTCTGGAAATCTATTTGGATTTTCTTCAAATGACTTTAAGTATGCTACTGCATGTGTATTCAAATATTCCCTCATCATATCCTGAACTTTGAGGGGAAGATTTGCTTTCTGTAGTATGTTTTCATCAAATAAATCTGCAACGGATAAATTTCCTATTATAACAAGAAGTAGCAATAATATGCCTCGAGATCTTATATTTTTCATTTTACCTTCCTCGAACATGATTAAATTAATACATTAAAAATACATTAAAATTTTGTGAATTAAATATAATATATAAACATAAAAAAAAACAAAAGAAAAGGTATATATCGATGCCTATTCATTTTTTTGAACCGTTTCCGTGGCGATTTTGTGCCATTTGTGGAGAAACACTTATTCTTGAAAATGACGGTGAAAAATCGCGTCCATTTTGCAAAAATTGCCAGAGATATTATTATCATAATCCAACACCTGCAACCTGCTGTTTTGTAACAAATACAGGTAAGGACCTTTTATTAACCCGTAGGGCTATTCACCCTGCTTTTGGAGAATGGACACTCCCCGGAGGGTATATGGAATTAGGTGAAACAACAGAAGAATCGGCGGCAAGGGAATTATGGGAGGAGACTGGCATCGTGGCTGAGCAGTTAAAATTGTTAGGCATATCCGCACAACCCAGTAAATTAACAGGAACTATTTTAGTTTTGGGTTTCATTGTAGAGAAATGGAATGGGATAATTCAGGCAGGTAGTGATGTCTCTGAGGCAGAATTTTTTCAGTATGACCATCTTCCTCCCCTTGCATTTACAGCACATAAAGAACTGCTTCGTCTATACTTCCAGAAAATCAATGGATAATTATAATGAAAGAAAAGGAACTTTTACAGATAGGTTATAGTTCAAAAGAATTGCGAGAAACAGCAATTCAGGTTTTTAATAAAGCAATAAAAACAGGCTTCTCTAAAAAGGAAGCCAAACGGATGCTCCGGGTGATTATTCGCAATCCTGTTGCTTTTTTGCAAGACGATTTATGGAAAGAATTGGCACAAAAACTTGATACCGGAACTTATAATAAGAAATCGTCTATCTATCCGGAAGATTTTGGCGAAAAAGATCATTCAATAAAGGCACCTTACAAAATTTGGGGAACAGATATTGACCCGGAATCAATCCAGCAAATGCAAAATGCCTGCTCCTTGCCTGTTTCTATCCGCGGAGCGCTTATGCCCGATGCCCATGTTGGATATGGCTTACCTATTGGTGGAGTTCTGGCAACGAACAACGCGGTAATACCTTTTGCGGTAGGGGTTGATATTGCATGCCGTGTTAAAATCAGTGTTTTTGATTTACCAATTGAAATTATTGATGAGAACCCAACAAGATTAAAGAAAGCCATTGAGCAAGAAACACGATTTGGTGTCGGTGCAACATTCAAACCCCGACGACAACATCCTGTTATGGATTTGAACTGGAATGTTTCCCCTATTACAAAAGAAAATAAAGACAAAGCATGGGACCAGTTAGGAACCAGTGGTAGCGGTAATCATTTTGTTGAATTTGGAGTTTTAGAAATAATTACAGATGAACTACCGCTATCTCGAGGTTTTTATCTTGCCTTACTAACGCACAGTGGCAGTCGGGGTACTGGAGCATTGGTATGCGAATATTACAGTAAAATTGCACGACAGAAACTTCGGAATCTTCCTCATCAATTACAACATCTTGCCTGGCTATCCTTAGAAGAACATGCCGGACAGGAATATTGGGAAGCAATGCAATTGATGGGCAAATATGCTCAGGCAAATCATGAGTGTATACATCTGCATATAGGCAAAAATTTAGGTGTTCCTATTATCTGGACTATAGAAAATCATCATAATTTTGCATGGAAAGAAATTCACGATGGACAAGAGGTTATTGTTCATCGTAAAGGAGCGACACCGGCAGAAATAGGACAACTGGGGATTATACCTGGCTCTATGGCAAGTCCTGCATTTATAGTTAAGGGTTTAGGAAATGAGGAATCGCTTCGTTCTGCAGCGCATGGAGCAGGAAGGCTTATGAGTAGGTCTCAAGCAAAAAAAACTTTATCATGGAAAAAGGTCGAATACCTTCTTAAAGAACGCAAAATAAATGTTATAAGCGCAGGAGTAGATGAGGTGCCCCTTGTATATAAAGATATATATAAAGTTATGCAAGAACAAAAGGACCTTGTTACTCCTTTAGCGGTATTTCATCCACGCATAGTAAAAATGGCGCCAGCAGGTGAAAAACCTGAAGATTAATTTTACATGTCATTTTATTTTAAAGTAAGAACCACTCATTGATACAATTTATCAAATATATATTTCTATACCAGAATATAAAAAGGTGATAAACATGGCGAGTGACTCCACGGATATAAAAGCAGGCACGATTTTATTTAATGAAAAAATCATAAAGGATTTAATTCATCTTTTAGCCCAACAAATTGTTAATGATAATGATGTTGAAGAATTGGCTTTCATTGGAATACTGCGGAGAGGTTATCCTTTGGCAAAACGAATTGCAGAAGAAATTTTTAAGATTTGCAAAGTACTCCCGCCAGTAGGGGCGGTCTCAACAACACTTTTCCGAGACGACCTGAGAATAGGTCGTGGGGTTGTTCAATCTCATGGGACAACACATTTTTCCTTTGATATTAATCAAAGGACAATTATCCTTGTAGATGATGTTTTAGCAGCGGGGCGAACAATAAGAGCGGCAATGGACGAAATCATGTATTATGGCAGACCTAAAAAAGTACTGCTGGCATGTTTAATAGACCGTGGCGGAAGAGAAATTCCCATTCAACCCTCTTATTGTGCATGGAAACCAACCCTTGAAGCAATACCTCAAAACTTATGGATTTCTGTCTTGCTTAAAGAGACCGACGGAAAAGATATGGTAATCATAGAAGAACAAAAAAGTAAGGCAGAAACTCCATTGCAAGAAGTTTCCACAAAGGAACCGGTGTTTAGTGCGGACCATCCTGTATTGAAGATATGGAAGCACAAAGACTTATTAGGTTTGCAATTTTTATCTAAAGATGAAATTGTCTCTATACTGGATATGGTTCCACCTTTTCTTGAAGTCATGGCACGCAGTACAGGTATAAAAAAAGTGCCTTTATTACAAGGGAGAGTAGTTGTTCACTGGTTTCATGAACCGAGCACAAGGACCTTCGCCTCTTTTGACTTAGCAGCGAAAAGATTAAGTGCAGATACCCTTTCCATATCAGCAGCAAGCTCCAGTGAGAAAAAAGGAGAAACACTTCACGATACTTTGTATAACATTGAAGCAATGAAAACGGATATTCTTGTGGTAAGACATCGCTACTCAGGTGTGCCAAAACTTTTAGCAGATAGTCATCCTTCTCATGTAATAAATGCAGGAGACGGGCAACACGAGCATCCTACACAAGGACTATTAGATGTTTTTACGATGAGGCAGTTCTATCGAAATCATAAAAGGGATATGAACATAGGACTGGAAGGGGCTAAAGTTTCGATTATTGGAGATATAACTCATAGTCGGGTGGCAAGGAGTAATATCTGGGCATTATTAAAATTAGGTGCTCAAATTACTCTTTGCGGACCTCAGACTTTATTACCAAAATCCTTTGAAAAATTAGGTGTAAGGATTACAACGCACCTGAAAGAGGCACTTCTGGATGCGGATATAATTTATTCTTTACGGATTCAGATGGAAAGGCAAACCAAAGGTTTGTTCCCAAGTATTCGGGAATATGTCCGTTTGTATCGTATAGACCGCGATACCATTCGATATGCACCGGAACATGCAATTGTTATGCATCCGGGACCTATTAATCGGGACATAGAATTAGCAACGGAAATTGCAGATAGCCCAAGGAGTCGAATATTACAACAGGTTAGTCATGGTGTCGCTGTTCGCATGGCGGTTATGCATCTATTAGCCAATAGTCAATACAACCAGAATGGAGTATAGGTTATGAAAATAGTCATAAAAAACGGTTGGGTCATTGAGCCTTCATCCTGTTTCTCAGGGAAAACCGATATTGGAATAGAAAACGGGGTAGTTTCGGCGGTGGGGTCTAATTTAAAGGGTGATATTTATATAGATGCAGAGGGTATGGTAGTTGCACCGGGGTTCGTAGATATTCATGTTCATTTTCGGGAACCCGGTTTCGAGTCGAAAGAGACTATTGCCACCGGAGCAAGAGCATCGGCTCATGGGGGTGTTACTTCTGTTATTACGATGCCCAATACAATGCCCCCGATTGATAATGCAGGAATGGTAGAATTAGTAGTGAGACGAGCACAGGATTTGGATGGCATCCACATATACCCTGCGGCTTGTGCAACAAAAGGAAGGGAAGGAAAAGAATTAACCGAAATGGCAGATTTACTTCAATCCGGTGCTGTGGCAGTAACAGATGATGGTAATGATATAGAATCTTCATCGGTATTACGCCATGTTCTGGAATATGCGGGGATGGTGGGTATCCCCTACCTTGCTCATTGTGAGGATGAAGCACTAAGTGAGGGAGGGGCTATGAATGAAGGGATTGTGTCCGCACTTTTAGGAATACCAGGTATTCCACGTGAAGCAGAGGAAACACGAATTGAGCGAAATATTCGACTTGCTAAATTAGCGAATGCTCCTATTCATATTCAACATGTTACTACAAAACGAGGAGTAGAAATTATCCGACAGGCAAAGAAGGAAGGAATTTCTGTAACCGCAGAAACCTGTCCCCATTATTGGATGCTAATAGACAGTCAAATTGAAAATTACAATTCAAATATGAAGATGAATCCGCCATTACGCGAAAAAGAGGATGTTGACGCAATAATTGCAGGACTTCAAGATGGAACTATTGACTGTATAGCGACAGACCACGCTCCTCACACACGGACAGAAAAAAATGTCCCATTTCAAGAAGCACCTTTTGGGATTGTCGGTTTAGAAACATTATTGGGGTGTGTAATTAAAGGACTGGTAAAACCTGGGCACCTCAGTATTGAAAAGGCAATTCAACTTTTAACAAAAAATCCTGCCAATATCATTAAAATCAATGCAGGAACTCTTCAAATAGGTGTTCCTGCGGATATTACAATTTTAAATCCTGATGAGGAATGGGTTGTTACAGAAGATTTTTTCTATTCTAAAAGTTCCAACTCGCCATTTATCGGAACAAAATTATATGGTAAAGTAAAAATTACTATATGTTGTGGGAAAGTACTGTACGCTGACAAAGACATAACCTTGCCCGATGGATTATCTATATCCCCTACTTTTTTATGTAATAAACTTTTAATTTAAAAATATAAAAACACAGGAGCCTATTATTCGCAATGAATAATAGGCTCTTTTAGAATAAATTGTTTTTCTTTATGCCTTTTGTTTACGGTCGTAAGGAGGTTCTAAACTCCAACCATTTAGATAGGGACGATATGCCCAGGCATTTCCTTTCTTTGTTGCTTCATCATCACCGATAAACCGTTCATTCGCAGGGTCCCATAACAATCTTGCACCTGCTACATAAGCACAAGTTCCCATATGACATACACGGGTTGTATTATGAAGAGTCTCAACCGTAACTATAGGGTCCTTATTCTCACGGATAGCATCTACGAAGTTTTGCCAGTGTGGCTCATTTAATTGAGAAGGACCTGATTTCTTGGGTTCGCAACCGTCATTATTTGGTACAGGAATAACTTCATACCCACCACGGTCCACGCGAAGTGTTCCTAATGTGCCATGGAACAGGATGCCATGGTCTGAGTATCCCTTCGGCAGATACATATTATAAACTCTATTTGTGAAGGTTAAAATGTAATCATCAAACTCCCAGACTGCCTCAAGAGTATCCGGTGTTGTTCTGTTATCTGTGAGTATATACTTCCCTCCAACTGCTGTTACAGATTTGGGCTGTTTTTCCTCACCCATTCCCCAGAGAGCAATATCAATAAGGTGCGCACCCCAATCTGTGATTTTCCCTCCGGAGTATTCAAGGAACCATCGGAAATGATAAATCCACCGATTGGTATTAAAGGGGCGATGTTCTACCCAACCTTGATGGAAATCCCAATCCAACCCTTCTTTTTCCCACTTTGCCTGGTCATTATCTCCCAGACCAATACCCTCAATAGATTTATCTTCATGGTTAAAAGTTTCGACATGGGCAACTTTACCGATATAACCACTTTTGACCAATTCAATGGCTTCTTGAAAATGTTGTCCACTTCTTTGCATGGTGCCACCTTGGAAAATAACTTTATTCCGACGCACTGCTTCTACCATCTTTCGCCCTTCCGCAATTGTTGTGGAAAGGGGCTTCTCACAATAAATATTTTTCTTAGCATCTGCGGCATATAATACACAAAGGCAATGCCAGTGGTCAGGAGTTGCAATTACAACCGCATCAACATCTTTGTTGTCTATAATTTCACGAAAATCATGGTGCATGGTAAAATCAGAATATTTCTGTTTAACCATCTGGGCTCCGCGTTCAAGATTCTTACGATACAAATCACATAAGGCAATCGGTTGAATATCATCTCTTTTTAGAACAAAACCGAGATTGGAGCGTCCCATACCTCCCGTACCAATATGTCCCGTCCTGATTTTTTCATTGGCACCTAATATTTTGGAAGGGAGAATTGATTTATAAACCTGTGCCTGTGAAGTGCGAGTTAACGCCGAACCTACTGCAAGCCCTGCAGTAATCTTTGCCGTTTTCTCAATAAAACTTCTACGGCTTACTTTCTTATTTGGTTTCTCTTGCATATTAATAAACTCCTTATATAATGGATTTGTTTGTTTTATTTGAAATTCAAAATTCTTATGTAATTTAGAAAAAATACACTTATCTAAAAATATTAGTTATATTAAACAAGATTATTAGTATAATATATAAAAGGAATCTATTTCTAAAAGGAAATTACATATGAAACAGTTTATAGCAAAAATAATTATTGGACTTCCCCTTATACTATTAATAATTGTTTCTTTCTCATGTCCCAAAAATCCTTCTGATATTCCTTCTGAGTCGGGTAATACCCAATATATTGAAGGTAATTTAGATGAAGGAGAAACCGAAGGTATTTTTGAAGGGGAAGTAAAATTTACAAGTGCTGGAGTCCTGAACAACCGTAATTGGGAATATACTCCTACGACTACAACTGATGTCTCTGAAGGGAATGAAGGGGGAGAAAACACAAGGGAATTGGTTGAACCGGATGTCTATCGTAGACTAAACAATATCCTTTTTGTACTAAATCAATATCGCGGTTTAACACTTGTTGATTTAGATAATAAATCAGTTATTTCTAATGTCCCTATATATGGTTATCCACGAGATTTATATGTGGTAGATAATAGAGCCTATGTTCTGATTGGTTATACTGTTCGACACACTATCGAGGATGGGATTATAAAAAAGACCACAGGGTCCCAATTGTATATTGTTGATATTGGGAATCCGGAGGTCCCTAAAATAATATCTGCACTAACATTACCTGGAGATTTTATTGATAGCCGAATGCTCGGCGATGTTTTATATGCTGTAACTTCAGATTATCAATATTCATATATTGAAGATGCGACAGAAGGTGGAAACATTTCTTCAAGTGCCACATGGACAAAAGAAGCAGGGAGCAAATGCTGGATAACCAGTGTCAATATAAAACAAGAGGAAAATCCTTCAATAACCGACCAGGTTGAATTTCCAGGTTATGGAACGGTTATTCAAGCATCAACTTCTTCAATATATGTATGTGCTTCCGATTGGAATAACAACTCTACTCAACTAACTTATATAGATATAACAAACCCTTCCGGTAAAATTGAATCCTATTCTCTGGGAACTGTTCCAGGGTATGTAGCAGACCGTTTTAAGTTAGATGAATGGGATGAAACATTACGCGTGGTTTCAAACACATGGTGGTCTGAACGGCATACTTATTTAACTATTTTTGATGTTTCAAATCCTTCACAAGGATTTCCGCAACTTTCTCAAATAACAATTCCTGATGCTCAAGGTGAGACATTATATGCAACTCGGTTTGCAGGACCATTAGCCTATTTAGTTACTTATTTAACCATAGACCCATTATTTGTTCTCGATTTAACTGACCCCTCAAAACCCGAAGTCAAGGGACAATTAAAGGTTCCTGGATGGTCTGTCCATATAGAACCTATTGCAAATAATCAACTTATTGCATTAGGCATTGATGACACGGAAAATCAACGCCGTGTTAAAGTAAGTTGGTTTGATGTTTCAGCCCCGAATAATCCCGAAGAAAAGTCGGTCGTTTCTTTAGGAGAAGGCTGGACATGGTCTTCCGCATTCAGTGATGTAAAATCATTTGCAATTCTGGGGAATCTTGTTATTGTTCCATTTAGCGGATGGAATGGGAATGAATACAAAGAACAATTGCAATTTATTGTGTTAAATATGGAGAACCAGCAACTTATGTCCCTTGGTTCTGTAGATATGAAAGGGCAGGTATCACGAACAATTAAATATAACGACCTTTTCTATGCTATTACTTCAGAATATATTCATGAAATTCAATGTGATGGAGTAAATCCTCCTGATTTAACAAATAACAGTATTCTCCTCGTTGAAAATGTGGCCGATGTTATGGAATTGAGTGCAAGTGGTGTAGTTATGGAAATCATAAACCAAACGGAGCAAAAAAATATAGGAATTCGGTTAACCGAAGGCAACACTATCTTCAGTTCTATTTCTATTGAAACAAATGGCTGGCTGATGGATACAATAAAAGTCTCTAATAATGCAGTGGCCCTGGTTATTAACGAGTGGTCGCAAGAGCATTCCTATGAATCTTATTATAGGGTGGTTTTTGTAACTATAGATGAAAATTTTATGCCTTCGATATTTAAAGATATTAAACTTCCATTAGCACCGTATTATTCTTATTGGGGATGGTGCCGGGGATGTGATTATATGCCTGTACCAATGCCCGAGAGACTTACCAATAATATAGGTTCTGTTGCTTTATCTGAAGGTATATCTTCTGATTCTCAAAAAGTGATTGCACCCTATTATTGGTGGTATCCCATAACGAATACGAAACCTTCTATGGTTTGCGGTAATTATCTCGTTTTAAGAGGTTGGGGGAACTCGTATGAGTATATAATTGGCAATCAGACTACCCCTTATGATGGCTTTGCAATTCTAAATCTGGATAATCCTGAAGATATTAGAACTGTTGGACTGGGGTATAACAATATCGTTTCGCTTTTAGAAGCCAGTGGAAAATTATTCCTTACCTTACAAAAAAATGTGAGTTCCGAAAATGATTATTATCCCCTTGTTGCTTATTATTTGGGCGAAATAGATTTAATTTCTTTAGAGGAACCTGACTTTGCTAATATTCCGGGAATATTACAGTCTTCTAATGAGCAAGGAAACATACTTTTCTTGAAAGATTGGCAATATAGTTCGACAGGGAATTACTATGACTTTGAACAATGGATACACAGTATTCAATGGGAAAAGAATAAACCCGTAAAAATAATTGATTCTTACAAGTTACCGACAACATGGGGAAATGTCAGGATTAATTTGCCTTATCTTTTAGTACTAACGGGATATGACAATCTCGTTCTTGAAAAGATAGATATTACTACAGATGGCAGATTCGTCAGCCCTTGCAAAACAAAGATCGGAAATGTATGGGGGGATATTTTGGGAATGACTACAAATCATTTATATCTTTCTCTTGATGGAGCATCTGTATTGTTAATGAATTTAGGTTATGGAGAAAACCCAGTAATGAATAATATCTACCCCATACCTAATTACCCTCAAAAATTCAGAGTGGGAAAACTTGGTATATATATTGTATCTGGTTACTCTGGATATATATTCTTACCCTTTCAAATTTTATAAAAAGTCTTGAATTCGTCTATGGCATTTGTATTAAAGTCAAAAACAATAAAGTGTCCAAATTGTTTCTATGAGGGAAAAGCAAAAGTTGAAGAGACAGGTTGTGGGTTGTGGTTACTTTTGTTAGTCGTTTTGATAGTATCTTTTAGTTTCCCACCATTGTTTATTGTAATCCCTCTGATGTTTTTATGGTTATTGCTAAAACCCGCTAAACAGATATGTCCTCGTTGTAAATATCCTTACCCTATATTTAAATAAGTAGAAACCTCATCTAAATCTCAGGCGGGCATGGAGTTTAATGCGGTAGATTTGCTTTGCTCTTTTCTTTTGTCCTTGTATTCATCCATCAATTTTGTAAATCTTTTGAAGAGATACCTGCTATCATGGGGACCCGGAGATGCTTCTGGATGATATTGAACGCTAAAAACGGGTAATTCTTTGTGACATAATCCCGAACAGGTCATATCATTAAGATGAACATGAGAAATTTCGACTTTTTCTAAATCCAACGACTTAGGGTCAACGGCAAAACCATGATTTTGAGAAGTAATCTCTACTTTTCGTGTTTCCATATGCATTACTGGCTGATTCGCACCCCGATGTCCAAATTTTAGTTTATATGTTCTTCCACCGAGAGCATGTCCAATAATCTGATGCCCCAAACAAATTCCTAAAATAGGAATATTATTTTTAATAATTTCTTGGACTATAGGATAGATGTAAGTCAGGGCAGATGGGTCTCCAGGACCATTTGATAAAACAACCCCATCAGGATTATATGATAGAATCTGTTTGGCAGGCGTAGTTGATGGAACGACTACTACTGAACAATTATGCTCTTTTAACAATCGTAAGATATTATATTTTACCCCGAAATCCATAACTACGACACGATATTTAGTCCTTTCAGGAAGTTCCCATTCATAAGGTTGGGATATGGTGGCTTCTTTAACAAAATCACTTCCTGCCATATCCGGTGCAGATTTTGCTTTGTTAAGAAGGGATTGGGGATTTGAATCCACTGTGCTAATAATTGCTTTCTGGTTCCCTTTTGTTCTTAAAATACGCGTAATTTTTCTTGTATCTACCTGGTCTATCGCTACCACATTATATTTTTTGAGAAATTCTGGAAGTGACATTGTTGCACGCCATGAACTGGGCTGAAAACAACATTCCCGCATTACAAAGCCACGGGCAAAGACCGAACGGGATTCCACATCCTCTGGATTACATCCATAGTTGCCAATATGGGGATATGTCATTGTAATAATCTGACCTGCATAAGAAGGGTCGGTAAGAATCTCTTGATAACCCGTCATACTCGTGTTAAAAACCAATTCTCCGACTGCTTCTCCTTCGGCGCCAACGGACCTCCCCAAAAATACTGTTCCATCCTCTATTACCAGAAGGGCTTGTTTCTCCTCTTGCATGTTTTTTCCTTTGTGTGATTTTTAGTTATAATACATTCTATAATATTAGCATTGTATTATATAAAATAAACATTTTTTAAGTCGAATTTATTTAACAGAAGATTTTGCGGGTTCTTGGAATTATTTTTTTTATAACTGTGTTTTGTATACTGTGATTAAAAGAACAAATTGGAGTAAATAAAAAATCTATGAGTCAAACAGAAAAAAAACTAAAAAAGTCGGATTTGACCTTAGAACTACTTGGAGTTCCAAGAACTATATTCAAAAAGATTAAAGAATGTTCCTCTATAGCAAAATCACCTCCAAAAGATATATCGTATATATGGATAAAAGTATCCGGACAAGACATAAATAAAAACACGAAGGAACAATGTAATCGATTAAATCTTGATGACTGGTTAAATATTGTTGATGAGGCAGTTTCTGAGGGAGCCAATTGGCTTGTGCTAACCGTTCATGTTCCTATAGACCAAATGAAAGAGGTTATCGAAATATGTCAATGGTCTCAAAATACCTATAATATGAAAGTAGGTTTATTTTTATGTAGAGAAAAAATTTCTACAAATGAAATAAAAATTCTTAGCAGTCTAAAAAAAGAATTAACACAGATTTTTGTTAAAAAGAAGGCTCTTGAACAATTTAAAAAATTACGAGAAATGGGATTGTTTTTAGGTATTGCAGACCCTCAAAAATATGGAGACAAACCTAATTGTGAGGGAGCGTCAAAGTTACTCTATGTTGACAATGACGGTTCTATTTATACCTGCGGTCTTGTATCAGGAATGAAAAATTACAAATTGGGAAATATATACGAAAAAAAATTTCAGGAAATAGTAAAAGACCCATCATTACCCCATAGCGTAGAAGAAAAAATTCATAAAGTAAATGAAGGCTGTGATGGCTGTCCCTCTCTGTTAATGAAATACCTCAAAAAATAAGACCCCCATAATCCACTTGGGTTATCCTAATGCTTTTACAACTTCTCTTAAATCAAGTCCGAGATATTGTATGCTTTTCTCCCTTATCTTTAATGCTTCACGGATAACTTCATCCCGAATGGATTGCTCTCCCGGTAAACCTGCTATTGAAGAAATAAAAAGGATATGTGCCAGGTCTTTAGATTTTCCCGGGGCTTTATAGGGTTCTAAATAATGGCATAAAGCATGAACAACTACTTCCGGGAATTTCCATCTGCTCGCTAATAGAGATGCCGTAACTGCATGATTGATAGTAAAATATTCCGTTTCTTTTCTCAATCGTATTTCTGGAAGAGAATCTTTCATAATCTTTTTATATTCTTCCTGACCCACCATATATAGTACAATAGCCCCTATTTGATGTATCAAGGCGGTAGTATACGCAAGAGAAGGGCTTACTCTCTTTGAATTTTGCGCTAATTTTTCTGCAAGTTTTGCAGAAAGTTTTGACCTTCCGCTTATGGGCAGGACAGGATATTCTGAAATAGGCAAATGACTTTCTTTAATGTGATTCATCATTACCTGTATTCCATTGGGACCGAGAAGAGTAAGGGCAGACCATATACTACCTATCCTCTTCTCCTCTGATACAATGGATGTATTAGCCCAACGAAGTAATGCAGTTGCTAACGAAGGTTCGTCTGTAAAGATGGAACTTAAATCTTCTATATTGGGAGAACTGTCATCTAAAACCATACTTAAAGCGAGTTCGGCTGTGGGGGGAATAGGAAGATATTCTAATTCGTCAATTAACAGTTCAACATTTTTCCTTTCCCTTTCATAAGTTTCCTCCGGAAATTGAACAACAGAATCGGCATGTTGTCCTACTACCCCGGGTTTTGTTTTTATGATTCTACTTTCTGGCGTTGGGACAGATGAAGTAGTAGAAATAGAAGGAGTATGGTAAATTCCTGTATCTCCCGTTTTCCCCTTGTGATATTTATTTATTGTCTCCTCAATTTCTGTAATTCGGGCAAGAGTGGGCTTTACCCTCAATTGTGTAAATTGTTCAACAAGAAAAACTGTTTCTTTATCAATAGGACATGCCATTGCTAAAGTCAGATTTCTTCCTAATTTATCAACAGGAAACACAAACCTTTCATCACATAATTTCTTCGGGACTAATTCAACAATTTCTTTATCTATATACAGACGATTAATATCAATCTTAGGGAAACCTGAATTTCTTGAAAGAATATCAAACAATTTTTCTGCAGGTAATTTTTCATTATGATACAGTATTTTTAAAAGGTATCCCCCTTGTTTCTTTTGTATTTCTATTGCCTCTTCCAAATCTTGACTTGTTATTAAGCCTGATGTAATAAGCCATTGAGCCAGAGTACCTGTAAAATTAGCACCTGATGCAGAAGTATCTACTCCGCCAATTTGTCCACCTACAGAAGTTTCCGGAGAGGAAGGAATATAACGAATAATATTACCACAACGGACACATTTAAATGTCTTCCCCTCTGCTGAGGTCGGCACTTTCATTCTTTGACCACATTTGGCACAACTAATTATTTCGTATTCTTGTTCACTCACACATTTATTCCCAGTGATTTCACTGATTTTTTATCGTATATTATATTTTATCATAAAATATTTATTAAGAAATACAAATTTTTTGTTTATTTTCTATTTCTAATATGATAAACTATTGGTATGAAAAAAACAAGTTTTTAAGGTATTTTATTGACAAAAATTTTTATTAATAATAATTGTGATTTTTAATGTTATTAGAAGGAAAAATAAATGCTACTTGAAGAGTTAGATGATATATTTAAAAAAACACATGAATTATTTTTCCGTCGTAATTTTATTGGAGCAAATAAGAATTTAAACACACTTCCCGTGGATTTTAACAATTTTATAAACTATTTATTTTTAAAGGCTGATTTATTTACAGTTTTAGAAGATTGGAATGAATTATTGAATCTTGTCCCAATAATTGAAAAACAAATTAGTGAATTAGAAGAAAGGATTTCATGGTTTACTATACACTTCGATGAAGAAGAGAAAGATTACCTGAGAGAGATAGTATCTAATTATCATTACCGATTAGAACAAATAAAGGAAGAACTTAATAGACAAACACAAAAAATAGAGGAGAAAACGGAAGAAAAAATAATCTATGAAGAGCAAATCCGTGAATTGAAAAGTCAGCTTATTCACATGAAAGAGAAAAAAGAGGAAGAAGAAGCTATTCGTAAGGCTTTATCTGTTGAATTAGAAGAACTCAAGAAACAGGAAAAAAGGAAAAATGAAGAATTATTACGGGCACAGGAGGAATTGAGACACTTAAAAGATTCTCTGGATGAAAAAGAGCAGGAAGTCCAGACCGCAGCATTGGAGCGTGCCCAACGAGAAAAAACAATCGCTCTCATGGAAGCGGAATTAAATTCCCTTCAAGAAAAAGCAGAAGAGACAGCCCAATCTCAGGCAAGTTTAATCGAGGAATTAAAGCAATTAAAAGAACTGAGTAAAACAAAAGAAGAGGCTTTGCAACAGGCTCAACATCAACTTCAAGAATTACAACAAACATTAAAATCGCGTGAAGCGGAAATTACTGTATTAGAAAATGAAAAGAAAGAACGCGAGAAACAGGTTCAATATTTAGAACAGGAATTAGGAAAACTAAATGAGCAAGCACGAGATGCTGAAAAATCTCAAGAAGATTTGCAAAAGCAAATAGAAGAGCTGCGAAGGGTTGAGGAACAGAAATCGAAAGAATTGGATGAAACTCGGGATGCTTTACAGCAACTACAACAGCAACTTAAAGAAAAAGAGCAATTAATACAATCATTAGAAAGACAGTCATCAGAAAGCCAAAAAGAGGTTGAACGGCTTCGGGAGGAAATGAAAGCCACACAATCTCAAGCCAAACATGCTCAGGAAGCAGAACAACAGTTACAAAAGGAAATAGAGCAACTTCGAAAAGCCACACAATCCAAAGAAATGGCTCTTGATAACACTCGGGGTGAATTAGAAAAAGTTCAGCAAATGCTGGCAGAACGGGAGGCTCTACTTCAAAATGCCGAAAAACGAAGTATGATGACTGTCGAAAATCTTCAGCAAATACAGAGAGAATATGAACAATTAAAGAATCAAGCGGAACAATATATTAAAACTGAACAAACAATGGTTCAAGAACTGGAACTGTTAAGGAAAGGAGAACAGGAGAAGGCAAATGCTCTTGAGGAAGCACAGCATAAGGTTAAAGAATTACAAGAAGAACTGAAAGCACGCGAAATAGCATTTCAAGAGTCCCAAAAGGCACAGGAACAGTATATCCTGCAAATACAAAGATTACAAGAGGAATTAAATTCTGTTCGTGAAAAAGCCCATGAAGCAACTCATTCTGAAAGCCAAATTGAAGAGGAATTAACTGTTTTCCGTAAGAAACTTACTTCTAAAGAGCAAGAATTTATTGAATTACAAAATAAATTAGACCAATTATCCGCTTCTCTGCTTGAAAAAGAAACTGCTATTCGAGAAGAGATTAAAAAACGGACGGAAAAAGAAGAACTTTTAGCCAAACTACAGGAAGAATTGGTCTTATTACACCAACGAACCCATTCTACACAAACACACCAAGAAATACTTGAACAGGAAATTCAATCTTTAAAACATCGCGAAACAGAAAAAAATACAGAATTAGATAAAGCACGAGAACAACTCAATTCTTTACAACAGACATTATCCCAGAGAGAACAAGAAATCGCTAAGATTAATGAAGAAAAGGTTCGAAAAGAAAAACAGTTGGAAGACCTTATGAGTGAAATGGAGGCTTTACGGTCTCAAACATCTATGTTATTAAGTTCTCGTCAACAACTCAGGCAGGAATTGGAGCAATTAAAGCAAAAACAAATGTTCTCTAAATCTGAACCTGAAAAAGAGACTTCAACCGCAACAAAGCAAACCTCTTCTGTTAGTCTGTTTGAAGAAATTCCTGAAGCAATACTGGCTTCTGCAAGCATTAGTGTTGCTAAAGGGAATAATAAATTTACAATGTTAGTAACTGTAATTGGAATTATTGTGGTTTTATGTGCTGGAATAGGTATTGGTTATTATTTTTCACGGGGTAAAATAGGACCTCAAAATCAAGTTGCTCAACAAAATGTTGAACAGAAAGATATTGTTAACAAACCAGAACCAACTCAGATAACATCACAAGTTGATGAAAAATCCGCCATACCTGCAACACCCGCCATAATTGAAACAACAAAGGAAAATACGGAACAGACTTCCACCCCTCCTCAACAGGCAACGGAACCAGAAAAGAAAAGTGTAATACTTTCATTCCCGGAAAATATATCTTTAGGTTCCTTATTCTATCAGGACAAACAGGTATCTGACAGTAATAATTGGACACAGTTACAGGAGGCGAAAGGGAGTGTAGAAGTCAATCCAGAGTGGAAAATTCAATTAAGGACAAACTTGGGACTATTGCCCCGAATTATGAATTTAAATTCGGGAATATTGGGAAAAATTTCGGTTCTGACATTGGACTCTATACCTCAGGAAGAAAGTGTCTTAAAATGGTTATCTCAGGTGAATTTTGGAACAATCTATATTGATAATGATGTATCTGAGAGGATACTAAATGAAATTAAGTCTAATTATTCAAATTTGAATATCATCTGTAAAAATGTAATTTCAGATATTATAGAAGATAAACCCCTTCCTGAAAGGACCATCGTATTTCCTGAAAACAAATCTTTAGGGAAAATCCTTACTCGAGCATGGGGAGAACCATTACAAACGGAATGGAAACCTTTTACAGATGCAAAGGGAACAATATATATTCCCAGAAATACAGAAGTAAAGTTACAAATGGAAATTGAAGGAGCCCGCGAAATGTCCTGGCTTATGAATTTACAACCGAATGATATTCAAGCGTTAGGCATGGTAGGCTACGGAGTTAATGACGAAAAAATAGGTTACATCAGCCATTTAACAGGACTAAAGAGTTTGCAGTTAGTTCAGACCGGTGTTTCAGATGCGGGAATCTTAAAGTTAAAAAATTTGCGAAATTTAAGAGAAGTAAAGTTATACACAATTAATATTACGGATAGAGGATTTGAAGTATTTGATTCTTTTCCGCTTTTAGAAGAGTTATGGATACAACAGGCAAAAATAACAAATGCAAGTGTAGGGAAAATTTGCAAAATGAAGAACCTAAAGCGGTTACATTTAGCAAATACAGGAATTTCTCCTGAGGGACTTTTGCAAATACAATCTTCTTTAACTCAATGTGTTATAACTCCACGTGGGACAAGTTAATCTTCTTTTGTTATCCAATTTTGATTTGTAAAAACGCGGTCTAAAATTCCATTGACAAATTTTGGAGCATCCTCAGAACCGAACATCTTGGCTAATTCAATGGCTTCAAAAATACTCGTTTTTGATGGAGCCAGTCCTGATATTCCACCTTCATATACAGCGATCCTTAATATAACTTTTTCAATCAGTCCTATCCTGTTCCAGTTCCATTTTGTTAGTGATTCTTTAATAACTTTGTCTATTTCTTCCTGTTTCTCAATTATCCCCCAGATTAGTTTCTCAGCATACACCCTTACGGATTTTCGAAAAGGATTATGTTTCCAAAAATCTTCTAATTCTTCTTTTCCTTCGAGAGGATGAAACTCCAGACCGAAAAGGAACTGTAACGCAGCTATTCGAGATTTTCTTCGTCGTTCCACTACTAACATGAATTTAATTGCTCCATAATGGAAACCATTTCCAGAGCAGTTAATGCGGAATGAGCACCTTTATTTCCTGCTTTTGTTCCTGCTCGTTCAATTGCTTGTTCAATATTATCCGTAGTTAGCACCCCGAAAATAACCGGGACACCTGTATTTAAGGAGACCTGTCCTATCCCTTTTGTAGTTTCTGCGGCAATATATTCAAAATGAGGTGTTCCTCCTCGAATAACACAACCTAAAGCAATAATAGCATCATATTTCTTTGATTCTGCCATTTTTTGAGCGATTAATGGTATCTCAAAGGAGCCCGGAACCCAAACAACTGTAATCATTTCATCAGGCACACCATGTCTTTTAAGAACATCCAAAGCACCATCTAATAATTTTTGCACGATAAATTCATTAAACCGTGATGCAATGATACCGAATTTTTTGTTTTGTGGAATTAAATTCCCTTGAACGATTTTAGGCATATTTAATCTCCTTTTTCTTCTGAAAAGTTGTTTGTATCTTCTTCTATTGTTATATTTTGATTTCCGATGTTTTCTTTGAGTATTTGTTTGGCTTGGTTATAGTTTTCTTCACGAACTATTACTAATGCATCCGCACTTACAGGCCATACGGAATGCGGAAGATTTGTCTCCACAAAGGATTCAATGCCATTCTCTTCAAGCAATCGAACAATTAATTCCGCTTCTATATCTGATAAACAACGGGTTAATACTTTTAAATTGTCTGAACTATTGTTTCCCATTATGTTGTGAACCTATTATAACAAATGTCCTAATTTTTCCTTTTTTGTCTTTAAGTATACACAATTATAGTCATTGGGAGGAATAATAAGAGGAACTCGCTCAACAACTTTTAATCCGTATCCTTCTAACCCTGCTCTTTTAACCGGGTTGTTCGTTATAAGTCGCATTTCTTTAACACCTAAATCCGCCAGAATCTGGGCACCTAACCCATATTCTCTTGGGTCGGGGTCAAAACCTAAATGTTTATTTGCTTCCACCGTGTCTAAACCCTGGTCCTGTAATGCATAGGCTTTTATTTTGTTCGCCAGTCCTATACCTCGTCCTTCCTGACGCATATAAACGATAATACCACAGCCCTCCTTTTCAATCATTTTCATCGATTCATGTAATTGTCCTCTGCAATCACAACGAAGAGAAGCCAGAACATCCCCTGTAAAACATTCGGAATGGACTCGAACTAAGACAGGTTTTCCAGAACTTACATCACCTTTAACCAATGCAATATGCTGATAAGTATCAATCATACTTTCGTAAATAATAATCCGGAAATCTCCGAAAAGGGTAGGTAATTGTGCTTCTGCTATTCTTTGAACCAATTTTTCATGAGCACGACGATAACGAATAATTTGTTCTATAGAACAAATCTTTAAATTATGTTCCTGCGCAAAATTTTCAAGGTCAGGCAGACGAGCCATAGTCCCATCGTCTTTCATTATTTCACAAATAACTGCCACTGGGGTCATGTTCGCCATTTTTAGAAGGTCAATCGAACCTTCTGTCTGTCCGGCGCGAACCAAAACTCCCCCATCTCGGGCACAAAGCGGGAAAAGATGTCCCGGTCGGACTAAATCTTTTGCTTGTGTTTTGGAATCCGCTACTAAACGAATACCATATGCACGGTCATACGCACTAATGCCCGTCGTAATTCCATGTGCCGAATCAAAGGAAAGATGAAATGCAGTAGAAAAAGGGGAAGTATTATGATTTGTCATAGGAGGTAAATCTAATTCTTCAAGGCGTTCCTTCAACATGGGGACACAAATTAGACCTCTGCCATACTTTGCCATAAAATTAATGGCTTCCGGCGTTACTTTCTCTCCTGCCATAACAAGGTCGCCTTCATTCTCTCTGTCCTCATCATCAATTAAGATTATCATTTTCCCTTCTTGCAAATCTTTAATAATTTCTTCTAACGGTGAAAGCATTTCAAAAATCCTTATTTAAAATTACTATTCCAGAAAACCATGTTCTTTTAAATATGTTTCTGAAATTTTCGTTTGTGAAGTATAGGGCATTACCAATCTTTCAATATATTTTCCGATAATATCTGTTTCAAGGTTGACTTTATCACCTACATTTAGAAATTGTAAATTTGTATTGTCTTTTGTTGATGGGATAATTGCCACACTGAAAATATTTTCGGTAATATCCACAACAGTCAAGCTAATACCATCAATGGCGATAGAACCTTTGGGAACAATATATTTACCGATATTCTGAGGAACCTTAAAATACCATAAGGAGAATTGTCCTTGTTCTACGATATGGCTAACCGTGCCTATACCATCTACATGACCCAAAACGATATGACCTCCAAATCTACCATTTACAGGCACAGCACGTTCAAGATTTACCTTTTGTTGAAAATGAAGTCCCGAAAGAGTCGTCTTTGTTCTTGTTTCCGGTGAAATTTGGGCAGAAAAGGAATTATTTGTTTTCTCTGTTACTGTTAAACAAACTCCATTTACCGAGATACTTGCCCCTAAAACAATATCGGATAATACTGTATTTGCCTGAATTGTAATTTTATCCGATGAGATGTTCATAATAGTTCCTATTTCTTCAATAATTCCTGTAAACATCTTCATACCTTCTGTTTAATTACATAAGATTCGATTAAAACATCTTTATCTAATTTTTTTATCGATGAAATTCTTAAGTTTATCGCATCATCAACTTTTTGAGCAATACCGTATCCCATAACAGGACTAATTGCATTTTCACCTCCAAAAATCTTTGGACATATAAACGAATAGACTTTATCAACAATTTTTTCCTGAAATGCAGAAGCAAATACAGTTCCCCCTCCCTCTATTAAAAGTGAGGAGATTTCCAATTTTCCTAATTCTTGCATTAGTTCTGTCAGTGGAATATATCCCTTTTCTGTAGATTTCAACTTAATAATCCTATCTACAAAAGAATAATTGCGATTATAGGTTGTAACAATCCATGTAGGTGCTATAGTTCTATCTTTGAACACATTTAAGTCTTCTGATAATCCATTTCGGGTATCGAGAATAATCCGTATCGGATTTCTGTGGGAACCATCAACATGCCGAACTGTTAAAAGAGGATTATCTTCTAAAACTGTTTTTCCACCTACCAGCACAGCATCCACTTCGTTCCTTAAACTATGAACAATTTTTAATGAATCTGGTGCACTAATATATTTTGAATCTCCTGTAATTGTGGCTATTTTCCCATCCATTGTCATAGCCCATTTGGCTATTACAAAGGGTATTTTTTGAGTAATATATTTTATAAATATTTCGTTCAATTTACGTGCCTCTTCTTCTAAAATACCTACAAGAACCTCGATACCTGAGGATTTAAGCAGATCAATTCCCTTTCCCGAAACAATCGGATTGGGGTCTTGCATAGCAATAACTACTCGTTTCGGTCGGGCTTCTATAACTTTAGATATGCAGGGAGGAGTTTTCCCAAAATGAGTACAGGGTTCAAGGGTAACATAAATAGTAGAATCGTGGGTATCTTCTATGACACTATTCAGTGCAACAATCTCTGCGTGAGGACTACCTGCTTTTTGATGATAACCTTCTCCAATAACCTTATCATTTTTTACGATAACACATCCCACCATCGGATTAGGTGATGTTCTTCCCTTGCCTTTTTTAGCAAGTTCAAGTGCCCTTCGCATGTAATATAAATCTTTATTAACTCTATCTTCCATATCTATCACTTAATATAAAAATTTATCCTGAAAAATTAAAAAGCCCTGATAGGATTAACCTATCAGGGCTTTTGGAAAAAGCCGCAAATGGCCGCTGCAAAGAATTCCCATTGCGACTAAGAAGTATTCATCTTTCTACCAACGCTTCTTCCATCCGGACTTTAACCGTCGGCTTCGGAATTTCACCGAGTCTGCATCTCTGCTCGCGGGCTATTACCGCCGGTCGGGGATTTCACCCTGCCCTGAAGGTTAGTATTCAATATTTGATTTATTCTAACATAACCTGGTCAAAAAGGTCAAGTATAATTTTTAATACCCGGTATTGATTAAAAATAAGAAAATATACAAACCAATATGTAACATTGTATTAAATTGTATAAATATTTAATAAAATACAAATAATTGTAAACAAACATATTATAACTTAAAAAAATGTATAATGCTATTAATAAACGCGGTATAAATCTATAATTTGAATTTTTATCGTTATTTTTTTATAATCTTTCTCATAAACAATGCCGGGATGGCGAAATTGGCAGACGCATCGGACTCAAAATCCGACGAGGCTTAACCCCTCGTGAGGGTTCGACTCCCTCTCCCGGCACTTTTTTTATATCATCTGTATTAACAAGACACTATTACATTTCTTTTATTATATTTTGCCAATTTTGTTTTTTGCTGAGTAATCCTTCGATAATTAAATCTGTGGCTTCATCTTCATTTAATCCGTGAGCCATGAGGGTTACGAGTTGTTTGGCGTCGACACTCCCTATTGCCGCTTCGTGTGTAACATGTGCCGTAGGATTTTTAACCAGAACTGTGGGGACTGCCTTTGCTTGTGCATTTCCAACAACAATTTCTTTACAGTCGACATGTCCACGTGAAAAAGGAGCGTGAGCAACCAGTGTATTTTCTATATCTGCCATAGCATTTTGTTTTAATGCAATATGAGAAACAATAACACCTGTTGCATATTCCCCAAGTAAATGGACTGTTTCATGTAAACGAATATGGTCGTTATGAGTTCCTGAAATTCGGGCTGTCATTTCGGTCTTACTTTGTGCTTCAGCACTTACCTCGTATGTAAATTCAATATTGCCTGCCGAACCTCTTATTAATTCAAACTCTGTAGAAAACTCTGCTCCTTCCTGAACATGAATTTTGGCATCAGGAATGACATCTACTCCCCCCTGCGGTCCATGAATATGTCTTTCAAAATAAGCATAATGTGCATAAGGTTCTACTTCCATGTCGGCATCCATTTTATGTTTTACCTGTCGAGCGTTGGGAAAAGTGCAATGAGCAAGAATCATTGCTTTTGACCCTTCTTGAGCCCGGATATGAAGTTTTACCTCTTGTAAACCTTCTTCAGGAAGAACACCAAAACATATATGAATAGGTTTTTCTATTTTCATTCCTTTTTCAATCAGAATTTCCGCTTCAATTCCATCTTTCATTTCATCTGCATGAACATGTAATCCGGGAACAAGATGTAGTCCAACGACTTTGTTTTGATGTATCTGTATTTTTGCCACATCTTCTTTAAAAACATGTCCAATATCTATTCCTAATGATTTCAATAATTCCAATGCGGTATCACTATTATTCATTTCGTTTCCTTTTTATTCGTTACGGTGCTGTTTCTATACTCGAAACCATTAATCGGTCATGATTGCAGGGAATACATTTGTTTTGGAAGTAGGAAGCTATTCGATTTACATCTCCCTTATCTAAAACTTTTCCACAACACATTAAAAAGGCATGGTCTGCTTGATGAAGGACAGCAAGACTATGTGTTATGGCAACAACAGTAATTCCTTCTTTTTTTAATTGATTTAATAGAGAAAATATTTTTTCTAAAGCATCAATATCAATTCCTGAATCTGGTTCATCCAGCAGTATCAATTTCGGTTCCATAGCAATAATGGAAGCCAATTCAATGCGTTTTCTTTCTCCTCCACTCAAAGTTTTGTCTACTGCTCTGCTTAGATACTTATGAGGGTCAAGGCCTACCATTTCTAATACTTCTTCTGCCCGTTTATGACACTTATTTTTGGCTCCGGTTAAAATAAATTTTTCTACAGAAAGCCCTTCAAATCGAGCGGGTTCCTGCCATGCTAAAGTAAGCCCGCGTTGGGCTCTTTCAAATACAAGCAAGTTTGTAATATCTTCACCTAAAAAATAAATTTTTCCTTGTTCGGGTTTGTATCCAGGCAAACCCATAATTGCTGAAACCAATGTAGATTTTCCTGCACCATTTGGACCTATGATGGCATGGATGTGTCCTGCCCATATTTCCATTTTAATTCCTCTTAAAATTTTTTTACTTTGCACGGACAAATGTAAATCATCAACCGTCAATATTATATCGTTCATTTTATTCTACCTATATTGCAGATTTAATAAATAACATCTCAAAACATTTATATTACTGCAATCCAATTGACCTTTACAAAAAGTTAATATTTTTGAAACTTTTTTGTTTTCATTGTAATTATAATTTATAAAAAATTTGATTTTTTAGATTGAGTTGTTTTATAATAAATATACCTTCCTAAAATCTCTCAAAGAGCAGGAAACAATTAAACCAATAACACAAATTTAAATAAACTTTAACTCTTTACAAGAGGAGGTCTTCAAATGTTTAAAAAGAATTTGTATTTCACAGTATTAACGATTATTTTATTATCCTTAGTAGTTACAGGAACTGCCTGTAAGCATAAAAAGGGTGCTCCTATTGAAACAGGTATTGAAACAACCTCAACAGAAAAACCGAGTGGTGAAGGACAACCGGAATTAGATCTGGAAAAATTATTATTTACCCCCGGTAGTAAGTATGGGTTAGAAACAGTATATTTTGATTACGATAGTTCTTCACTTCGTCCGGATGCGATAGCAACCTTACAGAAAAATGCAGAAAAAATCAAACAGGTACCGGGTGTTATTATTCAGTTAGCCGGTCATTGCGATGAACGCGGGACACAAGAATATAACCTTGCATTAGGTGAAAGAAGAGCCCTTGCAGTCCGTGATTATCTTATTAAGTTAGGGATACCGGGAGAACGCTTGGTTACTATTAGTTATGGAGAAGAATTTCCAGCAGACCCGGGACATGATGAATCTGCATGGGCAAAAAATCGTCGTGTAGAGTTTAATCGTGCCCAGTAAAAGTTTTATAATAAGGTAAAGAGCATATAATATTTTTTTATTAATCAGGAGATATGATATGAATATATGGCGGTGCGTATCATTTGGGCTTGCAGGTTTATTTCTCTTTCTAACTACTTCATGTGGAACTACAGGTGGCAAACAAGTAGAAACTGTTATATATGATATGCACCGCCGTGTTACAAAACTGGATAAAGGTTTTGATGGAATAAATACAACTTTTGCAGACCTTTCCGTCAAACTTCAAGAAAATGAACAGGCAATGAAGTCACTACAGTCTGTCATTGAAGAAAACCAGGTAAAAATAACACAATTGAGTAAAGATTTGAATGAGTTAAGGACGACATTATACCGTCATCTTAACTTATCTGTGGGTGGTGCCTCTGCTCCTTCCACAACTTCAACTGTTCCTAAAGAAGTTATGGGTAATGTAGAAATTTTGCCACCCAGTTCAGCCCAGGCACCTCCTATACAAGTTCCAACTCCTACTCCATCCACCCCTCCAACTCCTCCCAGGACAGCGATACCTGCTCCTACAACAACCAGTATGCCTTCTCAAACACAAACCATAGCAGAGCCTCCTACAGAACAGGCGACCACAGCAGTTGACCCCAAAGAAGATTACAACGAGGCACAAAAATTGTTTGCCAATGAGAAATATGAGGAAGCCCTTGCTCGTTTTGATAAACATATCAAGACTTTCCCGACACAGGAATCAACTCCGAATGCAATATTCTGGAAAGCAAAATGCCTGATGAATTTAAACAAATATCAGGAGGCTGTTCAGGAATTTGATGTTTTAAAGAGTAATTATCCTAATCATCAAAAAATACCCACCGCTTTACAAAATCAAGCAGTAGCCTATTCAAGATTAGGTCAAAATGATAAAGCGATTCAAATACTGAAAGAATTGATTGACAAATACCCATTATCAGCCGCTGCAGAACAGGCAAGGGCTGATTTAGAAAAATTGCAAAATCTTTCCAATAGATAATATATAATTTGAATTTTTAATACAAAAGTGTATTTACGCGCAGGTAAAGAGTAAGTATCTGCGCGTTTCTTGTATATTCAAAAAAAAGAAAGGGTTAAAAATGCGGTATTATTTGGGAATTGACGCAGGTGGAACTAAAACTTTTGTTCTCATTGGAGATGAATGTGGAAAAATCCTTGGTTTTGGACGGGCAGGAGCCGGAAATTATGAAGCATACGGAATAGAACCAGCAAGACAGGAAATCCATAAAGCAGTTTCTTCAGCACTGGAAGAAGCAGGACTAAAATTATCAGATATTCGTGGCATTGGACTGGGAATAGCAGGCGCCGATATTCCCGAAGATTATGTGATGCTGGAAGAAGAAATTTTTACCCCAATGTTTGGAACTATCCCTCGCTGTTTTCGAAACGATTCTATGGCTGGGCTTCGTGGAGGAACGAAACATCCTTATGGAATTGTTATTGCTTGTGGAACAGGTTGTGTTTGTGCGGGTAAAAGTAAGGATGGTAAAGAGGCACGCGTTGGGGGGATTAGTGAAGATTTTGGAGACAAAGTAAGTGGGTCCAGTATTGGACAGGAAGGATTAAAAGCGGTATGGAGATATAGAGATAAAATTATCGGATATACAAAACTGGTAGATAAATTTTTAGAACGGTCAGGATGTAAAGATGTGAATGAATTGTTCTATAAAATGTATAAACACAATTTAACATACCTTGATTTAGAACCTATGGCAAAATTGGTTTTTGATGCAGGTTATGAAGGAGACAGTGTAGCCTGCGACATTTTGGAATGGGGAGGTAGGTATTTAGGGGAAATGGTAAATGCATGTGCTCGTATATTAGATATGACCCGATATCCTTTTGATGTGGTAATGGCAGGAAGCGTATTTAAGGGAATTAGTCCTGTATTAAAGGATGCTATGACAACCGTTATACATAGAGAGTGTCCATTGGCAACACCGGTAATGCCTGTATATGAACCTGTCGTTGGCGCTCTTTTACTGGGTATGGAATTAGATTTTTCCATAAATGAACCTATTTACAACCAAATGGATATTGACCTTGAAATTTTCCAGCAGAAACATAAGGTAATATTAAAAGCATCGGAACAATAAACCATGCGAATTAGAAAAGTTCAATATATTATATTTGGCATCGTTCTTTTGTGTTCCTTATTTGTATTCTGGCTGGTTATCAAATCACAAAATCAAGCCCATGATGATAAGATTATAGAAAATCCCTACAATCCTTCACTTCCACCTATTGGAAGTAATCCGGATAATACAGCGATAATAGAGTTAGAAACAGGTTCTGTACTGGATTTAGGTACTGTTCCAAATGATAAAGAAACTACAAGAAAAGTGAAGGTATTTAATAGAGGGAAATCTGTTCTGAATTTAAAGGATATACGAACTACATGTGCTTGTACTATAGGGACAATACCTATTGGACAAAATACAATCCCCCCTGATGGCGAGGGATATTTTTTAGTTACTCTTTATCCTACAAGAGTTGCCGGTTTCGTCTCAGAAAAGACATTAACCATCTTTTCTAATGATTTTAAAAATCCTGTAATTGAACTAAAAGTTATTGCTAAAATTGAGCCTGAATTTATTTGCGAGCCAGAGGTTATAGATTTTGGGACGTTCACCAAAGGAGATGTCGTTGAACGAAAGTTACATATTACCCAAAAATCTATGAATAAACCTCTTATAATAAATAAAGTCTATGAAATGGATATCCAGGATGTTGTAGATAATGATTTAAATATGGAAATTATTCAAACTAAATCAGAAGAACCCGTAGAGTACATTGTTTTGATAAAGATAAATCCCAATGTCTCGCCCGGGGAATTTGTTCGGAAACTTTTCTTAAGTACAAATATAGACCGTTTTCCAGAAGTTCCTATAAAAGTTAAAGGTATCGCTACTGCACCTTATAAAATTAACCCATCTTTCCCCAAACCTTTTATAGTCTTTCCTCGAATTTCTAAAGAAATGCCCGGTTTGCAAAGAATAGAAATTATTCCTCAATCTGAAAGTAATAAAATAGAACTTGTTTCTTACGAAATTAACCCTGACTACTTCATAGCACAGGAAGTTTCCATTTCAAATACACCAGGAATTAAAATAGAAGTAGTTCCTAAAATACTTGAAAAGGAGTTAATGGCTGTTTTGAAATTGAACATTCGGATTAATAACACAGAATATCATGACCATGTTCTATTAAAAACACTATCTTCTATTCACTGAGGAAATAAGCCAATGCCTTTATTTAGTTGGGGAAGTTCAGATAAAAAAACTCCCAAAGAGGAGATAAGACCTATACCGGGAAGGCAAATCTATTGCCGTATTTGCAATGCGGACCGCATGTTTTCTCGGGCGTGGCGAAGGGTTTCCCCAATGATCAAATGTCCGCATTGTGGAATGGAATTTACAAAACCGGAAGAGGTTTACAAACGATTTCAACCTATTTGTCCAAAGTGTGAAGAACCCTTAGAGCAACCCGGATTTGACTACGGTATATGTGATGGATGTGGTTCAAAATATGAGATAACAGAAGGATGCAAACCCGGTTTGCTTCCTAATTATAAGCAACGACAGGAAATGAACAAACACGGAAAAATATGGAGTCCTTACTGGTAGTATGAGTATGAGGAGTAAATCGTTGTTCATTACAGAAGAAGAAAAAGAAATTTATCAAAAAACAGTCGAGTTTGGACAGGAACATGTTTTCCAATTCTGGGGACAACTTAATGGAGAAGAAAAACAATATCTGCTTAACCAATTAAAGGGAATTAATTTCCAACTAATGAAAAACTTAGCAGAAAAGTGGATATTTTCTACCCCGGAAACAGAAGTTTTCTCGCAAATAGAGCCGGTAGATGTTATCCCATTGAGAGAAGATACACATCCTGTAGAAAGGAAAACTTACGAATTTGGTGAAGAAATGTTACGTAAGGGTAAAGTAGGATTGTTCCTTGTTGCAGGGGGGCAGGGAACACGATTAGGCTTTGATGGACCAAAAGGGACCTATCCTGTGGGTCCTATTACTCAGAAATCCTTATTTCAATATCATGCTGAAAAAATCATAAACCTCCAAAATAAATACAAATGCATATTACCATGGTATATCATGGTAAGTGAAGGAAATGAAAAACCTACAATATCATTTTTCAAAGAACATAAATTTTTTGGATTAAATCCTGAAAATGTTTATTTTGCTGTTCAACCTATGGTTCCCTGTCTCAATGAACAGGGAAAATTTATGCTAGAGACACCCTATTCTTTGGCAATGAACCCCAACGGGCATGGGGGAACAATTCCAACGATAGTTGAAAAGGGTATATTAAAAGATGCAAAAAATCGGGGTATAGAGATAATAAGTTATTTTCAAGTGGACAATTGGGCAGTCAAAGTGGCTGACCCGAGGTTTATTGGTTATCACACCTTAAATAAAGCCGAAATGTCATCAAAAATTATTCGTAAAAACTCATTACGAGAGCCGGTAGGTGTCCATTGTTTATGCGATGGGGTATATCGGGTCATTGAATATTCTGAATTGGACATATATCCACAATTACTTGAAATCGATTCCGCAGGAAATATGAAATTTTTTGCAGGGAATCCTGCCATGCATATTATTTCTTTAGATTTTGTAGAAAAAGTGTATCAGCAATTACATTGTTTCCCATGGCATAAAGCATTTAAGAAAATACCCTACATAAATGAATATGGCGAGTTCGTAAAACCGACTCAACCCAACGGATATAAATTTGAAACATTTATATTTGATGCGCTTCGATTTACAAATCATTCCCCTGTAGCAGTAGAAATTCAAAGACAGGGGGAATATACCCCTATAAAACAATTCGATGGGGATAATAGTGTTATCTCTGCACGAAAGAGTATGACCCAATTTTGGGGGACATGGTTAAAAAAAGCAGGTTATGCAGTTGAATCGTATCTGGAACAAAATAATAATTTTTATATTGAAATAAGTCCTATTTTCTCGCTTACAGAAAAGGAATTTCTTAAAAAACAAAAAGATTATAAATGGGAAATACCAGAACAAGGAATTGCCATTAATGAAGATGGAACCATATCCACAAAAGAAGAAATTATACGCTAAGTTGAATATTTATTGATACATTTCATATAATATATTTCCACAAGGTGGAGACGTAGTTCAGTTGGTTAGAACGCTGCCCTGTCACGGCAGAGGTCGCGAGTTCAAGTCTCGTCGTCTCCGCCATGATTTTTTCAAAACTAGTTAAGTATACTTAACAATATGGATACACATGGATTAAAATATAAAAATAATAAGTATCTAACACATTCACGAGCACATTATCTCTGGGCAATTAATGAATTAACTGAAAGGAAGGGATTTGCAAGAGCAACCGATATTGCTTCCTTATTAGGCGTATCTCGAAGTGCCGTTTCTATTGCCTTAGTACATTTAAAGACATTGAAACTGGTTACAGAAAATCTTCCGGAACATTCTCTTAAACTAACCGTTTTAGGGAAAAAGTATCTACATAATGTTGAGAATAATTTTGCAATCTTATCCCGCTTCTTTAAATCCTTCCTGAACCTGGATGAAGAAATAGCGACAAAACAGGCATGTTTAATTGAACACCTCTTACTGGAAGAAGTAGCCATGAAAATAAATCAAATTATTGATATATATTCCCATATACCTTCTAAAAAAGCAAATACATTTATGCCTAAATCTATAAAAAAATCAGAAGAAACTATTTATGATTGAAAGTTTAATAATTCTTACTATTGTTGGCATCGCTATTTTTTATGTTATAAAAACATTTAAAAATATTTTCTTAAAAAAAGAAAAATCATGTGAAACCTGTGCATGTCAGAAATGCCCTTATACAAACACATCAGAATGTCCTGTCAAAACTCTCGATAAATCAAACAAGTATACATCATCACTCCCAAAAGAATTCGACAAAGATAGAAGTATAAAGGTGATTGTTGGATATGAAAAATTCTTGTAATACAGAACGACTTAGTGAATTGGAAGAAGGGACAAAAGCACGTATTGTAAGTATTCGTGGAGGACCACCTATATATCGTCAAAGGCTATTAGACCTGGGTTTAACACCGGGCACTATTGTCAAAGTTAATAGAGAGGCTCCACTGGGCGACCCTATCGAATTAGAACTTAAAGGTTATTTCCTCGCATTACGGAGAAAAGACGCATGGCATATTCTCGTCGAGCCTCTTCCCAACAATCCCGAATAATAATCGTGGGTAATCCCAATTGCGGTAAAAGTTCCATTTTTAATGAAATCACCGGTAGTTTGCAAGAGGTAAGTAACTATCCAGGGGTAACCGTAGAAAAAAAATTGGGATTTTTCCATTATAAAGGGGAAAATATACGCATTGAAGATTTGCCCGGATTATATTCCCTATCTCCATACACAGATGAGGAGATAATTACTCGAGAAGAAATACTCAAGCCAGATGTAGGTCTTATTGTAGATATTGTCGACTCTCTAAATCTCGAACGAAATTTATACCTCACCATTCAAATTATGGAATTGGGTAAACCTTTTATTATTGCTTTAAACATGAGTGATATTGCGCAAAAGAGAGGAATAATTATTGACCATGAAAAATTATCTCGAATATTAAATGTACCTATAGTTAAAACGGTTGGGAATAGAGGGGAAGGTATTGAGGAATTAAAATCTCTTATTTATTCATATATACGGAAACAGTGTGTATGGGTTCCAAAGCGTGTAACTTATGGACATGAAGTAGATACGGTAGTGGAACAACTCTCTGAATTTTTGACGAATACATTACCTGATAATGAAAAAGAAAATGCACGCTGGTATACCATCAAATTGTTAGAAAAAGACCATAAACTACTTGAAGAGATTAAAAATAAAATTTTAGACCCTCAGGAACTTGAAAAGAATCTTGACAGTGCTATTAAAGAATTAGAACAACATGAAAGCGAGGACTCAACCGTTATTATTGCTCAGCGGAGGTATGGTTTCGCATCAGGTGCCATTCGAGAATGTGTAAGTTATACAGGTGAAGCAAAACAAAATATAACAGAACAGATTGATAATATAATCTGTCACCGTATTGCAGGACCTATCATTCTTTTGGGTGTAATAAGTTCGTTATTCTATGTTGTCTTCAAAACCACACAGGAATGGAAGTGGATTCCTTTTCCTAATCAATGGATAAGTCCGGTTGAACTTTTTGAAAAATTTTTCGAGAATTTTGCTTTATCATTTTCATTTCTCGAAAAGGACTATCCAATGGTTCATTCTCTCATATCGGATGGTATTATTGGTGGAATTGGAGCGGTATTAAATTTTATACCATTAATTTTTGTGCTTTTTTTACTTATATCTGCATTGGAAGATACAGGTTATGTTGCCCGCATTGCTTTTATATTAGACCGTTTAATGCGTATTTTTGGCTTACAGGGTAGGTCTATACTGGCTTTAATTATCTCCGGTGGAATAGGTGCTGGTGGTTGCGCAGTTCCGGGAATATTAGCAACGCGAACATTACAGGAACGGAAAGATAAGATAATAACCATGTTGGTCATTCCTTTCATGAGTTGTGGAGCCAAACTACCTGTTTATGCTTTATTAATTGGTGCTTTTTTCCAACATCACCGAACACTGGTTATGTTAACTTTATGGGCTTTATCATGGCTTATTGCTCTTATAAGTGCATTTATACTAAGTCGATTCGTTATTCGTGGAGAGCCAACACCCTTTGTACTGGAATTACCACCCTATCATATACCTGTTTTCAAAAGTGTCCTGCGTCATACATGGGGACGAACATGGATGTATATACGAAAAGCAGGAACATTAATCCTTGCCGTAAATATTATTATGTGGGCACTTATCTACATTCCCATCCCGTATCAAAGAATAACACAAAATAATGAGCCACAAGGCATTGAATCCAGTATCGCCGGAATTTTAGGAAGAACAATAGAACCTGTTACAAAACACATCGGATTTGATTGGAAAGTAAATATAGCACTTATTGGAGGAATGGCAGCAAAAGAAGTAATCGTTGGCACATTAGGGACTGTGTATCACATGGAAATCTCTGATAACATCAACCCAGATTCCTTATCGGCTAATTTAACCCGTCATAAAGAATGGTATCCTCTTCGAGCATTTACCCTCATGATATTTGTAATGTTATATGCTCCCTGCGTCGCCACTTTGGTAACCATAGGACGGGAAACAGGTTCTATCCGAATCCCTATATTTTCCTTATTCTTTTCTACAACAGTAGCCTTCATTGTCTCATTAATTGTTTTTCATATTGGTCATTTATTATCATTGGGGATATAGTATCTTTTTCACATAAAGATAGATACCATAAAACTCTGGGTAAAATGAACCATCAACAAATAAAAAATCATAGTAAAACGCTATCTTCTTCAAATATATCCCTTTTAACAGGGTGCGTTATATTATTTTTAATTAGTCTTTTCCTATTTCGGGGAACATGGCAGACAGATTTGTTGGGAAAAGATGCCGATGTTTTTGCTAATATTCCCCAATACATAGGTGAAAATACCAATTTTTTTAAAATCCAACCCCATACACCTTTAACAACTCTTACCTTCATCCTCTCTCAAAAAATTTCCCCGAAAATATCCTATCATTACTTTTTCAATTGGATTATGCATACCTTAAATACCCTGCTTCTTTTCAATATTTTATTCAAAAAAAATAAAAGTGTAATTTCACTATTTTTATCTCTGATTTTATCTTGTCTTTTTCTTATTCATCCTTTGAACATATATACAACATCTTTTCTTATCAATCGAGGAGGCTTATTTTCTTCCTTCTTCGCTCTGCTCCTATTGACTATCTTATATACCCGGGATACCAATTCGCAACGGCTATCAATAATGTTAATTTCAATTGTTTTACTATTTCTATCTACTTTCAGTCATTTTTTATGTGTGGTATTAATTATCCCCATTCTTTACCTTTCGCATATATACAAGATAAAAAATGAATCCCAGACAAATACCTTTACTTATGTCCATTGGCTATTTAGTGCTTTATTTTTATTATTCATATTGCTCATGTTATATGAATATCACACAGACAGGGATTTGTATAAATTATATCCCACTTCTAAATACTTAAATATTGTAAGCGGTCTTTTTATATTGTTCCTTTTTCCTACTACGTTTTTCCCATTACAATATTTTGAGATTAATTCCTTATTAAGCATACCTATCGCATTGGTAATTTTCTTCATTTTGTTCATGTTGGCATTTTATTATTATAAAAATTCAAAGACCTTATCTCTTCTTTCCTCTTTCATAGCAATCGCAGGCATTATTATTTTTCCTGTATTTCAAATACTTGATTTAAGCATGTGTAACAGTAGTTATTTCTTAATTTTAAGTATCACTATACTCTTCTATTTCATTGCTCAAAATGTTTACGAAAAAAATACAACTATTTTTCGATTGCTCAGTCTTTTCTTTTTAATTATCCTCTCTACACTATCCATATTTAGTTTTCAACTTACCTACGAATTACGCGACCCGGAAAGATTATGGCTAACCTGTGCCGGGAACTATACATCCAATATTGAAGCATGGAAATACTTAGCTCGAACCCTAACCCGGAAAGCAGAAGAAGAAACCTCAGAAAAAACCGATTATCTTGAAAAATCAGAACAAGCATGGGACACCTTGTTGGAACTTAACCCCGAAAATGTAGAAGCACTACGGAGTAAATCGATTCTATGTTTAGAGCGTAATCAATATGATGAAGCAAAAAGATACATAGCAAAGGCTATCGGACTAAATCCTTTTGATTGTGAAAATATAAAAATGCAGATAAAAATAATTGAGAACGAAACAAAAACAAAACCTGAGGACAGGGATAATTTAATTCAACTATATAATGCATACATAAGTTTATATTTAATTAACAAAAATTTAAATACAGAAGAAAAAAACAAATTTTTAGAAATTGCCCAAAATTTATTAAATTATGAACAGGGATGGGAAATATTAAAAAAGGATTTCAATACTTCAGGAGAGAAGAAAGAGATTTTCCAGAAAGGGTATGATGATATACAAAAAGTATTAAACAATATTCCTGCTACTTTGCTTGTTAGTGGAGATACCTTTAATGCTCCTTATCAAATGATTGCAGATTATTATGAGAAAAAAGGGATACTTACATTATCTCAGTCATGGCTATCTTTCGGTTTACAAAAAGAACAAAACAATAAGGATTTACTAATTAAACTTGGTGTAATATACGGAAAGTTAGGTAAGTCTAATGAATTTATAGAAAAATGGAGAAATTATTTCAGCGATAATAAACAACTATGGGAAGATTTGGTACAGGAATGTGTAAAAAGTAGTAATTTTATATCAGCACAAACTTATATGGAGCAGACTTCTTATTCCATTGGGGAAAAATATATAATCTTATCCCGTATAGCAATTGAAAAAGGTTATAGAGAACAGGCAAAATTATGGCTTGAAAAAGCAAAAGAAAATAATCCGACACCCGAAGAACAACGAGAAATAAATGAACTTATAAACAAAATACAATAGTAAAACAAAGGAGTATATTTATGAGTTATATTGCAGAGCGAATGAACTACATCGATGCCAGTGGAATACGTAAAGTTTTCGCATTAGCAGCAAAGATGAAAAATCCGATTAATTTAAGCATCGGTCAACCTGATTATGATGTAGATGAAGTTTGCAAAGAGGTTGCCATTAATGCAATTAAAAATGGCTTTAATTCATATACACAAACATGGGGTATTGAAGAACTTCGGGAAGCAGTACAAGAATATTATCAGAACAAATTTGGCGTTGAAATATCCAATGTAATGATTACCTGTGGTGTATCAGGAGGGCTCTTTCTTGCTTTATTAGCAACTGTGAACCCCGGAGACGAAGTCGTTTTTGCTGACCCTTATTTTGTTATGTATAAACATTTAGTTAATCTGTTAGGGGGAAAAACTGTCGCTGTTGACACATACCCCGATTTTCACTTAACCGCAGAGAAAATCGAACCCGCTATTACGGGAAAAACAAAAATCTTGATTTTAAATAGTCCATCAAATCCCACCGGACTGACAATTCCCAAAGAAGATTTGATAAAAATTGCTGAACTGGCAAAGAAATATAAATTGTTAGTTATAACTGATGAAATTTATGAGTCTCTGTTATACGATGAAAAACCATCAACAATTGCAGGGATGTATGACCAGGTAATACTGCTCAACGGCTTTTCCAAAAATGCGGGAATGACAGGCTGGCGTGTAGGATACGCCGCAGGACCTGAAGACATTATTCAACAAATGAATACCCTACAACAATATACCTTTGTTTGTGCCCCTTCATTTGCCCAAAAATCAGCCGTTCAAGCGTTAAAATCTGATATGACACAAAAAATAGAAACATACCGAAGGAAAAGAGATTTGATTTATGAAGGGTTAAAAGATACTTTTGAAGTAATTAAACCTAAGGGAGCCTTTTATATATTTCCAAAGGCTCCAGGAGGAGATGGAGATGAATTTGTGAAAAAAGCCATAGAAAATAATATTCTCATTATTCCGGGTAGTGTTTTTTCAGACAAAAAAAGTCACTTCCGCATTTCTTTTGCCGCTTCAGATGAAACTATTAAACGCGGTGTTGAGGAACTCAACAAATTAGCAAAGCAGTTTTTATAAGATTACTATTTCGTAAATTGAAATCTAATTGACACAGAAATCATCTTCCCCTTGTCCAGGACACCAGTAATATGAACGTGAATTAAAGAGCTGAATAGCACGCAAGATTTCTTCAAAAGAAATACTCCAATCCTGTGGTTTGTAATCTGACGCATGAGGCTGACAGGAACGATCTCCTCTATTTCCGGGGACATAGCCATCTTCCGTAGTAAGCCATGACGGAGAACAACTATATTCCCCATAATTATAAAATTGTATAACTCGTAATAACTCGGTCAATTCAACTTTGAAATTCCTATTTATATCTAAGGAATGGGGTTCTTGTATTATTTCTCCTTCCCCCTCTTCTACACCTTCTAATATTCCTTCTTCAATCCCTTCTAAACTTCCTTCCATTATTCCTTCACCTTCTATAAGACCTTCTCCTTCTATTATTGAACCTTCGCCCTCTATAAGACCTTCTCCTTCCTGAATTTCGGGCTGGACATTTACTGTTATAGGTCCATACGATTTAACCACATAATTATTGGGGTCGTTTTCACAGTAATAACACACATAACTCCCTGAATCTTCCGATGTCAATCCTTCAATATTTAAGGTTCGTTTTGAACTCCCCTTGATGTGTTCGTTATCCGTCAGTAAAACACCGTCTTTATACCATTCATAAGTTGTTAAATATACATGTAATAATTGCGGAACATACAAACGAAGATTTGTTCCTTCGTTTACCGTAAAGTTGGTTGGAGGAGGAAATTGTGGAGGTTTAATATTCGGGTCAATCGCCGCGTTTACAAAGGCTTGTTTGCCATCACATTCAAAATAAAGATATTCCTGAGCATTGGTAAATCCATCTTTGTCTGCATCGGCAAACTCAGATGGAGATAATATGCCATTCCCGTTCACATCTTTTGCTCCTAAATAATTCGTTAACAACTGATAATTTCTTGAATCTATGGGCGTGAATGTCAAACCAGGTAAGAACTGAGAAACACTTTCTGATGTAAGTGCTACGGAAGCGGCAGAAATAGTACCCACTGTATTCATCTCGCCAAAAGTTAAATAAGCACAGAAAAGCGAATCCAAGCCAGCAAATACTCTCAATACCATATTATCGTGCTCGGGAGTAATTGCCCCGCCTAAATCGTTACGAATACGAGCAAGATTTTGTTCCCATGCATTTGCAACTAATGTATGGGATATTCCACCGACAGAACTTAAATCAATATTGATGTCTTTCAAACAGCGTTCTAAAAGGGCAAATTCATAACTATCGAGCATCCCATTTCCTTTGATATATAAAGATTCCGGGTCGACATCTTCATCATTTAACAACTGCTGGACTAATGGGAATAAATTACCATTTATATCCAATTTATCTTCATCAAAAGAAACGGCAAAATTGATAAATGGGAGATAAGGCTTGGTTAAAACTGATAAATATTTTTGAACTTGCTCAAAATTATCTTCCTCGGGCTTCATTAAATCTGCAAAGGCAAAAGGACCGTAATAAGTAAATTTCCCGTTGTCCGTCCATGTCGGAGTATTGGGTCCTCCGAGAGGTATCCCTTCAGAATCTACAATGCTATCATCGTCTAAAACATGTATATGAACAACCTCTGTTAGGGTACCTTTTTTCGGATTTAAGTTAGGGTTCAAGTCAACAGTAACTGTATAAGTTTTACTATAACCTGAATCAGGAACTATAGAGACAATTTGTGCCTGACTAATATCTAAACTTTTCCCGCCTATTTCTATTTCAGCCGTTGCTATTTCGAAATCCGTTGGGTCAACACCTGTTACTTCTTTCGAGAATACAACTTCAAACTGATATATCTCCCCTTTCTCATTATCTACAGGGTGAATTCCGAAAACTTTGGGATAATCAAGCCAATATTTTATAACACGGTCAACCATTCTCCGTGCCATGAAATAGTATCCCTCTTCGGTTAAGTGCATATCCCTATCTAATAAAGAATGAAGCGGATTAAAATATTCTGGGAAACCGGGGACATTTAACTCCCGGCTGTTCACATCAGTCCATGGGAAAGTCCAAACATCATACGGGTCGGGAAGCCTCAATGGGGGATAATCGTCTGGTGAGAAGCCGGGTTTTACATAGCCAGCAGGATAAACTAATTGTTCTGTTCCCCAAATTGGGTCATTGCCCGAATCAATTTGATAGTCAAAAACACCATACATAAATTGCATAAGCCCATAATTACTAATGAAGTGAACACGGTCCCCTTTACGGTCTGCTAACCTTTGCTTATAAATATCCAGCACCATTATCCCTAATTGTTGAGTTAATAAATCACACTCACTTCTTTTTGTATCTCCACCAAAATCGTAAGAGGTGAGTAAAACACGAATATCGGGCCGAACAGATAATATCAGGTCTACTAAATTATCCATATCCTGATTGACTATTTTATTTGCAAGGATTTCATTCTTATTATCCGGATGCCCCGGGCACTGAAATCTCAATTCCCTGTATGGGTCTTCGGGTAATACAAACTCAGTCCCATAAAGGGCATCATTACCCCCTAAGGAGATGACTACAATGTCTATCGTAGGATAATCAGTTAACATTTGCACCACAGCATTTCTTATCTGTTCTGCTGCGGGAAATTGTTCAACATTAACAAATTGGAATGTTTTTCCTCCACCAACAACCGATTCATTAGCAACTTCACAATAGTCTCCATAACCTAATTCCACAAGGGCTTTCTGAAAAGAACGAAACCACCACATAAACATTCCCCAACTATCTCCAACAATAGCAATTCGTGGTATTGGGCTTGGCAAGTCAGATAGGGATTTACTATTATTATTATTAAGATTGGCAGAAAAAACATTTGTAGAAGTTATTACGAATAGACACAGCATAAAAGTTATAATTTTTTTCATACTCTTAACACCACTTTTCATATTTTAATCTCCATGAAAGTCTAATTGTTTCGCTTGGCTCAATACGACAAAAAACTTGAATTACTATAATATAAATAATAAGTATATAATAATAGCAAATCTAAAAGGAGAATAAAAACTATGAATTTTAGACTTAAAGATAAAGTAGTTCTAATTACAGGTGCGTCGGAAGGAATAGGTCGAGCCATGGCAAAGGTTTGTTCAAGAGAAGGAGCAAAGGTTGTTGTGTCAGCTCGCAACGAAGCACGGTTAATGGAACTTACTGAAGAGATAAAAAATAAAAATAACGCAATATTAATTGTAAAGGCAGATGTTTCCCGACAAAACGAATGCCTAAATTTAATTGAGAAAACTATTGCTCATTTTGGCAGGTTAGATATTTTAATCAATAATGCGGGCAGAACCATGTGGTGTCGTTTTGATGAAATTCAAGATTTGGAAATTGTGAAAAAAATCATGGAAACAAATTTTTATGGCTCTGTATATTGCACCTACCATGCTCTCCCCTATTTATACAAAACTGGGGGACATATTGTAGCCATTTCCAGTGTTGCAGGATTAACAGGCGTTCCCTGCAGAACGATTTATTCTGCAAGCAAACATGCTATGGTAGGATTCTTTGATTCGCTACGAGTCGAGGTAGAACCGAAAGGAGTTCATGTAACTATTGTTGCACCGGACTTTGTAAAATCGGAAATTCATAAAAGGGCATTGAAAGGAGATGGTTCATCTCTTGGGCAAACGCCAATGGTGGAATCAAAAATTATGACCGCAGAAGAATGTGCTGAATTAATCTTGAAAGCCATTAAAAAAAAACAACGTTTATTGATAACATCCCAACGGGGGAAAATAGGACGATGGCTAAAATTATTATGTCCTTCTCTTGTAGATAAAATCGCCCGAAAAGCAATCGAACAAAAATATTAAAGAATTAAATTAGCATTCAAAATCATAAATCAGGACTTTATCCCAATAGGAACCAAATTCGGATAAGAAATTTTTATGAATCGGGTGAATCTGATACGCATCATGCCCTTCTATATCATTGAAAACTACCACAATCCCAAAAGTATAACTATCATCAATAATAGGTCGTTTCTCTGTGTGTGCCGGTGTACCAACAAATAATTGAACTACTGTCGGTATTTGCTTCAAACTCAATAGTCCTTCACGAAACGCCTGCCTCTTTGCCTCACAAATCTCATCCTTTAACCAGAAATAGACACTATGAACTAACATCGTTTATACCTCCTTCAATTGAGAATCGCAAATGATTGAAAAACCAGAAAACAACAAATCCAAAAGCACCTGTTATATGCCATAAAGAATGCCAACCTATGAATGCAGGCTTAATGAAATCATCATTTCCTGTAGCGAGGATTAAACCTAACAAAAAAATGATGACCAAAATTTTCAAAACAGATTTTTGTTTTTGTGTAAATGTCCTCGAATAATAAGTCATTACAGAAACGGATAAAATGGCATTTAATATTAAAGATACTTCGCCGAAAGTAAAACCACTTTTCTCTCCTAATTGAAGAAATACGCTTTCAGGTGGAACAAAAATTTCATACCCTAATTTAAGAACCACAAAACAATTTATTACACTTAAAATGAAAATAAATCTTTTATAGGACATATCCTTAAAAAAATCTCCCGCTAAGGCTAATTCCAATGCCCAAACTAAAAGAATGTTGCTCATAATATCTACAGAAGTCCAGAACTGTTGTGCTGGATACATATGATGAACAATAGTCGGAATAGCAGTGATAATAATTGTTAGATAGAAGAATAACCAGCGCAAAGGTTGTTTGCCATCATAACACCAGAAAAGGGTTACAACAATACCTGACCATAATGTTGCAAAGGAAGTAACAACATTTGAAACATGTGCATCATGTAAATACATATAAACTCCTTTTTTGTTTTTTATTAAAACATGAGTATACTTTAAAAAATCAAATTTAATAATTACAAAGGGACCATCCATGAAAAAAATCTATTTCCTTTTTTATGTGTTTTTAATCTTTATTATTGCCTTCAATGCATATACACAAAATATTGAGGGTAGAAAAGAGAGGTATTTGTTTTTCTGTGATTCGCTTAATAATATACCTGTGGATAATACATTATCACAGGAAAAAAATAAAAAAATAGAAGATTTGAAAAATAAAATATCCAACATCACATCAGAGAATGAATTCGAAGGTATATATAAAGAATTTGTTGAGGTTCGAACATGGCTTTTGAATAATGCCGTAAATAAACCGACACTTTCCTCTGAAACTTTTTCCGAAAACGATGTATTCTGGTCTCTGGAAAATACTAAAACAAAGGTTCATTTGAATAAGAAGAGTCTAAAACTCATTGTGGAACATGAAGGACAGAAATGGGAGTTTTATCCATCTGATGATAATGATGTTATTTTGTCGCTATCGAAGTTTTCATTAATTTCTGCTAAGGAAATAATATGTGAGGCTACGGTAACGGGATATGCAAAAGGTTTCACACTTCAATTCAAAGATTTTCCATCTGCACCCAATTTTACAATCTTTATAACTTTTTATCTTGCTGATAATAAACTAACTATTGATATTACGAGTTCAAGTATTGTGAGACAATTGAGAGAAATACAATTTCCAAAACCTGTTCAACTTAACCCATCTCCTGATGAAAAAAGCGTTTTGTGTGTAATGCAAGGGATGTTATTGCCAGCCAACTATGCGGGGAAGTTTTATGGGAAGGAACCTACAAATTCACGAATGATGTATATGCCATGGTGGGGACACATTAAAGGAAACAGCGGATTATTGGCAATTTTTGCGACTTCAGATGACGCCGGGATTGAATATCAACATCCGGAGGGAGGTCCAACAAGAGTCCAACCGGTATGGTATTCCAGTATGGGAGAATTAGATTATCTACGAACTATAGAATATTATTTTTTCACAGAAGCAACGCATGCTTCGCTTGCCAAACAATATCGACAATGGGTCAAAGAACACAAAGCCTTTGTATCCCTTAAAGAAAAAATAGCCCGATGCCCAATTCTTGAAAAGATAATTGGTGTTCCGGTCATTCATGTCGGTGCTCTATATCATTTTGAAGAAAGTAGTCACTATTTTAATAAGGAGATTCCTGAGAATAATCATTCACTTGTCCTTTGTAGCAAAATTGCTGAACAATTGCGAGAGTTAAAAAACAAAGGTATGGATAGTGCTTATGTTCATTTAGATGGATGGGGATTTTTAGGATATGACAGTGCTCATCCCGATATTGTTCCACCGGGCTATGAAGCAGGCGGATTGGAAGGGCTAAAACGATTATCAGATACTTGCAATGAATTGGGTTACATCTTTGCTCTTCACGACCAATATAGGGATTTTTATCTGAATGCTGTTTCGTTCAATCCCAAATTAGCGGTATTAAATCAGGCAAAAGATAAGGAACAACATAGTATCTGGTGCGGAGGACCTCAAATGATACTGAGTCCACGATTCGTCCCTTCTTATGTCCAGCGAAATCATAACTGGCTTATTAATAATGGACTCGAAATTCAGGGTGTTTATTTAGATGTTTTTTCAGTAGTTCCTCTGGAGGAAAGTTATGAATCGTTTGCCCCTGTTACTCGTTCCGAATGTGGAGAATATCGCAAAGAAGCATTCCGTTTCTTAAAATCTAAAGGTTATATCATAAGTTCTGAAGAACCCACAGATTATTTTGTTTCTGTTATTGATTTAGTTCATCATGGACCATATTGGATACAACCATCTTTTGATAACGGTGAAAAAGTTGGAATTCCTATTCCTTTATTTAATTTGGTTTATCATGATTCCTTGATTATGCCATGGAGCATAACGGAAGATGGAGGTTGGGGTATACCTAAAGGAGATGCAGGATACCTGCACTGTATTCTCAATGCAGGAATGCCTTATTTGAACATTAGTGCTGATGAAAAAGAGATTAGTCGTATTAAAGAACTCTGTTCTATAGCAAAGCATTGTCAATTCCTCGAATTAGTAAATCATGAATATTTAGATGATACATACCGAAAACAGAAAACAACCTATTCCGATGGCACAACAATTACTGTCGATTTCAATAATAAAACATACGAAGTCAAATACCCTGAAAAATAAAAGTTTAATACGCATATATTTTTAACAAATAGTTTATTCACAATATTTATCTCGACGCACTTTCCTTATGATAAAAATAAATATGCATACTGTTTATATGCAATATCATGGCTCTCGTTCAAACCCCTCTGTTTGGGATATTTCTGTTCCTGCCATATTCCAAATGGAGAGGTGAAATATCTTTCGCACTAATTCTTGACTGTGTTTCTCTGTGTAATAAATGACGCAAAAAGCGAATAAACATAAATGATTTGAACGTATTAATTGCAGTAATATTCTCTATGAATGAGATTTTCATTGCAGAACCTGCGAACTATTTATTGTGTTAAATTCTGGAATACCTGTTTGAAAGAGTTTTTTATCTGTTTCAGCCAGGAGGGTGTTTTACGGTAATTTTCTACTGCTTCGGAACAATTTCTACAAATTTCAGGGAGATGACAGCAATCCTCCATGTTTAAACCTTCGCGAATTAATTGAAGTCGTTTTGTATTCCAGATTTCCGTTATTGATTTTTCGTTCAGGTCCCCTAAGATTACTGTCCTGAACCAGTCGACACAACATAAAACCACTTTTCCATTAAAAAGAATGCACATATCCCGAGTTGGACGAATACAGCCCCTTCTTAAATGTATTTCAGGGGTATTGGATAATTCCAATACATTAGAAATATTTCCACCCCGATTCTCGAGTGATGATAAAACGAAACGAATACCGTGTTTTCCCCAGACTTTTTTCATTTTATCAATCTCTTTTTCATTTTTAGAGGTAACTATTGTAGACACTCTAAAATCCATATTGGAATGTTTCTTTTTTAATAAAATAGAGAAGTTTATAATATTTTCGATAACGGGTTTTGCGGGATAACCCATAAGTTGCTGATTAACTTCATCGTTCAAGGATTGTAAACTTATTTTTAATCGTTTCAAACCGCTATCAATCAGTCTTTCCCCCATTTCTTCAGTCAATCGTGTTCCGTTGCTTACGACTAATGTTGTTACTTTGGGCATTTGTTGATGAATATATTGAATGAGTTCCGGCAATCGTTCATCGAGCAGAGGTTCATTTTGAAGGTATGGCATAATTCTATGGGGTTTCAATGGAACTAATTGGTCAATAATGGAATGGAATAGTTCTTCTGGCATTCTTCCCGTAGGAAGGTGTGCTTTTATAAATTGTTCATTGGGACAGAAAACACACCGACCATTACACCCTGTTTGTGTTTGTATTTGTATTCTTTGGGGGATGAGCATTTTCTATCCGTTATTACTTTTGTTATACTTTCCTGATAAGATATTTTACTTGAAAATATAGATGAAACACGAATAATGATGAAACGATATACTATTATTATATTATTAAATTTTTTGTTGCTCTTTTCTTGCCGTGATAATAAACAACCTGTTGAAGGAGAACATTCAACACCTCCCACCATATCTGAAGGGCAAATAAGTTTCGATGGGGAAGGAATAATAAATCCTCCACAGGAAGGCGAATCCACAGATGGAGAAGAAGGTGCAGTTGTATCCACCTTCTGGACCCAGCAACCTCCTTTCACGCTAACTTATCGTATCGTATCTCAATATCCACACGACAGTTCTGCATTTACTCAGGGGTTAATATGGGACAATGGGATACTTTACGAAAGCACAGGACTATATGGGGAATCATCCCTACGCATTGTTGAATTAGAAACAGGGGTTCCACTACTCTCAAGGGGTTTACCCCAAGAATATAATGGGCAAACTTTTAGTCGAATTTTTGGGGAAGGAATAGCACTTGTTGGGAACTTATTGTATCAAATCACATGGAAAGAAGGAATTTGCTTTGTTTACTCTCGTGATACTCTTGAACTTCAAAAAGGCTTCTTCTATAACGGAGAAGGCTGGGGGCTTACTTATGATGGTAAGCATTTAATTATGTCAGATGGGTCAGCATATCTTTCTTTTCGTGAACCCGAAACTTTTAGAATAGTAAAAACAGTCCTTGTTCAGGACAGGGGGGTACCTATTACTCAGTTAAATGAACTTGAATTTATAGATGGATACATTTGTGCTAATGTATGGTATAAAGATTTTATCGTCGTCATTCATCCAGAAACGGGAAATGTAGTTGGAAAGATAGATTTATATGGATTAAAAAATCAATTGTTAAACCCCAATCAGGCAGATGTATTGAATGGCATAGCATTTCGTAATGATAACAATCATCTTTTAGTAACCGGGAAATATTGGGACACTCTTTTTGAAATAGAACTATTACCCAAAGATACTAACCGATAAAGAATTTAATCGTAAAAACCCATTATTAAAACACTTTCCCATGGAATATGTCTTGGAGATGAATTTTTGAATACTTCTTCTTCCATTTTCATAAGCCCTTCATTAAATTCATCATCGGGTATAAGTCGAAGTGTAGAAATAAATCTTGACCTGATTTTTTGGAGGTATTCTTCGGATAGCCAGTCTCTAACTGATATGTAATATTCTTGACGAATGTTATAAAAGCCTGCATCGGAAAGCATGTTGACCATTTGCTCTTCTTTTGGGAAACGTTGACTATCTATTTGATAGAAACTGGGAAAAAATTGATTTAGTGGATGATTTTTTATAAAAAGATGAGGAGCAGAAACAAAAAGAATCCAGCCTTTCTTTAATATCCTTCTACATTCTGCTAACATTTGTGGAATGTTATCTAAGAGATGTAAAACATAGATTCCGGTAATTGCATCAAAAGAATTATTGCGACATGGGATGTTTTGGGCATCGGCACGAATCCAACTTGCAGGAATGTTCTTCGCGTACGCTTTTCTTATCATCTTTACAGAGACATCAAGTCCAATACAATTGCCTTTCCAGTGCCGGGACAATTGATAAAAAAGATTTCCCGTTCCACACCCTAAATCGAGTAGTGTCTCTGTTTTGAACTGTTTTAAGAGGGATATTACTGTAAAAAGATAAGGAGTACTTCCGGTACGGAATTGGTCGTAATTTTCAGCACAGGTATCAAATAAATTCATGAAAAGGCTTATGAGCGTTCATGTGAGATGTGTTTTTCTATAAAACCAGCGACATCGTCCATGGGCAATCGAATCTGGGTCATGGCGTCGCGTTCACGAATGGTTACAGTTCCGTCTTCTTTGGTCTGGAAATCAACCGTAATGCAGAAAGGGGTCCCTACTTCATCCATTCGGCGATAGCGTCGTCCAATAGCACCGGAATCGTCATAAAAAGTAACAAATCTCTTGCGTAATCTTTTTTCAAGGTCCATAGCAATCTCTGCAAGTCCATGTTTTTTCACTAATGGGAAGACACCTGCTTTAATTGGGGATAAACGCGGATGAAGTCTTAATACAACTCGCAGTTCGCCTTCTACCATTTCCTCATCGTAGGCATCACAAAGAACAGCAAGAATAGTTCTATCCACGCCCGCAGATGGCTCTATAACAGTGGGAATATATCGTTCATTTTTCTCAGCATCAAAATAGGAAAGGTCTTTTTTTGAATAATTTGAATGCTGTGTTAAATCATATTTACCTCGATTGGCTAATCCTTGAAGTTCACCCCATCCAAAAGGAAATTCATATTCTATATCAACGGTTCTCTTTGAATAATGGGCTAATGATTCCTTCGGATGTTCATACCAGCGGAGTTTATGTTCACGAATTCCAATATCCAGATACCATTGCCATATCCATTTCTGCCAGCGTTCAAACCATTTTTCTTCCTCTTCTTCTCTACAGAAAAATTCAATCTCCATTTGCTCAAATTCACGACTTCTAAAAATAAAATTGCGTGGATTTACTTCATTTCTAAAACTTTTACCTATTTGGGCAATACCAAAAGGTACTTTAACACGGCTTGTGCTATATATTTGTTTAAAATCAACGAATATAGATTGACATGTCTCAGGGCGAAGATAAGTATCCACAGCAGTATCATCACTTACCCCAATCCGTGTTCTTAACATACTGTTAAATGCACGTGGTTCTGTTAATTCTCCACCACATTCTGGACAACGGTCCCCTTCAATATGGTCGGCACGAAACCGTTTTTTACATGATTTACAATCAACTAACATATCATGGAATTCAGCAACATGCCCACTGGCTACCCAGGTATCCGGATGCATAATAATACTGGCATCCAATCCAAGCATATCATCTCTTGTTTGGACAAAAACATACCACCAATCATCTTTTAAGTTCTTCTTTAGTTCTACACCCAGCGGACCATAATCCCAGAAACCATTAATACCTCCATAAATTTCACTGGATTGAAAAATAAAACCTCTTCTTTTACATAAATTTACAATTTTTTCCACTTTATATTCCTTTCTCAAAGGGGGGAATGTGTAATTAAGACTTTCAAATCAATATTTTAAAACAATTCATCCCAAATTTTAAAACCCAATACTTTAATGAATTAACTAATAAAGCAAATGAGATTACTGAATAAATTTTATTTAATGTTTGTATCATAAAGAATTATAGAGAATAAAGAGGGGAGGTAACTGCATAGAAATTAAAAAGATAAAAAAACGATAGAAAATAGAGAATAAAATGGGTAAAAATAGCCTTATAACCTCCCCTTTATTTTTCCTCAATTAATATTATGAAAACATATACATTTTATACCCAAACTCATTACAGTATGTATCCAGAATTATTATATATAAATTACATCTATTAATTGACCTGAAATTCAGAAATTTTCCCTGTTCCAATCATATCGTAGATACAGGAATCGATATATACTTTTGATTTAAACCTTTTCCAAATCAAATTCCCATACGCATCAACACACTTACACGGTTCCCAATATATAAAAGGAATTTCCCAAAGCAGAAATACTTTTCTCTCTTCTTATTATTCTTATTATAAATACTCCACGCAGGAACTGTTACTAATTCAGGTTTTTCTTCCTCAATTACTTGAAGTTGATGGTCTTCCCATCGTGGAAAGCATTTCTCTACTTTAAAGATTGGATATTCCGCTATTCATTTTCTTGCAATTTCTTTTATCTCCTCCTCCGTATATCTTTCATTAGGGGTATTATTCCCCGGCTTCACCGGAGGTAGATTGGTAAAACTGTTTATTTTTCCATCTATTTTGGACACAGAAACAGAAAAACCTTTACACCGAACAGCGACTCCATCCCATATTATATCTTTTTCTAAAAGAAATCCATTCTCATCTTCTGAAACAGTAAAATCCTCTTTTTTCCATTTAATATTTAAATACTCTAATAACGGTTTAACACACTCAATCTTTTTTTCTACACAATTCCACCGATTTTCTGAAATTTCTCCCCTACTTTCACCTGTTAATCCTGGTATACTTCTTGGCATAATCCTATCAAACCAAAATACCTTACTCTCTCCTTCCATTATACCTACCCTATAACTTACATCTTTATATATATCATCTTTATTACAACTCACTAAATAACATTTCCAATTTACACCATAAAAATCAGAAGGAAATAACTTAGATTGGCTCTGCATTTCTCTCTCATCCTCCCCTATACATTCTTCTTGTATTTCTATCCCACACACTGATTTCATAAATTCTTTTATAATATCCGTCGGTAATGCTTTTGTTCCCACATTATCATCTGCACATAAATTAATAAAAGAAATAAACTGCATCACAACACAAAGAAAACATACATAAAAAAAATTACTTATTCTTATTTTTATTTTCCTTATTCTTAAACTTTCAATATCACTTTATCAAAAGTGATATATCTCCTAAAATGACAACGGGCATAATTCCATTTAGTTAATTTGAAGTTCAAAATATGACTGTATCTGACCCTTAGTTCCAGTTTCTGTAAAAATACCGGTGATTTTTTTTAGTAACTAAAAATTTTTAAAAGGAATTATCATAAATATTCACATGTTTCCATAAAATTCCTTCTTTAAAACCTAAGACACACTCCTTATAAAATGCTTTATAACAATTGTAAAACTTATCTAAACAAATTCAGATAAGGGGTTATCACGAACAGTCCGAGAGTATATGGATAGATTCGTCTGAGGTGGTGTATATTAAATCACATAAAACATAAAATATCAATAGTCTTCTCGACTGAATCTTAACAAAATATTACCATTCGTCCAGTTCATAAGGACCTGCTCCAATTACTTGTTCACTCTCTACATCCACCCAAATTACTCCATGGTTCTCTTTATATCCTCCCCAAATTAACGGAACTTCCCAAGCATAAAAAAATTTGCTATTATTATTTGAAAGATTTTTTGGACCCCTTATTAAGAAAAAATTTATAGAAGGAGCTATTACTAATTTAGGGTTTATATCTTCATTCATTTTCACAGAATACCTTGAAAAATACGGGTCATTTTCACACCATTTTTTTACTATATTTATTATCTTTGTATTGTCTATTTTTATTTCAGGATTTATGTGATTAGAAGGAAGAGAAGGGGGAATATTAATATATCTGATAATTTCCCCATTCTCCATAGAAACCCATATTCTTAACACATGTTTTGAACGACAGGGAACATTTTTCAAACTAGATTTAAAAATAAACTCATAAGAACAAACTCTATCTAAACGGATTACTTTATATTCACTCGATATTTTATATGGGCTTTTTATTAAAAAATCTCCTGATTTTATTAAATTCTCAATTTTTTCCGAAGCTTTAGCTTCAGATAATAATTTATCATTCTTCACATCATTATCTTTTATAGTATTCATTAGATCAAGTAAATTTGTTATCTCAAAATAATAGACTCCCTTACATTCTCTGTCTATCCAGACATAATATTTGTTATCAAGTAATAAAGGTATATATTCACCTGATGGAATCTGAGAAGTTAAGAACTCACCTTTAAATTTATTCTCTTCTAAAATATTTATTTTTTCCACTTTGTAATCCGCAACATTTGCAAAAAAATCCCTTATATAATTTTTACACTTTTCGTCTAACTCTTTTTCTTCCGAGTATAATGTTGATGTTAAACTAAATAGAAGAAAACATATTATAATTAGATTTCTTTTTCTACTGTTCATCATTTTTTCATCCTCCATTATTTCTTTTCAACAATTGCTATTTCATGCACTTCATTATACGATGTATTTACAGCGATTAGAATTCTCTTTATACTACCTCTATTAAAGCACTTACCATTACTACTATTATGAAAGAATATAATGTGGTAACCACTTATGAGATTGTCTGAAACAATGTCTTCAATTCCATTTTTGAAATTAGAAAGATAATTCATTTCTATTCCGAAATAATCGAGTATAGGCATCAGATGATATTCAGAAATACAATTTTTAATAGATTTACTATCATTATTACTTAATGAAGAATATATATTTCTTTTAGAACGATACAAAAAACTGTATAAATTTCTAATCTGACAACTTTTCCTATCAAAAATAACCATTACATATGGGTCATACTGAAGATTAATTGAAAAGATGTTCACTATATCATTATTTTTATTTGGGAAACAATTATTTTCAGGGACAAAAATAATTTCTATACCATTATTGTTTTGCTTAAAACATCCGAAAGGGAATTTACACTCATATATTGAATTAAGTAATAAAACAATCTTATCGAAGTCTGTTTGTATCATTAGATTTTTGTCACATAAAGTTGTTTCTACTTTATCAATTTTTTCTAAATCTAATACTTTAGATGAAGCAAAGAAACAATTACCTTCCCATAAACCAAGTTTAACTCCAATAGGATAAATAAATATTGAAGAAGAATGAATAATCTCTATTAAATTTTCTTTGCACATATTCAAACAAAAATATCCTAAAGAGGAAAAAACCATAGTCAAGACCAAAATTACCAATAAAGATAGTAAAGTAACTCTCATACTAACAATTCAGTCTATTTCTATTAAAGTTAAGGATAAAAATCCTGATATCCTAATCTCCAGAATTTATTAAATAAACAACAAAAAGACATTTTTTTCTTATTAAAATTATAGTAAAATTCAAAGGGAATGTTATACAAAACATCTGTAGAGAATTCTTTATTGTCTGAACTACCATAGATATTTATTCTTTCAACAGTCTCCTTTGGCCATAAATCAGCAAACCTCATACCACCTGAAATATAAATATTCTCATCCGATGTTTTAATAGAGTATAATTTCTTATCTTTTCTAAGCTGTAAATAATCTAATAAAGAAAGTGTTAAATTAAATACTTCTTCTTCCCTATAGTTAAAAAATTTTTCTAATACAGAATATTTACCTATTGGAGGACCTTCATAGAATATTACATTAAGCGTTGCTGGATCGGTTACCAAATAAAAAATTTTCCCATTATCTGTTTTATATTCTATATAATAATATTCTCTCACCCGTGAAAAATCCATAATATGCCAGGTATCAAAATCTCCTAAAAATCGTTTTTTAGGAACCGCATTTCTCTCACCTAAAATTTCTTGTAAAAATATAGTATTTGCTTTATATACCTCTTCAGGAACATCAGCAAGGGAATAAATCTCCAATGCTTCTCTGAATATAAATGCAGAACTCACCACTAATCCAAAAGCAAACAATATAATTATTATATATATTTTCTTTTCCATTTCTATGTTTTTTTAATTAAAATTAAAATATATCATCAAACCACTCATCTCCAAGTACTCTAAAATGAATATCGTATCCTGTTTCATCATAAGTATCTATCCATGCTTTATTTGCTGAGAGCGAAACTTTACGATAATTATATTCAGGAGCATAAACTAAATAATACCAAAAATAAGCGTCATATTTTAATAAGAGACTCTCCAGATATTCTTCATCAAATCCTAATGCACAATTTGCATTGAAAACATCTTTCCAGGTGGATAATCTTGTTCCTGTATAACATGCAAAAAGATAGATAAATCTGTAGTTATGTTCCCTATTATAATAATTTACTGATATAGTATCTAATGCATCAAATTGTGAACATGCAGGAGGGTCTATGCATTCACAAGTAAGTGTGAAGTAACCGTCAACCTGTAAACATAATTGCTCACCATCAGCTGAATGTCCATCAAATACGAATATATCATGATGACATTTTAGTGATTCTAATACTGGGTCAGGGGTTGAAGGCTGGTCAATATATGTAACATAGCATCCTTGAGATTCTAATACACTCCGAGCATCAGATTCTCCTGGTAAAAGACTCCTTGTATCTCCATGAGCAATTAATACAGACGGTAATTTTTTAAACACACTTTTGACGTTAAGTTCATTGGTGTTAGGGGAAATGTGGATTTCGCCGTTTTGGCTTTCCCATTTGTTCATGTATATCTCCAATGGGTTGATACCGCCAATATTTTGATATTGACCATCTCCATTTTCTATCTCCCAATGGTCAAAGCTATATCCCAGACACGATTCCGCTGTCAGTTCTACTTTATTTGCATACATATCTTTATTGCTCAATATCTCATCTAAAAAACCCCCACTTGGAGTAGAATAATATCCATACAATATAGGTTTAAAAGGAAACGGGTTCCACCCATAATTCACTTTTCGACTATCATCAAACCCAATGGAGTCCGGATAAAAATTCACTAAAGGTCCCATTTTAATTACTCCCCCTTTATTAGCAATACATTCATTACCCGATATACAACCTACATCATAATTTAAGTACACCTTATCCGTAACAAGTGCAACTAAGTGGTTATCGCGAACAGTCCGAGGATAAGGGGGGGATTAAATCCTGTCTGAACCGGTGGATACTCAATTGCTGGACGTACGAAATAATAATTGTCTTCCTGACTAAACCAGAAAACCAAGGATTTACTTGTTTCTGGAAGAAATGCTAAATAAAAGTATGAATAATTGGTATTATAACAACTCCTTGAAAAATTACCTAAATAACAACCCGGATCTAATAAACAGCCATAACAATCATATCCATTACAAAACAGTGTTCCTGACACTCCTGATGGAAATAAAGATAAATTAACTGTATTATAGTAAATCTGGTATGGAAAAGTATAATAGTATTGATATCGGATAGCTACATTCTCCGGTTTCAACATCTGTATCTGCACAACATTTTCAAAAAAACGAACCCCACCTATAGTCAACATAAAATTTGGTGGAGAATTCCCTTCTACTTCTATTTCCGCAGTCTCTCCATAATCAAAATATTTCGTTTTGATCCATTGACTACTAGTCTCTATCAATTCTTCATTACTTCCTCCTAAGATATTTACTTCTCCCGGTGCCGGCGCAGGATAAAATTTTTCTAAAACTACACTTAATCTTTGTCTCCCTTCCACCACCGCCGTTATTGTGGTATTTCCACTCAATATAAAACAGGTCACTGGTAAAAGGAAATTAGATACTGTATTTAGGCCATACGATTCCAAATAATTCCCATATAAAGATGCTTTCCATCTGATAAAGGTATAACCTTCTGCTGGAGTAAATTGCAATACTACCATCTGACCCTTTTTATATGTTGGGCCTTCAGGATATACCTCTATAGTCCCTGCATCTGTTAAAGTAGATCCAGTTAAATTCTTTATACTTAAGTCTAATGAAAAATTTTCTCCACAATCACACAGTTGGGGCAACTCCTGTGGGCAACCTGTTAAAAGAATGGAAACTATGCAAAAGAGCAAAGGAACAAAACATAATAGATTGTTATAAATTACCTTTTTCGTTTTTCTTCCCTCCTATTTCTTTATTGCGGGTTTATATTTTGCAGAAAAGATTTCTGTAATGGTTCTAAAGCAGGGTCGTAATTGGAAAATAGAGATTCTTCCAGGTCATTCATTCGCCGATTGTACTTTAACTGTTCCATGGGATGAATCTGCTGGGTTACTAATCTCGCTCGCAAATCCGAATTCGGTGTGCGTTCCGATATATCCCGATAATATCCGGTCACCTTTTCTCGTTCTCCACTTCTTCGACTCCCTTCTATTTCCATCGCTATCACCTCTAAACTCGCATCTATCGGACTTCGCTCTATCTGCTTCGCCCATGAATTTGCATTCCTCGCTATCTTTGAACCCGGATATTTTTTCGCCAGCCCGCCATATATCTCTCCTACCTCCGAGTACCAACCATATCGCAGAAAATATCTACCCATTTTTTCCAACACACTTACCTGTTCATTATATAAATTTCTATCTATTACCCCAGGCAACACTCCCCAGTTTAATATCTCCTTGCCTAATTCCCGCATCCGTTTTACTTCATGTCCTTTCTGCAAATATTCTGCTAACAATAATTTCGCCCGTATCTGCACTACATCGCTGGCATCTGTCTGTTTGATTACTTCCTCAAGGCTATCTCGAATTATCTTATCCCATTTCATATATTTACCTAATTGACTTAACATTACTATCTGCCCATATTGACATATACTATCCTTCTCACTTACTATACCATGGGCTAACTTTTGTATTCCCAACTCTATCCTATTTCGTTCTCTATCTAATTCAGTTATCTTCTCAACTATACAACCTAAACTCGGCATATCTGTCCCAATGCCCATCAATACACCCGCTCCATATACATTTAGCATCTCTACTACTCGTTCAAAAAAATATTTCTGTCCTTTTATATCCTCTACATATTGTTTCTCCATATATTCCAATACCGGCAATAAAGACATCTGACGAACTATATTTAGACCTTTATAGGGCTTTGCCATTTCTAAAGTTTTCACTGAAAATTGTATCGGGTCCTCTTTACAAAACTCCCTCGGCATTCCCAACATGCATATCACAGAGGAGATAAACTGCACACCTCGATGGAAACTATTTGTCAATCCATATAATTTTACATAGCCTGTATATTTCATCATATCTTTTTCATTCAATAATACCAGTCCACTTATTAACTCATCCGTCGGATATTTACCAAAATCTTCTATTCGATTATCTCCCATTCCTCGCTCAAATTCGATTGTTCCAAATTTACCTCCCATGTATTGTTCCATGCCGAATATAAATAATTGGACAGGGCTTATCAGTATATCTACACATTGCACATCATCCGCAGGCATCTCACGAAATAGATACACCAACCTCTTTAATCCGTCTCGTCCTTTGCCTGAGCATATCTCATCATAGGCAAGTTGTTCTTCTGCCTTCACCTTTTGTAAAAATGCTGGGTCAAGACTGTAGGAACTAATAGAACACAAACTACTGATAATTATTACACAACAGGAAAGATATACAGACTTTCTCATACTCTATTCTCCTCTTTTAAGGTCTGTTCCTATTCAATTTTTCCTATACTACTTAATTAATTGTCTTTTTTAATTATAAAAAAAAAAAATTATTTGTCAAGACCTTTTTCTAAATTTTCTAAATTTTATAAATTAATTATTTTGAAAAAGAATGTTTTCTCCCATAAAGAACATTATTGAACAAACCCTAAGTATGTATGACTTTTCTTTTATATAATATTTCTCCAAGGTAACATAAAAGTGAATAAAAACATAACTAACCCAACATATTCTAATCATCACTTTTTAATTTTGTATAGTCTTATTTCATGGGTTTTGTTGGGACAAACGACTTCTGCATAGACCCATATTTCATTATTCACCCAGATCCATTGTGAATAACGAAATGTTGCAAACATATCTCCCGGTGTATTACTTACTAAAATTGGGGAATCCGGAGTCAAATCAATAATATTATGTAAATCAAAGGTAAATCCTAATCCTGTAGCAATATTGTAAACAGGGTCATACCATTTTGTATTTGAACCCTCATAAACAAATAGGAACCCAACACCGATAGGTAAGATAGAAGCAGGTCTCACAAAGAAATTATGCCAACCATTTAAGTTCATAATTGGCTCATTTACATCTCCTACAGGTTTCCATACCTCACCATCTTCACTTGTAAAATGAAAAATCCACTCATTTTCTCGAATATAACCAATGGTATAACAATGGTAAATACCACCATTTATGAATATAACAGGATCTTTATATCCACGGGGACGAATATCTCTTTCAAATCTTTTTTCAGGAGGTAATATTACTCGTTTTGCAGTCTCGGGTTGAAAATTTTCGGGCGATTCAACATCATCAAATTTTAAGATAGACCATATACCATCATTATTTGGAGCACATGCATATAGTTTAAACTTTTTTGTAATAGGGTCTATTATCATTGCAGGGCGTTCAAAACCGGGAACAGGAACCTGTTCTCTCAAAATACTTTTAACTTTATCAAAATGCTCTCCATCTTTGCTTTTTAGAATTCGGATTTCATATCCACGAAATCCCCTCTGTCCTTCTGCTGTTCTCATCCTGCATGCAAGCCAAAAAGCTCCTTCTTCATCCTGCACTACCGATGGAGCTCCTGCCCACCACTCGGGTTCATCTTTATCGGGGCGAAGTATTAGTTGATAGTTTGAAAATTTTTCCCTGATTTTTAAGAAATTCTTTTCAATTTCCGGGCATACAAATTCATCTGGAGATGCGGTCTTAATAAAACAGATAACACAAAACAGCACTGCATTCATTTTTTATATCCTCTTATTTATTGTTTTTATGTTTAATGTGTATTTGTTATAGTATAATTTGACCTTACATCTCGATTAAAAGTAAAATTTTAACTTTCAAGTTCGAGACAATTAAGGGTTTTGCATGTTCCCGAACCGACAAAAATTGAATATGAATGGAGTTTGGCTCTTCATCCCTGACTGTGAAAATATAGGTGAAGAGAATCGATGGTATTTAAATCCGCCCGTTGACCAGGGAGCGGAAATTTCACTTCCTTTGTTAGAACCCATCTATGATATTAGCGATTCTACTGCATTGTGGTTTATTAAAGAATTTAATATTGACAATTTACACGATGAAACTCTTCTGTTTCTATACTTACAGAATGTTAATTTTAAATCCGTTATATGGCTAAATGGACAGTATATAGGAATCCATGAGGGTGCTTTTACCCAATTTAACTTTAATATCACACGACATGCGCACATCGGGAAGAATTTACTTGTAATTAAGGTATCTCCATTTCCACAGCAGAATCTATCAAAGTTTACCATGATATATGATTCATCATGGATACAATTTCCGGGAATTTGGGGCGAGATATACATTGAATTCGTTCCTCGTTATCACATCCAAAATGTTCAGGTAAAACCGGATATACGTGGTAAAAGAATAGTAGTCAATGTATATGTAAATCATAGAGATAGTGTGTTGCGGGCAACAATACCTGAATTAAATACGGAGATAAAAAGTAAAAAACCGAAACTGATAATACCTTTGAAAGATTTTGAGACATGGGGGCCTCATTCTCCTAAGTTATACACTCTGCAAGTAGAATTTGTAACCCCAACATCTTCTGATTTTGCAGAGGTTCAGTTTGGAATGCGAGATTTTAGTATAAATGAAAACCAATTTACATTAAATTTTAAACCTTTTTTTGTTCGGGCATTCCATTTTGATTGGAATATAAAAGATTTAAATAGTCCTTCTTATTTAGATGATAATCTGAAAGATTTTTTTTCAAAACTACGTAAAGACAATTTTAATTTGATTCTATCTTATGGACAACCCTTACCTGAAAAGATACTTCGTATTTGTGATGAACACGGAATTATGGTCGCTCAGACTCCCTCGATACAATCTGATACTAATTCAAAGAAATGGAGAGAACTGGCACAAACTGAAATCGAAGAATTGTTAAACAATAATATTAACAACCCTTCTTTTGTATGGTTATGGTTTGAATACACATCAAATAATTTTAATATTTCAAAGTTTGTCCATAATATTCGTAAAATAGACCGAAGTAGATTAATTACGGTATATTCACCACCTCCTTACTTCAAATATCCTTCTTACTCCTGTATTCCTTATAACATACACTTATTAACTATGGGACAGATATGTACACAATCTTTCGATTATGTGAACAACCCAACGCAGAAATTTTTAAGAAATGCTGGTGAGGATAAAATACTTAATTTTGCAGTTCAGACAGTATCAGGGGAAGTAGAACATCAAAATATAAATATCAGAGATAAATATGAATCTTATATATCTAAAATTAAGGATGGATTTATAGAACGAGATTTAAGTTTAACATTAACATCTGTCGAGAATCTTTTGGAACAAATAAAAGAAATTCACATTGCTAATTTGCAGGAGTATGTAAATTCTATATTATGGAATCCAAAAATAAAAGGGTACTGTTTACAAAACTTATCAGAAAAAAGTATTCTTTCTTCTAATGGATTTATAAATTTTTTAAAACTACCTGACAATGTACATAAGCAACTGCGTCAAATAAACAACCCTCTTCGCTTAATAATTGCATTAGAAAAAACGAATATATTGCAAGATGAAGAAACCGCTATTAATGTCTCTTTTTTCACCCAAAATGATGAATATCTATCAAATGAGACAGAAAATAAAGGTTTATTATCGATTCATATATCCAGTCCGACACAACAGGTATTATGGAAGAAAAGAAAGGATATTAAATTTAAAAAAGATAATAAGGAACTGTGGGTAGGAGATATTTCTGGTTCCAGAAATATAGGACAACATACATTAGTAGCAAGACTATCATTAAACAATCAAATAATTTCTGAAATTTCAAGCCCTATAAATGTGTTCCCTATTCCCCAACCTACAAATATCCCCGTTGAATTTATTGATATAAACAAACAATTTTCAAAGATATGTTCTCCATGGGTAAAAGAACCCACAACATTCCCGCCCATTTACATAGTTCCTCCTATTTACAATTCCGTGTTTGCATATCCTGAAACTGAATTTATTTCGATGATGGAGCATGTAAGACATGGGGCAATTGGAATTATTTTCTCCCCTCCTGACGATTGGAATGAACTAATCAAATGGTTGCCGGATTGTCCACAATTTACACCTATAAATCTTGGGTATCCCGATAAATTTTTACACTTTCACTATGTAAAACCTCATCCATTGTTTCTTAACCTTCCCAATCGTTGTTTAATGAAACAAGAATACAAGAACATCTTGCCATCTAAAGTATTTTTGGAGAAAGGGGATGAAGATATTTGTGGTTGTGTTGTAATTCCACAAGGAAAAGATATGGAACCATTCTGGGGTTCTGATATTCTTGTTAGTCGTTATGGAGTTGGAAAACTGGTTTTCGTTCACTTAAGAGTATTAGAAAATATACCTGAAGACCCAGTTGCAGTCCATTTATTTATTAATATGGTAAATTATTTTGCCCGCAGGGCGATTCCTTCCTCAACAGATATTCCATTACCACAAAATACCCTTGAACAATTGCGACTTCAAAGAAGTAAGAAATTGCGGAAGTGGATGGTTATAGGCGAATTTCCTATTATAAATGAAGAAACGGGAAACACATTATATCCCAATATTGATTCTATAGATTTAACCTCAACCTATTGGGGCAAGTATGGAGCAATAGGATGGAAACCCTATTATACCGATATAAAGAAAAACCACCTACTTGATTTTCATGAGGCTTTATCTATCCCTTTATCGCCTTATCATCTCGTACAGGATAACGGTGTAGCATTTGCTTTTGCCGAATTTACTTATGAAGACAACGAGGAAATGATTCTGCAAATAGAAACTTCCAACTCATTTATATTATGGTTTAATAACAATATAGTTTTTGAAAACCAAAATCCACTTCCACAAGTCCAAATATTTGAAACAAAAGTATCTTTGCGCAAATGGAAAAATTCAATATTTATTAAAATGATTAAAAACAAAGGCGAACATTCTTTTATCGTTAATTTCAACGATAATAAAAGAAAAAAGATTGATATAAATTGGTAAATAAATTTCAATATTAAAATTAAAAGGGATAGAAAATGAAAAAACAATTTATTTTCGCACTTTTATTGTTATCCTTCCTCATCCATGCAACAGTTGCTTTTACACAAAGAAATGAGCCTTTTATCCAAGAAGTGCGGACTTTTTTCAGAGAAAAAGAAGGTTTAATAGAAGGGAATATAAGATATGTAGTCTATCTACAAACCTACGGAGTTTTTGTTTTATCTCACTCGGGTAATATCCAAAATTATAAAAATAATCAATGGCATTCTATTTCAAATGATACCTCTATAAAACCTACTTACATGACAGGAGCAGGAAATTTTGTTTTTATTTCTGACCATAAACAAGCTGCACAGTATAATTTAGATGAAAATAAATGGGATATTCTCAGTTTGCCGATAGAACAAAAAATTAATGGTTTATATGCCACAATTTTATCCGATAAACAGTTAAAACTCTTTGTAATCTGCGAAACAAAAATAATTTGTTGTGGACTTAATTCTGCTGACTCAAAAATAATTAACGACCCCGGGACAAAAATATATTCTATTGCCGTAGGAGGAAGTGGTGATATTTTTGTTGGCACTCAAGAAGGCATCTACCAATATGATTCTTCAAAATCAGATTGGCAGTGGCTTTTACCGGAAGACAATAAGCGTAGATGGGCACCACGAAATGTAAAGGCTCTTACTTTTGATAAGGAAGGAAACTTATGGTTCGGAAGTAAAGAGGGAGTAGGAAAATACAACCGAAGCACATGGGCATTATATACAGGAGCCGAAGGTTTGCCATGGAACGAATTTCTTTCTGCAGTTTCCGGTGAAAAGGATGATGTTGTATGGTTTGCAACAACCCGGGGAGCTATTCGGCATGAGAAAGGAAAATTTGATTATCGTTTTAGTCATCGCTGGTTAATGAATGATTTCGTTAATTCAATTGCTGTAGAACCCAATGGAAATGCCTGGTTTGCTACACCCGAAGGTCTATCTCTTATCGAACGGAAACTCATGAATTTTGATGAGAAATCGGACTATTTCATTCAACAAGTAGAAACCCGTCATAATAGAGATGGATATGTTACTTCTTGTAAACTTAAAGAGCCTTTCAATACAGATACATGGGACCCATCAATCTCTGACAATGACGGCTTATATACAGCGATGTATGGAGCAGGGCATGCATTCCGTTATGCAGTAACAAAAGACCCAAAGTCCAAAGAAATTGCTAAACGGAGTTTCTTTGCATGTAAACGACTTGTTGATATTACGGGCAGAGGTATGCCTGCTCGTTTCATAATACCCATTGATTGGCATGAACCTGTAAACGAGATTATGGGTGCTGAATATAATGCTTATAGGCAGAAAACCGACCCCCTATGGAAACAAATTGTGCCCCGTTTCGTAACCTCTTCTGACGGCAAATATATGTGGAAATGTGATACAAGTTCCGATGAATTGATAGGTCATTATTTTTTCTATGGTATTTATTATGACCTTGTTGCAGAAACAGAAGAAGAAAAACAACCCGTAAGAGAAGTTGTCAAAGCAATAACAGACCATCTTATTAATAACAATTATTGTTTAGTAGACCATGATGGAAAACCTACACGATGGGCATTTTTTAATCCTGAAATGCTTCACTCATTAAAAGGTTGGGAACAACGGGGGTTAAATTCAATGATGATGTTATCTTTTCTTCGGGTGGCTTATCATATAACCGGGGATGAGGTTTATAATGAGAAATTTAATGAACTTTGCAATAAATATTTTTATCATGTCAATGCCATGCAGTCTAAAATGTATTTTCCTCCTGATTATGTGGTCCCCTGGGATAACAATCTTTGCCTTATGAGTTGGTATGGATTATTTCGTTATGAAGAAGATAGAGAAAAACTCTTGATGTGGAGAATAGCATTAGAGCATGCATGGCAACATGCCGGCAGAATGAGGCAACCCTTCTGGAATTTCTTATACCTTGCCAGCGAAAAAAACTTTGCCCGACATTTAGAAACAAAGAAATTTGACGATTTATATTCGGATGTCCCGGGATTAGTTCCTAAGGTATTAGAAACCTTTGACAAACCCAATCCGACTGCTCTGGAACATGCAATAGAAACCTTGAAGGGTATCCCGTTAGACTTAATATTCTACTGTATGGACAATACACATAGACTTGATATTATTTTAGATGCGGATAAACATCCCGAAAAAGTCCGTGGATGGAAAATAGATGGTTATGCGATACCTATACAGGAAAGTCCTCATATTCGTAACGATAATGACCCATTTTCTTTAAGCAGTTGCAAAGGTAAAGATGGTGTAGTTGAAGAAGAAGGAACTTTTTTCTTACTTCCTTACTGGATAGGTGTTTATTACGGATTTATTAAATAAGCCTAATTTTTCGTTAAATTTTCTTCTTTTGTTTTATTTGTCTTGTTCTTTTTTTTGTATTTTGTGTTTTTACAGTTTCTTTTTTACCTGTGTAGGTCCTGTTAGTTTTTTTTCGGGTCTTTATATTTGTCTTTTTCTTTTCAGATTCTTTTGAACTTTCTTCCATATCTTTCATTACTTTTTTTATATCTCCTTTATAAAAAGGGTCTGGTGGGACATAACTACCCAACAAAGTATCTTCTACTGCAAGAATATATCTTTTTTTCTCCTTTTTTGAGAAGTGCTCTATATGAGAATCTTCAAAATTCTGAACGGTTCTTTGTTCCTCGTGAATATTTGTTGTATCTGGATTATCGCTGGGCGAATCTGTTTTACAGATTGCTTGTAAACGGGCGATCTCAGCACTTGCAATTGTATGGAAAGGTGTTTTCGGTCTCTTCCTCAAAATTTGTTTATATAATTGAATGGCTTCGTTATATTTTTTGAATATTGCAGACTTTATCTTTGCCTGATAGTATTTTGCCTCAATCCATGCAGATGTTCGTTCTCCATAGTTATCAATAATCTCTTGTAAAGTCTGGAACGCCTCTTCATATCTTTCTTTTGATTTTAGTAATCGAAATACTTCAAAAAGGGCTTCCACCTGGTTATTCTTATAACTTCGATATAAGGCAATAGCCCCATTAATATCTCCCATAAGTGCTAATTTTCTTGCTTTAGCAAAGGGAGATGGATCATCCACTTTATCCCCTATAGGACTAATCTGTTCTACTATTCGTGAAGATACGACATTCACGAAGAAAAAAGAATAATAAAACATAGGGATAAACCAGAAAAGTAAAGACCAACCTAATATAACCAAACGATGATGAGGTTCAGCATTCAAAAATAAGTATCCTGAAAATAGAACATACGAGGTGATAACCATAATCCACACAAAAAGAATCAATGAAAATTTTGATAATTCTTTTCTTTGTAATAATATATTTTTAATCAATTTTCCTGTCAAAATAAGAAAAAGGACAAAACATGATAAAGAGATAAATTCCTCTAAATGCGGGTAGTATATATTCATAACAGTTATAAACCCCCAACAAATTTATTAACATTGCCCGATTTAACTTTGTTATATTATAACAGAAGAGGACTATATTCATGAGAAAAAAAATTGAAAAAAATTTAGAAAATAAAATTGTCCCTTTGAATGAAATACAAAAATATGTAATGGCTTCATTGGAAAACGATGATGAAAACCAAATAGCAGAATTTGTAGATTTTATTATCAGTCAGGGTGCTTATCACATAGCAAGTGATATACATTTAGAGCCATGGTCCGAACACATAGCATTACGGTATCGTATAGATGGGATGCTTCACCAGGTTGCACTTATCCCACGAGAATATCAATCAAGAATTACAGCACGAATAAAGATTTTATCAGACCTTATTATTTACAGGAAGGATGTTCCTCAGGATGGTCGGATAGATTCAAATAAAACGACCTGTCAACGACCTTTAAGGGTATCGATTGTTCCAACAATTAAAGGGGAAAAAGTTGTCATTCGTATTTTAGGGGAATCTCAGGATTTATTTCATCTTGATGTATTAGGATTTCAACCTTACGTCGAAGAAAAACTTAAAGAATTAATTAAAAGGAATCAAGGAACACTTCTACTTACAGGACCCAGTAGTAGCGGTAAGACCACAACTATCTATGCAATTATTCAGGAGATGATACAATCAAACCGTTCCCTCCCTAATATTGTTACTATTGAGGACCCTGTGGAATATTCAATGGATAAAATTTCACAAATACAAATCAATCCTCATGTAGATTTTACATTTGCTAATGCCCTACGTTCTATTTTACGGCAGGACCCGGAAGTAATTATGGTAGGAGAAATTCGTGATTATGAAACAGCACATATAGCCATTCAAGCGGGACTTACGGGGCATTTTGTGATTAGTACTATCCACAGTGGAACATCAGCAGGTGTTTTTATTCGCTTACTGGATATGGGAATAGAACCTTATTTAGTTGCTTCTTCTGTAATTGCTACATTAGCCCAGCGACTTATCCGAATTAATTGTCCCGATTGTATTGAAACTTATAGACCCCATGTATCTACTTATTTATTCTTAAACTTATCTAATAAAGAAGAGATATTTTATAAGAGTAGAGGTTGTTCTATGTGTCAATATATTGGTTATAGAGGGAGGGCATGTATAGGAGAGTTGTTGTCGGTATCCTCTGAAATAGAGGAATTGGTATTAAAACATCCCACCGCTTCTCAATTACACAATCTTGCTGTCTCTTTAGGGATGGAAACCATGTCAGAAGATGGATTAAAAAAAGCACGAAAAGGGATTACAACCCTCGAAGAACTTATTCGTGTTTTGCCTTCAGGTTCCCATATTTATTAAATTTCTTTTAATGTTTGGAGAAGAAGTTATGTATCAAGGAGTAATATTAGCTGCGGGACATGGAGCCAGACTCGGTCCCTTTGGTGAACAAAATCCTAAACCTATTGTCCCTATCGCAAATAAACCTTTAATCGTTTACCAGATTGAAGCATTAAAAGCCCTTGGTGTTACTGATTTTATTGTGGTTATAGGACATTTAGGGTATCGAATTATTCAGACGTTAGGAAATGGAAACAATTGGGGTATTAATATTCAGTATGTAGAACAAGAAAAACGATTAGGATTAGCACATGCAGTAGGGCAATTGGAACCGCATATTAAAGGTCCTTTTTTTCTTCTTTTAGGAGATATATTTTTCCATGCTCCTCGTTTGAACCTCATGTCCGAAGTCATGCTCCAGAACCAATGTGCCTGCGTATTAGCTACAAAAGAAGAAGATAATATTGAAAACATAAAGAAAAATTTCAGTGTTTATATTTCTAAGGAAGGGTTTGTAACAAAGGTGGTGGAAAAGCCTAAATATCCTCAAACGAACTTAAAAGGGTGTGGCATTTATTTGTTTGATGAACGGATTTTTGAAGGTATTCGACGAACTCCACGCACTGCATTAAGAGATGAATATGAATTAACGGATTCTATTCAAATCCTTATTGATTTTGGTTATCCTGTGAAAGCATTATCTATTATCGAATGGGATGTAAATTTAACCTATATTAAAGACCTTATTACATGTTGTAATTACGAATTAGCGAGACAGAAAAAAACATATATAATCGGAAATGATTGTAAAATTGGGGACAACTGTTCTTTTATAGAAACTGTAATTGGAGATAATGTCTCTATTGGAGATAATTGCACATTTAATAAATGTGTTATTTTAAATAATGTTTCTATTTTGCCCAATACCTACCTTAAAAATTGTATAGTATCCCCCGAAGGTATTTTAGAATAAAAAATCTAATGAATTATTTATGATGTTCGTTTAGAATTCCCGTTTCAGGATTATAATCCCATTCGCGGTCTTCATAAGGATGTTCAGGTAAAAAGGTCATAACATTCTTATTTAATATATCTTGAAGAGTTGGTGGATATGTTCCAAATCGTTCATAATACATTTTTATTCCATTTTCTAATAAATGTTTGTTTCGTTCTAATTGCTCATCTAATATTGTAGTATTCTCGACTTTACCTGATTGTGATATAAAAAACCTTCCCCCTAATGGGTCGCGAATGGAATCTGAAGATAATCCTATTTCTTCTAATTTTTCCGGTAATTTGTTATTTGCTTGTTTATATTTCTCCACACGTGCTGTTAATTCACGACAAATTTGTTTGATTTCCACCATTAGCAATTTTCTTTCGGCTAAATCGCGTAATAATTTATCTCCACTCTTTAATAAATTTGACCACATATCTCTCTCGATTTCTATCAAATCATGTTCATAATTTAATTTTTCCGCCAAATCTATTATAAATTGTGGTGTTTTTCCTGTTGCAGAACTCATGGCAAGATACATTCCGGCAAGTTTTCTTGAACCGGGTTCGTTGGTTCTATTAAGAAGATATATCATACCTGCCTCATAGGGTAAGTCCCAGGTCTCCGGACGGTAGTAAATGCCACGGTGGAGTAATTTCAGGGCAGAATCGGAATCAGCTCGTAATGAGGATAAAAAGACACTACCAAAGCGATATACTTCTCTAAAATAAGGGTCTAACTGAACGACCGCATTTAACATTTTTTCCAACCACTCGAAAGAAAAATCTCCATGAATTTCAGCACCCACGTATAATAAACAATGTATCCACAAGAAATCGGCAATTATTGTATCTAATCCAGCGGTAAAATATCTTAATAACTTTTCATTAGGTAAATATAGCAATTCTTTACTTTTTACTTTTGAAAATGATGTTATTTGAAATTGGATACAAATAATTGAGGATAGCAATATAATAATAAGAATAGATTGGAATATTTTATTTCTGATGAAATAAGATTTAAACATCTTTCCTCTGAAACATTAAAACTGCAAGATAAATGAAAAATATTGAATATAAGATTCCATATAGGATGGTGTAAATCACATATAAATAGGAAACGGGTACCCCATTAACAACTTCGGAACGAATATCAAAGTTAGCAAAATTAGGTAAAATGTAATAAAGTGCCTGCAATAGTGGTTTACTCCATGTCCCTTCAAAATTGGGAGGAAGGTCAATTAATACTCCTGTTGAATGTCCAAATACATAGAAACAGAAGACAATAATTGCCCCTAAAATAGGAGAACTTAAAGTAGAGAAAAGAACTGCAAGGGCTGTTACTAATAATAACTTCATAAACACAAGAAACGAAGCGATAAAATACCAATGATTAATCTCTCCTCCTAAAATAACGATATATATAGCAGATATAATACTCATCAAGATAACTACCCCAAAAATTAAAAGGGACAATCCCAGATATTTTCCGATAACAAATTCATAACGATGTAATGGTTGAGCAATGATAGTATAAATTGTCCGTTTATCAATTTCTTTGTAAACCAGATTAGTCCCCACAAAAATAGCAATTAAAGTCCCGAAAATGGACATTCCTGCTAATGATAGGTCTTTAATAATCTTTATATCCTGTCCAATACTTATCCACCCTACTGCTTTTGAACCTATAATAACCACTCCTGCAAAAAGTAATAGTACATATAATACTTTATCGCGGACAGATTCGCGAAAAGTATTTTGTGCAACTGCTAAAATTTTCATATTTTATTCCTCAACACGGGAATAGTAAATATCATTTTTCTTTTTTAGAGTATCTTCAACAATTTGCATTCTCATAAAGTAATCTTCTAATGTCTCTCTTTGAGGACTACATTCAATAATAATGGCACCTTTTTGAATACATTCCGCTATTACTTGATTTGCGGTGGAAATATTTTCAAATCGGAATTGGAAGTAGTCTTCCCATGTTTGAAGTAAACACCCTTTTTGTTGTAATAAAGGTATCAAGGAAGTATTTAAATTTTTAAAGGTTACCTCGACCTGCCGAATATCTTGCTGTAATACTTCACGAATATGTCCTATAGCAACAAGTTTACCTCTGGATAATACACCCACTCTATCACATAACTGTTCTACATCACTCAAAACATGAGAACTGAAAAAAATAGTCTTTCCTAATTCTTTTTGCTGATGAATAAGTTCTCGTATATGTTTTCTACCTACGGGGTCTAATCCACTCATGGGTTCATCTAAAATTAAGAAATCGGGATTACCGACTAAGGCTATGGCAAAACCTATTTTCTGTCGCATCCCTTTGGAAAAATTTTTTAATCGGATATCTGCAATTGCTTTTAAATCAAGGAGTTCGGAAAGTCTTAGCCATTCTTGTTGTCTTTCTTTTGTATCTATTCCTTTTAACCTACAGTAGAATTCAATCGTTTCCCGAGGTGTAAGGTATTCGTAAAAATAAGGTTGTTCCGGAAGGTATCCAAGATTTTTTCTTGAATTGGGGTCAGTGGTTTCAATATCATTAATATATACTTTCCCGGAGGTAGGTATTAATAATCCACAAATCATCTTTATTGTTGTTGTCTTACCGGCCCCATTCCTCCCTAAAAAGCCAAATACTTCTCCTTTATTTATTTCAAAGGATAAATCATCTACCGCATAATATCCTTTTGCAGAAAGTCCCGAGTATTTTTTTGTTAAATGAATTGTTCTTAAAATTGCAATTGTGTTCATACAATTGTTTTATCTTCTTATTTATAATTCTTTTTCATCTTTTTTTAATATTTTCTTTTCTGAGCGAACAAACCAGTATGCAACAGCAACTGCAATTACCAATGCTCCTAAAGCAAGAACATTAAATGCTTCTACTTTATTAAAATCCATGATAATTACTTTTCTACTAACAGCAATAAGTGCGGTAGCAACAACAACACGGACATGAATAACATCTTCTCGAAGATAGATAACTATATTTTCATAAATTTCAATGGCTATCAATACCCCTAAAAATGCTCCAAAAATATCCACCAGGTCATCTACTGTGAGAAAGAATTTCGGGACATTCCATATTTTTGAAAATACTACACTGACAATATCCAAAGCGGAATAAGCAATAACAAATACCATTATAATAGTCAGAAAACGAACTACCCAGCGAATACATTCCTGAGAAAATTCCATTACTTTTTGGTCAATCTTATTTTCTTTCATCTATATGCATCCACCTCAACTACGATAATATACTTTTATCGTCTTGATTTCAAATGGACTAACTGAAATTTTAATATTGTTATTCACCACATCTATAGAACTGATATTTTCTTCTAATAGATTACACTCATAGGCTTTTTTTACTCTAAACGGGAAAGAGAGGGTTACGGGACCTCTTGTTTTTCCTGCCTCATAGAAACGGATTATTATAGATTCGTCTAATTCACATTTTTTCACAGTCTCAATAATAACACTGGGATTCTCAATCCGACATAAAGATAGATTTTCTTGTGTTGGTTCTTCTTTTGTATGATGAGTAACAATATCCATAGGAACATTTAATTCATAAGCGGAACGTACAACGGATTTAACATTAAAGTCTCCTATATGAGGTAAAATGGCGTAAGTAAATTCATGGTTTCCCTGGTCTGCTTGCATATCCGGTGCCATAGGGGAACGAAGAAGTGTTAGAGAAATCCTTCCATCGCAGGCATCATGCCCATATTTACAATCATTCATCAATGCCACTCCATAGTCTGCTTCTGATACATCTACCCACTTATGAGCACAGACTTCAAATTTGGCTCTATCCCATGATGTGTTTTGGTGTAAGGGTCGAATTACATAGCCAAATTGAATTTCATTTTTAAATTCCTCAGCAAGAATATTAAAATAGAAACCTGTTTTTAATAGTGTATGTTTTTCATGCCAATCTACTTCTGTTTTAAAATCAATCCGTCGATTTTTTGAATAAAAGATAATATTCTGAATAAGAGTTGACCTCTTTCCTATTTTATATTCTCTACGAATCACATGAATAAGAGGTCCATCTTCAACTATCTTTGAAGAAATGAGGTTTTCTTCATTCCGTATTTTATCTCTGTAATCCGAATTAATATCCCAGGCATCCCAGCAAACAGGAATATCTTCTGCTGTATATATAGAATTTAAGGAGTATCCTTCTTTTACGACTTCTCGGTTTGCTTCTTTGTCCCACAGGCTAATAATTCTACCCGCTTTATCAAATTTAACTTTATAAAAAGGCGTTTCTAATGTATCATTGATATTGACAAATGGACTTGGCTTAATACTCTCCGTTTTTCTCAAAGCGATAGGAATAATGGTCATCGGTGGGACAGAAACGGAAATATACAGTCCTTCCTGAGTTTGTTGAGTTTCTAAACTATTACCATTTATATCAATAGCATCGTTATATTGCTTATTGGGGATGAAAACAGTATCACTTCTTTCCCAGGATAAAGAGTTGCAGATTAAACATCCTTTATCATCAGGGTCTGAATGAATTTTAGTCCCTAAAAAGTTAATAGTTTCTTCTTGAATATCTTTTAATTCCTTTTCTATTTCCGCAAACTCTTTTTCTGCATCACGGTAAACTTCACGGATTGAACTACCGGGAAGTATATCGTGAAATTGATTTGTTAATAATTTTCTCCATAACAGTTCAATTTTTTGTGATGGATATTCTTTTCCATGTATGAATGCCAGAGAAGCCCAAATTTCTACATTCCGTAAAAGTATTTCTAATTTACGCATATATTTTTTTGTTTTTGCCTGCGTTGTATATGTGCCTCGATGAAGTTCCAGATATAGTTCCCCTACCCAATGAGGAATCTCATCTCCGATGTCTTCACGAAGTTTGGATAAGAATTCCGAAACATTTACGAAACTAACTTTGGGACAGCCTTCTAAATCTTTTAGTCGTTTGGCTATTTCAATCATTTCTATAGTAGTTCCCCCACCTCCATCACCATATCCAATAGAACATAAGACTGCGTTCTGGATTTCTTTTTGTTGGACATAATCCCATGTTTCTTTAATAACGATAGGATTGGGAAAAGCATTATAGCCATTGGTTCGGGTTGTTAAGAAATGTGTAAAAATACGAGAACCATCTATTCCCTGCCACCAAAATGTATCATACGGGAAGCGATTTGTATCATTCCAATTTATTTTACTTGTAACAAAGTTTTTTATATTACATTTATTTAAGATTTGTGGCAGGGCAGAAGAATAACCGAAGACATCGGGTAACCATAATGTATCGGGGACATATCCGAAATATTTTTTTACCGCTTTTATTCCTTCCAGAAATTGTCGAACCAGTGATTCCCCTCCTGAAATATTACAATCCGCTTCAACCCACATTCCACCGTTAGGTTCCCAGCGTCCTTCTTTTACTCTTTTTACTATTTTTCCTAAAAGTTCCGGATAATATTCTTCAATCATTTGATACAAAACAGGCTGTGACTGAATAAAACGGAATTCGGGATAAGTTTCCATAAGTAATAACATAGTTGAAAAAGTCCGAGCCGTCTTTCGTATCGTTTCTCGAACAGGCCAGAGCCATCCGATATCAATATGGGCGTGTCCAACGATACCTACAAAAGGCGTTGTGGTTCCATTTTGACACTTCATTAAAGAGTTAATTACCTTTTGAGCAGATTTTATAGCCGTTTCTAACTCCTCCTCCGTGTCCCAATGCATTGGAACAAGGTCTAATGCTTCGTTTGCCCCTTTTAATATTTTAGCGCGTCTCATAGAATTTTTATCGAGAATCTTCGCTGTTTGAAACAAAGCAAGTGCATCAAAATATAATTGTGTTACATAAATCCTCTCGTATAATAATTCACTTGCTTCTAATTCAAGGGGAGGTTCACTCTCAGGTGCTTCTCCTACCGAATGTAAAGTTCTCAATCTAATATCATAGCCCTCAACACCGGGGAATGGATGTCCACAATATGCCTCTACATAAATGTTGTATTGTTCTCCACCTCTTGAATAAGGATTTAATAATACTACGGGATGTTTTATATCCATCCCGGCATAGGGTTTCCCATTTACAAACAACAATTTTTCTGCGATACTTTCATGTCTGTAATATATTCGATAGCCTCTATATTGTTTGGGTATTTCTATTTGCCCGCGAAACCAGACCGTCTCCCAATGCTTACCCCATTTTGAACCCACAGGAGCGGGTTTGTATTCAAGTTGTTCCGGAGGGGTTCTGTAATGCTCCATCGTTGCAGTTATTTCTAAATCAACTTCGCTTATTTTTCCATAACGCCATTTATTAATCACTTCAAGCCGATGTTGTAGTTTGTGTTCCACTTCTAATGGAAGCATCTTATTTTTCCTTTCTGTTTTATATATTTAAAAAAATACTACCTTTTATAATAAAGTTTGTATGTATTACTTTTGTTATAAGGTTACCTTTGATAAGTGCCCATATATTCTGATGTAGAAAGAATATGCCCTTCCATTGCCTTTAATAATTCTGACTTTTTTACACCTGCGGGCAAGTCTAATAACATATCCAGAGCATATAATTTAAAGTAATATCTATGGGGTTTGCCAGGAGGTGGGGCAGGTCCATTATAACCAATTTTACGAAAATCGTTTATTCCCTGCTTGGCACCATCAGGAAGGGTATTTTGTTTTGGAACTCCTTCAGGAAGTCCTTTTGCGGAAGCAGGAATATTAAAAATAACCCAATGAACCCATGTTCCAACAGGAGCATCCGGGTCGTCTGAAATTAGAGCAAATGATTTTGTTCCCTCAGGAACCCCATCCCAGATTAAAGGCGGAGAAACATCAATCCCGTCTCCTGTATATTTTTTGGGGATGGGAGATCCCATCTTAAATGCTGAACTTGTAATAGTTAAATGAGAGGTTGCCATATCTGCATTTCCTATGTTTCTAATATCTTCACTCCATAAATAAAAGGTGCATATAAATAATATAAAGGCAAAACAAAGAAAGCATTGCTTTTTCATATTATTAAAACCTTACTTTATAAATAAATTATAAATCAATTATTAAATAAAAGTAAATACATTCTAACATTATTAGAGCATGAGCTTTCTTATTTTTTAATACGAATTGTCTCACCGACTTGAAGGACTTTTTTTTCATCGAAATTATTAATCTCCATAAGTTCCTTCAAAGAGACGCCTACTTTTTTAGAAATTATATATAAAGAATCGCCCTTTTGAACAGTGTAAACATCTGTTTTAGACTGTTTGTTATTTTCCTCTGGAATAACTTTTGTTTTTTCCGTGGTAGTTAGGGTAGATACTTGTATCCTATTTTTATTATCTTTATCTTTGTTTTGTTTTGCTACCTGTTGTATTTTTAGTTCTTGTCCAATTTTTAACTGTTTTGATGCATCTAAATTATTCCATTGCATAAGTTCATTAACAGTAATGTTATTCTTTCGTGCTATTAACCATAAATTATCTCCCGCTTGGACACGATATATGATAGTATTTTGGGAAGAACTATCCTCTTTCTTAGGCACTTTTTCTTGCGATATTTGGAAAGAACTATTCTCTTTTATAGATGGTTTTTCTTGTGATATTTGGGGAATATTTCTTTTATCATTCGTTATTTCCGGTGATAAAATGATTTTTTGTCCTATTTGTAAATTTGAGTTTTCATTCAGGTTGTTTAACTCCATAATATTTTTTATATTTGTATTATTTTCTTTTGCTATCTTAGAAAGTGTATCCCCTTGCTTTATAATGTATATTGCCTGTCCTTGAGGCTTTTTCTCGTGAGGTTGGACATTATCGTTTATTTCAGGGTCATATAAATATATTTTTTGTCCTATTTGTAGAGAGAATTTATCATCCAGATTGTTCCATTGTTTTAATTTATTTATATCTACCTTATAAAAAGAGGCAATTTTCCCAACTGTATCTCCCTTTTGAACTTCATGCACTTTGTTTTCATTTTTTACTATTGTAATCTCATTATTTTTGGGGATATCGGTGGAAATAGTTGTTGGCTTTGTCTCTGTTGTTTCTTTAATTGTTTCTTTTCCGACAAGGAGTCTTTGTCCTATATACAATATTGACTTTGAAGAAAGGTGGTTCATCTCCATAATTTTTTCAGGTTTTGTTGAGTATATTTTGGCAATTCCATTAATAGTATCTCCTGATTTTACTACATGATAAATATCTTTCGTTTGCACTTTTTCTTCTTTCTGGAGAATAGGTTGGGATATTTCAACATTTTTTGAAGGGACTGGTTTTAAGGATATTTTATCGCCCACTTTTAATCTCTGGTCATTTTTCATGTTATTCCATACAGCAAGGTCTTCTACTTCAATTCCATATTTTTTACCGATAGCAAATAAAGTTTCTCCTTTTTTAACCAGATGGTAATCTTCTGATTGTTGTTCAGTCTCTCTTTTTGTCTCATTTTTGGCAAAACTGAAATGTTCCCTTTTAGAAAGAGGAACCTGTATTTCCATGCCGGGTTTTACAGATTTCACACTATTTAATCCGTTTACTTTTAACAATTCATTGACAGGAATGTCATATTTTTTTGCAATATGATAAGCAGTTTCGCCTTTCTTAACTGTGTATGCAACCACTTCCGCTTGTTTAATAGATGGATTGTTTAATATGGCTGATAGTTTTGTGCCATCCCCAGCGGGCAACATTAATTTACATCCTGTCGGTGGAGTTGTTCCACGAACTAAAAATGGATTCCATGTAGAAAGTGTTCCGGGTGTATAACCCATTGCTTTATCTAATGCATCTAGAGCATACATCCCTCGTATTTCTACTTCATCCCATTTAATAGGTTGATAGGGGGAGGGTGAAAAGCCATAAGGGACAGGGTCGTTACAAATAAGTATATAAGCAAGGAAGCGTGGAAGATATTTTTTTGTTTCATCTTTAATTTCGTAAGAGGCAGGAGGGGTCTCGATAAGTTTCCAGAAATTTCTATCGCCTCCATTGGCTTCAATTTTACGCATTAATGCTCCTTCGCCCATATTGTAAGCACTTATAGCCAGTTCCCAATTCCCTTTAAAGAAGTTATGAAGATTAATTAAATACTCGATAGCGCAAGAAGTTGCTATAACCCAATTATACCTTTCATCAATATAAGAGTTTATTCGCATATTGTAGTGTTCTCCGGTTGAACGAATAAATTGCCACATACCCGCAGCACCCACAGAAGAGTATGCTTTTAGTTTATACATGCTTTCTACCATTGCTAACCAGCATAATTCTTGAGGTAAGCCTGCTTTTTTTAGGGATTCTCTTATATAGGGGACATAATACCCACTTCGGTGTAAACCCTCCTGAAAACGGTCGGGATACCTTGTCTGGGCATCTTCTATTTCGTATAGAACTTTTTCCGGAACAGGAAATGGAATAGTAATAGAACTATAAGGAGGAGAGCCTTTCAGTCCTTCTATTATTTTATATGTATTAAGGGATTCAAGATTTATTTTTCTCTCTGCTTCGGGGAGCATGTCCTTTTCCCATGATTCCAAATCGCTGAAGATACCGGGAACAATACCACCGCTAATTAGTGTCCTTCGGGCAGTTAAATACTTTTCTTGTGCTGTTTTTTTATCCCCTTTCTGGAGTGCCTTCTGTGCTTCTTCAAAATAAGCATTGGCTATCCTAATAGCCTGAATGGGAGAGGCTGTTGCCACAGGGGGTAATTCCTGAGATGGGATTTCCGGAGGAGGTGCAGGTCTAAAATGTATAGGTTTTAGATTATGTTCTTTTGCACATCCTGATAATAAATTTATAATGATAGATATACAAATCAAACCTGCAAGGGAAATCGAATAGTATAATTTTTTTCTATTCATAAGCCTGAGTTATAAATTTGTTTTTTATTTTTATATAACTATAACACAACTAATAGGGTCAGAAAAAATGATAATACAATTAGTAGTTCTTCTTTGGTTAAAAATTCAGACTTGTTTCTACAATTTTTCTAAGGTCTTCAAATTGAAATGGCTTTTCCAGGCATAGACTTTTCACTTTTTGCAAGAATTTTTGTGTGGATAGATTCATGTTATCAGCAGTTATCAATATTACTTTATTGGGTGGATATTTTCTTTCTTTTATTATGTAGTCATATAATTGATAACCTGTCAGGGAACCTGGAAGTTGAATATCGAGGATAATTGCATCAAAATTTTGTTGTTTCAACTTTTGGACTGCTTCATCTGTAGAGTAAGCACTGGAAATATCTATGCCTAACTCTTTTAGAGAGATTATAATAAGTTGCTGTAAATCTCTTTCATCTTCAACAATAAGTAACTGGTATTTTTTGACTTGTGTAGAAACTTCCTGTATATTATTTTCATCCGTATCTTCTTGATATATGGGAATATTTAATATAAAATTTGCACCTCCTAAATCACTTGTTTTAACCTGAATTGTTCCACCGATGGATTCAATTACTGCTTTTGCAAGAGTTAGTCCCAGACCTAATGTTTTTGAACTGTCATCTGTAGTAAAAAAAGGTTCAAATATTTTTCTTTTCATTTCTTCAGGAATTCCCGGTCCATCATCCATTATAGAAATAACAACATTGTTTTCGTTAATACTCATGTCGACAATAACTTCGTTTTCTGCGTATTTAACTGCATTGTTTATGATAGAGATAAGAGACTGTGCAAATTGTTGAGGAATACAATAAATATATACAGCAGGACCTGGAAAACGAAACGCAACGTTTTTAGGACATTTTGCAGAATATACAGGAAGGACCATAGAACGAATTAAAGCATTTACTTCAACTTTGATAACCCCTTCATGGGATATACCTTTATATTCGTAAATTTGATTTATAATAGAACGGCATTTTTCACAGTTTTTCTGTAGTTTTTCAATAACAGTTCTTAGAAGAGGCTCTTGTATATTACTGGCAAGAATTTCTATAGCACCGGCTATAACAGTTAAAGGATTTTTTAGGTGTCGTGCCAGAGTTATTGATAATTGAGAGGCTACAGAATCCTGTTGCGTAAACATCAGATATTTTTCTACATTTTTTTCCATCCGTCTTTGTTCAGTTATATTATCAATGGTACTTAAAATGGCTTTAACTCTTTTTTGCTCGTCGAAGAGAGGTGCAATGACAATTACTAACCAAACGGGACCTGATTCTGTTTCTAAACTTACTTCTTCTACAAATGTTTTTCTTTCTTTTAGTGCTTTCTCACAGATACATTCTCTTAGATTTTTTTTCTTTTTCATTATGTAGCAACAGAATCGTTCGTTCGTATCAATGTGTTTTACAGGGTCAGGAAGGTCGTCCCAGTTTATAGAATATAATACTTTCTTTTGGGAATCAATGATTTGGCTTACTAATGGGATATAAGGCAGTAAATATTCTCCAAGATACATTAGAATATCGTTCATAGAAAAATGAGCAGAAAGTTCGGGTTCTATAAATAGTATTAATTCTTTTTTTTGTTGTTCCTCATCAAAAATGAAATTAGCTGTGAAATTTGCTGGAATTAGTGTGCCTTCATCACTTTTAATTCCACCCTTAAAAATAAAAGGTCCAATCAGGCTTCTGTGTTTTAATATTCGTTTTATTTCTTTACTTGCTTTATCATCACAGAACAAAAAAAATGATTTGTTTACCAACTCTTCTTCATACTTTTTAACTATTTTGGGGAAGTACTTGTTCGTTTCAAATATATTTCCATTACTATCCAATACGACCAAAGGTTTTTCGCAATAATCTATTAGTAAACTCATTTTTCTTCGTAATAAGGAATTTGATGAGTCGTCCATAATCAAACCTTATGTTTATTATCTGATTAGGTTAAGAAAAGAGTTATAAGTACTTCGTTGTTTTGATTTAACTTGCCTATTCCAAATTTTAGTGTACTCACTTGTTTGTTAATACCATCAATTCGAAGTCTTAATTTGTTTTTAAATCACTCTGTATCATATTAGCACTATCGGGAATAGAATTCAACAAAGCATTATTTTCAAGGGGTAGGTGAAGAAGAAATAAGGGAGTATTTTTTAAGGTAGGTACATAAGTATCTGTTGTCCACTTTTTCAATCCTAATCGCACTTGTTTTCCTGCAACTCCATCTACAGGTAAGCCCATTTCTTTCTGCAAATTTTTTACTGCTTTTTGTGTTTCCTCGTCAAATTTATCTGTGTTGTTATTTTTAGATAACCATCCCCCTTTTTGTAGAAGTGTTTTCAATTGGGCAACAGTGTCTCCAGAAGAACCTATTGATAATGATTTAACTCTGGAGTCATCATCTTTCCAAGGTATAACAGTAAGGTTTGTAAAAATAGCACGAAATTGGTCTTTGGGGACTTCTACTAATCTTTGTGAACCTAAAAATAAGACAATTTTATCTCCCCTTTCCTGAACAAGAGCACACCAGAATTCTTTTTCATTCTGTTTTATATATACCATTGCAGGCAATCCAATTGTTAAAAATTGCGAGACAGTTGTTTGTAATATTTCTGCGGATAAGCCATTTTCATTAAAAAATCGCACCAATCCTTGCGGAGAGTTATCGTCGGGTTGGCTTTTTACTTGAGCCATGTTCCACATTCGTAATAAGAGTAAGGCTCCATCTACACGACTCTTTTCTACATCTGGATTCAGTTCTTCTATAGATGGTATTGTGTCTTTTTCTTTTTGGGGCATCTCTTCAAAAAATCGTTTCCATAAACCTTCAATGAGTTTTGCGGAAAATTCCGGATTAATATCATTTGCCGGATTTTTACTAACGGCTTCCACTTGTGATGTAAAATTTGGATTTGTGTTAGAACTTTGAGAATGCGGAGAAAAGATATCATTAAAGTTTCTTAATTCTTGAGCCATTTCATTTATAGGGATATACCATATACGAAGAGCAATCAGGATTAAAGCAATTCCAACAATTAATGACGGGCTTGGGATAAGTTTTTTCCAGTCTTTTTTTCTTATTGGGGTGGGTTGTGGATTTTCGAGTTGTCCATGGAGTTCTTTCAATGCCTGTTTTACAATATATTGGTCTATTACTTTCTTTTCTCGTGTATAACCAACCAGCAAAGCCCTGTCACAGATAGAATTTATAAGGCGGGGAATACCTTTACTATGTTTATAAATCAATTTATATGCTTTTGGAGCAAATTGAATCCGCTTTTTTCCCCCTGCAATATGAATTCGATAGGCAATATATTGCCGTGTTTCTTGTTCATCCAGAGCATTTAAATGATAGCGGGCTGTTATTCGTTGATTTAACTGCCTTAATTCATGTAGTTTAAGACGGTCCAACAATTCGGGTTGCCCAATCAGAACAATTTGTAATAGTTTTTCCTTTTCTGTTTCTAAATTTGATAATAACCGTATTTGTTCAAGAACAGAAGGGGTCAGGTTTTGTGCTTCATCAATAACCAGGACACAGTTTTTTTGTTGTCGTGATTTAGATAAAAGGAATTCATTTAACTGGTCGGTTAAATCGAGTAAAGTATCTGCCTTTGTCTGGACTCCGAATTCAGTAAGAATTCTCTTTAATAATTCCACAGGATTAAGGCAGGGATTGAAAATAAAAGCGAGTTCTGTATCGGGGTCAAGTTGAGATAAAAGTGCACGGCAGATAGTTGTTTTTCCTGTTCCAATTTCCCCTGTTACCATAATAAAACCCATTCTATTTTTTATTCCAAACAATAGATGAGCAAAAGCCTCTTTGTGCTTTTCACTCAAAAAGAGGTATTTGGGGTCTGGTGTAAGACTAAATGGTTTTTCTTTTAATCCGTAAAAAGATTCATACATATTAAATATAACGGTTGTTTTTTTGGGAATATTTATTTCTTCTATATTTTACCGATTTTCAATAGCAAATAGAAAACGACTATTATATAGGATTATAAATTTGCTATAATATACATTAATATTACTCTTTTAGTCTATAAGACGGTGAAGAGTTTTTTAAAATCTAATTTAACCTATAATTGTTTTGGAGGTTATATCTATGAAAGATAGTCAATTAACCCGTCGAGCATTTCTTGCTGTAAGCACAACATTTGCCGTTGCTGGAACAGCCCTTGCAAAGAAACAAAAAGTAAACACCGCCAGTGTCGTTCCAAGAAAAGTTTCTCCGAATGAGAAACTTAATATTGCAGGAATTGGAGTAGGTGGACAGGGAAAAGGCGATATTATGAATTGCAAGAGTGAAAACATTATTGCTCTATGTGATGTAGATGATAAAAGAGCGGAAGAAACATTTTACCTACTTCCGGAGGCAAAAAGATATAAAGACTATCGGAAGATGTTGGAGGAAATGGACAAAGAAATTGACGCAGTTATTATCTCTACTCCCGACCATGTTCATGCTCCTGCGGCATATATGGCTATGATGATGGGAAAACATGTTCGCGTTCAGAAGCCGTTGACACATACAATTGCAGAAGCCCGCTTATTAACTAAAATTGCGAAAGAAACAGGCGTAATTACACAGATGGGAAATCAGGGACATGCAGGCGATGGTGTTCGTGAATTGTGTGAGATGGTTTGGGCAGGTGCTATAGGTGATGTAAAAGAGGCGCATATATGGACAAATCGTCCTATCTGGCCTCAGGGTATTGAGAAACCTTTACCTAAACGCGACATTCCACCTACGATTGATTGGAATTTGTGGATAGGTCCGGCTCCCATGCGGGATTATAATCCGGGTTATGCTCCTTTTAAGTGGAGAGGCTGGTGGGATTTTGGATGTGGTGCTATTGGAGATATGGCTTGCCATATTATGGACCCTGCATTCTGGGCATTGAAATTATATGAAGCACCGAAATACACAGTAGAAGTTCTTCAACAGGAAGGTATGAATAAGCAAACGGCGCCGAAAAAATCCATAATAAAGTATCAATTCCCTGCTCGTGGGAATATGCCTCCCGTAGATATATATTGGTATGATGGTGGTCTTTTACCCAAACGACCCGAAGGTATCCCTGCAGATGAAAAGTTAGGCGATGGTGATAATGGCTCTTTATTTATAGGGACAAATGGTTATCTTACCACGGGTTGTTACGGGGGTGATTCTAGATTGGTTCCTGCTGAAAAGATGAAAGATTATAAGAGACCTGAACCTACAATTCCGCGCATTCCAGAGGAAAATCCGTTTAAGAATTGGATAGAAAGCATAAAAGCAAATCAGAAGGCATGTTCTGATTTTGAATATGCAGGACCTTTAACGGAAGTTGCTAACATGGGGAATGTAGCGCTATGGGCAGGTGAAAAAATTGAATTTGATGTCGCTTCTATGAAGATTACAAATATTAAGGAAGCCAATAAGTACTTAACAAAAGAGTATCGTAAAGGCTGGGAATTGCCTTTATAATTTATTTAGGAACTAATTTCTAGTTTTGCATTGCAAGTTAAAAGCCTTGTAAGTTCTATCTTACAAGGCTTTTTGATTTCTTCTTCTAATTTTCCAATTGAGTAAAACTTTATTTTGCCAGATATTGTATCTTTTACAATCAGACATCCTGTAATGGGGGTTGTTTCGTCTTTCCATATAAAGATTATATACTCATAAGCAGGAATAGTCCAGAAATTAAAATCATTAAGTTTTTGAGGCAGGTTCTCTTTTATTATAGATAATACCTTGTTTAAAATTTTTTTTCTTTTTTCTACTGGGGATTTCAATTTATATAGTGATTCATATACTGTCCAGAGGATTAATGATATACCTGGACTTTCATCTAGACCGTTTAAATAGTTTTTTTCGTTTAAATATTGTTTTATTTTTTCTGTTTTTCTTCTGGAGTTTTCTATGTCAATTCCTACTGGGGATTTAGAATACAATGCCAATATCATCCATTTATCTGTGTGTGCAATCGAAAGGAAAATGGTTTGAGGTGGGGTAGAAAAAAAATTATTATGTAATATTTCTTCTTCTCTTTTTATGGAATTATAATATCGTATATTTACAGGGTTTGTCTGCATAATGTATAGGAAAAGGAGCCTACTTAATAATAATTCTTTCCTTCGTTTTTGTGATTGGCAGTTGGAAATATGGTTAGTAAATTCAGATGTAACTATTTTGTTTTTCTGAACAAGGACAGACAAATCCTGTTCTGAGAATAAATCCATAGGTATTAATAATAGGGAGATATTTTCATCCAATAAAAAATGGGGCATAAAGAAAAGACTCATTTCTTCCTTTCATATATATGTAATGCTCTACCGGAAGGCAAAATATATTGTTTGTAAACATAGTTCTTTTGAAATTCTGCTTCTACAGCCATTTCACGGTCACTTACAAATCGAGGTTCTTTATTTCCCGTAGCAGAGCCGAACATAATATAATCGGGTTTTCTTGAAAGGACATACTTTCCATCCCCTTTTTCATGTCCTGCAAAACCTTTTCCTAATGTTTTTATCTCTCTATGAGCTATATGTTCATCATTAAGACCTAACATATCAATTATCTTTAAATGTGAATAATAAGCGACACTTCCCGCTGTATTTGTAGCAAGCAGGGAATTCGGTGGAACATTATCACGGAGCCATAATCCGGTTTCCTTTCCCCTCTCAGCAACGACATCAGCCACAATGCGTTCGTAAAGGTATGGGTCATTTTTTAATTGCCACAAATTAAAAATTACAATAATAATTACCAATAATAAACTACGAAAGTATGATACGCCGGGAAGGAAGAGGGAATATGCACTTACGGCAACCAATAAAGGGGTAATGGGAGTATAAAAGCGATGTGCGGGCATACAATCTCCACCTACGGATATAACATAGAGCATATTCAAAAGAACTGCTAAACTCATCGAAAAAACGACATAACCTCTTTTCTCTAATGTTTTTAGGGGAAATATTTGAAGCATAATAAAAGGAGCCCAGATGAGGGAAGTCCCTTTCAGAAAGTAGAATGCATAAGTTAATCCTCTTTTAATTTGTTCTTTTGATGAACCTACCTTTACATAGAAAGTATTGGGTAGTAACCAACCATAATAGTTATATCTCCATATAAAATAGGGAATAAATACAAGGGAAAATCCTAATATGATAAATATAGGATTAAAGTATTGCTTTTCTTTGAAGGCGTGAAGAAATGAACAAAAGACAAGAACAGGGAGAATTATTCCTGCATCAGGACGTGACATCACTGCGAGGGCTATTACAACTCCCACAAGGAAATAACCCGATAATAATTCTTTATTCCGTGAAATGAAAGCACCAAATAACAATATCGACAGGAAAATTAAAAAGGCGGTCATACTTGTTTCCATACCGCTCATAGCCCAGGAAGTAAAAGCACCCATAGAGCCTAAAATTAAAACACCTGCAACAGAAACGAGCCAATGCGTTCCTTTAATAATTTTATGGATGCAGGACATTAGAAATATAGTAATAAATGTAAATAGAACACCCAGAATTTTTGATGTTATAGGCAAATCCAAGCCTATTTTATGTAGTCCCGCTAATAATAGGACCCATAAAAAGCAGGTATAGCCCTCTACATATTCACCTTCGTTATAGACAATACCTTTTCCTTCGGAAAAATTTTCTGCATACCGAAATGCAATATATGCATCGTCTAATGTCCATGGTTGTAAGTAATAGTTATACAAAGATACTAATATTAATGAAATACCAAGAGATATAAGGATAATGAACTCTCCATAACGGGAAATATTAAGTTTTTCCTTTTTCTCACCTATCTTAAAAAAGCGGAAATTTTCATAAGAATTCATATATTAACCTCTGCTTAATTTTATTGTCCACCATATACTATACAAGAAATAGTAAATAACATATATTAGAGATAAATAAATATAGATATGATGTTTGGGATAGTTATAAATAGATAGTATGATAAGAAATGCCCAGATTGAAACTAAAATGAGATTTAGTAAACGGTATTGAATGGCTCTGCTGGGATATAAGTAACGAATAGGAATGAATACTAAAATAGTTAACGATAAAATTATTATAAAATTAACTTTCTCCGGGAAATCTAAAAGAAATATATAAAGCACCACAATATTCCAATACGAAGGGAAACCTTTGAACCAATGGTCTTCTGTTTTTGCATCGGTCTGGCAAAATTGATATGCAGAAGAAAGGGTTATCAAAATTGAAGATAATAAATTTAGTTTATAAGGGACACTGTGGGTCTCATATAAAAAACTGGCGGGTACTATTACATAAGTAAAATAATCAACAATATTATCTAATAAAGCACCGTCGAAATTAGGGAGGACATCTTTTACCTTAAATGCACGAGCCAGGATACCATCAATAGAATCTATAAAAACAGAAATAGCCATCCATGTAAATGCCTGGACCCATTGATGTCTACCGATAGCAATAATTGCCAAGAAGCCGAAAACAGCACCCATTGCAGTAAGTAAATGTATCGACCACGCAAGGGTGTATTGAATGCAGGAATACTCTTTATTGTTTGTCATATTCAAGCAGTCTATTTATTCTCATGCCTTCAAGTCTTTTCAATATCATGTAATAATTTTACCTTTTTACGAAGGTAATAAAAAAGCAATAACTCAGCAAGTATAACAAAAAATACAAGGAATGTTATGTATTTGTAAGATATTGTTACTCCGTATTTATCTACTAAAAAACCAAAGATAAGACTTCCCACGACACCCCCTAATCCTACAAGCCCTTCATTAATTGAAGCCCTGCCATGTCGGAGAACAGGGTTATTAACACTATAATAGGTGCTGGCAAAGAAAGTTAAGCCATGGTTTGCACCGATTACAGCAAAAGATATGCATATTAATAGGATACTTTTTGTTTCTGACAAGAGGTAAAATGTAATAGCACATATCCCTTGAGAAATAATAAGTAAAGAAATGCGATGTTTCCAGAAGTAGGTCCATGCGAATAGTAAAAACACACCCGCAGTAGTAAAAGCCATCATTGCAGATGGCCAGGAAAATTTTGTTGCGGGGTCTCCAGTAAGAATAGGACTGACTGAATTTTCAAATAAGAACCGAAGTTCATTGTTTGAAACTAATTTTTTTAGGTGTTCAGCGTAAGTAGAACGAGGAATTATTGACATTAAGTTGGCAAGAAAAACCCCTATCCAAAAAGGATACAAAAACAGATTGTTTGTTTCATCGCCATTGTGATTACTCTCAGAATTTTGTGGGGAGTTATTTTTCAGATTATAATGGCTATTTTCATTTTGTATGAACAAAAGAAAAATAAAGGAAAGAATGCTTATAAAAAATATCAGGATATAGGGTAATCTGAAATCAATATCGTAAAGAGGTCCTGCAACCAGTGGACTAATTGTAAAACCCAAACTCCAAGCAATATTGAAAAAAGCAAGATTTCGTTGTCTTTTAGTTTCATTTGTTTCAGTTCCCACCCATGCATAGAATGCAGGCCAGGTAATTGCCATACCTATAAAAGCCATTGCAGATAGTAGATAAAAAGCATATTTAGAAGGGAAAAAAGGATATAAGGGATAAGAAAAAGTAAAAATAATGACCCCCCATCTTGCCCATGATAATATGTTTTTTGATTTTCCCACAATCCTTGATGTTAAAAGACAGGTAATTGTGTAAACTGCCATTTGTATAGCAAAGACATTTCCGGAGATAGCCGTGTTTCCATTGGGGAGATGGTCGAGAATGAGAAAAGGCAATGCAACAATACCTGCCATAATGGCAAAATCTACCCAAAAACCGACCTGGCATAGTAAAAAGAAGGATATAAATCTTTTACGGGACATACTATTCTATTTCTCTATGTTGTGTGGGATATTATAGGATTAGATAAATTAATGGATTATCGTTTATATGAAGGGAAAACTGCAAATTTAAATAACTTGCAATTTTATCCAATCGTTTTATGGAATCGGAATGAGGCAATAAAAAGGATGATAATCCCCATAGCTCCGAGAATTGCACCGTTGTGCCATAAATCCCAGAAACCTGCATTGCGAAGAATAATCCCGCGTAGAATTCGAATAAAATAGGTAGCGGGGACAATCTGTCCAAACCAATAAATAATTTTGGGCATGGTTTCTTGTGGGAACATAAAACCGGAAAGAAGGAATGAAGGTAATAGTATCAGAAATGAGATTTGTAATGCTTGAATTTGATTCTGGGCAAAAGTAGAAACCAGTAATCCCATACCTAATGTAGTGAAAAGAAATATTCCGGCGAAGAAAGCCAGGAGAAGGACACTTCCGGCAATAGGAACTTGAAATAAAAATCGCATTAAAAACAGAACCGAGGCTGTTTCACATATTCCCACACCTAAAAAAGGAATTAATTTACCTAACATCAGCCCAAAGCGAGAGACAGGTGTAACCACCAATTGTTCTAATGTTCTCTGTTCTTTTTCTTTTACAATAGCGAAAGATGTTAGGAGCATTATTACTACTTGAAGGATAACTCCGCATAAGCCGGGAATCATAAAATTTGCTGTTCTCATATCGGGATTGAATAATACGCGGGGTCGCATATCAATAGGGAACTGAGAAGGTAGGACTTTTGTTTTGTTTAATACTTTTATTGAAGCCCTTAATCCGATGGCATTACTTACATTTAAAGCCTGCATTGCCACTGTAGAATCGCTACCATCGATGAGGATTTGTATGCTAACATGTTCATTTTTCAACACGCGGTCTGTATAGTAAGGAGGAATATGGATACCGACACGAACATCTCCCCTACGCATAGATGTAGCCATTTCTTCTTCATTGTTGAAAATCTTAACAATGTCAAAATATCCTGAATTTACGAACTGGTCTGCTAAATTTCTACTCTCTATCTTTTTATCTTGATTTAATATACCTGTCCGAATATTTTTTATATCTAAATTGACAGCAAAGCCAAAAATGATGAGTTCAATACTTGGAATAACTAACATTAAGAAAAGACTTCGTGGGTCTCTGACAATGTGTCTTGTTTCTTTGTAAATAATTGCAAAAAGCCCTTGAAACATATCTTCACTTTCCAAAAGAACGAGTTAAAGTCACGAAAACATCTTCAAGTGTTGGCGGAACTACTCGTAAACTCTGAATATGAAATCCTTTTTTCTGAATAGATTGTTGGAGTTCATCTTCGCTTCCCTTTTGAATAAGAATATGAATAACATCCGAAAACATGGTGGCATCCCTGACAAAAGTCATTCTTAACAACTCTCGCATGGCTTCTGTAAGTCGGTCTATTCTGAGTTCATATCGCACAAATCCTTCTGGTGTTACTTGTGGCATCTTTTTTAATTCTTCCGGGGAACCATAAGCAATAAGTTTTGAAAAGTAGATATATCCGAGGTGGGAACATCGTTCCGCTTCATCCATATAGTGAGTTGTAACAAAAAAAGTCGTTCCACGTGCGGAGAGGTCAAATAAGAGATTCCATAAGTCACGACGGGCAACAGGGTCAATTCCTGCGGTAGGCTCATCTAAGAATAACAATTTCGGATTATGAACCAGTGAACAGGCAAGAGCAAGTCTTTGTTTCCATCCTCCGGATAAAGAACCTGATAATTGGTTCAGGTAAGGTTTGATATCTACAATATTAATTACTTCATCAATTCGCTCTTTTCTTTGTTTTCGGGGGATACCGTAAATTTTAGCATAAAAAGTAATATTTTCAAGGACGGTGAGGTCAGCATATAGACTGAATTGTTGGGACATATAGCCAATCGATTTTTTTATTTCTTCACTTTCAGAAACTACATCATAACCTAAAACCCTTGCTTCACCGGAGGTAGGACGAAGAATACCACATAACATACGAATTAAGGTTGTCTTTCCGGAACCATTAGGACCTAAAAAACCGAATATATCTCGTTTTCGAACTGTTAATGAAACACGGTCAACAGCAGTGTGTACGCCAAATTTTCGGGATAATTCATTTACCTCGATTACTGCAGGGTAAACCTGCTGTGAAATGTGGTTGTCTTCTACCTGTGACATATATAGGCTCATCGTGTTAATGGGACTTTCACAGTAGCAGTCATTCCTGCACGAAGTTTACCGTTATATGAGTTAAGGGACAATTTCACAGCAAACACTTGTTGTATTCTCTCTTCCTGTGTTTGTAAATTTCGAGGAGTAAATTCACCTTCGGAAGCAATATAGATAATTTTTCCTGAAAATGTTTCATCTCTATGAGCGTCTGTAACAAAGGTCAAATTTTGTCCTATGGAAATATAACCCAACACATAGGCAGGGACATATATAACCATTTCCAAATCGTCCGGGTTCACAATACGGATACAGGGACCCGGGGGAACAATATCTCCTTTACGAACAGATACAGACTCTACAATACCATCGATTGGCGAGTTAACAGTGCACTCTTTCCTGACTGAATCAGCCCTTGATAATTCGGCGAGGGCTGATTCTAAAGCCGATTCTGCAGAACGGATATCTTCAATTCGTGGTCCTCTTTTTATTTCATCAAACATAGCAACAGTTCGTTCCCAATTTGCTTTTGCTGATTCTATTTCTTCTTCCCGGGCACCTTTTTGAAGTTGTTTATATCTTTCATCCGCTACGCGATATTCTGCTTTTGCTTTTTCAAAAAGTATTTTTGCTTGTTCCCATTCTTTTTTAGAAACTGCTCCTTCGTTAAATAGTCGTTCTGCTCGTTCGTAATCGCGTTTGGCTATTTCAAAGGTAGATTTTGCGGATTCCAGTGTAGCTTTTGCAGATTGTTTATCTTCTTCTCTTGCTCCTGCAAGCAAAAGCCGATATTGTGCTTCTGCAGTTTTCATAGCATTTTCTGCCTGACGGAGTTCTTCCTCCGTAGCACCTCTTTTTAACTTTTCCACCAGGGATTCGGCACGTTTAACTCCAGCAAGGGCGGATTGATACATTGACTCCTGTTGGTTACAGTCAAACTGAATTAGAGTAGTATCTTTTTTTACGAAATCCCCTTCTTTAACAAAAACATCAATAATACGACCTCCAATTGTCGAACCTGGCGTATGGACTTTGCATTCGATTTGTCCTGAAACTAAAAAGGAAGTTTTTTCTTCTTTGGTGCATGAGCAAAATGTAATAGAACTAATTAAAAGTATTGTAGGAATTTTTTTGTAGAAAATCTTATATTTCATTTTTTTGTCAAAAAATATTTTATATACATTAATTTTTCAATATTGTTACTAAAAATTCAGGTAGAAAATAATAACTTACTTAAAATAATAAATACAAAATAAGAGGAGGTGAAGGGGTAAGTTATTTTTTAATTTCAACGAGCCCGAAAGTCATTGATGCTTCTGCAACGACTTGATTTTCTACAGAAGCAATTACTCTTGCTTTGAACAAATCATTTCGGTAATACAACATCTCTGCTTCTACAACAAGTTGGTCTCCGGGAACGACTAAGCGTCTTAGTGAAGCATTCTCTATCCCAATGAAATATGCTTGATAAAGTGGGGGTTCTCCATTTTCACGGAATATAAGGACAGAAGAAACCTGTGCCATGGCTTCAAGAATTAAAACACTGGGCATTACAGGAACATCAGGCCAGTGTCCTTGAAAGAATGGCTCGTTTACAGTTACATTTTTGATACCCACTACTTTTTTCATAGATGTAAATTCTATAATTCTATCCACCAGGAGAAATGGGTAGCGATGCGGTAATATTCTTAATATTTTGTTTACATCTAAAACAGGGATTTGTCGGTGAGCAGTGGGTCTCGGGTCATGAACCGCATAAATGCCATATCCGTTTAAATATACTTTTTTAATTTGTTTTGTAAACATGACATTTTTTTCATGTCCGGACTTGACACCGATAATATGTCCAATTAGAGGTCGCCCTAAAAGATAGGTATCTCCAAGCAAATCAAGAATTTTATGGCGAACGAACTCATCCGGGAAACGAAGTCCATCATTTAGAATTTCTTCATCACCAATAACGACTGCACTTTCAAGACTACCTCCCATAATCAATCCCTGTTCTTTTAACATTTTTACTTCTTTCAGAAAACAAAAAGTTCGGGCGGGGGCGATTTGAGACATAAAGGTTTCTTCGTTTACGGGGAAACTTGCATACTGGGTTCCGATGGCTACATGGTCGTATGCAATAGTCATTGTTACTCGTAATTCATCGGAAGGGAGAATATTTAAGGTAACTTCATCCTGTCTATAATAAACAGGTCTATCCACAAGCAGTGCCCTTTTTGGCTCTTCTTGTTCGGTAATTCCTGCTCTTAAAAGGCAATTCATTACAGGGAGGGCACTACCATCTCCATTGGGTATTTCTTCATTGTCGAGTTCTATATATAAATTATCAATACCTAAACCTGCCATTGCTGCTAAGCCATGTTCAACGGTGCGGACTTTAGCACTACCAATACCTATTGTCGTTCCTCGTGAGACATCAACAACATGGTCAATATTAGCAGGGATAGCGGGTTTACCAGCCATATCTGTTCGTATAAAAATGATACCTGTATCGGGTGGAGCAGGTTTGAATGTTACTGTGGTCAAACTTCCACTATGTAATCCTACTCCTGAAAAAGATACTTCTTTGCTAATGGTTCTTTGGTTTTTCATACGCAATCGTTCTCTATTTTTTGAATTTTTATTTCAAGGTCTTTAACTCTTTTAAGTAGTTCTGGTAAATATTGTTGGGCAACTAATATCCGTTTGGCTCGGGAATGCTCTACAGCAGGAAATCCTGAAAGAATAGCGTCTTTTTCTACGGATTTTACTACTCCCGACCATGCGCCGATAGTTGCATTATCTTCGATTGTTATATGTCCGTTAATACCGGCACCTGCACCAATACGAACGCCATTGCCTATAACTGCGCTTCCGGCTATGCCCGTAGTTGCAGCAATAGCACAATTATCACCAATTTTAACATTATGTCCTATCTGAACTAAATTATCAATTTTAGTTCCGGAACCTATTTTTGTTTCGCCAAAGGTTGCTCTATCAATACAGGAATTACTTCCAATTTCTACATTATCACCAATAATTACCCGTCCCATTTGAGGAACTTTAATCCATGCATTACCATCGAACACAAAACCAAATCCGTCCGTGCCGATACAAACTCCAGCATGTATAATACATTGAGAACCTATGGTAGTATTTTCGCGAATGGTTACATTAGGGAAAATACATGTGTTCTCGCCTATCTGGCAATTATCGCCGATATAGACATTGGGAAAGATTATGGTGTTTTTCCTAATTTGTGAGTTTTTTCCAATAAATACATGAGGGCCTATTGCAATTCCTTCTTCTAATTGCACATTTTCTTCAAGAATAGCAGTAGGATGAAGTCCTCTGGGAATAGAAGGTTGAGAAAATCCAATTTTTTGGAGTATTTGAATAAAAGCAATTTCCGGGTTTTTTACGGCAATGCACACGATTTTTTCAGGTAGGGGAACTGTGGGTTCTTCTGCGATAAGAACAGCGGAAGCACGTGTCTGGGAAAGGAAAGTTTCATATCTTTTATCACGAATAAATATTAAATCTCCTTCGCGTGCATTCTCTATACTATTCAAACCTGTTATTAAAGTATCTTCCTCCCCCCTGATAATTTTGCCGTCTACCCATTGTGCTATTTGTATTGCTTTTATTTGCATTTGTTTTCGAGTATTCAAATATGATTATAGTATTGGCAATTCTACCGCAGTTATTTTTTGGGTTTGGATGTATCCGTTGCGGAAGAATTAGAATTTAAATATGTTAAAACTTTAGAAGTAATATCCATAGTTGGACTATGAAATAGCAAGCTACTTTTTAGAGATTTACCCGCATTAAAAACAAGGTGATAATTATCAGAAGTTGCTATTATATTTACTGCATTCTGAATATCGTCCAGACATTCACGAATAATTCTTTCTTCTTTACTATCAATTGTCTTTTGTCGTTTCTCAAGTTCAGCCCGATATGATGCTGCTTCTTGTTCTATCTTCATTTTCAAATCAAGTTTTTCTTCATCGCTCAGGGTTGCTTTACCGGATTCAAGTTTTTTACGGTCTTCTTCAATGCGGTTCATTAAACTATCTAGGTCTTTTTGCTGAGTGTCTACTTCTTTCTGGAGTTCTTCGTATTTTTGTTTTCTTTTATTATATTCCCTCATAATAAGTTCAACATCGACAACAGCGATTCTGTAAGATGTTCCTGTACCTGTAGTTTTAGCAGGTTCTTGTGCTGTTACATACCTTAAAGGAATTAAAATACAACTTAAAGCGAATAACGAAATGAAAAAATATCTCCCTTTCACAACTTTTCCTTTCTTTTATAGGGTTAATTAACAATTCAGTATAATAAACGAAAGTATATCACATTTTTATTTTAAATTTCATTATTTCATGATAGAGAAAATGATTTTAAACTATACTTATGAATTAAAATTGTAAACCTGTGGTCAGATGTAACTTACCATTTCCCTGGTCTTCATCTGGGTTAAGCGGTATGCCGTAATCTATACGAATAGGTCCAAATTTTGGAATTTCGGCGCCCAATCCAAGTCCGGCACTATACTTTAGGTCGGATAAATCAAAGTCATTTTCATCCTTCCATACACCACCCATATCAACAAAGGAGTAAATACGGATCATATTTGTTAATTTATATTTTAATTCTAAATTATTGACCAGACGGAGATTCCCTCCTTCAGCAATCCAGTCTCCAAACCAGCCATATTCACGAATCTTAGGACCGATATCACGGTAATCGTATCCACGGACTGTAGTAGTTCCACCTGCATAAAATCTGTAAATCAATGGGATATAATCGGAATCGCCATATTCAGTCATCCAGCCTTCACGGGTTCTTAACATTAAGACCCATTTTTGATTTTTGTCTAATGCCTTAAACCATGATAGGTCTAATTGCAACTTAACAAAATTATTGTCGCCTCCGAGTCCTGCAAGCTCAGAACTCAAGATGGCATTGATACCCCGGGATGGGTCTCTGGGACGGTCCAAAGTATTTCTTTCAAGACTCAATATAGTGCTAACTGTGGTTGAATTTTCGGTTTGTCTACGAATTTCTCTATTAATGAACCATGGCAAATCACTAACATCTACATCTTCTACACGGAATGATAAACGGGCGGTGTTATATAATGAAAGAGCTTTTCCAAATCGTATTTGTCCACCTGCCTGATTTTCCCGATAATCCGCACCACCCCTTACCCAATAGGATTCGTTATAGAGGTCAACACCTAAAGATATAGGGTAACCTAAAATTTCAGGGTCTGTAAAACTTACATTATAGCGGTCTCTTCTATCCCCAAGGTGAACGCGAGCTGAAAATTGCTGTCCACCACCAGAAAAATGGGGCCAGTTGGTAATGTCAAAGTTTCTCAAACGAAGTTGTGCAAATCCACCAACACCTTCATCTGTGCTATAGCCTGCCCCAAATAAAAATGAATTGGTTTTTCCTTCTTCAACATCGACAAGCAAATTGGAATATCTTGTGTCAATCTCATCATCTGTAAGTGTGATACGAACTTTATCAAAATAGTCTGTATTTTCAAGCCTTAACCGACTGGATTCTATAGAGGAGCCATCATACCTTTCACCGGGCTTTATTAACATTTGTCGGCGAATGACATCATCTTGAGTAACATCGTTACCGGTAATATCTATTTGTTTAATATATTTTAATTCGCCTTCTGATATATTATATACGATATTTGTTGTTTTATTTTGTTCATCTTTTGATACCTGTGGTGTAACTGTTGCATCGACGTAGCCACTATCGCGATATTTGATTTCTAATTTTTGGGCATCTTTAGCAACCTGCCCTTTATTATGAATATCTTCAGGTTTTACTTTTATTTCTTTCTCGAATTCGTCATTGTCGTATACAGTATTATTTGCATACTGAATGGAATTAACTTTGTACTGTTCTCCTTCTTCTACAAATAATTTAATTTTTAATTTTTTACCTCCATCTGTGTAGAGGACATCTGTATGTGTTACCTTTGCATCTAAATATCCGTTATCTCCATATTTATTTATGACATTTTCCAAATCATTTTCGAATTTTGTTTCATCATATTTTCCACCTAAAAACCACCAAGCAGGTTTTGTCTTCATTGCCTTTTTAATTTGTCGGTCTGATAAAGCGATGTTTCCTTCGATTTCAATTTCTTTAATACGTGCTTTTTTACCTTCATCAATGGAGTATATAATCCGAACAAGTCCGGGTTCTATTTTTTCCGTTATGACATCAACTTTCGTATTTGCATAACCTTTGCCCTGATACATATTAATAATAGATTTTCTGTCTTCTTCACATAATTCTGGAATAAAGGAAGCACCTCTTTTCTGTTTTAAGGTAGGTTCTATGACACGTGGTTTTATCTTCTTGCAACCTATTATTTTTACATCTGCAATTCTTCGTTCTTCTTCAACAATGAATACAACCTTCACTCCATTTCCTTCTGGAGTAACTTCTGCATCGACTTTTACAAAATAACCCAGACCGTAAATTCTTTTTAAATCTCTTGCGATAGAACGAGGATTTAAGTTTTGTCCCGTTTTTGTTTCTACTTTACCCAAAACTACCTGTTCATTTATTTTTTCTAATCCTTTTACCTGAACAGCAGTTATTTCCTTTCCGGCGTATTCTTCTAATTGAGCCATGAGATTACTGCAAAACAGAAAAATAGCGAAAAAATAACCTACATACATGTATCTTGTGTTCAACATTTAACAAATCCCTTTATTGGTTTTTTAAGTTATTTCAAAACTTTGCCTACAGTAAAGCCCTAATTTGTTATTAATTTTACTGTATTATTATCGTTTTTTTGTAACTGATTTTCAAATTCATTTTCTATCTGAGTAAATTCCAATTTTTTGTTATCCTCGGAAAATGTAATTAGTATAGTATTTCCTTCTTTAATATCACCAATAAGTAATTTTTCTGCAAGGGGGTCTTCGATATTTTGTTGAATAGCCCGTCTTAAGGGTCGAGCTCCATATTCTTCACTACTACCAATTTGCACAAGGAATTTTTTTGCTTCAGGTGTAATTTCTAATTTTACCTGTTTCTCCGTTAATTTTTTAGCAACTTCGGCAATCTGTATATCTATAATTTTTTCTAATTCTTCCTGAGTAAGCCGATGAAACACTAAAATCTCATCCAATCTATTTAGAAATTCGGGATTAAAAGTTTTTCGTACTTCTTCCATTACGCGGTCGCGCATTTTTTCGTATTCTTCTTCAATGGTATCTTTTTGAAATCCTAACGAAGTGGATTTTCCGATTTTACGGGCTCCAATGTTGGAAGTTAATACTATAACTGTGTTTTTGAAATCTATTTTTCTTCCACTCCCATCTGTCATTTGTCCTTCTTCAAGGATTTGAAGTAATGTGTTAAATATATCTGGATGTGCCTTTTCTATTTCGTCGAACAGAACAACTGAATAAGGTCTTCTTCGCACCTGCTCTGTAAGTTGTCCTCCTTCATCATAACCAATATATCCTGGAGGTGCACCCATTAAACGGGATACAGTAAATTTTTCCATATATTCGGACATATCCAGTGTAATTAATGCTCGCTCATCTCCGAATAAAAATTCTGCCAATTTTTTTGCAAGTAATGTTTTACCTACACCGGTAGGACCTAAGAAAAGAAAAGACCCTACAGGGCGATTACTATGGCGTATGCCGGCTCTTGACCTTTGTATGGCTCGGGTAATAGCATCGATAGCCATATCCTGTCCGACGATAGATTTATGTAATTCATCACGCATACGAAGTAATCGTTCGGATTCTGTTTCTCCAATTTTGGTCAGGGGAACACCTGTCCATTTGGATACGACATAAGCAATATCTTCCGAAGTTACAATTGCTTGAGAAGAATCCCTTTGTGATTCCCATTCTTTTTTCTTTTCCTGATACTGGGACTGAAGTCGGCGTTCTTTGTCTCTCAATGACGCTGCTTTTTCAAATTCCTGATGCTTTATTGCTATTTCTTTTTCTTGTGTTACTTTTTCTATTTCTATTTCTAACTCTTTTAATTCTTTAGGACGTGTAGTAATCTGCAATCGCACTCGACTTCCGGCTTCATCCAACACATCTATTGCTTTATCCGGTAAATAACGGTCTGTAATATATTGGTCGGAAAGTTTCACGGCAGAGATAATGGCATCATCTGTATATTTAACTTTATGATGGGCTTCATATTTATCCCGGAGTCCTTCGAGAATTTTTATTGTTCCTTCTGGAGAAGGCGCTTCAACAAAAATAGTTTGAAAGCGTCTGGCTAATGCTGCATCTTTTTCAATATATTTTCGATATTCATCCGCAGTAGTTGCACCAATGCATTGAAGTTCTCCTCGTGCGAGTGCGGGTTTTAACATATTTGCTGCGTCCACAGCCCCTTCTGCGGCACCTGCACCGACAATGGTATGTATTTCATCAATAAAAAGAATGATATTATCTTCACGTTGAATTTCTTTCATTACACTCTTTAGTCGCTCTTCAAACTGGCCTCGATATTTTGTCCCTGCAATAACAGACCCTAAATCCAATGTCAATACTCTTTTATTAAGAAGTAAATCGGGGACATTTCCATTAACAATAGATTGAGCAAGTCCTTCCACAATTGCAGTTTTACCTACGCCGGCTTCTCCAATTAAAACAGGATTATTTTTTGTTCTTCTGCTCAATATTTGTATAACCCTCTCTATTTCAGTTTCTCTGCCAATTACAGGGTCTAATTTCCCTTCTCTTGCTAAGAAAGTTAGGTCTCTGCCGAATGTGTCAAGTGCCGGTGTTGTAGATTTTCTCCGTTCGTGCATTTCACCTTTAGAACTGGGTTTTCCATGTTCCCCAAGTAGTTTCATGATTTCTGTTTGTGCTCGATTTAAATCGACACCAAACTCGGCTAACAATTTAGCGGCGACACTTTCTCCTTCTTTGATTAGCCCTAAAAGTATATGTTCTGTCCCGATATAGCTATGATTAAAGCGATGTGCTTCTTCTGCTGCCATTTCCAATACTTTTTTGGCACGGGGAGTATATGTTATTTCTTCGGAGGTAAGTAAGGCAGGTCCCTGCGGACTCCGGTGTTCTATTTCTTGTATTAATTGTTCTAAATCTATCCCCATACTCAGTAATGCTTTTGCTGCAATTCCTTCAACTTCGAGACAAAGAGCAAAGAGGATATGTTCGGTTCGTACATATTCACTGCCTCTTTTCACGGCTTCAGTTCGAGCAACTGATATTACATGTCGGGCTCTCTCTGTAAAGCGTTCCCACAACATTTATTTTCTCCCTAAAAATGTATTCTTTTATGAATAATCAATTGTTGAATATTTCTTTAAATTTATTAGCACGCATCAAACTCATTTTTACCGTATTATTCCCATTAGAAGTTAGATTTACAAGAATGTGCCCTCCTTGAAGTTCAAATAACAGGTGCAAAGGTAATAAGGGAATTGATGCTGATGTTAAATTTAAGGAAAACCCTAATTGAAGAGCAGACCATAATTCTATAGCTTCCGCAAACTCTAAAAATCGTGACCCTTTTGCAACTCCTTCTGCTCTACCCACCATATCTTCTAATGTTAGTTTACTGGAAGTAAGTAGTTTTTGTCGTGCATCCATTTCCGCTTTTGTTATTTCACTGGCCATGTGAGATAAGGAGAAAACAATTTCTGCCTCTGAAAAACCTAATGTATATCTATTCCCAATAACGAACAAGCTACCTACTGTTTCAATTAAGCCTACTGTTACAGGGGATGATAAGGAACTATGAAGCCCCTGTTCGATTATATGTTTGGGTATTGCCAGAGGTCGTGCATCGGCGGGGGGACCTGTTTTTACACCTTTGAGATAAAAACCTAAAGATTTTAATTTTTCTTCCCAGAGTAAGATACTTCCTGTTCTTGCTAAACCGGGAAGGTGAAGTATGGTAAATAATTTTAACCCTGTTCCAATAAAGTTTAAATCTGAAGTTAAAAAACCTAATCTTGGGTCGGTCATATAATCTACAGAAATACTCATACGGTCATCTATCTGGTTCAGGAGTTCCCATACTTTCTCTACTTGAAGTCCGGCGAATACTGTGCGGTAAGCAATATGTTCTCCTGCATTTACCATTACTGAGAATCGCTGGTCTTTACTAATAAATGCACCTCTATGTCCAATTCCGGAAAGTAAGTCGTAAGCCACAAGAAACCGTTCTGACAGGAACAGATTTTCTCGTGGTGAAGTCCCGGCAAAACTAATGTAATCATCTATTGAAATTCCATCTAATCGGAGAGTATTTTCTTTTACTAAATCCTCGAGCCGTTGTTTCTCTTCTTCGCTCATTCTCATAGGGAAAAAGAAGCCGGCAACATTACGGCACAGCGTCCCTATAGTTAAAATCGACACGGGTGCACCGGAGATTTCTTCTTTCCACCAAACAGGTTTATTTTCGACCCATGTTTTCATCATCATAAATTAATTTTTACCTATTTTCCATGAAGATAGCATTTTTTCTAAATCTAAAATTTCATCACGTAATTTGGCTGCGGATTCATAGTCTTCTGATTTAATAGCCTGTCGTATCAATGCTTTTTTAGTATCCAGTAGAATTTGTGTCCGAACCCGTTCCTCATCATTGGCATAATTTAGTTTTTTGCCGATATGGGAACTTCCTCCTTGAATAACCTCAAGAATAGATTCTATTTCAGGACCAAAAGTTTTGTAGCAAGTGAAACATCCTACTTTATTTTTTTCATGAATATAATTAATTTGCGTTCCACAAACAGAACATACAGTTTTTGTTTTTGATTTTTTTATAGTCACTTCTGTTTCCTCAAGTCGGTCTTTAACCTGTGGTTCCACGAAATTAAAACTAAAGCCCTTCGGATTTTTCTGAATTTCGACAAGGCAATCGGGGCATAAATGTATTTCTGTTACATGCCCATCAATCACTTCCGCATATCGAACTGATGCAAGTTTTTTATGGCATTTTTGACAAAGCATTTTGTGTTCCTTTAACTTTTACCTATAATTATAACATTATAAGTATATTCCCTTCACATTTGTATGTTTAGAATTGAGATTTACAATTTGAGGAAGAGAATTGAAATTATCTACAATAAATCTAATTCTAATTTTTATTCTGTAATTGAAAGTGTTTACCCGGTGAACGAGAAGAGAAAACAATACAAATTTACAATAAGGAAAGTGGCTATACATAATCAAAAACTAATAAAGATTGTTTGTATAGCACTTGCTTTGTATCTGTTGATTGCAGTTCTTCATGGATTGCTACCTGGCATCTGGGATAAATCTTTTGGTGGTAAAGAGGGAAAAGGACCTTTCCGAATTTTAATGTTTACCCCTCTTCTTGTTTTATTGTTATTTTTTACCCTGATGAAGTATCCGTCAGAAAAAAATATCTTCCCAAAACCTAAAAACAGTTATATAAAGGTTATACTCCAGCCTAATTCTCATCGGGGACCTCCTTCTTTTATGTAAGAGATTTTGTATCACATCTATTTTCTTTTCTTTTATTATTTTTTATTATCATTGATTATTTTTATAAGTTTAAAATTGTTTAATTATAAGGAGTAATATGATGCGGGAAAAAGGTTTTACACTAATAGAACTACTGGTAGTTATAGCCATAATTGGAATTCTGGCGGCTATTTTGTTGCCTGCATTAGCCAGAGCAAGAGAAGCAGCACGCAGGTCAAGTTGTCAAAATAATCTGAAACAATGGGGACTTATTTTTAAGATGTATTCTGGTGAAGCTAAAGGTGAACGGTTCCCCATGATAATTATTAATAGGGAACCTCTTTATGATTGTGAGACATTAACGCCCACAGGAAGTAGTAATTATGTCTATGGATTAAATCCTCGTATCTCTACGATTTATCCTGAATATTTGACAGACCCATCTATCCTTGTTTGTCCATCTAACTCAACGGTTTCAGTACAAAATCTGAAGAATTCAAAAGGTGAATGGACTATCAATTATGCCTGTGTCAATAGTACAGGGGGATTATTACATTCCGCAGGTATTCGATTAGGTTGTAGTAGTTATATATATACAGGTTGGGTTTTTGACCGTTGTGAATTGGAAGACCCATATACCTATTTGGCTCCATTCCATGCAGATAGAATAGGAAGTAAACAGTTATGGAAAGCCCTTGCTTATACTGCCATGCAAGGTGCTATGGCACATAATTATGCAGTTGCAGATATGGATATATCTGGTCTTTCTCCGGATGGCAATGCGGGTGGCGATGTTGTCTATAGACTACGTGAAGGTATTGAGCGATTTTTAATTACGGATATAAACAATCCAGCGGTTAAAGCTCAGGCACAAAGTAGTGTATGGATAATGTTTGACATCATTGCAATAGGTGATAAAGCAAGTTATTTTAATCATATTCCTGGTGGTTGTAATGTTTTATATTTAGATGGACATGTTGAATTTATTCGATATGAAGGGAAAGCACCTGTAAATCGATATGTTGCAGAATGTTTAAGTGCAATTCCTTATGCACTCTCATTCCATTAGGATTACATAGAAATTTTTAATAAACGGTAATAATATCCTGTACAATAGGTTTGCCGTATTCGACTTCTCCTACTTTAATATGTAGGTTGGGCAAAATGTGAACATCGGCAAAGCCGTGTGTATGTCCGCATAGAACAAGGAATTGGTGATACATACTACTTATAGCCATTTCTTGAATTACTTCACCAATAGCACCACAGGTATAGTTGGGTAACCATTTGGCGTCTCCTCTCCTCCCCTGATGCCAGCAGGCTTCTGCAAAAGGGGGGACATGAGTTGCAATGATGATAAATTGAGCCCGATTCATTGCTTCAGGTAAAGCGCGAGCAATATAATTTGCTGAATCTTTACCTAAAGACTGAATTACCTGTTTAATTTGAGGTCTGTTTAGACCTATGAGTTCTTTAATAAATATATAATCGCTCATCTTGGTATCCGAACGGTCAAAATCTCCTAAGCGTGCATCTCCCCATCCATCACAGCCAATAAGAATAGTATTAGGAGTGAGTGAAACCAATCCCACTTCGGGTAACCAGCGTACTCTCTGCGAATACCGGCTAATTTGTCGCGCCTTTTGTCGAACCTGTTCTATAGAACCGTGATAATAATCATGATTTCCCAGAACAAAATATACAGGACAGGTAAAAACTCTATCCATATATAGTAACCATTTATCCACAGTTTCTGCAGTAGATATATCTCCGGTAATGACTGCTACAGAGGGTTTTTGTTCTGCCATTTCTTTAATAAAAGAAGCCCCTTGCTCCGGAGAAAGGTGGTCTAAATGAATATCAGTTGCCCATAATAGTTTTATTGCTTGTTTTTTTTCATCATTTGTTTTATTACTTTTTATTGTTGACATACTGCAATAGTTTTTATATTCGTTTAGGTTGTTTCTGCCAATTTTTTGTCATGTTTAATCCAGATAACACAGGAAATAGAAGTTAATACTATTATCATACCTGATATTAATTCAATGTTAAGTTTTAGTTTGTTGAGGAGAAGTTCAAGTAATGTAGTAAAAATGACCTGACTTAATCCTGTAATCGAGACCCACTGAGGTTTTCCTGTTCCATAGGCATATGTTAAAAATATCTGTCCCAATGTTCCACTTAAACCTATTACCACGAGTAATACTCCATATTTTTCAAGAATTTCTACGAATGCAGGCATATCCGAATTTGAAAGATAGAATATACAAAAGGTTGTCATTAAAGCAACTAAACTATAATGGCTGACAACAGTTATGGGGGTAATTAGTCCACAAAAACTTAAACTTACCATTGCAGACCCTGCACAGATTGCCCCTAAAAATGCTATAAAAATAGGGAAAAAATCACCTTTAAATTGTGGTTTTTCGATTAAATAAATACCTAAAAAAGTAGAAATAACAAATAACCAGAATAAAGAGGGTACCTTATCAGAAAATAGTATATACATAATGAGTGTAACCCAGATAGGGGTTGTTGCAGAAATTGTTACTGCATCGGTGGCGTTCATTCGTGATAAAGAATAAAAGGTACAGAGTAATGCGATAGTACCCAAAATACTTCGTAACCATAGGGAAAGTGAGGAAAATATTATTACTTTTTCTTTACGGATAAAAGCGACTGTAACAACGAAAATAAATGTGGGAGCAATACGAAAAAAAGCAACGGTAGTCCATGAAAGGTTATTTCCAATCATGCTTCCACAAACAGCCATTATGGCAAAACAAAAAGCGGAACACAACATATAAAAGTATGGGGATAACAATTTCATCTCTTTTCTGATATATGTTAATATACAACTACATGTTTAATAAGGGTATTTAAGAGAAAGATAATATGTGTTACGGTGAGTATATTTCAAAAAATGTTTCTGATTTGTTAGACAAAACTTTCAAAATGTTTTTGATTTTTTGTTTTGTAATTCATTCTGGATGTGCGATATTTCATCAGAAAAAGGGGCATTTTACAACAAATCAAGGTATTTCTCTTCATTATGTAGAAAAAGGAGAAGGACAGCCCGTTATTTTAATTCATGGCATTTTAGCAAATGCTGACATTAACTGGCGATTTCCGGGGATTATTAATAGACTATCTAAAAATTTTTATGTTATTGCTTTTGATTTAAGAGGACATGGGAAATCGGACAAACCACAAGGTAAAGAAATGTATGGAATCCAGTTAGTTAATGATGTTTGTAAGATTATGGACCATCTTAATATAGAAAAAGCACATGTTGTAGGGTATTCTCTTGGAGGATTTATTGCTTTAAAACTTGTAACCTGTTATCCCGAAAGAATTTATTCTGTAACAATTGCAGGGGCAGGATGGGAGAAATCTACACCGGAGAATTTAGATAGGTTGGAGAAAATATACACAGCAATGCGAAATAATAATGATTGTACTCCCTTGTTTGAACTCGTTGGTATGAGAAAACGGGGAGTGGAACGGATTTCTGTTGCAATTGGGAATTGGTATTTTCGTAGAACAAATGATCTGGATATTATTGCTGATTTGTTAGAGAGCACCCCGGATTTGGAGGTGAAAGAAGAGGATTTAAAAAACTGTAATGTACCTATATTGCTTATTGGGGGAACAGCAGACCCCATGTGTAAAACGATACCTGAATTGAATGATGCCCTACCTAATAGTCAGGTAGTTTGGATAAATAAAGGCACTCATCTCACCACCTTATTTAAAAAAGAATTTGTCAAATCTATTGAGAATTTTTTAATAAACAATAAACAACCATGAGGATGACTCCTATGAATATTCTATTTTTTATTTTGCTTGTTCTAATTGCACTTGTATTGATGTTTTTGGGTGTAGTTATATTTTTATTAAAATATCGAGTAAGAGGAGATTTCTTTAACTCTAATGGGTGTATGATTCATTATCGTATGGAAGGTAGTGGACCTCCATTAATTCTTATTCATGGGTATGCTGTAAATGCGGATATTAACTGGAGATGGAATGGACTTATTCGTAAACTAAAAAAACACTTTACCACAATTTCTTTTGACCTTCGAGGGCATGGACTAAGTGATAAACCCACGCAACCGGGCAGTTATGGAATTGAAATGGCAAAAGATGTAATCCGACTCATGGATTATCTTAATATTTCAAAAGCATATATTATGGGTTATTCAATGGGGGGATTTACTACATTGAAACTGGTAACTATGTATCCGGAGCGAATAATTAAGGCTGTAGTAGGTGGGGCAGGTTTTGAAAAAGTAGATGGAGATAATGTTCGAATTTTAATGGAGTTGGTTGAATCGCTTGAAAAAGGTAAAGGCTATGCTCCCCTTACCAAGGCTTTGGAACCTGATAGAAAAGACCCGCCTGTATGGAAAACTAAACTGCTCGATTTTGGACTAAATATGTTATCGGATGCTCAGGCTATGGCAAATGTAATGAAACAGTTTCCTGAAATGGCAGTCTCTGAAGAGCAGTTAAAAAACAATCAAGTCCCTGTCCTTGCAATAGTAGGAACAAATGACCCTTTGAAAGCAGGTGTGATGGAAATGGAAAAATATTTAAGCAATGCCCGATTTATTTATTTGGAAGGAAGAGACCATATGACTGCGATGACGGGGACAAAATTTTATAACATTGCTCTTGAATTTTTACAAGAGAGGAAATAAAACTATTTTTTATCAGAGCGTTTTGTAAATATAAAATAAAGGATGGTTTTAAGGATCCGGAAGGAGTCATAAAATTTGCGGAAATGGGAAGAGCGGTTTTTTTCTTCATAAATGGATGGTATGGGGATAGTTCCTATGTTTCTTTTTTGCTTTAAAGCCAGAAGTAGTATCCATGTTTCCGTTTCATATCTACCGGGGGGAATTTTTTCAATAATTTCTTGTGCAAATGAACGGGAATACAAACGGAAACCGCATTGTGTATCTGATAAAGGGCATTTTGCTAATATACGGAGAAGATATTGGGTTATGTAATTACCCAATTTGCTGGGTAAAGGTGTTTTTTCAGGGCTAAGGTCACGCTGTCCAATTATAATATCCGCTTTATTTTCCTTCCATTTCTCAATAAACAAAGGGAGTAATTCAGGAGCATGTTGGCCATCTGCGTCCATAAAACAAACTATTTCATATTGAGGAAGATTTAAAACATGTTTTAATCCTTCGATAATAGCAAATCCTTTCCCTTTATTTACAGGGAAAGAAATAACAGATACAGGCATATTTAATACCGATGCAATGCAATTATCCGTAGAGCCATCGTCCACAATATAAATGTCTGCCGGAAATATTGTAACCGCTTTAATGACTTTTTCTAATCGGTTACCTGCGTTATAACATGGAATAATAACGGCTACATTATTTTTTTGTTTCATTGTATATTCTTGATTATATTCTTTGTTAATCTGCATAAAGTTTTTCTTTTCATTTATGTTAACTATTATAATTAAAATAAAAAAGGAAATGGCTTATGACAATATTATTATCAATAATTACTTTAACGACCTTTACAGCGAATGCCATAGTTGTGGAGAAGGACAAACCTATTGATTATGCTTATGCCATGTATGATAATTTTGATATGATTGACGCAAATGGAGATGACTTGATTACCTTACAGGAAGCACAGAGATTGATAGAAGGACTGGATTTAGAAATATTTCTTTCTTTTGATATAGATGGGAATCAACAACTATCCATGGAAGAATTGCAATCAGCCATAAAACAGTTGAGCACTTGTGGTTCTCAATTACAACGGGGTTGTTCTTGTGCTGTGAACAGGGTTGAAACATGGATAACTGATTTTATAACTATCCTCTTTTCAATGACTATTCTATTTTTTATGAGCTCTTCAAGAAACATCAAATAAATTTTCGTGAGACTTTATCAATTTCGTCTATTTCTGCCTCAGAGAGGTGGAATTTGAATGTCCCCAGGTTTTGCATTGCTTGTTCTTTTCGAGTAGCACCGGGAATGGCGACAACGCGTTCCCCGTGAAAAGAAATTAACCAATTCAGAGCAACTTGAGAAGGAGTAGCCCCATATCGTTCTGCAATTTTTTTTAATGTATCTATTACAGGTTTTGTTCGTTCAAGACCGGAGGGACGATAAAGGGGAAAATATTTTCGCCATCCTACTCGTGTTTTAATTAGTGATGGGTTTTCATGGAATTTTCCTGTTAAGAGTCCCTGTTCTAATGGTGAATAAGCAATAATAGTCATTCCTAATTCTTGTGCTGTTTTTAATATTCCATTTCGTTCAATTCTACGATTTAATAAACTGTAATGGACTTGATTTGAAACAAGAGGAAAACCTAATTTTTCCAGATGTGTGTAGGCACTTTTCATTTGCCTTGCGGAATAGTTGCTTACACCGGCAGAACGAATAATGCCTGCTTTTAACAAATCTGCCATAACTTCCATTTCTGTTTTTATTGACGAAAGGGATGTTGGAGAATGAATCTGATAAAGCGAAATTTTATATGGAGCCAGACGTTGAATTTGTTCTTCAATAGAATGGAGCATTCTTTTGGCTCTACGAGCAACAGGATGCCACTTCGTTGCGATTATTGTTTTTTCGACGGGAGCATTTATTTTTAGAAGTCCCTGAGAAACACATTTTTCGGAGGCACCCCATCCGTACATTTCTGCTGTGTCAAACCAGTTAATACCACCTTCCCAACTCACTTTTATAATCTCATCACTTGGGACTTCTTCAAGTGAGGGCCAGAACTTTCCCGCAAAGCCAATTCTGTTACTAAACTGCCAGCATCCCAACCCCAAAGGGGTAATTTGAATATCGCTTTCGCCTAATTGACGGAGTTTTATATCCATTTGTTTTTCCTTCATTGTTGTGTAAGAATCTTTTGAATATCTATTTTTTGAAATACAATTTTTTCATAGGGGCTTTTTTCGCCACATTCAAATAGAATTCCTACTTCATTTTCATTTATAGAATAAAGAGAGGAATATGCAGAGGGTCCTTCATACAACATTTTTTGATATTTCCATGTTTTCCCGAAATTGTCACTTATTTTGACTGTCATTTTTATTCTTTCTTTTTTATCTGCTGGATTTGAAAAAATCAAGTAGTCTCCATTTTTCGATGAATGTTTAATCAAACTTGCCTGGCATACAGGTTCGATGAGCGCTAAATCGTAATCTAAATTAGTCCATGATACGCCGCCATCTTCACTCATGGAGGTAGCCCTACATGTATATTCTCTATTGTAATTTCTCATGTTAATAAGCAACTTATTGTCTGTTAATTCTACAACCTGACATTCATTGGTTTTAATACCTACGGGATTACTATATGACCATGTTTTTCCAGCATCATCTGAATAGATAATGTGAGAATACCATTGTTTATCGTTTTTATTTGCATGGTCACAAGGAATAATAAGTCTGTTTTTATATTTATCCCCTGTCATTTGTATTCCTATTCCCGGACCTGTAGCATACCAACTCCAGTCGGGATGTTTTGTTGTAGTTGTTATTTCGTCAGGTTTGGTCCATGTCTGTCCATTATCCGTAGAATAAGCAATAAATACACGGCGAGTATCTTTTGAAACGCCATTAATAATTTCTATTTCATTATCATCCCCCTGATTCCATGTCATCAGCATAATAATATTTCCTGTAGTTTTATCTATTACGGGGCAGGGGTTTCCGCAGGTATTCTTTTCATCATCCCACAAAAAATATATATTACTCCATGTTTTTCCATCATCTCGGGATAATTTATAAATAAGGTCTATATCTCCTGCATCAGATACAGAAGTTTTTCTACCCTCACAGAAGGCAATTAATGTTCCGTCTTGTGCTTTAATTAAAGAAGGTATTCTGTAAGTGTTGTATCCTCCTTCACCGGACTGAAAAACTGTGATGGATACTTCTTCTCCCCAAATAGAAAAAGGTAGAATAAATAACATTATCATGGTTAATTTAAAGATAATCTTCATGGTGTTTCCTTTTTTTATATAGACACAAAAAATGGAGATGGTATCCCCATCTCCATTCTACCTGAATATTGTGAAAGAATAAAACTTACTTTTTGGATGATAATTCTTTTGCAACTTCATCAAAATATTTTACACATTGAGAAATTTCAGGAAGAGAATTTTCCCAATTGTATTCGTATTCGATTGAGAAAACGCCTTTAAATCCTTTTTGATATAGATATGTTAAGATGGCTTTCATATCTGCCTGTCCTGTGCCCCAGATAGTATCATGGGCTTCTCTATTGCCAAATTCATTTAAATCTTTAAGATGGAATGAAATAATTCTTTTATCTAAAGATTGAATTGCTTCAAGAGGTTTTATACCGGAACGCATCCAATGTCCAGTATCCGCACAGGAACCGATATTAAGGCTCACATTTTTTGTAACTTCCAGAACTTTTTTGTAATCCCAGTAAAGGGAAGGTTTGGGATGATTATGTATAGCCACTCTTATACCATATTCCTGGGAAAGTTTATCTACTAACGGCATAGCATTGGGAGGCGGTTCGGAAACAATAGTTTCAATACCCATGGCTTTTGCAAAATCGAATACTTTTCGTGCTTCTGTTTCATCGTTAGGTAATCCTACGACACCATAGTTGACAAGTTTTACATTTGCAGATGCTAATTTTTCTTTTACTTTTTGCTGAAGTTCTGGAGAGAGATTATGGTCGAATTTTACATCATCGGTCTCATTTGATAATTTTTGTCCGGGATATGCTTCAATGTAATGAAGCCCAATTGACGAAACTTTATCAATGGCTTCAAAGAAGGTAAAACGATTGAAGGAATACGCCTGACATCCGATTTTCCAACCAATAGATTCTGCGTTCGGAGCACCCCCTGTGTACAATTCAGTGTCTGCGTGGGAGATTTTTGTCCCTAACAAAACGACAGACATTAGTAATATTAACGATACAAAAAAGGAAAAAACAAAAATGTTTTGCATATACGGACCCTTTCTTCTTATTTGTTTATATCTTATTTGAATAACCGATGGACTATTATGTTTCAAAAAAAAGTAAAAAATCAATTTTGTAGTTTCACTTTATATAGGTCGTTGTTTTTGAGATATAATTCTAACAGAGGCAGAAATCACCCGAAATAACCTGTCCTCTTTTGTATTTTTGTTTTTTTTATTTTTTAAATGCTGGTAAACTTTAAATATCATTGTCTTTTCTTGAGGAGTAAGCATTTCTACCTTATTATTCCATACCTTATTCAAGCCAGAAACGAGTAAATTTCTCAATTGTAAGTATACAGGTTCTGACCTGATTGTCGTTTCTATTTCTTCATCTGATTTTGGGAAAATAGATTGTTCATATTTTCCGTCTTTTACTGTTTCTTCTGATGAAGATTTCATACTAATAATTATCTGTGATAGTTCACCCAAACTCAGTTCTCCCCATTTTTCTGCGGTAGTTTCGAGGACTATCTCTGCTAACCTGTTATCTTTGACCTCTTTTTCATTGAGAAGTTCTTGTTCCTCTTTTGTAAGTGAAATATCAGGAAGTATTGGTTCCTCGGACTTAGAACTTAAAAGAAGTTCTTGGTATTCTTTTTGCAACTGCTGAAGATTTATGATTCTTCCCTGAAGGATTCTTCGTGTTTCTATGAGTGAATCTTCTAAATGTTCAATAATACTCATCCAGCGATCATAATTTTCCGTTTCTTCTTTAAAACGCTGGTCTGCCTTACTAAGCAATTCATTAATTTTTTTTATTGCCTCGTTGTCTTTATTAATTAAACCTTTTAGTTTTTCTATTTCATTACTTATTTTGGCTAATATATTTTTTTTGTCTTCTGGCATTTACCAGACCTCAATCCTTTTTATATTAATAGCGTATCTCAAAATTATTATATTTTTCATCGCCTTCTTCCCATTGGACATCAATTTTAGAGACATAGGCACCTGAGGGACCTTTCCGACACCATGAAAGCATTTCATCTATCTTTTCACGAGAACCTTCAAAAACAGCCTCTACACTTCCATCGTTTTTATTATGGACCCAACCTGTAATACCTAATTGCAAAGCCTTTCGATAAGTCGAGTATCTATACCCAACTCCTTGAACAATACCATAAATTACGATGTAAACTCTGGATTTCACAGTTCTCCTTTTAATTTAATATATTTTTCACGGTAGGTTGGTAAGGTAACACCGACAGCGGCACGAGAGCCTTCAAAGGCAACATCAATATCTCTGCTTTCTATAGATGAGGGTAAAATTTTTAACAAATTTTTATCACCCAATTTGAAAATAAGGTAACAGATTTCTTTCCTTACATTTGTAGTTCCTTCTCTCATTAATTCCTGATATTGAGGTAAAAGTGTAGGGTCTCCCCCCTGATATAAGGCGGTAATTGCCTTTGCTCGATAAATAAGATTTACATCAGTAGGATTTTCTCTTCGAGTAAGTCTTGCTCTTAAGAATTGTTGGGCTTTCCATTCTTGTACCTTTGCTAGAATAAGAGCAATTTCGGGGCGAAGCGTTATTTGTTCCTCATATAGTTGGGAAAGGAGGGATTTACCTTGAGGTTCTTTAAGATAGAACAGGGCTTTAATGGCTCTATATCTTGCCATGCCCTCTAATCGTGGGAGAAGTTGAAGTAGTTGTTCACGAATATCATCACCCCCGAGTGTAACGAGAGCATAAACCGCCGATTCAGATTTTTCTTCGTTTTGTGATATTAACATTTCTAAAAGTTTTGGGATAATTTCTCGGACACCTAAATAGGCTAATGCGCGTGCGGAAGGTCCACTAATTTCACCTGAACGGTCTTGTAACATATTCATCAATGATGGTATGCCATCACGATAGCCCATCAGACCACTTAAAATAGCGGACTGAATTCGAACGGACCTGTTTCCATGTTCTAATCCGCTACGAAGCAACGCAGTTGGAACTTGATTTCCTGTTAGATACATACCTTTTGCGGAGACCAATTGTGTTGTTATCTCATTTGAAGAAAGTAGTTTTTGTAAATATTCATTGGCTTCTTGAGAACCATGTAATACTAATAAGACTGCACATTCTACTTTCAGGTCCTGGTTCCCTTCGGAAGATTTGAATATTTCATCCAATCTACTCCATGCTCTTTCTACTGTTACCTTGTCTTCTGTTCTAAGTGTAACTCCGGGTGAAAGTTGAATAGATGGCTTTTCTTTCTTTTCTGTTTGTACTATAATCTCTGCAATTTGGTCTAACCGATAAGTTACCCTATCTTCTTTTTCTGTCTCAAAAGCAAGATATTGGTCATGTATTTCTACGAGTTGAAGGTTTACATCTTTTGCTCCTGAGTTCTTTATTATTACGGTTATGAGATTATTTGAATTTAATAGTTCATTTAAGGATTTTCCTCCCGTTATTTTTATATCTTCAGCAAGAATTGATAGAGATGTGATACATAAAATTACAAATAGAGTTCCTAACATTATTTTTTTTAGGTTCCTTATATTGTCCATAACATTCCTTTCTTTATTTACATCTAAAAATTATTATAAGCATATTATAGATTAATTATCTCATGAATGGATAACATACCCATAGTTCTAACTGTTTTATAAAGGGTGAAATAGATTTTTATTTAAACCATTCTATCTTTTTTGTTTGAATAAATTCATCTAAAAATAATTTTGCTTTAGTAAATGAATCTACAAACGGATTAATAGCAAGGGCTTTCAGTGCATAATTATACGATTTATTGACAATGGCTTCTATCATAAGTCGGTCACTTTCTTTAGCTGTTAAGAGTAGCCCCCGGAAGACTTCCGGTAATTTGGTATGGATAGAAGGTTTTAATCCTTTATTGTTTATTTCACAGGGTATTTCAATTGATGTATCAAAAGGGAATTCGGGTAAGTAGTCTTTATTGGGAATACAAACGATATGTTCCTCTGAGCGTTGTTTTTGTAAAGCACAAATGATAGGAATGATGATTTCGTCGTACCATAATGGATTTCGTTCATAAACAACATCAGGAATTGTTGCTATTTCGGGGTTTTTATAAATATTCAATATCTTCGATTCATGTTCGTAAAGCATCTCTGAACGAAATTGTGATTTCTTTTTTTGTTCTTTTAAATAATCACTCTTTCTTAAAAATATGTTTAAGGCTCTGGAAGGTATAATGTTAAAAGAAGAGATAAGTTGGTTATCAAACGAGGGGATATTTTCCTTTTCCAATTTATCAATAAGTTCCATCATGATGCTTTTATTGCGTAGATATACATCACAAATTGCCCCCAGGTGGTAAAGTCCTATGTATTGAATACGAATATGCTTTTCGGAGACATTGAATAATTGTGAAATAATCTTTTTATCAGAAGTAGAGGATTCACAAATACCAATTACCTGTTTTAACCCTGCAAATCGTGTGAGTGTTTCAACAACAAGTCCCATCGGATTGGTCATATTTATTATATAGGCTGAAGGATTTATTGAAGATATTTTTTTACCTATCTCCAGCATTACAGGTATCGTGTAAAAAGCATTCAGAAAACTTCCGGCTCCAAAACTTTCATCACCAATTAAATCGTAGTTTACGGGTCTTTTCTCATAATCAATTCTCGCAAGAAAGCCACCTACACGGATATGGCTAAGTATTATATGAGCCCCTTCTATTCCTGTTTCTATTGAGGTAGTTTCTTTAATTCGTATAGGATATCCAATGTTATCGATCATTCTTTTACAAAACGATGCAACGATATTAAGTTTCTCTGGATTTTTACCTATTAAAATAATTTCTTTTAATCGAACATTATTTTGCATGAGGGCTGATAAGAAAACAGGAATATAGACGCTACTTCCCCCAAGCACGGCTAATCGCGTTATCATTTTTGCGTTGTAATTTTGATTTACTTCTTTTTTCTTCATTGATGCCCCTAAAATGAAGCTATATGGTAATTAGAGAAGGAGTATATTGTCTGGTTCTGTAATAGGTTCCCCTTTCTTGCATAGTTCACACTCTTCGGGTAGCCAACTTGGTAAATGAATTTCAGATAGGGAATAAAATGGTATGTCAAAGGATACATTTTTAGGATTTCTATTTACAATACACCCAATACCCACAACATCTGCACCTCTTTCCTGTAAATGTTTTATACATTTTTTCACGGAACCACCTGTTGTTGTGATATCTTCAACTATAATTACTTTCCAACCTTTAACCAATGTGAACCCTCTTTTCATAGCCATACTGCCATCCGATTCTTTTTCGAGAAACGCAGAACGGCAATTAAGATACTTGGCTACCTCATGAGCCAGAATGATACCACCTGTAGCAGGACCTGCAACCAAATCAACCTGTAAATTTGTAAAGTATCGATATAATTCATAACATAGTTTTTCTACAACTCTGGGATATTGTAATATGCGGGCAAATTGTAGGAACTGATTTCCATGTCTGCCACTGGCATAAACAAAATGTCCATCAAGCAATGCTTTATGTTTAATAAACAAATCTAACACTTCTTCATTTTTCATTTTCAATTTCCTTTGTAATACGCTCAAATGCGAAATGAGGATTTTCGGCTTTTAATATGGGACGGGAAAGTACCAACATATTGGCACCTCGAGAAATCGCTTCTGATGGTGTCATAACTCTTGCCTGGTCATGGGTATCGGAAGCCCATACAGGGCGGACACCTGGTGTAATTAATAAAAAGTCAACACCTAATTTTTCTCGTAAAAGGGATATTTCCATAGGTGAGCATACAATTCCATGAGCACCTGATAAAAGAGCCATCTTGGCGAGATAAAATACGGTATCTTCCAGATTCCATTTAATTCCTAATTCTGTTTGTATTTGTTCTTCGGTATGGCTTGTTAAAATAGTTACTGCAATAATCTTTGTTGGACTTCCTTCGACTGCTTCTCTTGCGTATCTTATCATTTTACTTCCGCCTAAAGCATGAACTGTTAGCATATCTACTTCAAGGCTTCGGGCTGAATGTACTGCATTTTTTACTGTATTGGGAATATCGTGATATTTTAAGTCGAGAAAAATTTTTTTATTCTTTTTTTTAAGTAAGGAAATTACCTGAGGTCCCCATCGGGTAAATAATTGACTACCTACTTTGAACCAAACACAATTTGGACATAAATCAAGAATTTTGTGAACTTCGTCGATTGTATTAATATCTAAACCTATAATAATTTTCTCTGACATATATCTGCTTTCTACTCAATCAATAATCACAGAACCTATAAGTTTATTAATATCGTCTATACCGCTGTTAAGGCAATATTCTTTCAAGCCCTGTATTATACGAATAGGAGCCAATGGGTCACGGAATAAATAGGAACCTACTGCGACCATTGTTGCTCCTGCAATAAGGAATTCCAGAGCATCCGAAGTGGTACAAATTCCCCCCATTCCTATCACAGGGATTTTTACTATCCTACTTACATCCCAGACCATTTTTAAGGCAATGGGACGAATAGCAGGCCCACTAAGTCCCCCTACGACATTTTTTAACTTAGGTTTTCTTGTTTTCGGGTTTATTGCCATACCCAGAAGTGTATTGATAATAGAAATAGCATCTGCTCCCCCTTTTTCTGCCGATAAAGCAGGTTCTGTAATGTCTGTAATGTTGGGAGAGAGTTTGACAATTAGAGGCAGTTTTACACTTGAACGAACAGCACGGGTATATTTTTCTACCCATTCTGGGGACTGTGCAATAAGTGGACATTTGAATTTATTTTTTGCATCATGGACATTGGGACATGATAAGTTCATTTCAATAGCATCAGCACCACCTTCTTTTTCAAGGCGTTCTGCCAATTTCACATATTCATCAATGGATGTTCCATAAATATTGGCAATAATGGTGCATTTTTTCTCTCGTAAAAATGGAAGTTTACTCATTAAATAAGTTTCTATTCCGACATTTTGTAGTCCTATAGCGTTTAACATTCCGGCGGGAGTTTCTACAATACGGGGAGGGGTATTACCCAATCGGGGGTGTAACGTAAGACTTTTTACAGTAACTGCCCCTAATTCTGATATATCGTAATATTCAGAATATTCTTCTCCGTAGCCAAAGGTTCCTGAAGATACCGTTACAGGATTTTTTAATTTAAGATTTCCTATAGTTACCTGAAGGTTAATATTCATTTTATTTTTCTCCGATTTTATCCCAGAGAATTACCTGTGTATCAAATACAGGTCCTTCTTTACAGACACGAGCCATCATTTCATTTTCAATTTCCATCTTTGCAGGAAGGACGCATCCCAAGCAAACACCTTCTCCACAAGCCATTTCTGCTTCTAAAGAGGCATAACAGGTCCACTTTTTTTGTTCGCAAATTTTATGGACATTTTTAATCATTGGAAGGGGACCACATGTATATACAAGAGTTGAGTCGGGTAGATTAAGCGTTTCAAGAATATCTGTTGCAAGTCCTTTGTGTCCGGAACTTCCATCTTCAGTTACAAGGTGTAACTTACAGCCCATCTGTCGAAAATCTTTTTCACACAAGAGGTGATTATAATCTTTTCCTGCTAAAATAATTTCTGGGGCAACATCCCGAATTTTTAATATTCTCTCCACTAATGCGGGAAAGGGTGCTACGCCAATTCCCCCTGCAACAATGAGATAGTGTGAATATTCTTTCAAAATAGGAAAAGAATTTCCTAAAGGTCCCTGAATATTAATTCTTTCGCCTACGGATAATGTAGAGAGAATTTTTGTTCCTTCACCACACACTTTGTAAAGGATAGAGATACCATCTGAAAAGATACGCTCTATAGACATGGGTCTGCGTAAGAAGGGATAGTATCCCGGGGAAACTTCTAACATAACAAATTGTCCGGGTAATGACGAAATTGCAATTTCTTTGCTTTGGAGCACCATTCTGTAATGATTGGGTGCTATAAGGTTATGTAAAGTTATAAGGCATTCATGAAGTTTGTCCATATTTTTCCACTACCTCCGGAATTCCAATCCCATTTGACTACGTAATAAATTTAAACTGCTCCGAATCCGTTCTGCCAGGACATCTCCAATCCCTTCGACCTCCATTAAATCTTCTTTGGAAGCGTGGAGTATTTGTTTAATTCCAACAAATTTTGCGACCAAATTTTCGATTAATGTTGATGGTAAACGGTGCGTCATTGTTAAAATCCGATAGCCGCGAGGAGTTAAATATGTATCCACAGAACGGAGGTTTGAACCATAACCTAATATTTGACTTATATTACCTAAATCCAGTAATTCGTCTTGCGTTAGCGCATGCAATTTTTCAAGAAGAGTATTATAATCTATCCCGGGACGTTCACGGTAGTAATCTTTTAACACTAATTCTGCTTCAGGGATTGGTATAAGTAATTCTTTGAGTTGCATTTGAATTAATCTACCTTCTGTCCCTAATTCAAGAATGATGGGGTGTAATTCGTCTGCAAGTCGTAATACGACCTGAGTTCTTTGTATGGTCTTACATACATCAAAAATCGTTACGATATCTTGAAATTCCCGAAGGGTTAAGTCCTGAAGGGATTGGTTCATCGTTACCAGAAATCTTTCAATTGTTTGTAAAGATTGCATTGCACGACTTAATAAAGTAGGCAAAGGAGCCAAAACATGTTTGCGGTCGTTCACATAAATAGTAACTGAAGAACGTCGCTGAGATACAGCGACAACAATACAATGTGCTTGTTGAGCCATTCGTTGAGCAACGCGATGTCGAGTGCCTGTTTCATCCGAAGGAATTTTGGCATTGGGTTTTAAGAAACGATTGGCATATAAAATTTTAGTCCCATCTGCATTAAGAATAATAGCCCCATCCATTTTTGATAATTCATAAATTAATTGAGGTTTTAATTCTTCGTTTAACTCTACTCCTCCTTCGGAAAGTTGTGATAGTTTACGAGGTTCTCCAAAACAGAGCAAAGCACCCATTCCACTTTGAATTATTGCGGATAGGGCTTCTCGAATTCGACTTCCCGGTGCTACCATTTGTAATGCCTTTTTAAATAGTTCATCTGTATCAGGAATATTACTCACGAGATTTCTCCCGATTTTCAAACAATGGATTTAGTTCTTTTATATTTTCTAAAGAAATAATTTGTAAATTTTCTGTTTTATCAGGAATATCAGACGGTTCTATTCTTGGAATTATACAGGTTTTAAATCCAAATTTTGCAATTTCATTAAGCCGAATTCTTGCCCCATTTACTCGTCGAATCTCACCTGCCAAACCCACCTCTCCAAAAGTAATCCAATCAGGAGGGATAGGTAAATCCCAGAAACTGGATAGCATGGAAATTACAACGGGTAGGTCAACTGCAGTTTCTTCCACAAATACTCCACCGGCGACATTAACGAAGATATCTCTATCGGAAAGGTATATACCTGCTTTCTTTTCAAGGATAGCAACCAGTAAGGCTATTCTTTGGCTATTTAAGCCCATTATACCTCTGCGGGGTTGAGGAATTCGGCTTTTGCCTACCAGGGATTGAATTTCCACTAGTAAGGGGCGAGAACCTCCAACCATAGGGAATACGATAGAACCACTTACACCCATAGATCTTTCCTGTAAAAAGATAGCACTGGGGTCTGCTATTTCTTTTAATCCTTCACAACACATCTCAAATACACCGATTTCATGTGTGGAGCCAAATCGGTTTTTTATGGCTCGTAATACTCTCAGGGAATGTTTCCCTTCCCCTTCAAAATAAAGGACGGTATCTACAATATGTTCTAAGACTTTCGGACCTGCAATATATCCTTCTTTGGTAATATGCCCAATGATAATCATGGGAACATTTATTTGTTTTGCCTTCTGGACCAATTCATAAGTGCATTCGCGAACCTGTGTAATACTGCCAGGTAGAGAATCTACATCTGGATTGCTAATACTCTGAATAGAATCGATAATAACCAGGGAATACTGATTTGTATCTATACTTGAAAGGATATCTGACATATCCGTTGATGGGAACATAAATAAATCTGGATGGATTGCATTTACCCTTTGTGCCCGTTCTTTTACTTGATGAAAGGATTCTTCTCCATGTATATATAATACAGGTCCATTAATTCTTGCCCATAAACCCGCCGTCTGTATAACTAATGTGGATTTTCCTATACCGGGTTCTCCGCCAATCAATATAACTGCTCCCTGAATAATTCCTCCTCCAACAACTCGGTCAAATTCTTTTATGCCGGTTGGTATTTTTTTTGATTGCTCTTCGAGATGATTCTTTTCAAAAATAGAAATAGGCTGAATATCTACTCTTTTTTGTTTATTTTTTGAAGAATTTGTAGTGATTTTTTCTAAAAAAGGGTTCCATGATTCGCATTGAGGGCATTTGCCAAGCCATTTGGGTGATTCAAAACCACATTCGGAACATTCGTAAATTTTTTTCTCATGTGCCATCGTTGTAAAATCTTATTGTTTTAATTGATATTATTTGCCATCTAAATAATATCGAATTTTTATGCTATATCCCAACTGAAAAGAAAGGGTTGTAAATGGACCAATTATTTTTTTTAACTGAACAAGAGGTTTTGTATATCAAAAATAATTACGGGACACCTATTTTTATTTATGATGAGAAGACGATGTTTCAAAAGGCACAAGAGGTATTATCATTTCCGCATGCCTTTGGTTTTACTGCCCGTTTTGCAATGAAAGCACTTCCAACACGTAAAATCCTACAAAAATTTCATATGTGGGGACTTCATATAGATGCAAGTAGTGGTTATGAAGCGGAACGAGCAATTAAAGCAGGCATCCCTCCATCTCATATCCAAATTACAGCACAACAAATTCCTTACAACTTAAAAGAGTTGGTGGAACAGGGAGTTTTATATAATGCATGTTCCATTCAACAGTTAAAAGTATATGGAGAAATGTTCCCGGGTACAGAGGTCTGTGTTCGAATCAATCCCGGATTGGGTTCGGGTTCTTCTAATCGCACAAATGTAGGTGGACCATCAGCCAGTTTTGGTATATGGCATGAATATCTAAATCGTGTATATACGGTAGCAGATGAATATAGGTTAAAAATTACAGGTATGCACACCCATATAGGGTCGGGGTCGGACCCGGAAGTTTGGGTTCGCTGTGCTCATTTAGCATTAGAAACTGCTGGGAAAATGCCTGATGTTCGGAGGATTAGCCTCGGTGGAGGATATAAAGTTGCGCGTATGTCTGATGAAAAAACAGCAAATTTACAGGAAATAGGAAATAGAATATTGCCTGCGTTTTTTGAGTTTGAAAAGAAACACGGCAGGAAATTGCATTTAGAGATAGAACCTGGAACATACCTTGTTGCAAATGCAGGTTCACTTTTATGCAGTGTAATTGATGTGGTCGATACAGGAAGTACAGGGTATCGATTCATTAAAATAGATTCGGGGATGACAGAAAATGTTCGTCCCAGCATGTATGGTGCATTACATCCTTTAATAGTTGTGCCTTATGAAAAAGATAGTCAACGGGATAAATATTCGTATATTGTTTCAGGACATTGTTGTGAAAGTGGCGATATATTTACACCTCAACGAGGAGACCCTGAAAGCCTTGAACCCAGGGAATTATTAGAAGCAAAGATAGGAGATGTTTTAGTTGTAGAGGGGGCTGGAGCATATTGCTCAAGCCAATCTTGTAAAAACTACAATTCCTTCCCTGAATGCGGAGAATTATTACGAATAGCGCCGTTTGAATTTGAATGGATAAGAAAGCCTCAGACATTAGAACAAATGATTCAAAATGAAGTATAAAACAGGATAAGGATACATATATGACACATCGAACTGCTTTGGTTACGGGTGCCAGCAGAGGGATTGGAAAAGGGATTGTTCTTACATTAGCAAAACAGGGATATAACATAATTGCCATAGCCAGAAACCCGGAAGGACTTCGATTGCTACAAAAGGAAATAGAAGAAAACTATCATGTAAAATGTTTCCCATTTTCTCTTGATATTGGGGACTTAAATGAACAGGAGTTATGGTTTTCCAATCATTTTCCAACCTTACCCGAAATTGATATTCTTGTGAATAATGCAGGCATAGCACCTGATAGACGTTCTGACATTTTAGAATGTTCCATAGAAAGTTATGAGAAGGTTCTTAATACAAATTTAAAAGGTGTTTTCTTCTTTACCCAAAAAATTGCCCAACGAATGGTCACTTTCATACAAAAGGGTATTAAAGAAGGGTATAAACCTCGTATTATCTTTATAACCAGTATTTCTGCGATAACTGCTTCGCCCAACCGGGCTGAATATTGCATTAGTAAAGCAGGTTTAAGCATGGCTTCTCAACTTTATGCTGTCCGTCTCGCAGAGTATAATATACCTGTATTTGAAATACGCCCTGGCATAATTATGACGGATATGACCGAACCTGTTCGTTCCAAATATGATACATTAATTGAACGAGGTTTATTGCTTCAAAAACGATGGGGAAAGCCTGAAGATGTAGCCAATTGTGTTAAATCTATTGCGGAAGGAAATTTTGACTATGCTACAGGGTCTATTTTTGAAATTAGTGGGGGTTTTAGCATTTTAAGATTATAAAATTGATTAAAGGTGAATGTGTTATGAATATTAAACGACACGAATTGGCACAAATGATTGACCATACGCTTCTCCGTCCTTACGCAAGTGAGGATGATATAAGGATTTTATGTCAGGAAGCAAAAGAAAATAATTTTTATGCAGTAAGTATTAACCCTACATGGACAAAGTTATGTGCCCAGTTACTCAAGGATACCCCTGTGAAAGTAGATGTGTGTGTGGGCTTCCCTTTAGGGGCAACTACGGCACATATTAAAGTGGCGGAAACTGCGGAAGCCATTAAAAACGGTGCTCAAGAAATCGATATGGTGATTAATATTGGTGCCTTAAAATCAGGATTTACTGCTTATGTTGAAAAAGAAATTGCTATCGTGGTTAAGACTGCTGGCACTGTTCCCGTAAAAGTTATTTTAGAAACGAGTTATTTGAGTAATGATGAAAAAGTTGCCGTCTGCGAAATGGCAATACGCACAGGAGCAAAGTTTGTAAAAACTTCTACTGGTTACGGAACTAAAGGGGCAACGGTGGAGGATGTTCAACTGTTGCGAAAAGCAGTGGGAAATTTTTTGGGTGTTAAGGCTGCAGGAGGTATACGGACTTATGGAGAAGCAGTGGCTATGATAGAAGCGGGGGCTAATCGTATTGGTACAAGCACAAGTTTAGATATTTTACAGGACGCCCCATTATAATTTCTATATCAAAAATTACATTATTCAACAGAGGAGGTAAGATATGGATGCAATTGAAGCCATTAGAACACGCCGTTCTGTAAGAAGATATTTAAATAAGGAAGTTCCGAAAGAATTGTTAGAAACTATTGTAGATTGTGGAAGATTATCTGCTACAGCAAGGAATGAACAACCGTGGGAATTTATCGTAATTGTGGACAAAGAACTAAAAAGAAATGTGGCAGAACAGACGGACAATGGAAAATTCATCAGTGAAGCAGGTGCATGTATAGCGGTAGTATGTAAGGATACGAAATATTACATAGAGGATGGTTCTGCTGCGACACAAAACATTCTCGTTTCTGCTCGTGCATTAGGTCTGGGTTCCTGTTGGGTAGCGGGAGATAAAAAACCCTATTGTTCTTCTATTTTAAAATTATTGAATGTCCCTGAGACATACCGTCTGGTGAGTCTTATCGCTATAGGCTACCCGGAATCTATCCCATCTCCTCATAAAAGAAGTTTAAATGAGGTCTTGCATTGGAATTGTTTTTAGATACTCCCATTAAGAATCATAGCACATTGCTTAAAATAATCATATGTAGCATATTGGGCTCGAATAGTTCCTTTACCATGCTCTACGTATCGGTTTGTTTGCCGTTCATCCAGAACGCGAGCCTTAATATTATCTTGAATCTGGAAAGAAACTATATCCAACACTTGTTTTTTTAGTTCGGAGGAAATAATGGGGAAAGCACACTCGACCCGGTAGTCAAGATTGCGTTCCATCAAATCTGCAGAGGCCAGGTAAATAGTTGTCTGTTCCCCTTTTCCAAAAATATATATCCGTTGATGTTCTAAAAATCGGTCTAAAATAGAAATGGCAGAAATATTCGGGTGTGGAGGCATTGCATAAGTTGTGCGGACAACTAAATCAATCTTTACACCTGCATCGGCAGATTCTTTTAATTTTTTTACAATTCGGGTATCTGTGAGATGATTTACTTTCAAGAAAATATACCCATTAGTACCTTTTTCTTTTTCACGATTAATTAATTTATTTAACGATTTTCTAAGTGTGAAAGGAGAAATCCACAGATATTCAAAATCAGGTGGTGTTAAAGGAGGTAATCCGGAACTTCGGTCTAAAAGTTTAAAGGCTTCTTCGACTTCTTCAGTAATAGAGGGATTGGAAGTTAGTAAAATACTATCCACATATTGACGAGCAGTTTTTTCATGAAAGTTTCCTGTAGATAGCCCTACAAAACTTTTGTTTTTCTTTTTAATCAAAAGGAATTTTGCATGCACCTTCATCGGCGGGACACCATAAGCCACGCGAACTCCGGCTTCTGATAAGCGTTCTGCTATCTGAATATTGTGCTGTTCATCAAATCGTGCTTGAAGCTCTATGGAAGCAAACACTTTTTTCCCGTTTCGAGCTGCATTGATAAGTGCATTAACAATTTTCGATTGACTTGCCACACGATAAATAGTCATTTTAATTTCTTCGACATCAGGGTCAATAGCAGACTCTCGAATAAGTCGTATAACATGGTCAAATGATTGGTAAGGATATGTAAGTAAAATATCCTGTTTCTCTACTATATCTAAAACGGGGGTACGAGGACCATCCAAAATGGGGTGTTTTGCGGAAGGTAAAGGTTCGAACAGTAAATCTTTTCTTTTCGCAGGGAAATTCATCAAATCTTTCATATTATGATAGCGTCCACCTGCAATTACTGTATCCTCTTCTGTGATTTTCAATTCTTTTAATAATTTTTTACATAGTTTTTTAGGCATGTTTTCATCATAGTGAAAACGGGTAGGACGACCTCCTTTACGTTGTTCCAGGACTTTTCGCATTTTGCGAATATATCCCTCGGAGAAATCATTATCAATATCTAATTCTGCATCTCTGGATATTTTAAATTCATAGGCTTCAATATCGTCAAAGGGAAATATATATAGGACATCTGTAAGAAAGAGGCGAATTACATCGTCAATATATGCAATATTTCCACTGGGCAATTCTACAAAACGGGGAAGCGATGCGGGAATTTCCAGTACTGCATATTTTTTTTTATCCTGCATATTCATCTGAATGGCAAAATATAAGGCGCCATCCCTCAATGAAGGTAAAGGAATTTTATCCTGTAAAATTATAGGAACAAGTGTGTGAAGAATATTCTCTTTGAAATAATCGGAAAGCCAATGATATTCTGATGGTGCTAACTCATATAAATCTTCCTGGGTTAATATTCGAATGCCGTAATTTTCTAATTCTTTTGTAATGGTTTCATACGCCTGTCGAAATCGTTCATCTAATTCGCGTGAAAATTCTCCGATGGCTTCTAAAAGATATGCCATCTTTTGTTCCCCCAATTCGAGTCGTCTTTGAACACTCGCAACACGAACCTTAAAAAATTCATCCATATTGGAAGAAAAAATACCTAAAAATTTTAATCGCTCTAATAAAGGATTTCGTTCATCTTCCGCTTCTTGTAAAACGCGTTCATTAAAAGAGAGAACAGAAATCTCACGGGTATAAAAAATTTTTTCTTTGTTAAGCATACAATTTTATATAAGATGAATTATTTATATTTTCACTACTAATTTAAGATATTTTGTATCTATTAATCAAACTGCTGTACCCTGGGAATTTTTTATTTCTGTCAGAAACAAAAACCATCCTCACTTTCATCTGGACAGGGATAATATCTCCCCATATTAAATATTTGTATTGTGCGAATTAATTCGGAGAGAGAAATGACCCAATCCTGAGGATTGTAATCGCTGGAATGGGGTTGACAGTCGTGGTTATCACCATACCCGGGAAGATAGCCATCCTCAAGTTTAGAACTATTATCACAGTGATAAGCGCCCATGTTAAAGAACTGGACTATTCTTAATAGTTCTTCCAAATCAATCTTACCGTTTCTGTTTATATCTGAACTATGGAAATAGATGTATTCGCCTTCGAGAACCCCTTCTGTGTTCCCTTCTCCTTCTATAAGACCTTCTATATTTCCTTCTACAATTCCCTCGCCTTCACCAGTCCCCTCAAAAATACCTTCTACTATTCCTTCCTGTTGTGTGCATTCTTTATAATTTATAAAATCTGACAACTCAAAATTGGGGGGAATTCCTTCACCAGCAGATAATCCTGCAATAAAACTTGAAGAAACGCAGTTAAGCCATGTGATAGAAATTGTTCCATCATAAAACATTTCTAACTGAATATTGGCTTCTCCCGTACCATATCTTGGGACACTGGAAAAGGTAACAACAAAAGCATCTGTATCAAACTGATATGAAATAGAACCTCCTTTGCTTGGGTCTAAATCATCAAACATAAGGGATATTCTTGGTAAGGAAAAATGAATTTCTAAGGATTCGGAATAGTCATCATTACCTTGTGTAAAGGTAACATAACCATTACTTCCCACATAACACCGGGAATATTTCACCCCATAAAGATAAACATAAGTTTCTAATGGGAAGTCAATCTGGGTAAAAGCATCATCTCCAATAGTAATAGGTGTTGAATTCTTTGTAGTTCTTGGGAAATCTTGCGCACTCTGTAAACATACATGATATTTATCTGAGGAATTATCGGGGGTGAATATAATCTGGTGATTAGATAAAGGAACAGTATCTACAACATCTGAGGTATAGTAATAAGTAAAATAATCCGGTTGATGTAAAGTAGTAAAGGTATCACAATTTGTTGAATATTCGTTTCCTGCAATATCTGTTAATACAATCCTGTATGTATATTCAGTATCCGAACTCAAACCTGCAATTAAAAATTTATGATTTGTATTCATAGCAAGAGAATTTTCATATTGTTCAAAGGGAACCGAACATTGACTCCCATATTCAAAACGGGCAGAACAATTTTCATCAGTTTCTAATTGCACATCTACACTTTTTATATCTGGAATTATTGATAAAAGTAATAATTGAGGTGGGTAAATATCCGTTGTTGATTCGGCAGTGATTGTGTGAGGAGACCCTGATTCTGTCAATTCATCATAATATTCTGCAGTAATTAACCCGTTATGAACAACAGAAAGAAGTCCATCATTATTTCCTGTGGCTAAATCTGTAAGTTGAATATTTCCTTCAAAAAACCCTGAAATCTGCGTTTCAGTCAATACTATCTGTTCATTATCTCCGCTATCGGACCTAACCGGGATAAATATTTCTCCCTGTCCGGATAAGTTAGCATCTGCCAGGACAAGAGTTGCTATTGAAGAGCCATTATAAATTGGTTTATCCCATTGTATAGTGCCATCTGAACCTGTAATTACAGGTAAATCTGTTTGATAGGGGACAATGGGGTTCCCCGTTATAGTCAATTTAACAATAGGAATAACTCCTGGAGGAGAAAATGCAACCAGATTACTCCCGAAATTAGAACGGACAGCACCTAATAATGTATTGGAATTAGAAAGTGATATAACTGCATTTGCCCATTCTATATAAACGGGAAATGGTAAACCATTTGGGTCAATCCCTGAACCATGAGTAATACTCGGACTTTGTAGGATACCAGCCCATATTTCGGTAGAAGGGTCTCCTAAAAGGTTATACATTTCAAAATATCGTTGTGTGGTTGATTTGTTACCGTAATAATTGAAAAATTTTAATTTTCCATTAAGTATCATCCCTGCAGTCCATGTTTTCTTTAATGAAAAGAAACTTTCTATAACAGACTTCTCTAATATATCATCTTCCTCCCAATATGAAGTTACAGAACTCCCTACAAAACCAACCCCGCCTGCGGATACTCTCTGCCATGTTTCCCCAAAGCATTCAGGTTTGGCGTATTGCCCTGTATCACATGCAAAACTAAGGACCCACGGATATACAGTATTGGTAAAGGAATTAATATCACTTTGTGATATAGGGGGACCATCTGCCCAACTCACATCAGAGCCATGCCCGGAATATACAATCCATCCTCGTCCAGAATTTACTGCAGTAATTACATCTGAAGTTGTTGCTCCATAAGTTACCGTATACAATTTTTGAGAAATAAATTCTGCTGGTTCAAAGTAATTTGAGACCACATAATTGTGTGTTGCCTCTGTAATACTATAATTATCTGAACCCGTTAAAAAAGAGGCTTTTATATACCATGGCTCCGGGAGTGTCCATTGTGCTTTTTCGTATTTGAGAATCTTGTTTAAGGCATTTTCTAATTGATTTGAGGTTGAGACGCTAATCCTACCTACCCATAAATCCGGGGTATAATATTCGTCGCCATCTACAATAGAGTAATATAAGTCTGTTATGGGATTATTGGGAGCAGAACCTGCTGGAGCCTGAATATAGTAAGGGTCGCCTACCAGGACTACAAATGTAGGCGGGACCTCCCAATTCGTATATGCCTGTTTGATATAATCTCGAATAGCAGTAGCATTTGTTCCTATATTTGCAACATTTTCTACGGTTGTAATAAAACCTCTTTGTGTTTTCCATTGAACCCATTCATTAAGTTTGCTATTCCCTACAAAAGAAGAAGCGACAATAACAAGCATTCCCACAGGAATATTATAACTTTTGCTCTCTGACTTTTCCATTAATGGAGAGGAATTTAAAATAAAGGGTTCCCATAAATCATCAATGTATTTTGAAAAATATTTTTTGTCTCGTGATGAAAAAGTTTTTGGAGTATCCCAACGAATAGTTAATAAGAGGTTTTTTGTTATGTAAATTTTTGAATTTAGGGGTTCATAACTTATGGGATAATAGGTTATTTGATAGAGGTTTTTTCCACGAACATTTCCAAAAGGTTCTATTTCTGCAACTTTTTCTCCCTGTTTTTCATTTGAATTGTAGACATTATTATTTTTTGTAAGTTTCGGTTTTTGAACTCCCTCTCTTTTTTCCCATGGAGGTTGAACAGGATAGAGAGGATACTGAATTTTTAGTTCTTCAGGGAGGGTTTGTTCCTCATAGGCCAGAGATACATTGGTTGCATTAGAAGGTAGTTCGATATATCTTCTCCATGCAGGCAATTCTGGATTGCCAATAGAACCTGATGTTCCCATGCCCGGAATGATAATTTTTGTAAAAGTATTTTCTTCTATAGTTTCTTTTATGATTTCAGGGTTAGAAGTCAAGTTGATTTGAATCTTAATTCCCCCTGTTTCAGGAAAAGTAGTTACGCGAACGACATCTCCTTTTGCTTCAAAAATTACCAATATTATTAGAGGTAATACTATCAAAAGATTATTATTAAACCACAAAATACTTTTTTTCCTTTTCATAACTTCCAGCCAAAGATGTTTATAATCTAATGTATAACTGTAAAATTATACCATATATTCGGAATATTTATTCCCGTAAAAAGAATTACTGCGGTCTTTTTAGACCGCAGTAAAAATAAGTTATTTAGACTACAATACCACTTACTTCTTTGCACCCAGAACTGCATCTTTTGCCGCTTTTGCAATCCGGAATTTCAAAACTTTCTTTGCGGGGACTTTCATTTTTTCTTTTGTCTGAGGATTGATTTGAATGCGGGCTTTGCGGTCAACGACCACCAGTTTGCCTAAGCCAGGAATGACAAAACTAGCCGGTGCCTGTGCATAAGCCAATTCCACTAAACTTTGAAGAACTTCATTAATGTTCTTCTTGGTTAGCCCTGTTGCCTCAGCGAGTGTGCTGATGATTTGTGCTTTGGTCATTGGCTTATCTTCTTTTTTTGCTTTTTTAAACGCCATAATTGTTCCTCCAGTGGGTTACTCCCCATTGTTTTTATCTGGTTCACAAAACACTACAACGGGTAGTGTTTTGTGAATACCATATTTTCGTTGATATATTAAAATATACAATTTAAACTCAAAAATCAAATTGAAAAGCAATTTATTTCTAATTTTTTTAATGTATAACCTAATAAAATGAGGGATATGACAATATTGAAGAATAAATTTTAAGGAATTGCTGTGATTATTCGTTTAATACAAGGGAAAAAAGGTTGTGCTTTTGGGAAAGAACATAATTTAGGTATTGTGGTTGTTGATGCATTAAGAGCAAGTGCAACTGCAATAATGTTACTTCATCATGGCGCTAAAAGAATTTTAGTAACTGATGAAGTAGAAAATGCTCTTTACTTAAAGAAAAAATATCCATCCGCTATGTTATTTGGTGAACGACAAGGTTTACCGCCTGCCGGCTTTGATTATGGAAATAGTCCAAGAGAAACAATACATGCACGAGATAAAGAGGTTATCTTCACAACAACTACAGGAGCCCGCCTTCTCATTGAAGGATACAGTGAACAAATCCCATTCATAATAATGGCAACAACTATTAATGCAAAAGCGGTAAGTAATTTTCTAAAAAAGCAGAATAAAGATTTTGTCATTGTTCCCGTAGGCTTGTTCGATGATATAAACTTTTCTGCTCAGGAGGATTGGGTTGCGGGTAGTTATATTATTAGTTTATTAGATGCAGATATAAGACATGGGAAAGACGATTATGAATATTGGAAGATGAGAATTGATTCGGAAGGAATAGAAAGATTATTTAGTACTGCGCCGCACTCCGAAAAACTTCGCAAGGTGGGGCTTCAAGAAGATATTATCTGGTGTGCACAAACCAATATCTCGAATTGTATTCCTATAGTAGTAAAGAAGGAGAATGAATATGTTATTCTCGAAAATATTGGGGCGTATTGATAACTATTCCGGAATATAACCTTCAGGGGATTTTGTAAGAATAGCCCACGCCGATTTGTCCACCCATTCATATAATTTTTCTACACCTAAACCGAGTGAATACCACGCTGGTATATACATTAATGTAATCTGTCCGTGCAAATTCCATCGCATATGGGAATAATCCCAGATTCTTAACCCTAAAACTTTATGAAATATTATTCCGGATACATATTCAACAATAAAGATACCTATCATATAAACGATGGCTCGGAAAGGTAATGGGATTTTTTTTGCTTTTAATGGATTTCGGAGCCATGGAGTAATAATCCCTAACAAGCCATAATCTATCATCATCCATGGCGAAGAATGCCCATTCATACTTATATTTCCGTGCGATATTAACCCTCCTATCCCTGTGAATAAAACTTCCATCGTTAATCCTAATATAGAAAAGATTATGAAACGGATTAAGGCTCTTTGAAACTTCATAGAGATTCCTTTCTTTATTTGTTGTTAGTACGTTCATCATGCGCGAGGATGTGCATTTTTATGGGCTTGTGTAATTCGTTCTACACTTACATGGGTATAAATTTGAGTAGTAGAGATGTTGGAATGTCCAAGAAGTTCCTGAACAACTCGTAAATCAGCCCCTCTATTTAATAAATGTGTTGCGAAGGTATGTCGTAAGGTATGAGGGGTAACTTTATCCGATAATCCTGCTAATGATGCATAATGTTTTATAATCCGCCATAGAGTTACTCTGCTCATAGGTTTGCCTGTTTGGGATAGAAATACCGATGGGGATTTTACTTTGCCTGTTTCTCTTACTCTGAGCCAGTTCTGTATTCTTTCTATGGCTATGTTTCCTATGGGGACAATGCGAATCTTATCTCCTTTACCCCGAACTCTCAACATTCCTTCATTTAGAGATAAATCATGTATCGTAATGTGACTTAGTTCACTAACTCTTAAACCACAAGAATAGAAAAGTTCCAATATTGCAATGTCTCTTTCTTTATTTCGGGGCGAAGTTTCTGCGACTTTGAATATTTGTTCTATTTCGCCTTCTGTCAAAAAATGAGGTAACTTTTTGGATAAACGGGGTGTATCCAATCCATCAATAGGATTTTTATCGATTATTTGTTCATTATGGAGAAACTTATAAAACCCACGTAATGTGCTGAGATGTTGTGCTAAAGAACGAGCCGATATTCCCCGTTTTTGAAGAGTTAAAAGATATTCTAAAATCAAGTGCGAATTGATTTTTATGAGTTCATCGATATTTTTTTCACTGATAAAAAGGCTGAATGAATTCAAGTTTCGTCTGTATGTTAAAAGCGTATTCTCTGATAATCCCCATTCAAATACAGCTAGTTCAAGGAAATAATCAATAAGTGGTTTAAACTTTGAGGTTATATCATTCTGGTTCATCCAGAGTAAATTCTCCGGGCTCTTTTATAGGGGTTTGTTTTGTTTTATTGTCTTCACTTACTTTTTTAAGTTTCTCTTCTTCTTCCAATTTCCGGACAACTTTTAACAAGAGTTTGTTTGCACTGGGATGTTCTAATTCTACTGCTTTTTCCAACATCCATCGGCTACGGTTCAAATCGCCTAATTTGTAATAGCAAAATCCTAAACCATAATAGGCATCGCGATGTTCTGGATTCTCTTCGCATATCCATCGGTATAAGGCAACTGCCTCGACAATTTTACCACGATTCACCAGAGTAGCTGCTTCTCTGGAACGAATTTTAATATCTGATGAAAATGTCAGATTACTTCTACCTGTAGTTTCAAAACCATCATCGGGCAATGGAAGTTTTACTACAGTTTTTGGAATTTCTTCTTTAGGAGCGGGAGAATCTTTGCTTGATAAATATTCTCCTTCGGGCTTTTCCAGTCGTACGGAAAGAATTTTACCACAACGTGGACAGGTTCCTTTCATTTCATTTTGTTCGATTTTGGGCAATATTTTAGCCCCACATTCGCATTCTAAAATTTTGGTGATTGTTTCATTTCTGTCCATCTAAATACTCCTACAAAACTTATGTTACATCCATGAAATCTTTGCCTTCATTGATTGCATAATCCATATTTTGTGTTTTTTTTCCCCTCTTCTGTCTCTGAGATTTCTTTACATGAAAACTTTCTTATGCTCTCTGCGATATGACCCAATAAATCGGATTCTATAGCCTTTATTGCACCACGAATACCGTTAGCAATTCCCAATGCTGTAGATGCGCCATGTAAAACAATCACAATTCCCTGTACACCTAATAAGGGCGCACCCGGATATTCATTAGGATTTACAGTTTTCTTTAATTCTTGAAGGGCACTTCTTGCTAATACAGCCCCTAAACGATTCATCGAGGTTTTTAAAAGTTGTTCTTTCATAAAATTACCTACGAATTTAGCAACGGATTCAGCAGTTTTTAAAATAATATTTCCTACAAATCCATCGCAGACAACAACATCTGCTTCTCCGCCAAAAACGCCATTCGGCTCAATATTTCCTACAAATGTAATACCTTCTACTTTACTTAGAATCTGGAAAGTTTGTTTTAAAACATTACTCCCTTTTACCATTTCTTCACCGATATTAATCAGTCCAAGTCGAGGATTTTCAACACCTAATGCATAATGGGAATAGGCAATACCCATCAAGGCAAAATCACAAAGATGACGAACCTGACAGTCCACATTAGCACCTAAATCTAACAGAACAACTTTTCCGCCAATTGTCGGTAGTGCCTGGGCTAAGGCTGGTCGTGATATACCTTGCATAATCCCAAGGATAATTCGTGAACCTACCATAACAGCACCTGTATTCCCTGCACTTACAACCGCATCTACCTCCCCTGCTTTTAATTTCCGTAAAGCGACAAGAAGGCTACTTTCTTTCTTCTGGCGAAGGGCGATTACGGGCTGATCTTGCATAGAAATATATTCCGGGGTGTGGACTATCTCTATATTCCCTTTTTTAGGATACTTTTCTAATTCTTTCTTTAATATTTCTTCATTACCGACAAGAATAATATCGCAATTTTGGTCTAAACTTGCTTCCACAGCCCCTTGCACCTCTATGGCAGGAGCACCATCTGAACCCATCGCATCTAAAGCGATGCGCATGTTTTTTCTCCATGTTAAAGTTTGGAATTTCTATTCTTCTTCAAGATTTAATATCATACGATTTTTGTAATACCCGCATTTGGGGCAAACACGGTGCGGAAGGATTTTCTCACTGCAATGGGGACATTCAACCAAATTTGATTTTGTTAATGCATGATGAGACCTTCTCATATTTTTCTTTGCTTTACCGGTTCTTCGTTTTGGTACAGGCACTTTTTACTCCTCCTTTAAGTTAAGTTTAATTCCTTGAAGTAATTCAGATAATTTTGTGTTTGAAAGTTGTGTTTGTTCATCTTCGCTATTGATATTACATGAGCATGTTTCATGATTTAGATTTGTGCCACATATAGGACATAAACCTGCACATCTTTCACTACATAAAAATTTATAGGGCATATCCAATACCAATTCTTCCCAGATATAAGGAGTTAAATCAATTTCATCTCCTTGAAATACTCTTTTTTCTGCCAATTCATCAAATTCTTCTTTACCTTTCCTGTGTTTATTTTCAACATTACGGTTACTTTCTTCTATAGGATTTAAATATATATTCATTTGTCCTCGTTCAAATAGCCATGTCATTTCTTTTTCCAGTTTATACTGCATATTGTCAAGGCAACGGTCACAGGTATGATTATAATATCCTGATATTTTCCCTTGAAATAAAAAGTTTTTCCCTGTTTTCTTTATTATCCCGCATAAATGTATTGTTTCTATTGGAAGTGGGTCTATATCAATGGGCTGTAATTCAGCAACATTAATGATTTCATTAATCAGATAACCCTTATCTGATATATCCATTATTCTTATTTTTAGTATATCCAATGATGTAATCCTTAATCAGATAGGGCTTGTTTTGAAAATTGTAACACACTTCAAAAAAAGATTCAAACAAGGAAAATTTTTATTTCCTAAGGGATAAGATATTATATTATACATTAAATAACCATAATTTTCCAAAATAAATTTTTTTAATGAGAAATATTCATAAAATAGAAACTGTTTTGTTACAATAAAGGAATAAACGATAGGAGAAACAAAAATGGCTAAAACCGATGCAATCCAAAAATCAATAATCATCGTTTCAACATGCATGTTCATCTGTGTGGTGTTTGGGCTTTCACATCAAGCAAAAGCCTTGAATATTGGCGACCCTATGCCTGATTTCAATCTTAAAGATTATGATGGTAAAGAATATTCATTGGCTCAATTCAAGGGTAAAATTGTTGTTCTTGAGTTTTGTTCTCAAGAATGTCCTTATTCTCGAGGAGCCGACCCGGATATAGCGGAATTACATGCAAAATATAGTACGAGAGGTGTTGTTTTTCTCGGTATAGATTCTCACTTTAAAACACAACCTGAAGATATAAAAAAATATGCACTTGAAACAAAAAAACCATACCCTATATTGAAAGATATAGAAAACAAATACGCTGATAAGGTAGATGCTAAAGTAACACCGGAAATTTTTATTGTGGATAAGGATGGTAAGGTAGTTTATCATGGGGCATTTGATGACCGTAAAGGACCGGATGGACAACCAACGGAAAAATATACGGAGAATGCTCTTGAAGCCTTATTAGCAGGTAAACCTATAGAAAAAGCAGAAACAAAGGCGTGGGGTTGTACTATTAAAAGAGTTCCTAAAAATTGATATCGTTCTGAATAATTGAATTTTATGATAAATTGTTATTACAAGTTTAATGTTCTTGTTTTTGCTGTTATCTTATCAATAACATTTTCTTTTTTTTTAGTAGCAGAGGAGAAATCGACTGAAGAAGAACCTGTTATTCATGATATTAAACTAACTCAAATAGAGACCTTGCTTTCTGAAAAAAAGCGAGGTCTCATTATTATCAACTTATGGGCGACATGGTGCCCTCCATGTGTTTCGGAACTCCCCTATTTTGGGGATATTTATAAAAAATATTCGGAAGAGCAAGTTCATATATATTTAATCAACATAGAAGGGAAAGAAATAAAGGAGAAGGTTTTAAAACCATTTTTAAAAAAGAATTCTCTCCCCTGCCCTGTATATTTATTAGAAGAAGGAAAACCTGAGGAACTCGAAAAAGTTTTAAGCACAGAAATAAGCGGTGCTTTACCAATTACGCTTATATATAATTCAGATGGGAAACTGATTAAGAAGTTCGAAGGGGCAATCACTGTAGATGATATAAAATCGGTTTTACGTGGAAATGGTATTTTACCTATTTCCCCAAAATAAGGGGAAATGTTCGTGTAATGACAACATTAACCTCTGTTCCCATAAAATTTTGGATAATTACTTGACCGCATTTCGCAGGAAGAGAGATTTTCTGTTTATACAATTGAGATAATAATGGCTTAATGTATCTTTTAGGTATAGGTTTATCCGTTTTGACGGGGATATAGGGCATTTCTTCTGAATCTGTTTGAACAACCGCTGTAACAACTCGTTTAGGGTCTGTTACTTCTTCATGAGCATATACCTCTCCTCGTTCACATTTTGCACCTTGAAATTGGTATTGTCCTGTGGAAGTTTTTTCGACTGTAATATGACAACCGTTTGGACAACTTAAACAGATGATTTCTTTTTCCATAGTCTTATCCTGTTAACTAAGTGAAAATTCTATGGGTAATAATTCTCCATTACAAACCAATTCATTTAAATCTTCTTGTTTCAATTCTATATGAAACATTTCAGCGGGTTTGACATGCCTTAATGTAAACTGACGGATTGTTTTTTCACCCTGGCGGATGGTTAATGTTGCTTTATCACTAACAATCAGGGAACGCATGGAAAATCGGTTTTTCTCACCTAATCGATATTTATTGGGAAGTACATATTTTAGATTAGCCCCTACAATAACTTTTCCCTGCTCAATTTTTTCGGTTTTTCCCTGTAAAAAGTTTAATAATTCATTTGCACATCTCCGTGCCTCATCCGATACCCAATCGACAAGGTCATGGACATGTAAAACATTGCCACATGCAAAAACGCCTTCTGCAGAAGTCATTAATCTTGTATCTACTAAAGGACCTCCTGTTTCAGGATTAATTTTTATTCCTGCAGACTGGGTCAATTCATTTTCCGGGACAAGTCCTACAGAAAATAGGAGAGTATCACACTCTACTTTGAAGGTTTTTGTAAAATTGGGAGTTCCATTTATCAGTGGAGTTATTTCTACTGCTTCTACCCTATCTTTTCCTTCTATTTTTGTTATAATATGGCTTAAGTATAGAGGAATATTAAAGTCATTTAGACATTGGACAACATTCCTCGTAATACCAGAAGGGTAGGGCAATATTTCAACGACAGCGAGTACTTCTGCTCCTGTCCATGTTAATCTACGAGCCATAATCAAACCAATATCTCCCGAACCAACAATAACTACTCGTTTGCCCGGGATATAGCCATCTATATTAATCAATCGTTGAGCCAGACCGGCAGTAAATATTCCCGCAGGTCTTGTTCCAGGGATACCTAAATTACCTCGATTTCGTTCTCTACAACCCATTGCGAGGACTATAGCCCTTGCATTAATTCTGAAAACACCATGTTGACTACTGCATAGATTTACCTGTTTTACAGGTTGATGAACCGCCATATTTGTTGCTGTTGTATTCAAATAAATATCTATGTCCGATTTGACAATATCTTGAATAAATCGTTCAGCAAATTCAGGTCCTGTAAGTTCTTCCTTAAATAAATGTATTCCAAATCCATTATGAATACACTGGGGTAAGATTCCCCCTAAGAAAGGCTCTCGGTCAACAATAGCAGTTTTCAAACCTTGTTCTGCTACTTTTAATGCAGAAGCCATTCCTGCTGCACCTGCGCCTATTACTAAAACATCATAGTTTCGTTCCTGCATATAAAACTCCTATCTCTCTGCTTTCTCATCGGCAAGGGATTGTAGACGTTGAGATATTATCCAGCTATTATCTCCCCGTTTCGTAATTTGTTCTATCGGTATACCTGTCTCTTGTGAAATTATCTTTAAAATTTTGTAAGTACAAAATGCTCCCTGACACCGTCCCATTCCGGCACGGGTATAAAACTTTATTCCATCAAGGGTTGTGTGTCCCTTGGAAATGGCTTCAACAATTTCCGCTTCAGAAACACTTTCACATCGGCAAACAATATGCCCATATTTAGGGTCTTTTTCTACAATCTTTTCTAATTCTTCAAAACTTAATTCACGCACTTTAATAGGATGTGGTAGGAATGGGTCAAAATCCTTTTTCTCTATGAGTTGTAATCCTTGTTGTTTTAGTATGTCTTTTACATACTCTCCAATAGCAGGAGAGGCAGTTAATCCCGGTGACTGAATGCCTGCAACTTGAATAAAGCATGGTTGTTTTTTAGAAGGCTCAATATAAAAATCATTGCCTTTCATTGTGGGTCTTAAACCTGCAAAAGAGGTAATTATTTCCCTTCGCGAAATAGCAGGAACCATATAAGTTGCCTGCATAAATACCGTTTCTAAATTCTGTGATGTTGTTTCAACATCATATTTATCTTCTGTTTCTATTGCAGTAGGACCCACCATTAATGTTCCCTCAACTGTGGGAATAGCTAATATCCCTTTTGTGTGAGCACCAGGAACAGGGAAAATTACATGATTGGGTAAACCTCTTGCATTCCGTTGTAATAAGAATTCTTCGCCTTTACGTGGAGTAATTTCAAAAATTTCTGCATTGAATGATTTTGAAATTTCATCAGCAAAAAGTCCCGCTGAATTTACTACATACCTTGCTTTGATAGTTTCTCCCTCTTTTGATTTTATAATCCAATAATCATTCATCCGTGTCCCCTGTTCTACCGTAAATTGTGCTTTTATGTCCACTCCATTTTTTTGTGCGGATTCAACTAAAGCAAAAACATAACGGTAAGGTTCTATAATTCCACCTGTGGGGGCATATAATCCTCCAACTACATCAGTATTTAACTGAGGCTCTAAACTCAAAATTCGTTCTCTTCCACATATTTCCATTCGGGGAACGCCATTTGCTATACCCTGGGCATATAGGTGTTCGATAGTTTTCATCTCTTCAACGCTAAAAGCGACAACAATAATCCCAACCCTTTTAAAGGGGAAGCCCAATTCATAATGGAGTTGGTCGAACATCAAATTTCCGCGTATCTCCAAACGGGCTTTTAAGGAGGTAATGGGGTGATGAAAACCTGCGTGTATAATCCCTGAATTGGCTTTGGTAACACCAAATCCAACATCTACACATTTTTCTAACAAGACTACTGATATTTCATACGCAGACAATTTACGGGCAATGGAAGCACCACAACATCCAGCGCCAATGATAGCAACATCATAAATTTGACTATTCATTGTTATATTTGTTTTTCCTGTATTTCTTTAATTTAACAAAAATTTTGATTGTTTTATGCATAAATATATCAATTAAAGGGTTTCTTTTTCGAATTGGCGAGAATGTAAGATTAAGTTTTCTAATTTGTGCATTGCTTTTCCGGAATCTATTGCTTCTTCGGCAATACAAATTGCCTCTTTCCAATCGGAGGTTCTTCCACTGACTAAAATTCCAAAAATAGCGTTCAATAAAACAGCATCTCTATACGGAGTTTTTTCTCCCATTAAGACACTTCGGACTATTTCTGCGTTTTTTTCTAATGTTCCTCCTTTAATATGTTCAATGGAATGTCTCAACAAACCAAAATCTTCTGGACAAATTTGATAATGCTTGATATCATCTTCTGAGATTTCTATGACATCCGTTTTGTCAGAGATACTTAATTCATCTACTCCATCATTTCCCCAGACGACAAAACCTTTCTTTATTCCTAACTTTTGTAATGCCTTTGCAATCGGTTCTAATAATTCTTTTGCAAAAATTCCTATTATCTGTCCATCTAAAGACACAGGATTTGATAATGGACCTAATAAGTTAAATACTGTCGGGAAAGGTAATTCTGAACGAACTTTTGCTACATTTTTCATAGCAGGATGAAATCTTCGGGCAAATAAGAAACCAATTCCCACTTCTTCAATGCAGTTTACTACTTTATCCGGGGGAAGGTCAATAACAACTCCAAGATGCTCCAGGACATCTGCACTTCCACAAGAACTGGTAGCACTCCGATTGCCATGTTTTGCCACATAAATATCTGCCCCAGCACAAACAAAGGCTGTTGTGGTTGAGATATTGAAAGTTCCTTTTCGGTCACCGCCTGTTCCACATGTATCTATAATAGGATGTTTATCAATATTTATGGGAAGAGCAAATTTTCGCATTGCTGTTGCAAGACCTGCCAATTCTTCACCTTGATAGGGACGAAGTGATAAAGCGGTTAAAAAGGAAGCCGTCAGGATTTCCGAGACATTTCCTTCCATTATTTCTGATAGAGCATCGGAATAATCTTCGCGGGATAAGTTTTCACTCTTTACAATTTTTTTAAAGATATCTGAAAATAACATATTTACACCTCTTGAATAGTTCATTTATTTTAAGAGCAGTGGAAAAATCATTTATCTTTTTTAGGAATTTTCAAATCACGAGGTGATGAATTGTATATACCGATGTAGTCTAAAGTTGGACAAGCAAGTGCTTTATCTATTTGTATTCTTACCTCTTTTGTTTTTTGTTCTGGGATACAATGGATTCTTTTGTAGCCAATGGTAGTGGCAGTACTTACCTTTTCCCATTTTGCTTTTTTATTTTTAACCCATATTGAATGTTCTTCTACTCTTTGTCCTAATGAAATTTGCTCTTTTATAACTACGCGGTCGAATACAATTGGGGATTTGAATTTTAATGTAATATATCCAGCAAGGATATGGTCATCTGTAGCCCAGTATTTATTATCATTTTCTTTTAAGCACATTTCAGGAGCATAGTCTGGAGCGTTACCGCGAATATTACTTGCATCCCAATCTGCTTTCTCTGCAAGATTTGTTTTGAATGTTTCATCCAGAACAGAACGCCACTCTAAAAGGCGTTCAACATCTGGTTCCGGTAAATGACCGGAACGGTCCGGAGACACATTCAGTAGGAGAACAGCACCTCTTCCTACAGAGTAATAATAAATCCGTAATAGTTGATTTAATGACAACAATTTCTTTTCGCCATCTGTATGAAAGAACCATTGTCCCTGTCGAATAGGGACATCACATTCCGCAGGATACCAAACTTTTTTCCCTTCTCTTTCTTGCACGTTCCATAGTGTTTCTGGTGCCAAACCATCTTCATTTCCTACCCAACGAATATCGGGCCCACAAATAGCAATCAAAGCATTGGGTTGTTTTTCTTTTATCAATTTATAGTAGCCATCCCAATCATATACATGCCCTTTGGTTCCGGCACCATCAAACCATACCTCGAACACCGGTCCATAATTTGTTAACAATTCCTGAAGAAGGTTCTTAAAATATTCATCATAGGCTTTGTTATCATTATAACGTGGTTCATGACGGTCCCATGGGGAGAGATAAAAGCCGAAATGGATACCAGCTTTATTACATGCCTCTGCAACACCTTTTACAACATCACCTTGTCCATTTGCCCATGGAGAGAAACGGACACAATAATCTGTATGCATTGTGGGATATAAAACAAACCCGTCATGATGTTTTGCGGTTATTATTAAATAACCCATATATACCTTTCTGGCTACATCTGCCCACTGTTGTGGATTGAAATCTGTCGGATTAAAACTATCAGCAGGTTTTGTTCCGTCTGTCCATTCTTCATTGTGGAAAGTATTAATTCCGAAATGGCAAAACATACCCATCTCCTGTTGGTGCCATTTGACCTGCTGAGGAGTTGGGATAGGATATAACGGTTCAGGAGGGCTTATTCTACGAAGCGAACAACATGTCGAATTGTCTTTACAATCGGCATGTATATTTTCTGCATATACAATCATAAATACGACGATAGTAATAATACTTATTTTAGTAAGCAGGTTCATCTCTTATTCTCCTGTTTATTTAACATTAGCATTTCTTCGGTCAATAAGTATCTCATTATCCGGTTGTGATTTACACTGCATATACAATTGTCTCAATGAATCGAACACGGATTTTGTCGATATTGTTATATGAGGATTACATAAGAGACCACACAAATAAAGATTAAGCAAAGATTCTTTTTTGTTTTTTGTTGTTTCCATGGATAATTTATGATTGGAACATATTTCAGGTAATAGTTCTTCCCATGATTTTTTCAAATCCTTTAGGAATACTTCCAAATTTTTTGGGGGTATCAAACACATAAAATGTCCGTTTCCTATGTGCCCCAATTGGTAGTCTTTCCCAAAATAAGCATTTGCAACGGTTTTGATATGCCTTGCAAAAGTATTGACAATTTTTAATGTATCTGCATTGGAAAGGGTAGATTGTAAAGAAGGCAAACCAGACAATTCTATATAAACAAAGCCACATTTCTGATGAAGTAAGATGGCTCTTTGTAATTCTAATCGTATGAAACGAACACTTCCAAGTCCTGTATAGGAATCCACTAGAGGGGTATTTTCTATTGAAGTTGCCAGAGTATTCAGCCGTGAAAGGAGTAGTGATAATGAAATAGGTTTTACTAAATAGTCATCTCCCCCTTGTGAGAAACCGTGTTCTATTTCTTCCGGGTCATTCATTGCAGAAAGGAAGATAATCCCTGTATTGTAAACATCTCTATTAATACGAATTTGTCGGCATAATTCGAAACCGGAATTACGGGGCATCATTACATCAAGTAAGACAATAGTAATTCCATCCCGTTTTATTGTATCTACCACATGTTCCGGAGAATTTAATTCGAAACATTGGTAATTTTTTTGTTCTAAGGCATGTTTTAATTGATTTGAAAAACTTATATCATCATCAACGATAAGTAATTTTACCAAATTATGATTCCTGAATTATGTTTTATGAAACCGTTATTAAATATCGTTTATATTCTATTTAAAATTAATGTCGATGAACAACTAATTATCTATACCTATTTTTGTATAATATATTTATATCGTTGGTTAATCATAAACCCCAGGAGAAAATATAAATTTTTATTTTATGAATGACGAAGAGAAAAATAAAGAACCTACTTCTTTAAATTCTCCTGATAACAATATTAATTCTTCATCATCGAATCAGGAGAAAGGGGTTGATGAGGTATTAGACCAATCCTTTATTGACTCTTTATTTCAAAATGCTCAAAAAGAGGCATCCCCACCTCCCATTGATACTCCATCCCCAGAAAGTTCACCTCAAACTTCTACCCCTGCAAAGGAGGAAATTCCTCCTAATTTAGCACAGAAAATAGTTGCTCCTCCTAAAAAACAAGATGCAGAAGTGGCATTACTCAGTCAGGATGAAATTGAGGAATTGATTGAGTTAGCACGAAAAGAGGATAAAGAACGGCAAAAGAAGAAACAGGAAATATTAGAACAAATCACCAGTAAAGCAGTGGCTCAGCCCAGTCAAAAACCTGTTTCTAAGAAGAAAATTAATTTAAAAAAATACCTCATCCCTATTGGTATCAGTCTGATATTAGGACTAACGAGTGGGATATGGACTTATATTTATCTCATGAAGAATCGTCTAATTCCTGTGGAAGAGATAGCACCTACATATACGAAAGACCTTTCTACAGCAAAGGAATATGCGAAGATACTTATTGATGACAAACAATACTTAAACGCAATATATATATTAGAGAGGGCTTTGAAAAATAATCCACAATCTTCCCCTGATAAAGCAGATGCTCAATTCCTTTTAATTAAAGCGAAATACCTTTCCGGAAGAATAAATCCGGGAACAAAGGAATTTCAAAAGTTCATAGATGAAATAGAAACCGTAACAAAAGAAAATCCTGACCATCCTATGGCACCTTATGTATTCCTCTGGAAAGGGAAACTTCATGAGGCTGATAATTTTCCATATCCCGCTATAGAAGCGTATGAACGAATCGTTCAAACTTATCCTCAATTTGAAGGGCGAGATGAGGCTTTGTTTGCATTAAGTCGTCTTGAATTACAGATGAACAACACTGTGAAATCAGCCCAGTGGGGACAGCAATTGATAAAAGAATTTCCTGCTTCCCCTTATGCATTAGAGGCAAGGTTCAATCTTGCGGAATCATATCGTTTGACAGGATTATTGGAAGATGCGAGAACATTATATATTCGAATTGCAGATATGGCACCTGACACAGAAATAGGTGCTCGGGCAATTCTCCGTTTATCTGAAATGGCATATAAACAAGGGAGATATGAACAGGCATTAATCCCATTAGAAACAAAATTAAATTATATTCGTCAGTTCCAATATAACGATGAAGCATATTTATTGTTAGCAAAAACATATAAGGCACTCGGAAGATTAGAGGAAGCCAGAACTGCTTTGCAAGATTTACTGTTTTTTTTCCCTGCTTCCGAAGTTCATCCTCATGCATGGGTAGAACTAAGTCAGATATATTACTCCTTAGGAGATAAAGAAAAAGCATTTCAAACCGCGAATGAGGCGAGTCTTTTATATCCAAACCATCCTGATGTATTGGCAAATAAAGCAGACTTTTTAGCTTTACAGGGTAATTCATATGCTTCTGCTATTGCTTATCTTGAAGCAGAAAAAAATGGAGGAATCAAACCATCATATTTACTAAAAGCAGGGCAACTATTAATGATAAATTCTCAACTTGAAGAGGCGATAAAAGCATTTGATGAATTGAAGAATCGCTATTATGGGACAAAAGAGGCATTAAAAGGAAGTATTGAAAGAGCAAAATGTCTGTATAAATTAGGGAAGTTTTCTTCTGCTGTTTCTTCGCTTGAAGATTTGAAGAAATTAACTCCCGCTACAGAACCTGAATATAAAAGTATATTACAGGAATTGACGACGATGTATTTTGAACTTGGTCTTAAAGAAACATCTGCCGAAATTGCAAAAGAGTGGTTCCAAAAAGCGGATACCCCGGAAGAAAAGATTAATTCTGCCATGTTCCTGATTAATAATGATAATACAAATATAGTTTATTCCAATCTGTCATCTATTGATTTATCTACCGTTAACAAGGAAAAAACAGTAAATTTTCTTTATTTGTTATCACAAAAATTATTAACAACGCTTCCCTCTGAAGGATTGGCTCTTTTAGAACAGGTGTATTATCAATATCCTGAATTTAGGTCATCCGATATCCGCTATCATTTGTTAGAAACATATATCCATACGGAACGAACAACTTCAGCAAGGCGAATTATTCAAGATTGGGAAACAGAACTGGATACACAAAAAGAATCTATTCAGAATTTTATTGATGGAGAAATTTTATGGGGTAATTATATGTTTGAAAGACAAGAATGGGAACCTGCGTTGCAGGCATATTCTACTGCTATTGAAATTTCCGAGAAAAATGGGGAACAATTGCAGGGAATACGATTTCATACGGATTGGGCAAAATATCAGAGAGCCAATATTCTTGCTCAAACATCTCTGATGGAGGAATCTATAAAAATACTTGATGAGTTGATACGAGCCAAATCAGCATTGACATCTTTAGCCCAGGTAAAACTAGAACAAATTAAACTTGAAATGATTGCAAAAAAGTAAGAAAGAACAGAGATGACATCCTTTAAAGAGAAACAGTCGCAGAATTTTTTATATTGGTCTCAACGACAACAAGCATGGCTAAAATCCCAAATAAAATCAGCAGAAAACCTGAAATTGTTGTTAGAAAAAAATAATTTAGATAATGAAATAGAAACGGAAATAAAAAAACATGGAAAACAAAATGAGCAATTAAATACATTGATACAAGAATATGATATTTTAAGAAAAGAAATACCCTCTGATATTTTAAAGGAACAAAAGAATCAGGAAATTATTAAAGGAATAAAAGAACTTATTCAGACATTGATAAAAATTAATGATGAAATATATCAAATAGTGTTAAAACAAAAAGAAAATCTTCAAAAAGAAATGGGTGACTTTTTCTCACTAAAAAGTCGGTTTGAAAAATACAATCCACAGGGGAAAAAGTTATCGGAAAATGTAGATTATGATGTCTAAACCTACAGAAAAAATGGTTTCTATTTCTCAGATAGATTTAGAGAACCTTACAAAAGCATTAGAAGAATTTACCAAAACCAGTCAATCATGGGAGCAGGCATATTCATTACTACAAAAAAGGATTTCCGAACTTAACCATGAATTGGAATTAAAAAATCATGAATTAGCAATGACATCCGAATATTTAGGTAATCTTCTGGAATCTATATCGGATGGTGTTATTGCAGTAGATCTGGAGGATAAAATAAATCGTTTTAACCGTTCTGCTTCGCTTATTTCGGGATATAAATCTTCGGAAGTTTTAGGCAAAAAATTTTCTGAAGTTTTTAACCGCCCCTTCTCTATCGAAGAAAATAATGAGAATACTTATCAACTCTGTTCGAAAACAGGGAGGCTCATTCCTATTACAGAACGAAATTCTTTTATAACAGATTCACATGGAAATGTAATAGGAAAAGTCAAAGTTTTCCAGGATTTAAGTGAAATTCTTGAGCTAAGGGCGCACATTCAACATAAGGAGAGGTTAGCATTAATAGGAGAAATGTCTGCTACCATTGCTCATGAAATACGCAATCCGTTAGGGGGGATACGCGGATTTGCTTCCTTTCTGGCACAGGACTTACCCGAAGATGACCCAAGACAAAGATTTGTAAAAAAGATAATGCAAGGAATCCAGACATTAGAACACACTATCAATGATTTATTAGAGTATGCTCGCCCTATAGAATTAAAACAGGAAGTAAGACCTTTATGTGAGTTAATTCGTTCCAGTTTAGAATTTCTATCCTATGATAAAAAGAATATATCCATTCTGGTGGAATGTCCTCCTGAGATAAAAACTAACTTTGATTTTATCCGCATGAAACAGGTTATCACGAACATTGTTGTAAATGCGGTTCAAAGTATTAGCACACAGGGGATAATTAAGATTAAAGGCGAAGTAGAAAATAAATTTGTTCGAATAGAAATAAAAGATAATGGCTGTGGAATAAAACCTGAAATACTACCCAAGATTTTTTCCCCATTTTTTTCGACAAAAGAAAGGGGAACAGGTTTAGGATTAGCCTTGTGTGCTAAAATTGTAGATGCACATGGAGGACAAATTAAAGCAGAAAGTGCTGTGGGCGAAGGGACTACAATCACAATATGGTTGCCTTTATAGGAAGAATTCAAATAGTTCAGAAGGGATAAATTATGCCAAAAGCAAAAATTCTTGTAATTGACGATGAGCCTCTCATGCGTGAATTTATCGAGGAAGCCATGACTCGTGCTGGCTATCGTGTGGTGAGTTCTGGAAGTGGCGCAGAAGGGGTAGAATTGATTAAAACACAACCCTTTGATTTGATAATAACGGACTTAAAAATGGAACCGGTTGATGGTATGGAGGTGTTACAAGAAAGTGTTAAGGTCTCCCCGGAGATACCTGTTATCATAATGACTGCTTACGCAACAATAGAAACCGCCATCAGGACATTAAAAGCAGGTGCAGTAGATTATCTTGTAAAGCCTTTTACTCCGGAGGCTATTGAAATTGCAGTAAAACGGGCTCTGGACAAAGTCAAAATGAACGCAGAAAATAAGTACCTCCGTTCGGAACTGAATGCATATTTAGGTCCTCCTGAAATTATTGGAAAAAGTAAAATAATGCAAGAATTGCATGAGAAAATAAACAAGATTGCTGATTCTCGTTCCACCGTGCTTATTCGTGGAGAAACTGGAGTAGGAAAAGAGTTAGTGGCACGGACGATTCATGTCTTAAGTCCTCGAAGAGAAAAACCTTTTATAAAGGTAAATTGTGCCGCTCTTTCTTCAGGTATTCTTGAAAGTGAACTTTTCGGGCATGAACGAGGAGCCTTCACTGGTGCTTATGAGAAAAAGATTGGTCGTTTTGAACTTGCCAATGGTGGGTCCTTATTGCTGGATGAAATAAGTGAGATTCATGTAGACCTTCAGCCCAAACTCCTTCGTGCATTACAGGAACGAGAAATTGAAAGGGTGGGCGGAACAGAGACTATATCTGTAGATGTTCGTATTATTGCCACGTCCAATAGAAACCTTGAAGAAGCCATTGAGAAACATTCTTTCCGTCAGGATTTGTTTTACCGCTTAAATGTTATAACGATTTATGTGCCACCCCTTCGCGAAAGGAAAGAAGACATTCCCGAATTGGCAAATTATTTCTTGAAACGGTTTTCTAAAGAAAATGGGAGAAATGTTGATACCATTACCCCCAAGGCGATGGAATATTTTATGGAATATGACTGGCCTGGAAATGTTCGTGAATTGCAAAACATAATAGAACGCGCTGTGGTCCTTGCCGGTGATAAGAAAACTCTATGTATAAAGGATTTTGAGTTTCTTAAAATAAGGAGTCATAGTGAACATAATGTTTCGCAGATGCAGACAGGTATTACCTTGGCAGAAATGGAAAAAAATATCATTCTCAAGACATTAGAACATTGTGGAGGTAATAAAACGAAATCGGCTGAGGTTTTAGGCATTAGTGTGCGAACACTTAGAAATAAATTGCATGAATATGGATTGGTTAAACCGCAGAAAAATCGAATGGAACGCATTCCAAAATAGAAATGGAATAAAAAATATCCTATCTTGAAATATAATTATAAAGTATGAAAAAAAAAGAGACTATATTTTTTCTTTTAATTATTCTTTTTGCGATTGTAATACGGGTTATATATTTCTACTATATCTCACAACAACCTGAATTTTCACACCCAATTATAGATCCTCAATTTAACGATTACTGGGCACATAAAATATTGTATCAGGGTAATTATCCATCTCCAACGGGAGATGACCCTATGATAGAAAATACACCTTATGGAAGACCGCCAGGTTATCCTTTTCTTCTAGCTTTTATATACTTTCTTTTCGGAGATAATTATAATTCTCCGCGGTTAATACAATTTTTTGTGGGAATTGTAAATGTTTTTTTTATGTATTATTTTGTTTCGAGAATTTTTGTGAGTAAAAAAGCAGGATTAGTTTCTGCATTTTTAATGGCTATCCTTTGGGAACCTATTTATTTTGAAGGGGAAATAAACTATCCTGTATGGGTAATCTCACTTACAATAGTTCTTTTATTTACCTCATTACGATATCTGCAAATAAAAACAACAAAATTTGTGATTCTTTCGGGCTTTTTACTAGGAATTATCGCTCTCTTTAGACCCAATGGACTTTTATTGTTACCTATGTATGTTGGAATTGTGTTTCATATATTTGGGAAACGGAACTTCAAGAAGGCTCTTGCTCATTGCATTCTCTTTTCTGTATCCGTATTCTTAATAATATCTCCTGTTTTTATTAGAAACTATATAGTCAGTAATGATTTTTTTTTGATTTCGTGTTTTGGGGGGATAAATACATACATAGGTAACAATGCCCAGTCAACGGGGGACAGTCCTACGGTCCCGAATATAATTCATTTGTGTGGAGTTGATAATTGGGATTGTTTTAATTATCGATTATTAGTAAAAGGTCTTGGGATAAAACAAGAGGGTCGTTACTATTCATTCAAGGAGGCTTCTCAGTTCTTTTATAAAAAGGTTTATGAGTATTGGAAAAAAGAACCTATCTCTGCAATCAAATTAACGGCTCGTAAATTCTTTTTATTTTGGGGTCCTGCTATAGTTTCTGATGGAAAAGTTATTTATCATGACAGGGAAGCAACATTTCTTCGTTTATTGCCCGGTTTTCCTTTTCTGGTGGGATTATCTTTTTACTTCTTAATTTTGTTTATTCGACAGAGAAATCAATTACCTCCGGAACTTAAAACGCTTCTATTATTTATTTTTACATGGAGTTTTGTTTATTCGTTATCTGTTATTCCTTTTTTTGTTTCAGAACGATACCGAATCCCTATTATTCCACCTTTATGCATTATAGGGGGAATAGGTACCGTTTTATTTCTTAGTAATACTGGTAATCAAAATAAGTTAAACAAGTTTAAACAAATTATTATTTGTTTACTATGCCTTACCCTTGTTTATAAGACACCTGTAAAATATGAACCGGATACACCTCGATGGTTTTACCATAAAGCCATTGTTTCCTATAAATCTCAAAATGAAAAAGATGCGGTTTACTATGCTAATAAAGCCATTTCAAAGAACCCCAATTATTCAGAAGTTTATGCCTTTCTTGGTATAATCTCTCTTAATCATCATGAGTTTAAAGAGGCAGAAAATTATTGTTTAAAAGCATTAGAAAAAAATCCTGATTATGCTATGGCAAATAATAATTTAGGTTATATTATGGAATTAGAAAAGAAATTTGACCTTGCAGAAAAGTATTACTATAAAGCATGTGAATTAAGTCCTGTATATACCCTGGCATGGATAAACCTCGGGAGAATGTATTTGTATTATCATAACCAGATTAACTTAGCAAAAGATTGTTTCGTAAAAGTAACTGAGTTAGACCCCAACTCATGGGTTGGATGGTTTCACTTAGGGAATGTATATATACAAATGGGAGAATACTCCTCAGCGGAGAAATTTCTAACAAAATCTCTTTCATTAAATCCGGAAAATGCCCTTATTCATAATAATTTTGGTTTTTTATATATACAGAGAAAACAGTATGAAAAAGCGATAGAGTTTTTAAAAACAGCATTAGAAAAAGAGCCACAATTTACAGATGCTATGTTTAATCTCGGGAATGCGTTTAAAGAAATGAAGCAATATGAAGAGGCAGAATATTGGTATAAAAAAGTTTTAGAAATTGACCCACAATTTACAGATGCAGTAGATAAAATCAATGAAATAAATACAAATAAAAAAACTAACTAAATATTAAAAGAATATGGATAACGAAAATAAAAAAAATAAAGATTGGGTAATTCTCTCGTGGATACTTTTGTTTGCGTTCTGTTTTCGGATTATTTATCTCTGGCAATTAGTAGATGCTCCAGACTTTATTGCACTTCGGCAGGACTTGGATGTTCAGGATTATCAGGCAAGAGCGATACTATCCGGAGATTGGACTGTTCGGGAAGGGGTTTCTGACCCACATATTCCAACGACGCCGTATTATCGACCTCCGGGTTACCCATACTTCCTTGCAGTTGTATATTATTTTTTTGACGGTTCCTATCTGGCACCGCGATTCATTCATTTTTTTCTTGGACTCGTGCATATTGTCCTAATATATTTTTTAGCCAGAATTATATTTAATAGAATCGCAGGTTTATGTGCATCTTTTCTTGTAGCCACTTATTGGGCTTTTATTTATTATGAAGGAGAAGTAAACGACCCTGCTTTATTTGTTTTTCTTGTCCCCTGTATATTATTTCTGATTTATTATGCTGTTACTAAGGACTTTATCTTGTATTCTTTTTTCTCAGGCTTATGTATTGGTATATATGCCATCATGAGACCTAATATTCTATCATTTATTCCTTTTTTATCATTATGGATTTTGTTCTTTTTTTATAAGCAGAAAAAACTATTTAAGAGTTTCTTTCATATATTTTTTTTGATAATTGCAATTTTTACTGTGATAACTCCGGTTACAGTTCGGAATTATCTCGTATCGGGTGAATTTGTGCCTATCTCTACTTATTTTGGGGAGAATCTATTGATAGGAAATAGTGAGGATGCTGATGGAGTAACGCCGTGGTTGCCTTACCTTCAGGAATTAGAAGGAACGGGTAATTGGTCTGTATGGCATTATGATAATGTTGTAAAGGGTTTAGGGAAATTTTTGGGGAGAGAAGTTTCACATTCCGAAGCATCAAATATTTTTGCTAAAATGGCTATAAATTATATTATTCATCACCCATGGCAAACATTTTTACTCACATGCAAAAAAGCTATTTTATTCTGGAGTCCACAAGAAATTACAGAGAACAAAGTTGTAGAGGGGGAAAGACAACATTATATACCTCTGAAATATATGCCTCGATTTCCTATTGTCCTGAGTACATTTTTATTAGGTTTGTTTTTTTTGATAAAAAATATATTTTTCAATAAGACATTTAAAGATACAAATATAAATATTTATTTTCTAACACTGGTATTGTTGTTTATATTTACATATTTTGCTTCATTTCTTCCCTTTTTTGTAAATGCAAGGGCTCGTGTTCCGATATTGGGATTGATGTTCATCATCGGCGGATACACATTTTCAGAAATTCGGTATTTATTTGTTAAGAGAAGAATAACTCCCGCTCTCATAAGTATTTTTGTTTTAGTAATACTTTTTCTCATAACTCATATTGATATTATTCCCTATAAACCGGATATGTGCCGTTGGCATTATGACCGTGCTGACTCTTATCTCCGTGTAGGTCGTGTTGATGAAGCATTACAGGAAGTACATGCTCTTATGTCTCGTCCGGAACGTCCTATGACTTACATGCCATTCCGGCTGGGACATGCACTTGCAAAGTTAAATTATTCCGAATTAGCTATAGATTTATTACGACTGGCACTTAGTCCTGACCCTTCAGAACAGCCTTCTATGTATAGAGAAGATATTTACTATCATATCGGTGCTTTATTTATGAAATTAAAAAGATATGATGAAGCCATCAAAGAATTTGAAAATGCTTTATCTTTAAATCCCAAAGACCCGAGAGTTCATAATGACCTAGGTGTCATTTACAAAGAACGCAATGACTTAGTAAAAGCCGAACAAGAATATAAATATGCTATTGATACAGAACCAGAATTTAATCTTGCTATAGCAAACTTGACAGAATTGTATATTCAACAGAAAAAATACGCTGAAGCGATTGAATTGCTGGGAAATAGCCTAAAATTACAGCCTCAAAATACAGAGTTACTTTATAATTTAGGATTTGTTTATCATAATTCGGGACAACTTGAAAAAGCACTTTCCTATTACCAACAAGTATTATCTCATGATAGTAAGGAACCTAATACACTTAATAATATGGCTATGATTTATTTAGAAAAAAATGACCTGGAAAAAGCCAAAAATACCCTGTTATGGTGTATATGCAAGAATTCCTATTTTACACTCGCATATGCGAATATGGGGGACATTTTATATTCAGAAAACCAACTACCAAAAGCCCTATATTATTATGATAAAGGGCTTGAAACGAATTATGAACATATAGGACTTTGCGCTGCGTTAGCCTTACTTTATACAGAAATGGGTAATGCCGAGAAAGGGATTGTGGAATTAATGGATGTTTTAAAAAAACATCCAGAGTCCACCAATTTATGGTTTGCTCTGGGAAATATCTATAAAAATAGTAATCAAAATAATGAGGCTATTGGTGCTTATAATAAAGTATTAGATATAGATAGTTCTTATACATCGGCGTATAGAAATTTGATGGAAATTTATTTAAATAAAGGAGATGTTAATAAAACACTGGAAATCTTTGAAAAAGCGAAACAAAACATTAAAGATTCTGAACAAATAGAATATTTATCCTCTCTTATCCTGGAAAAACAAGGAAATACCAATAAATGACACATTGTGATGAAATAGAACTAAGCGTTGTATTACCTTGTTTGAATGAAGAACGGACTATTGGACAATGTGTACAGAAAACACAAAAGGTTTTCGATAAATATCATATTAAAGGTGAAATTATTGTCGCAGATAATAATTCTACGGATAGTTCCTCATCAATTGCGGAACAAGCAGGTGCGAAGGTAGTCAAGGTAATTACTCCTGGATACGGGAATACTCTTCGAAACGGTATAAAAGAAGCAAAAGGGAAATATATAATCTTTTTTGATTCTGATTTATCCTATGACCCTGAGGATATTCCTCAAATATTAGAGAAATTACGAGAAGGTTATCCTATTGTTCTGGGGTCTAGGAAAAAAGGAACGATTGATAGAGGCTCTATGCCATGGTTACATAGATATATAGGCACTCCGATAATGACTTTACTTGCGAATATTTTTTTTAAGGCACATATAACGGATATTAATTCGGGTATGCGTGGTATGTCCCGAAAAGTATTTGATGAATTAGATTTACATTCGGAAGGCATGGAATTTGCTTCTGAAATGATAGCAAAAGCACATTGGACCCAAACTAAAATAGCGGAAGTTCCTATTCATTTTCACTGTGACCAGAGGGGAAGGCGTCCACATTTACATTCTGTTCGTGATGGATGGAGACATTTACAACTTATGTTTCATTATTGTTCTATTAATTGGTTTCTTATACCGGGTTTTATATTGTTATTTTTTTCATACCTTGTATTTTTTATTCTGCCTCAGTATATGGATATTTATACATCCTTTTTTATTTCTTTACTAACCAACATTATTGCAACCCAAATTTTATTGATTGGAGTCATTGCTCAGGGTAGAGTTCGTGGTTCAAAGTTTAGATACATTCCATCAAAATATCTCCTTTTTTTATCCCGAATAATCAAAGTCGAAAAGGGTATGTTTTTGGGTTTAGGGATATGTTTTTTAGGCATGTTTTTAATGCTTTATACTCTTCGTTCAGGAATAAACATGCCAGATATAACTATAAAAATATTTTTTGGGGGTATTCTATGTTTTGTTCAGGGGGTTCAGGTTTTATTTAGTTCCATTTTAATCGGGCTGTTTGGAATTCGTGTTTCAGAAGAGGAAGAATTTTTTAGAAAATCTTAGAGTTATAATAAAGATATGAAACATGTTGTATTTGTAATGCCACCATATCCTTATTCTCGTTCCATTGGACAGGAGGAAGGAAAAAGGCAAATTGGGTTAATGCCGCCTTTAGGTGTTGGGTATCTTACTGCATACTTAGAGCGGACAGGGAAATACCAATGTTATTTTGTCGATGCAGTTGCGGAGAGGTTATCTATTGAGGAAACTGTTTCTCGTATTCTATCATTCGAACCGGATGTAATTGGAATTTCATCTTTTACGACTTTTCTTCTCAATACTTCATATCAACTTGCACGAAGATTAAAAGAAGAATGTCCTTCGATTCCATTGTTAATGGGAGGTCCTCACACTACTTCTTTCGGGGAACAGGTGTTGAAAGACTGTCCGTATATTGATTATGTCATTCCGGGAGATGCTGAAGTTCCTCTTTTAGAGTTATTAGAAAAGATTTTTTGTGGAGATATACCGGATAAGGTAAAAGGCATCATTTATAAAAATGAAAAAGATGAAATCGTAGATACGGGCTGTTCTATCCCTGTAGATGATATTGATACTCTACCTTTCCCCTCACGACACATTTATAACCATGAGTTATATGAGCCTTTACCGAGTTTAAGTCCCAAACGCCCTGCCATGTCGATGATTACAGCACGGGGTTGTCCATGGGCACGATGTAAATTTTGTTATCAGGGAGGGAAATATGCATCTCCATTTCGTCGTCGGTCTCCGGAAAATGTTGTGGCAGAATTAAAATACCTTATTGAAAAATATAATGTAAAAAATATTGTATTCTGGGATGATAATTTTTGTATCTTTCCTGAATGGATACATAAATTTTGCTCCCTTATAAAACAGGGGAAAATAAAATTAGATTGGTCTGTTTTATCGCGTGTAAATACAGTAACACCGGAAATGTTAAATGAAATGGCAGAAGTAGGTTGTTACAGTATTCAATTTGGTATTGAATCCGGAAATGAGGAAATACTTAAACTTATTCGAAAAGGTCACACATTAGAACAATGTCGAAATGCAGTCCGCTGGGCAAAATCCGCTGGTATGGAGACAAGGGCTTTCTTTGTTTTGGGTTTTCCTACGGAGACCCCAGCAATGAGTGAAGAGACTATTCGTTTTGCATGTGAATTAAATATCGATTATGTTGTTTTCTTTTCGTATTATGTAGCACCCGGAACACTTCTTGCCGAGATTGCTATGAGAGAAGGGCAGTGTTTTGAATTTATAGGACAACATTTACCTTCTTACCTTCCTAATACCTATCCTGATTTGGAGACATTAACAAAGAAAGTACAATCCGCCTATCGAAGATATTACCTCAGACCTCGATATTTCGCTCGAACTATTACAAGAACGATTCGTCGTCCCCATCATTTGAAAAATCAAATAAAGGCATTTAATTATTGGCTTGGATTGAGTTTAAAAAAATGGACTCACAACAAAAATTCAACAGTTAACATAACCTAAAAATAAAGGATAAACTATGAGAACAAATATGTTCTTTTATTACTTCATAACAGGATTTCTATTCTCAATAATCTTTCAACAAATAGGAATAACCGAAGAAATATATAATATAGGAAACCGACGAGAAATTTTTATTGATAATAAATTAATTGATAAATTAGAGAATATATCATTTAAGTTATGTGAGCCTATTCCTGCTGAGAAGGTTTTATATTTTGATAAACCGTGGGAGGGTAAACACAGTGGATATGTGACCTTAATCCATGACCAAGACATTTATCGCCTCTATTACAGAGGACTTCCTGTTTCAAAAGCCGATGGCTCAAATGCAGAAGTTACCTGTTATGCAGAAAGCACAGATGGTATTCATTTCATTAAACCATCTTTGGGACTCTTTGAAATAGCAGGTTCAAAAGACAATAATGTAATTCTTGCTAATGATCCACCTTTTTCACATAATTTTGCTCCTTTTATAGACGAAAAGCCCAACATTCCCAAGGAAGAACGATATAAAGCAGTGGCAGGGACTTTTGATAGTGGTTTATATACCTTCGTTTCCCCAGATGGAATCCGATGGCGGAAATTATCAGAGAAACCTATACTTAAAGGGGCATCATGGAAAGATTTTGCCTTTGATTCTCAAAATGTAGCTTTTTGGTCTATTTTAGAACAAAAGTATATTTTGTATTTTCGCACCTGGAATGGTCCCAATCAAGAATATCGTTGGGTAAGTCGAACAACCAGTTCAGATTTTTTAAATTGGGAAAAACCTGTAGTAATGGATAAAGGAAATGCACCATGGGAACATATATATACCAATCAGACAATCCCTTATTTTAATGCTCCACACCTATATGTTTCAATATCAGCCCGATTTGTCCCTGGATGTAAAGTATTATTACAAGAAGAAATAAAATCCATAGGGGTTGATATAGATTACAGTCATGATTGTTCCGATGTAATATTCATGAGTAGTCGAGGGGATAATATATATAGCCGATTTTTTTTAAATGCTTTCTTAAAACCTGAATATCCTTTAGAAAACTGGGTATCCAGAACCAATTATCCTGTGCGAGGCATTGTTCCTGCAGGTGATTATCAAATGGCTTTTTATATTCAAAAAAATTATGCACAGGACACTGCATATATTCAGCGATATTTACTTCGTCTGGATGGTTTTTCCTGTCTTTCCGCAGGATATGCAGAAGGTATTATTACCACTGTGCCGTTAATTTTCAAAGGGGATAATCTGTTTCTTAACTTTGTTACCTCTGCTATAGGTTATATAAATGTAGAAGTTCAGGATATAAATGGAAATTCCATATCGGGATATGAGTTTAGTAATTCCATACCGTTGAAAGGAAATCGGATTAATTTCAAAGTATCATGGAATGATACTAATAATTTATCTTCATTGCAGGGAGCACCTATTCGATTATCTTTTAAGATGAAAGATGCAGATTTATATGCAATCCAATTTAAGTAATTAAGGAGGTATAACTATGCTTTATAAAGCATTAACATTACTTCTTGTTTTTTTCTTAAACCAACAAAACATTTTAGAAAAACCTCCTTTTTATAAGGATAAGAATAATTTGCTTTATTACATTGGAAATGGAGGAGAAATTCATGAGATAACGAGTTTAAAAGAATGGGATATAAGGAAAAATCATATACTTCAAAATATGCTTCTTGTAATGGGTCCATTGCCAGACCGTTCCCATTTACCTCCTCTGGATGTGAAAGTTGAATCTACAGAGGATATGGGGTCATATTGGCGAAAGAAAATTACATTTAATGCTGAAAAAAATGATAGATTACCTGCTTATTTGTTGGTACCTAAAAATGTTAATGGTAAAAGACCTGCTATTGTATGTTTACATCAAACTATAGATATTGGGAAAGCCGGTCCTGTGGGTATCGGTGATTCTAAGAATCGACATCTGGCAAAAGAACTTGCTGAAAGAGGATATATTGTTATTGTCCCGGATTATCCGGGCTTTGGCGATTATAAGATTGATGTATATTCAATGGGATATGCAAGTGCCACTGCGAAAGGTATTGGGAATCACCGTCGTTGCATTGACCTGCTACAAACAATGATTGAAGTGGATAAAGATAAAATTGGCGCTATTGGACATTCTTTAGGTGGACACAACACTCTTTTTTTAGGGGCATTTGATAAACGGATTAAAGTAATGGTTACCAGTTGCGGTTTTACCAGTATGAGAAAATATTATAATGGTGACTTAACAGGGTGGTCTCATAAAGGTTATATGCCAAGAATAAAAGAACAATATCAATGCAATCCGGACTTACTCCCTTTTGATTTTACGGAAGTTCTCGGGATATTAGCTCCCCGCCCCGTATTTATTAACGCCCCCATACATGACAATAATTTTGAAGTAACAGGTGTAGATGATTGCGTTAATTCTGCGCAAAGGATTTATACCCTTTATAAGGCAGAAGAAAACTTAAAAGGAATTCATCCGGATTGTGGACATGATTTCCCCCCTGAAATCCGAGAAGAAGCCTATCGTTTTTTAGATAAACATTTAGGCTGGAACCCTAAATAGATTATCTGCCTTCACTTCCTAATTTTGCTGTTAAATATTCCTCAAAAAAAGACTCAATAAAAATTCCTTTATCTTTCAATTCATAATATTCCCGCAATGCTTTTTTATAATTCTTTTCTATGAAAATGGAATCAAGAAGATTTTTCCATGACCGGTATTGCCCATTTTCACATTGTATAGCGGAATAGAACCAATTTTTTGCTTCTTCCTCATTACCTTGAGATAGTGAAATAACACCTAAGGCAATTCGTGGAAGAGCAATATCAGGATTTATATGGATAATAAAGCGAAGTTTTTCTTGTGTGGTTTTCATATCGCCGTTTATCGATGTCATTATAGCATCAAAACATAGGTATGCCAATTTCAAATCTTTATCTAACAGAATCGCTTTTTGAAGGAAATATTCTTTATATCCCGGATTTATGTTTCTCTGACTTATCTGATAATATCTCAGGGATTTTGTAAGTGTGGTGATATTTCCCCCACTTTTGAGAGTATTATATAAATTCTGAAATTGCAATTTTTGTAATGGGTCATTATTAATCAATTTCTCAATTAGATACATTGCACACTCTTTGTGATTGGTTTCGACATTGGCAAGGGCAAAATCAGATATTGTAAATTTAAGGGAATCATTTTCAAATTCTTTGCCTGCCTGATGAGAATATCCACCTCCTTGTTGGAATAGTACTTTATATAATCGGATAGGTTCTATACCGTATAAATCATAAGTTTCATATTGAATTTGGTTGTTACTTAACAAACATTCCAATTCAGGGGAACCAAAATCGCCGAAATAAAAGGAGATATAAACAAACCATATTTTATCCGACAAACAACTTGATTTTCTTTGAAATAGTTCATGAATAATTGGAATGAACGTGCTTATATCTTCAACAAAGGACACCGGTATTTTTTCATTTTTAAGATTAAATGTAAAGACATCTTTATTGATTGCTTGATACACAAATACAGGGGAGTTCTCTTTATCTGAATTTTGTTTTTCTATAAAATGAACTGTATCTTGCCAATTTGTTCTTTGGGGTCCCGGAAGAGTAATGATTAATTGATAACACAATATTAATATCAAGAAGATTAATAGTAAATAACCAATAATTTTGTGCTTATTTATTTTTATTAAACTACCATAAAGCAAATATATTGCAAGGCTACAATATAAGGTATATCTTGGGAATATACATGGTCTCCATATAATAGACAGGACATATAATAATAACGGGGGGATTAAGATTATTAACAATAAAAGAACTATTCCATACCTTAATTTTAATTCACTTTCATTATCAACATGCCTAAAAACAAACCTAAAACTTAAAATCATCACTATTGTAGTTATAACCAATAGAGAAGCATCAAATATAGAATGTATATTTATAAAATATTTGGGGATAACTTCTTCTATAACTCTTACCTGATATGTCATTTTTACTGCGTCATCAGCAAATAAATCTCCAAGAAATTCAAATAGTGTCGGTATTTTAAACCAGGAAGACTGTTCCGATGAATAATAATGTATACTTGATATATACACGATTGAGGGAATACTAATTAATATTTGAGATGCAATAAAGTAGTATTTCTTATAATCGCTTGTATAAAAAACATAAAATATCCATACTATTTCGATTATAAGGATAATTACAGCAAAAGGATGTGTCCATAATAAAAGGATGTTTATTAATGTTAAAGTAATCCAATTTTTTCTATTACGATTCTCAGAATATAAAAGCAAAAAATATATGGACAGAGTAAACAAAAGTGTTAATAAAACATACATTCGTATTCCCTGTCCAAAAAAACGATGAATCGGAGATATAGCGAAAAAAAATCCCGCCAACAAGCCCATCTTTTCTGAATTGAATCTTCGACCTATAAGGAATAGAACAGGGATAGTCATTACACTTAACAGAATGGATAGTAAACGCAGACCTATAACAGAGGGGGAAACATAATGCCAGAAAAGGTATTCGAGTATATAATAAACAGGCATAGTGGCAGGGTCATAAAGAGGATTTAAGAAAAGGAATTCCTTTAATGATTCAGCATTAATATGCACTAAACTGGAATACTCATCCCACCAGACCGATTCATCTGAAATGTTATATATACGAATAACAAAAGCCAATAGGACAATAAGTGAACAATAAACTAACACGTGTATTTTATGTTTTTTTTGTCCTTTTATTTTTTCCACAAGAAAGCCTTAAATCACAAGTTATAAGATAGAATTACATACTTACAGTTTAGCAATTGGGTGTTCGTGAATTCCATAGCCCCTTTGTAGCACGATGAATAAATATAAATGTTCAATATCAACAGGAAATAAGACATTTATAAAAGTATATAGCAATAAGAAATAAGATAAAGCAGATAATATTAGAAAGCAAGAAGGAGAAATATATACTTGCGATTAAGTATCACCTAAATGCGAATACTATTCTGCAAAAACGAAAGATGATTAAAGAACCGAAAGAACCTATAAAACAATCGTAAAACTGTTGTATCTACGCCCGAGGATGATAATGAAAGTAGAAGAATTGAGAAAACTTGATGATAAATCATCACGATCCCATAAACTACGAACCGTGTTCAATCTGAAGAATGACCAGAAAGCAGAGAATGTTAAAGCATTTTTAGATGAGTTGATGGCAGTCTATCCTTATCCAATACGAATGATACCGACCAATAATGGTAAGGAATCTACTAACTGCTTCTGCCGGGGTAGAAAACAACCCTCCGGTAAATATATCTTTGGGCACCTCTGTCAGAGACTCGTTATAGGATACTGACTGACTTTCCCTATACACCGGAAATAAATGGTTAGTAGAAGGTTTTAATGGTATAATAACAGAAATATTAAAACAACATTATTTCACGGATTACAAAAAGTCGATGGATAAATCAAACCAGTATACCTATTGTTATAATTATGTTCATAAACAACAATTATTAAACAACAAAAGCCCAGCAGAGGCATTAGGTAAATGGTATAATAAAAAATCTTTCCTTTTTCGCCCTCTTTTATTCTATCAAATTACATCTTTTCAAAACCTAGCAATTAATTACTATGAGAAAGAAAATCAGACGCAAAGTTATCCCTCAAACCTATTAAACTGAGTACTTGTTGATACCGCATTTCCATTATCTTATTATTAGAGATAACAGGTTCTTTATGCAAAATCTTTCTAAGTTCTTGTTCACTCTTCCATTTATATGGGAAACAGCCCAAGGGAAGTATACATTGCGAATCTTCCAATTTATGTTTCGCAAAATGGTTTAAGTAATGAGCTGGACAAAAACCATAGTTCATCAATTTTTCAGATTCTTTGGCGAGAGATCTGTAGTCCTTACTCTTCAAAGCGTTCCAAATAGGTCTCATTGTATAGTAGAAAAATATATTTAACCTTTTGCACTTATTAAATACTTTTTCTGCCTCATCAGGATTAGTTTCCAAAAGAGATAATGCATATGGAAAACTTATCCAGGAGATAATATCTATTCCTGGCTTTAATAAATTTTCAATCCAGCAAGATTTCCCAATGGATATCCAATCCATAGCCACCTGAATATACGAGCCTCTTTCAGGTGTCTCGTCTGGATTTATATAGTGGGACAAAATAATCCCATCTAAAGAATTTACCTCATTTTCAAAGCATAGTTTAAGGTTGGCCATCAATTCCTCAGGAAGTTCCTTTTTTAACCGAAAGTCTGAAGTTTTTCCGTCAACAATATTCTTAAGGTTATCTTCTACTCGAAACCCGAAATACGCTAAACCTTCAAAAAATGGAAATTCCTTCACAGTAAAATAAATAAGGTGATTCTCCTCCCACTCTTTCCTTATTGACGGTGCTAATATCCCATATTCTGTCCTCAGAACGACCCACACCGTATATTCCGAAGGAAGATGCTTAATAAGGTATACGAGGGCATCAGTGGCTAAATGGAGGGACCCCGCAGAAATTAAGACAGGCTCTTTCTGTTTTAGTCTGGAGCACCAGTGATAGTAAAAAATTGGTGTAATCTCCTGATGAGCAATAATGAATATATCTTTACCGCTTACATCTTGGGACAAAAGGTCTGTGCATTCATTCCAGGCAGTATATGGCTTCCCTTGTTGATACATAAGATATTGAAGAAAAATATATCCCAGCACAACCAAAACCAATAATACCTTCAAAATTCTCTTAGAAGAAGCCCACCTAAAAACCAAATTAATCAGTAGCCCCCACCGAATAATCAAAGCAGGCAAAAGAAAGCGGAGTGTCATTACAGGAATCTTTGACACCAGGGTAAATCCTACAAAAAACAATGGCATCAAAAACGCTAAACATATTAGCGTAAACTCCGGAAGTTCGTCATGTATTGTCTTATCCTTGATACGAGAAAACATCTCCACCAAAAAATAAAATAGTAGAATCAACTCAAAGACAACATTCCCGCCCTTAAGGGAATAAACCAATATTTTGTCGACAGCACTTGCAATCATATTAGTAAAATCACTATAGCCAAAGATGGAGAAAATTAAAATTGCAAACGATGCAAATCGGGGAACTTCATCATCATAAATCCCAAACACATAATTAAAAATAGTAAATAAACAAATTTGAGGTGTATATGCTACATTAGAAGGCATAGCAAACAAATCGAGATAAAGCAAAACTAAACAACCCATAAGTAGATTTAACAAACCGAGCATCAGAATTTTTTTCGACCTGTTATTGAGGAAAAAGTAAATGATAATCCCCGCCTCAAAGAAGAGTAACCACATATAAATATAATAGGTCAGCAGTAATAAGAGATTTACAAAAATTAGGAGTAAACATTGAGATGTTCTTATTTCTCCTTCATTCCTTTTGATAAGATTAAAAAATAAATAAAGAGAGCAGATAGAAAGGGAAAAACCCGACGCATGAGGTCTTAAAAGCATACTGTACCATAAAAAAGTTGGAATAGTAGCGATTGTCATTGCGGATAAAAAACAAACAATTTCATTCCGGAAAAAAATCTTGAATAATCGGTAGCCAAAAATAACAGTAAATATACTTGCAATTATAGAGAACAATCTAAAAGATTCCGGAGATATACCCAGCAACTTCACAAATATATAAAATATAGTCAAATAAACAGGGGCAACTTCAGGTCCCTGCGTTCCCACCATTTGGATAAAAGTGTACAAATCCTGAACCTTCAAATATGCTACTCCCCAAAAATACTCATCAAACCATATAGAAGGCTTTTGAGATAAGAACAAAATTAATAAGCAGGTGAGAACTACAAGAATACCTATCGGCAAATACCTTTTTTTTACTAATATCAAAGAGTTATCCATACCTATCTCCAAATTACATAATATCTCGAATTCGTATGAGGTCCATAATCTCACCGTATCGGGTTTCTATTTTTTGATTCACTGTTTTATTAGGCTCTTTAAGCAAAATATCCCTTAATCTACTCTCACTATTTGTAGTGAATGGGAAAACACCTATGGGGAGAACACATTTTGAACCTTCTAACTTATGTTCCGCAAGATGATAAAACACATAAGCAAAAAAATAACCGTCATTTAGGAGCCTCTCAGATTCTTTCTTCAATAATGAATACTCATTCTTTTTAAGGTATTCCCAAATATTGGAAAACACAAAAGCAAAGTAAGGATTTTGCCCTTTTAGTCTCCGAAATATTTCCTCAGCCACATTCTGATTTTCCAACTCTGATAAAGCATACCCAAAAGTTACCCAAGAAGTTAGTTTCTGATATTGCTTTAAAAGAATTCTTGCCCAATCCGACTTTCCTAATCTTATAAGGTCGAGGATTATATGTATAACATTAGTCATGCCTATTTCATCCCCAAAATCCCTATAGCGAGCCAATATAATTTTCTCTTCCTCCGTAAACTCATTCTTAAGATTAGCCTGGAGCAGGGGCACCAATGGACTAGACGAGTATAAGGATTCTTCTACATAAGGCGACTCTTCCTTCACCTTAAGATTTTCCTCGACGGAAAATATATAACACAAAATCCCTTCCCAAGAAGGGAATCTTGCCAAGGAGTATCTTAAATTGTATTCATCATAAACGGCGGTCATTTTTTGTTCGAAACTTGGGTCCCACTTAGTATTGTATATAATGCATATCTTATGTTCAGGGGGAAGTTGCTTAACCAAATAGAGGAGGAAATCCAGAGAAGTATCTAAAGAATCCGAGGTAAAGATAGAAGGAAACTTTCTCCTTGTCTTTTCCCGCCAATTGTATTTGAACACAGCACAATCCACATCTGAACCACAAATTATGATGTCATCTTCTCTGAGGTTTTCATTAACATATTGAACGCATCCTTCCCAATCCGTATAAATACTATTTGCTCTAAACAAAAGATATTGATGTAATGCCCATATTAAAATAACAGCAACAACAAACCACTTTAGTAGAACTTTTTTAGTATTCCAATTATTCAACATAATAAACAACCAACAGAACTTTGCAACATAACAAACTAAAATATATCGAGCCACCAGAACATTACCACCAGAAATAAAAGACCAGCCGGCGAAAACAATAGGGCATACAAAGGCAAGTAAGTATATAAATAACAGTTTTTCATCGAATGTCCAAAAGCCTTTTATCAATTTCCAAGTTGTAGCTAGGAACGAAGCGAAAAGTACCAACGCAATCAATCCGCCTCCAACATTTAAAACTACTAACGGAGCAACATCACATATCTTTTGAATCATCGGTGGAGGTACATTCGGAGCAATAATCGGCTGAATATAAACACTCCAAGAAACATAAGAAGGCACTTCAAAATTTCTCACCCCAAAAATTATTTCCAACACCTCCAAAAATGAGTAATTTAAGGGAAGTGCCAAAAACTGGTTGCCATAAAAAACATAAACCAAATACATAAAACCTAAAGAAAAAACTATCAGGTTGAGGATAGTAGGAAGTAAATACACAAATTTATCTCTAATTACCCTTAGGAAAAGCAAAAAAATCTCAACAGCAATAATCCAAATAAAGAGATAGTGTGATAAAACCATAAAAATATTAATTACAGGAAGAGAAAAAATAAAAAAAAGTGAATTTTTCCTCTCCGAAGACAAACAGCGAATAAGTAAATATAATGAGATAAAAGCAAACATCTGAACTATGGAGTGATACCTCAAAGAAAAGGCATTCCACAAAAATAGGGGAAAGGATACAAATAATAAACTCGCGGCGAGAGCATATCTTCGTGGTAACAAACTTTTTGCAATAAGGTAGATAAAATTGGCACTCACAATGTTAAAAAGAACTATTACCCATCGAAAAGATTCCACTGAAACACCTAACCTTCCACAAATTAAATAAAGGAAAAAAAAATAAAGAGGAGGGCCCTGGGGGCCATAAGATAAGATATACAGATAAAAAGTAGTGAAACTCGGAACATTTAGGTAGTCTAACCCTCCTAAATACTCATCTCCCCAAACAGACGGCTTTTGAGCGATTAATAATATAAATGTTAATGTTATAATCGACAATAATAAGTGTTCAATACTTCCTATCCGACGGGACAAGTTCCAATATTTACCTATATATATCATGTTAAAATCCAATCATCATCATTATCATAGAGTATAAAACCCCAACTAAATAGGAGTAATATATGAAGAGAAGTTTTAACAAATCAATTCAATAGTACTATACAACAAATCGTAAATATCCATCTATAAAACTACTAATAACAACTAAGTTCAAAAAAATTTCAATTAGAGTGGTAAGAACATAAAACAAAAATCTGTCAGTTTGTAATGGTAGTATTTGGAGGATGAAAATTATAATACACGTTTTGTAGTATAATAAAGGAATATATTGTGTTATGTTTGTGTTTTATTGAAAAAAAGGGTAAAAGATAGTTTATGAATGTTTTATTAGTTTCACTCCAAAAAAATTTTAGTATTATTGGCTTAAAACTCTTACACGAGATATTACGCAGAGAGGGCTTTAATTCTAACATTTTATACATACCGGGCTTCCCACAGGATTCAAAAAATCTCGATTCTCTAAAAGGATATATAAAAGATTTTTCACCAGAATGGATAGGGGTAAGTCTTACATCAACAGAGTATAAATATGCAAGGGATTTTACATTATTTATGAAAAAAAACTTTGACATCCCGGTAATATGGGGTGGAGTAGAACCTACTGTTTCGCCCGAGCACTGTATAGATTATGCTGACTATGTGTGTATAGGAGAAGGGGAGAAAGCAGTTATAGATATTTCAAATGTTATAAAAAATGGTAAAAAGTTAGAAAATATTAACAATTTAGCATTCAGAGATGGAAAAGAAATTCATAGAAATCCATTAAACCCTTTAATTGAGAACTTGGATGAGTTACCTTTTATACCTCGTGTACCCTCTAACTCATTCTTGTTATACAAAGGTAAATTACTAGAACTAACTCATAAACTGGTTAGAAAAAATACAGTACTCCACGCAAGCATTTACAGAGTCATAAATAGCCGCGGATGTCCAATGCACTGTACTTTTTGCATAAATTCCTTCTACTTTGATTTGTATCCCACCTATCATTTTAGGACTGCTTCACCTAAACACATAATAGAAGGTATAGTCCGTGGTCTGCAGGAGCCACTACCAGTTGCAGTTATATCATTTTTAGATGAAAACTTCTTCGCCCGCAAAAAAGAAGACTTGGACATGTTCTTCAAACTATACAAGGAAAGGGTAAACATCCCGTATATCATCTATTCTTCCCCGAATTACATCACCGATGAAAATCTTGAAAAGGCAATTGATTCAGGACTACGAGGTATTCAAATAGGTTTACAGAGCGGAAGTGAATCAGTCTGCAAAAACATTTACAAAAGGACTGTCTCCATCAAAAAATTCTTGGAAAGTGTAGAAAGAGTAAAAAGATATGATGTTGTCCCTAATATTGATGTCATCTGCGATAACCCATTCGAGACACTCGAAGATGACTTAGCGACAATCGAAGTTTTGTGCAAAATTCCAAAACCTTACTTTTTCTATCTGCTTTCTTTAACATTCTTTGAAGGTATCCCTCTGAGAAAAATAGCTGAAGAAAAAAAACCCGAAGTTCTTCATGACCCACATGTAAAAGATATCCTCATAACCAAACCTACAACCGTAAACAGACTAAAACATTTAGCTGGCATATCTCCGTCTAAAATTGTCATGTTCTTCAGCAAGTGGTATAAGAAAAATCCTGATTCAGTAATACTAAAAATACTTGTAGAAATTTGCTTTTGGTTCACACTAATTTTCATCCAACCATTTGTATTTCTCTGGATACTTTATATCTTTAGCAAAAAGTCTATAAAGCAAATGTTAAAGTATCTTTACTATTTTGTCGATTTCCGTATATTCAAAACCTTCAACTTCTGGCGAACTTCTAAAGACACAGCCCAAACATAAGAAAATCAACCTGGTCTCAAGCACAATTAGAATATTCGATAACGACAAGTGTATTGGGTACCACGAAGAAATTCAAAATTTAGCAAGTTAATATCTAAAACTAAAAAAACTCCTTTCATCAGTCTGCGAATAATCAATTCATTTAATTAAAAAGTATTCAGCCCACTTTATTACCACTTCACAATTAAAATAAAGAATATATATCCAATATTAAGAGGACGATATGAGAATTTAAGAAACGATAGAATTTGAAGGAGTTTACTACCCACCTTCTGCTGAGTAAAAAAAACAGCCCTCAGGAAAATATATCTTCGACCTATAAGAAATTGGACATAGATAGTAAACGCAGACCTATAACAGAGGGGGAAACATAATGCCAGAAAAGGTATTCGAGTATATAATAAACAGGCATAGTGGCAGGGTCATAAAGAGGATTTAAGAAAAGGAATTCCTTTAATGACCCAGCATTTATATGAACTAAACTGGAATACTCATCCCACCACCCTGATTCATCTGAAGTTTTATATATACAAATAACAAAAGCCAATAAAATAATAAGCAAACAAAAAACAAACACTTGTATATTATGTCTCTTAGGTAATAATCCGGGATTTTGGATTATTTCCCCTGTCTTATCCTTCCAGTAAATCCCATTAATATTCTGTAATGACTCTTTTTCCGGAAAAGTTTCTATAATCTGCTTTAATGCAATTTCGCCTTCCCCGGGACCAGAATATCTATATCTACATCGTCAAAGACACCTTTTCGGACTGCAGAAGCATGTGGTCATCCTACAATAATCCATGCAGAAGGACAGGCTGTTCTAAGCATAGGAATTAATGAAGGCAATAAATAGGCAAAGGTTGTAAAAGTAGATATACCTATAATATCGGGATTAAATTCTTTAATACGCCCGCATAATTCTTCTACGCTATAATTTTCTAATCTTTGATTTAATATGCCTATATCAATATCTCTTAACGCCCTTCGGAGATACGCCGAAAGATAAAGTAAACCCATAGGAGGTGTGGCTAATGGATATAAAGGCCTTCGTAAACCCAGATTAACTAAAAACAATCTTTTCTTCATTTATCTCGGACCTAAATAGTTAAAATTATACACCAAATTTTTTTATCATTTCAGATAGCATGGAAAAATTTTTCATAGGTATGTGCTGGTATAGCATGAAATTTACATAAAATCCATACCAACCATTTAAATTTTCGAAGTAAGGGATAATACGAGGGATAGTCTGTAAAGTACTTATTGGGTGCATTAATAATTGCCTCAAATTCTTCACGACTTATACCTTGTTTTCTTAAACAATGTTCAACTCGTTCTTCATCTTCAAAAAATGGAACTTCTCGTAACGCTCTTAATGCGGATTCGCGAGATATTACACCCGTTCTGACTTTTGCAGATAGTTCTACTACACGCCAGTCAAAACCGAATTTTCTCCGGGCATAATAGTAAACCAGAGTAAACAGTTCATTATCCAGGTGATGTTGCCCTGTATCCTGCCAATCAAATTTCTCTTTTAATAATTTCTCTACTTTTTCCCCCGTATCATCATAGTAATTGGTAATATTTATTACACGGATTCTTTTCCAGAGAATCCAATAAATCATATCCTTTAATTCTACATTTTGAAAATGCTTTAACGGTATTGTGCAATATCGTTTGACAATAGCACGCGTATATTTCCCGTCAATGTAGTTCCATTTCAATGGCGTTATCCCTTCTTCACGGAAGGAATGACTTAAAATAATGTAATGGACATTCTCGGCAACTGCAGTTCGATATAAACTACTTGCAATGCCTATATCATCTGTTAGGTCAATATAAGGGACACAGGCGCGGATAGTTGCATTAGTCAATTCTCGTGATTCAGGCCAGTCCATAATTATTGTATGTAATTCTACATCTAATTTATCGCAGAGTTTGGCAAGGTTTGTTTTGGCAATTTCCGAGTCCCAACCGTTATCAAAATGAACAGCCAGAGGACGCAATTTCATTATTTCCTTAACATAATATAAACAATAAGAAGTATCTCTCCCACCACTGACCCCAACTATACAATCGTATTTTTTTTCTTTTCCATCGTTTCTTATCTTCTCTGCAATTTTTTGCAATATCATTGCTCCTTTTTCGCCGGTAGGAAAACGCCTATCCAATTTATCATGTATGTGGCAGAAATTACATATACCTTGATGATCTAAATAAACTCCCGGAATAGATGTATCCATAACACATCGTTTGCATAATGTTTTATCTTCATTTTGTCGAAACATATATCTACCAACTCTATTCATAATCGTGATAATTCTAAATCAATCGGTTTTTTGGGGTCTCTTTTCCGAACATGTTCAGGTCGAAAATGCTCTAATAATTGTTCTTCTGTAGGATAAGTTATTAATACTGTTCTTCGAGGACCGTAAAAAAGGAAGAATGCCCCACATGCTACTGCAGAAACTCCCGAAAAATAATAGGCATCCGCTAAATCTTTTACAGAACCTGCACCTCCGCAAGCAATTACAGGAATCTGGACATTATCTACAATCACTTTTATTAATTCCAAATCATATCCTTCAAGAGTCCCATCTCTATCAATACTTGTAATTAATATTTCACCTGCTCCTTCTTCCTCCGCTCTTTTCGCCAATTCGATTGGATTCAATCCTGTTGATTTTCGTCCTCCATGTGTGAATACTTCATATTTGCCATTTACTCTACGGACATCAATGGATACTACAATACATTGTCTTCCAAACTGTTCAGCGGATTTTTTTAATAAATCGGGAACCTCAATTACAGAAGTGTTAAGGACCACTCTATCAGCCCCTGCATTCAGTAATTCTCTTATGGTATTAATATCACGAATTCCGCCTCCAACTGTAAACGGCATGGATGTTTCCGCAGATATTTGTTTCACTATCTCTATTTCTGGAGAGCGATTTTCAAGTGTTGCTACAATATCTAACAAGATTAATTCATCTACATTATGTTGATTAAAAACACGAGCTGCATTAATGGGACAACCCACATATTTCGGATTGGTAAATTGGATTGTTTTTTCCAATCCCCAATGTCGTAATAAAAGGACAGGTATCACTCTAACTTTTAGCATTCAATACCTCGTTTAAAAAATTTTGTATTAACATTGTACCACTGATATAACTCTTTTCGGGATGAAATTGAGTTCCATAAATATTCTTGTTTTGATATAAGGAAATAAATGGAATTCCATATTCCGTTATTCCCAGTTTTCCATTAATTTCCTTAAATGGAACAAAATAAGAATGAGCAAAATAAAAATTAGGGGTTTCTATCATTCCGGATAACAATGATAATTCTTCTTTATAAACCTTTACATCGTTCCAACCGATATGTGGTACGCGAATAGGGTCTTTAACTACATCTCGTATATGACAAACTCTTGCAGGTATCCATCCTAATCCCTTTGATTTTCCTTCCTCACTGAATTCTGTCATAATTTGAAAGCCTAAACAAATACCCAAGACGGGCTTTTTTAATTCTAATACATAATGATTTAATCTTCTGGTCAAGCCTATCTTTGTAAGGAAATCCATAGCACTTCCGCAAGCACCAACTCCAGGTAAGACAATTGCATCGAATTTATCCAACTCAATTTCATTACTAACAACTTCAATAGCAACTCCGGTTTTAGCAAAACAACGATATACTGAATGTATATTTCCTGCGGAGTAATCAATAATTCCAATTTTTATATTTTTATCTTGAAATATTTTCATTCCCACGGAAACTATCCTTGTTTTGTGCCACCACAAAATTATTCAAAAACAGGTAATCCAGTCCTGACTCTATAAATGTCTGTAAGGCTTCTTCTGGAGTCCGAACAATGGGTGATTCATGCATATTGAAACTTGTATTCAGTATTACACTGGTTCCTGTTAATTCCTTATAATTTTTTAATATTTTATAAAAAGTCGGATTATTTTCTTTTTTTACAAGTTGGGCTCGCGTTGTTCCATCTATATGTACAACGGCACCATGTTGTTCTTTCATCTTTTGTGTACTTCGAAAACAGCATGTCATAAATTCACCTGCATGCCTTGCTTTTTCATATCCTATCAAAAACTGTTCCGCGTCCTCATATAAAAGAGCCGGAGCAAAAGGCATAAAATCACTTCGTTTTAACATAATGTTTAACTTTCCTGTTATATCCCGCATTGTAGAATCACATAAGATAGAACGATTACCTAAAGCACGTGGTCCCCATTCCATTTTATCATAAAATCGTGCAATAATTTTTTTATGATAAAGACTTTCTGCTATAAATTGAAATATTTTTGTATCATCAAATTCCTGAAATGGAAGATTATATTTAAGTATTGCTGATTTAATTTCTTCGTTACTAAAACAATCTCCCCAAAATGCGTGCGGGAGGGGCTGGGGATTGAAATGGAATTGCGAACATATAGCCCCCAGGCTCAGTCCCCCATCTCCCATGTTTGGATATACAAATAATTCTTCGACTTCTGGTAATTCATGTATTTTTTGATTTAGCAACACATTAGCAAATACTCCTCCTGCAACGGCTACCTTATTAAGTCCTGTTTTCTTTAGCCAATATTGAATTAAAGAACCAATTGTCTGTTCTAAGATATTTTGTGACCATGCACATAAATCCTCTCTTGAATATTTTTGTAATAATTGCAAAAGCCAGTCTCTTAATTTTTTACCATGAGGACCTTTGTATAAGAGAAGATTTTCATTCCATGAAAATGGGTTTTCATCTTTAATTTTGGATGCATCTCCATGGGCAGAAAGTCCCGTAAGTTTTCCTTCATCTCTACAAGGAACAAAGCCTAATACCTCTGTTAAATTTTCAAAAAATAGGCCAAAAGAACTTTTAGCAGAGGATTTCCATAACCTTGTTATAATATTTCCATGTCCTTGAGAAACAGTTAAGGATAGTCCATCCCCCATTCCATCTGCAGTAACAATAAGTGCATTATCATACCCCGAACAGAAATAACTTCCCCATGCATGGGCTTCGTGATGCTCAATAAAATAAATAGGGATATGAGGAGGAAGAAAGGGTAATCGCTTATGAATTATTTTTTTCAAAATGACAGATAATTTTTTTTTCATTCCTTCGGATGGATTCATATAACTAATAGGATTATAAGAAACAGCCCATTCTGTAATATTACTCCAATATGTTTTACTTTTTTGATTTTTTTCTCGCCTTGAAAGAAATGCTTTTTTTTGTAAATTTGGGAATAAGCGAAAAAATGGGAATGGGGTTACAAATCCAGAGACACATACTCCTTCTATATCTTTCCAGGTTAAACCTGTTTGTTTTAAGGCATTTTCTAACGATAGGTATGGAAAGCCTCCCTCATTTTTTCTTTGTGTGTATCGTTCCTCGTTGGACATAAATAAAATTTTATCATCATCACAAAGAGTAACACCCGCGTCAAAAAAATCTTCACTAATTCCCAATATAATCATGAATAATCAATCCTTTGAATTGAAAACAATTTATATCCATAGAGCATTCCAGATTGCAGAAGGATTTAAATTCCATATTAAAGCAAGTTCTACTATCGGTGCACACCAACAGGTTGCACAACCTATAGGAACTGTTAATTGTTTTATTGACTTCTCGAAATTTTTTTCTGTTTCTTTTTTCTGTTTATACAGTTTTCGTGTTCCAAACAAGTGGCAGGAAAGTATCGTTCCATCCGGTTCTATTGTATATGTTAACCGACCTGCACAACACCATATTTTCGTGGGATGAGGCCAGTTGCTTAAATATTTTAAGCCTGCAAATGAATTGCGTACAGGTGCCCCCTGTTTTTTATTTTTTATAATGTACTGTATCGTATCAAAATACTCATCTTTATTAGGAGCAATTGGATTGGGTTTTAATGATGAATCCAGATGTAGAGTTGCAGGTTGAAACATTACTTTAATATGTTCTTCCTGAGCCTTTTGCAAAACATAATCTATTGTTTTTATATTTAGTTTTGAAATTACACATAAAAAAGATGTAGATATATTTTTCATTTTGCAATATTTTACAACCTCAAATAAATGTTTGTAGGTCCCTTTACCTCGGATTTCATCATGTATCTCTTCGGGACCATCAAAACTTAAATTAATATGGTCAATATACTTCTCAATTCCGTCATGTTTTTCTATGTTTACCCCCGTAGAACTTAAAAAAATGTTCAATCCAAGTGATTTTGAATGTTGCAAAATTGTCATTATATCTTTTTTAATTAATGGTTCTCCTCCACCAAATGTAATCCATCTTACACCTGATTTGTATAAGATTGTTAATCTTTCTATAATTTCTTCCGTATCTAACTCATTTATAGAAACTTCACGAGAACCACAGTAAAGGCACTGATAAGGACAACGAAAAGTTAAATTCCATTCTACAAACAATGGTGCATTTATCCCTAATATTTTTGTTTTTATCCATGATTTTAAGAGTGCAGGGACGTTTTTTATTTTCTTCATTGAATACTTTCTTCCAAATGAATCTTTTTATATAATTTCAATCGAAATAGTGCTAACCAACCTACGGGAATCCATATCCAGAATGTAATTATACGAAACAGTCCTATAACAAGGATTATTTCTGGCAACTGAACCTTAAGCCAGTGCAGAGAAATACTCATTGTTGTTTCAACAATCCCAATTCCTCCGGGGATTCCGCTACATATTGCGAGGAAGAGATTTCCCAACACAATCATTTCTGCTTGAGTTAAATATATTCCTGATTCTTTTCCTCCTAACAATAAATAAAAAATAAGACCGTTAACAGCCCAACCTATTGAACAACCTATGCAAAATATGATGAGGAATAAAGGATGTGATAAATCATCTGCCAGTGATATTTTGAATTTTGATAACAAGGGCTTTGACATTTTAATGAATAAAGGGAACATAATTAATATTAAAAGTGAAAGAATTATCGGCAGGAGAAAAGTATTCGCATAAAATCCTAAGGACATAATTATTATTAAAAATGCTCCTTCAAAAACACATAATAAAAATAGAAATTCTAAAGACATTGCCTTTGAGAGGGAAATATCTGTTGTTTTTGTAATTATATATCCTCTTAAAGCCCTTCCTAACTGTGCGGGCAATATAATTCCTGCTCCAGAACTCAGGTAAATCCAAACTGACTTCATTATAGGAACATTTGCAGAATACTTTTTGAGCATACATCTCCATAAATAATAATCCAATATCCAGTCTAACAACCGTAAAGAACATGCAAACAGGAACAATCGCCATCTATTTATAATTAAATTCTTTATATCTGTAAGATTCTCTTCTCTTATCTGATAAATTCCAAAACAAGTTATTACAAAAAGAAGAACAAAACCAGATATATGTAGTAAATTTAATATTTTGTCTTTATTTTTTATAAAATTAAACATTAGTTAAATTATTTTAATTTAGGATTGTATATGATACCACGACGATGGATACATATTTTACCTGCTGAATATAACGAAGTTCTAAATCCTTCCCCGGAAGTACTATCCAATTACGATATTATTTCCCGATGGGAAAATGAGTTCCGTTCTTTTATAGGTTCTCCAAATGCTGTTTCTTTGCCCTCTGGAAGAGTTGGACTAAAACTTATATTACAACATTTGAATCTTAAAGAGAATGACGAAATAATTATTCCTGCACTCACATTGAAAGCACTGGTAAGTATTATAACATCATCAGGACTAAAACCTGTTTGTGCAGATATAAACCCTAAAACATTAAATATAGACCCTGAATCGGTTCAGAATTTAATTTCACCCCGAACAAAAGCTATAATCGCTTTACATACTTTTGGGAATCCTTGCTTAATTGAAAAAATATGCAAAATAGGTCAGGAAAATAATATCCCTGTTATTGAAGATACTGCTCATGCTTGTGGTGCCAGAATTCAGAATCAATTTGCGGGGACATTCGGATATGCTGGTTTTTTTAGTTTTGATATATCCAAGCCCGTAAATACATACGGGGGTGGAATGGTTACCAGTGAAGATTCGTCACTTATTGACTTCATTCGAGAATACAATAAAAAACTTATTATAGATACAGTTGAAATAACCAGGAAAGCAAAGTCTATTAAGTTAGAACAGACGTTATATAACATAAAACTCATGTATCCTATTCTTTATTTAAGACTGTTCCGACCCTTTTTTAAGTCCCTTGAGTTTGTATACCGTAAAATTCAAAGTGTCCCTCCCGAGAATGTTCAGTTTACACCTCTACAAGCAAGTATAGGCATAGAAAAATTACCTTTCTTAAGTTCAAAAGTAGAACAAAGAAATGAAGTGGCACAATTATATCGTAAGTTATTATCTGATAAAATTAATATTCCTTATGTAAGACCTGATTGTATACCTTCTTATTACATGTTTGTTGTTATTCTTCCTAAAAAATCTCATAATATCTGTTCTTCCCTTCTTTTTCGTGGTATTGATACTGCATTTGAGGAAGAAATAATTGATGATGTTTCTCTAATAATTGAAAAATCACATTGTCCAAACGCTAATAAGGTATACCCAAATTTGTTAGCCTTACCTTTCTATGATGGTATTTCACAAGATACTATTGAATATATCTGTAATTGTTTAAATAAACTTGTGGAATAAAATAAAAAACTATTAATCGGAAAGACCGATTCGTTTAATTCTTTGCTTTATATCGTCATTTTGAGGATTGAGGCTTATAACTTCTGAAAATACTTTTTTTGCATTATTTTTATCGTTTATTTTGAGGTATGTTTCCCCTAATTCTATTAACACTTCTGTAAGTGTTTCTAGTGGGACATCTTTTACTTTTAGTTTTTGAACTGCTTCTTGAAAAAGTTGTATTGCCTGTTGATAATCACCTATCTCTTTTTTAAATTCAGCATAAGTTGCCCAGCCTTCACCATCACCGGGGTATATATCCAACGCAGTTTTATAAGCCTTCTCTGCCTCCTCGTATCTTTTCTGCTTTCTATACAAATTTCCTAAATTCCTCCATGCAAGAGGAAATTTGTATTCTAAATTTATCGCTTCCTTTAAATGTTCTTCTGCTAAATCAAACATACCCACCTGAAAAGCATAAAATCCTAAGGCATTGTGCAGGTTATGGTCATGAGGCTGTTTTTCTAATGCTTTTTCAAAATAAGGAATTACTTTTTCCAATTCCCCTTTTACATAAAAGGCATCAGCAATATTATATAGAGCGTTTATTAGGTCGGGTTTTATGGATAATGATTTTTGATAAAGTTCTATTGCTTTGTCAATATCCCCCGACACAAAAGCATGATACCCTAAATTATTATATGCCAGCGGATTTTTATCGTCTATTTTCAGAGCTTTGTTATACATTTCTTCCGCTTCTTTTGTTTTCCCTAATCGGTCGTATAAAACTCCTAGGTCATAAGGGACATAAGAATTATTTGGGCTATTTATCATCGCCTTCCGGTATAAGTCTATTGCTTGCTCTGTATTCCCCTTCTTTTCTGCCAACTGTGCTAGGTTATAGTATGCCAATTCATCATCAAGTCTTATTTTTAAGGCTTCATAAAATTTACTTTCCGCTTCTTCCCACTTATTTAACTTGACTAATAAACTCCCCCAGTTGTTCAATACTAAAGTAAAATCAGGAACAATTTCTAATGCCTTTTTAAAGTGCTCTATGGCTTCTTCAGGTTTATCGTCTTGTATTAAGATTGCTAATTCTCGATGTGCTCGTGCATCCTTCGCATTCATTTCTATTGCTTTTTCAAAATATGCTATCGCTTCTTCTTTTTTTCCCATCCTTGACAATACCTGTCCTGTCATATAATATACATTCTGAGAGGAGGGGTCAATATTTAATGCTAACTTTAATTTTTCTAATGACTTTTCATACTCTCCTTTATTAGCATAAATAGCACCCATTTTGGCTATAACATAAGAAAACTGAGGATAGGCTTCTAACGCTTTTTCATAACAGGTAATCGCTTGTTCATAGTCTTTCCTCATTTCCATAATCTCTCCCAACTCATTCCATGCCCGAGCATCCCTAACATTTAGTTCTATTGCTTTTCGAAAATAAACCTCCGCTTCATCCATTTTTTTCTGTTTCTTTAAAGCACATCCTAAAAGATAAATACTGTCTTGATATTCCGGATTTAGTTGAATTGCCTTTTTAAAATTATTCACAGCCTCTTGTAAGTTATCTTTGGCAAAAAGAATCCTTCCCAATCGCTCATAGGCATAGGCAAAATCGGGTTTAGCAGATACTGCTCGTCGGTAATATTCTTCTGCTGTATCCCATTCGCCATCATCCGCATGAATATTCCCCAATTCACAGAGTGCTCTTGCATCCTCTGGATTTAAATCTATCGCTTTTAACAAAGTATCTCTCGCTTCTTCAATTCGACCTATATTCCTCAATTCTCGACCTATAAGAAAATATACATCTTGATATGAAGGGTCTGTCTCCAACGCCTTTTTGTAAAAAGTCAGAGCATCTTCAGACCGTCCTTGTGATGAGAGTATTCTGCCATATTTATCCAGGACATAAGTAAAATCGGGTATAATTTGCAGAGCCTTTTCATAATGTATAAGTGCTTCCTTCCAATTTCCCTGGTGTTCAAGAATTTCTCCTATCTCGTTGTGGGCACGGGCATCATTCGGATTTAATTCAAGCGACTTTATAAAATATTTCTCTGCCTTCACTTCATCTTTTAATGCAAGATAAGTTTTTCCAAGATAATAAAACATATCTTGATAATCGGGGGCTAATCGGATGCCTTTCTCGAACTGTTCTTTTGCCTCGTGAAAATAACCCGATTTAAATAAGTCCTTGCCTAACCGATGATGCATATAGGGTAAACTTTTAGGCATGTAAAGAAGTGTCTGTGCTTCTTCCAGAGCCTTTTGAATTTCTCCTCTTCTTAAATACGAATCGGCTCGTTGATAATGCCACCTTGCCAAATCTGGTTCAAAGGGAACCCATCGGATAGAAATAAGAATAAAGCATACAAGGAGTAGTGACAACCAACGCGTTAAAGATAAAGTATCTTTATTTTTTATACATACCCACAAAAAATAAATAAAGTTTGCACCTATTAAAAAGAACAAAGGGAGAACAGGAACGCGTGCTCTCCCATTCACAAAAAACATCAAGAAACTGCCTAAATAAGTGATAATAAATAAATAAATTAACAATAACAATTCGTTAGAATATGAACTATTCGATAGAAAAAGAAATTTTGAAATATTGTCTTTGCTTAACCCAGATTTTATGTTTAAAAAAATAAGAATTGTGCCTGCAATAAAAAGCCCGCCTGCCCATGGAAAAGTGGGGAGATATTTCAGAGGAGGGTAATGTTTTATTTCGTAATACACAACTTTATTACAGGTAATTTCGATAGGACACCACAGTAAAATTGCTTTTTTAATAATCTGTATAATTGTTTTTTCAGGATGCGTTTTAATATATTCCAATGCTTTCTTTGTAAATATCATTGAAGCATCTGCATGTTTCAAGTTTTTTATCCCCAATTCTTTACCCAATCCTTTTACCACATTCACATAATCACGGGCAGTCCAGTTTCCAGTACCTTCTAATTTTTGTAAATATTGATTCCATGGAGTTGTGCCGTCTGCTTCCGGATTATTACCTATAAAAAGATTTTCCCCAAAGTATGTAGAAATAAGCACCCACTCACCTGATGCAATATAGTTACGGAGTGTAATAGGTATGATAGGGATAAAAGTAAAGATAAAAAGCACAACCCATGATGGAATAAAAGAAAAATATTTTTTTTCTTTGAATGTAATCCATACCATCCATAAGGCTATAAAAGGTCCAAAGGACAAAATATTCGGTCTCATAGTTGCATAAGTACCAATGGACAAGCCCAGAGGAATGCACCAGTACCATTTTTTATGGATACTCCAACGATATAGGACATAAAAGATAAAAACAACCAAAAAAACGAATAAAGCGGGGTCGTTTACTTCTCCTTCCCAATATATAAAGACACTATAGGTAGAAAGTAAAAAACTGAAAATTAATCCTACAATTTCATTAAATATTGCTTTCCCTAAATAAAATGAGAGCAAAACTGTCAGGACACCTGCTATGGCATTAAAAATACGGGGGGTCAGGTAACTATCTGAAATAAAACGATAAAGAAAACTTAGAAAATATCCATGACCTGGTGGACGAAAAAAAGGTGTTGTGCGCATTTCGGGGTCGGTTACACCTTCAGGAACACTCCAATCGCCTGTTACTATTGCACGAGCAAAGTAATCTTGAACCTCCGGGTCCTGTTGTAGTGCTGAATAATCGGGAGCATGTTTATATACTTCATAAAGATACCAAATTCTCAGAAACACCGCTATTAGAATGATTAGAAATAAAACAAACCTAACTTTATTTTCCTTCACACACTTTTCCTTACAAATCTACTGGAGCAAATAACTCAAAAAATATAGTAAGAAGATACAAATTTTACATTACAAAGCGTATATAAACGGCGAAATAACTCCAGCATTTCCTGCAAAGATAAATAAGGCAGCCAGTAATAGTAGGGTTATGATAATAGGTGCGAGCCAATATTTCTTTCGAACCTTTAGAAAATCCCAAAATTCCTTTAATAATTCTTTCATGAACAATGCCTCCATAGTTTTACTTTATAATTTATTATACAAAATTGTCTATTTTAATGGGAAAAGAGTAAAGCCAATCTATATAAGTTATTTTTCGACGCTTTTCAGTTTTATCAAAAAAGGCATAATAAGTTCCTGAATTCTTATCCCTATTTCTTCAACTCTTCTTGAATATAAATGATATGCAACTAACGAAGGAATTGCAATAATTAATCCGGCCACTGTTGTTATCAGTGCTTTGGATATACCCTGTGCCAACATCTGTGCATTTCCGAGACCACCTATCGTAATCACATTAAATATATCAACCATCCCTAAAACTGTCCCAAGTAAACCCAGCAAGGGACTGATTACAGATATTATTTGTAGCACAGTAAGACCGCGTTCTAAGTAGGACAACTGAGTCCTACCTAATGTATTAATATGTTCGACAAGAACATCTTTAGGTTCATTACGAAGATTAATTACCTCACTAACAAGAATACCAAGAGGTGAAACTTTCCGCTGAGATAGAGAACGGATAGTTTCAAGTTCTTTTAACATGTTCGGGTAAGAAAGTAATTGAGTAAGTTCATCAGGTATATTTTTTTTCATTCTCAATGCAAAAAAACGTTCAAATATTATAGCCAATGCTATAACAGAGCATATCGCAAGAGGATACATAACCCAACCACCTTGATATAGCATATTCATCCAACTCATATGAATCTCCTTTAATTACTACAAAAAACTAAATGTCCACCGAATTTGTAAATTTCTATTCTTGTATATATCAGGAACCTGAAAAGGAAACGGCGAAAAAGGTGCTGATTTCTGCAATGCTTGTTTACAAATACCTGCAAACAATAGGTCTTCAGGTTCACCGATAATATCTATTTTAACAATTTTACCTTCTGAACTTATCTCGCAATCAATCACGACTTCTGTTGGTTTTGTCCCTGAATATCGAGTTAATAAATAATGTAACCAGTATTTTTCAACTTTCCGTTGAATTTCCTTTAAATAGGGTGCCAACTGGTCTTGAATCGCTTCAAAACCAAGTATCCCCTCTTTTTTTACCTGGTTATAAATCTTTCCCTGTGGGTTCTGGAATGCCTTCCCTGAATATTCAGGTTCTACAATCTCTTCTGGACTTTGCTCTTTTATTAATTTTTCATCATTCGTATTATCTTCTTTTTTAGGGAGTATTGTTCCCCCTTTTTCTCTATGAAGTATTGCTCCCATAGGAAGATTATTTTTCACTGCTTCTTTATGTTGTATCTTAGTTGTTTTTTTTGTTTGAGGAATAATATTAGCCACCTGCATTTTTTCCGTTTCAGAACCTAATGTTTCAATTTTTGGATTTTCAACTAATGGTGGTCCCGGAATATCTCCCTCACTTTTAACAGGAGCAGAAGAAATAGAATTAGCCTCTGCAATATTTTCAGTTTTTGAGGGCACTTCATCTGTTGGTTCTATAACTTCTACCAGTTTTTTTATTGTATTTTGCTGTTCCTGCTTTACAAATTCGACTCTTATAGACTTCTCTTTTGAAATATACGGGGTTGGTTGGGAATATAAAGATGTCTTTATTAGAATTCCAAGAATACAACAATGGATTATTAGGGAAAACAATATATAAACAGATATTGTTTTCGTATAAGATATTTGTTTCCTATTTGGAGCCGAAAAATAAATGCCATTCATTAGAAATTTCTATTTTCTGGTTTACTTGCCCGATTTAAGAAAAACAATTTTCTCGTTTTCAATATAATACGAATATGATATATCCAACCACTGAAAAGTCAACAAATCCAAGGCTAATTTAAGTTTCATTTTATTTAAGTAACACGGATTCACAGGCAAGTTTTCGGTTCCGGGCATCATCTCAATGGTAAGCCCTGTTTGATTTGCAAGCACGGGAGCCACTTTAGATAATGGTAACGCTCCCTCATAAAAAGGAAGGGTTACTTTCTTATCTAATGGAACATATCTGGGTAAGGAAATAATTACTTCTTTATCTAATGAAGTTTCTTTTGTCCCCACATTAAAAATTTTACAATCAACAAGTTGGGTTTTTCGCATATTTAATATAGTATAGAAAAATATAAAATCGTCGGTAGCACACCATTGAATATTCTGAGGAACAATACGGGCACTTTTCAATATCATTTCCAATGCTACACTTAAAGACTTCTGTGAGATAACAATCTCTCCCACAGGTAATTCTGCTATGCTATTATCTGCAACAATATTACAACCATAAGTAAAATTAAGACTATTTAGAACATTAAATAATTTTGTTCCTGCTCCAAATCCTGCAGTTACTGTTATATGTTCATATTTTGAGGGTAATTTATCAGATAGGGATAATCGTGTTAGATTTTCATATATAGATTGTTCCGTCGGGTATAAAAAATAATAACCATTTATTTCCTGTAAGGACATGTTTGTCGTTGATGATATTTGTTGAATTAAATTTCCTATTTCTTTTTCAGGCTTATCAATTTGAACCCATCGTGTTTCAGCACCATTAACAACTGAAATGGATAAAGGATAGTCCCCTCCTAATTTTCTAATCACGACATTTAATAAAGCGGACTCCTTAATAAGGTCAAATACATTCTCATTTTGTATAATCTCTTCTTGAAAATTATTTTGTTCTTCCTTTGGAGTAGATTTGCAGGATATACCAGCAATAAGGGAAAGAAATGATACAATGATAAAACACAATAATTTTTTTTGCATAGGATTTCTTATAAAAGTCTGCATAGTTTTTAATTATGTAATTACAGGTCAAATATCATACAATCTTATATCATATAACGAAAAAAAGTAAAAATTCTTTTCTTGTAAAAAACTATGTTTCAGTTATCTGTTTATATTCTATTCTGGTGTTTGATTAATGGAGCACAAACTTTTTATGGTGAAGTTCCTGAAAATATTCCCACTTTTTTGATAAAAATTCAACGAGAACAAAGCGAGTTTTATGGAGGTATTATTGTTCAGGGACAATGGGTAGATAATGCTTCCCTGCCTGAATTGAAAAGCAAATCGGTTGAAATTGTTGTAGATACACCCTGGGAAACGCCCCAAATTCATCGTCGTGAATTAGGTCACCGAATTGAACTTTCGTATGAAGCACCTGTATTACGTAAAAAAAGACTGGAAGACGGCTGGAAAAAAGCAGGTTATGTACTTTTAGATAATCCACAGGGGAAAAAAGTTATTAAAGAGACTACTTATAAACAAGCATTACAGGCAATAGAAATGGCTCAATCTATCTATCAGCAAAATCAGCCACCTGAATTATTGTATAGTCCAAGTGGGGTTGCATTTGATTCTAATACCAATAAAAATACTTTTATGAAACAGTGGATTTTCCATATTTTGATAGTAGTTTCAGGGATATTGTGTTTATCTTTCATTATTTGGAAGTTTTTGTTAACCTCTCATTCCTCGTAAAATATCTCTCCTATATTAACTCAAATTAACCCTTTAATCTCATAAGCCACAATGAATTGTTCTTTATTCTTTACCTTAAAGGTACCAATGGGAGAACCTCTAACCCTTCCTTTTAATTCTGCCCATGCTTCATTTCCCACAACAACTGTTCCCGGATTTGCCATATCACACAAATGTTTTGCTGAATTTACCCTATCCCCAACAACGGTATATTCCATTCGTTTCGGAGAACCAATAAATCCTGCAACTACTTCACCCGTTTCAATACCAATACCCAATTGGAAGGCAGGTTTCCCCTCAGAAATTCTTAAAACATTCAGTTCCTCATTTCTTTTTAATATATCTAATGAAGCACAAACAGCAGCGTATGTATCATCCCCTGTAGAGATAGGTGCACCAAATATAGCCATAATCTCATCACCTATATATTTATCTAATGTCCCATTCCATGCAAAAATAATTTCTGTCATTGCGGTAAAATGTTCATTTAATAAAAAGAGTAATTCTTGTGGAGAAAGTCGTTCCGCCATTTGTGAAGAACCTCGAATGTCGCAAAACATTGTAGTAACTCTTTTCTTTTCTCCCCCCAATTGAATTGCAGAACCTTTACTTATAATTTGTTCTACAACAATATCAGGAAGAAATCGTCGGAAGTTCTCTCTCTTGCGTTCTTCCTCAATCATCTTTGTATTTAATTGAGCATTTTCTATAGCAAGGGCAATCTGATTTCCCATCGAACAGAATAGTTCCAAATCATCCTCATCAAAAAAAGCCTTTTTCCTAATTGAATCAATATAAATAGAACCTAAAATTCTATCTTCAATTCGTAAAGGGACACACATAGCACTTATTATTTTCCGTGCAATAACACTCTCCCTATTTCCAAACTCCATATCCGCTGAACGGTCCATCATAAGTACAGGTTCCCCCTCAATTGCAGATTTCCCGGCGATGCCCATACTCGGTGAACTTGCTTCTAACCCGGAATCCATTGCCCGAGATACTTTGGTAACTAATGCATTTTTAGTTTCATCCTTCAAAAGAATAAAACCTCGCTCAGCACCCAGAACTTCTATCACAAGGTCTAATACCTGAGCAAGTTTTGAATCTAAATGATGTGCAGAACCCATAATCTGAGTTGCTTTGTATAACGCATCTAACCGTCGATATGCACGACTTAGTTTCTTTATATCAATTGACGGAGTAATTACTTCCTTTGCTTTTTGAAGGGTCGGTTCTGTTTGGTCTCGAGATATTTTAAATAGAGTATTTTTAACTTCTTCTATTTCTTCTCGAACATGTTCCATTCGGTTTATATATTTACTTTCATGGCTATCCTTTTTCTGAGAATCTTTCAAATCTTTTTTAGGAATATCGTCTCTAAAAACAATTCTGCATTTACTGCCCAGCCATATTTCATCCAGATGTTTAAGTTTCTGTTCTATAATTCTTTGTCGATTGACATAGGTCCCATTCAAACTTTTCAGGTCTGTAATAATATAGGCTCCATCTTTCATATAAATCTTTGCATGATGTCGAGATATTTCTTCTGTGGACAAAACCACATCACAATCATTCGACCTACCTAAAATTATCTCTTTCTCTTCAATAGGGACCGTCTGTGTTGAAATTCCTTGTTGTTCAATAATCAAGAAAGGCACGATATCCCAACTCCTTTTAATAACATACCATTATAGGAATTGATATTTACATTTAACATGAAAATTTTTCTGAATCGTTAAGGAATATAAGGTTCTATAGATATTTTATCTGAAGCAATTCCTTGAAGTTTCGCTGTAAACTCCCAGGCTGCACCTTGATTATATATAGCCATTAACAACACATTGTCTTTTTGTAATTTAATGTTAAATTGGTCCTGGTCAGGAGTCATGGTTCTTCCCTCTGCAAAAGAATGAACCCGTATTCCATTGAGCCATACTTTAACACCATCATTACTTCCCAATAACATCTTTGCTTCAACAGGTTCAGGTACTGTAATCTTGCACGCAACATAGGCAACGCATTCTACCTCACCCCCGGAATATTCAGCCAGGTCTGCATAAATCAAACCTTCTCCACGAACCTTTAATGGTAAGATACGCCAATCCTTAACAGAATTTATTTCTGTTTCGGGGGGGAAAGAAACTTCATCAAATAATCGCCTTGCTCCATAATCTTCCATTCGATATGGACCACTTATACTCCATGAACAGATATATTCCCCTTTATTTTTCAATCCATTCAACAAATTTTCTAACTCCTTCGCCTGATTATCTTTCAGGTTAGGGAGCATTTCTTCTAAAATGGGTATTGTTCTTGAAGGATAAGAGAAACTGATATTCTTCGCCACAGTAAATCTTGCATTTGCCCAATCTGCTTTTACTGCATCGTTGATGTTCATTCCTTCTATGAAATCCAATACCTCTAACATAGTTAATTTTGCAAGACCACCCAAAATATTTTTTTGGAGTGAAGGATTATTTCCTGCCATTTTCCAGAGATTTATATAGTAATCATATTTTTGCTTATCTGTTAGATTTAATGTCCTTAATATATTTAAGGAACTTAAAATTCCGGCATTCTTAATCTCTTCATTGGTCTCTTTTGAAATTTCACTTACTATCTTTTGCAAAGTATCTGCATCATCACATTGCCCTAAAGATTGTAAGATACTTACTTTTAAATTAGGTTCACCTGACCATAAATCTTTAAGCATTGCACATGCTTCTGGGCTTTTAATATTGCCTAATAAGGTTATTAAAGATTTCTTTTGTAAATCATTTTTACATTTCTTCCATTGCTCTGTTATAAGCATTATTTTACGACCTTCATCACCTGTTCTATCAATAATTAAAGAAATAGCAGGTATGTAAGCAGAACTATTTTCTGCATTCGCCATAAGTTTATCAAATAGAAACGGCAAATCCGATTCGTTTCCCAGAACTGCATAATAATTCAATGCTTCATCAAAAATATCTTTGTCATCTTTGGATATTGCATCACGAATAACTTCTTTTGCTTCCATTGACCTGCGCTCTGTTAGTAGGTCAACGGCTAATCTTTTAACATCGGCATTCCCCTTCTGGATTTTTTCAATCAAGTATTTGTTTGCATCGGGATTGTCCAATTTTATTAATGCATCTTTGGCTATTTCTTTAATTTCACGAGAACCATTCATCGCAATATTCATTAACGGTTTCATGGCACGATTATCTCCCATTCGGCCAAGACATTGAATTGCGGATATTTTTACTTCTCCATCTACATTTTCGGCAAGGTTTACAACCTCTGAAATAGCACCTGTAATTTTGCGAGAAGCAATTACTTCTAATATTCCCAGTTGAAGCCTTGAATTTGCTGTTTTTAATGTATTTACACATTTTTCCATAAGTAATTTATCGGGGAAAGATTTATCTTTCAATAAATCAATACCGGTCGAAGAGAGGATTACATCTTCATTTCCAATACTTTGCCAAACTTCATTAAAAGCCTCCTTGCCTTTTAACTGGACTAATCCTCTCAGAGCATACCCTCTACTTACAGGCATTGTCTTATCATTGGCAAATATGGATGAATAAATTTGTAAAGCCATATCTTTTTCAGACAAATCTTCTGCTAATTGACCGGCAATTTTCAAGAGAGCAGACTGCACATTAGAATTTTCGAGCATAGATTTATTTTTAGCCCAGTTCCATAGTATATTCCCTGCTTCTTTTCCACCTATAGAACCAAGTGCAATTACCGCAGAATTTTGTATTTTTTGTGATGGGTTCTCCAGATATTGGGATAATACTTCAATAGATAGAGAATCTTTTCTTCTTCCCAGCGAGTTGATAAGAGCGATTTTATCATCTTCAGGGGTAGATTCTTGTTTCAATACCTGTATAAGAGATTGTGTTGCTTCTTTGCCGGGGATTTGCTCTAATATTCGGCAACCGATATCAATCGTTTCCTTATCTTTTAATAATGGTTCAATTCCCGGAACTGCGGATGGTGTAGCAATTACAACTAATTGGCGAGCAAGAAATCTCTTCCCATCAATAGAACATTTTGGTAAAATTGCTACAAGTTGTTTTGATAACTGCTCCTGTTTCGCAGGATTATTTTGAGTTGTTTTTACTGCCTCTAAAATAGGCTCTAATGGTTCACGGTTCATACCAAACTTATAGGTTTGCAAATAATTTAGGGCATCTTTAATGTTTGGAATCTCCTGAGCGGAGATAATGGATGTTAAGAATATCAATGTCAGGAATATGTTCATTAAAATGTAATTATTTTTCATTTTTTATCTCCTTTTTGTTTAACCTAATGTCCAGGGTGCTCTCATAGAAGGTTGCATCATACGGTTGGCTTCATCATCGTTGATAAACATTTCTTTTTCAGGGTCCCAATTTAATTTTCGTCCGAGTCTCATCGCAATATTTGCCATATGACACATAGTTGCTGTGTGATAACCTACTTCAACAGGAGCCGTCGGGTCTTTGCGGGATTTAACGCATTCGATAAAATTCTTATGGTGACCCTTACTTCTTCCTAAATGTATTTCATTTGGGGCTATGGTTTCTTGAAGTAATGAAGGAGGATTTGCACGGAGGTCACCTCCATGAATATAAATAAAAATCCAGCCCTTATCACCCTCAAATTTAATCCCGCGAGGACCTATACTCTTCCCTAACAATTCGACACCATTAGCATATTCAAATCGAAATTCATAACTCATTGCAGTATTAAATAATCCTTCTTTCGGGAAGAAACCTTTTCCTTCTACAGAGATAGGGAAAGTATCATCCGTTCCGTTACCTAATTGACCTAAATCTATAATATGAGCACCACGGTCTGTCATTTCTCCACCACTATAGTCTAGAATATAACGGAACCAGAAATGGCATCTTTTTTCGGTATAGGGTTCTTTTGGAGCAGGTCCCAGCCAGAAGTCATAATCAAAACCGGGAGGTATGGGCATTTCGGGCTGTGGAGGAATTGGAGTATGATTATCTACAGGCATATTTACTCGTATCGTATGTAATTTCCCTATTCTTCCATTCCTTACCAATTCGCATGCATACCTTGCGTTGTCACGGGAACGCTCATGACTACCTGTCTGAAATACTCTGCGATATTTACGAACTGCTTCTACTACTGCTTTACCTTCCGGAATAGAATTTGCCAATGGTTTTTCGCAATAAATATCTTTTCCTGACTGAGCAGACATAATAGATATAATAGGATGCCAATGGTCAGGAGTTGCTATCATTACTGCATCTACATCTTTGCGTGCAATTACATCTCTAAAATCGTGATACACATCACAACCTTTGTAATTTGGTATATTTTTCTTCTCTGCATAAAAATCATTTACTATCTTTTGGGCTTCCTGTGCATGATTGTCATCTACATCACAAACAGCAACCACTTGCACTTCAGGTAGATTTAAAAAAGCCTTCATATCATATTTACCCTGACCTCCAACGCCAATACAGGCAACTGTAATCCGTTCATTAGGCAAAGCAGATGGTTCTGCTCCCCAAACATAGGAAGGGATAATCATTGGTGCAACAGATATTCCTGCCGTTCCCATAAGAACATTTTTCATAAATGTCCTTCGTGAATAATAATTTGTTTTATTCATAGGATAAACTCCAATTTAATTTTAATAACCAATATCTATTTTTTACCCAATAAAAAAATATATAGCAATTTTAATGCAAATAGAGGTGTTAAATAAAGCAAGCGACTACTCTAAAATAATCTATCACAAGGAAGAATGTATCTTATAAGAATTTTTCACTTTTGGAACTATTTTACTTCTAAAAGTGATTGGGCTGTAACGGTCTTTATTTGATACCATGCTCGGAACAAAGAGACTCGTGCAGAAGCAAGCCTTCCCTCTGCTTCAATTAAATCTTTCTGTGCCTGATTTAACCGCACCAAAGATGTCTGCCCTGCTTTATATTCCTGTTCCACCAAATCTCTATTTTTTCTGACATATTGGGCATTTTCTCTTTGTAGTTTTAACTGTTCCTGTGCAGATTTTAATTCCTGAAGGGTACTTTGGACATCTGTTATAACATCAATTCTCCCTGCATAGTAATTTTGCTCCGCTTCCCGAAGTTTTGCCCTTGCTTCTGCGCGTAATGCGCGATTTTTACCACCCGTAAAGAGGTTATATGAGACATCTACACTTACCGTAGTAGCAAAGTCATCGGAACGAAATTCACTATCTACAGTCCGTGTCGCTGAACGGGATAAAGAGACTCCTATTTGTGGGAATAAAGTAGAACGACTTTGCCCAACCTGTGCTTCGGTTTGTTGAACAATTAATGTCAACATCTTCAAATCAGGTCTGCTTTGTAAGGCAAGTGATAATAATTCGTCCACATTCGGAGTTTCCAAATCTTTATCGGTTTCATCTTTTAAAGGTGTTAACTTTACATTATCTGGAAGTACACCTGTATTCAAACCCATTACACCTGCTAAGGATATTCGTGCAATTTCACGATTTTGACGAGCATTTATAATTTGTGCTTCTGCGGACCTCAATAGAACTTCAAAATTTAGGACATCGCTTAAAGAACCTGCTCCTAATTCTTGTTTTACTTTTGCTTCATAGAGTTGTCTTTCGTTAAATGCTTTATCTGCTTCTGCTATACGAAGATTCTCCTCTGCTAATTGCACAGCATAAAAACTATTTGCTACTGCAGATAATAACATACGGATGGCTTCCTGTTGGGATTCTTCCGTTGCCTTTTCACCTAATTTTGCAAGAGCAACAGAATATTTACGGGCAAAACCATCAAATAAGGTATAGCGAATGATAAAATTTATTGCATAGTTATTTTGTGATTCCGGAATGCTATTACTTGCTTGATATGCAGAAATCCACGAGTTTAATACGGTCTCCCATGGGATTGAGGATAGAATATCTGAACCAGTTGTTCCTCCGGCACTTCTAAGAACAGATTGAGAGATTGTATTTGAACTCTGTTGCCAAACAGCATTCTGTGAATGACGGATAGCAGTATCTGACAACTCTGTGTGTGAAGCGGTATAATTGGCAATAATTTGTGGATAGTACTGAGATAATGCTTGTTTAACCTTCTGTCGGGCTTGCTCTATCCGTTCGGACACTGCCTTTAATGAGGGGTTCTGTTCTAATGCTATTTTTTGTGCTGTTTGCAGGTCTAAATATTCAGGAAGTTCCTGTGTAATCGGGGGAGTATTTCCTGATTGTAATGGGAATGTATCTGTATTTGTATCTTGTGAACTACCTGAAAAACACACGAATATACATAAACTTCCAATCCATATACAGAATAATTTTTTAATATCGAAATTTGCGAATTCCATATTGTTTTATTAACTCCTCTGTTTGTTGTAATTTTTCGGGGGGAACATTTTCAATACGATGACCTATTTTTCGTGCTGGGACCCCTGCCCATATTTCCAGAGGTCCTACTTTCGTATCCTCTACAAGGACACTACCCACACCAATAATAGCACCATCTCCAATTTCTACCCCTGGATGTATATAACATCGGCTTCCTACAAGGACATCATCTCCGATAATAATCGGTTTGGCTATATGGGGTGTTAAAGCAAAATGCTCTTTTGTCCCCCAGAATACATGATTTGTATCTCGAATAACTGTAAATTCCGCAACAGCGGTATTACTTCCAATTTGTATCAATGCTGTAGATTCTAAAATTGTATAGTAACTCAATAGTGAATGGGTCCCCATTATTATTTTTCCTTCTTTATGAGTGCGAAGTATCACATAATCCCGAAACCGGCAATAATCCCCGCACTCCACATGTCCCTCTATGGTAAAGTGTTTTCCTTGAATACGACATTTTTTTCCTTTCCTGGCAAATTTCAAGCCATGATAATAACTTCGCCAGCGAACTAAAAAAGCCTCAAACATGTTATACAATTCCTCCAATATCTATTTTCATAAGGAACTATTTTCTAATTGCTGTTTTTGTTCTAACATTGAAAATACAGGCTCTACTTCTTCAGGTTTTGGAATTCTTCGATTTCTAATTGTATATGCTAATCTTCGAATATCATTTAATACACCAATAATAGCAGGTATAAATAGAAGTGTAACACTAGTCGCAAACACTAATCCTATAGCTAACGAGACTGCCATCGGTTTCAGGAACTGTGCTTGCATATCTCGTGTAAAAAGCAAACTTATAAGCCCTCCAAATGTAGTAACTGAAGTTAAGAAAATAGCACGAAATCTTCTCTTACCCGCCTGGAGAATAGAAGAAATAAAACTATTCCCTTCGCCAAGGTTTGCATTAAAGCAATCAACAAAAACAATAGCATCATTAACAACTACTCCGGAAAGGGCAACAATACCGAATAGACTCATAAGTGTAACAGTTTGTCCGAACAATAAATGTCCAATCAATGCGCCTACAACTCCAAATGGAATGGTAAGCATAATTAATAGCGGTTGAGAATAAGAATGGAATATCGAGGAAATAATTAGGAAAATTAATAACAATGCAATAGGAAAACCCACTTTTAAGGAGCTAAGGGCATCACTACTATTTTGTTGAGGTCCTTCAAACGACCATATTAATCCCGGATATTTCCTTTGGAGCAATGGGAGGAAATTACTTGTTAAATCGCCAATAATTTCTGTTGAATTTGCTTTTGTTGTTTCTATATCTGCTGTTACGACAACTCTTCGCATCCCATCAACACGGGTTATTGAAGAAAATCCAGGAGTATAATCTACATCAGCAACAGCAAATAAAGGAACTTCATATCCTTGATTGGTTCGTATGCGAACTTGATTTAATATAGAAAGATAACTTCGGTCCTCACGGGGATAACGAACCCGTATGCGAATATCATCTCTACCTCTTTGTATTCGGACAGCCTCTTCTCCGAAGAAGCCACCCGCTAATTGTCTTCCTAATGAATCCAGAGTTATCCCCAATGTTTGTGCCTCTGGTTTCAGATAAAATCTCGCTTCAATTTTTGCAGGTCGATAATCATCCTCAATTTGATAAACTCCATCATAAGTTTTAAGTTTCTCTTTTATCTCCTGGCTTGCACGAATCAGATCTTGAAGGTTTTCACTCCTTAACCACAACTCAATACCTGTTCCACGGGGACCTCCTCCACTTACATCATATTTCTGTTTTAATGTTCCGGGGATAGTCCCTGTTTCTTTTGCCCACATGGAAGATAATTTCTTGGCATGAATCCCTCTTCGTTCTGTGGGTAACAATTCTACACGGATTTCACCTACATTACTCCCCCCCTGAGCCGAAAAACCGCTACTGCTCTGACCCACAACACTGTAAACATTCTGAACTAAAGGTTCACCACTTATTGTTGTTGTTTTTTCTACTAATCGTTTCAAGGCGGATTCCATCCTCTTCACCGCATCTTTTGTAACATGAAACGGTGTCCCGGAGGGAAACTCAACCTGTGCCATTAAATAGTCCCCATCAGCCTCAGTAAAAACTTCAAATTTAATAATTTGCCCCCGAACAAGTCCCATTATTGTTAATAATATAGCAATAGAGGCAGTTAACGAAATGTAACGATGCCTTAACATGGCATTTAAAAACGGAAGATATATTTTGTCAACAAAAGCATCAAGGGAATCGCTGAAGAACCATCTTAATTTTTTCAGAGGATGTTTCCGATTATCCGAATTCGAAATGGTATGAGATAAATCAGGCAAGTCATTAAGGTGAGCGGGGAGTAAGAAGAGAGATTCAAATAGTGATACACTCAACGCTGATATAACAACAATTGGTAAAATACGGATAAACTTACCCATAATTCCACTTACAAACATTAATGGGATAAATGCGGCTATTGTTGTTGTTACAGCCCCTATCACGGGCAGCCCCACTTCTTCTACACCCGTTAACGCCGCTTTCATGGGTGGCAATCCTCGCTGGCGATGATAGTATATTGCCTCTCCTATAACAATCGCATCATCAACCAACATACCTAATACCATGATTAGTCCAAACAATGACATCATATTTATAGTATCCCCATGAATATACATAATACTGATAGCCCCAGCAAAGGAAATAGGAATACCTAAAGTAACGAAAAAGGACAAACGAGCATCCATTAATAACAACAACATCAAAATAACGATAACTAACCCTTGAACACCATTCATTTCAAGCAAATTTAACCGGGCTCGAATGAGCCGGGCACTATCGTTCCACACGGAGATTTTTACACCCGGAGGCAATTGTTTTTGTTTCGCCTCTACATATTTATGGACCGCATCGGATATAGCTATATCATCTTCCTCCTGTGTTTTGAAACATGAAATCAAAACTGATTTTTCTCCATTAAAATCTGCCTCTAAGGGGTCTTCATTAAAATCATCTCGTATTTCCGCTACTTGGTCCAGAGTAATCACTTCACCTGTAGGTTTGGCTAATACTACTATCTTAGCCAATTCATCCGCATAATATTTTCTACCTATTGTTCGAATACGTATTTCGGCTCCTTTAGAACGAATAAGTCCCCCAGAAATGTTTAAGTTTCCGGAACGAATTGCTGATGCCACCTGTGAAAATGTTAACCCCAACTTTTGAAGTTTTTCTTCGGAAATTTCAATTCCTATTTCATACTGTTTCGCACCAAAAATAAAAACCTGTGATAGTTCCGGAAGTGCCTGTAATTCATCTTTTATCTGTTCTGCCCACTCTTTTAAGATTTTATCGGGTAAATTTCCGGATAATGCAACCTGAATAACTTCACGGCGAATAGTTACTTCATTTGTTATTGGTTTCTCTGCGTCTTTTGGAAATGTAGAAATAGAATCAATGGCATTACGAACCTTATCATATACCTTACTTAAATCATAACTATCCATTACCTCAATATTTGCCATCCCCATATTTTCCGAAGCAACGGTAGTATATCGTTTAATTCCTTCCACAGTATCCAGTGATTCTTCAATTTTACGACAGATGCCTTCCTCAACTTCTTCAGGGTCTGCACCGGGATAAATTACCTGCACTGTTATCATATCTAAAGAAAATTCAGGGAACAACTCTCTTCGAATTAATAAGAGAGAAATTATTCCCCCAATTAGGATAACTGCAGTCAGTATATTTGCAAAAACACGGTTTCCAACAAAATACCCTAAGAACTGATTCATGAAACAGATTCCTTATCTCCCGATTTCTGGATTTCTAATAGTGAATTTTCTATTGGATTAATCAAACGCGTTGTAACAACAACAGTTCCTGGATTAAGACCACTCACAATAACTTCATCACCTTGAATATATAATCTTTCCACCTGAACCGATTTCAATCGGTCATTCTCTGCGGTATATACTGTCCCTTCAAAACTTACAGCGGTGTCCGGTAACCGATATACACTTGATAATGTTTTGCCCGGAATTTTTACCTGACAGAACATACCCTGAACCAGTGGCATTTTATCATCAGACACCGAAAAAATATTTTCCTTTTCAATACGAACAACTGCATAAATAGTCCTGGTTTTCTCGTCATATCTTTCGACACGATGTAGTAACCCTTTCCATTTATGATTTTCTTTATCTTCTGTCCATAGAATTTCACATTCTTTAGGCTCTAATGGTGGAAACCATGCAGAATCAATATTTATATTATCCTTTTGAAATGGAAGCCACTGTGTTGCCTGTTTCGCATCTAAAGGGACGGATATTTCCAGAATGGAATCATCTGAAAGTGTCATTACAACAGAACCAGGGGTTACATATTGTCCTGCTTCAAGATTCACTGTTTTAATCCGTGCATTAAAAGAAACCTTTACCTGGGTTCGCGATAAATTTATTTCTGCCTGAGATAACTGAGATTCTGCATTTTTCACTGCTTCCTCTGATTCCCTGACTCGTAAAGGATACAAATCGATAGATTGAACTAATAAATTATAAGCGTCTAATGCTTGATTATATGCCCGTTCCGTTTGCTCAACATTGGATTGCGTACCTACTTTATCTCGTTCAAATAACTGTTTCACTCGTTGGAATTCTGAATAAGCAAGATCTTTAGTACGCTCTAATGTTTTAAGCCGTTCTTTATCGGAGGCAAACTGTTCTTGTGTTCTTTTCAATGCCTGCTTTGCCTGTTCCAAACTTGCCTGCGCAGATTTTAGTCGAACTTGATAATCACTGGGGTCTATTTCAAATAAGACTTCCCCGGCAGGGATAACCTCACCGGCTTCCAATCTTGGATGAATACGAATAACACGCCCTGATACTTCCGGCGCTATAGGGACCGTTGCTAAGGTTCGAACTTCTCCAAATCCATTTAATATAATCGGAACATTTTCCGGTTGCACCTGAATTACATCAACAGGGATGGGACGTTCTTCCTGTTCTGCTTGTGCTGGAGGTTTACGAAAGGAAGAAAAGAAAACAAAAGAAATTATTCCCAACAGCAAAATTAGAATAGCGATTACAAATGAGAATAATTTTGCAAATGTAATATATTTTTTTACTTCTTCGTTACTCATAAAACTTCCTCACTTTATTTATTGTTATTCTGAACAGACATTAAGTATTCTCTTATCTTTTTATAAACATCAACCCATTGGGAGGATGTTTCATCACCTAAACCTTTTAATAATTCACCTATACCTTTTAACACTTGATTTTCATGCCATTTCATAGATTCACTGGCTTCCGGACTTAACCTTATTTGAATTTCTCGACGGTCCTCAGATGACTGCTCACGAACTACCAGTCCCAATTCTACCAATCGGTCCAACATGAGACTTGCCGCAGAAGGGGATACATTAAGATATTCCGACAATTCTTTTAAGTTTAAAGGCTCAAAGTTTTTTATCGTCATTAACATATGAAACTGGGGCATAGTAAGGTTATGCTCGAACTTTAATTTTTCCTTTTCAGGGGAACAGCAATGAAACCGGCTATGTATCCATTTCTGAATCATTTGAATTGTTTTTAATATCTCATAGGCTGACTGTTCATATCGTTCCATTATGCATCTCCAACAATTTGTGTAATGCTATCTCTATCTTTATATTTTTTTCTTAACTACTTCAATAATTTCATGGACTAATTCGTCCGTAACAACTGTTTTCCCTTTTTCAACACCTAAATCTGTTATCACAATATGTTCAAATGGTATTTGTCTCTTCTCAAATATTTTCTTCCCACAGGAAACAGGACAACCATCTATTACTACATTCCTATCTGCTCCCAAAGCAGATTGGATAAAACCTGAAGAATCAGAGGCTACTCCAGAAAGGCATGAACCACGACATACCTTCTCTTTTACTAAATTTCTCATAACCCGGTCTGCAATCAGGCCTGTGTTAGCAATACCTGAACATGCGTAAACAAGAATAGTGCCTTTTTCATCAGAACAATTACATTGTATAAAATCAATTCCTTTTTAAATAATTTATCAAATTATTTTATAATAAAATAATTAAAAAATCAAATTATTTTTTTTATTTATTATTTAACTATCAAAATATTTTATTTTTTTATTAATAAACATTTGAAATAGACAAAAAGTTCCCTTTCTATATTTTTTACCGTTATAATATTGAATAAATGATTATATTTGATTAAGATGACTACATTAATAAAATGTGAACTTTGTCCTCGTTATTGCATTCTTGAAGATGGTCAAAAGGGGGAGTGTCGTATTCGCATAAATATAGAGGGGAAACTTTATACTGTTACTTATGGGCATCCTTGTTCTATTCACATTGACCCTGTTGAAAAAAAACCTCTATATCATTTTTTACCGGGGACACCTATCCTATCCCTTGCTACGGTAGGTTGTAATCTTCATTGCAAAAATTGCCAAAATTGGGAAATATCTCAGACAGAACCATACCAATTAGTAACGGAATATGTAGAACCTGATAAAATTTCCGATCTGGCTGTTCAGTATCATTGTCCTTCCATCGCTTATACCTATACGGAACCACTGGCTTATTATGAATACACTTACGAGTGCTGTAAAATATCTATTGAAAAAGAATTAAAAAATGTTCTTGTAACTGCGGGATATATTAATGAAGAACCTTACAAACGATTACTACCTTTTATCCATTCTGCAAACATAGATTTAAAAGGCTTTTCGGAGGAATTTTACAGAACTGTATGCGATGGAACGCTAAAACCTGTATTAAGAACACTGGAATTAACTAAAAATGCAGGGGTTGAATTAGAGGTTACAAATTTAGTCATTCCAACATTAAATGATAAAGATGAAGACCTAAAAAAACTTTGTGAATGGGTCGCACATAATTTGGGGAAAGATACACCGTTGCATTTTTCCCAATTTTATCCACGATATAAAATGACACATTTACCTCCAACACCATTAGAGACTCTTCTAAAAGCACGTCAAATTGCTTTAAATGAAGGTTTACAATTTGTATATATCGGTAATATTATTCACAGAGAAAGTTCAAATACCTATTGTCCTTCCTGTAAAACTTTACTTGTTGAGCGATATGGTTTTAGTGTGCTTCAAAATAATATTTCACAGGGGAAATGTCCCAAATGTAACACGGAGATATATGGAGTATGGTAATAAATAGACGAAGATTTTTATCATATATTTTAACTGCTGTAATTACGAAACAGGGTATTAAAAAACCCTCATTAATCCGGCAAACTTACGCAATACCTCTTTACAATAAGGAACTTTCTAAATATAATAAGAAAAGTATTTTTTCGTCCAAACCTTCACCATGGATGGGTTAAAATTTAATATAATAAAACAGAATAAATAAGGGGATATTTAATGAAATATTATTATTTTATTATTTTGTTCTTTCTATTCATTGTTGTTATTCCATTTGCATGTGGTGATAATTCTAATTCGGATAAGGAAAAAGAAATGCAGTTACCAAAAGTTTATAAATCATTAATAGCAGGTCAATGGTATGATGCATCTCCCGAGAAACTTAGACAGCAAATTTCGGAGATGTTTAATAATGCTAATGTAGAATCCGCAGGAAATGTGATAGGGCTTATATTACCTCATGCGGGTTATACATACTCAGGATTAACTGCATGTAAAGGAATTAAAACAACGGAAAAATCTTTACACTCAAGAATAATTATATTAGGGACAAGTCACAGAGCACCTTTAGAGAATATAGTAAGTGTTCCATCTGTGGATTTTTATGAAACTCCATTAGGACAAATACCTCTTGACGTGGATACTATTCAAGAATTAAAAAAATTCCCATATTTTAAGGAAGTTCCTTTAGCACAACAGGGAGAGCATAGCGTTGAAATTGAACTGCCATTGTTACAATACTTAAAAAAAGATTTTAAATTAATCCCTTTAATTTGTGGACGATTGGATATTGAAACGACAGAAAAAATAGCCCGGATATTACAAAATTACATAGATGAAAAAACATTGGTTATTGCCAGTAGCGATTTTACTCATTACGGACACAATTACAATTATGTCCCTTTTAGTGAGAATATTCCGGAAAATATTAAAGAATTAGATATGGGAGCATATCAATATATAGAGAAACGAGATGTGAAGGGATTTTATGAATATATCAAAAGAACAGAAATTACTATTTGTGGTCCGTATGGGATTGGAGTTTTGATGTATCTATTACCCGAAAATACTCAAACAAAACTTTTAGAATATAAACAATCCGGTGAAATTGTAAATGATTATCAGAATTCTGTAAGTTATTTCAGTATTGTTTTTACCGGGACATGTGAAAAGAAAGAAAGGACTCCTATGAATAGTTCAACGACATTAACATCTGAAGAGAAAAAAGATTTATTAAAATTGGCACGCTGGACACTTGAATATGTGTTAGAACATAACAAATTGCCTGCGGATAACGAAATACCTATTAAAATAACAGAAACAATGAAAACGCCACGCGCCGCATTTGTTACATTAAAAATAAATGATGATTTACGAGGTTGTATCGGTGAAATTTTTGCAACGAAATCTATGTATAGGTCGGTTCTTCAGAATGCATATAATGCAGGCTTTAAAGACCCCCGATTTTATCCTATTACAAAGGATGAACTACCTAAGATTAAAATTGATATATCCCTTCTAACACATCCCAAAAAAATAAATCATTATACCGAGATTGAATTAGGCAAACATGGAATTATTCTAAAAAAAGGGTATAACCAGGCTTTATTCCTACCACAGGTAGCCCCGGAACAGAATTGGAATTTACAGCAAACTCTGGAACATCTGTCTATGAAAGCGGGTTTACCGCCGGATGGATATAAAGAAGGTGCTGAATTTGAAGTTTTTGAAGCAGAGGTATTCCACGAAGAGTAATTGTGAAGAAATATTTTTTACCCATTGCATTAGGTTTCTTTTCAATCACAGCACAAGCATTGCTTGTGCGTGATTTTCTACATTGTATCGAAGAAAATGAACTTTCATTAGGTATTCTTTATTTTTTCTGGTTCTTGTGGATTATCCCCGGTTCTCTTGTGGGAAAACTTTTATATAAATATTCCCATCTTTTTCCTGTTATCTCCCTTTTTTATATTCCATCATGGCTATGGGGACACTTTTTGGTTCGTAATTCGCGAGATATCTCAGGCATCGCTACCTATGAACTTTTTGACATTCATTCTCTTTTTTTATACTCCGCAATAGCACCTGCAGGAATAAGTTTTCTTACAGGATTTTTATTTACCCATTGTTCCTTATGGTGGCAGGATAATTTTACATATGGAGAAAGCAATTCCAAACCTTCGACGGTAGTTCGTTATGTATATGCTTATGAGGCTTTCGGCGCAGTATTAGGTGGAATTACTACTTCATTTAGTATTTACCTCGGATTTTCCCATTGGATACCTTTTTGTATTTCCGTAGGATTCCTAATTATTTCCTCTCTTTTATTATTGGACTATCCATTTTTGAAAAAGGCATTTCTTATCATTCTTCTCCCCTTACTCCTGCTATCAGCATTCCTGCTGGAAACATGGGAAAATAAATCTTTGTGGGAATATATTACAAAAAATGAAAATTTTAAGGGAAAAATAATTACCCAAAAGGGAGAATATTTATATGGATATGATACCAACCAATTTATACTTTTAAGAAATCTCAAACCTACATTAAGGTTTCCAAATCAAGAATATGGCTTACAGTTACTATCTACTTTTATTGCTCAGAAAAACGATGCTACAAACATTTTACTCATTGGAGAGCCTTTCGTTTATACATTACCTTATCTAATAAATATTAAGAGCATCGAAAAAATTTTATGGATACCTTTTGATTTTGAATTATCTACAAAAATTATTTCACTATTGCCTGAAAATTCCCTATTCAATAATAAAAAACTCATTTTCCCGCATAATGAACCTCGTTCTTTTTTGAAAAGCACTAATGACAAGTTTGACATTATTCTTGTTTATACGGATAACCCACAAACTATTTCTTCTAATCAATACTTAACAGATAGTTTTTTTAGTTTACTCAAAATTCACCTTACAGATAAAGGCATGGCAGGGATTCGAATGTCGGGAGGAGAAAATTTTTTAGGTGGAGAAATATCAGCACTTGGTTCGTCTATATATTTTACTTTCCAACAGGTATTCAAAGTTAACGCACTAAAACCCGGTGAAGAAACCTGGTTATTTGGCTCTTTGAATTACCCTATAAGTGAACATGTGCCGACCCTTGAACAACGATTGTCTAACATATCAGAACAAATCCCGGAAATCAAACCCGGTATCGTAAGAGATCTATATCCCGCTGATAGAATTATTTTTCAAAAAAATCGCTACGAGGAAATTAAGAAATTTATCCGTGAAGATTATTTGATTAATACGGAAGACAAATATCTCGGTTTTCTGTATAGCAATCTTTTTTATCTCTGGAAGCAGGGCTATTCGGGACTGTTAGATAAAATTGATATTATTAAGCAAATTACTCTTTTCCTTTTATTTTCATCTCCTTTATGCTTCTTATTAGCACGCTGGATATACAAAAGGAAGTCAATCCGAAAAGGGAAAGAAAAAATTTTTGCTACTACTTTAGAAACATATTTCGCTATTCTTGCTATTGGGACCATTGGCATGGGAATTTCTATTCTTCTACTTATACAATTTCAATACTGTTATGGAACACTCTCAACTTATATTGGTCTCTTATCATCAATGTTTATGCTGGGACTTTCAACAAGTCCCATTACCTTTAATTCATTGTATGCGGATAAAAATCATAAGCAATCGTTTTTTGTTGTTTTCTCTCTTTTTTCTATCTGTGCTATTTATACACTTGCGATACTTTTTGAATTGTCCGTTCATTTTTATACCTACCTCGTTATACTCTTTTTATGGGGGCTTTCGTTAGGCTTTCTTCTCTCCATGTTTCTTAATACATTAGATAAAGAATCAACTACTTCTCAGATTGCGGTAAATTTAGAGATATGGGACCACCTTGGAGCAGGGCTAGGGGCTTTTATATTTCCAATTATTCTACTCCCTCTGTTCGGATTGCAGTTTTCTGTCGGATTTATTCTCTTATCTCTGCTACTGGTTCTTTTATTTATACCTCTTCTTCAAACAATTCCTGTCTGTAAGTCTTCATCGTGGGGAAGAGTTTACGGCTATACCTTATTCCCCATCCTTGTATTATGTTTTATCTCTACGGAGATATATCATCGTTCCACAGTTCCCTTACCAGGAGATGCATTTACAAAAATTGCTCAAGAATTATCTGATGGTGGAAAACTTCAACTTGAAACAATAACGCTTCCTGATAATAGACAACTCCGTTATTATACAGTTACAAAAAAAGATGAAAATCAGAATAAAAATATCTCATATATTTTTTCTACTGCTTCATTATTTAAGGTAATTGGATATGGTGGGGAAATGGATATCGCCGTTAAGGTATCTCGGGAAGGAAATATTGAAAACATTAAAGTTATTCAATCCAATGAAACCCCTGATTATTTGTCCCGGGTTGAAGATTACTTCTTTTTATATAAAGGGAAAAATATATTTCAGCCTGAAAGTATCTCGGAAATAGATAGTGTAAGTGGAGCAACAACAACCGCTGATGCTGTGAAGCGTGCTGTCCAATTTGCGGGAAAAGAATTTGCACAAATTATCCAGAGCAACAACATAACTCAAACAAAAACATCGTTCAATTATGATTTTTCTGCCCCAACGACATACTCCATATATATCTTCCTCTTATTTATTCTTCTGGCTATAATTTTTCGATTTTTCCATAGTGACTTACTACGGACATTATGGTTAATCTGTGTAGTATTGATTTTAGGTTTCTGGCTAAATATCCAATATGGTCTATATTTTATCGTTCAACTTTTATATGTGGATAAGTTACAATTTCATTTAAATGTCCCAACCCTTTTAATTATTGGTATTCCTGTGCTCATTTTAATAAACGGCAATATTTATTGTGGGTATTTATGTCCATTTGGAGCGTTGTCCGAACTAATAAGCAAACTGGATTGGATAAACAAAAAAATAATCCCAACAAAACAAACATGGTATATAACCCGACAGTTTAAATACATTCTTGCTTTTGTATTTTTCTCTACATATTTTTTTAAGAGAGAAGTAAAAATGATAGATATTGACCCTTTGCTTTCCTTTTTTACTCTGGATATATCAAACTATATAACAATATTTGGAATTTGTGTTTTATTGGCAAGTTTTTTATATAACCGTTTTTGGTGTAGGGTACTTTGTCCCACAGGTGCTTTTTTAAGTTTAATTCAATCTCTTCGAATATTTTCATTTTTCTGGCAAAAAACTTTCCCTACACATTGTGACCTTGGAATATCAAGACCTGAAGAAATAGACTGTATTCAATGTAATCGGTGTTATAAACATGAAAAAAAATGATTTTATTTTTTTTACCGTTTCATTACTTTATGTTATTGCCTTTTTTGTCATTTTTATCTATCATATTCTACCTGAAAAATTACCAACAGAATTATCTTATATACAAACAGAAGGGGATTCTATAAAACCGACAGGAACTGCAACGGATATTGAAAAAATTAAAAGCATGATACAAAACAATCAACTTTCTGATAAGGAAGCGTTGTTTTACAAAAAATTGCAGGAAGAGGGAAAAAAAAATCCTCAAAAACATCAACAAATCCGTAATCGTTGGAGACGAGGTAAACAAAGAGATAATTAGTCTTGTTTTAAAATATAAATTCTTTTTAAAATTTGTTAACATAAAAGCCAATTTCCGAAGTAAATCTGCAGGAGTTATTTTAATGAATCACGAACAAACAACTATCTTTTCCGAAATTCAAACATTAGATTTATTAGAAAAATATAAAATACCTGTGGCAGGATTTCGCATCTGTCATAATTTAAATGAAGTTGTTTCGTCTGCACAAGAATTAGGATTCCCGATAACTATAAAAGGCATGGTGGAAGGGATTGCCCATAAAAGCGATTGGGGATTAGTAAAAACAGATATAAAATCAGAAGAAGATTTACTCAAAGTAGTGAAAGAGATTCAAAACAACGCACAAGATAAGTGTTTATCCGGATTTTTATTACAAAAACATATTTATGGTAAACGAGAACTTATCGTGGGGGGGATGAAACATAATGAATATGGTTTATGTGTTTACATTGGAATAGGCGGTATTTTCGTAGAAGCGTTAGAGGATGCATCTTTTCGTTCTGTTCCCATTCGTGAAATTGACCTACAAGAAATGATTTATGAATTGCATTTCAAAAAAATCTTTCAATCATTTCGTGGAGACCCTCCTGTTGATATACAAAAACTTTTCCAGGTAGTAAAATCCATTGAAAATCTATTAAATAATGAAAAAGAAATCAGTCAATTTGAACTTAATCCCATTTTAATACATTGCGACACACCCATTGCAGTAGATGCCCTTGCAATTAAAGGGGATATCATAATAACTGATAAACAATCTGAGATAATATCGCTTGATTTTAATAAATTATTAAGACTATTTGAACCGGAAAGTATAGCCATTGTTGGTATAACAGATACTCCAATTAAATGGGGCTTTCGTGTCCTGTTCAATACTTTAGAAGGTGGGTATACCGGAAAAATATATGGCGTTAATCCGAAGCGAAGTGAGGTCCTAAATATTCCTTGTTATCCCTCTATTTTGGATATACCCGAAGTGGTTGATTTAGCAGTTATTATTGTCCCTCCACATGCGGTTCTACCTTCAGTTCAGGAATGTGTTCAAAAGGGTATTCAAGTCGTTCTTGTTATAACGGCAGGTTTTGGAGAATTGAATGATGAAGAGGCTCAATCTGCTCAGGAGAAATTAAGACAAATTGCTCGAGAAAATGACCTATATCTTATCGGTCCTAATTGTGCGGGTGTGGTTAGTCCAGTTCCTAAAAAACTATACTGTTCCATGATAGGAAGATACCCACAACCTGGTGGTTTAAGTATTCTATCACAAAGTGGAAACATTGGAAACACGGCTATGAGTTGGGCGATGGAACATCATTTAGGACTATCACGATTTATCAGCACAGGCAACGAAGCAGTTATTAAAAATTACCACTACCTGAACTTTTTTGGTTCTGACCCTAAAACAAAAGTGATATTTTCTTATATTGAAAGTGCTAAAGATATTCGGATTTTCTTTGATGAATTAAAACATGTAACGAAGAAAAAACCGGTTATAGTATTGAAAGGAGGCAAAACCCATGCGGGTTCTCGTGCCGCTTCTTCCCACACTGGAGCATTAGCTACTGATTACCGATTATTTCGCGGAATTTGTGTTCAACAAGGGGGAATCTTAACTGAAGATATTTATGAAGCAATGGAAACAGCTCATCTTCTTTCGAATGTTCCACTTCCTCGAGGCAGAAATGTAGGTATTTTATCTCAGGGAGGTGGTTGGGGTGTGATTTCTGCAGATGTATGCACAAAAGCAGGTTTAAATGTTGTTCCTCTTTCTGAAAATACATTAAAAAAATTAGATGCTATTATGCCTAAATGGTGGAATCGGACAAATCCTGTAGATATGGTCGCAGGAACAGATATGGACTTATTTAAAAATTCTATGGAGATATTGATACAGGACGAAGAAATCGATATTTTGGTTATCTTAGGTATTGGCTACATCGCAAGTGCTTATGTGCGTTTACAAAATTCGGAACGAGCAAAAAGTTTGAGGCTTGATAAATTATCTGAATTTGGAACCCAATTGGAGATAAAGGATGCAGAAGAAATTGCAAGACTTATGCAAACATACCAAAAACCCATTATAGTAGCTTCTGATACGACCATTTTATCACATGGTCAAAATATAAACCCCGTATTAAAAAAACTTGAAGAAATGAACATCTATGTTTTTCAAAATCCAAACAGCATGGCAAAAGCCATCGCTCATCTTTGCCAATACAGCGAATATATCCGGGCTACTCCTCGCATTTTTTAAATTATTTTTTACTAATTAAAATATTTTTTTTTACTTTCAATCTTAAATTATTACTTGGCAATTCGTGGTTTAATAATGTGCTCTATCCAATTGATAAATTCGCATTCGCGGATTTTATCGTCAATTAAATCGTCATCAATCTTATATTGCCAGCGAATATATTTCAGGGAAGGATTTTCATATACCATTTCGAGGCGTGTTACATATATCATCATGTCTTCGTGGTCACGGAACATTCCTTGTTGGATAAGTTTAGGTTCACGGGCGATAATTAACCTTGCGACCTCGTGAAGGTTATATTCGGGATGATATTGGGTTGCCCAGAAAATTCCTTTTTTATAATGCACTTCGCATGCTTGAACAGTACTCCAATCGTTGCCCGCCAATAAGATTGCACCATCGGCTAATTTTGTTACTTGGTCATCGTGGCTGACGAAATGAGAATATACCTCAGGCTTTCCCTTAAACATGGGATGTTTCTTCCCTTCTTCTGTCAATCGGATTTTTGTCGCAATTCCCATTTCTCTACCTCTGGGGTGAGGTTCTACTTTTCCACCGGCGGAGTAATTGGCTAACTGAATTCCCCAACAACTTCCTATTTGAGGAATACCTGCTTCATAACAACGCTGACACAAACGGATATGGGCTTGAACGCGAGGGTCATCTTCATGATAAATCGTCAGATTACATCCCGGCCAGATAACACCTGTGTATTGGCTTAATTGTTCATCGGTCGGTGGAACAGCCCCTTCATCACTACTGTACCAGATGTAATATTCTGCCTCTGGTAAATATTTTACAAGTAAATCTGCATAAAGCACTCCGGCAAGTTTCATTCCTACCTGATCGAATTGTTCACGGCTCTTTATGGGATAGCCATCTACTATAAGAAATCGAGGGACTTTAGTCATATGAACTACTCCTTTACTACTTTTTTATTTTTCTTTATTCATAAAAAACATTATTTAGTTATCTGTGTCCATTTCTTGAATAATACGGGGTAAATCTTCATATTTTTTGCAAACAGCATCCGGACACGTTCCTTCTAAAGGTCTTTCTTTTACGGCTGTTAAAAGCACACCTCTTGCACCTACAGATTGTGGTCCTAAAATATCATTGTGCGGACGGTCTCCGACATGCACGATATTTTTTAATTCAATATTAAAATGGCGGGCTACCGCTTCAAAAACAGCCGGATGTGGCTTGGATACTCCTATTTCGTCCGAAAAGACAAAATAGTCAAAATAGGTATACATGCCTGCTTCTTGTAATAAAATTCTCAAATTCCTGCCGGGTGTAAAAATAGCGTCTGATATGATAGATAATTTATATTGTTTGCTTAATTTTTGTAATGCATCTACAGCCCCCGGAACAGGGTCAGGCATATATTGGATTTCCATATCTTCATATGATTCTACTATCTCATTAAAAACATCTTCAGGTAGAGAACGACCTAATCCTTCCAGTAGAACAGAAACTCGTTCTGCAACAGTCCATGTAACGAGTTGGTCATGCCATACTTTACGAAAGGCTGAATCCACTACATCGAAAGCAGTATCAACGATGTTACGGTCAATAGGTGATATTTTTGATAACGCATTATGAAGCATTTCTCGTCGTGCAACTTTCTTGCTTTTCAATCCCGCCTTTGTTCTTTTAGGTTCATCACTATCATCTACAAAAAGGCAATCCCACAAATCAAAAGTAATAACTTTAACTTTCGCCACTATTCATTCTCCAGTTTGTAATAATAAAAAAAACATTTTTTATGTATGAAATTAAAGAAGGGAAAAAGATGTACAATTATAACAACTATGAACGCCATTTGAAAACAGTTATAACCGGGAAGTGGTCTGATGGATACCTGCCTTCCTTGTTATTGATGATTGTCTCGCATTTAATCGGATGGAATGGTCCTTGATATAAAATCCAATCGATGCGATAATCAGAATTCAGGTCCGGGTCTTTAAATCCACACCATGTTGTTAAAGGACCTAATTTTTCATCTGCTTTTAACCATGAGTCGTTAAAGCCATTATTAACAAAAATCTTCCACGGTTCTGATTTTTCACCTACCGCATTAAAATCGCCTGTAATTATCACTGGCAAGTTTTCATTTTCCTTTTTGATTCTATTGCAAATAATTTCTGCTCCTTTTTGACGCGCTATTTCCCCTTTATGGTCAAGGTGCGTATTAATATAAAGAATTTCTTTACCCGAAGGTTTATGTTTTAATTTCAACCAGGTAACAATTCGTGTGCAGGCGGTATCCCATGATTTGGAGCCTGGCTCTTCTGGGGTTTCTGAAATCCAGAAATATTTTGTGTCTAAAACTTCCCATAAATCTTTTTTATAAAATATGGTCGTTTGTTCACTGGAACCATCTTTTTCTCTACCCCTTCCCACATAGGAATATGAAGGAATTTTTTCTGCAATATATTTTGCTTGGAAATCAAGGCACTCCTGTGTTCCCAATAAGTCTGGGTCATGATTTTTAATTACTTCGACGAGAATATCCTTTCTTTTATTCCAGTGATTGGGACCGTCCATAGCAGTGCCATAACGAAGATTGAAAGTCATTATTGAAATTGTTTCTTCTGCAAAAGTATGTTCTTGGAAGAAACAAATGTTAAAAAGAATAAGAAACAAAAAAATAAAGAATGTTGTCTGTTTCATATCATTTTCCTTTTTATATTATTTCATCATTAAACTTAAATCTTACGAAATGATTTTTTCATTTATCAAATTAAGGTATAAACAAATCCATTCAAATCATAGCATGAATAAAAAAGCACAGATTACATAAAAATGTAACCTGTGCTTGGAAAAGTAGTAATTATTGCCCTACTTTACTTTTTGCAGCCGGCTTTCTTTGCAGGAGCTTTCTTTGCAGCGGCTTTCTTTGCAGGAGCCTTCTTTGCAGCGGCCTTTTTTTCTGTAGCCATTTCCATTCTCCTTTTTATTAGTTTACATAAATTGTTAGTTACACAGGGTATACGCAACTTTTATATTGTGTATACCGATAATATTTATACTATATATTGATAGTCTTTGTCAACATAATTTATATTTTTCATTAAATACTTTTATTTTCATATAAAATTATTATTTTATTTATGTTCATTTTTTTCACTAATTTTATCCGAAGGAA